>CAWIVY010000010.1:0-767534 GCA_963839615.1 uncultured Solirubrobacteraceae bacterium
TCAGCTGGATAGAGCGTCGGTCTACGGAACCGAAGGTCACAGGTTCGAATCCTGTCGGGCGCGCTGAACGAACGCCCCGCTCAGCCACGATTTTCGGCTTGGATAGGCCGACCTGCGTGGCGCGAGAATGCGCGTGGGCAACGGTTTGGGCAACGCGCCAGCGGAGAACGCTGCGCTCTTGGCAGCACTTGGGGCGAGACAGACATTGGCATTCTGTCGCGGGGTCGGGAGTGGCGCCGCCGTACTTGACTAACTTCGCGGCGGCCGGTGGGCGCTTGGACTAGGGCGAGGGAGCAGGAGCGCGCAGGCTACGGCGAGTAGCCGATTCTCCAGCGCGCTTGAGGGCAAAGCCGCCGACCACTAGGACCGCCCCCAGGGCAAGAAATGCCAGGTCCCAGCCAAGGGGTGCGCCGACGTCATCGCGGACGTGGTGGATGGTCAGGATGTGGTGGTCGACGATGCCTTCGACGAGGTTGAACGCGCCCCAGCCGATCATCAACAGTCCGAACTGTGGCGTGCGGTGGCTCGGTAGCCGGCTCGCATGGCTTGGGTCAACACGAAGATGCCGACGAACGGCGGCGATCCAGGTGGAGACGTGGAAGAGGCCGTCCCAGAGCGTGTTCGTCTCGAGTCCAGCGACTGTCGTTGCGGGGTGTCCCCGGTGCTGGTGAGCATGTGATGCCACTGAAGTAACTGGTGCAGGACGATCCCGTCGACGAAGCCGCCGAAGCCGATCCCGAGCAGGATGCCGCCGGTGTTGAAGCGGCGCTCTTCGCGTTCCAATGATTCGTCGACGGGGGTGCTGTCGGTGGTTGCCATGCCGCCGCTGCTACCCCCGGGGCGAACTCGGCAAACGTTTAGACGGATGACCATGTGGTTATATGTAGGTCATGGAGCATCCGCTGCCCGACCCTCTCGTGGAGTTGATCGCCGAGCGTTTCCGCGTTATCGGCGAGCCGATGAGGATCAAGTTGCTCGACCGCCTGCGCGACGGTTCCGCGACCGTGCAGGAGCTGACCGAGGCGACGGGCGGGACCCAGCCGAACGTTTCCAAGCACCTGACCGTGCTGTATCGGGCGGGCATCGTCGGGCGGGAGAAGGACGGCATCTATGTCCGCTACGCGATCGTCGACGCCTCGGTGTTCGAGTTGTGCGAGCAGGTCTGCGGCGGTCTCAGGCGCCGATTCGAGGCGCTCGACTCGACGCTGTCGGGCCAAGCGGTCTAGGTCTTGGCACGGGTCGGTCCGATCGGGCGCCTTGGACGCTGGGTGGCCACTCATGTGCGCGCCGTGGTCGTCGTCTGGCTGGTGCTGGCGGTCGGCCTCGGAGCGCTCGCGCCGCGGGTTGAGCAAGCGCTATCGGGAGCGGGCTGGGAGGCCAGCGGCTCGGAGTCCGTTAACGCCCGCAAGGTCATCGATCGCGACTTCTCAGGCGGCGGGAGCTACGCGCTACAGGTGGTGGTCAGCTCGCCGACTCAGAGGTTCGACAGTCCAGACTTTCGAGCGACCGTGAGACAGGTCGAGGCGTTGCTCGCCGATGATCGGCGGGTCGCCGAGGTCGCGCCCCCGCGTCCGCCCGTGGGTGTCTCGCCTGACGGACGCACCGTCCTGGTGGTGGCCGGTGCGCGTGCGGCTCCCGACGACATGGTCCGTGCCGCTGACGATTTGAAGCATCCGGTCGAGGCGGCCGGCAGGGGCGACGTGCGTGCCGTGCTGAGCGGGTCGGCGGGGATGTGGTCGGACTTCAACGAAGCGAACAAGAGCGCGATGCTGAAGTCCGAGGTGATCTCGTGGCCGGTCACGCTCGCCATCTTGCTACTCGCCTTCGGATCGCTCGTGGCTGCTGGATTGCCGTTGATGTTGACGGTCATCGGCCTGATTTCCGCCGCCGGGATGCTGTTCCTCGGGGCGCAGGTGTTCGACATCTCGATCTGGGCCATGAACTTCGCGCTGATGTTCGCGCTCGCGCTCGGCATCGACTATGCGCTGTTCATCGTCGCGCGCTTCCGGCAGGCGCATGTCGACGAGGGTCTCCCGCCGGTCGAAGCGGTGGCAGAGGCGATGGACACCGCCGGCAAGGCGGTGCTGTTCTCGGGCGTGACCGTCCTGATCGCGCTCTCGGCGGTGCTGCTGGTGCCGAGCCCGGCTTTCCGCTCCATGGCGGTCGGGATCATGTTCGCGGTCAGCTTCGTGCTTGTCGCCTCCCTGACGCTGCTGCCGGCCGTGTTGGCCAAGCTCGGCGGCCGGGTGAACCGTCTGGCGCTGCCCTGGACCAAGCGGGGTGGTCAACGCTCGCCGCGGCTGGCCGCGTGGGCGGCCCGGGTTTGGCGGCGCCCGTTCGTCTTCGGGTTCGCGGGGTTGCTGGCCGTGGCGGCGCTCGCCTGGCCGGTCGCGCAGCTTGACACGGGGATGCCGTCGATCAGGGTCGTGCCCCCCGGGGACGGCTCGCGCCAGGGCTACGAGCAGGTCGCGCGTGCCTTCGGCCCGGGCGCACCGGGCGTCTTGCAGGTGGTGGCACCGGCCAGCCAGGCGAGCGAGGTCACCGACATGCTGCGCGACGAACCCGGCATCGCCAGCGTGCAGCCGGCACAGGCCGGCGGAGGAGGGAACGTCGCTCATACAGGCGATACCCGTCGGCGGTCCCTCCGGTGACGGGGTGCGGAGCACGATCGACCGACTGCGCGCCGAACTGCCGCCGGCCGCCCTGATCGGAGGGGCGGCGGCGGAGAACTACGACCTGGAGTTGGCGCTTGCCGACGCCGCTCCGCTGGTCATCGGCGTGGTGCTTGCGCTCGGCTTCCTGCTCCTGCTGGTGGCGCTGCAGGCGCCCGTGATCGCGCTTGCGGGAGTGTGCTCAACGTGTTCGCCACGCTCGCCTCGTTCGGGGTCGCAAAATGGATCTTCCAGGACGGCGCCCTGTCCGGGCTGCTCGGCTTCGAGTCGCAGGGCTACCTGAACGCCTGGGCGCCCGTGTTCTTCTTCGCGATGCTGTTCGCGCTCGGGATGGACTACACGGTGTTCCTGCTCGCCTCGGCGAAGGAGCGCTGGGACGCCAGCGCCGACGCGCGCGAGGCCGCCGTCGAAGGGATCGCCGTGTCGGGGCCGGTGATCACCGCGGCCGCGGCGGTGATGGTCGCCGTGTTCTTCACCTTTGCGCTGTCGGGCCCGCTTCCGCCAAAGGAGATGGGCGTCATCCTCGGCGTGGCCGTCCTGATCGACGCCGCGCTCGTACGGCTCGTCTTGATGCCCGCCCTGCTGCGCCTGCTCGGGCGCGCCGCTTGGTGGCGTCCGCGCTGGCTCGATCGCCTGCTGCCCAATGTCCGCTTCGGCCATCACCCCTCGGCCGCATCCGCGATAGGAGCCCCACAATGATTTTCCGCCAGGTGACACATGACGATCTCGGGTGCGCGTCGTACCTGATCGGCGATGAGGGCGCCGGCGTGGCGGCGGTCGTGGACCCGCGGTTTGACATCGATAGGTACCTGACGCTGGCCCGCTACTTCGGGGTGTCGATCGAGCACATCATCGAGACCCACAACCACGCCGATCACGTCTCCGGGCATGGCCGTCTCGCGGCCGCCACTGGCGCGACGATCCACATCCACCGCGACGCCGAGCCGGCCTACGAGCACGAGCCGTTCGACGACGGCTGGGAACTCGAGCTCGGCGCGCTCAAGGTGCGCGCGCTTCACACGCCGGGGCACCGGCCCGAGCACACGGCGCTGGTGCTCGTCGACAGCAAGCGCGGCGACGACGCGCCCTGGGCGGTCCTGACAGGCGACTCCCTGTTCGTGGGCGACGTCGCGCGGCCTGACCTCGCGATCGACAAGGTGGACGGCGCGCGCGCGATCCACCGCTCGCTGCACGAGCGGCTGCTGTCGCTGCCCGCTCAGGTCGAGGTTTGGCCTGGCCACCTCGGCGGCTCGATGTGCGGCGGCCCGGGCATGGACCTCAAGGTGTCCTCCACGATCGGATTCGAGCAGGCGCACAACGCCTCCCTGCGCATCGACGACGAAGACGAATTCGTCGACAAGGTCATCGGCGGGCTCGGCCCCCAGCCGCCGAACTTCGAGCGGATCGTGGCACTCAACCGCGGCCCGCTCCGCCGCGAGGGCGTGGAGGCACACCCGCTTGAGCCACGCCAGGTTGAACAGCACCGCGAGGGGGGCGCCCTGCTGATCGACACCCGCACCGACCTCCAGTTCGACGACGGTCACATCCCTGGGTCGGTGACCAACACTATGCTCCGCGCCGGCTTCGGCAGCAAGCTCGCATGGCTGGCCGACATGGACCAGGACGTCGTCCTGATCGGCCGGGACGATGAGGACGGGCGCCGCGCAGCCGAGCTTGCCGCCGCCGTCGGCATCACCCGCATCGCCGGCTACCTCAGTGGCGGCATGACAGCATGGCGAGAGGAGAAGCGCGACGTCCAGCGCACCGAGCGACTCCCACTCGACGATTTCCACGAGCGCTGGGCGGCCGACCGCGGCGCAATCCAGGTATTGGACGTGCGCGAGCAATCCGAGTGGGACGCCGGCCACATCCCCGGGTCGGTCCACGAGCCGTATCACGACATCCGCGACCTTCCCGACGGGATCGATCCTGAACGTCCCGTCGGCGTCGTCTGCGGCTCAGGCCAGCGCGCCGCGGTGGGCGCAAGCCTCGCGCAGCGCTACGGCGCCCGCGAGGTGATCCATGTGGTCGACGGCGGCGTTCCCAAGTGGAAGCGCCAGGGCTGGCCGATCGAACAGCCCGAGACGACACCGGCGCCCTAGCGCGTGCTGCTAGCGGTCGTTTTCGGGCTCGCCATCGGGGCCTCGGTGGGGACGCTCGGAGGCGGCGGCTCAGTCCTCGCCGTCCCGGTCCTCGTCTACCTGCTCGACCAGAGCGTCCCGGCCGCGACCACCAGCTCGCTCGTCGTGGTCACCGCCGGCGCGCTGGCCGGCGGCTTCAGCCACGCCCGCGAGGGCCGCGTCTGCTGGCGCCACGCCGGCTCGTTCACCGCCGCCGCTCTCCCGGGCGTGCTGGCCGGAACACTGCTGGGCGAAACACTGAGCGACGAAGTCCTGCTCGGGGCCTTCGCCGTAATCATGC
Source organism: uncultured Solirubrobacteraceae bacterium (assembly GCA_963839615.1). GTDB lineage: Bacteria > Actinomycetota > Thermoleophilia > Solirubrobacterales > Solirubrobacteraceae > DASQMT01. The sequence goes on from CAWIVY010000010.1 coordinate 5,094, forward strand.
TCGCCGCCGCTGTTGCGACGTGGAAGAAAGCCGAGGGCCAGGACGAACCAACCAACGACGGCACCTGGGAACGCGGCGGCGCATGCCCGCCCCTGCGGCTGCCGCGCGACCTCGTGGCCGGGGTTGCGATCGGCTTCCTCACCGGCTTCCTCGGCGTCGGCGGCGGCTTTCTCATCGTCCCCACCTTGGCAATCGCGCTCGCCTTCACCATGCGGACCGCTGTCGGCACCTCGCTCGCGATCATCACCGCGACCTCTCTGCTCGGCCTCGTCGTCCACCTCCTCGCCGGACGCTCCATCGAGATCGATATCACCGTGGCCATGACCGCCGGGTGCGCCGCGGGTGCCCTCGCCGGCGGCGCGCTCGCTACGCACATCCCCCAACGGCTGCTCGGCCGCGGGTTCGCGATCCTCGTCACGACGGTCGCCGCCTACCTGCTGATCTCCGCCGCCTTCCTCGGGTGATACCGGAAGGACGAGCAACTCGCTTGGGGGCTGTAGGCGACGAAAACGGCTGGAACCGCTACATCGTGCTCGAACCGCCCCGCCCGAGCGGTCGGCGTGTAGCCCAGCAGGAGGCGCTCGACGGACACGGCGTACGCGTCGCCGTCAAGCCTGCCGCTTAGCTCCATCACATACGCATCGAAGTGCGGCTGCACGTCCTCCGCCTGGCCCGGGCCGATGCGCTCGGTGGCCACATCGATCACCTGCGTGACCGGCAGCAGCGCCGTGTCCGGATCTGGTGACTCCGCGCCGTCCAGCACCTTCTTAAGCGCGCCATGCAGGTCGGCGTACGTCGGGAGCCCACGCCGCCATAGCGAGTCGCCCTCCAGTAGCACCATCGGGATGTGGCGCTCCGGCTCGCTGAACTTCTCCAGGCCACGCTCATCAGCCCACGGCACCAGGAACCGAGGCCCGGGGGTCCCCGACTGCGCTGCCGCGCGCTCGGCCAGCTCGCGCGTGAGTACGCGCTCGCCGTTCACGATCACGGCTAGGTAGCTCCGATGCCCGTCAGCTTCGGACTCTCCGAGCTGCTGCATAAGCAGGTACCGCTGCTCGTCCACGATCCCAGCCTAGGCTTTGGGGGCAACGCCTGGGCAACGCAAGCCACCGAATCCGGACGCACTGGAGGGCGAGTCCGGCCCCCGATCCCGCTCTGTAGAGCCCCAGGCGCACGCGGACGCACACCCGGCGCGAGCTACGGAACCGAAGGTCAGAGGTTCGAATCCTCTCGGGCGCGTTAAGTCATCGGCTCCGGCGAGTCGCGAGGGCGGCTGGATCAGTCGCCCTGGGCTCTCGTGGCGATTCCAGCCACGGCCTCTCGAATCCTCGTCTGATCGTCCCCCGACACGGGCATCAGCGGGAGCAGGGCTCGCAGCGTTTCCTCGCCCACGATGCCCACCTGGAGTGCCGCCCGCGCGAAATCCCAATCGCGTTCCTCTCCGCGAGCGAGCTTGGCTAGGACGAGGTCATGGGCCTCCATGCACCAGGCGGTTGCTGTCGGACGGCCAGGGATTCGCGGCGGAATCACTACCGGCACGAGTCGTTCTTCCCAGCCGGAGGGCGCGGTCGCGGTCTCAGGGCCTACGGAGTGCGCGTAGTAGCCGTACTGTGCTTGGAAGGCTGAGCCTTCGCCGATCGCACCGTCGATTTCTATCCCGCGCTCGGGATTGTTTTTTCGGGTAGAGGTCGATTTCCATCGACTGGAGCAATTCTGCTGGCGGATCGGCGTAGTAGCCCACGAGCGCCTGGCTGCCGATGACGACGAACTCGTCTTCCTTAGTGGCGTCCGCAGCAGCCGCAATGACGTGGAAGAAATCCTCGCGATCCACTATCGGATCCCCGCAAGGATCTTCTTGCGCTCGGGTGTGCTGAGCATCCCCGCGAAGGGCGAGTTCTGGCGGAGGTCTCGTGCCTTTGCGGTATCAGCTCCAATGACCCGTTTGATCTCCGGGACAGGCCTCTGCAGCAGCTGCTCCCATTGCCGGACGTAGCGGGGATCCATGCGCCCCTGATCTCGCCACTTCCACACCGTGTGCAGCGCGTCGTCAACCATCCGCCGGTCCAAGCGCTTGCTGAGGGCTCGGTGGTAGGCAAGGCTCTGACGCTCCGCACGCCCATGACCCGGCTGCACGTCCTCGCTGGCCAGTAGTCGCTTCGGGTCAAGTCGCTTCGCGCGACGTCGACTTTCAAGAACCTCCGGCTCGAGCAAGTGCTGGCTGCGGTTGCCGGCGATGCGCTGCTGATCGACTGCTTCACGCAGGCGAAGCAACTCTCCGATGGGCACTTCTGAGCGCCCCTCGCGATTGAAGACGAGGTTGAGGTCTCCGGAACGGATCCAGCGCTGCAGCGCGGTGTGGCTAACGCCCAGAAACCGGGCAGCCAATCGCTGCGAGACCGTCCCGCCCAGCTCCTCTTCCAGCGACGACCTGACCGCAACCAGATCCTGAATACGCGGGGCAGCACGCTCCGCGCGACGTAGACGGAGGATGTTCTCCAGAAGCCGATTCTTGCGTTCGACGGAACCCACGCGGCAAGTCTAGCTCAAAGTTGCCATTTTCGTCGAGTTTTGGCAACTTTACGCGGAAGCAATGTACGCGTCGGGGTCCCGCAGGAACTGGCGAGCGCAGTCGAGCGAGCAAAAGCAATAGCGCACGTCACTGTGCCGGAGCGTGCCTGCTTCCCGCCCCTCCGCGACCAACATCCGGCACACTGGGTCGGTGTGGTGCTCCTCGCTGCTGCGGGCGTCCGACAGCGCGGCGAAGAGCGGCACCGAGAGCGTCACGTTGCGCATCCGGTGATGTCCCCGGCTCTCAAACTCGACGCCCTCCAGCTCCTCGACGGCGTCTCGCACGGCGTCGGTCACGAGGACCTCGCCACCGGCGGCTAGCGCCGCCACGCGGGCCGCCAGGTTCACCGTGGCACCGAACCAGTCGCCCTCACGCTCGATGGCGGTGCCGTGATGCATCCCGACCCGGATCGCGGGAAAGCCGTGCCCTGCCATCACGTCGTGAGCCGCGGTGAGCCCGAGCAGGACCGCTTGCGAAGGGTCGCGGTGGCGGACCATCACCGCATCCCCGATGGTCTTGATCAGCTCGCCGCCGCGCGCTCGGGCCGCCTCCGCCATCTCGCGACAGAACGTTGCGGCAAGGTCCGCGGCATCAGCGTCGCCATGTGCCTCGGTCAGCGCGGTGTAGCCGGCGATGTCGGCGAACACGAACGTGCCGCTGCTCTGGATGGCTTCGGGCACGCGGATGAAGGTAGCCGCGACCGCCCCCTACGTCAGGCCTCGTTCGTGATCCACACGTCCGGCTGCGAGACCACGCCGAGCTTCGACATCGTCTCGCGCAGGTCGTCCGAGCCGAGGAACTCGCGCGCGCGTGCGAGGTCGTCCGTCGGAGCACGATGGTGATCGAGTTGGCGTTCTCGTCGTCGCGGTAGAGCCCCGCGTCGGTCAGGCCGTACTCGCGGCGGACCGCCCCGTGCTCGTCGAAGCCTGGCTTCCAGGCGTCGAAGTCGGCGACATCGTGGCGGACGAAGATGGTGCTCATAGCTGCTCCCCTCGGAGGGCGGTCGGACACAGGTGCTACGATCTGCATCAATCCGCGATCGAAATAAACGCGGACGAATAGTTGCAAAGCGAACCTTCTCTGTCAAGTCCCGAGTCCGAGCCATTCCCCGGCGCCCAGGCGTGGCGGGTCTTCATCGAGTGCGCCTGGGCGCTCACCGACATCCTGGAGGTGGAGCTGCAAGCCGCGCAGGGGATCTCGATCCGTTGGTACGACGTGCTCGTCCACCTCGAGGACGCGAGCGACGGCTTGCCCATGAGCGAGATCGCCGATCGGGTCCTCCACAGCAAGAGCGGACTCACGCGGGTGATCGACAACATGGAGAAGGCGGGCTACGTGCGACGCGAGCGCCCGGCCCACGATCGGCGCGTCGCGCTGGTCTTCGTCACGCCCGCTGGCCGCAAGGCGCTCGACGCCGCTCGCGTCGTGCATCGCGACGGCATCCGCCGCCACTTCACCGAGCACCTCTCTGCCAAGGATCGCAAGGCGGTCGCGCGCGCGCTCGAGCACGTCCGCACGCACGTGCGGCCGCTGCGCCCCGGTCGCGTCAGCGGCGGCCCGTCGCGTCCGCAGGGCGCCTGAGACGAGGCGGCGCGGGCGCGCGCGAAGGCGTAGCGTGGGGGGCGTGGACCGCGGTCGCGACGAGTTCCACAAGCGCGTGTTGGCCGAATCCCTCTCGGATCGCTACGGCGTAGCGCTCCTGTCGGGCGATTCGGAGGCGGCCGAAGAGATCGCGCAAGAGGCGCTCGAGCTGACGCTCGGCGAGGCGCTGCTCTACGACCTGGTGGTCGGGCCCGCCATGTATCGGATCGGCCAGCTCTGGGCCGCCGGCGAGATTGGCGTCGCGCACGAGCACCTCGCCACCCAGATCACCACCCGGGTGCTGGTCCTGGCGCATGAGCTGGCCGAGCTCCCCACGCGGCGAGCCCAGCACCGAGCGATGCTCGCCGCGGTCGAGGGCGAGCAGCACGTGCTGGCGCTCGACATGGCGGCGAAGCTGCTCGAGTCGGCCGGCTACGACGTGCTGCCGCTCGGCGCCGACGTGCCCACGAGCGCGCTGGGGGCCGTGGTCGCGGATCACCATCCCGCACTGTTCGCGCTCTCCGCAACCATGCCCGACGCCGGGGAGCGCGTGCCGGCGGCGATCGACGCGGTGACCGGAGCGGACGCCGAGATCGGACTCATCCTTGGTGGAGCAGCGGTCCCGTCACGACTCTCGCTCAGCCCGTGGGTGGTCGTGGAGCGGAGCGTCGCCGGCATCGTGGAGGCCGCCGACGGCCTCGTTCGCCGCGCCAGGCTCAACTAGCAGTCGCGACCTGCGCGCCGCCGGCGAGCCGCATCAGCCGCTTCCAGCGGGTAGCGGGCCGGCTTGGCCGGCTGCGCCTGTACTGGCCGATCGTCATCCCGGGTGGGAGGCTGGACTCCACGTAGAAGACCGCGTCGGGCGGTTGCAACAGGTGGTCTTGTGGGCGGCCGGTCTTCATGTCCCGCAGCGTCCCACCGCGCCGCCGCCGAAAGGATGCGGCGAGCAGGTGTCTGGGGGTTCGGGCGCCACGCCACCGGGGTGCGGCTACCCGCACGCGTTGACGATCCCCCGGCCCGGTGACAGGATCCGTCGCCGTGACGCGATTCGGGCGGGGGCTGCGGGCGATGGTGGTGGCGGGCGTGCTGACCGCGGTTGCTGTGCTGCCGGCGGTCGGTGGCGCACAGGTCTCGCCGAGACCCGATCTGGTCGTGTCGAAGGGCTCCGTTCGAGCCAGCGACGGGAAGCTGGCCGGGTCGTTCGTGGTGCGCAACTCGGGCTCGGTGTCCGCGCGGCGGTCCTCGGCGGCCCTGACCGTCCGGGTGTCCCGGCGCTACCGCGTGGTCAAGCGGTTCACCGTGCCGGCCCTGGATCCGGCCGAGAAGGTGACCGTGAACGTCACCGCCCGGGTGCCCCGCGGTTTGCCCGCCGGCTCGCGGTCGTTGCGTGTGTGCGCGGACCGGCGCTCCAAGCTCCGCGAGCGCTCCGAGGGCAACAACTGCCGCGGGGTCGGCAGGCTGCGGATCGGGAGCTCCGGGCGGGGCTCGAGGCCGAGCGATCCCGTGCGCTTCAAGAAGGACACGGTCTTCACCCTCGACAGCGCGGAGAGCAACTACTGGATCTACGTGCCGTCGGCATACGACGCCACGCACTCCACGCCGATCTCCCTGCTCGTCTGGTCGCACGGCTGCGGGGGCCAGAGCGAGGGCGACATCTACACGGTCTCACCAGGCGGCGATCAGAGCTACATCGCGATCGCCGTGGGCGGTCGGGAGGGCGCCTGCTGGGACGTGAACACCGACTCGGCCATGCTGCTGGCCGCGATCGCCAACGTCAAGACGCACTTCAACATCAACCCGCGCCGGGTCGTCCTCGGGGGATATTCCTCGGGAGGAGATCTCTCCTACCGCACCGCCTTCTACAACGCCAGGATGTTCGCGGGGGTGCTGGCGGAGAACACGTCGCCTTTCAGGGACACCGGCTCCTCCCAGGCCGACTCGATCGACGCAGCCGCCTGGAAGTTCAACATCGTGCACCTCGCCCATACCGAGGACGACGTGTATCCGATCGCCGGCGTCCGCGCCGAGACAGGCGCACTCGAGGCGGCGGGCTTCCCGATCACCCTGATCGAACGGCCCGGCACCCACTACGACGCCGACGCCGGCGCCACGGGAACCGACCGCGATGCCCGCGAGCTGCTGCTGCCGCACATGAACGACGGGTGGCGGTCGCCGTAGGCCACGTCGCGTGACTCGCACCACGGCGCAGCGGACCGCGTGGGTGGCCGCCGCGGCGCTGCTGCTGTTCGTCCTGCGCCTGGGCCTCTCGGGCGCCGCCTCCGTCGGTGTCGGGTTCGCGTTCGTCGTTCCCGTCGGTCTGGCCACGTGGTGGTTCGGACGCGAGATCGGCCTGGCGGTGGCGGTCAGCCGCGTGGCCCTCTATCTCGAGCGCCTCGACCTGCCGCCGCGCAACACCGCGTGCCGGCAGGAGGTGCCGTTCTAACGGACCTTCTGCCCGCCCGTGACCGTGAACGTCGGCTTGTTGTCCGACTGGCTCGAGGTGTTGCCCACGAACGACGTTGATGCGGCCGTTCTCGACGACGAAGCGGCCGCGGTTGTCGTAGAAGCCGACGTCGTCGCGGTCGAGCGTGAAGGACACGGTCTTCGTCTGGCCCGGCTGCAGCGTCACGCGCTCGAAGCCGCGCAGGCGGCGGACCGGCTGCGAGATGCTCGCGACCGGGTCGTTGACGTAGAGCTGCGCCACCTCGTCGCCGGCGCGGGCGCCGGTGTTCGTGACCTGGGCGCTGACCTTGATCGTGCCGCTGGCGCGCGTCCATCGTGGTCGCGCTCAGCCTCAGCGCCCGAGATCTTGAACGTCGTGTAGCTGAGGCCGTAGCCGAACTCGTACAGCGGCGCCGCAGCTCAGGATGTCGCGGTGGCGCGAGTTGTACCTCGAGCCGACGTCGCACGGGCGGCCGGTGGGCTTGTGGTTGTAGTAGATCGGCACCTGGCCCTCGTTGCGCGGGAAGCTGACCGGCAGCTTGCCGCCCGGGTTGACCTTGCCGTAGAGCACGTCGGCCACGGCGTTGCCGGCCTCGACGCCGGGGAACCAGGCCTCGAGGATCGCGGGCGAGTCGGCGTGGACCTCGTCGAGCGTCAGCGGGCGCCCGTTGAAGAGCACGACCGCGAACGGCTTGCCGGTGGCCTTGATCGCCTCGATCAGCTCCTCCTGCTCGCCGGGCAGGTCGAGCATCGAGCGCGCCTCGGCCTCGCCGCTCATCTCGCGCGTCTCGCCCAGCGCGAGCACGACCTGGTCGGCGGCTTGGCGCCGCGGCGACCGCGGCGGCGAAGCCGGCGTCGAGGCGCACTCGTTGGCCGGGTCGTAGAGCTCGTTGTTGCTCAGCGTGCAGCCGGGCGTGTACGTGGTGTTCGGGTTCTGCGGCCTTGCATGCCCGTCGAACAGCGACACCGCGTCGTCGTCGCGCGCCGCGGCCCCACCACGGGCCGAGCATGTCGTGCTCGTCGTCGCCGAGCGGCCCGATGATCGCGGTCGTCTTGGCCGGGTCGAGCGGCAGCACCGGGCCGTCGTTCTTCAGCAGGACCATCGAGCGCCCGGCCGCCTTGCGCGCCGCCGCGCGGTTCTGGCGGCAGCAGCTGCTTGCCCTCGCGCGGCGTCGACGTCGACGTACGGGTGCTCGAACAGCCCGGCGCGGAACTTCACGCGCAGGATGCGCCGCACGGCGTCGTCGATGCGGCGCATCGAGACCTGCCCGCTCGCCACGAGCTGCTTGCCGAAGTCGCGGTAGTTGGTCGAGACCATCTCGGAGTCGGTGCCGGCGTTCAGCGCCAGCCGGGCGGCCTCCTTGCCGTCCTCGGCGACGCCGTGGCCGCACGGGCCGCCGGCCGGGTTCTCGCCCGGGCACGAGCGCAGCTCGGCGACCGCGGTGTAGTCGCTCTCGATGAACCCGTCGAAGCCCCAGCGCTGCTTGAGGATGCTTGGTCTCCAGGTAGCGGTTCGCGCAGCCGGGCACGCCGTTGATGGCGTTGAACGAGCACATCAGCGTGTCGGCGCCGGCGTCGATCGCCGCCTTGAACGGCGGCAGGTAGAAGTTCCACAGCCGCTGCAGCGACATGTCGGTGGTGTTGTAGTCGCGCCCCGCGTCGGGCTCGCCGTAGGCGGCGAAGTGCTTGACGCTCGTGACGACCTTGTCGGGCGCGCTGTAGTCGCTGCCCTGGGCGCCCTTCACGCGCGCGGCGGCCATCACCGAGTTCAGGTACGGGTCCTCGCCCGCGGCCTCGCGAGATCCGGCCCCAGCGCGGCTCGTGGGAGAGGTCGACCATCGGGCTGTAGATCTGCTTGAGGCCGACCGCCGCGGACTCGAAGGCGCCGATGCGGTGGTCGGTCCGGGCGACGCTCGGGTCGAAGCTGCTGGCGGCGCCGAGCGGGATCGGGAAGATCGTCCGGAAGCCGTGGATCGTGTCGAAGGCGAACAGGATCGGGATGTGCAGGCGCGAGTTCTCGACGGCGTCGTGCTGGTAGTGGTTGATCAGCGCCGGGTCGGTCTCGCTGAACACCGCGCCGACCGGCTTGCGCGCCTCGCGCCGGGTCGTCCTTCATCTGGCCGTCGGAGAGCAGCGTCAGCTGGTTGAGCTTCTCCTCGAGCGTCATGCTGCTTGATCAGCGAGTCGATGCGGCGCTCGACGTCTTGGCGGTCGGCTCTGCCCGACGGCGCGCTGCTTGACCTTGCGCGTGCGACGCTCGTCGGCGCCGACGCCGGCCACGCGCAGCCAGGCACGACGACCAGCGCGGCGATGACCATTGCGTGCAGAGAGACCCCTTCGATCCTGCATGCGCTCCCGACTTCCTGACCCTCGGACTGCCCGGATCGCCGGCGAACGCGGGTAGCCCGAGCGGGCGTCAAACGGGAGGTCGCCGTGTGCTGCGTCGCTGCTCGCTGCTCGCGACGTTCATGGTCTCGCCTCGGCGGCGAGCGCATCCGAGCGCGACGCAGCTGCACGACTACGCCGCAGCGCACGTGGGCGTCGTTCGTCGCGATGACCGACCCGCGCTCCGGGCTGCCGGCCGACATCCTCGAAAGCGACGGCAGCCACGAGCGTGCAGACGTCGACGACGAACATCGGCGCCTACATGTGGAGCGCGGTCGCCGCGCAGCGGCTCGGGCATCATCTCGCGCGCGCGAGCTGCGGCGCGGCTGTCGCGCACGCTCGACGACGCTCGAGCGCATGGAGCGCTACGCGGACACCGGCCAGTTCTACAACTGGTACGACCACCGCACCGGCGCCAAGCTCGACGTCCTGGCCGCCGGACCCGAGCGACGACTTCCATCCGATCCTCTCGTCGGTCGACAACGGCTGGCTCGCGGTCGGGCTGAAGATCGTCGCGAGCAGCGTGCCCGCGCTCGCGCGCGCGCGCGCGGGCGCTCTACGACGGCGATGGACTTCGGCTTCTACTACGGCCCGAGCGTCAACCGGGTGCTCTTCCACTACCGGCCCGACGACCCGGCCGCCTCGCCGTGCTGCTACGACACGGTGGTCAGCGAGAGCCGCATCGTCGACTACCTCGGGATCGGCCGCGGCCAGCTGCCGCCGAAGGAGTACTTCGGGCGCTGGCGCACGTTCCCCGACACCTGCGACTACTCCTTCCAGGAGACGAAGCCGGTCGGCGACTGCGCGGACCTACTTCGGCGTCGAGGTCTTCGAGGGCGCCTACCGCTACCGCGGCATGCTCGCTCGTGCCGTCGTGGGGCGGCTCGATGTTCGAGGCGCTGATGCCCGCGCTGTTCGTGCCCGAGGAGCGCTGGGCGCCGCGGAGCTGGGGCGTCAACCACCCGCTCACGGTCAAGGCGCAGATCTACCACGGGCTGACCGAGGCGCGGCTACGGCTACTGGGGCTTCTCGCCGGCCAACAAGCCCGAGGGCGACTACGGCGCCTGGGGCGTCGACGGCGCCGGGATGGACCCGAACGGCGATGCCGTCCAACGAGGACAACACGCTCGTCGACCGCGGCTTCGCCGGCTGCCCCGACCGCCCGGCCGTGCCCGACCCGCCGCGGTCGGCCTACACGAACGGCGTCGTCACGCCGCACGCCGCCTTCCTCGCGCTGCGCTACGCGCCGGCGGCGACGCCCGCGCGAACGTCGCGCCGGCTGGCCCGCGACTTCCCGGGCCTGTACGGCAAGTGGGGCTTCCGCGACAGCGTCAACGTGCAGACCGGGCGCGTCTCGGACTCCTACCTGTCGCTCGACCAGGGGATGATCATGGCCTCGCTGGGCAACGCGCTCGGCAACGACGTGCTGCGCCGCGCCTTCGCCGACCGCGAGCTCGAGCGCGCGGCTGCGCCCGGTGATCGGCATGGAGCGCTTCACGCCGCGCGGTGAAGATCAGGGAGGCGACCTACGGCGACTGGGCCGCGATCTGGCCGTTCCTGAGCCAGATCGTGCGCCGCCGGCGAGACCTTTTCCTGGGACCGGGACGTCAGCGAGGAGACGGCGCGGGCGATGTGGATGGACGACCGCCCGGCGGGACGGTGGTGGTCGCCGTGGACCGCGACGGGACCGTGCTGGGCACCGCCAAGGTGCACCGCAACCACCGGGGCCCGGCCTCGCACGTCGCCAGCGCGAGCTTCATGGTCGCTCCCGAGCAGCCGGGCGCGGCGTCGGGCGGGCCCTGGGCGAGTACGCCCTGGAGTGGGCGCGCGCCGAGGGCTACCGAGCGATGCAGTTCAACGCCGTCGTGGAGACCAACACCCGGGCCGTGGCGCTGTGGCGCTCGCTCGGCTTCGAGCTGCTGGGCACGTTGCCGGAGGGCTTCCATCACCCGGTCGAGGGCTACGTCGGGCCTGCACATCATGTACCGCCCCCTGTGAGGGCGGACTCGATGCCGGTGAGCGCCTCGCGCACCAGCGGTCCCAGCGTGGCCAGGTCGTAGCCGCCCTCCTGAACGAGCACCGTCGGCAGCCCGAGCTCCCCGAGCTCCCGGCCGGCCGCGTGGAAGCCGGCGGGCGGTTACCTCGAGCGGGCTCTCGGGATCGCCGCCAGCGGCGTCGACGCCGAGCGCCACCACCAGCGCTCGCGCCCCGCGCGAGCCGGCCCAGGCCGCCAGCTCGCCGACCGCCTCCAGCCAGGGGCCGTCGCCGCTACCGGGCGCGAGCGGGAGGTTGAGGTTGGCCCCGGCGCCCGGGCCGGCGCCGGTCTCGCGCGCGAACCCGAGGAAGTGCGGGAACCAGCCGGCGCCCGGATCCACGTGCACGGATCCGACGAGCACCTGTGGGTCCTCGTAGAAGATCGCCTGCGTGCCGTTGCCGTGGTGGGCGTCGATGTCGATCACCGCCACCGGCCGCCACCCGGCATGCAGCCGCGCGGCCGCGGCCGCCGCGTTGTTCAGGTAGCAGGACCCGCCGAACGCGGACCGGGTGGCGTGGTGGCCCGGTGGGCGACAGCAGGCATACGCGGCCGCTCGCCCGCGAGCACCAGGTCGGCCGCGGTCAGCGCCGCGTCCAGCGCGCCGCGCGCCGCCTCCCACGTGCCCGGCCCGATCAGCGTCATCGTGTCGTAGGCGAAGCGCCCGGCGCGGGCGCTGATGGCGGCGGGGACCGCCGGCTCGAAGCCGGAGAACAGGCCGGGTCGGGAAAGATGTACGGCACGACCCGGTCCTGGCCCGGGTCCCGCGTCAGCCCGGCCGCCTCCCAGTCGGCCCAGGCCGACGCGAGGTAGTCGAGCAGCTCGCGGTCGTGCACGGCGAGCACGGCTTCGTCGCCCTGGGGCGCGGCCTCCACCCAGCGCGCCCCAGCCCGCGTGAGCTCGGCGTGGATGCGCTCGGCGCGCTCGGGCACCTCCGTGCCGGGGGTACGGACACCGACCCAGATCTCACCTCCCGGCTCGTGCAGCCGGTGGCGCTCGCTCCAGACGACCGGCATCCGCAGCGCCATCCCGCTCCTCAGGCCAGGCCGGCCGCGACCCAGCGCTGGAACTCGGCGATCAGCTCCTCGCTCGGCAGCATCAGGCGGCCGTGCTCGAAGGTGCGCGAGCGGATGCCGCGCTGGACCGACTCCACCAGCTCGCGGTCCTCGACTCCGACCTGGTCGTCGAGCTCGAGGTAGCCGGCGATCCACTCCTGGTCGGCGTCGGGCGGGAAGAAGTAGTCGAGGAAGCCGTCGGTGCGGTCGGGGTCGAGCGGCAGCAGCGGCCCGATCGAGAGGTTGGCCTCGCCAGGCATGACGTTGACCTTGATGTTCGGCCAGACCAGATGGAACTGACCATCCATCCCGCCGCCCTCGCGCAGGCGGACGTGATGGCTGGCAAACGTGGGCTGGTGCTCGAGTCGATACGCGTCCGGCGACACGTCCACCACCTCGCTGAACCCGGGGTGGGCGACCTGGCAGTGGTAGCACTCGAGGAAGTTCTCCACGGCCACCTTCCAGTTGGCCGCGAGCGAGTAGGGCGCGCGCGAGTGGAAGGCGAGCGCGTCCACGTCCACGCCGCCCTCCCGCACCAGCTCGGGCAGCGCGCCGAGCGTGTCGGCCAGCGACGCCGCGTCGGGGTCCGCGTTGACGAACACGAACGGGCCCCACGTGTCGACCTGGGCGCGGCGCAGGCCGAGCGCGGAGCGGTCGAAGTTCGGGTCGCCATCGGCGCGCGGCGCCGCGCGCAGCGCGCCGTCGAGCCCGTAGGTCCAGGCGTGGTAGTGGCACTGCAGGCTCGTGCAGCTGCCGGCGCCCGACACGACCTCGGCCCCGCGATGCCTGCACACGTTCACGAACGCGCCCAGCGCGCCCTCGCGGTCGCGCACCACGACCAGCGGCACGTCGCCGACCCTCAGCGTGAAGTACGACCCCGGCTGGGCAAGCTGCCCCGTGTGGCCGGCGTACTGCCAGGCGTGGCCGAATAGCCGCTCACGCTCGTGCGCGAGCACCTCCGCGTCGACGTACCAGTTGTAGGGGAGCGTTTCCGTCGGCGCAGCGTATCCGCGCCGGGCTCAGAACCAGCTGAGCGCGAGTGCGGTGGCCGAGCTGGCGCGACCCTTCGGGGCGCGTTCCAGCAGGCGCAGGTTCGCGCGCGCGGCCCTCGAGCGCTTGCCAGCCGAGTCGGTGGCCACCAGCGTGACCCGGTACCGGCCCGGCGCGAGCTTGCGGGTGCGGGACAGCTTGCCCCTGAACGACAGGGTGTTGGCGCCGGGCTTGCCGTTGATCGTCATCGTCGGGCGCAGCCCCACGTAGCGGGTGCAGTTCGGGCGCGTGCCCTTGCGCGGCCTGACGCAGCGGCCCGCGGCGCGGCGGCCGGGCAGCCGCTGCTCGAACGACACGCGCACCTTCGCCGCCTCGGTCAGGCGGAAGCTGATCGTCGTCAGCCCGCCCTGGCGGAACGTCGCGGGCGTCAGGCGGAGCCTGCTGAAGGACGGTGCCGCGTTGGTGCCGCCGGGGCCGTTCCCGCCGGGGCCGTTCCCACCGGGGTTGTTGCCGCCCGGGTTGTTCGGCGTGTTCTGCGGCGGCTTCTTGGGGGGCAGCGCATCCACGGGCGCCCCGTCCTGGTTGTTCACGTTGACCGACACCCCAGCTGAGGTGCGCTCGTTGCCGAGCGCGTCGCGCGCCACGGCGGTGAGCGAGTGGCTGCCGTTGGGGACGTTGATGCTCCCCCACGCGATCGAGAAGGGCGCGGACGTGTCGGGCCCACCGATGTTGGCCCCGTCCACCCTGAACTGCACCTGGCTCACACCGCTGGGGTCGCTGGCGGCGGCCGTGACGGGAGCCACGCCGGTCACGTTCGCGCCGGCAGCCGGGTTCGTGATGACGACCGCGGGCCCGTCTGTGTCGGTGTTCTCGACGGTGACGGTCACCGAGGCCGTGGCGGTCTTGCCCGATGCGTCGCGCGCCGTGGCGCTCAGGGTGTACGTGCCGTCGGGGACGGTCGTCGTGTTCCAGCTCGCTTCGTAGGGCGACGAGGTGTCGTCGGCCAGGAGCGTGGCGGCGCGCCTGAGCTGGACCCCCACAACACCGCGGTCATCCGAGGCGGAGGCCTTCACGTCGATCGTGCCCGCCACCTTGCCGGGGCCCGGCGCCGTCAGGCTGACGGTCGGCGGGGCGAGGTCGGCTGGCGGCGGCGTGCCGCAGCCGCCCAGGGTCCCGCCTTGCTGGAGCTTCACGAACTTGGCCACCGAGGGCACGCCCTGGTCGTTGAGCAGGAACAGCATGTAGTAGCCGGGTGGCGCGGCGTTGGGGCCGGTCGGCGCGGTCACGCTGACGCACCGGTGCCCTGGACCACGTTGAGCTCCAGCATGCGCTGGTTCATGTCTACGCCGTGCGTAACGGCTCCGGGCGCGGCCAGCGCGGCGCCGGTGATGTTCGCGTTCGGCGTGTCGACGCTGAAGGTCCCGTTGAACCCGATCGTCGCCGGGGCGCTCGTGATCGTCGGGCGCGGGCCGCGGAACAGGTACGGCGGCTTGTAGATCTCCGCAGTGTCCTCCATGGGGTCGTTGTCCGTGCTGGCGTTGACCTTGCCCGGATCCCCGTTGAAGTCGTCGCCGGCGGACATCACGCGCCCGTCGGGCAGCAGCAGGGCGGTCGAGTGGTAGGCGCGTGCCTCGGTCTGCGCCGGCCCGAGTCGCCATTGCCCGGTCTGCGGGTCCCAGAGCTCGATGTGGCGCTGCTCGGGCTCGGCGTAGTGGAGCGCCGATTCGAAGGTATCGAGGCTGCCCCGCCCGCCTCCCACCTCGACCATCGACCCGTCCGGGAGCAGGACAGTGTTGGCATGGCCGCGGCCGTAGAGGTTGTCCTTGCCGTTCTGGGGCTGCCAGGCGCCGGGGTTGTTCTCGTCGAAGAGCTCCGTAGTCGTCGTGGACGGCTCACCGCTCCACTCGGTCCCGCCGAGAGCGAGCAGCTTGGTCGGCCCGCCGGGGCCCGACGGCAGCGGAACGGTCGGTGCCCCAGGTGCGGTGGCGGGTCAGGTTCGGGATGTCGACCCAGGTGAACGGGTTGGCGTCGAGGTTGTCGAAGTACCAGCTCGTCTCCCTGTCGGGCCCGGCCAGGATCGTGTGCCCGGACGCCATCACGACCATGCGCGGGTAGAGCTGTCCGATCGGCTTCTTCACCGGATCGTCCCCGATCACGCCGATCTTCTTGAGCGTGCCCAGCCCGCTGAGCGCGGTGGACGGGGTGAACAGCTCGACGTCGGGGTTGGTGTTCGAGTGCGGCACCAGCACGCCCGACTCGTCCAGCCCGCTGACGATCGGGATCCGCCCGTCGGGCTGGCGCACGCCGGTGGGGTACCAGCGGCCGTGCGCCATCTTCGGCTGCTCGGTCCAGGTCTCCGACCACGGGTTGAAGGTGAACACCCGGTCGAGGCCCTTCCACGTCTGGGAGGGCGGGAACTCGTAATCCAGGTTGCCGCCGAACACGACCAGCTCGCCGTTCGCGGCGAAGGTCTGGCCGGCGCACCAGATGTTGGCCTTGCCGGGTGGGTTCTTGATCACCGGCGGCACGTTCGGCTGAGCCGGATCCCACAGGTACGCCTCGGCGTTGTTCGGGCGGTTCGGATAGGTCGGGTACGAGAAGAACATCACCTTGCCGGTCGGCAGCAGGGCAGCATGGATCGCCACGATCGGGAACGGCGTCTTGGCGGTCTCCCATTGGCCGATGTCGTCGGGATCGCCCTCCACCGCCAGCGCCGCCTCGGCGGCCGCGGCCGCCTCGTCTCGGCGGAGTAGCTGCTCTTGATCTCGCCGCCGCCGGACTTCTCGGCGGTCCGCATCGCGGCGTGCTCGGCCGCGTGCTCGGCCCCCAGCGTCGCTGTCTCGAACGCGCGCAGCTCGCGCTCGTTGAGGCCGGGGACGCCCAGGTCGCCGGCGTGCGGATGGACTGGGGCCGTGGCCGGCTCTCTCCTCCGCCCGGCGGTCGCGGGACCAGCTCCGCCGAGCAGCGTCACGAGCGTCACGCTTGTGACGCAGACAGAACGCGGCGGCCAGCGCAGCCAGCACGATGCGCGACGAGGGACTTGGGGCAGAGGGGCGGCTCATGCGGAGGGTTTCTCCAACGTACGGCCGATTTGCCCATTGCGCCACCTACAACGGACCGGCCGGTCTAGTAGTCCTAAACGATCACTCGTTTGGGTCCCTTGACAGGGCTGTCCTGGGCCTAATAGGTTCCCTAACGATCGTTCATGAACGTTAGCTCCGCGAGCGAACTGGGAGAGCGACTCGGCGCCGACCGGGTGCTCGAGCCGCGCGGCGCGCTGCCGCAGCCGGCCGAGCGCCTCGACGCCTCCGGCCCGGTGCGCGCCGCACGAGATCGAGGTCGCGGTCGAGCGGCTCTGCCTCGACTCGACCTCGTTCCGCAACATCCGCGAGCGCGCCGGCGGCGACCCCGCGCGCGATGGCCGCGCGCGATCCTCGAGATCGTCGCCGCGCGCGGCAAGATGCACAACCCCGAGACCGACTCCGGCGGCGTCGCGCTCGGCACCGTCACCGCCGTCGGCGAGCGCTTCGGCGACGCCGCCCGCGCTCGGGCGACGCGGATCGTCACGCTCGCCTCGCTGACGCTGACGCCGCTGCGGCTCGACGAGGTCGACCGCGTCGACCCGGACTCGGCGCAGGTCGAGCGTCCGCGGCACCGCCTACGTGCCCGAGCGCGCGCCCTGGGGGCCGCTGCCCGACGACCTCCCGCTCGACGACCGCGCTCGAGGTCTACGACGTCTACGCCGCCGCCTCGCACACCCGCGACCTCGCGCCGCGCCGAGGGCGGCGCCGTCTGCGTGCTCGGCGCCGGCCACGCCGGCAAGCTCGCCCTGGCCGCCGCCCGCGACGCGATGCCGGGCGCGGCACGCGTCGGTCGCCGATCGACGTCGACCGCGAGCCGCGCGTCGACCGCGTCGTCGAGCTCGGCCTCTGCGACGTCGGCGTCGCCGCCGACCTGCGCGATCCGCTGGCCGCGCTCGCCGCGCGTGCGCGCCGCCGGCGCGCCGGCCGGCCGACCTGACCGTCGTCGTCGTCAACGCCACGCGGCTGCGAGCCCGCCGCGATCCTGCTGACCGCCGACGAGCGGCACGGTCCTCTTCTACTCGATGGCGACGAGCTTCCAGACCGCGGCGCTGACCGCGGACGGGATGAGCAGCGACGTGCGGATGCTCGTCGGCAACGGCTACGCGCCCGACCGCGGCGCCTACGCGCTCGACCTCGTGCGCCGCACGCCGGCGCTGCGCGAGGCGCTCGGCGCGCCGGAGGAGAGGCGGCATGAGCTCGCGCCACCGGGTGCAGATGCGCTGGGGCGACATCGACGGCGCTCGGCCACGTCAACCACGCGCGTCGTGCTCACCTACCTCGAGGAGGGCCGCGACGCGTTCCTCGCGCGAGCGCGGGATCAGCCGCGACGAGTACGTCGTCGGCCGCTGCGAGGTCATGCTGGCGGCGCGAGATCCGACCCGGCCATCGCGCGGTCACCGTCGAGTGCGGGGTCACGCGAGCTCGGCACGCTCGAGCATGACCACGCGCGAGCGCATCCTCGACGCCGAGGGCGAGGTCGCTCGTCGAGGCCGAGTTCGGGCTCGTGCTCTGGGACGCGGAGCAGCGCGGCTCGCGCCCGATCACCGACGAGCGAGCGCGCCTCGCTGGCGCGGCTCCGGAGGAGGCACCGAGATGAGCGCCTGGAACTCGCGACCCCGTCGTCATCACCTGCGCGATCACCGGCGCCGACGTCTTCCGCGACACCAACCCGAACATCCCGTACACGACCGAGGAGATCGCCGACTCGGCGATCGGCGCGGCCGAGGCGGGCGCGACGATCGCCCACCTGCACGTGCGCGAGGACGACGGCACGCCGAGCGGCCGGCCCGAGCTGTTCGTCGACGTGATCGACCGGATCCGCGCCGGCTGCCCGACCTGCTGACGATGGTCTCGACCGGCGGCGCCAACGACATGACGATCGAGCGAGCGCACGACCGGCCTCGAGGCGAAGCCGGACATCTCCGGGCGTCGAGTCGGGCTCGATGAACTTCGGCGACGAGACCTTCATCACGCCGCCGCCCGCCGGCCGCGGGATCGTCGAGCGGGCGCACCGAGCGCGGGCATCGCGCTCGAGGTCGAGGTGCTTCGACGTCGGCCACGTCGTCAGCGCCGTCCGCTGGCTCGAGCAGGGCATCCTCGCGCCGCCGATGCGCGTCAACCTCGTCTTCGGCGTCCCGGGCGGCATCGACGCCTCGCCCGGAGGCGCTGGACGCGATGCTGCGCCCGCTGCCGCCGGAGACGTTCTGGACCGTCACCTGCATCGGCCGCCACCACCACCGGATGCTCGGCGCTGGCGCTGCTGCAGGGGCGCGCCCGGCATCCGCACCGGCCTCGAGGACGTCGCCTACATCAGCCAAGGGCGTGCTCGCGCCGTCCAACGCCGCGCTCGTCGAGATGGCCGTCGGGCTCGCCGCGCACCCTCGGCCGCGAGGTCGCGACGCCAGGAGCAGGCGCCGGAGCTGCTGGAGCTTGGCTGACGACGGTCGCCGCACCCGGCCGCCAGCGCCGTGCCGCCGACCGCGGGCCCGACACGCGCGACGCCGATCGAGGCCGCCGCCGTCGAGCTGTTCGCCCGGCTCGGCTACCACGCGACCTCGATGCGGGCGATCGCCGCCGCGGCGCGGGATCCAGCCGGCCGCGATCTACCACTGGTACCCGAGCAAGGAGGCGATCCTGGTCGGCCTCCAGGACGACTTCATGGAGCGGCTCGACCGAGCGCGTCGAGGCCGCGATCGCGCGCCAGGACCGCGCCCGCGCTGCAGCTCGCCGCCGCCGTCCGCGAGCACGTCGTCTTCCACGGCCTGCACCCGCAGGAGGCGTTCGTCACCGACAGCGAGATCCGCGCGCTCGACCGACGGGCCGCGCGCGCGCGCTGATCGCCCAGCGCGACGCCTACCAGGAGCTGCTTCGGCGCGCTGATCCGCGACGGCGTCCGCGACGGCTCGCTGCGCAGCTCCGACCCGCGCGTCGCCACCTACGCGATCCTGCTCCAGTGCACGGGCGTCGCCTCTGGTTCGACCCCGCCGGGCCGCTCGGCGCTCGAGCAGGTCGCCGAGATCCACGTCGAGCTCGTGCTCGGCTCGCTGCGGCGCGCGCGAGCTGATCGCCGAGGCGATCGAGAGCGTCGCGAGGCGGCCGGGGAGGCGACGACGTGAGCGATCGAGCGCGTCAAGCCGCCCGGCGCTGCCCGAGACAGCGCGACGATCGCCGTCGTCGCGCCCGGCGAGCCCGCCGCAGATGCGCTCGGAGATCGAGCAGGCGACCGCCTACTTCGAGGCGCCGCGGGCACGACGGTCGTCTTCGGCCCCAACCACCGCAAGGTCCACGGCTACCTCGCCGGGACCGACGCGGAGCGCGCCGCCGACCTGCAGTGGGCGCTGACGCGAGCCCGGCATCGACATGGTCCACGCGCTCTGCGGCGGCTACGGCACGCGCCCGCCTGCACGACCTGATCGACTGGGACGCGGTCGGCGACCCGCGGATCGTCTGCGGCTTCAGCGACATCACCGCGCTGCACCTGGCGCTCGCCGCGCACGCCGGCTGGGTCACCTTCTACGGCCCGAACTTCCTCCGCTTCACGCGCCGCAAGGACGAGCTGACGCAAGGAGACCGAGGAGTGGTTCCACCGCGCGTTCCGGCCCGAGCCGCTCGGCCGCGTCTTCGAGGACCCCGAGGACCCGTACGTGCTGACGGTCGGCGAGCGGCGTCGCCGAGGCGCCGCTGGTCGGCGGCTGCCTGACGCTGCTCGTGCGCGAGCATCGGCACCCCGTTCGAGTTCGACGACCGACGGGCTGCGTCCTGATGGTCGAGGACCTCAACACCGAGACCGTACCTGGTCGACACCGCGCTCAACCACCTGATCCGCGCCGGCAAGCTCGACGGCGTCGCCGGCTTCGTGTTCGGCACCAACGTCAACCTCAGCTACCAGACGATCCCCGAGGGCCCGGAGTCGACGCTCTCGATCGAGGAGATGCTCGACGAGCTGATCGCGCCGCTCGGGATCCCGGCGATCGCGAACGTGCCCGTCGGCCACGGCAAGCACATGGCGACGATGCCGCTCGGCGCCACGCGTGCGCGCTGGACGGCGACGGCGAAGACGCTCGAGATCGCTCGAGGCGGCCGTGGAGTCGAACGACGATGAGGAGAAGCGCGATGAGGCTGCGGACGATCGTTGGACTGCTGGCCGTGGCCATGGCGGTGGCGCTCGCGGTCGTGGCCCCGCCGGCCGGCGCCCAGGACGACGGCGGCGAGCAGACGTCCTGCGCATCGGCTGGGCGCAGGACCCGCGGACGCTGAACCCGTTCGTCGGCCTCGACGAGGAGGACTACCGGTCTGGGCGATCAACTGGGACCTGCTCGTCAACTTCAGCCCCGAGGACCTCACGCCGGCGCCGGGCATCGCCAAGAGCTGGGACGGTCTCCGACGGACGAGCAAGACCGTCACCTACCACGCTCGACCCGGAGCGCGAAGTGGTCGGACGGCAAGCCGATCACCTCGGCCGACGTCAAGTGGTCGCTCGAGATGCTCGGCGGCAACGGCGCGACTGTTCACCGGCTACACGACGAACGTCAAGTCGATCGAGACGCCCGACGACCGACACGGTCGTGGTCCACGACCAAGCAGCCCGGACGCGCGCTTCGTCGGCGGCCTGTTCGTCTACATCCTGCCCGAAGCACATCTGGGGCAAGGTGCCGCTCAAGGAGCTGACCGGCTCGTACCAGCCCGAGCTGCCGATCGTCGGCAGCGGGCCGTACATCGTCACCGAGTTCGAGCGCGGGCGGATCATCCGCATGGAGCGCAACCCGAGCTTCCGCGGCGAGCCGGCCCGCCTTCGACGAGATCCAGTGCATCAAGTACGGCAACCAGGACGCCGTCGAGCGCGCGCTGACGCTGGGCGAGATCGACCTGATCGCGAGGTCGCAGGCCGCCGGCTTCGCGCGGCTCGGCAAGCAGCAGAACATCGAGACGGTCGCGAGCCCGTCGCCGCGCTACACGCAGCTCGCCTTCAACCTCTGCCCGAAGGAGCACTGCCCGGAGGCGAAGTTCAACCCGGCCGTCCAGGACCCGACGGTGCGCCAGGCGATCGCGTACGCGATCGACCGCGAGCGCATGCAACGAGATCGCCACGCCGCGGCACCTCGTTCGTCGGCCAACGGGATCCTGCCCTCGCTTCTACAAGACGTTCTACGAGAAGCCGGCCGAGCAGACTACCCGTTCGACCCGGACAAGGCGAACCAGATCCTCGACGACGCGGGCTGGGTCGGCGACGGCGACGGGCGTGCGCGCACGAAGGACGGCGAGGAGCTCGACGTTCAACCTCTACGTGCGCTCGGAGTCGCCGTTCAACATCCAGGTGGCGAAGCTCGTCGCCGAGATGGGCGAGGAGATCGGCGTCGAGTTCAACGTCCAGGTGGTCAGCGCCGACAAGCTCACCGAGCTGACCACGCGCCAGGTCGACGGCAAGCCGGCGCCCGAGTTCGACACCTTCATCTGGGGCTGGGGCGGCGACCCGTACGACCCGAGCTTCCTGCTCAGCATCCTCACCACCGGCGAGATCGGCGAGCTCGTCGGACTCCTTCTACTCCAACCCCGAGTACGACCGGCTCTATCGAGGAGCAGGCGAGCGAGTTCGACGCCGACGAAGCGCAAGGCAGGTGATCGCAGCAGATGGTCGCGCTCGCCCAGCGCGACCTGCCCTACCTCGTCCTCACCGAGGACCCGAAGCTCGAGGCCTACCGCACCGACCGGATCGCGAAGATCGAGCCGCGTCTGCCCGGCCGAGACCGGCGACCTGTTCTGCGAGCAGGCCTCCTACGAGCCGCTGCTCGGCGCTCGCGCCCGGTCGAGCGGCGGCGGCGGCGGCGGCGGCGGCGCGACCGGGCTCGACCGGTCTCGGCCGCGTCGTCGGTCGGGCTCGGCGGCTCGGCGGCTGCTGGTCGCACGCCGCCGCGCGCGCGGCGGCGGGCGCGAGCCGCTGGAGCTGCGAGACGTGAGGCGCCGGCGTGAGCTGGCGCTGGCTGGCGGGCAAGGTCGCTCGCGGCGCTGGTGACGCTGGTCTTCGTCCTCGTCTTCAACTTCTTCCTGTTCCGGGTCATGGGCGACCCGACGTCGCAGCTCGCGCGCGCTGCCGCGGGTCGACGCCGGAGGAGATCGCGAAGCTGCGCGCCGACTTCGGCCTCGACAAGCCGATGCCGGCGCAGTTCGTCGACTACGCGGGCGACACGCTGACGCTCGACCTCGGCATCAGCCAGCGCTCGCGCGAGCCGGTCATGGACCGAGATCAAGGACGGCGCTGCCGTGGACGCTGCTGCTGGTCGGCGTCGGCACGCTGCTGGCGACGCTGATCGGCGCCTGGATGGGGGTGAGCGCCGCGGCCAAGCGCGGCAAGCGGACCGACGACGGGCTGCTCGGCTTCAGCCTGTTCACCTACGCCGCGCCCGAGTACTGGATCGGGATCATCCTGATCCTCGTGTTCGCGGTCGTGGATACCGATCTTCCCGGCCGGCCAGCAGATGACGCCCGGGGTGCGAGTTCTCGAGCTGGTTCGACGGAGGCGCAGGACGTCGCCGAGCACCTGGTGCTGCCCGCGACCGCGATGACGCTGATGCTGCTCGGCCAGTACTTCCTGATCATGCGCTCGTCGATGGTCGACGTGATGACCGAGGACTTCATCACCGTCAAGCGCGCGACCGGCCTGCCGCGGGACCGGGTCGTCAGCCGCCACGCCGTGCCGAACGCGCTGCTGCCGCTGGTCACGCTCTCGGCGATCCAGTTCGGCGCCGGTCGTCGGCGGCGCGATCACGATCGAGACGATCTTCTCCTGGCCGGGGCTCGGCGAGCTCAGCTACCAGGCGATCCAGGACAAGGACTTCCCGGTGCTGCAGGGCACGTTCCTGTTCTTCAGCGTCGGCGGTGATCCTCGCCAACCTGATCGCCGACTGCCTCTACTTCGTGCTCGACCCGCGGGTGCAGGCGCGATGACCGACGAGCGCAGCGTGCGTCGACCTGCTGCTCGGCACCTGGCGCGGGCGCGATCGGCCTGGCGCGTGCTCGGCGCTGTTCGTGTTCCTCGCGATCTTCGGCGAGCCTGATCGCGCCCGTACGACCCGAACGCCTCGAGCCTCGACGTGCTCGCCGGCGCCGAGCTGCGAGCCACTCGCTCGGGACGACCGAGAACGGCGCCGACGTCCTCTCGCAGCTGCTGGTCGGCGCGCGCGTGTCGATCGTCGTCGGCTTCGCGGCCGGCGGCGATCTCGGCCGTGCTCGGGTCGGTCGGTCGGGCTCGCCGGCGGCTACTTCGGCGGCTGGACGGACCGCATGCTCGACGCGCTCGAGAACTGGTTCCTGGTGATCCCGACGCTGCCGCTGATGATCGTGCTGGCGCGCCTGCTCGACCCGTCGCTGATCGTCCTGATCGCGGTGATCGGGCTGACCTCGTGGGCGGGCACCGGGCGCATCGTGCGCGCGCAGGTGCTGACGCTGCGCGAGCGCGCGTTCGTGGAGCGCGCGCGGGCGCTGGGCGCCAGCGACGGCTACATCATCCGCACGCACATCCTGCCCAACACGCTGCCGCTGATCTTCGCCAACACGGTGCTGATCGTGGCCGTGGCGATCCTGTCCGAGGCGGCGCTCGTCGTTCCTCGGGCTCGGCGACCCGACGCGGATCTCGTGGGGCACGATGCTCGAGAACGCCTTCGAGTCGGGTGCGCCGAGCGCCGGGGCCTGGTGGTACGTCGATCCCGCCCGGGCTGTGCATCACGCTGCTGGTGCTGGCGGTGTCGATGCTCGGCTACCTGTTCGAGGAGCACGTCAACCCGCGCCTGCAGGGAGGCGACGGCATGAGCGCCGCTGCTCGAGGTCGAGCGACCTGCGCGTCGACCCACGGCGAGCGGGCCGATCGTCGACGGCGTCGACTTCGCGCTGGAGCGCGGCGAGGCGCTCGGGCTGGCGGGCGAGTCCGGCTGCGGCAAGACGACGACGGCGCTGGCGCTGATGCGGCTGCTGCCGCCGACGCTTCGAGCAGTCGGGGACGATCACGCTGCGCCCGCCGGGCATCGAGGAGCCGATCAACATCGGGCGCCGCACCGAGGCCGGGCATGCAGCTCGTGCGCTGGCGCCACGTCTCGCTCGTCTTCCAGGGGGCGATGAACTCGCTCGACCCGGTGCAAGCGCATCGACCACCAGATCGCCGAGGCGATCCGCCTGCACGAGCGCCCGGCGCAGCGCGAGCGACGTGCGCGCGCGGATCGGCGAGCTGCTCGACGACCGTCGGGCTCACGCCGGCGCTCGGGCGCCGCTACGCGCACCAGCTCTCGGGCGGCCAGCGCCAGCGCGTGATGATCGCGCTGGCGCTCGCCTGCCGGCCGTCGCTGGTGATCGCCGACGAGCCGACGACCGCGCTCGACGTCGTGATGCAGGCGCAGGTGCTGCAGCTGCTCGAGCGGCTGCGCGAGCAGCTCGGGCTGGCGCTGATCCTGATCTCGCACGACCTCGGCGTGCTGGCCGAGACCTGCGACCGGATCGCGATCATGTACGCCGGGCGGATCGTCGAGACCGGCCCGGTGCGGCGAGGTCTTCGACGCCCCGCAGCACCCGTACACGAAGCGGCTGCTCGACTCGCTGCCGGTGATCGGCGGCTAGCGCGGGCTGGCGCCGCCGATCCCCGGCGGCGCCGCCCGACCCGGGCGACCTGCCCGAGGGCTGTCGCTTCAGCCCGCGCTGCCCGTACGCGGTGACGCTGCCACGCGAGGACCCGGCGCTGCGCGAGGTGCGGCCGGCGCACAGGCCGCGGCGTGCCACTCGCGCCCTGGACCGAGTGGCCGCCGCTCGCCGGCGGTCGACCTGGAGGAGACGGCCGGATGACTGCGCCGCTGATGGAGGTCAGCGACCTCGCGGTCCACTTCCGCGCGCACGGCGGCGTGGCGCGCGCGGTCGACGGCGTCGCGCTGCGACTGGCGAGCCGCGGCGAGATCCTCGGCGTCGTCGGCGAGTCCGGCTGCGGCAAGTCGACGCTCGCGCGGACGATGCTCGGGCTGGCAGCCGCCGGCGGCCGGCGAGCGTGGCCTGCGACGGCGAACGCGGTGGACGGGCAAGGCGGCGCTGCGCGAGCTGCGCCGGCAGCGTCCAGATGATCTTCCAGGACCCCTACCAGACGCTCAACCCGCGCCAGCGCGTGCGCGACGATCGTCACCGAGCCGCTGCGCGTCCAGGGCGTGCCCGGCGCGCGAGCACGAGGCGCGCGTGCGCCGCGCGATGGAGGACGTCGGGCTGGACCCCGAGCGCTTCCTCGACCGCTACCCGCACCAGCTCTCGGGCGGGCAGCGCCAGCGGGTGGCGATCGCCGCGGCGCTCGTGCTCGAGCCGGAGGGGCTGATCTGCGACGAGCCGGTCTCGATGCTCGACGTCTCGGTGCGCGCGCAGATCCTGCAGCGTGCTGGTCGAGCTGCAGCGAGCGGCGCGGGCTCGGCGCTGCTGTTCATCACGCACGACCTCAGCCTGGCGTGGTCGCTGTGCGACCGGATCGCGGTCATGTACCTGGGCCGGATCGTCGAGCAGGGCTCGGCGGTCGACGTGATCGAGCGCCCCGCAGCACCCGTACACGCAGGCGCTGGTGGACGCGGTCCCGGTGCCGACGGCCGGGCGGCGGCGGCCGGCGCGACGCTGCTCGGCGGCGAGCTGCCCGACGCCGACGAACGTCCCGACCGGGCTGCCGCTTCCACCCGCGCTGCCCGCGGCGCTTCGAGCCCTGCGACAGCGTCGACCCGCCGCTGCTCCCGACCGGCGGCCCGGGCCAGCTGGCCGCCTGCCTGCTGCACGACCCGGCGCTCGAGCCGGCCGGGGCCGACGCTGACGGCTGAGCGCGCTGGCGCGACCTCGCCGGGCCGGTCGGCCGGCTCGAGCCGGGCGCGCGCAACGCGATCACCGACGTGCCGGGCGTGCGCGTCGGGCCACGCGCAGGCGGCGAGCGGGCAGCGCACGGGCGTGACGGTCGTGGCGCCGCCGGCGCTGCCCGCGCGCGCCGGCGACGGCGCGTCGTCAACGGCGATGGGCGAGCTGACGGCGAAGCTCGAGATCGACGAGCGCGGCGTGATGGAGACGCCCGTCTACCTGTGCGGGACGCACGCGCGTCGGCACCGTCTACCAGGCGGCGGTCGCTGGCCTCCGGCCGCGGGCCCGACGACGTCGTGATCCCGGTGGTCGGCGAGTGCGACGACGGCGACATGGCGGACTCGCGCACGGTCGTCGTCGGGGACGTCGAGCGCGCGCTCGCGGCGCTCGGCCCCGAGGTCGCCGAGGGCACGGTCGGCGCCGGCACCGGCATGAGCTGCTTCGACTTCCCGGGCGGGATCGGCACCGCCTCGCGCGTGGTCGGCGACCACCACGTCGGCGTGCTGCTGCTCTGCAACTTCGGCGACCGCGAGTACCTCGACGTGCCCGGCCTCGAGCTCGGCGCCGGCGCCGCGGCCGGCGCGGCGTCGCACGGCTCGTGCATCGCCGTCTGCGCGACCGACGCGCCGCTGTCGGCGCAGCAGCTGCGCCGGCTCGCGCTGCGCCCGCTGCTCGGGCCTGGCGCGGGCGGGCTCGTACGGCGTCGGAGGGCTCGGGCGAGATCGGCGTCGCCTTCGCGACGTCGCCGGCCGCCGGACATGCCGAACGCGCGAGCTCGACCCGCTCTTCGCCGCCGCCTACGAGGCCGCGCACGAGGCCGTCTACAACTGCCTCGTCGCCGCGCCGCCCGGCACAGCGGCTGGACGGGACCATGCAGGAGGCGTTCCCGCTGTTCCGATGAGTTTGGGGCCCTGTCAGGGTCCCTAACCGCATGAGCTCACAAGTCGAGTGGTCCTCGCCGGAGTGGCAGGCGCTGGCCACCGCCTGGATCGACGAGCGCCTGGCGTTGGTCGGGAGCGCGCGCAGCGGCGAAATCGAGCAGACGCGCCTGCGGCCGTGGGGAACGGTGCTGAGGGCGCCCACCTCCCACGGCCCGGTGTGGCTCAAGGCGGCCGGGCCCAGCACGGCGTTCGAGGTCGGGCTCTACCGGCTCTTGCACCGGACCGCGCCCGACGACGTGCTCGCGCCGATCGCGGCCGACGTCGCGCACGCATGGGTCCTGCTGCCCGACGGCGGGGCCCCGCTGGCCGAGCGCCTCGGCGGCACCGAGCTCGTCGACGCTCTGGCCACCATCCTGCCGCGCTATGGCCGGCTGCAGCGCAAGCTCGCCCCCGAGGCCGGCGAGCTGCTGGCGCTGGGGATTCCGGACATGCGCCCCGAGGCGATGCCGGCGCGCCTGGACGAGGCGCTCGAGATCGTGGCGGAGATGGCCGGCCGCGAGACCTTCCAGCGCCTGACCGACATCCGCGCCACGTTCGCGGGGTGGTGCGAGCGGCTGGCGAGCGGGCCGGTCCCCGCGAGCCTCGACCACAACGACCTGCACCCGTACAACATCCTCGTCGCGAACGGCGGGGGCCTCGGCTCGGCGACCTTCTACGACTGGGGCGACAGCGTGGTCGCCCACCCGTTCGCGTGCATGCTGCAGCCGCTGAGCTGGGTCGGGCGCCAGCTCGGGTTCGGCTTCGCCTCACCCGAGGTCATGCGGGTGAGGGACGCCTACCTGGAGGTGTTCGGCGACCTGGCGCCGCACGCCGAGCTGGTCGAGCAGCTGGAGCTCGCGTGCCAGGTGGGCAAGGCGGCCGCGCGCCCTGACCTGGGATCGCTCGCTGAGGGGCCTCGGCTACGAGCAGGCCAGCGAGCACGCGACGGCCCCGCTGGTGTGCCTGGAGGCGCTGCTCGCGGACGAGTTACCTCGGCGGGGCGTGAGCGGCCACGCCCCCGGGTAGACGCGGGAGCCATGAGAGCGGTCACCTGGCCATGGCAAGCGCGACGTGCGCGTCGACACCGTCCCCGATCCGACCATCGAGCAGCCGACGGACGCGATCGTGCGGATCACGTCCAGCGGCATCTGCGGGTCGGATCTCCACCTGCTACGAAGTGCTCGAGGCCGTTCATGAGGGAGGGCGACATCGCTCGGGCACGAGCCGATGGGGATCGTCGAGGCTGTGGGCTACCGACCCGTCTCCGGCGTGAAGGTCGGCGACCGCGTGGTGATGCCGTTCCAGATCTCGTGCGTGGCACTGCTTCATGTGCGACCAGGAGCTGTGACACGCAGTGCGAGACGACGCAGGTGCGCGACCAGGGCATGGGCTCGCGGCGCTGTTCGGCTACACCAAGCTCTGATGGCCAGGTCCCCGGCGGGCAGGCCGAGCTGCTGCGCGTGCCGCTCGCCGACGGCACCACGATCAAGGTGCCGGAGTGGCCCGCCGGACGACCGCGATTCGGTCTTCCTCTCCGACGTGCCTGCCCACCGCCTGGCAGGCGGCTCGGCGTACGGCGAGACGTGCCCGGAGGGTGGCAGCGTTACCGTGCTCGGGCTCGGGCCGATCGGTCGACATGTGCGGGCGCGGCATCGCGCATCACAAGGGTTTCCGGGTGATCGGCGTGGACGCTCGGTGCCCGAGCGCCTCGCGCGCGTGCGCGAGCGCTGGAGGTCGACTGGTGCTCGACCTGCGGTGAGCACGATGACGGGACCTCGGCCGGAGAGCGATCGTCGGGCGATGACGGATGGCGCGCGCGCGGACCGACCGCGCGGTGATCGACGCCTGGTCGGGCATGCTACGAGGCGCACTCGAAGGTGCGCACGGGCGGCCAAGCTCGCCCAGCAGATCACCGGCCTGCTGCCCGACGCGATCGCCGAGCCGCTGATGCAGAAGGCGGGGATCGACCGCTTACACGCCTTCTACCTCGCCATCGACATCGTCCGGCGCGGCGGCACGATCTCGCTGATCGGCGTCTACGGCGGGATGGCGGACCCGCTGCCGATGCTCACGATCTTCGACAAGCAGATCCAGCTGCGCATGGGCCAGGCGAACGTCAAGCGCTGGGTGGACGACATCATGCCGCTGCTCGAGGACGGCGATCCGCTGGGCGTGGAGGACTTCGCCTCCCACCGCGTTCCGCTCGACCAGCGCCGCCGGAGTACTACGCGAAGTTCCAGCGCAAGGAGGACGGTGTCGTGAAGGTGCTGCTCGCGCCCTAGCGGGCTACTCGCCCTCGACGACCTCGGCGCAGGCCTCGACCTCGCTGCTCGGGCACAGCTCGAGCGTGTCGGCCATCCGCCGCAGCAGGTCCCACAGCTGACCGGCGCTCGTCCTCGCCGAGCGCCTGCAGCATGTCCTCCTCGCCGGTGGCGATCGCCTTGTCGGCGTCGGCGAGCAGCTGGCGGCCCTCGACGGTCGTCAGCTCGACGACGTAGCGCCGCCGGTCGGCCTCGTCGCGGCGAGCGCTCGATCAGCCCGCGCCGGTACAGCTCGCCGGTAACGGTCGCGAGGTTGCTGTAGTCGATGCCCGAGCGCGTCGGCCAGCTCGCCCTGGGAGCACGAGCCGACCACCTCCAGCTGCTTGAGCACGATGAACTGCTGCGCGCCGAGGTTGAGCGGCCGCAGCGAGCGGCGGAAGCGGGCGGTCGGCCTCCTGGCCGAGCCGCGCGAGCAGCAGCCCGTAGGGGATGCGCTCTGTCGGCTGTCGAGGGGCCTGGGCCATGGACACGAGATTACCTTCGAACATTATGCTGGTATAGTACCATCATGGTAGTTCACCACGAACTCTCGGAGGAGTCACGATGACGACCGCAGTACAGCCCTTCTCGGGCACCTTCCAGGCCGACCCGGTCCACTCGACGTTCGGCTTCGCAGTCGCGTACGCGGGCGCCGGCAAGTTCCGCGGCACGCTCGGCGACGTGAGCGCCACGCTCACGGCGGGCGACGACGGCCTCGCGCTCGAGGGCGCCGCGCGGGCCGAGTCGATCTCGATCCAGGACCCGCCCCAGTTCCGCGCGCACGTGCTCGGCGCCGGAGTTCTTCGACGTCGAGAACCACCCGAGGTCACGTTCCGCTCGAGCAACGGTCGACCTCGGACGACGACGGCACGCTCGCCTCGACGGGCGAGCTGACGATCGCGGGACCACGCGGCCGGTGGCGATCACCGGCACCTGGTCCGGAGCCGGTCGCGGCCGCCGGCGGCGGCCTGCGGGCCGGCTTCGAGCTGGCGACGGTCGTCGACCGCCGCGACTTCGGCTTCGACTGGCAGATGGAGCTCCCCGGCGGCGGCGACGCGCTCGCCTACGACGTGACGCTCGAGGTCAACCTCTACGTGGTCCAGCCGGAGGGCTAGGGCCGATGCGGATCCTCGCGATCTCGGGGTCGCTGCGCAGCGACTCCCACAACACCCGAGCTGCTCCGGGCGGCGGCGCTCGCGCTGCCGCCCGGGGTGGAGCTGGAGCTCTACGACGGGCTCGGCGCGGTGCCGCCCTACGACGAGGACGCCGACATCGAGCCGGCGCCCCCGGCGGTCGCGGCCCTGCGCGCGGCAGATCGCCGCCGCCGACGCGCTGCTGATCAGCACGCCCGAGTACAACGCCTCGATCCCGGGGGTGCTCAAGAACGCGATCGACTGGGCGTCGCGGCCCTTCCCCGACAACGCGCTGCGCGACCGGCCGGTGGCCGTGATCGGCGCCAGCACAGGGCTGTTCGGCGCGGTCTGGGCGCAGGCCGAGCTGCGCAAGGTGCTCCACCACGCGGGCGCGCGCGTGCTCGACGACGAGCTGCCGGTGGGGCTCGCCGACCACGCCTTCACGCCCCGGGGCGAGCTGGCCGACCCTGAGCTGGGGGAGCACTCGGCTGGCTGATCGAGTCGCTGGCCCGGGAGGTGTCGGCGCCGCTCGCGGCGGCGAGCTAACGTGACCGGCCGACGATGGGCCTGTCGAATCTCGAGATCGTCCGCGAGCTGTTCGAGCGCTTCAGCAGCGGTGGGCTCGAGGAGGCCATCGATCTGCTCGACGAGGACTTCGTGGCCGAGGTCCCGCCGACGCTCTCCGCCGAGCCCGACGTGTACGAGGGGCACGCGGGCGCGCGGCGCTACTTCGCCGCGTTCGACGGCCTACAGGACGTGCGCTTCGAGCCGCTCGAGCTGCTCGAGGAGGGCGAGGCGGTGATCGTCCCCCTCCGGCTCGTCGGGCGCGGCGCGGCGAGCGGTATCGAGGTCGAGCAGCGGGCCGTCGTGGTGAACTGGGTCGTGGACGGCAAGGTCACCCGCATGCAGCCCTGCCCGGACATGGATGCCGCTCGGGCCGCGGTGGGCAGCCGGCCGCCGGGCAACTGCTAGCGTCGCCGCCATGCGTCGCCTCGCGCCCGTCGCGCTCGCCATCGTCCTGCTCGCGGCGTTGTCGCGGCCGCGCCAGCCGGAGCCGCCAACCGCTGGATCCAGAAGCGCGCGCCGCTGAACATCGCCCACCAGGGCGGCGAGGACGAGTTCCCGTCGAACACGCTGTACGCCTTCCGCAAGGCGGTGCGCGCCGGGGCCGACATGCTCGAGCTGGACATCGGCGTGACCAAGGACGGCAAGGTGATCGTGATGCACGACACCACCGTGGACGGCAAGACGAACGGCCACGGCACGGTCGCGTCGAAGACGCTCAAGCAGATCAAGCGCCTGGACGCCGCGTACTGGTTCGCGCCCCGCGAGGAGGACCACTACAGCCACGACCACCGGGCGCGCGCCTACCGCTTCCGCGGCGTCGCGACCGGCCGCCGCAAGGCGCCAAAGGGCTTCAAGGCCGCGGACTTCCGGGTGCCGACGCTGTCCGAGGTGATGCGCGCGTTCCCGCACACCCCGATCAACGTCGAGATCAAGGGCCGCACGCCTGACGAGGACGACCGAGGAGTACGTCGAGAACGCCGAGGTGCTCGCGCGCGCTGCTCAAGAACACGCGCCGGCGCGACCTGATCGTCGTCTCCTTCCAGCAGGCGGCCGTCGACCGCTTCCACGAGCTCGTCCCGGCGATCGACATCGCGCCCGGCACCGCCGGCTTCGCCGACCTGGCTCGGCAAGGGCTCGCCCGGGCCCGGGCGTGGTGGCGTTCCAGGTGCCGATCATCTTCAAGTTCGGCAGCGACGCTGGTGCCGATCACGACCGCCGAGAACGTCGCCCGCGCCCACCGCGACGGCTACGCGTGGCAGAACTGGTTCAGCGGCGAGGACCGCGACGACGCGGCCCACCTGGCGCCGGCTGATCGACATGTGCGTGGACGGCACGATGACCTCGCACCCGCGCGCGTACGAGAAGGTGCTGCGGGCGCACAAGCGCCCGCAGAGCTGCGGCTAGGCGGCGGGCGACCGGGGCCGGCTCGGGCACGCGGATCGCGTCGAGCAGGAGCTCGACGGCGTCCGGCGTCGCCGGTCAGCTCCAGCAGGCCGCCGTCGCTGGCCGACTCGCACGCGTCAGCTGGCCCGTGAGCAGGCCGGCAAACGTCGCCGGGTCGGTGCGCGACGACCGCGTCCGGCGCGGGCGCCTCACCGCGGGCCACCTCGATCTGCCCGCCGGCGACGGCGACGCGGAAGCGGTCCTCACCGAAGCGGAGCTCGTAGACGGCGCTCCAGTCGGAGTCGCCGGGGGCGAACAGGCTTCTCAGCGCGAGCATCAGTGAGTCGGTGCTGACAGCGCCGCCGGTGTCCATGAACGGCGAGCGGATCGCCCCAGCGTCCGAGCGCCGCGAGCACCGGCTCGAGCTGGAGGCCCCACTCGGTCAGCTCGTAGACGCGTGCGCTCGAGGGCGGCCCCAGCTTGCGGCGGTGGACCACGCCGTCGTGCTCCAGCTCGCGCAGGCGCTGGGCCAGCACGTTCGGGCTCGCGTGGGGGATGCCGGCCCGGAGGTCCGTGAAGCGCTTCGGTCCCAGCAGCAGCTCGCGCGCGATCAGCAGGGCCCAGCGCTCGCCGACGAATGTCGAGGGCGTGGGCGGTGGCGCAGGCTTCCCCGTATGTGCGCCGGCTCGGCTATGCCGAGAGTGTACCCGGCTGATCCTGGTTAATTACTCAGCTGGTTGTACTCTAGGACTGCTGCCTCGGCCTTCTGCTTGAGCCCCTCGGCCGCGTCGCCGAGCAGGAAGTCGCGCACCTTGCCCTCGGCCGGGCCGCGCAGCAGCAGGCCGAGCATGCGCCCGGGGTCGGCCTCGAGGCCGTAGGTCGCGCGCGTGCGCCCGCCGCCGAGGTCCTCGAACGCCCACGAGCCGGTCAGCGACTTGGTGTCGCCCTTCTCCTGCACCCAGCGGATGCCGTGGGCGGCTCGTAGGAGAAGCGCAGCACCGCGCGCACGGTCTTCACCTTGGCGTCGGACTCGGTCTCCACCAGCAGCGGGCGGCGTCGCCGTCGCGCTCGAGCACCTCCACGTCCTTGAGCGAGCCCTGCCACTCGGTTGCGTTCTCCACGTCGGCCGCGATCTCGTAGCAGCGCTCGATCGGCGCATCGATCTCAACGCTGCGGTCGCCCTTGATGACTCCCATGGCCGCGACTCTACCCTCAGGCGGCCTGCGGCTGCACCGAGCGTGTCGCCGGCGTGACCACCACGACCGCGCCGATCGTGGCGACCGCGATCGCCACGAGCACGGCGGTCGTCCACGAGCTGGACTCGACGACGGCGCCCGCCACCGCCGCGCCGAGCCGAGACGCCCGCGACCAGCGCGGTCAGCGGCCAGGTGAACGCCTCGGTGGCGGTGCCCACCGGCGCGACGCGCTGGACGAGCTGGTTGCGCGAGGCGATCAGCGGCGCGATCGGCAGCCCCGCGAGCACCACGAGCAGCGCCCATCGTCAGCGGGGAGGTGGCGAGCATCAGCGGCGCGATCGCCAGCGGCAGCAGCCAGGCGAAGCGCAGGTGCGCCTCGAGCAGCGGGAAGCGGGTCGCGCGGGCGCCCCAGGCCAGGCCGGCCACGCCGCTGGCGCCCGACCACACCGCCAGCAGCACCCCGGCCAGCGCCTTCGAGCCCTCGGCCTCGGCGAAGGCGGGCACGCACCACCTCGATCGAGCCGAGCGCGAAGCCGACCGGCAGGCTCGCGAACACCAGCGTGCGCAGCCCCGGGTCGGCGAGCGCCCCGAGCCCGAGCGCGCGCGTGCCGTCGCGCCGCTCGGCTCGGGCCCGGGCTGGCCGCTCAGGCCGCTCAGCAGCATCAGCGTGCCGGTCAGCACGCAGGCGGCCGACACGATCAGCGCGTACTGCGGGCCGACGGTCGCCACGACCACGGTCGTCAGCAGCGGGCCGACCACGAAGACCACCTCGATCAGCACCGAGTCGAGCGCGAACGCGCCGGTGGACGAGCTCGGGCCTGCTCGGCGAGCAGGTAGGGCCAGCGCGAGCGCAGCACCGAGCGAGACCGGCGGGATCGCCGCGCCGGTGAGCAGCGAGACAGCACGGCGAGCACGGCCGGCCGGGGCGTCCGCCGCGCCCGCGGCCCAGACCGCCAGCAGCCCGGCGGCGTGCACGGCGGCGAGCGGCACCAGCATGCCGACGCCGCGGCGGTCGACCAGGCGGCCCTGGAAGCGGCGCGCCGAGCGCGCTGCCGAGCGCGAGCGCGCCGGCGCAGACGCCCGCCGCGGCGAACGAGCCGGTCACCTCGCGCACGTAGAGCAGGATCGCCAGGCCGCTGATGCCGATCGGCAGCCGGCCGATCAGCGTGGCAAGCACGATCATGGCCACGCCGGGGGTGCGCAGGATGCGTGCGTAGACGCTCACCCCACCTAAGCTACGCGGCCGTGGAACCGGACGCCGTCGAGATCCGGGTGGTCGCCTGCCTCGTCGAGAAGCAGCGCACGACGCCGGACCAGTACCCGCTGACGCTCAACTCGCTGCGGCTGGCCTGCAACCAGTCGACGAACCGCGACCCGGTGGTGGACTACGACGAGGCGACGGTGCGCTCCGCGCTCGACCGGCTCGGGCGGCGCAAGTGGACGACGCTCGCGAGCTGGTCGACGGCTCGCTCGGTCAAGTACAAGCACCTGTTCGACCAGGCGCTCGGCCTCACCGATCCGCAGCTCGCCTGCTCACAGTGCTGATGCTGCGCGGGCCGCAGACCCCGGGCGAGCTGCGCCAGCGCAGCGGAGCGGATCCACCGCTTCGACTCCGGCGAGGAGCTGGACCGCGACGCTCGAGGCGCTGGTCGAGCGCGAGCTGGTGGTGGCGCTGCCGCGGCGCCCGGCGAGCGCGGCCAGCGCTACGCGCACCGGCTCGGCGAGCCGGAGGCGAGTCCGTGCCGGCTGCCGCGGAGCCGGCGCCCGCGCCGAGCCCGCGCCCGCGGCACCGTCTGCCGTCTCCGACGACGGCATCTCCGCCCGCGTCGAGCGCCTCGAGGCGGAGGTGGCGGGGCTGCGCGAGCAGCTGCGCTCGTTGCGCGACGAGCTAGGCGCCTGACCTCGGCGATTCGGCCACCCGAATCCCCGCCGGCTCACCATCGGGGGCATAGCGCTCGACAAGGCGATACATGGTGGCCCCAGCGGCCCAGCGGGGGGCGCCGCAGGCGCCTGCCATCCCTCCGGTCGAACCCAGCACGCGCTTCGCAGCGCGGGTCGGCAGCGGCATCTTCGCCGGCCTGACGCTGCTGCTGCTCCTCCTGGCGCTGCTCCCCGACGCCGAGACGCACCCGCGTCGCCCGCTTCGTCATCCCGGCCGCCGTGCGCGCTCTGCTGCCCTCGCGCTGCGCCTTCGGCGCCGACCGGCTCCAGCCGCCCACGCTCCACGCGGCGGCCACGCTCGGCACGCTGCTGGTGTCGGCGAACCTGCTGCTGGCGCCCGACGAGGCGTCCACGTCTCGCGGCGAGCTGCTCTACGCTGGCTGGCGCTCTACGCGGCCTACTTCTTCGCGATCCGCCAGGCGGTCTTCCAGCTCGCTCTGATGGGCGCCGCCTACCTGGTCGTGCTGCTCGAGAGCGGTGCCCGTCCAGGACGCGATCGGTCAGCTGGATCACGCTCTTGGGCGTGGTCGTGCCGGTCGCGGTCCTGCTGCGCGTGGTGCGCGGCGGGGTGACGCAGCTCGTCCGGAGCCTCGCCGAGGCGGCGCGCACGGACCCGCTCACTCAGCTCAAGAACCGGCTCGCCCTGGATCAGGAGATCGAGGTCGAGCTGGAGCGCGCGCGCCGGGCGGGTAGGGAGCTGAGCATCGTGCGTCGGCGACCTCGACCACTTCAAGTACGTCAACGACGAGCTCGGCCACCGCGCCGGCGACCGGGCGCTCGTCCGGGTCGCGCGCATCCTGGCGTCCCACCGCCGCGCCGGCGACACCGTCGGCGCGCACCGGCGGCGAGGAGTTCACGGTGCTGCTGCCGGACACCTCGGAGCACGACGCCTATCTCGCCGCGGAGCGCGATGCGGACCGCGGTCGCGGCGGAGTTCGCCGACCGACCCGGTGCCGCTCACCTTCAGCTTCGGCGTGGCGACCTTCCCCGCCACGGCGACTCGGCCGACGCGGTGATCGAGTCGGCCGACCAGGCGCTCTACGCGGCCAAGGCGCTCGGGCGCAACCGCTCGATCATCTTCAACCGCGAGATCTCGGCGATCTTCGCCCCCGAGGCCGGCGGGCGCGGGCTCGACGGCGCCCACCTGGCCACCCTGCTGTCGCTCGACCGAGGCGCTCGACATCCGCGACGCCGGCACGGCCACCCACTCGCGGACGGTCGGGCGCTACTGCGCGACTGATCGCCGCGCAGCTCGGCCTGCCGCCCGAGCACGTCGAGCGGATCGAGGTCGCCGGCGTGCTGCACGACATCGGCAAGATCGGCGTGCCGAACGCCGTCCTCCAGAAGCCCGGCCGGCTGGGGGGCACCGAGCTGGCCCAGATCCGCACGCATCCGGAGATCGGCGCGGAGGTGCTCGGCGGGCAGGGCCTGGAGGACCTGCGCAGCTGGGTGCGTCGCCCACCACGAGCGCCCCGACGGCAAGGGCTATCCGGCGGGGCTGACCGACGCCGAGATCCCGCTGGAGGCGAAGATCATCGCGGTCGCCGACGCCTACGAGGCGATGACCGCCGACCCGTTCGCTCGGGATGGGCGCCGGGTAGTGCTGCCTGCGCGCGGCACGCAATTCGACGCGCGCGTGATCGCCGCCTTCATGGCGTGCTCGACACGATCGAGCCGGCCGGGCGGAGCTCGGCGTCCGGCCCGACGCGAGAGAGCCTGCCGGGCGCCTGGAGGCTGCTGCCGCTCGCGCGGCGGCAGGAGCGCGACGTGGGGTGCGGCGGCCGCGGCGTGAGTCGAGCGGCGATGTCGAGTGGGGCGCGCGGGGCGTCGAGCGCGATGCGAGGCGACGTCGAGCCGGCGAGCGCGATGCCGCCGGGCGGCGAGCTGGCGGTACCGACCGCGCTGGGTGCGCTGAACGCGCCCCGCGCCCGGGCGGGCTCGTCTGCGCCGCGTGCTGCTGCGCAGGCCGGCCGACGGCATCCTCGCGCGCGGGCCCTGGCAGTCCGACCAGGTCGAGGCGCGCTGGCTGCGATGACACGTTCGAGCCGCCCGCCGAGGTCGAGCGGCTCGGCCGACGCGGCCGTGGACGGCCTGCGCGAGCGCGGCTCGCCCGCCCACGACGGCATGGCCACGCGGCTGGCCGGCTGGCGTGAGGAGGACGGGCGGCTGCTGCTGGACCTCCAGCCGGTCGCGCTGGGCGCTGCGCCTGGTCGAGGGCAACGCCTGCGACAGCCTGACCGCGCTGTGCGTGGTGCGCACGGCGGACGGTCGCTGGCTGGCCGGGCGGCGGGCCGCGTGGGTCTCGACCTGGGCGAACCGCTGGGCGCTCGGCGCCGGCGGCGCCGTGGACCTGGGCGAGAGCCCGGCCGAGACGCTCTCGCGCGAGCTGCACGAGGAGTGGCAGCTCGAGCCCGAGCGGCTCAGCGTCGAGGCGCTGCTGGGGCTGCCGAACGGCGTGGTGATGGTGGTCGGGCTGGCCACCGTCGCCCGACGCCGCCGACCCGGTGCCCGACCACGAGCACGACGAGTGGGCCTGGTGGCCGGCCGACGTCGACGAGTGGCCCGAGCGAGGCCGACGACCGCCTGCGGCTGATGGGCCGCCTCCTGGATGACAGCCGGGGGCTCGGCGCCCCGCGACGTCTGGCCGCGCGCGGCGCAGCCGGGCGAGCCCACCGGGCAGGACACGCCGGTCCCGCCGAGCCCGCAGTAGCCGTTCGGGTTCTTCGCGAGGTACTGCTGGTGGTAGTCCTCGGCGTAGTAGAGCTCCGGCGCGTCGCGCGATCTCCGTGGTGATCTCGCCGTAGCCCGCGGCGGCGAGCCGCTCGGCGTAGCGGTCGCGCGACGCCTCCGCGGCGGCGCGCTGGGCGTCGGAGGTCGACGTAGATGCCCGACCGGTACTGGGTGCCCATGTCGTTGCCCTGGCGCATGCCCTGCGTCGGGTCGTGGCCCTCCCAGAACAGCCGCAGCACCTCGTCGAACGAGATCTCCGCCGGGCGGAACACCACGAGCACGACCTCGTTGTGGCCGGTGCGCCCGCTGCAGACCTCCTCGTAGGTGGGGTTCGGCGTGTAGCCGCCCGCGTAGCCGACGGCGGTGGTGAACATGCCCGGCGCCTGCCAGAAGACGCGCTCGGCGCCCCAGAAGCAGCCCATGCCGACGATCAGCTGCTCGGTGTCGTCGGGGAAGGGCGGCTCGAGCGGCGTGCCGAGCACGAAGTGGCTGTCGGGCACATGGAAGGGGCGCGTGTCGCGGCCCGGGAGCGCGTCAGCCGCGTCGGGCATGTCGGTCTTGTGACGGAAGAGGAAGCTCACACCATCGAGACTAGCGTTACGGTTCGCGGCATGGCCCAGGTGACCGAGCTGGACCTGCCCGGAGCTCGACTTCTTCGACGTCGGCCTCACGGGCGAGCGCTTCCACCGCGCCATGGACGAGCTGAGCCAGCGCCGGCTGGCTCGCGAGCGTCGCCGATCGGCTACTTCGTGCTCGACCGCGAGGCCGCCGCGTTCTTCCTGCGCACGCGCGCGGCCACCTTCCCGGGGATGAAGATCGCCGAGATGTTCGAGGTCCCCGAGGGCCCGCTGCTCGAGCAGATGCGGCGCAACATCCTCCACATCAACGGCGACGACCACCGGCGCCTGCGCAACCTCGTCAACCCGGCCTTCACGCCGCGCGCGGCGGACCGCTGGCGCCCGGCGATGCGCGAGTTCCTCGAGCGCCTCTGGGAGCCGCTCGCGGACGCCGGCCGCTGCGAGTTCGTGGACGCGTTCGCCAAGCCCTACCCGTCGCTGACGATCGCCACCGTGATGGGCGCGCCGCTCGACGGACGCGCCGAAGCTGCACGAGTGGTCGAACCTGATCCAGCGCCAGTTCGACGGGCCCAGCCTGATGCACGAGCGCGAGGCGATCGAGCGCGCCTGCGAGGAGTTCTACGAGTGGGCCGGCGCGCTGATCGAGCGGCGCAAGGACGACCCCGGCGACGACCTGATCTCGACGCTGATCGCCGCCGAGCAGGAGGGCGACCGGCTCTCCGACGTCGAGTGCATGAACCTCGTGCTGAACGTGCTCGTCGGCGGCGTCGACACGACCCAGTCGCAGCTCGCCCACGCCATGCGCCTGTTCGCCGCGCACCCCGACCAGTGGCAGCTGCTGGCCGAGCGACCCGGAGCTGGCGCCCGCGGCCGTCGAGGAGGTGGTGCGCTACGAGCCGATCACCCCGTTCACCGCGCGGCTGCTGCACGAGGAGGTCGAGTACCGCGACGTGACCTTCCCCGAGGGCACGGTCGTGATGGTGTGCGCGTTCACCGGCAACCGCGACGGCGTGGACGGCGACGCCGACGCGTTCGACATCACCGCCGACCGCGGCGACGCCAAGCCGCTCACCTTCGGCGCCGGCATCCACTACTGCCTCGGGCGCCAACCTCGCGCGGGCGGAGCTGCAGGAGGCGCTCGCGTTCCTGCCGGCGCGCATGCCCGGCCTGGCGCTCGACGGCGAGCCGGAGCTCGGCTCGGTCCACGGGATCTACGGCCTCGATAGCCTGCCGATCCGGTGGAACACGGCGTAGCCCTCTTCCCGACGGACTACTCGATCCAGCCGGCCGAGCTGGCCCGGCTGGTCGAGGAGCGCGACTTCGAGTCGCTCTGGTTCACCGAGCACACGCACATCCCGGTCGAGCCGCGAGACGCCGTACCCGGGCGGCGGCGAGCTGCCCGCGCGAGTACAGCCACAGCTACGACCCGTTCGTGGCGCTCTCGATCGCCGCGGCGGCCACCGAGCGGATCAAGCTCGGCACCGGCGTCTGCCTGGTGACCGAGCACGACCCGATCGTGACTGGCCAAGGAGACCGCCTCGCTCGACCGGCTCTCGGGCGGGCGCTTCCTGTTCGGCGTCGGCGCCGGCTGGAACCTCGAGGAGATGCGCAACCACGGCACCGACCCGAGCCGCCGCTTCAAGCTGATGCGCGAGCGCGTGGAGGCGATGAAGGCGATCTGGACGAAGGACGAGGCCGAGTACCACGGCGAGTTCGTGGACTTCGACCCGATCTGGTGCTGGCCCAAGCCGCTGCAGCAGCCGCACCCGCCCGTGCTCGTCGGCGGCAACGGGCCCGAAGGTGATCGACCGCGTGCTCGCGCTACGGCGACGAGTGGTTCCCGAACCGGATCACGACCGCTGGAGGAGCTGAAGGAGCGCATCGACGAGCTGCGCGAGCGAGCCGGCCGCCACGTGCCGGTGTCGTTCTTCGGCGTCAAGCCCGAGCCGCGAGCCGCTGGAGCGGCTGGCCGTGGGCCGGCGTCGACCGGGCGATCTTCTACGTCTCGCCGGACGCGTCGCCGGGCGAGGTCGAGCAGGCTGCTGGACGGGTTCGTGGCGCTGCGCTGATGGGCCGCCTCGACGAGCTCGACCTGTCGCTGAAGCTGTCGAAGGAGGAGGAGGCGGAGCGGCTGGCGGCGGGCTGGCGGCGGCTGGAGGCGCTGCGCCTGGCGCTCGGCGGCAAGCTGCCGGGCTACGGGCTCGGCCCGCCGGTATGCGTGCTGTTCGAGGGCTGGGACGCGTCCGGGAAGGGCGGGGCGATCAAGCGGCTGGTGGCGCCGCTGGACATCCGCCACGTGCGAGTGGCGCAGTTCGCGGCGCCGACGCCGGACGAGAAGCGCCACCACTACCTGTGGCGCTTCTGGCCGCAGCTGCCGGGGTGGGGCGGCATGGCCGTGCTTCGACCGCTCCTGGTACGGGCGCGTGCTGGTCGAGCGGGTGGAGGGCTTCGCGACGGCGGAGCAGTGGGAGCGCGCCTACGGCGAGATCGTCGAGCTGGAGCGGACGCTCGCCGCCGAGGGCATGGTGCTGATCAAGTTCTTCCTGCACCTCTCGGAGGAGGAGCAGCTGAAGCGCTTCGAGGAGCGGCGCGACGACCCGCTGAAGGCCTGGAAGCTGACCCCCGACGACTGGGAGAACCGCCGCAAGCGCGCCGCAGTACCTGGAGGCGATCGAGGAGATGCTCGAGCGCACCGAGCACGAGGCCGGCGCCGTGGCAGCTGGTCGAGGCGGAGAGCAAGAAGTACGCGCGCGTGAAGGTGGTCGAGACGGTGATCGAGCGGATCGAGGACGGGATGCGCGCGCAGCGGCATCGAGCCGCCGGCGCCGCTCGGCGCTAGGGGCGGTCGCCGATCCAGTAGCGCGGGCCCGGGCCGAGCTGTGCCGCGCGGTCGCTCGGGTTGGCGAGCCGGCAGCGGTCGAGCGACAGGCAGCCGCAGCCGATGCACTCGGTGAGGCCCGCCTTGAGTCGCTGGAGCTCGGCGATGCCTGCGTCGATCCGGGCCGTCCACTCGCTCGACAGGCGCGACCAGTCCTGGCGCGTCGGCGCGCGGTCTGGGGGGCAGCTTGGCGAGCTCCGCGCCGATCTCGTCGAGCGTCAGCCCGACGCGCTGGGCGAAGACGATGAAGGCGATCCGGCGGAGCACCGGCGCGCGGGTAGCGGCGGTGGCCCGAGCCGGCGCGCTCCGAGGCGATCAGCCCGCGCTCCTCGTAGAAGCGCAGCGCCGAGGCGGCCACGCCGCTGCGCCGCGCGACCTCGGTGATCGTGAGCAGTTTCGCTTGACTTCAAGTTCACTTGAACTTGTAGCTTACGGGCATGACGGCCAGCGAGCAGATCACGACGGAGGTCACCTCGTGGCCGGGCGTGAGCGCCGAGGCCCGGCCGCCGCGGCGAGTTCGCGTTCAGGGTCGGCCGCAGGGAGATCGGCCACCTGCACGGCGACCGCGTGGCCCACTTCGGCTTGCCAAAGCGGGTCTGGACCGAGCTGTTCGACGCGGGCCGCGATCGACTACCACCCGGTCGTTCCCGGGCAAGCCCGGCTTCGGGGCGCGCGCGATCGAGGGCGACGACGACGTGCGCGACGTGATCGCGATGCTGCGGCTCAACTACGACGCGCGATGGCGCCGTCGACGGGCCGCCGGCCTAGGCGAACAGCGTCAGGTCCGGCTCGCGCTCGCCGCGCAGCACTGCCGGGTCGACCTCGACGCAGGCGATCCCGCGCGCCTCGGCCAGCACGCGCGCCTGGGGCTTGATCACCTGGGCGGCCAGCACGCCGCGGCAGCGGGTCAGGCCGGGCTCGCGGCAGATGCGCTCGAGGTAGCGGGTCAGCTGCTCGACGGCGTCGATCGTGCCCACGCGCTTGATCTCGACCGCCACGAAGCCGTCCTCCTCGTCGCGGCACATGAGGTCGACGGGCCCGATGTCGGTGGGCCACTCGCGCCGGACGAGCCGCAGGCCCTCGCCGGCGGCGCGTCGGCCAGCAGCTCCTGCAGCTCGCGCTCGACGCCCTCCTTCTCGAGCGCGGCCGCCTCGCCCATGTCGTGCGTCACGTCGGAGACCACCTCGGCGATCCGGATCTCGAGCCGGTCCTCGGTCGCGCCCGCCTTCTTGCGCACCACCATCAGGCCCGGCTCCTCCTCGATCACGGTCGGCGGCGTCATCCAGTTCTGGGGCTTGAAGCCGCCCGTGTCGGCGTGCACCATCACCGAGCCGTCCGACTTGAGCATCAGCAGCCGCAGCGCCTCGGGCAGCACGGCGGTCAGGCGACCGGTGTAGCGGACCTCGCAGCGGGCGACGATCAGGCGCACGGTCGCCACCGTAGCCCGGCGGTCGGATAGCGTTGGCGCGTGCCGGTCAGCTGGCCCGATCAGGTCGACGAGATCCTCGACGCGTGACCTCACCGCGGCGCTCGGATATCTCACCCCGGCGCGCGGCGCCGTG
Organism: uncultured Solirubrobacteraceae bacterium; assembly: GCA_963839615.1. Taxonomy (GTDB): domain Bacteria; phylum Actinomycetota; class Thermoleophilia; order Solirubrobacterales; family Solirubrobacteraceae; genus DASQMT01. The sequence continues at coordinate 48,268 of CAWIVY010000010.1, forward strand.
GTGCTCGGCGGTCGCCCCCGTTGGGGCTGCGCGACCGCGAGCGCGGCACCGTCGGGTTCACCACCTCGCTCGGGTTCGCCAAGAAGCTCGAGCGCATCCGCGACGAGCCGCGCGTGGCGCTCGCCTACCACTCGCGCCAGCACGGCCTGTCGAGGCGCTCGGCGTACGTGCTCGTGCAGGGCCGCGCCGAGCCGGTGCCCGAGCCGGACCCCGACGTGCGCGCCTACGTGCGCGGTCAGGCCGGAGCCGCTCTGGGCTCGCGGCGCAGCGGCCCCTTCTGGGACCGCTGGCTGCGCGAGTACTACATGGTGCGCGTCCCGGTCTGGGTGCACGTCGAGCGCATCGCTGGTGTGGCCGGACCTGCGCTGCGCCGGCGAGCTCGAGGTCTACGGGCTGCCGCAGCCGCCAGGAGCCGCCCGAGCCGCAGCGGCCGCCCGCCAAGGGGACCGGCTCCGCGCGTTGGCATGGAGCGCGTAGCGAAGCGGCTGCGCAAGTCGCGCGGACCTGCTGCTGGGCTACGCCGGCGCCGACGGCTACCCGATGCGTCGCACCCGTGGAGCTGCACGGCTCGGATGCCAGCGGCGCTAGAACTGACCGCCGCGCCGGGGGCGATCCCGCCGGGCGCCCGCCGCGCCGGCCTGCTGGGCCACTCCTACCGCCCGAAGCTGATCGGCCTCGACGGCCCGCCAGCACACCGGCTGGCTGGAGGCCGGCGACGACCGCGCGCCTGTACGCGCCGCACTCGGAGACCGGCTTCGTGGCGCCCTCCGAACAAGACGCTGCTGCTGTTCCTCACCGGGCTGCAGGCGAAGCTGGGCGTCCGCCAGGCGCGCCGCCAGGGCAAGCTGCCCGCCTGAACCGCGGCCGCTCAGCGACGCCAGGGCAGCCTCGAGCGCTTGCGCCGCGCGACGGCGGCGCTGCACCAGCAGCCCGCCGCCCACGCCCGAGCGCCGCCAGGCCCGCCGCAATCAGCCCCGGCCGCGCGCGCAGGCGCCGGTACTCGCCCTCGACCTCGGGCCAGAGCATGCTCCTCCACCAGCTCGCCGGCGGCCTCCGGCGTGGCGGCCAGCTCGGACGCGGCGATCGGCTCCGCGAAGGCCACCTGCACCCGGCGCGGCTTCGGGAACGGGCCGAGGAAGAGCTGCTCGGTGCCGGTGATCGCGGTCGGGGATCAGCGGCGCGCCCGCTCTCGAGCGCGAGCCGCCCGGCGCCGCGCTTGGGGTGGCCGAGCTCCTCGGGGTCGCGGATGCGGGTGCCCTCGGGGAACAGCGCCAGCAGCCCGCCCTGCTCGAGGATCGTGCGGGCGGTCTCGAGCGCGTCTTCGTCGGAGCTGCCGCGCCGCACCGGGAACGCGCCGAGGCGCACCAGCAGCCGGCCATAGCGCGCCTCGACAAGCTCGGTCTTGGCCATGAAGCGCAGGTGGCGGCGCGTGCAGACGGCGATGAAGAACGAGTCCCAGAAGCTCTTGTGGTTGGGCGCGACGATCGCCGCGCCCTACTCGGGGATGTGCTCCGCGCCCGACACGTGCATGCGGAACCAGATCCGCAGGAAGGGCGCCACCAGCGCCCGGACGAACGCGTAGAGCGGCCGCGACACGCCCTTCTCGCGCGCGAGGCGGTGCGCCTCCTCGTTGGTCACGTGCGGAAGTTACAGGCGTTTCCGGCGCGTCCAGGGGGGTATCGTAGCCCATATGAGCATCTCGACAAGATCACGGGACGAGCCAAGAAGGCCGCCGGCGACATCACCGGCGACGGCTCGCTGCGCTCCGAGGGCCGCCGCGAGGAGCGCAAGGGCGAGGAGAAGGAGAAGCTCGCCGACGCGCAGGACCGCGTCGAGGAGAAGGCGCAGGATGTGGCCGACCTCGAGCGCCGCACCTGAGCCGCCCGCCGGCAACACTGCAGGTAGGAGACGGGCGCCGCTTGGCGCCCGTCGGCTTTCTGGGTACCGCTGGCCGCGCGGGTAGCTTTGATTACAAGTGAGCGAGGAACGCAGCCCTCACGTCGCGTACCGCGCGGTCCTGCTCGCGGCGGGGCTGCTGCTGCTCGGCCTGCTCTTCCGCCAGCTCGTCGACGCTGCTGCTGGCGATCCTGATCACGGTCGATCTTCGCGATCCCGCTGGCGGCGGCCGCGACGCGGCTCGAGCGCGCGGGCATCCCGCGGCCGGTCGGCGCGCTGATCGCCCTGCTCGGCGGCATCGCTGTGGTGGCGCTGCTGATCTACCTGCTGATCCCGCCGTTCGTCGACCAGACCAACGAGTTCGTCGACGACGTCCCGGGCATCGTCGACGACCTGGAGAGCACATACGCCGACGTGACCGGCGAGGACCCGGGCGAGGTCGGCGACCGGGTGCAGGAGTTCGTCGAGAAGCTGGACCGACGACCCGGAGCGGCTGATCGGCCCGATCACCTCGATCGGGCTCAACGTGGCCGGCGATCCTCGGCGCGCTCGTGCTGATCCTGATCACCGCCTACTACATGGCGATCCGGCCCGAGCCGCTGGTCGACGGGCATGGTCAGCCTGTTCCCGCCGCCCCGGCGCGACCACGTCGCGCCACGTGCTCGAGCGGCTGCGCCGGTCCTGGATCGGCTGGATGGAGGGCGTGGCGGTCGACATGCTCGTCACGTTCGTGCTGCTGTACATCGGGCTGACGCTCGATCGGGCTCGACTTCGCGATCTTCTTCGCGGTGCTGTCGGCGCTGCTGGTCGTGGTGCCGTACTTCGGCGCGATCGCCGGCGCGATCCCGCCGGTGCTGTTCGCGCTCACCGACTCGCCCGGCAAGGCGCTGCTCGTGCTCGGCGTCTACGTGCTGGTCCAGCAGATCGAGAGCAACATGACGATCCCGCTCGTGATGTCCCAGCGCACGCGGCTGCACCCGGCGATGATCGCGATCGGCGTCGTCGTGGTCGGGCCAGCTGTTCGGCTTCGTCGGCCTGTTCGTGGCCGTGCCGATCCTGTCGCTGATCGTGATCGGGTCCGAGGAGTTCTGGGTCAAGCCGATCGAGGAGACCGATCGCGAGCGCCGGCGCAGCTGCGATCGAGCTGCCCGGGTCAGGCAGCAGCTTCGATGACCGCGATGACCATGCCGATCAGGACGAAGATCGACGATCAGGACCTGGACGACGATCCAGAAGCGGGGCATCTCCACGCGGCGCTCCTACTCGATGATGGCCTGACGCAGCGCGATCGCGACGGCGTGCACGCGCGTGTCGGCCTCGAGCTTGAGGATCGCGCGCTTGGTGTCCGACTTGACCGTCTCGGTCGACAGGCCGATCCGCCGCGCGACCTCCTCGGTGTGCAGGCCCTCGGCCAGCAGCTGGAGGATCTCGCGCTCGCGCTCTGACAGCGGCGCGTCGGCGTCGACCTGGGTCATCAGCAGCGTCGGCGACAGCGACGGGTCCACGAACGGCTTGCCCGCGGCGACCGTGCGGATCGCGCGCAGCAGGTCCTCGGGCGGCGAGCCCTTCATCACGTAGCCGCGCGCGCCGGCGGCGATCGCGTCCGAGAGCAGCCGCTTGTCGCCGTAGGCGGAGAACATCGACGGTCTTCACGCTCGGGGCCGGCCTCGGCGATGCGCTTGACCGCCGAGATGCCGTCGATGCCCGGGCAGGCGCACGTCCATGATCACGACCTCGGGCTCGAGCCGCTCGACGGCCTCGACGCCTCCTCGCCGCGTCTCGACGTGCCCGACCAGCTCGAGGTCGTCGCGCGTCCCCGAACATCAGGCCGAGGCCTTGCCGCACGGTCGGGTGGTCGTCGACCGCCAGGCACCTTGGTGGGTCATCGCGCCCTTAGTGCGAGCCTACGTACCACGCCTGATGCGCCGACTCCGACGGCATAGGAGCAGCGCGATGTTCGACTCGATGGTCGTCGGCACCGACGGCTCCGAGACCGCCAGGGAGGCGGTGCGGCAGGCGACCGAGCTCGCCAAGCGCCTCGGCGCGAAGGTCCATCTGGTCAGCGCCTACGAGCCGGTGCCCGAGGGGCGGCTGCGCGAGGAGCGCCAGCAGGTGCCCGACGACCTGCAGTGGATGGTCAACCCGCGCGAGGACGTGAACGCCACGCTGGAGGAGGCCGCCGAGGCGCTCGAGGAGCAGGGCGTCGAGGTGGAGACGCACGCGCGCGAGGGCGACCCGGCCGACGCGATCCTCGACGTGGCCGAGGAGCAGGGCGCCGACCTGATCGTGGTCGGCAACAAGGGCATGACCGGCGCCAAGCGCTTCCTGCTCGGCAGCGTGCCGAACAAGGTCTCCCATCACGCTCCCTGCAGCGTGATGATCATCCGGACGACCTAGCGCGGCTCGCAGCGCGGTCAGCGGCGGGCAGCGCAGCGCGCGCGCCGCGTCGACCAGAGCCCCAGCCGTAGCGCGAGTCGAAGCCCGGGCCGGCCCGAGGTCGCGCGCGGTCGCCTCATGTGCTCCTCGACCGCGCTCGGCGTCGGGTTGCGTCGCCGAGCCGCCGGTGGCGATGATCAGCGCCGCGATGGCCGGCGACGTGCGGGGCTCGCCATCGAGGTGCCCTCGTAGCCGCCGGGCAGCCCGAAGCGTGCGCACGCTCGCACGGTGAAGGTCTGCTGGTAGATCCAGCTGCCGGTCGCTCGGGCTGGCAGATGGCCGCGTCCGCTGGCGTTGTCGGCGTCGGGGCGTCGACGCCGCCGCCGGGCGCCGACGACGTCGAGGTCGACGCCGGAGTTCGAGTAGTCGGCCTGGCAGCCGTTGCGGGTGGTCGCGCCGACGGCGATCACGCTCGCTCGCGCGCGCCGGGTAGGCGACCGCGGCCGGTCGGCCTGTGTTGCCGGCCGCGGCCACGACCACGACGCCGCGCCGTGTGGGCGTAGCGGATCGCGGCGATGATGTCGGGGATCTCGGCGGCGCGCACGCGAGCGGTCGAACTCGAGGCTGCAGGTTGATCACGTCGGCGCCGTGCGCTGGCCGCGTAGCGGATCGCCGCGCGCGATCGCCACCGAGTCGCCCTCGCCGTAGGCGTCGAGCACGCGCAGCGGCATGATCTTCGCCCCGTAGGCGATGCCCGGCCACGCCGAGGCCGTTGTTGGTGGCCTGGGCGATCGTGCCGGCCACGTGGGTGCCGTGGCCGTATCGTCGTTGGGGTGGCGGTCGCGGTCGACGAAGTCGTAGCGCGTGACGAACGTGGCGGCGCAGGTCGGGCGCGCGCCGGTAGCGCGCCGCGGCGCTCGTAGGCGACGCCGCTGTCGAGCACCGCCACGACCGCGCCGCGGCCGCCGGGCGCGCCGGCCGCGCGCGGCGAGCTCCCAGGCCTCGGGCATGCCGATCCCGAACGGCGCCGATGAAGTTCCACTGGCAGCCGGAAGCCCGGGTCGTTGGGGAAGTGAACTGCGGCGCGTGCGCCACGTAGTTGGGCACGGCGTAGGCCACGTCGGGGTCCTGGCGCAGCTCGCGACGGTCTCGTGACCGACGGTCGCCGCTCTTGAGCTGGAGCCGGCGCGGACCGCTCGCCGAGTGCTCCGGAGCGTCTCGACGCCGGCGCTGGCGGCGCCGCCGTCCTCGTACCCCACGATCACCTCGCCGGGCACGTAGTCGGCCGCCGCGGCGCCGGCGGCGAGCGGCGAGCACGAGCGGCCAGAGCGGCGGCCAGGAGGAAGGAGGCGAGTCGGCATTGGGTTACGGTGCGCCGCGCAGTGTACGAACGCTCGAACAACCCGCGTGCGCGGAAGTTGTGACCGTCTGCATCACGGGGGCCACCGGTTTCATCGGCGCGCACGTCGGCGCAGCTTCTGGCCGAGGCCGGCACGAGCTCGCGGGTGACCTACCGCGACGAGGCGCGGCTGGCCCGCCTCGGCGGACTCGAGGTGGAGGCCGTCAAGGCCGACGTGCTCGACCGCGCGGCGCTGCGGCGCGCCTTCCGCGGCTGCGAAATCGTCTTCCACGCCGCCGGGCTCGTCGGCTCGCGGCCGGCCGAGCAGGTCTGGCGGGTGAACGCGCTGTCGCCCGCGGATCGCCGTCGAGGCGGCCGCGGCCGAGGGCGTGCGGCGGGTGGTGGTCACCTCGAGCGTGGCCGGGATCGGCCCGGCGCCGCGCGGACCGGCCGGGGACCGAGGAGGACGTCTACCGCGGCTGGGGGCTCGGGCTGACCTACCCGGACGCCAAGCACGAGGGCGAGTCGGAGGCGCTGGCGGCCGGGCGCGCGCCTGGGCGTCGAGGTGGTCGTGGTCAACCCGTCGTACGTGTTCGGCGCTGCCGGTCGACCGCTCGCAGCCGGGCGAGACCTCCACGCGGATGATCGGCAACTACCTGCGCGGGCGGCTGCCGGCGGTGGTGGACGGCGAGACCAACGTGGTCGACGTGCGCGACGTGGCCAAGGGCCACCTGCTCGCCGCCGAGCGCGGCCGCCCGGGCGAGCGCTACGTGCTCGGCGGGCACGACGTCGCGCTGGGTGGAGCTGCTGGAGCGGGTGGCCGAGCTGTCCGGGCGTGCACCACCCGCTCGTGGTGCTGCCGCCCGAGGCGGCGAGGTCGCGCGCGCGGCGGAGGCGCTCGGGCTGCCCGGCCTGGTGGCCGCCGAGGGGATCGTCGCTGATGGCGCAGAACTGGCGCTACTCCTCGGCCAAGGCGCGCCGCGAGCTCGGCTACCGCGCCGCGGCGCTCGACCGCACCCTGCGCGACACGATCGACTGGTACCGCGAGCTGCTCGACGGCGGCGGGCTCGGCGGCGGGCGCCCTCGCCGATGTCGCTGGCGGCCGCCGGCGTGCGGCTGGCCGGGCGGGCCGGGCTGCTCGGCGGGCTGCGGCTCGGCCGAGCGCTGACGTCGGGCGCCAGCCTGGTGGCGCGTCCGTGAGCTTCTTCCCGCGCGACGAGTACTACATGCGCCTGGCCCTGCGCGAGGCCGAGCGCGCGCTGGAGCACGACGACGTGCCGATCGGCTGCGTGATCGTGCGCGGCGCCGAGGTGATCGCGGCGGCGCGCAACGAGCGCGAGCTGCGCGGCGACCCACGGCGCACGCCGAGATGCTGGCGCTGCGCGAGGCGGCCGCAGCACGTCGGCGGCTGGCGCCTGCTCGACACCGTCCTGTACGTGACGCTGGAGCCGTGCGCGATGTGCGCCGGGGGCGATCGTGCTGGCGCGCGTGCCGCGGGTCGTCTACGCCGCGCCGGACCCCAAGGCGGGGGCCGCGGGGAGCGTGCTGGACGTGCTCGGCGAGCCGCGCCTGAACCACCGGCCGGAGGTGAGCGGCGGGCTGCTTGCCGAGGAGGCGTGCGAGAACTGCTGCGCAAGTTCTTCGCCAGGTTTGACGGCGCAGGGTCGAACCGCCTCGGCCGATAAGAGCCTCGTGCGCCCATATTCGGAGCAGGTGCTGCGCGCGCTCGAGAATCGCTACGGACCCCTGCCCGAAGGGGTGCCGTCGGTGGCGTACATCTTCGAGCCGGGCATCGAGGGGCGGTGCCTCTACATCAGCCCGTCGGTGGAGGACGTGCTCGGCTATCCGCGTCGCCAGTGGCTCGAGGAGCGCGGGCTGTGGGATCGCCTGCTGCATGCGGACGACGAGGAGCGCGTGGTCAGCAACGAGGCGGAGTGCGCCCGCTCCGGCGAGAAGCTCGTCCAGGAGTACCGGCTGCGGGCGGCCGACGGGCGCGACGTCTGGATCCGCGACGAGATGACCGTGGTGTTCGACCGCCAGACCGGAGCGGACCCGCTCTTCTACGGCGTCTTCCTCGACGTCTCCGACCGCAAGCGGATGGAGACCGAGCTCGAGCGACTCGCCCTCTTCGACCCCTGACCGGGCTCCCCAACCGGGCGCTGTTCGCCGACCGCCTGCGCCAGGTGCTCGCACGCGCGCGGCCGCGAGAGCGACGGCCGCCGTCTACTTCCTCGACCTCGACCGCTTCAAGCGCATCAACGACTCGCTGGGCCACTCGGCCGGGGACGAGGTGCTGCGCGAGGTGGCCGAGCGGCTGCGGAGCGTGGTGCGGCCGGAGGACACGGTGGCGCGCTTCGGCGGCGACGAGTTCACGATCCTGCTGCGAGAGCGTCGGCGGGGTGCTCGAGGCGGTGTCGATCGCCGACCGGCTGCAGCGCCCGATGCGCGACGCCGCTGCGCGCTCGGCGGCGCCGAGCTGCGCGTGACGCGCGAGCATCGGGGTCGCGCTCGTCGAGGGCGACGAGCACGGGGACGGCCGAGCGCCTGATCGAGGACGCCGACGCGGCGATGTACCGGGCCAAGGAGCGCGGCGGCGACGCACCGAGCTGTTCGACACGGCGATGCGCGACGACGCCGTCGCAGCGCTGCGGATCGAGAGGAGCTGCGGCGGGCGCTCGAGCGCGGCGAGCTCGAGCTGTACTTCCAGCCGGGCGTGGACCTGGACAGCGGGCCAGGTCGTCGGCGCCGAGGCGCTGATGCGCTGGGGGCATCCCGAGCGCGGGCTGATCGCGCCGGACGAGTTCATCCCGGTGGCGGAGGAGACCGGCCTGATCGTGCCGCTCGGGCGCTGGGTGCTGGCGGAGGCGTGCCGCCAGCTGGCCGGTGGCAGCGCGTCCCGGCGACGGCCGACCTGCACCTGTCGGTGAACCTGTCGCGCCCGCCAGCTGCCCCAGCCCGACGTGGTCGGCACGGTGCCGGGCTGCGCTGCGCGAGTCGCGGCATCGACCCGCGCCGGCTCGACGCTCGAGATGACCGAGAGCACGCCGATGGCCGACGGCGACACGCGGCTCACGCGCGCTGCGCGACCTGAGCGGCGAGGGCGTGCGGCTCGCGATCGACGACTTCGGCACCGGCTACTCGTCGCTCGAGCTAGCTGCAGGCGCATGCCGGTCGACATCGTCAAGATCGACCGCTCGTTCGTCGAGCGGGATGTCGAGCCGACTCGACGGACCGCGAGCTCGTGGCGGCCGTGGTCGGGATGGGCCGCGCGCTGAAGCTGAGCGTGGTGGCCGAGGGCATCGAGACCCGCGAGCAGGCCGGGGCGCTGCGCGAGCTGGGCTGCGACGTGGGCCAGGGCTACCTGTTCGCGAAGCCGCTGCCCGCCGACGAGATGGACGCGCTGGTCGCCGAGGGGCCGCCCTGCCTGAACGGGCTGCCGGCGCCGGGCAAGCTCACCCGCCCCGTCTAGTCGACCGGAGGGGGGTCGCCCTCGGCGCTCGCCAGCAGCGCGGGCTCCCAGTCGCATACGAGGCAGGCGTGGCGGAACGCCGACCGCGCGAACTCGACCCCGGCGGCGTGGGGGTCGCCGGAAGCCACCGCGTCGGCCCAGTCGAGCACGAACAAGCCCATGTCGGGGTGCCAGCGGGCCGCCGGGGTCAGCTCGGCCTTCCCGTACTCGTCCGGGGCCGGATGGGCGTAGGCGTAGAAGGCCGCCTGCTCGTAGCGGGGGTCGCCAGGCCACCAGCCGACGGCGACCTCCTGCGAGTCCATCGAGTTGCGCATGATGAAGTCGTCCGACGGCGGGTCGGCCCGCTCGCCGGAGAACAGGTTCACGGCGAGGTCGAAGGAGCCCCACCAGGCGTTGACCTGCGTAGAGCGGCCGCGATAGGGCGCACGGAACTCGGCGAGTACGAGAGCGGCCTGGGTCGCGGCGGCGAAGTAGGCCTCGACCTGCCCGGCGTCGTAGCTCGCGTGCTCGCGGTCCTCGTCGAGCGGGACGGTCCAGTGGGTCTCCTGCGGCGTCGGGTCGATCGTCACTCCGCCTCCGACTGCGTCCAGGATCTCATGGGTCACGTCGGCGACCGGGCGGTCGGGAGTCAGGGGCACGCGCGCAACCCGCCCGTCGCTGTGCTGGACCACCGCCTCGTGGTCGTGCAGGTCGAGCCGGACCACGACGGCGCCCGACCCGGGCGGCAGCGGCAGGGTGTGCCAGCCGCGTGCGTCCAGGCGGAGCGCCGCGTGCAGTAGCTGCGGCTCGGGCGGGGCGAGCGCGACGGCGAGCTTGCCGAGCACCTGCGTGTGGGCGTGGAGGGTGTCGCAGGTGGCGCTCCACGCCCCGTAACGCAGCTCGGTCATGCCACTGAAGCTACCGACCGGCGACCTCGTACTTCACGTGGACCACGCCGCTCGGCGACTCGACCACCCTGGTCAGCAGAAGGTGGTCCGGAGCCTGCGCGACGTGGCCGTCGAACAGGCGCGCGCCGCCGCCGAGGAACATCGGCACCACGTGCAGCTGCATCTCGTCGACCAGGCCCGCCTTCAGGTACTGCGAGATCACCTGGGCGCCGCCCGCGAGCGAGATGTCCTGGGCGCCCGCGGCCGCTCGCGCCTGCTCGAGAGCGGACTCGATCCCGTCGGTGACGAAGTGGAACGTGGTGCCGCCCTCCATCTCCAGCGGCTCGCGGGCATGGCTGGTCAGCACGAACACGGGGTGGTGATAGGGCGGGTCGTCTCCCCACCAGCCGCGGGCCTTCGGGTCGTCCTCCCACGGGCCCTCGCCGCTGCTGAACATGTGGCGGCCCATGATGCTCGCGCCCTTGCCCGCGAGGTGCTCCGCGCCGATTTCATCGTCGAGCCCCGTCTCGCCGCCCTCGCCACCGTGAGCTGCCTTGAACTGCCTGGTGGCCACCACCCAGCCGTGCAGCAGCTCGCCGTTCTCGCCCAGGGGGTCATCGAGGCTCTGGTTCGGTCCGGCGACGAAGCCGTCGAGGGAGACCGATATGTCGACTACTAGCCGTCCCATCACTTCCTCCTATGTCTACGTTTCCAGTGCTGGATGATTAGACCCATGGATCTCGGCGCATTCATCGGTGAGACGGTCTCCCGCAAGCGATGAGCTCGGACCTCGCCTCAGTCGCCCGCGGGATCGTTGACGCGAACCTGTACATGACGCTCGCCACAGCCGACGAGACGGGTCGGCCCTGGGCGTCGCCGGTCTGGTTCGCGCACGAGGGATACGCCAAGTACTACTGGGTGTCCACGCCCGACGCGCGGCACTCGCAGAACCTGGGTGCCCGCGCCGACCTCGGCGTCGTCATCTTCGACTCCGGCGCGGCGGTCGGCACCGGCCAGGCCGTCTACATGGAGGCGACCGCGCGTGAGCTCACCGAGGTCGCAGAGCTCGAGCACGGCATCGAGATGTTCTCGGGCGTGTCGGAGGCCCAGGGAGCGCCCGCGTGGTCGGTCGAGGACGTTCGCGCGCCGGCCGCCCATCGGCTCTACCTGGCTGTCGCTGCGAGGCAGTTCGTGCTCGACCCGCAGGTCCACGGTGTGGACGAGCGGACCGCGGTGACCCTGTGAAGACGATCGACGTCGACACCCCGCACGGCCCCGCCCGCGTTCACGTTCGCCCGGCCACCGGCGAGCCCGTAGCCGCGCTCGTGCTCGGCCACGGCGCCAATGGGAAGGTGGATGCTCCCGACCTGCTGAGGGCCACGGAGGTCGCCAACGCCCACAACGTCAGTGTCGCTCTCGTCGAGCAGCCCTACAGCGTCGCCGGCCGGCGAGCGCCGGCACCGCCACGCCAGCTCGACGCCGCCTGGACGGCGGTGATCGAGCATCTGCAGGGCGGCGAGCACGCCGGACTGCCGCTGGTCGCCGGCGGCCGCTCCATGGGCGCGCGGGTCGCGTGCCGTACCGCAGCTGCGGCCGGCGCGGTCGGCGTGCTCTGCCTCGCGTTCCCCGTCCACCCGCCCGGCCGCCCCGAGAAGAGCCGGCTGGAAGAGCTCGACGCCGTCGAGGTGCCGACGCTGGTGGTGCAGGGCACCCGCGACGCGTTCGGGATGCCGCCGCCGGCGCCCGGGCGCGAGGTCGTCCAGGTCGAAGGCGACCACGGGCTGAAGAAGGACCTCGACGCGGTCGGCGCCGCTGTGGCCGACTGGCTCGAGCGCGTCACGTCGAGTGGCTCCGAGGGCCGATAAGCAGCTGTGACCGGGTCCGTCTAGCCTTAGACGGCCTCGGAGGGGTGCCGGAGCGGTTGAACGGGGCGGTCTCGAAAACCGTTGTGGGCCTTACGGTCCACCGAGGGTTCGAATCCCTCCCCCTCCGCTCTATGAGCCGCGATCCCGCTCGGGGCCCGGCATCCTGCACCCTGGGTATGCACCTGGGGCCGCTCGCGGCGACGACGGCCTGAGCCCGCCCGAGGCCGCTCGACTCGGATCGGACTGTCACCAAAACTGTCACCTGGGAGCCGCTCAAATCGCCGCTCTGGTGCGCTCGTGGGCGCCGCCGCCGGGGCGGGGGGAGCTTGACGTGGCGGCGGTGCTTGAGGCGGTGGCCGGGGAGTGCAGGCGGTTCGGCGTTGGGCGGGTGATTTGCGACCAGTACTCAAGCGCCCGATCCGCCAGCACCTGAACCGGCTCGGCCTGGTAGCCAGCGAGCGGACGATGACGTTGCCGAGCAAGACGGCGATCTACACGGCGCTCAAGGCGAAGCTGTACGCGGGCGATCTGGAGTTGCGGGACCACCCGGACCTGATCGCCGAGCTTGAGCGAATCGAGGTGGCCTATTCGGCGGGCATGCAGTCGATCCGCATCCCGCGTCTCGGCGGCTCGCACGGCGACCTCGCGCAAGCCTGCGCGCTGGCCGTCGCGGAGCTTGCCCGCGTGCCGGGTGATAGCGGCAAGGTGATCAGCGGCGGCCGTGCGATCACGGCCGGGATCTACCGCGAGATCACTGGCGGCTACGAGCCGATGCGGGCACCTGATCCTGGATATGTCTTCGATGGCGACGGCGTGAAGGAGGACGTCGCCCGTGACTACTAACCGCAAGCTTGGAGCGCCGTGACACTCTTCACCAAAGCGTCGTCGGGGGACGCTGAATGCGCGTGGTGTGAGGCTGCGGCCACGCATGTGCTTGAGCACGTACCTGCCGTTCGCCGGCGAGATTCCGACACGAGGACCTGGTCGTGACGCGCCCTGCCCGAACAGCGCCCGTATGTCGGCGGCACTTTGAGCACTTCGAGAATCAGAAGGCCGAGCGGCGCGCGCGACGGACGCGCCGCCGTCCTCCGCCGCCGGGGAATCAATGGTCAACCACATGAGAAAATACGCTGCGACCGGCTCCAAGGGCTCCCTCTGACGTTTGTCGCGCGAGCGCTGTGGTAGGAGGAGGGGGTCAAAAGCCCTGAGCCGCTGGGTTTCGCCTCCAAGCGGAATTGGCCGCCTCGAACCGTGGAGGAAGCCGAAACACGCTCCGCCGGCCAGCGTATCGGCGGCAAGGCCGGCCGCCGGAGTCCTGCGTGCAGATCTTAGCGGGACCACCCGGAACATCTGCAATGATAAATGAATGGCAGTTAACTCTGTGCGGTCGCCGACGATCCCTGAGCGGGTGCTGCAGGAGCTGCGACGCGACCTGGCGCAGGGGCGGTTTGCGCCGGGCGAGCGCGTCACGGTCGATCAGCTCGCGGCGGAGTTCGACGTCAGTCCGCTGCCCGTGCGCGAGGCCATGCGGGTGCTGCTCGCCGAAGGGCGCGTCACGTACAGCTCCCATCGCGGCTTCCGCGTCACGCGGCTGACCCTTGCCGACGTCGAGGAGATCTTCCTGATGTGCAGGCTGCTCGAGGTGGAGGCGCTCCGTCGCGGCGTGCCAGCCATGGACGACGCCGCCGTTGAGCGCATGCGATCGCTGCTCGAGCGGCTCCAGACGGTGCCCGGCGAAGCCGAGCTCTGGGAGCAGGTCGAGAACCATCAGAACTTCCACTTCGTCCCGATCGACGAGGCCGGTCTGCCGCGAGTCTCTCAGGAGCTGCGCAAGCTCTGGGACCACACCGATCACTACCGCGCCCTCTACCTGTTCCAGGACGAGGAGGCGCATCGGCTCCTGCAGGCGGAGCACGTGGCGATCTTCGAGGCGTGTGCGAACCGCGACGCGCCCTTGGCGGCGAAACTGATGAAGCAGCATCGCCTGCACGCGATCCGCTGGCTTGCCCAGGGGCTGCAGCGCGACGAAGCCCGGTCAGTCGGCGAGTAGCGCGCCCGCCCCCGGGACGACCGGCTCCAGGTGCAGCTCGCGCAGCAGCGCGAACGTCGTCGCGGTTGCCGCCGTGACGACCGGGATGCCGACGCGCTGCTGGACGGGCTCGACGGCTGCCAGCGACGGCATCTGCACGCAGGCCGAGAGGACCAGAGCGTCGACGTCGCTCGTGTCCAGCTCGGCGGCGGCGTCTATGAGCCCGGTCGGGTCCAGCTGGCCGACGGCCCGGTTGTCCGAGACCTCCAGGCTGATGGAGCGCCGCACCTCGATGCCGCAGTCGGCGATGTAGTCGCAGACCATCGCGGTCAGCGGCTTCATGTACGGGGCGATCAGCGCGATGCGCGTTGCGTTCAGGGCCTGCAGCGCCGCCACGAGCGCGCCCGCGCTGCTGATCACCGGCACCGAGTCGCCGCCGCGGGCGGCGCAGGCGGCGAGACGGGGCTCGATCTCGCGGTGGGCACCGGGGCCCTGCGCCATGACGGCGACCAGGCACGCATAGGCGATGGCGTCGACGCCGGCATCCGCGACCTCCTCGGCCGACCGCTCGCTGGCCTGCACCATCGCGCCGAGTTCCTCCGGCGTGACGTGCTGCATGCGCGCCCGGCTGGAGTGGAAGGTGAACGTCTCGGGCCGGATCGTCTCGCGCCGGGCGAACATCCGCGGCAGCTCGGTCTCCATGGTCGTGTTCGAGCTGGGCACGATCAGCCCGATGCGGTGCAGCGCAGAGTCCACGGCCTAGGACCTCTCCGGGATCGCCGCTTTCAGGTCGTCGACCACGATGTCGCCGTCGACGACGATCGGGGTGTCGTCGAGGAAGAGGCTGCAGTTGCGCATCGGGATGTCGACGTGGCAGAGGGTGTCGTTCGGCCCGCCGAGCTCCTGGTTGGGCCCGGTCGAGAAGAGGACGTTTCCGTAGAACGAGCGACCGTGCATGCCCATCCCGCGCCGGTCGGTGGCCAGCGCTCCCCACCGGGCGGTCTCGAGCATGCCCCAGCCGATGTGGGCGATGCCGTAGGCCTTCTCATCGTCGAACGAAGCCATGTAGTCCCGTAGCAGGTCGGCGTCGAAGGCACCGGCGATGCTTTCGATCCGGCCGTGCTCGATGGTGAGCTCGATCGGGGTGCGCACGTAGTCCTTGAACGGGAAGATGATGTCCCCGGGCGCAAGCACGACCTTGCCGTTCACGCCGGTGTCGCTGCCGCCGGTGAACAGAAAGCCCGAGGGCCAGTGGTCCCAGCGCCCCGGCGCGTCGGTGTATCCGTATTGCGTGATCACCGGGTAGGCGCCCAGGTCGTAGACGACGTCGGTGCCCAGCTCGTTCGTGAAGCGCAGGCTGGTGGCGCTCTCGAGCAGGTCCGCGCCGGCCTCGACGCGCTCGCGCAGCCGGCGGGTGGGGAACATCTCGCGGCAGTGCTCGATCGGCTCGATGCAGAGAAGGACGCGCGCGCCCGACTCTTGGATCTCGTGCTGCTCCTTGGAGAACAGCAGGAAGATCGTGTCGACCACGAGGTCGACGCCCTTGAGCGCCTCGATCGCGGGGCGGTTGCCGGCGAGCGGGGTTTCGCCGACCTCCCAGGTGCCGACGTCGCCGTCGAGCGAGCCGTCCGCCCTGGGCAGCTTGACGTTGAATCCGACGGCGCCGAGCTGCTCGGCGGCCGCTAAGAACGCGTCGACGTACTCCGAGCGCTGGTGGCCCTGCGAGAGCACGGCGACCGTGTTGCCCTCGGAGATGCCGCAGAGCTCGAGCTCGGCACGGCACAGATCGGCGAAGGACGGGACGGTCAAGGGATCTCCTCTCGGTAGGTCGATTGCGCGGCGAATTGCGTCAGCAGCCCAAGAACGGCAGCGGCAAACGGTGCGGGGCTGTCCCACGGCACCATGTGGCCCGCGCCGGGGATCCTGATCACGGTGGCCTCGGGGTTGGCGGCCTCCAGCGCGCGCACCCCCTCGGCGGTCACCACCGGGCTGTCGGCGCCGTAGACGAGGCCGGTTGGTGGCCGCAGCGACCGCCACAAGGGGAAGAAGTCCTCGGTCTCGAAGCCCCGGTGTGTCTCGATGACAGCGTCGGTGCTGCAGGTCGGCAGCCAGCGTGCGCGCAGGCGCAGCTCGGCGTCCGGCCAGCTGGGATAGTGGCGGCGCACCTCGTCCGCGCTGGTGCCGCGCTGCGCCTCGCCGAGCTGTTCGAGGAACGCGGCCAGGCTGGTGGGGTAGGGGTCGCGGCCCGGGCCGCTGAGCGGTGGGTCGACGAGGATCAGGCCGCGCGGAAGATCCGGATGCGCCGCGGCGCAGGCCGCGGCGATGCGCGCCCCGAGCGAGTGCCCGAGCAGGATCGGCGCGGGCCAGGTACAGCTCGCGCACGACGGCGACGGTGTCGGCCACGTACTCGGCGTGCCCGTAGCCGCGCTCGGGGCGATCGGACAGTCCGCGCCCGCGGAGGTCGACCACGTGCACCTCGGCCGAGTCGCGCAGCCAGCGCGCGACGAAGTCCCATGTGATGGCCGGGCTCGTGATGCCGGGCAGGACAAGCACGGGCGGCCCGCTGCCTCGGTAGGAGAGGACGTGGAGGCGCACGTCGCCCGCGTCCACGAAACGGCTGTCGGCGTCGAGGCTCTCGAGGTCGCCGCGCAGGTCCGCTGTGCTGGGCACCGGCTGCGCGCTCACGTGGGGTCCTTGGCTGCGACGCCGCGTAGGTACTCGATCGCCTCGTCGAGTGAGATGACGTCCGCATACTTGGCCTGGATGTCGAACAGGTTCGCCTCGTGGGGTGCCTGCGCCCGATCGCCGGTGCAGTCCCGGCAAACGAGGGTGCGGAAGCCGCTCTGGACGCTGTCGACCGCGCTCGCCCGCACGCAGCCGCTGGTCGTGGCTCCGCAGATCAGGACCGTGTCGACCTCGGCGGCCACGAGCGTCGCCGCCAGGTGGGTGCCGAAGAACGCCGACGCGCCCTTCTTGATGATCAGGGTGTCGCCGGGCAGCCGCTCCAGCCGCGGATCGATCTCCACGAGCGGGCTGCCCTCCTGGAGCGCGGCCAGCCCGGGCGCCTTCTCCAGCCACGCTTCGCCGTCGCGCAGGTTGGCCTCGAAGGCGATCGTCGTGAACACGACCGGGCGGCCGCTGGCTCGCGCCGCCCCTAGCAGCCGGCCGGTCGCCGCGACCTCGGCGCTCAGGTCGGCCCCGGTCGGCTGCTCGGGGTCGGTGAATCCGCGGCTCAGGTCCACGACCACGACCGCGGGTCGCGAGCCGCGCCGGACGCGTGCGCCAAACCCCGCGCGCTCGTAGACCTCCGTCGTGTGGCTCACGCGAAGAGCTCCTTCGAGTTTGACTCGAACACCTGCCGAGCGTCGTCCTCGCTCAGGTGATCGCGTACGAACTCGACGCCCTCGCGAGCGGGGAAGTAGGGGAAGTCGCTCGAGAACACGATTCGGTCCAGCCCGTACAGCTCCAGCGCCATGCGCAGCGCGCCCGGCGACTCGGAGACGGTGTCCGTGTACATGCGCGACAGGTACTCGCGGATCGGACGCTCGAGCGTCCAGCGACCCTGGCGCCGGTAGACGTCGATCCGGTCGACCAGGTAGGGCAGCGTCCCGCCGAAGTGCGGGTGCACGACCTTCAGGTCGGGGAGGGCGTCGAGCACGCCGGACACGATCAGCGACATCGCCGCAACCGTCGTGTCGAACATGTACGAGAGCGGCGGCTCGAGCGAGTAGGCGGTCACGCGCTCCTCCGCGAAGGCGCGCGTCGGATGCAGGAAGAGCGGCACGTCGAGCTCGGCGATACGCTCGTAGAGCGGCCACAGCTCGGGGTCTGCGATCGAGCCGCCGTCGCGGTTCGAGTGCAGCAGCACGCCGAACAGGCCCAGGCGCCCGATCGCGTCGTCGAGGACCTCGATCGCGGCCTCGGTGTCCTGGACGGGGAGGACGGCGAGCCCCCGGAAGCGGTCCGGGTACGCGTGCTGCGTGGCGCCGATCTCCTCGTTGAGCAGCTCCGCCATCGCTCGCGCTTCGCCCAGCTCGAACGAGGTTACGTCCCCGGCGATCACCGAGCTGGCGACCACGGTGTCGATCCCCGCGGCGTCCATGACGCCGAGCTGGTGCTCAAGGTCGACGAAGTCGGCGCCGTATCGCCACGACTCTCGGGACGAGGGCTCGTATATGTAGCCATTGCCGTCCCGCCGCCACAAGGGATAGGTGCGCCGCGACAGCTGGGCCTCGCAGAAGGCCGGCGGGTACCAGTGCCACTGGCAGTCGACAATCTTCACGCCCGCGCCTCCTCGACGAATCGCCGCACGCGCGGCGGGGTCAGCGGCAGCTCGTTGACGAAGACATGCCCGATCGGCCGCAGCGGCGTCGGCCAGCGCCGCGGCCAGCGCCGGGCCGGGCGCGATCGCGCCGCCCTCGCCCATGCCCTTGATCCCCTCGATCGTGATCGGCGACGGCGTCTCGAGATGGGTGACGCGGATCGGCGGTATGTCGGTCGAGCCGGGCAGCAGGTAGTCCATGAACGTGCTGCTCTGGAACTGGCCCTCGCTCGTCGTAGACCATCTCCTCTAGCAGCGCGCCGCCGATCCCCTGCGCCACGCCCCCGTGGACCTGCCCGTCGACGATCAGTGGGTTGATCATCGCGACCGCAGTCCTCGACCACGTGGTACTCCAAGAGCTTCATCGATCCGGTCTCGATGTCGACGTCGACGACCACGAGGTGCGCCGCGTTGGCGAACGTCCCCGTGCCGGGGTCGGCGTCGTAGGTCGCGACGGCTTCGAGCACCGGCTCCATCCCCGGCGGCAGCTTCTCGGGCCGGTGATAGGCCCAGCGCGCCAGCTCCGCGACGTCGACGCCGCGGTTGGGCGACCCCGCGACCGAGATCCTCCCGCCGGCGACGACGAGGTCGTCCTCGCTTGCCTCCAGGTGATGCGCCGCGAACCGCACGAGCCGGGAGCGCACCTCGTCGCCGGCGCGGTGACAGGCTCCGCCGCCGAGGACGGCGCTGCGGCTCGCGAACGTCCCGTGGCCGTACGGGGTCGAGGACGTGTCGCCGAACGCTACGCGCACGTCCTCGAGCGGGAGGCCGAGACGGTCGGCCACGATCTGCGCCATCGTGGTCTCGTGGCCCTGGCCGTGCGAGTGCGTGCTCAGGTGCACGGCCACCTTGCCGGACGGGTCCATCCGCACCGTCGCGGCGTCGTAGCCGAAGATGATCGGCACGCCGCGCTTGGCGAACTCGGTCGTCGTGTGCGCGGTCTGCTCGGTGTAGCAGGCGAAGCCGATCCCGATGTGGCGGCCCTCGCCCCGCGCCTGCTCCTGCATCCGGCGCAGGCCGCCGTAGTCGGCGTCCTCCAGGATCTTGTCGAGCGACTCGACGTAGCTGCCGCTGTCGTAGATCAGCCCGGTGATCGACTCGTAAGGGAAGTCCTCGGGCTGGACGAGGTTGCGCCGGCGCACCTCGAGCGGGTCGAGCCCTGTCGCGTGCGCCACCTCGTCGAGCGCGCGCTCGATCGAGAAGCACGCCGCCGGTCGCGAGACGCCCCGGTATGGGCCAAGCGGGCACTTGTTCGTTGCGACGCTGTAGGCCTCGCACTCGTAGTGCCGGATCCGGTAGGGCCCGGGGAGGATGCCCAGGGCCATCCCGGTGTCCATCGTGGACGTCCACGGATAGACCGAGTACGCGCCGCAGTCGACGTAGATGCGGGCGCGCAGCGCCTCGACGGTCCCGTCGGCGGAGTAGGCGACCTGCAGCGTGTGGTGGTGCTCGCGAGCATGGATGCTCGCCGTCAGGTGCTCGGTCCGATCCTCGATCCACTTCACCGGCCGGCCGGTGCGGCGTGCCAGGAGACTGACGGCGATCTCCTCGGGGAACAGGTGGCCCTTGATTCCGAACCCGCCGCCGACGTCCGGCGCGATCACGCGGATCTGGTGCTCCGGCATCCCGAGGCTGTCCGCCAGCCCAGTGCGCACGAGGTGGGGGATCTGGGTCGACGTCCACAGCGTGAGCGCCTCGCTGGCGGCGTCGTACTCGGCTATGCAGCCGCGGTTCTCCAGCGGAATGCCGGAGTGGCGGTGGTTCGTGAGCTGAAGCTCGAGCACGCCATCGGCATCCGCGAAGGCCGCGTCCGGGTCGCCGCCGATGTAAGTGGCGCTTGATGAAGAAGTTGTCCTCCCACGCTTCGTGGAGCTTGGGGGCGTCCGGCGCGATCGCGGTCTCGACCGACGCCACCGGCGGGCGCGCGGCGTAGTCCACCTCGATCAGCTCGCAGGCGTCCTCGGCGAGGTAGCGGTCGTCGGCGACGACGGCCGCGACCGTCTGGCCGACGAACCGGACCCGGTCGGTCGCCAGCGCCGGGTACTCCGTCGGCTGCCACGTGTCGAAGGTCGAGTTGCACACGATCGGCTTCGCGAGCTCCAGCACGTCCCGGCCCGTGAGGACGTCGTGCACGCCGGCCATCGCGGCCGCGGCCTCGACGGCCACCCCGGTGACGTCGGCGTGAGCCATTGTGCTGCGCACGAACGCCGCGTGGAGGAGTCCGGGGCGGACGATGTCGTCCACGTAGTGCGCGCGCCCGGTGAGGAAGCGCGGGTCCTCTACGCGCTTGATGCGCGCGCCCAGAAGCCCGGGCTGCACGGTCGGCTCAGGCACCCGCGCCCTCGTCCGCGAGCATCTGCGCCGCGGCCTGGACGGCCTCGACGATGAAGACGTACCCCGTGCAGCGGCAGACATTGCCGGTGAGCGCCTCGCGGATCTCCTGTTCGCTGGGATCCGGGTTGCGCTCCAGCAGTGCCTTTGCCGTCAGCACCATCCCCGGCGTGCAGAAGCCGCACTGCAGCCCGTGGCGCTCCCAGAACGCCGCGCTGCACCGGATGCAAGGTCTTCGGATCGCTCCCGAGCCCCTCGATCGTCTCCACGCGACGCGCCGTCGGCCTGCACCGCGAACATCAGGCAGGAGCGCACCGGCTCCCCGTCGAGCACGACCGTGCAGGCGCCGCACACGCCCTGCTCGCAGCCGACGTGGGTGCCGGTCAGCCCCAGATCGTCGCGCAGGAAGTCGCTCAGCAGGCGCCGCGGCTCGACGCTGGCGGCGTGCTCGCGCCCGTTGATCGTGAGCTTGATCGATCGAGCGTCGCTCACGCGGGGCTCCCGCCGCCGTCGTGGGCGCGTTGCAGCGATCTGCGCACGAGCACCGTGATCAGGTGACGTCGCTCCTCGACGTCACGGCCTCCGTCCGCGACGGTCTCGCGAGCCACGGCGTGGGCGACCTCGCGCCAGGTCGCCGGCGCCGAGGCCGCGTCCCTCGAGCGTCGCCTCCACCCCCGGGGCTCGCAGCGGCCGGTCGGCGGCGCCGGCCACGCCGATGCGCGCTCGTGTGACGACGTCGCCTTCCGTCGCCAGGCCACACGGCGGCCGCCACGACCGCGAAGTCGCCCGACTTGCGGCTGAACTCCTCGAACGCCCAGCGCTCGGGCCGGGGAGCGATGGGAAAGCGCACTTCGACCAGCAGCTCGCTCTCGTCGAGCGCGGTCGTGAAGTAGCCGAGGAAGAACTCGTTGGCGTCGACAGATCTGCTGCCTCCCGGGCCAAGCAGCCGGATCTCGGCGTCGAGCGTGAGCGCGGCGAGAGACAGCTCGGCCGCCGGGTCGGCGTGGGCGAGGCTTCCGCCGATCGTGCCGCGGGCTCGGATCGCCGGATAGCCGACCAGCGACGCCGCCCGCGCCAGCACGGGATACCGCCCCATCACGAGCTCCGAGTGCGGCGACCGCCGCATGGCGGGACGAGCGCGCCGACGGTCAGATGCCCGTCTCGCTCTTCGATCCGGTCGAGGTCGTGAATGCGCCTCAGGTCGACGAGCAGGCTCGGCGCGGCAAGACGCAGGTTCATGAGCGGCACTAGGCTCTGGCCGCCCGCGAGCGGCTTGGCGTCGGGCCCGTGCTCCTGCCAGCAGGGCGACGCACTCGTCCAGCGACGCCGGAGCCTCGTACTCGAAGCGCGAGGGCTTCATGGTGTCTCCTGATCCGCGGCGAAGCCGCGCTTCATCCACTCGATCGCGTGGTCGCGGTGCGCGTTCATCAACGCGATCACGCGCTCAGCGTCGCGCTGGCGCAGGCCCCGAGGGCGTCCGGCTCTCAGCCCACAGCGCTCGGAACGTCCGGCTTCCCAGCAACGGCATCGAGGGTTGGTGTACGAACTCAAGCGCACGATCCTTTAAGATTTACGAGACGAAGCTGCGCTTGTCAAGGGGGACGCTCGCCGGTCAAGCGGTGGACACACAGATCCTTTATCATTTATGACTCTCGCGCTCTGTCCCGCTGCTACCCAGACCGGAGGAAGCCAATGGAGATAACGAGCGAGTTCTCACTGCCGCTAGGCCCTGACGAGGCGTACCGGCTGCTACTCGACCTCGACCGGGTGGCGCCTTGCCTTCCTGGCGCGACGCTTGGGTCGGCGACCGAGGATGGGGCTCGCGGACTCACGCTCACCGTGCGCCTAGGCCCGATGCGATTCGCATACGACGGGACCATCTCGGTCGACAACCAGGACGCGGTCGCTCGCCGCGCGGTGCTCGTGGGAGCCGCTCGTGAGAGGCGCGGTCAAGGCACGGCGAAAGCGACGATCTCAATGCAGGTGTCACAGAACGGCGATGTCGGCTCGAGGATCGCGTCGGTCGCGAACATCGAGCTCACGGGGCGTGCGGCACAGACCGGGCGCGGCATCGTCGAAGACGTCTCTCGCCAGATGATCGACGAGATGGCCAAGTGTCTGGCTGCGCGCCACTCGGACGAGGGCGCTCAGTCCGGCTGTCCGCCCGCTCGCGACGCCCAGGATGCCCGCGAGATCCGCGCCGCGCGTTTGCTCGCAAGGGTCGTCTTGCAGCGCATCCGCAGGCTGCTGCGCAGGCGGTGAGGCGCGAGGTCGGGCATGAGGTGGTCGGTCGCCTCGGCGTGGACGTGACCTACCTCGGGGCGGTAAGACAAACCCGCAGCGCATCGCGGCGGCGGTGTGATCGCGCACAGCGCCGACGCCGTCGAGATGTGCGTCGGTGGATGCGGCGGCGCAACGCTGCTACGCGCGGTGCTCCGTGAGTTGAACGAGATCGGTCGTCGGCGCGTGAGCGTCGTCCCGCACCGCATCGGTTAGGCCGCCTCTGGCGGCCGGTGCCCGCACTTGACAACGGATCTACTCTGCGGAAGCATCCTAAATGATTCATGGTTCTCGTGAAAGGGGAGCATCATGTCGGTGACGGAGGGGTCTGACATCGGAGCGGTTCACTATCTGGCCGATGCGCAGCACTACAACTGGGATCGCAACCATGATCCCGCCCTCACGATCAACCCGGGCGACACGGTTGTCTTCAAGTGTCGTGAGGCCGCCGACGGGCAGATCACGTCCGAGTCGACATCGGAGTCGGCGCGGGCGCTGGACTTCGATCGCATCCATTCGCTGACCGGCCCCGTCTTCGTCTCGGGCGCCGAGCCGGGTGACGCGCTACAGGTGGAGATCCTCGAGATCCGCCACGAAGGTTGGGCGTGGACCGTCGTGTACCCCGGTCTCGGTCTCCTGCACGAGGAGTTCGGCGACACAACCGAGCTCTGGCAATGGAAGGTCGACAGCGACGGGCGCGCGGAGTTCAAGCCCGGCATCCGCGTTCCGATCGAGCCGTTTTGCGGCGAGATGGGGGTCGCGCCCGCCGAGCCCGGGGCACATGACACGCTGCCGTGCCGACGCGTCGGCGGGAATCTGGACGTTCGCCACCTGTGCCAGGGAAGCGTGCTGTTCCTGCCCGTCGAGGTCCCGGGCGCTCTCTTCTCGGTAGGGGACGGGCACCTGGCTCAAGGCGATGGTGAGGTCTGCGGAACGGCGCTCGAGGCTCCGCTCACCGCGACCCTCCGATTCGATCTGCACAAGGGCCGCGAGCTATCGGCGCCCGCGTACGAGACCCCCGGGCCGACGACGACCAAGTCAGACGCGTTCGGGCACTTTGTCCACACGGCCGTCGGCCAAGACATGCAGCGCGGCGCGCAAGAGGCCGTCCGATCGACGATGGCGTTTCTCGAGGCCAACTACGGCCTCAGTCGACTCGAGGCTTACATCCTTTGCAGCGCCGCGGGGGACCTCAAGATCTCCGTTCCGGTGCTCGCCGACGGTCACGCGAGCGTGGTCTCCTTCCACCTACCCAAGTCGATCTTCGTCAGCTGACGTCTGAGGCACCGGCGTGAGCCCTGAGCGGACTGACCCCATCCCGCGGTGTGCGTGGCCTGAGCCTGCGGCCGCGCGCTCGCGGGCCTGGACCCCTCGCCGGGAGTGAGCGGCCGTGGCGGCCTTGAGGCCGTGAGCTCGCTCTCACGGTCCTTGCGCCATGCCCGTCGAAAGCGACGAGCGGCCCTTGACATGGCCGTGCCTATCGGCTAAATCTTAAATGATTCATGATACGCACTGGTCCAATCCGCCGCAGCCTTGCGCAGTGAGCCACGCCGCTCTACCGGCGCCGCGCTCGCCGTCCGCAACC
The DNA here is from genome assembly GCA_963839615.1 of uncultured Solirubrobacteraceae bacterium. Classification (GTDB taxonomy): domain Bacteria; phylum Actinomycetota; class Thermoleophilia; order Solirubrobacterales; family Solirubrobacteraceae; genus DASQMT01. The sequence continues at coordinate 72,625 of CAWIVY010000010.1, forward strand.
TGAGCAAGACGTTCCCTGGCACGCGTGCGCTCGATTCCGTGCATCTCGACGCGGCCGCCGGGAAGGTGACCGGTCTCGTTGGACACAACGGCTGCGGCAAGAGCACGCTGATCAAGGTTCTCGCCGGCTACTACGACGCGGACGTCGGCGCCGAGGTCTCGATCGGCGGCATCCCACTGGAGCGATTGACCGCAGCATCTGCAGCAGCTGCCGGAATGCGGTTCGTGCACCAGGACCTGGGTCTGGTGGGCAGCCTTAGCGTCGTCGACAACCTCGCTCTCAGCCTCGGTTACAGGACCCGCCGATGGGGGCGAGTCGACCAGCGTTTGGAGATCGAGCGTTCGGAGCGCGCGATCGGCCTACTCGGCTGCTCATTCGACGTCCGACGACCGGTAAGCGACCTGGCACCGGCGGAACGCACAGTCGTCGCCGTGGCGCGAGCGCTGGAGGGCTGGGAGACCGGCGCTGTGCACTTGCTCGTGCTCGACGAGCCGACCGCCTCGCTCCCGCGCGAAGAAGCGCTCCGCCTATTTGAGGTAGTTCGGGCCGTCTGCAACCGCGGCGTGGCGGTGCTCTTCGTCTCCCATCATCTCGACGAGATCCTGGGGCTCGCCGACAGCGTCGTGGTCATGCGCAACGGCCGAGTCGTCACCACCGAGAATACGGAATCGCTCGACCACGACCGGCTGGTGTCGTTGGTGGTGGGTGACGAGATCGCTCCGACCGCCGCCGCGCGCCATGCCAGGAAGCCCCACGCAGACACGACGCCGGGCTTGTCGGTTGACGCCCTCAGCGCAGGATTCCTTGATGGCCTCTCCTTCGACGTGTCTCGAGGCGAGATCCTCGGGATTGGTGGCCTGACCGGGTCCGGGCGCGAGGAACTGGCTGGATGTGTCTTCGGGGTTCGGCCTCGGGCCGGACGGGTGACCGTCGCGGGGAGTGTCATTTCACCCGGTCGGCTCGATCATGCCGTCGCCGCCGGGATGGCGCTTGTGCCCGCGGACCGCATGGCAGAAGCGCTCGTGCCTCGGATGTCGGTGAGAGGGAACTTGAGCCTCCCGGGCATCGCGGCCTTCTTTCGGCGCGGCAGGCTGAATGGCGAGCGCCGAGCGCGAGCAAGTCGATACCTGGCTGCGGAAGACCCAGATCGACCCGCGGTTCCGCGAACGGCCGATCTTTCAACTGAGCGGCGGAAGTCAGCAGAAAGTCGTGCTCGCGCGCTGGCTGCGGTGTCGACCCGAGGTGCTCGTCCTCGACGAACCGACGCAGGGTGTGGATGTCGGTGCCAGGCACGACATTCATGACTTGATCGAGAAGAGCGGCGGGTGACGGGGCCGCGGTCCTCATCTGCTCTACCGACTCCGAGGAGCTGGAGCGCCTGTGCGACCGGGCGTTGGTCCTCAGCCGAGGACGAATCGCCGCCGAACTCGTCGGCGATGACCTACGAGCGGATGTCATCGACCGACGCTGCATGGATGGAAGACCTGGACAGAAATGAACGAGACGATCGAAACCACCACGCCACCGTCCGGTGAGGTCACGGTGCCTGAGACTCGGGTTGCAACGCAGAAACGGCAACTGGCTCTCCGAGGGCTGGACCGTTACGCGGTGTTCTATCTGTGGGCCGCGGTTATTGTGCTGTTCGGGATTCTTGTTCCTGACACGTTTCTCAGCTCGGACACGCTCCGGCTTGTCCTGAGCGACCAGGCGATTACGGGGATGCTGGCGATAGGCGCCCTCCTGCCGTTTGCGGCGGGTCTGTTCGACCTGTCTTTTGCGACCGTGGCCGGCTTCGCGATGGTCATGGTTTCGTCGCTGATGCTCAACTCCGGCTTCAGCGATCCCGTGTGCGTCTTGCTGACGGTGGTCAGCTGTGCTTCGATCGGAGCAATTTCTGGGTTTGTCGTGGTTCGTATCGGTGTGAGCTCGTTCGTAGTCACACTGGCAATGAGCTCGGTGGTCCTCGGTGTGACCTCCAAGATCTCCGGCGGCGGAACCATCCAGGGTGGCCTCACCGAGACATTCCGAGATATTGGTCTCGGCTCCACCTTCGGGATACCCAGGTCCTTCTTGTATCTCGTTGCACTCGCGGCGCTTGTCTACTACGTGCTTGAGTGGACACCAACCGGTCGTCGCCTTTTTGCGATCGGCGGAAACGAAGCCGCCGCACGGCTGTCCGGAGTACGTGTGGATCGACTGCGTTTTGGGGCGTTGGTGGCTTCCGCCACGATCGCAGGGCTAGCAGGCGTGCTTCTCGCGGCGAAGGTAGGTATCGCCTCGGACTCGGCGGCGCCTGCGTTCCTACTGCCTGCGATCGCAGCGGTCTTTCTGGGGTCCACCCAGATCAAGGATCGCTTCAACGTCGTCGGGACCCTCGCAGGGGTCTACCTGCTCGCGACGGGCACGAAGGGCCTGCAGCTCAACGGGGTAGAGCCATGGGTTATCGACTTTTTCAACGGGCTGGCGCTCCTCGTCGCGGTATCGATTGCCGCGATCCGTCATCGCGCCGGCTGACGGATCCGGCAGGGCAGCTGCGTGTCGGCCGATTGATGGCCGTGGATTGGGCAATGTCAACGACTGAGGGGGTAAAGGATGAGAGGTATCGATCGCATATGTGTGGTCGTTGTGCTGGTAGCGATTGCCGTTGGCACGGCCGGATGTGGCGACTCTGAAGACGAGAAGTCTTCACCCGCCGCTGGCGCCACAAATTCTCGTGAGGTGACCGAAGCGAAGAAGATCATTCGGCAAGCTTCCACGCTGCCGACTCGGCTGACAGTGACAGAGCCACTTCCCGCGAAGCCGGAACCCGGCGAGTCCGTTTACTACATCGGATGCGGCTTTCCGGTGTGCGACCAGATATTCGAAGGCATCAAGGCGGGGTCGGACACGCTCGGCTGGAAGGCAACCAAGATCAACATCGATCAGTCGAACCCGGCCACGATCAACTCGGGTGTAGAGCAAGCGATTCAGAATGGCGCGTCGATCGTCATTCAGACCGGCAACGAGGTTGCCTCGTTCGAGGCGGCCCTAGGGACCGCCAAGCAAAGGAACGTGCTCTTCCTCGATGGGAACACCAACAATCCACAGGGCGACAATGGGATTCAGGCCAGAGTAGCGCCCACGAGTGTCATGCTGCCGAAATATGGTGAACTGGTCGGGAACCTCATCGCCGCAGACTCGGACGGCAAAGCGAAGGTTGGGTTCGTCCGGATCAAGACGTACGACACTATCTTCCAGGAGGGATTCGAATCCGTTCAGAAGACCCTGGACGAACGATGCCCGTCGACTTGCACTGGAGAGGAGATAATCGTTGGCGTGCAGGACTTCTTCAATCAGAAACTGCCCGGCCGCGTGGTCTCCTATCTGCAGTCTCACCCGGACATCGACTATCTCGTGTTTGGCTTCGGCACGCCCGAGACCGGGGTCGTACCGGCGCTTCAGGAAGCGGGTCTGACCGACATCAAGCTCACGGGGTTTTTCCCGGAGCCTGCGCAGCAGGCTGAGATCAAGGACGGCGCTTCGCTGCCCTGGCCCGGTGCACCGCTTGGAGTGGAGGGTTGGCAGTTCGTCGATGCGGCAGCTCGTATCCGCCAGCACGTGGACATGGAGGGATACGACCAGCTGGGCATCCCAGTGTGGATGATCAACAAGGACAATCTCGCGTCAGCGACGGAGTACGCGAACGCGCCCGAGGACTATGTCGAACAGTTCAAGCGACTCTGGAAGTGACCAACTGAGAACTGGTGTGCCGGTGCGGCCCCGCCGCCGGCGGGGCCGCCGCAGTGTGCCTGGAGGATCCTCGACGGCACTGACGGCGCAGCCTCCGGCGTCGAACCCGCGCTTAACGCTGGTCTTGCGAGCATCGACGCGATCTATGCCATCGAGCACGTAAACGCGTGTAACGCGGACGCCGCATCACCGGTCCACGTGCAGGAGTTCTGGAAGAAGCACGGCGAGCATCCGGGATTCGCGGCGGGCACCTGACCTCGACAAGCCGGCGCGGGTCGCTCGTCGTCGACGCGCGTTGCCGTGGATGACCTCGTGTGTCGGCGACCCCGGGCACTCAGTGGGTAACGCAAGGTGCCGACCGTTGCGCGACGGTGCCGACAACTGCCGTTCACCGTTTCGTCGTCTTTGCAGGTCTTCTTCTGCCTGCGCGCGTTGCGGCTGCTGGCCGGACTGCCATGGTAAGGAAGGGGTCGACGGTTCGAGTCCGTCAGAGGGCTTCACTGAATGCGCGGCAATTAGCCATCTTCGCCGTAGAGCGTCTGGATTGAGCGCCGCCAGCTGACCGAGCCGGGTACCCAGTGGGTACCGTTCCTTCGCGGACGGCCTTCCTTGCCCCCCGGATCACTTCGACGGCCGGGCGCCGACGAGCGGGGTCAAACTCCTCGAACAGGCGGCCGTAGATGTCAAGGCACGTGCTTGGCTTGTGGCCAAGATCGGGCGCGACCTCGAGCACGTTCCGGCCCTCGAAGATGAGCAAGCTCGCGAAGCTACCGCGCGGAGTCACGGGGGATCGTGTCGTCGGGCAGGCCGACGGCGATCGCGGCCGGTTGGACGATCTCTTCACGCCAGTTGTCCCAGTCGTCGCTCGACCACTCGCCGAACACGAGCTCGTGGTCATTGGGGCGCCCGCAGCGGATGCGCAACTGGGCCAGGTCGCCGGCAAGTGGCGCGAGCAGCCGGATCTGGCGCGACTTGACGCGGCCGCCCTTTGTGGCGCGGTAGGTGATGGCGCGCTCCCCGACTTGGCACCACTGCCTCGGACTCGGACCGCGGACCCGAGTATGCGAGCACGCTGACAAGCGTGGCGTCGCGATGCCGGTCGAGCTCTGGGCGTCGCGCGTGGCGTCGCCCGCGCCTGTCCCGTCGCGGGATGGGTCGAGCATGTGCCGCCGGATCAGTTCGAGCGGGAGACCGGCTGCGGCTCGCGAGTACGCGCTCTCTTCGGCTTGGCGATGAGCGGGGATCGCAAGGACCGCTTCTTCGGCGGGCACATGGACGAGGTCGTGGCGTACGCCGAGGGCTTCTTGACCGCGTTCTTCTACGCCCCGGTCGCGACGCCGAGCACGGGGAAGCCTGCGTGGCTCGCCCACTTCGAGGGCTTCACGAAGGAGTTCCACAAGGCGCGAGTCAACGCCGGCGGGATGCCGAAGAGCCGCAAGGGGATCCCGGAGGACAACCTCGCGATGAGGGAGAGCGCGAACGCCGTCATACCCGAGTCCGAGAAGCAGGTGAGGGAGTACTGCGACACGGCGGTTCCGGCGCAGGTCAAGAACCTGGCCGCATGGATGGAGCACCTCGACAAGGCCGGAGGCCTGTACCGGCCCGCGCTCGACATGGTCTACAAGGTCGCCACGGGCGGGAGGTCGCTGGCGAAGCGCAAGCCCTGACGGAGGCTCAGTCCTCGGCGGTCGCGGCGACCCGCGGCCGGACGAGTGCCTCCAGCTCGGCCAGGACGGCACCGCTGTCGGCCTCCGCGCGCACCTGCTCGCCGAGCTGCGACGCCCCGGCCCGGAACGACGGGTCGTCGAGCACCCGGCGCACGGCGGCGGCGATCTTCGCCGGCGACGCCTTCTTGGACAGCTTGACCCCGGCGCCGCGCGCGGCCAGCCGCGCGGCGTTGTCGGGCTGGTCGCGGCCCGTCGGCATGCACACGATCGGCACGCCGGCGACGAGGCCCTTCATCACCGTCCCGTGCCCGCCGTGGGTCACCAGCACGTCGGCGTGGGCGAGCACCTCGTGATGCGGCGCCGAGCGCACGACGGTCACGCCGGGCGGCGCGTCGATCTGCGCCGGGTCGACCGCGGGCCCGGTGGTCACCAGTCCGCGGACGGGTAGCCTGCCGAGCGCCGTGACCGCGCGCTGGAGCTGGTCGGTGTGATCCATGAACGTCGTGCTCATCGCGACCAGGACGAGCGGACGGTCGTCCGGGACGGGCGGGGTCCACGGCTCGGCCCACTGCGGCTCGTCGAGTTGCGGGCCGACGTAGCGGACGTTCGGCGGCAGCACGGCCGGGAAGTCGAATGCGGCGGCGGTGAGGGCCAGCACGCGATCGGGCCGCTCGAACTGCTCCAGCAGCCGGTCGAGCGGAGCGAGACCCAAGGACCCCCGCACGCGGTTGAGCTCGGGTAGGCCCTTGTCCCACAGCCGGTCGACGAGGCCGTTGAACGCGCGGTCGCGCGCGCGGCCGAGCCGGGACTTGGCAGGAAGCAGCCCGGTCCCGAACGGCGGCATGCCCTCGACGGGGAGCGACACGACGTTGGGGACGAGCGCGGCGCACGGCACCTCGCGGACCTCGGCGGCCATCATCGAGCCGAACAGCGGGAAGCTCGTGACGACGGCGTCGGGCTGGACGTCGTCGATGGCGGCCAGCGTCTCGGCAGCAAACAGCGGCGCCGGCCCGACGAACAGCTTGTCCAGCATGTTGGGGATGATGTTCAGCGGGTTGCGCACCTCCCAGTCACGCAGGTAGTCGTCCTCCGGGCGGCGCGTCACGTGGTGGGGCGCTTGGACCCACGTCCGGAAGTCCGTCACGCCGGCGGCTCGAACCTCCGGCTCGGTCACCGGGTCGCCGAGCACCGTCACGCCGTGCCCCGCCTCGACGAGGCGACGGACGATGGTCAGCTCGGGCGGCAGGCTCCCGCCGCCGTCCCACTGGGGAAAGAGGAATCGCGCCATTTCTCAGCTCCTATGGCGGGCGAGAACGCCCCGTACGAGGTCGGTCAGTTGCAGTTCGGTCTGCTCGCGGCTCAGTTCGAGGTCGCGGCGGAAGAGCTTCCAGGTGAAGACGTCGAGCGCGGCGTGGAGCCCGAGCAGGACGCGCCGCCGCTCCTCGGGGTCTTCCGGCATGCGGTCGCCGAGCATCTGCTCGAGCCACGCCTGGTGGAACGCGCGACCCTCGGCGAGGCGCTCGGCAACCTCGGGAATCCGGCCGCTCAGCGCCGCCCACCGGCAATTGGCGTCGCCCACCGCCTCGTACCGCGTACACACCGCGCCCACGACCGAGGCGACGTCGCCCGCCACGGCGCCGGCCTGCAGCTCGCCCACCTGCTCGGTGAAGACCGCGCCGGCAAGCGGCAGCACGCCGGCCTTGCTGCCGAAGTGGTTGAGGACGGTCTGGTGCGAGACGCCCGCCGCGCGAGCGATCTCGTTGAGCGTGACGGTGTCGTAGTCGCGCTCCCGGAAGAGCTCGAGCGCCTTCTCGGCGATCCTTCGCTTGGTGCCCTCCACCGCTTCGGACCGCTTGGTCATGTCGTAGGCGCGATCGAGCATCGTGCGGAGACCCTAACAGTACGATTGAGTACTAGTCAAGCCAAACTGGAGTACCGCTCAAGGGAAAGGCTCAGAACGGAACGCGCGCCGCGTCGCAGAGCAACCGCATGAACGGGGCCGACTCGGCGCAGAGACCGAGGAAGCGCGTGAGGAAGCCGGCCGAGACGGCGTCAGCCTGGGTGAGGTCGGTGACCGCGATGAAGTCCTTGCGCTTGAGGTCCTCGATGAGCGGATGATCGCGATCGAACCCGGCCGGCGGTCGCTTGAGCGCTTCGCCCCCGAGCCGGAACCGCGCGGCGAACGAGGGATCGCCGACGGCCGCTTCCCAGCGCCGCGGCTTGGACGCGATCGCGGTGCGGATCGCGCGCAGGGTGTCGCCGTCGGGATGCCAGACGCCGCAGGCCATGAAGACGCTGCCGGGCTCGAGATGCAGGTAGAAGCCAGGGGCGTGCACGTCCCGGGACTGCTCGTGGCGGAACTGGATCCCGACCTGCGTCTTGTACGGCGTCTTGTCCTTCGAGAAGCGCGTGTCGCGGTAGATCCGGAACAGCGATCCGCCGACCGTTCGCGGGTTGGCGACGAAATGACCGCTGATCTCGTGCAGCCGCAGACCGACGTCTTCGACGAAGGCGAGCGCCGGCTCCTGGACGTCGGCGACGTAGCGGGCCTTGTTGGCGGTGAACCACTCGCGCGTGTTGTTCGCCGCGAGCTCGCGCAGGAAGGCGAAGAGCTCGGGCGAGAAGGACGGCTCCTCGCCCTCCATCGCGGTCATCCGAGGCTCCCCTTGAGCGGGTCGTGCCCCCAGTTCATCAACGAGTAGCGCCACTTGGAGTGCTCCTTGTCCTCGTCTGGTCCGCCCTGGGCGAGATGGCGATGGACGTAGCCGACGACCTTGCGCATGTGGGCGAGGTCGTCGTCGTCGAGGTCGTCCTTGCGCTTGCGCTTGATCGCGACGATCCGGCGCCCCGACTCGTGCCCGACGGACTCGCCGCCGTCGCCGCTCCAGCCGACGGCCTTGGACTCGTCGGTCCCGAGCCAGTCCTCGAGCTCCTTCGGCGTCATGTTGACCACGCCGTCGAAGTCGTGCCGGACGTCATCGGGGGTCTTCTGATCCGCCATCGCGATCAGCGCCGCGTGAGGGCGGAAGGCTTGTGGACGGCCTCGCCGCCGCCTTTCTCGCTGCGCACCAGGTACTGCGGCTCCTCCTCGGAGGCCTTCACCTTGCGCCCGCCCGCTTCCGTGTCCGAGGTGATCTTGCGCTCGACGACACCCGGCGTGTCGTCCTGGCCGTGCGAACTCCACACGACCTTGTCGCCCTTCTTGAACTCGTCCGCCATGCCGTCCTCCCGATCGCGTGCTGAGACGCCTCTGGGATACCCGGCGGGTCGGTCCGACGAGACCTGCCCTACGGTACGCCGATGCGCAGACCGTCTCGCGCCGGCCAGACGCCGGGTCCGGCCGGCTCGGCGTGTCTCGTGTGCGGAGCTCCCGTGCGCGAACGGATCATGTCGTGGTCGGCCCAGTGCCCATCCTGCGGCACCTGGCGCTCGACGCTCGTGCCGGAGATCGAATCCAGCGAGCTGCACGCTTCGATCGACACCGGCGCCCGGGTGGCGGGCTTCCGCGAGCTACGGATGCAGAACAACGTCCGCATCCTCGACGAGCTCAGCACCTTGGCGCCGCTCGCCGGAGCCGACCTGCTCGACGTCGGTTCGGCTCACGGATGGTTCCTCGACGAGGCGAAGCGCCGAGGGATGAACGCGCTCGGGTTGGAGCCTGAGGACGCGACCACCGAGCAAGCCCGCGAGCGCGGCCTCTCCGTTCGGTCCGGATACTTCCCGGACGCCCTCGCAGACGGCGAGACGTTCGACGTCATCAGCTTCAACGACGTCTTGGAGCACATCCCCGACGTCGATGCGACGCTCGGCGCGTGCGCCCGCGCGCTCAGGCCCGGCGGCGTGCTCAGTGTGAACATCCCGAGCGCTGCGGGGCTGGTGTACCGGATCGCGACGGGTCTCGCGCGGATCGGCGTTCGCGGTCCGTATCAGCGCCTCTGGCAGCACGGACTACCGAGCCCGCACGTCCACTACTTCATGCCGGTGGCTCTCGCGAGGGTGATCGAGCGGCACGGGTTTCGAGTCGCGCGCATCCTGCCGCTGTCGTCGATCCGTCGTGACGGGCTCTGGGCTCGCGTACACACCGTCTCACGTCCCTCACCGCTGTCGGTCCTGAACTTCGCCGCGCTGTGGATCGGAGCCCCGATCTTCAACCGTCCCGCGCAGAGCGACATCGTGCTGGTCCTGGCTCAGCGGTCCGGCGACTGATCCGGGCCGCGCATCTCCGCGGCGGCGGCCTCGGCGCTCTGCCGTCGGCGTTCGGCCACCGACGGCACCTGCTCCCACGCGACTTCGATCCGAGCCGGGTTCGCGCGGTCGACCATGACGGGCAGGTTCATGCCGGGTCAGGCCACCGATCCCGGTGGACCAATGGTGAGATCTCGGCGGCCGTGGGTTCGATCCCCTGCGCGTGCACCACGAGGTGCAGCGTGCAGATCTCCTTGATCCCGCGACCGCGGTGATCGCTGCGGGCGACGACCCGGGCGCTGCCCTCGACGGGGTCCTTCATCGCCGAGTCGCTGAACAACTTGCGGAGGAGCCCCATCGAGCGAGCATAGTCCGGGCCCGGGTACACAACTGAATCAATTGACAAAGTAAAGATCGTGATATTGTCTCCGACGCCATGACGCAACCCGCCCTGCGCCAGCACTGGGACGTCGACCCGCCCGTCCACGGCTCGGATCGCCCCGTCCTCGAATCGGTCGACACCGTCCCGACCGCGCACGCGCACGCGCACGAGCTCACCCAGACGGAACTGCTCGAGCTGGTGCGCGACGTCGCCTTCCTACAGGACGGGTGGGAGCACCTCGTCGAGCACGACCCCGAGCAGCGGCGCTACCACGAGCTCTCGCGCGACGACCAGGTCTCGGTCTGGCTGATCTGCTGGAACGACCAGCAGGACACCGGCTTCCATGACCACGTCCGCTCGCCCGGCGCGGTCGCCGTCGTCGCCGGCCAGATACGCGAGGAGCGTCTGACGCTCGGCGGGCGTTCGCGCACCCGGATCGCGACGGCCGGCGAGAGCTTCACGTTCGCGGGTTCGGACGTCCATCGCATCTCGAGCGCCCCCGGTGAACCCGCCGTGACGATCCACGCCCACTCGCCGCCGCTGCGGCGCGTAGGTGCCTACGACCTGCTGCCCGACGGCGGGCTGCGCCGCCGTTCGATGTTCCGCCGCCGGCGGACTCCGTCCGGCGCGACGACGACTGCTCGCTCGCGGGTAGGCGGTTCTATCCCGTAGGGGTAGTGCCCGGCGAGCGCCGCGGGGTGAGCATGGGGGCATGTTCACGCTCTCACTCCCCAGCGCCATCGCCGTTGCGGCGGCGCTGCTCATCGCCGGCGCGGCCGACACGGCAGCGGCGGACCCGATCGTCTACAAGCCGCTGTTCCAGGACCCCGGGGCCGTTCCGGGCGAGGATCTCTCGCTGGAGAACCACGCCGTCAGCCTCATCAATGCGACGCCGACGGGCGAGAGGATCACGTTCACGCTCCGTGATTACAACCGTCAGCCGATCTCCGATGCGCTGATCGCGGCGCGCGACCGCGGCGTCGAGGTCGACGGCGTGATCGACGGCGGCGAACGCAACCGCCTGATCGTCCAGGAGCTGCAGGTCGCGCTCGGTGCCGACCACTTCGTCATCTGCGGCAGCCCGACGTTCAGCTTCAACTCCTGCATCGCGAACTCGCTCGTCCCGAGCCTCCAGCACAACAAGTTCCTGACGTTCTCCAAGCTCAGCGACGAACGCGAGGACGTGGTCCTGCAGACCTCGATGAACTTCTTCGGCCCGAGTCAGCTCAGCTACTACAACGACATGGTCGAGATCGCCGGCGACGCGGCGCTGCACGACGCCTACTCCGACTACGTCTTCGACTTGAAGGCGCAGCAGCGGTCCGACAACCACTACTTCGTCACCAGCGGCGATGACGGCCGCAACACGATGTACCCCTCCCCGAGGCCGCAGGTCGACCTGAACACGGACGACACGATCGTCGACCGCATGAACGAGATCGACTGCTCGGAGGGCGGGTCGCCCTCCGGCAAGGGACTGATCCGCATCGCGAACATGGCGTTCCGCACCGAGCGAGCGGTCATCATGCGCAAGCTCGTCGAGCTCAAGCGGCAGGGCTGCGACATCGAGGTGATCTTCAGCAACGCCGACGGCGACATCATCTCCGGCCTGGTGAGCGCCCGGATTCCCGTGCACCCATTCTTTCTACGCGCCATCACCGGGGTACGGCCGCAGGTCATCGTGCACAACAAGTTCTGGCTGGTCGACGCCAAGAGCACCGTCACCGGCGCGCGGACCAAGCTGGCCTACGTGGGCAGCAGCAACTGGCGCGCCGATCAGCAGGACAGCGACGACATGCTGCTCCGGATCGCCGACGACGGCGTCCACGCGCGCTACAGCGACTACTGGGATCTGATCAAGAGCCGCGCGGCGTCCGACCAGACCCGGCCCACGACCGATCTCATCAAGCCGTTCTCGGCGCACGCCGCGACACCGGCGCCCAACGGCGCGGGCTGGAACAGCTCGAACGTCACGGTCCGCCTCGCCGGCAGCGACGGCCACAGCCCGCTGGCCAGCGGGCTCAAGCGGCTCCACGTCGAGATGTCCGGCGCCCAGAGCGGCGCATGGGACTTCGCGGGCGAGACGAACGGCTACAACGTCCAGGAGCTCGCCGTCACCGCCGAGGGCGAGACCACCGTGACGTTCTACTCCGAGGACGCCAAGGGCAACATCGCGCCGGCAAGGTCGCACGTCGTTCGCATCGACAAGACCGCGCCGACGCTCACCGGCCTGCCGCACGACTGCAGATTGTGGCCGCGCGACAACCGGATGCACCACGTTGCCGATGTGTTCGCCGTCGATGGTGGCTCGGGCCTGGACGGTCTCTCGGTGTCCGGCTCGAGCGACGACGTGAGCGACTTGGGAGACATCGCCATCCAGGGCGGGTCGGTCGACCTCCGCGCGGAGAAGGCGGCTCGCGGCGGTACGCGCACCTACGTCGTCAGCGCCACGGCAACGGATCTCGCAGGCAACTCGAGCACGGGCTCGGGGACGTGCATCGTCCCGCGCAGCGCGGCGGGATGACGCGCTGAGCGCCGGCCGCCGCGCGGCGGCCGGCGGCAGCGTCGTGACCGCACACGGATCTACGAGAGGTGCTCGAGCACTGCGACGTTCGCGGCATGGACGAAGTCGGACAGGCGATCGTCCCACCGCTTCGGCCAGGTCGAGAACCGCGCGATCACGGTGCGCGACGGATGGTGGACGAGCAGCTGCTGGCCGTTGATCCCGTACCCGCTGTAGATCCCTGCGGCGCCGTCCCAGACCCACCATGCGTCGTGGTAGAAGGCGTCCGGGCGTCCCGCGAAGGAGTCGTCGTCAAAGACGGCGATCAACTCGTCGTCGCGGGTGAGGAGACGTTCGATCCAGGCTGCGGGCACGACGCGGCGGCCGTCGATCTCGCCGCGCTGGAGATGCATCAGCCCGAAGCGCGCGAGGTCGCGCAGCGTCGTGCAGAAACCGCCCTCCGCGGCGGCGAAGCCGGCGGCGTCGACGACGATCTCCGCGTCGCGCTCGGCGCCGATGCGGCTCCAGATCCGATCCGAGTAGAGCTCCGGGAAGCGCGTGCCGGTCGCCTCGGCCGCCGCCCAGGCGAGCACATCGGTGAGGATCGAGCGGTACTTGAACGCGCTGCCATGCTCGCGATCGTTCTCGAGCCCCACGATCCACGCGTACGTGTCCGGCGGCTGATCGGGCCGGCGGCGTGTCCGGTAGCCGGAGATCTGATCGATCAGCACGCCGTCGCTGTCGGGATCGTCGTAGTCCTCCTCGTTGAAACGGGTGCCCGCCCGCATGTCGAGCAGATGCTGCAGCGTGCACCCTTCCCAGGCCGTGCCGCGCAGCGCGCCGACGTAGCCGGTCACATCGGCATCCGGGTCCAGCACGCCTTCGCCGGCAAGGACGCCGATCAGCGTCGCGGTGAGCGACTTCGACACCGACATCAGCAGGTGCGTGTCGCCGGGAGCCATCCCGTCGACGTAGTGCTCGAAGATCACGCGGCCGTCCTGCACGATGCAGATGCCGTCCGTGTAGGTCTGCTCCAGCGACGCCGCGAACGCCGTGACCGATCCCTCGAACGGCACCGGGACGGAGCCGAGGTCCCACGGCTCGTGAGGCAGCTCCAGCACCGGCCCGTCGCCCCGCGGGATGCGCGCCGTGCGCGCGAGCTCGCGAACGTGCAGGAAGCCCCAGCGATTGAACGGGCCCTCGATCCAGTTGTCGGACGTCACGAGCCGCTCGGGCGGCGGCGGCGCGCCTTGCATCAGGCCGAGCTCGACCGCCGTCCGCGCCATGCCGCGACACTACAGACCGTGGCTACGGCGCCGGCGTCCCGTCCGGACGGATGACGAGCCAGCGCCCGCCGAACTCGAAGACGTCGTGGCAGAGCACGCGGCCGGGCGCGTCGTGAACGTAGTAGTACATGGGCTGCCCGTCATAGGTCAGCTGGCGCCGACCGGATCGCCGGCGTGTCGTGCCGATCAGCTCGCGATCGATGCCCGTGCCGGCCATGGGCCGACCGCCCGCGAACACCGGCGGCCAAGCCTTCGCGCATGCCCCGTAGCACTCGCTGCGGCCCCGCCGCTCCTTGTCGAACAGGTAGAAGGCCTTGCCGCGGCCGTTCGCGACGATGCGGCCGAAGTCCGAGCGCACGACGGTGAGCTTGACCCCGCGCGCTCGCGCGGACGATTCGGTCGCCACCGGCGTGGGGACGGGCGTCGACGCGCGCACGGTCTCCATGGGCGGGCCGTCACCGCCGCATGCGGCGAGCGCCAGCGCGGCCGCGATGGGTACGAGGGACGCATGTCGGGGCATGCGACGAGTCTCACGGTCAGTTCTTGCGAACGGATGACAGGTCTGCGTGGCGCGCGGTACGTGGCTCGCCCTTCCTCATCGCGTATCGTCGCCGAGGGATTGCGCGGCACGGAGCCCGTCCGTCGACCGCTACTGGAGACATTGGGGGGCCGATGGCCGCGATGAAGTGGTCCGGATGGGGAGAAGACAACGTCGCGTTCACCCACGAGGACAAGCCGGCTCTGGCGCCGTTCCTGCTGAGCAACCTCGATCTCGACGTCACGCGTGAGAGCTCCCCGCCGGCCGCCTTCGAGGGCCTGAGCGTTCCGGAGCCGTCGCTGTCGGCCGATCTCTCGGCCGCGCTCGAGCAGGCGGTGGGGGAGGGCTCCGTGTCGACCGATCCGCTCGACCGGGTGGTCCACGCTCGCGGCAAGGGCCTGCGCGACCTCGTGCGGCACCGCCGCGGCGACCTCGGCCGGCTCCCGGACGTGGTCGTCCGCCCGGCCGACGAGGACGAGGTGGCGGCGGTCCTGCGCGCCGCCATCGGAGCGGACGCGGTGCTGATCCCCTTCGGCGGCGGGACCAGCATCTCCGGCAGCCTCGAGGCTCCGGCGGAGGAGCAGCGCACGGTGATCTCGCTCGACCTCTCACGGCTCGCCCGAGTGCTCGCGGTCGACGCGGCTTCCCGACTCGCCCAGATCCAGGCGGGCGCCTTCGGACCGGACCTCGAGCGGCAGCTCAACGCGCAGGGATGGACCCTCGGCCACTTCCCGGACAGCTTCAGCCACTCGACGCTCGGCGGCTGGATCGCCACGCGCTCGTCGGGGATGCAGTCGGACCGCTACGGCGACATCGCGGACCTCACGCGCGCGGTCCGTGTCGTCACGCCGGCCGGGCTGCTCGTGACGCGTCCCGTTCCCCACACCTCGACCGGGCCGAGCGTGCGGGAGATGGTGCTGGGCAGCGAAGGGCGCCTGGGCGTGATCACGGAGGCGACCGTGCACGTGCGACGCGTGCCCGCGCACCGGGTGATCCTCGGCTACCTGTTCCCGACCTGGACCGAGGGTCTCGCGGCCATGCAGGACATCGCCGCCGGCGAGGCGGCCCCCTCGGTCACGCGCGTGTCCGACGCGGACGAGACGGCGTTCTCGTTCGCGACGAGGAAGGCTCCCTCAGCGCTCGACCGCGTCAAGTCCAGGGCGCTGACGGAATACCTTCAGCGCCGGCGCGGCTTCGACGTCGGAGCGATGTGCCTCTCCTTCATCGGCTACGAGGGCAGCGAACGCCACGTCGCCGCCCAGCGCAAGGCGGTCGGGCGGATCGTCGGCCGTCACGGCGGGCTGTGCATCGGGGCCTCCCCGGGGGAGCTCTACGACCAGAAGAAGTTCGACACGCCGTACATCCGGGACTTCCTGCTCGACCGCGGCGCGCTCGCCGACGTCTCGGAGACCGCGGCGCCCTGGAGCCGGCTGTCGGGCCTCTACGACACCGTGATGGCAGCGGCTCACGGCGCGTTCGACGAGCTCGGCGTCGTCGGCTACATCATGTGCCACCTGTCGCACTCGTACCACTCCGGCGCCTGCCTGTACTTCACCTTCGCGTTCAAGCCGTCGCCGGGAACGGACGGGCTGGAGCAGTACGACCGCGTCAAGTCGGCGATCCAGCAGGCGTTCATCGACTCGGGCGCCACGTTGTCGCATCATCACGCGGTGGGGACCGAGCACCAGCGCTGGCTCGAGGAGGACATCTCGGCGCCCGGCGTCGCGATGCTCCAGGCGCTGTTCGGCGGCGTGGATCCGGGAGCGAACCTCAACCCCGGGAAGATCGCGTGAAGCAGCGGCGCGCCCGTGTCGACACCTCGTGGGCCCGTGGCAGCGCCGCCGGTGCCGTTCGCGGGGTGGTGCTGAACGGCGTGCTGGTGCCGCTCATCGACCTCTACGCCCGCCGGGAGGTCCTCGGCGTCGAGCACCTCGCCGCGCTCGATCCTCCCGTCCTCTTCGTGGCCAACCACTCGAGCCACATGGACACTCCGACCATCCTCCGCGCGCTGCCGCGGGCGTGGCGCCGGCGCACCGCGGTCGCAGCGGCGGCCGACTACTTCTACCGCGTGCCCTGGCTCGCGCACCTGGTCTCGCTGGCGTTCAACACGTTTCCCGTGGAGCGCAAGGGAGAGGCAGCCGTTCCCGACGCGGCCTCGCTGCTCGCCCGGCTGATCGACGACGGCTGGAGCCTGCTCGTCTTCGCCGAAGGGACCCGGTCGCGCGATGGCACGGTCGGCCGCCTGCGCTCCGGAGCCGCCGTCCTCGCCGCGGAGTTGCGCCTCGCCATCGTGCCCGTGCACGTCTCCGGGACGCACGCGGTCATGCCTCCGGGCCGCAGCTGGATGCGTCGCTCTCGCGGCACCTTCAGGGGCGCTCGGCAGCCGATCGCGGTCCGCTTCGGTGAGCCGGTTCGCCCGCAGGAGGGGGAGCACCGGACCGACGTCATGGAGCGCGTCCGGCTGTTCTTCGAGGCATCGGGCGCCGTCACGACACCGGACCCCCGGATCGCCGCCCGGCGTTCCGCGTCCCCGCCGTCGGCCACCTAGCCGTGGCTCGGGTCTTCGTCACGGGCGCGAGCGGCTTCATCGGCGGCGCGCTGGCCTCGCGCCTGCTCGAGCGCGGCGACGAGGTGGTGGGGCTCGCCCGCTCCGACGTGGCCGAGGCGGCGATCGCGAGGCGCGGGGCCGAGGTGGCCCGGGGCGACCTGCTCGACGAGGACAGCGTCGCGGCCGGCATGGAAGGCTGCGCGCTCGCCTATCACGTCGCGGGCGTCAACACCCACTGCCCCGCCGACCCGGAGCTGCTGCTCCGCGTCAACGTCGGCGGCACGGAGGCCGCCGTCCGCGCCGCGGCACGGGCGGGCGTCCCCCGCATGGTCTTCACGTCGTCGGCCGCCTCCGTCGGCGAGGCCGCCGGCACGGTCGGGCGGGAGGACACGCCGCACCGGGGCTCATACCTCTCGGTCTACGACCGGTCCAAGCACCTTGGAGAGCAGGCCGCGTTCCGCGCGGCGCAGCGGCTGGGAGTCGAGCTCGTCGCGGTCAACCCCTCGTCGGTTCAGGGCCCCGGCCGGAACTCGGGCAACGGCAAGATCATCATCGCCTACCTCAACGGCCGCCTCCGCGTGTTCGTGGACACGTACATCAGCGTGGTCGACATCGAGGACACCGTCGAGGGGCACCTCCTCGCCGCGTCGCGCGGTCGCAACGGGCATCGCTACGTCCTCAACGGTGCGACGATCCCGTCCGCGGAGGCGCTGGAGATCGTCTCCGGGCTCACCGGGCTCTCGGACCCCGTCCGCATGGTCCCGCCGGCGCTGGCGCGCGCGGCCGCGGCGCTCGCGGAGACCGCCGCCCGGGCGCGAGGCAAGACCTCGTCGGTCTGCCGGGCGCGGGTGCGGACGATCCTTCACGGGCACCGCTACGACGGCTCGCGCGCGACACGCGAGCTGGGAGTCAGCTACACGCCGGTCGCCGAGACGTTCCGGCGGACGATCGAGTGGGCGGTGGCCGAAGGGCTCGTCACCCGCCCGCTTCCGCGCGACTCCTGACGGGCCGTCTCAGACGCTGGACGGGCGCGCCCAGTATTCGTCTGACGACTTGCTGCGGGCCAGTGCGTCAGCGCTCTCGAACCCGGGAGCCATCGACGCATCGGTGCCCGCGAGCACCTGGTGGTGCTCGATGTTGAGCAGCCGAAGCCAGCTCTGCTGGCCGAGCGTGAGCCCGATCATGCAGCCGAGCTCGACGAGCTGCGGTTCGGTGAAGTGGTCGTTCATGCGCGCCCAGAAGGCGTCATCGGTATCGAGGTGCCAGGCGATGGCCTCGGCGTAGGCGAGCGCGGCCTTCTGCTGCTCGCTGAAGCTCGGGGAGCTCTCGAAGTTGAGCAGCTCGTCGTACTGGCCCTCGACGAGGCCGAGGTCGCGGCCCTTCTCGGAGCGCTGGTTGCCGCAGTACTCGCACTTGACCGATCGCGAGACGTAGACGCGGCAGAGCTCCTTGATGTCGTGGTCCAGGACTCCATTGCGGAAGAGGTCGTTCCACGCGTTGGCGAAGAACCAGAAGGCCGCCGGCACATGCGCGCGTACCGCAGAGCTCTCGGGCCGGGGCGTACCCTCGCGCGCGCAGCGCTCCATCTCGGACCGCATCTCGGGCGTCATTGCATCGAGCGGGACGTAGCTGATGCGCTGGGTGGCCTCCATCTGTCTCCTCCCGTCATCCGCGGAACGGTCGCAAACGATTGCGGCACCTAGCGTACCGCTCTTGCGCGGCCGCCGACGAGCGCGCCATGATGCACCCGTGGAAGCGCACCGGGACCGCTCGCGGCCGACCGCAACGCTGCGTCACGTGGCGGCCGTGGCCGGCGTGCATCCGGCCACCGCATCGCGAGCGCTCAACCCGGACACCCGCATGCTCGTCAACGCCGAGACGGCGCAGCGCGTCCTCGACGCGGCGGCCGAGCTCGGCTACCGGGCCAACGCGATGGCGCGTGGCCTCAAGACGAGCCGGTCGTACACGATCGGCGTCGTGATCCCGGACCTGCGCAACCCGCTCTTCCCGCCGATCGCGCGCGGCATCGAGGAGCGGCTCGAGCCGGCCGGCTACACGTCGCTGCTCGCCAACACGGACAACGACGAGGACCGCGAGCGCCTGAGCTTCGAGGCGCTGCGCGCACGCCAGGTCGACGGGTACATCGCTGCCTCGGCGCGCCGGGAGCATCCGCTGTTCCAGGAGCTCGCGGCCAACGGCCGGCCGCTCGTGCTGGTCAACCGGACCACGGACGACGACGACCTGCCCTCCGTGGTCCCCGACGATCACGACGGCATGCGCCAAGCCGTCGCGCACGTCGCCGCGCTCGGTCACCGCCGCATCGCCCATCTCGCCGGCCCTGTCGAGCTGTCGACCGGGGTTCACCGCCGGCAGGGCTTCGTACAGGGACTTCAGGCGTCGGGCGTCGCGCTCGACGAGCAGCTCGTCGTGACGGCATCCCGCTTCACCGAGGCGGAGGGCACCCGCCTGTGCCGCGAGCTGCTGAGCCGCGGGCGGGACTTCACGGCGGTCCTCGCAGGCAACGACCTGCTCGCCCTCGGCTGCATCGACGCCCTGCGCGACGCCGGGCTGGACTGCCCGCGCGACGTGTCCGTCGTCGGCTTCAACGACATGGACTGGAGCGAGCGGTTCTCTCCGCCGCTCACAACCGTGCGGGTTCCGCACCACCGGCTGGGAGTCGGCGCGGCCGACCTGCTGCTCGAACGGCTCACCGAGCCGCATTCGCGTGCCCGGCACGTCGTCATGCCCGTGCAGCTGATCGTGCGTGCGTCGACGGCGCCGGCCGCGACCGGCTGAGCCGCACCGACTTGACAGCCCGTCGCCTCCGGGTCTACCTTTGAGCGTGTCGCCGCAATCGTTTGCAGGCCGGGGCACGCAAACGTTTGCACGAGGAGCGAGAGGAGGAGATTGGGAGTGGTACGCAAGCGGCTGGCTCTCTGCGTGGTCCTCGGGGCGCTGTGCGCGCTCGTCGTCGCGGGCTGCGGGTCCGACGACGACGGCGGCTCCGGCGGCGGCGGAGGGGGAGGCGAGCAGGGCGGCCCGCCGATCAAGATCGGCGCCTCGCTGCCGTTGACCGGTGAGTTCTCCGAGCCGGGCAAGGCAGCGCAGCAGGGTTACAAGGTCTGGGAGGCGACGATCAACGAGGGCGATGGGCTGCTCGGCCGGAAGGTGAAGTTCACGTTCCGCGACGACGCGAGCGACCAGAACACTGTGGTCTCCGACTACACGTCGCTGATCAGCCGTGACAAGGTCGATCTGCTCGCGGGCACGTTCTCCTCGCTGCTCAACATCCCGGCCTCGACGGTCGCCGAGCGCAACCGCATGCTCTACGTCGAGCCGGCCGGCGGCGCGCCGGAGATCTTCGAGCGCGGCTACAAGCACCTCTTCTTCGCCCAGCAGGCGACCTCCGACAAGCAGGGCGACGTCTGGGCGGAGTGGGTACTCGGGCTGCCGGAGGACAAGCGCCCGAAGACGGCCGCGTACCCGACGCTCGACGACCCGTTCGCCGTCCCGGTGCTCGAGGGCATCCGCGAGAAGTTCGAGGCGGCCGGTATCCAGACGGTGCAGAAGAGCACCTACCCGGCCGACACGAGCAACTTCGACTCGATCGCCAACGCCGTCAAGGGGAAGAACCCCGACGTCGTCGTGCACGGGGCGACCTTCGCCGACGGCGTCGGCTTCGTGCGCGCGATGAGGAAGGTCGGGTTCAAGCCGAAGCTGTTCTTCGAGACGAGCGCGCCCTCGTTCGGGGACCAGTACATCAAGGGTGTGGGCAAGGAAGGGACCGAGGGGGTGTTCTACGCCGTCAGCCACACGCCCGAGGCGGAGACGCCCGGCAACGAGCAGTTCGTCGCGAAGTACAAGGAGATGTACGGCGGCACCGAGGTGCCCGAGGACGCGGCCGACGCGTTCGCCACGGCGCAGGTCATGCAGGCCGCGGTCGAGGCGGTCGGCTCGGTCGAGCGCGGCGACCAGACGAAGCTGGCCGATTGGCTGCGCGAGAACGAGGTCGACACGATCCTCGGTCCGCTCAGCTGGGACGAGGCCGGCCGCCCGCAAGGCGAGTTCCTGATCGGCCAGTGGCAGGACGGGAAGCCGCAGGTCGTCCTGCCGGAGGACGTGGCCACATCGGACAAGATCGTCGAGTCGTACGGCGGCTGACGCGGTGAGGCCGGAGGGCTGGGCGCGGCCCAGCCCCCGGCCGCCGCCGCTCTGACGCGATGACCGAGTTCCTCCAGACCATCATCCTCGGCCTCCTGATCGGCGGCGTCTACGCGCTGCTGGCCGCGGGGCTGACCCTGATCTTCGGGGTCATGAACGTGATCAACGTCGCACACGGCGCGTTCCTGATCCTCGCCGCCTTCGTGACGTGGACGCTGTGGGACGCGACCGGGCTCGACCCGCTCCTCGCCGTGCTCGTCACGACACCGCTCATGTTCGGCTTCGGATGGCTGCTCTACAACGCCACGATCCGGCCGATCCGCAAGGCGCCGCCCTCGGCCTCGGTGCTGCTGACGTTCTCCCTGGCGCTGGTGATCGAGGGTGTCATGGGGCTTGTCTGGGGAAACACCTCGCATGCCGTTCGCACGTCTTACTTCGACCAGTCCTTCGCAGTCGGAGACCTGTTCCTGCCGAAGTCCCAGGTCTACGGCTGCCTGCTCGCTGTCGGCGTGCTGGCCGGCCTGTGGGGGTTCCTCACCAAGACCTGGACGGGAAGGGCGATCCGCGCGAGCGCCGTCAACCCGCAGGGCGCCGAGCTCGTCGGCGTCAACGTCGCCGCCGTGGCGGCGATGACCTTCGCGGTGGGCGTGGCGGTGACCGGGGCCGGCGGCTCGATCGTGAGCGTCCTCTACCCCTTCCTGCCGGGCTCGCACTACGTCTGGATCTCCCGCCTCCTCGGCATCATCGTGCTCGGTGGGATGGGCAGCCTGCCGGGCGCCGTCATCGGCGCGCTGCTGCTCGGCGTCGGCGAGACCCTCACCACGACGTACATCGGACCCGAGTGGGCGACCGCCGTGCCGTTCGTGGTCATCTTCGTCGTCCTGCTGCTGCGCCCGCAGGGTCTGATGGGCGCTCGGCTCCGGGAGGATGTCGCGCTGTGAAGCCGGTCTCCGCAGCGGCCGCGCAGACCACTGTCGACGCGCCGGGGCCCGACTCTTCGCGGCGCCGGCTCCCGCTCGGCGGCTGGGGCCTGCTGCCGGTCGCCGGCGCGGCCTTCCTGATCGCGTTCCCGTTCGCCTCCGACGATCTCTTCTGGCAGAACATGATCATCCTGTCGACGCTGTTCGCGATCGGCGCGGTGGGGCTGAACGTGATCTCCGGCTGGGGCGGATACATCTCCCTCGGCCAGAGCGCCTTTGTGGGCATCGGCGCGTACACCGTCGGCCTCGGCTCCCTGAAGATCGGCGGCGACCCGTTCGTCTGGGTACCCGTCGCCGGAGTGGTGGCGGGGCTGCTCGCGGTGCTCATGGGGCTGATCGCGATGCGCACGCGCGGCCACTCGTTCGTGATCCTCACGATCGGCTTCCTCTTCCTGCTGCAGTTGATCGCGATCAACTGGGACGGGCTCACGAACGGCACCCAGGGGCTCTCTCTGCCGATCCCGATGTGGGACGTGGCCTATCAGTACTGGCCGTTCTACTACGCGCTGCTCGCCATCCTCGGCCTGTCGCTGCTGACGGCCTGGCGGATCAGGCGCACGAAGTTCGGCACGGGCCTGATCGCGATGCGCGAGGACGAGGACAAGGCCGCGACGGTCGGTGTCAACACCCCGATCTACAAGCTGCTCGGCTTCGTCGCGAGCGGCGTGTTCCTCGGCATGGCCGGTGGCGTCTACGCGTACTACCTCGCGTTCATCGATCCGCGCGGCATGTTCGACATCGTCATCAGCGTCCAGATCATCCTCTGCATGCTGCTCGGCGGGCGCGGGACGCTGTGGGGCCCGGTGCTGGGCGCGTTCCTGATCGAGCCGCTCAACGAGCTCGCGAACCAGCAGATGGGGGGTGGCAACTCGCGGCTGCTCATCTTCGGCGGCCTGATGGCGGTCGTGGTGCTGTTCCTGCCGAAGGGCATCATCCCGACGGTCCAGGAGCGCCTGAGCGCTCGTCGCGCGCGCGGTCAGGCGGGGCTCGTCGGCGCCCGCCTGGAGGGCCCGCTCGTGATCGGCGAGCGGACGGCGCCGGCGGAGACGACCGTCCCCCCCGGCGAGCCGCTGTTGGAGGTCAAGGCCCTGTCGAAGCACTTCGGCGGCGTCAAGGCGCTCGATGACGCCTCGTTCGTGGTGCCACAGGGGTCGATCACAGCGCTGATCGGGCCGAACGGGTCCGGCAAGACGACGGCGTTCAACCTGATCGACGGCACGATGACGGCCGGCGCCGGGGAGGTCTGGCTGGAGGGCCGGCGAATCGACGGCCTCCCGCCTTACCGGCGCGCGCACCTCGGTCTGGCGCGGACCTTCCAGATCACGCGCCTGTTCCGGGAGATGACCGTGCTGGAGAACGTGGTGGCGCCGCTGCGCTCGTTCTCCTGGCGACAGCTGAACACGAACGCGATCCGGGGCGACGAGACCGCGCGCGCCGAGGAGCTGCTGACGTTCGTCGGCATGGAGCGGTTCCGCGAGCAGCAGGCCGGCGCCCTCTCCTACGGCCAGCAGAAGCTCGTCGAGCTCGCGCAGGTGCTGATGCTCGACCCGAAGCTGATCCTGCTCGACGAGCCGGCCGGCGGCATCAACCCGACGCTGATCGCGCGCATGGGCGAGATGATCCGCACGCTGAACCGCCAGGGCACGACGTTCCTGATCGTCGAGCACAACATGCCGTTCGTGCTCGGCCTCTGCGACCCCGTGCTCGTCCTCGCCCGCGGCACCTGCATCTGCGAGGGCGCCCCGGACCACGTTCAGAAGGACCCGCGCGTGCTCGACGCCTACCTGGGCGAGGACTTCGTCCTGGAGGACACCGTGGAGGTCGGGCGATGACGCTCCTGCGGCTCGACGGCGTGATCGCCGGCTACGGCGGCGGCGATGTCCTGCAGGGCGTGGACATCGAGCTGGGCGAGGGCGCCATCGGCTGCATCGTGGGGCCCAACGGCGCCGGCAAGTCGACCGTCCTGCGGGCGGTCAGCGGCATCCTGCGACCGCGCGCGGGACGCATCCACCTCGAGGGCGCGGACATCACCGGTCGCGCCCCGGCCGAGATCCTCGGCCTGGGCATCGCGCAGGTGCCGCAGTCCAACGGGCTGTTCCCGAACATCAGCGTGCGCGAGAACGTGCTGATGGGCGGCTACATCCTCCGGCGCGACAAGGCGCTGCTGCGCAGGCGCTACGACGAGATCGCCGAGATGTTCGCCGTCATCCGCGAGCGTGCGGACGAGAAGGGCGGCAACCTGTCGGGCGGGCAGCGGCGGATGGTGGAGATCGCGCGATCGCTCATGCTCGACCCGAAGCTCGTGATGCTCGACGAGCCCTCGCTGGGCCTGGACCCGAAGGCCCTCAAGCAGGTGTACGGCACGGTGAGGACGCTCACGCAGGCCGGCAAGACGGTGCTCATCGTCGAGCAGAACGTGCGCTTCGGGCTGCGGCTCGCGACCGACGGGATCGTGATGGAGAGCGGGCGCGTGCTCCTCGTGGGCAAGGCAGACGACGTGCTCAACAACCCGGAGATGTCCGCCCTGTACTTCGGCGGCTCCGTGCAGGACAAGCCGTCCGGCGGCCAGCCTCCCGCGATGCCGGCTCCGGCGCCCACGGGCGGCTGACACGGGCATGAACGGCACCTTGCTCGCCGCGGCCTCGGGTGTCGGATTCGGGCTGTTCCAGACGACGAACGCCCGCGCCGTGCGCGCGGCCGAGGATCCGTTTGCCTCGACGCTCGTCCAGATCGGCGTCGCGACGCTCGCGCTCATCCTCCTCTCGCTCGCCACGGGCGAGCTCGCCGACGCGTCGGACGCGCCGCTGTGGGCGCTGGGCGACTTCGCGCTTGCGGGACTGCTGCACTTCCTGGCCGGCTGGTCGCTGCTGAACGCCAGCCAGCAGCGGATCGGCGCGGCGCGGACGAGTCCCTTGCTTATCACCGTCCCCGTCTTCGGGGTGGTCATCGCCGCGGTGACGATCGGACAGCTGCCGGGCGCGATCGCACTCGGCGCGATCGCCCTGATGTGCGCGGGAGCATGGGTCGTCGCCGTCCGCGGCGGTGTCGAGAGCCCGCGCCTCGCGGACGCCCTGCCCGCGCTCGGGTGCGCGTTCCTGTGGGCGCTGAGCCCGATCTTCATCCTGCGTGGGCTCGAGGGCTTCGACTCGCCGCTGATCGGGTTGACGGTCGGCCTGGTTGTCTCCGTCGCGGTGTTCGTGCCGTGCTACGCGATCTGGCGCGGGCGCGGTCGGGCATGGACCGCCGTCACGGGAGCCGCGGGCACGCTCAAGCTGGTCGCCGGCCTGCTCGTCGGCATGTCGACCTGGTGGCGGTGGGCCGCACTGGAGGACGCATCGGTCGGGGTCGTGCTCGCGCTGGGCCTCTTGTCGGTCCCCGTGGTGCTGCTGCTCGCGCCCATCGTCGCCGGACGCCACCGCGAGAACGTGACCGCAGGGCTCTGGGCGGGGGCCGGGCTGGTCGTCGCGGGCGCCCTCATCCTGGTGGTCGCGTGAGCCTTGTCATCGACGCGCACGCGCACGTGATCGTGCCCGAGATCACCCGTGACGCCGCGCCCGACGAGGCGTGGCGCCCGCGCGTGTGGCGCGAGGACGACCACCAGGTCTTCGAGGTCGGAGGTCGCGAGGTCCGCTCCGCGCTACGCGAGTGGAGCGACCTCGAGCGCATCCTCGCCGACCAGGACGCGGCCGGCACCGACACGGTCGTGCTGTCGCCGCTCGTGCTCCTGCTCGCGTACGGCGCCGACCCGGAGGAGGGCCTGCGGCGCTGCCGGATCCAGAACGAGGGACTCGCGCGCCTGGTCCATGAGGGAGCCGGCCGCGTGGCCGCGCTCGGCGCCGTGCCGCTGCAGGATCCCGGCCTCGCCGCGACCGAGCTCCGCGCGCTGATGGGCGACGGCGTCCTGCGCGGCGTCGAGGTCGCCGCGAGCGTGAACGGCCGTTTCCTCGGCGATGACGCGTTCGAGCCCTTCTGGGCCGCGGCGGAGGAGACCGGCGCGTTCATCTTCATCCACCCGGCCACGCGCGGGTTCGACGCGCCCGTGTTCGGCGAGCACTACCTCTGGAACGCCGTCGGGAACCCGCTCGAGACGACGGTGACCGCCGCGCACCTCGTCATGACCGGGACGATGGAGCGCCATCCGGGGCTCAAGCTCCTGCTCGCCCACGGCGGCGGGGCGATCCTCGCCCTGCGCGGGCGGCTGCGCCACGCCCACTCGTTCCAGCCGCAGGCGCGCTCGCGGCTGCGCGAGTCGCCGGAGGAGTCGCTGCGGCGCTTCCACTACGACACCGTCGTCCACGATCCCGGCCTGCTGCGGCAGCTCGTGGAGGCCGTCGGCGCCGACCGCGTGCTGTGCGGTTCCGACCACCCGTTCGACATGGGGGACCTGCGCCCGGCCGACAGCGTGCGGGCGGCGGGGCTGCCTGCGGCCGAGCAAGCAGCGGTCCTTGGCGGCAACGCCGCGCGACTGCTCGCGCTGGAGGTGCCATCGCGATGACCGCCACCACCGCGGACGTGGTCGTGGCGGGGGCCGGGCACAACTCGCTGATCACAGCCGCCTACGTCGCATTGTCCGGCCGCGAGGTCGTCGTCCTGGACGCGCGCGCCGTGCCGGGCGGCGGCGCCGCGTCGGAGGAGCTGATGTCACCCGGCTACCTGCTCGACTCGTGCTCGACCGGGCACACGCTGATCCAGACGAACCCGCTGCTCGTCGACGACGAGCTGGGGCTGCTCGGCCGCTACGGCCTCGAGTACCTCATGCCCGATCCGTTCGCGCACGTCGCCTTTCCGGACGGGGAGCAGCTGACGGCCTGGCTCGACGTCGACCGCACCCAGGAGGAGATCGCGCGCTTCTCGAGGGCCGACGGACAGGCCTACCGGCGGCTGCTGGCGGACTACGACGAGGTCAAGCACATCTTCGGCGCGGCCACCTTCACCCCGATCGGTTTCGGGCCGTCGCTCGACGAGCGCCTGCGCGAGCACCCGAAGGGCAACATCTGGCGGCGGCGCGCCGCGCTGTCGGCCTGGGACGTCGTGCGGCGCGAGTTCGAGGACCCGCACGTCCAGGCCTTCCTGCTCTGGCAGGCGTACCAGACGCTCGTGCCCATCGATGCGCCGGGCTCCGGGCCGCTGGCCTACTCGATCGTCTTCGGGCGCCAGCGGCGGAGCTGGACGCTGCCGCGCGGGGGCTCGGGCCGGCTCACCGACGCGCTCGTGGACTGCATCGAGGATCACGGCGGCACCGTCCTCTGCTCGCAGCGCGTCAACCGGCTCGTCGTCGAGGACGGCCGCTGCACCGGCGTCGAGACCGAGACGGGCGAGCGCTTCCTCGGGCGCGAGGCGGTGGTCTCGACGATCCACGTCAAGCATCTCGTGGACATGGCGCCCGCGGAGGCGTGGGGGGAGGACTTCCGCTACGGCGTCGAGACCTTCGACGTCGGCGTCCCGTGCAGCGCGACCTACCTCGCGACGACCGCCGCCCCGGAGTTCGCGACGCCGGACGGGCCGCGCAGCGCGGTGTCGGCAGGCCTGGCGGGCTGGCCCCAGGACATGATCGACTTCGGCCGCGCGCTGCGCGACGGACGCTGGATCGAGGCCCCGGAGTGGGTGCTCGTCGCCACGCCGACCCTCTGCGACCCGTCGCGCGCGCCGGAAGGTCACCACACGGTCAAGCTGCTCGCGCCGCAGTCCTACGGCTTCGAGGAGCGGCGCGAGCAGCACGCCGATCGCATGCTGGACCGCGTACGTGCGGTGTGCCCCGGATTCACCGGCGACGTGATGCTCGAGCGGCTCGTCAAGATGCCCGAGGACATCGAGCGCCAGAACGAGCACATGGTCGGAGGCACGTTCCACGGCGGCGACCGCACGCTGCCGCAGATCGGCGCGCTGCGGCCCGTGCCGGGCTGGGCGCAGCACCGGATGCCGATCGCCGGGCTCTACCAGACCGGCGGCACGACGCACCCGGGCGGTTCGATCACCGGCGGGCCGGGACGCAACGCCGCGATCGTGCTGCTCGCAGACCTGGGAACGACGATCGAGGAGGTGGTGTCGGGTGCCGGACGCCCGCGTGCAGGCCGCAGTTGACAACTGGGGCTCGCGCATGATCGCGAACGGCGTCGACTACAACGACTTCCGGCGCGTCACGTCGTCGCTCGAGCGCTGGGACGACTGGCTGGACGCCTGGGAGACGACGGCCGACGGGCACCGCGAGGACGCCGAGCGGGCGCGCGAGGCGGGTCACGACATCACCGCCGGGGAGGCCTACGTGCGCGCGGCGGTCTGCCACCACTTCGCCAAGTTCGTCTGGGTCCTCGACATCGATCGCAACCGCGCCGCGACCGAGCAGGCGATCGCCGCGCTGGCCGCCGGCCACGCGCTGCTCGACCCGACCGCCGAGCGGCTCGAGGCGCCGCTCGACGGCGCCCACCTCGCCGCGAACCTGCGCCGCCCGCGCGGCGTCGAGCGCCCGCCGCTGATCGTGCTGATCCCCGGGCTGGACTCGACGAAGGAGGAGTTCTTCCACTGGGAGCGCGTCTTCCTCGAGCGCGGCATGGCGACGGTCTCGCTGGACGGCCCCGGCCAGGGAGAGTCGGGCTTCGCGCTCGACATCCGGCCCGACTACGAGGTGGCGGTCGCCGCCCTGCTCGACGTGCTGGCCGGGCGGGACGACATCGACCTCGATCGCGTCGGCGCCGCGGGCGTCAGCATGGGCGGCTACTACGCGCCGCGGGCGGCCGCGTTCGAGCCCCGGATCAGAGCCGTCGCCGGGATCAGCGGGCCTTACGACATGAGCGCCAACTGGGACAACCTGCCGTCGCTCACGCGCGCGACGCTCCAGCACCACACCGGCGCGTCGTCGCCGGAGGAGGCGCGTGCCAGGGCGGCCGAGCTCAACCTGGCCGGCGTGGCCGAGCGCGTCGCCCAGCCGGCGCTGATCGTCACGGGCAAGCTCGACCGCCTGATCCCCTGGCAGGACACGAAGCGGATCGCCGACGAGATCCCGCACGCCGAATGGGTCCTCTACGAGCACGGCACCCACGTCTGCAACAACCTGCCGTTCCGCTACCGCCCGCTCGTCGCCGACTGGATGGCCGAGCAGCTCGCGAAGGTGGGTCAGCTCGCGGCATGAGCGCCGGCGTCGCGCTGATCGGCACCGGCCGCTGGGGAGCGCAGCTCGCCGCCGCGGCCGAGCGCGCTGGGTTGCGGCTCGTCACCTGCTTCGCGCGTGATGAGGCGGCGCGGTGCGAGTTCGCCGCCCGGCTCGGCTGCGAGGCGGCGGCGTCCGCCGAGGCCGCGATCGCGCATCCCGACGTGGAGGGCGTCCTGATCGTCACGCCCAACGACGTCCACGCCGAGCACGCGATCGCGGCGGCCGAGCACGGCCGCCACGTGTTCGTGGAGAAGCCGATCGCCGACACGATCGAGGCCGCCGAGCGCATGCGCGACGCCTGCGAGCGCGCGGGTGTGACGCTGGCGGTCGGCCATGGCTTCCGCCGCTTGGGCGCCGCCCGGCGCGTCCGCGAGCTGATCGACGCGGGCGACCTCGGGCGCGTCGTGCTCGCCGAGGCGACCTTCTCGCTGCCCGGCAGCTTCCCGCCGCAGGCGTGGCGCGCGCAGCGCCGGCGCAACCGCGGCGGGCCGCTGATGCAGCTCGGCATCCACCACGTCGACACGCTCGCCTCATGGCTCGGGCCGGTCGAGCGCGCGACGGGGCGGTTCGCGCACGTCGCGACCGACGTGGACATCGACGACGTCGGCGTGGTCTGCCTCGAGTTCGCCTCCGGCGCGCTCGGCGCCGTCACCGGCAGCTACGTGTCGCCGAAGACGCTGGCGCTGCGCCTGCAGGGGACCGAGGCCGTGCTGGAGTACCGCACGGACTTCTCCGTCTGGCCGGACGCGCGGGCGCTCGATCGGGTGACGGAGCTGACGCTCGGCGGCGAGGCGGTGGCGTTCGAGGAGCGCGACATGCTGGCCGAGGAGCTGGCCGAGTTCGGCCGTTGCGCGCGCGACGGCGCCGTTCCCGAGACCGGCGCCGAGCAGGGCATCCACGCCCTGCGGGTCGTCCTCGACGCGCTGGAGTCATCGGCGCCGGCGCGGCTGTGAGCGGTGGCAAGCTCGTGGGAGCGCCCGTGGCGCGCCGCGAGGACGCGCGGATCCTGCGCGGCCGCACGCGCTACCTCGACGACATCGAGCTCCCGCGCCAGGCGCACGCTGCGTTCGTCCGCAGCATCCACGCGCGCGCACGCGTGACGGCTGTGCGCGCGCCGGAGGCGGCGGACGGGCTGGTCGCCGTGCTCACCGGGGAGGACCTGGGCGGCCGCGTGCGACCGTTCCCGGTCCAGACGCCGGACGGCGCCACCGTGGCCGCGGCGGGACACCCGGTCCTGGCGGGCGGCGAGGTCCGCTACGCCGGCGAGCCGATCGCGCTCGTCGTGGCCGAGTCGCGCGCGCTCGCCGAGGACGCGGCCGAGCTCGTCGAGGTCGACTACGAGCCGTACGCCGCCGTGACGGATCCGCGCGCCGCCGGCGAGCGGCTGCTCGAGTGGTCGCGGACGGCCGGCGACGTCGACGGCGCATTCGGGCGCGCGGCCCACGTCGTGCGCGGCGCTTACGGCGTGCCGAGGCTGGTCGCGGCGCCGATGGAGACGCGCGGGGCGATCGCCGCGCACGACCCCGGCACCGATCGGCTGACGATCTGGTGCTCGGCCCAGGACCCGCACCGGCCGCTGGCCCAGCTCGCCCACGTCCTCGGCCGCCCCGACGACACGATCCGTGTCGTCGTCCCCGACGTGGGAGGCGCGTTCGGCAGCAAGGGCGTCGTCGGCGCCGAGGTGGCCGCGATCGCCGTCGCCGCGATCGACCTCGGGCGGCCCGTGAAGTGGGCGGAGGACCGGCTCGAGAACTTCCAGGCCGCCTACCAGGGGCGGGGGATGGAGGGGGAGGTCGAGCTGGCGCTCGACGCCGACGGCCGCATGCTGGCGCTGCGCGCCCGGCTCTGGGCGGACCTCGGCGCCTACCTCTACAGCACCACGGCGATCCCGCCGCACACCGCCGCGATGCTGATGTGCGGGGTGTACGACATCGGCGCGGCGGAGGTCGAGCTGATCGGCGCGCGCACGAACAAGGTGCCCACAGGGCCGTACCGCGGCGCCGGCCGGCCGGAGGCGGCCTACTTCCTCGAGCGCGCGGTCGACGACGCCGCGCGCGCCATCGGCATCGACCGCGTCGAGCTGCGCCGGCGCAACCTCGTCCGCACGTTCCCGCACCGGACGCCGCTCGGGTGGACCTACGACTCCGGCGACTATGACCGCTGCCTGGATCTCGCGCTCGAACTGGCGGCCGAGGCGCCGCGCGGGCGGCGCGCGCGGCGTGACGGGGACCGGCTTGGCGATGTACGTGGAGCGCGCCGGCGGCCTGTGGGAGAGCGCGGAGGCGACCGTCGAGCCGAGCGGCCGCGTGGTCATTCGCAGCGGCTCCTCGCCGCACGGGCAGGGACACGAGACGACGTTCGCGCAGATCGCGGCCGACCGGCTCGGCGTGGCGATCGACGACGTCGTGCTGCGCTTCGGCGACACGGCGGAGGTCCCGCGCGGCATCGGCACTTTCGCGAGCCGCTCGACGGCGATGGGCGGTTCCGCGATCGTGGTCGCGCTGGACCGGATCGTGGCACGCGCCGGCGTCCTGGCCGCACACCTGCTCGACGCCGACGAGGACGCGGTGACCTGGGCCGGCGGGGCGTTCACGGGTCCCGGCGGCGCTACGGTCTCGCTCGCGGAAGTGGCGGCGGCCGCCTACCAGCCGGCCAGGCTTCCGGCCGGCGCGGACGTCGGCCTGCAGGCCTCGGCGCGCTTCCGCTCGCCGCTCGTCTTCTCCTCGGGCGCCTACGTCGCGACGCGTCGAGATCGACGCCGAGACCGGCATCCTGCGCATCCTGCACCTCGCCGCGGTCGACGACGGCGGCACGTGGTCGAACCCGCTGCTGGCGCACGGTCAGGTCGCTCGGCGGGATCGCGCAGGGGCTGGGCGAGTGCCTCGTCGAGGAGGCCGTCCATGACGAGAACGGCCAGCTGCGGACGGCGTCGTTCGCCGACTACAGCCTGCTGACGGCGGCGGAGATGCCGGCACTGGCGATCGGCGTCGTGGAGACGCCCTCGCCGCACAACCCGCTGGGCGCGAAGGGGCTCGGCGAGGGCGGCGCGATCGGCTCGCTTCCCGCAGTGACGAACGCGGTCGCCGATGCGCTCGGCGGCCGCCACGTCGATCCGCCGTTCACCGAGGAGAAGCTGTGGCGGGCGCTGAGGGAGGTCGCCGGGACATGAAGCTACGCAACGAGTTCGAGGTCGGCGCACCGCTCGAGCGGACGTGGGACACGCTGCAGGACGTCGCGCGAATCGCCCGCGCGCTGCCCGGCGCGACGATCGAGCCGGAGGCCGAGGGCGGCGCCTGGCGGGGGCGGATGAAGGTCAAGCTCGGCCCGGTGACCACGGAGTACACCGGCACCGCCCGCATCCAGGACGCCGACGAGGACGACCGCGTCGTCAGCTACCGCGTCGAGGGGCGAGAGGTGCGCGGGCAGGGCAGCGCGGCCGCGACGATCACCGCGCGGCTCGCGCAGGCGGACGGCCGCACGCAGGTCGTCGTCGAGACCGACATGCAGATCACCGGTCGCCAGGCGCAGCTCGGGCGCGGCCTGATGGAGGACGTCGCCGGCGCCGATGCTCGGCCGAGTTCGCCGGACGGCTGGAGGCGGAGCTGCGCGGCGAGCCCGCGCCGGTCGGCGCCGACGCCGCGCTCGACGTCAGCGCCGCGGTGCGAGGGCCGCTGCTCGAGCGCGCGGGACTGGTGCTCGCCGGCCGTGCTCGCGGGCGTCGCGCTCGGCCGGGTGGTCTGGCGGCGATGAAGCCGGCGCCGTTCGCGCTACGAGGCGCCGCGCAGCATCGACGCGGCGCTCGCGCTGCTCGGGGAGGACGCGAAGGTGCTCGCCGGCGGGCAGAGCCTCGTGCCGATCATGAACTTCCGCCTCGCGCGCCCGGCGAAGCTCGTCGACGTCAACCGCGATCGAGGGCCTGGCGTACGTGCGCCGGCGCGGTGGCGCGCTGCGCATCGGCGCGCTCACGCGCCACGCGACGCTCGAGCGCTCCGACCTCGTCGCGCAGCGCTGGCCGCTGCTGCGCCAGGCCGTGCGGCACGTGGGCCATCCGCAGATCCGCTCGCGCGGCACGATCGGCGGCTCGTGCGCGCACGCCGATCCCGACCGCCGAGCTGCCGGTCGCGTTGACGGCGCTCGGACGCGCGCTTCCACGTGCGCGCGGCGCGCGGGCTCGCGCGTGCTCGATGCGCCGCGAGTTCTTCGTCTCGCATCTCACCACCGCGCTGCGCGACGACGAATTGCTGGTCGAGATCGAGGTGCCCGCGCTGCCCGCCGGCGCGAGGACCGGGTTCGCGGAGCACGCCCGCACGCACGGCGACTGGGCGCTCGCGGGCGCAGCCGCCGTCGTCGCGCCGGGACACGCGTCGATCGCGCTGCTCGGCGCGGCTCCGACGCCGCTGCGCGCGGCCGAGGCCGAGGCCGCGCTGCGTCGCGGGCGCCGGCGCGGGCGAGGCCGCGCGGATCGCGGGCGCGCTCGTCGACGACGAGTGGCGAGCGGCGCTGACTGACGGCGCTCGTGCGGCGCGCGCTCGAGGAGGCCGGCGCGTGAAGATCCGCGTCGAGGTCAACGGGCGGCTGCACGACGCGGACGTCGAGCCGCGCACGCTGCTGTCCGACTTCCTGCGCCATCGAGCTCGGGCTGACCGGCACGCACGTCGGCTGCGAGCACGGCGTCTGCGGGGCGTGCACCGTGCAGGTGGACGACGCGCCCGTGCGCTCGTGCCTGATGTTCGCCGTGCAGGCCGACGGGCGGTCGGTGCGCACCGTGGAGGCGCTCGTCCGACGGAGAGCTGCAGCCGCTCCAGCGCGCGTTCCACGAGCACCACGCGCTGCAGTGCGGCTTCTGCACGTCCGGCTTCCTGATGTCGCTCGAGCCGTTCGTGCGCGACCGGCCGGAGGCGAGCGACGAGGAGATCCGCGCGGCGCTCGCCGGCAACCTGTGCCGCTGCACGGGCTACGAGGGGATCGTCGCGGCGGTCCGCCAGGCGGCGCGCGACCGAGCATGAGCCTCCCGTACCCGCGCTTCAGCGACGCGGAGATGGAGCGCCGCCACGCGGCCGTGGCCGCGGTCATGGCCGAGCGGGAGGTCGACCACCTGCTCGTCTACGGCGCCAACCGCTTCGGGCTCGCCGTCGGCTGGCTGACGCGCTGGCCCGTGACCCGCGAGGCGTTCGTCGTCGTCTCGCCGGGCGAGCGGGACGCGCTGTTCGTCGACTTCTACAACCACGTTCCGAACGCGCGCCGCATCGCCACCGAGGCCGACGTGCGCGCCTGCGAGGGCCGCGCGATCGAGCTGCCGCTGGCCGAGCTGCGCCGCCGCGGCGCCGGCGGACGGAGGGTCGGGGTGATCGGGCCGCTCCCCTGGCGGCAGGCCGCGCGGCTGGCGGACGTCGCCGCCGAGATCGTCAGCCTCGACGCCGACTTCACCGCGCTGCGGCTCGTCAAGTCCGCGGAGGAGCTCGAATGGCTGCGGGTCGGCTGCGAGCTGACCGATCGCGCCGTCGAGGCGCTTCGCGCCGAGGCCCGGCCCGGGGTCGACGAGCGCGAGCTCGGCGCGCTGGTCGAGGCGCGCCTACGTCGCCGCGCGGCGGCACGACCCACATCCACTACTTCGCGACGACGCCGATGGAGGGTCCGGGGATCGCGGTCCCGTCGCAGTGGCCGTCGGCGCGCCGCCTGCAGGCCGGCGACGCGCTGGTATGCGAGATCAGCGCCTCGTGGTGGGACCATCCCGGCCAGGTGCTGCGGACGTTCACGGTCGAGGCGGAGCCGACGGCGCTCTACCGGGAGCTGCACGACGTCGCCGAAGCGGCGTTCGAGGCCGTCGCCGGCCGGCTGCGCGCCGGCGCCACGGCAGCCGAGCTCGTGGACGCCTCGGGCGTGATCGAGGACGCGGGCTTCACGATCCGCGACGACCTCGTGCACGGCTTCGTCGGCGGCTACCTGCCGCCGGTGCTCGGGAGCCGCAGCCGCATGCTCGGCGAGGTGCCCGACTTCACGTTCGCCGCGGGCATGACCGTGGTCGTGCAGCCGAACGTCGTCACTCCCGACGAGACCGCCGGGGTCCAGACGGGCGAGCTGCTGCTCGTGACCGAGGAAGGGTCAGAGCGGCTGCACGCGGTGCCGGGCGGGATGCGCGCGACCGGCACCGCGTGACAGCAGCTACCTAGCCGTTCTGCTCCATCCACTCGTCGGCCGCCTGCTCGACCTCGGCGCGATCGAAATCGTTGATCTCGGCGATCAGCGAGTCGTCGAGGATCTTCGAGACGTCGACCTTCTTGTCGATGATGCCCGCCTGCTGGAGCAGGTCCTGGCCGGTCTCCCAGACTTCGGGACGCAGGTCACCGATGGCCTCGGGATCGTCCGGCGTGTGCAGCTCGATCGTCTGCGCCAGGGCGGCCTTGGCGACCTCCTCGTTGCGCCATTCCGCCGGCACCTTCTCGCGCACGATCGCCTCGACGATGTCGGGCTTGGTGAGCCCGACGTGCTGCCCCATCGACCAGGCGCGCAGGAACCCGACGATCTTGTCGCGGTCGCTCTCCAGCGTCTCCGGCGTCACGGCGGTGGGGTTGCCGTCGATCCGCTGGACGTCCTCCGGCGTGATGAGGCGCAGCGGCACACCGCTGGCGCGCAGCGCCGTGAAGTCCGAGATCGCGCCGACGTACGCGTCGATATCGCCCTTCTCGAACGTGCCCGCGATCGTCGCGCCGCTGGTGCCCACGGTGATCGTCTCGACGTCCCCCTCGGACATGCCCGCGGCGATCAGCTGCGCCTTCAGCGAGGCGTCGTCCTCCTCGGACGCCAGGCCCACGGTCTTGCCTGCGAGCTGCTCGAAGCTCTCGATCTCGCTGTCCTCGGGCACGACGGTCCCGGCGGTGTTGGCGTGCTGCGGGCTGAACACCGCCTGCAGCGTGCCGCCCTTGGCGGTCGAGATGACGAGCTCGTCGATGTCCGCCATCGCGATGTCCGCGTCGCCGTTCTCGAGGAAGGCAGTGCTCGGTATCTCCTCGGACGCCGGGGCCAGCTTCGCGCTGACGTTCTCCTGCTCGAAGAAGCCGAGCGTCTCCGCCACGATCGGCGCGTAGAACTCGAGGCTCTCAGGCGTGGGGAGCGAGTAGACGACCTCGGCCGGTTCGCCACCGCCGTCGGCGCCCGAGCCACCTCCGCCACCGCCCCCGGACGGCTCGTCGTCGCCGCCGCAGCCC
Organism: uncultured Solirubrobacteraceae bacterium; assembly: GCA_963839615.1. GTDB lineage: Bacteria > Actinomycetota > Thermoleophilia > Solirubrobacterales > Solirubrobacteraceae > DASQMT01. Next base: position 108,956 of record CAWIVY010000010.1, read on the forward strand.
GTGATGGCGAGCGTGACGGCGACGACCGCCGACAGCCACGGCCTCCTGCTGGTGATCAACACGACTTCCTCCTCGCTGGTGTTTTCACTCGCTCATCGCTGACCGGCGCCGACCGCCTTGGGGCCCGCCGGAACGTCGGAGCCGCGCGCCGCCCGCTTGCGGGCGCGCGCGGCACGGCGCCGGGTGCGCGCGACCAGGCGCGCGTCGTGCAGCCAGAACACCGTCGCCCGCTCGATCCACTCCATGACGCCGTACAGGAGCAGGCCGAGGAACATGAGCATGAGGATCACCGCGAACGCGTCGGAGACCGCGAGCTGGTAGCTGAACTGCTGGACCAGCACCCCGAGGCCGCGCTCGGCCGAGATGAACTCGCCGACGACCGCGCCGACGAGCGCGAGCCCGGCGGCGGTCTTCAGGCCGGCGAACATCACGGGCATCGAGCTCGGCGTGACCAGCCGGATGAACGTCTGCCAGCGGCTGGCGCCGAGCGAGCGGAACATCTCGCGCGACTCCTCGTCGACGGTCAGCATGCCGGTCAGCGCGTTCACGTAGACCGGGAAGAACGCGATGATCGCGGCGATCCAGATCTTCGAGCTGTAGCCGAAGCCGGCCCACGCGATGATGAGCGGAGCGATCGCGATGCGCGGCGTGACCTGGAGCCCGATCGCGTAGGGGTGCAGCATCCGGCGCATCACCGGCCAGAGGCCCGACGGGATCGCCAGCGCGAGGCCCAGCAGCGAGCCGAGCAGGAAGCCGGCGACCGACTCCCAGAGCGTGGCTGCGACGTCGTCCCACCAGATGTCGCTCAGCGACAGGTCGACGAACGAGGTGACGATGTCCTCGGGATGGGGCAGGACCCGCGTCGAGACCTGGTCCTCCCACAGCGCGACCTTCCAGACGAGGACGATGAACGCGAGGAAGAGCAGCGGCGCGCCCACGGCGTCGAAGATCCGGCGCGGCGCGAGCGCTGACGAGATCCTAGATGCCGCCGGCATCGGGGCTCCCTTCGTCGCGGCGTGCGTCCCCCGTGGCGACGTCGCCGTCGCCTGCGCCGTGGAGGCCTTCGTGAGCGCGGAACACGAGCTCCTGGAACTCGCGCTCCTTGGCCATCTGCGGCACGCGCGGACGCTCGAACGGGACGTCGATGACGTCGGAGATCCGGCCCGGTCGTGGCGTCATCACGATCACGCGATCCGCCAGCAGGATCGCCTCCGTGATGTTGTGCGTCACGAGGACCGCGGTCGCCCTGATCCGGGCGTGAATCTTGAGCAGCTCGACGTTCAGGCGCTCGCGCGTGAGCTGGTCGACGGCGGCGAACGGCTCGTCGAGGAGCAGCACGTCGACGCCGACCATCAGGAGGCGCGCGAGCGCGACGCGCTGCTGCATGCCGCCCGACAGGTGACGCGGGTAGGTGTGCTCGAAGCCCGCCAACCCGACCATCTCGAGCAGCGCGTAGGCCTCGTCCTCGGCGGCGCGGTCGGCGCTGCCGTGGAGCTTGCGCGGCAGCAGCGTGTTCTGCAGCGCCGTCTGCCAGGGCAGCAGGGTCGGCTTCTGGAACATGAGCGCGACGTCCTGGCGCGGATCCGTCACCTCGCTGCCGTTGACCGCGATGCGGCCGGACGTCAGCGGGATGAGGCCCGAGGCAAGCCGCAGCAGCGTCGACTTGCCGCAGCCGCTCGGCCCGATCAGCGAGACGAACTCGCCGGGCGCCGCCCTGAAGCTGACGCCGTCGAGAGCGAGGACTCCACCCTCGAATTGCTTGACGGCGTCGTCGACGTCGATCGTGCCGCGATGCTCTGCGGCGCCCTCCGGCGCAGGTGCCGACGCCACCCGCCCTTCGCTCATGCGCCCAGGCCCGGTCCGACGGCGATCATGTCGAGCTCGACCCGGGCGCCGGGCGAGCTGAGGTTGTTGACGCAGATCAGCGTGCTCGCGGGCCGGTGATCGCCGAGGAACTCGTTCATCGTGCGGTTCACGGCGTCCGCCTCGCGCATGTCGGTCAGGTACTTCGTGACCTTCACGACGCTGCGCCAGCTCAGGCCCTTCGCGTCGAGCACCGACACGATGCTCTCCATGGCGCGGCGCGTCTGCTCCTCGATGTCGTCCGGGAGCACGTGCTCCTCCTTGACATGCGGGTGCTGGTGATACAGCGGCGACGCCGTCGCGCCGGACAAGAACACGATCTGACCGGCACCCGTCACCTCGATCGCCGGGGCGTAGGGCATCTCGGCGGCCCGCTCGGGCTGCGGGTGCACCTCGGCGATCGTCACCCCGGCCTCTGACTGCGTCACGGTTCTCCTCCTCTGCCGTTGAACACGCCTACCCGAGCGCGGACGCGCCGGCATCGCCGACCACCCGGCCGTTCCCCGGCCCCGCTCCGTTGGGGATCGCCTCCTGGGCGTCGCCGTCGAGCCGGGTGTTCTTGTCGGACGTGACCTCGCGCTCGAGCGGCAGCGCGCCGCCCGGCGTGTAGAGCGGCCTGCCCGCGACGATCAGGTCCTCGGCGGGGAAGCGGGTGATCACCTCGCAGCCGGTCGCCGTGACGACGAGCTGCTCCTCGATGCGCGCGGCCGACCACCCGTCGCTCGCCGGCCAGAACGTCTCGAGCGCGAACACCATGCCCTCGCGGATCTCCTCCGGGTGGTCGAGCGACACCAGGCGGCTGAAGATCGGCTTCTCCCAGATCGTCAGGCCGACGCCGTGGCCGAACTGCAGGGCGAACGCCGCCTCCTCGTCGGGGAAGCCGAACTCCTGCGCCTCCGGCCATACCGACGCCACCTCGGCGGTCGTCGCGCCCGGCCGGATCAGCGCGATCGCCGCGTCGAGGTAGTAGCGGCAGCGCTTGTACGCGTCCACGAGCGGCGCGCGAGGCGCTGCCGACCGCGAAGGTGCGGTAGTAGCACGTGCGGTAGCCCATGAAGCTGTGCAGGATGTCGAAGTACGCGGGGTCGCCCGGGCGCAGCGCCCGGTCGGTGAACACGTGCGGATGCGGGCTGCAGCGCTCGCCCGAGATCGCGTTGACGCCCTCGACGAACTCGGAGCCCAGCTCGTAGAGCACCTTGTTGACGAGCGCGACGCACTCGTTCTCGCGGAAGCCGGGACGCAGGTGCTCGGTAGAGCCGGTCATAGGCGGCGTCGACCATGCCGCACGCCATGTTCAGCAGCGTGATCTCGTCGCGCGTCTTGATCACGCGCGCGTTCTGCATCAGCTGCTGGCCGTCGACGACTTCGACGCCGGCGCGCTGGAGTGCGAACAGCACCTCGGGCTCGACGGCGTCGACCCCGACGGGCTCACCGAGCAGGCCGCGCCGCTCGAGCTCGGCGCGGATCTTCTCGGCGACGTTCTCCGCCCGCCCGGACTCGGGCGCCATCGCCCCGCGCAGCGTCGAGATGCCGGCGCGCGAGCGGCCCTCGCCGAGCCACGGGTTGTAGAGCTCGTGGTGGCGGGCCGCCGACCCGAAGTCCCACATGATCGGCTCGTCGCCCTGCGGCAGCAGGCAGAAGCGGTTGAGCTTGTCGGCTGCCCAGGTGCCGATGTGCGTCGCGGTGATGTAGCGGATGTTGCTCATGTCGAAGCACAGCAGCGCCCCGAGCGCCGACTCCGCCAGCAGCGCCTTGATGCGCGCCGAGCCGCTCCTCGCGCAGCCGGTCGAAGCGCACGCGCTCCTCCCAGTCGACTCCCATCGCGCCGTAGCTGTGGATCCCCATCGCGTCCTCCGCTCGCCCGAAAGCTGCAATCGTTTGCACCGTACCACGGGATGACCTTGACGCAAACGAAGCACGGGTTATCCTGATGCAATCGTTTGCAAGGCGCAAGGCGACGACGGCGAATCACCAGGGAGCGGAAGAGACATGGCATCGACGAACGGGCCCGCGCGGCTCGGCTGGGCGGGGACCGGGCGGATGGGCTACGCGCTCGCGAGCCGCCTGCTGACGGCCGGCTACGACGTGGCGGTGTACAACCGCACGCGGGCGAAGGCCGAGCCGCTCGCGGAGCTGGGCGCGACGATCGTCGACACGCCCGCCGAGCTCGCCGATCGCGACATCGTCTTCACGATGGTCGCCGGCCCCAGCGACTTCAAGGAGGTCGTGCTCGGCGCCCACGGGCGTCCTGTCCGGCGAGCGCCGGCCGCGGCTGATCGTCGACAGCACCACCGTCTCGCCGGCGACCGGCGAGGAGGTCCGGGCGGCCGCCGGTGAGCTCGGGGTGGCGCTGCTCGCCGCGCCGGTCTCCGGCAACCCGAAGGTGGTCAAGGCGGGCAAGCTGACGATCTGCGTCTCGGGCCCGGCGGACGCGTGGGAGCAGGCCCGGGCGTACCTGGAGATCCTCGCGCGCGCCGTGACCTACGTCGGCGAGGGCGAGCGCGCGCGGCTCGTCAAGATCTGCCACAACCTCATGCTCGGAGTCGTGTCCCAGTGCATGGCCGAGATCACGGTCCTGGCGGAGAAGGGCGGCGTCTCGCGGGCGGACTTCCTGGAGTTCCTCAACGACAGCGTGATGGGCTCGACGTTCACGCGCTACAAGACGCCGGCGTTCGTGAACCTGGACTTCACGCCGACGTTCACGCCGGCGCTGCTGCTGAAGGACTTCCAGCTCGGCTTCGAGGCGGCGCAGGAGCTCGACGTTCCGATGCCGGTCGCGGCCGCGACGCAGGCGATCGTCCAGGGCATGATCGGCCACGGCTACGAGGACATCGATTTCGCGGCGCTGCTGGAGCTCGAGGCCAGGGCCTCGGGGCACGCGCTGGAGCCCGAGAAAGTCGACGTGTCGGACGGGCTCAGCGGCGAGCGCGCCCCGGCGGGAACCCATGCGTGAGCTGACGGTCGGCGCCGGAGGCGGTCGGCCCGTACCTGGAGTCGTACGGGCGGATGCTGCTGATCCGCCTGTTCGAGCAGGAGATGCAGCGCCTGTTCCTCGGCGGCGAGGTCCACGGCACGACCCACCTCGCCGCGGGCCAGGAGGCGATTCCGGTCGGCGTCTGCCAGGCGCTGCGCCCGGACGACTACGTCGCCGGGACGTACCGCGGCCACGGGCACGCGCTCGCGAAGGGCACGGACGCGGAGGGCATGGTCGCCGAGATGCTCGGCCGCGCCACGGGCACCTGCGGCGGGCGCTCGGGCTCGATGAACGTGATCGACCGTGCTCGCGGCCTCGTCGGGTGCTACGGCATCGTCGGCGGCTCGATCGCGGCCGCCACCGGGGCGGGCGTCTCCGCAAAGCGCCAGGGTCGCGTCGCCGCGGCCTTCTTCGGCGACGGCGCAACGAACCAGGCCTACTTCTTCGAGTGCCTCAACTTCGCCAAGGTGCTCGAGCTGCCGGTCGTGTTCGTCTGCGAGAACAACTGGTACGGCGAGTTCACGCCGATGCAGAAGGTCACGGCGGGCGCCGACATCGCGCGCCGCGCCGAGCCGTTCCAGATTCCCGCCCGCGTGGTCGACGGCAACGACCTCTTCGCAGTCGTCGACGCGGCTCGCGAGGCGATCGACCGAGCCCGCGAGGGCGGGGGGCCGACGCTGCTCGAGTGCCAGACCTACCGGCACTACGGCCACTCCAAGTCGGATCCCGCCAAGTACCGGCCGCCCGGGGAGCTCGAGCGCTGGAAGGAGCGCGACCCGCTCGACATCGCTCGCCTGCGGCTGGTCGAGGCGGGCGTGACCGAGGAGCAGATCGAGGCGGTGGACGAGGCGACCCGCCGCGAGCTCGACGAGGCGGTCGAGGCGGCGCGCGCCGCCCCCTACCCCGATCCCGCCGTCAAGGCGACGGAGTTCGCCCCCGCATGAGCACGCTCGAGTTCCGCGTCGCGATCCGCGAGGCCATCGCCGAGGAGATGGAGCGCGACGACTCGGTCGTGTTCTTCGGGGAGGACGTCGCCCTGCCCGGCGGCGTGTTCATGGTGACCCCTGGGCTGCACGAGCGCTTCGGCGAGACGCGCGTGTTCGACACGCCGATCTCCGAGCTGGCGCTCGCGGGTGCGGCGTACGGCGCCGCGGTCACCGGGCTGCGCCCGATCATCGAGATCATGTTCGGCGACTTCATGGGCCTGGCGATGGACTCGCTCGTCAACCAGGCCGCCAAGTACTGGTACATCTCCAACGAGCAGGGCAGCGTCCCGCTCGTCGTCCGCTCGGCCGTCGGAGCGGGTGGCCGCTTCGGCGCCATCCATTCGCAGAACCACGGCACCTGGTTCCAGGGCATCCCCGGCCTCAAGATCGCGTTCCCCTCGAGCCCCGCCGAGGCGAAGGGCCTGCTCAAGGCGGCGATCCGCGATCCCAACCCGGTCATCTTCCTGGAGCACAAGCGCCTGTACTCGGTGAAGGGTGACGCGCCGCCGGACGGCGAGATCATCCCGCTCGGTCGCGCCCGGATCGCCCGCGAGGGCGGCGACGTCACGATCGTCTCGATCGGCAAGGGCGTCGTCGACGCGCTCGCGGCGGCTGAGCGGCTCGCCGGCGAGGGCATCGGCGCGGAGGTCGTCGACCTGCGGACCCTGCGCCCGCTCGACGTCGAGACGGTGCTCGAGTCCGTGGCGCGGACGAACCGGATCCTCGCCGTCGAGGAGGGACCCCGCACGGGCGGCTGGGCGACCGGTCTGCTCGGCGCGGTCGCCGAGGCGGGCCTGCACGACCTCGACGATGCCTGGATCCTCGCGACGGAGGAGACGCCGGTGCCGTACAGCCCGCCGCTGGAGGACGCCTTCCTTCCCGACACGACCAAGATCGTCGAGTCGGTGCAGGCGCGGCTGGGTGCCGGCGTCGCCTGATGGCGGTCGGCGCGACGGGGTGATCGCAGCACCGCCGGGGCGAGCGTCGGCGTGGGCGCCGCTGCGCCACCGCGTGTTCCGCCTCGTCTGGCTGACGTTCCTGGGCGTTCAGCTGGCGAACTGGGCCCAGACGGTCGGCGCCGTCGCGGTCATCTCGGCGCAGTCCGATTCCGCAGCGCTGCTCGCGCTCGTCCAGACCGCGTCCACGCTGCCCGCGGTGGCGCTGGCCCTGTTCGCGGGCGTCGCCGCGGACCTCGTCGACCGGCGCCTGCTGCTCGTCGGCCTGGTCGGCTCGATGTGCGCTGCGATGGCGCTGCTCGCGGCGGCCGTCGCGACCGGGGCGGCATCGCCGGCGGTCGTGCTGCTCGCGACGCTCATCCTCGGGTCGGGCATCGCGCTGGCCATACCGGCCTTCTCGTCGCTGATCCCGGACCTCGTCCCGCCGGAGGACCTCGCACCCGCCGTCACCCTCAACGGCATCTCGATCAACCTCGCGCGCGCCCTCGGGCCGGCGCTTGCCGGCGCCGTGCTCGCGCTGACCGGGGCGACGGAGCTGTTCGTCCTGCTCGCCGCCGGGCTCGCCGCGCTGGCGCTGCTGTTGCTCGCGACGCCCCGATCCATCGGCGCCACGCACGGGGCCGATGATGGCTGGCGCGCCGCGATGCGCAGCGGCGTCCGCTTCGCGCGGTCGTCGGCCGCGCTGCAGGCGGTCCTCGCCCGCGGATTCGCGTTCGTGGTGCCCGCGAGCGCGCTCTGGGCACTGCTGCCGGCCGTCGCCCTGCAGCGGCTGGAGCTCACGAGCGCGGCGTTCGGTGGCGTCCTGGCCGCCCTGGGCGCCGGCGCCGTTCTCGGGGCGCAGCTGCTGCCGCGGCTGCGGGCACGTCTGGGCCTGGACCGGCTCGTCGCGCTCGGCAGCGTCTGCGGTGCGGCGAACATCGCGGTTCTGGCGGCGGTTCAGAGCACGCCGCTCGCCCTGGCTTCCCTCGTGGTCGGGGGCGCCGCGTGGATCGCGGTGCTCTCGTCGCTGAACACGTCCGCGCAGCTCGCGGCGCCGGCGTGGGTGCGCGGCAGGGCGCTCTCGATCAACCAGCTCGTCTTCGCGGCGGGCATGGCCGGCGGCAGCGCGGCTTGGGGTCTCGTGGCCCACGCCACGAGCCTGCGCGCCGCGCTCATCATGGCGGCGGGGTTGCTGCTCGCCTCGCTCGCGGCCGGGCGGCGCTGGTCGCTGCGGGGCGTCAGCTGATCGAGAGGCCGCCGTCGATGTCGAGATCCGATCCGGTGATCGACCCTGCGTCGGGCCCGCAGAGGTAGGCGATCGCGGCTGCCACCTCATCGGCGGTCGCCGCGCGCCCGACCGGCAGGCTCTGTGCCCGCTGCGCGTAGCGTGCGCTCGGCGGGGCGCCGATCTCCTCCAGGCGCGCGTCGATGGCGTCCCACATCGGCGTGTCGACAAGGCCCGGGCAGACGCAGTTCACGAGGATGCCCGGTGCCCATGCCGCCGCCGCCGAGCGGGTGAGGCTGATGACGGCCGCCTTCGAGGCGGCATACGGAGCGAGCAGCGGTGCGGCGCGCTTGCCCGCGGCCGAGGCGACGTTGACGACGCGCGCCGGTGCCGGTGCCGCGCGGAGCGCCGGCAGCGCGGCGAGCATGCAGCGGTAGGTCCCCAGCACGTTGACCTCGTGCGAGCGCCGCCAATCCTCGTCGTTGAAGGCCTCGAACGCTTCGACGACGACCACGCCGGCGCCGTTGACCAGGACGGAGAGTCGCTCGATCGCGCCGAAGGCGGCGGTCACCGAGCGCGGGTCCGTCACGTCGAGCTCGACGGCGTAGGCGCCGCCCCCGATCTCCTCCGCCGCGGCGCGTGCCGCGTCCAGGCGGACATCGAGCAGAGCCACGCGCATGCCGCGCGCCGACAGGAGGCGGGCGGTTGCGGCGCCGATCCCGCTCGCCGCGCCGGTGACGGCTGCGTCAGCCATCGGTCACCCGCGCCGCGAGCATCCGGCTAACGGCGGCGACGGCCTCCGCGGGACCGAGCCCCTGGTCGCGAAGCGCCTGCCAGGTGCCGAGGTCGACCATCGCGCGAACTATGGCGCGATCTGCGTGCTTGGTCTGCAACGGCCCGACGGCCGCATCGACGAGAGCGGCGAGCAACGCCTCGATCGCCTCGCCGGCCTCGGCGACGCTCGGGTGCATCTCGGGCTCGTTGCGGATCACGCGCAGCTCCGGCGCCCCGCGCTCGTAGATCGCGAACACCTCTCGCACCAGGCGCTCGATGCGCTCCGCCGCGGCGTCGATGCCGACGAAGACGCCCTCGGGATCGGGCAGCGCGATGATCTCCATCGAGATCTCGCCGCACGCGGGGACGAGCTCGTCGAGTGACGGGAAGTGGCGGTAGACGGTGCCCACGCCGACGCCGGCGCGCGCCGCGATGTCGTCCCAGCTGGTCGCGGCGATGCCCTGTTCCGTGTGGAGCGCCCGCGTCGCGTCGATGATCCGCCGCCGCGTCTCGGCGACGGCGGATGCCCTGCGGGTCATGTTGTAATTTCGCGGAGACATTTGGTTGACGAATACTCTCCGCGTAAGTATAGTCGCCGGGCCGGACCTCCCCAAATCCCCCATCCGCCCCCTAAAGGAGGCACTCATGTCGACCCAGGCGTCGATCGTCCCCCAGTCACCCACCGCCCGCGGCCAGCAGCGCTGGTTCTTCGGCATGCTTGCCGAGGTCAAGGCGTCCGCCGCCGACACCGGCGGCCGGTACACCCTCCTCGAGATGACCGCGCCTGCGGGCCTGCAGACCCCGCTGCACGTGCACTACCGCGAGGACGAAGGCTTCTACGTCCTCGACGGCAGCGTGACGATCGAGGTCGGCGACGAGACCGTCGAGCTCGGCCCCGGCCAGCACGCATCCGGCCCGCGCGACATCCCGCACCGGTTCACCGTCGGCCCCGACGGCGCTCGCATGATCTGGGTCCTCACGCCCGGCGGCTTCGAGGACTTCGTCGACGAGGTGAGTGAGCCGGCCGCGACGCCGACCGTCCCCCCGGCGAGCGTCCTGCCACCCGCGAACGCCGCCGAGATCGTCCTTCGCCACGGCATGGAGCTACTGCCGGGCTGAGTCCTAGCGTCGGGAGTGTTGTAGGCCTCGACAGCTGTGAAGTTGCCTTCGCCGGCCGCTCGGCCGGCGAGGGCTTAGCGGGGGGCAGGCGCGACGCTCACTCGTCGGCTTCGAGCAGCCGCTCGAGATCAGCGCGATCGAGCGCTGACCCACGCGCGCGTTTCATGGCGATCAGGTGCTCGCGCGAGCACACGCGAAACGAGACGGCGAGGATCGTTGCTTCCCACGCGTCGGCGTCGAGTGACGCGAACGACGGCACGCCGGGCAGCCGCTGGACCACATCGAGGTCGCCCTTTGATGTCGTCAGCGTGAGGTTGCGCCCCCGGTGGAGTGCGGTAGGTGAGGCCGCGGCGCCGCGGCGATCCTGGCCCGCGCGATCGTCGCATGCACGGCGCGTGTGCGCGCGCGTAGACTCGCCAGGTGGAGGGACTCGCCGCTCGGCGACCGGACCGAGGACTACGTCAAGTCGGCTTCGCGGTCGGGTACTTCACCGCGATGCCATACGACGTGGTCTTCAACGGCAAGAAGGTCGAGGCCGGCTACCACGGCGGCATGGCGCAGAACGTGCCCAAGGGCGGTGAGCTCGACACGCTGATGCTGCCCGAGGCGGGCAAGAGCGAGGAGCCGAACATGACGCCCGCCGATTGACAATAGGAAGATATCTTCCTATTGTTCGGGCCATGTCGCGGCGCAAGCCTGGAACCCTGCTGCCCCTCGAGACCGAGAGTCCTCGGGGCGGCGATGTCGATGCAGGGGTCGTTCCACGGATTCGGTCTCGCCCAGACGATGCGCGAGCAGGCCGGGTCGCGTTCTCTGACCGGCCACGGAACCCTGTACAAGGCCCTGGGACGACTCGAGGAGTTCGGTCTGCTCACGTCTCGGTGGGAGGACGCGGAAGCCGCTGAGGGACGACCGCGCCGGCGATTGTACGAGCTAACAGGGCAAGGGGCTCAAGCGGCCGAGCGGGCGCTCGCCGACAGAGCTGAGCAGGCCGCCGGACGTCTCCCGCGCGTCGCGTCGGAGCCCGCATGACGCCCGAGCGCGTGGCCAGGCTGGCGGCGCTGTGGGTGCGGCTCTACACGCGGGGTCTTCCCGCGGGCACCGCCGAGCGGCGAATCGACGAGATCGACGCCGACCTCCACGATCACATCGCACATGAGCGATCCCACGGGACCCGCGACCGGCGCATCGCCCTCGACATCGCTTCGCGGATGGTTCGCGGCGTCGCGGCGGACGCTTCGTGGCGCGGCCAACGCGCGAAGGCGAGTACCGCGTACCGATCCGCCGTCGGTGTCGCGATCGCGACAGCCTTCTTCCTCTTCTGGCTGGTGGGTGCCGTCGGCCTGATCGGGACGGAAGGGGATCGCGCTGACATGATGTACGCCGGAGTGCTCGCGGTCGGAATCCTCGGCGCGATCATCGCGCGCTTCCAGCCACGGGGCGTGGCACGCGCATTGGGAATGGCACGCGCGTTGCTCGCGATGGCGCTCGTTCAGGCGCTCATCGCCGTGATCGCGCTCATCGCGGGAAAGCACGAAGCCCCGGTGACCTCCGTCGCCGAGCTCCTCGGGCTGAACGGGATGTTCGTCGCTCTCTTCCTCGCTTCGGCGTGGCTCTTCCGGCACGCGGCGCGCAGACAAGCTCCCGCGGACGCAGGGCCGCAGGCTTAGCCGGCGAGGGCTGGCGAGTCGGCGGACGCCGTCGGTCGAAGCCGCCATCGGTGCCGGCCACGCCGTTGCGTGTGGCCGCTCGCACCCAGCGCCTAAATGCCGGCGGCCGCCATCTCCCGGATGACAAGGTTCGCCATCGCCTGCATGCCGATCAGGTTCGGATGCAGCGGCGCCGCCGCTGACGCCGGCGCGTAGGGCTCGACCCAGCGCAGGAGCGGGAGCGCGCACGCGTCATGCCCGACGCTCGCGGCATAGACGTCGACGAGTCGCGCGCCGTTTGCCGCGGCCTGGGCGGCGAGCATCCCGTTGAGCTCCTGCTGCTTCGCGCGCAGGTATTGCACGTCACCTTCCGCGACCGGCAGCTGCGGGTAGCAGCCCGGTCCCTCGTGCGGGAAGATCGCCGAGTAGTTCACGACGAACACGGTCGCCTTCGGTGAGCGCGCGCGGATGCCGTCGAGCACGGCGTCGACCTTGGGCGCGGTCTCCGTGATGCGCCGGCTGATCTCATCCTGGCCGCCGGCGGTGTACTGGTCCTTGCACGGCGAGTCGCTGCGCGGCGTCGGCGTGAAGCAGTCCTCGGCGATGCCGGAGAAGCCGATGTCGTTGCCGCCGATCGTCAGCGTCACCGCGCTGGTGTTGGGCGAGAGCGAGTTGAACTGCGGCGGGTTGGGCCCCGGCGACACGTTCTGCGTCTGGGTCATGTGGTTCGTCTTGGCGCCGGAGCAGCTCGGGTCACGGAACTGGGCGAAGCCCTTCCGGCGCTGGACGATGTGGATGTAGTTGTTGTTGGACTTGAGGCAGCCGAACGGCTGGAGCTGCAGCGGGATCAGCGGCCCTGCGGCGTAGGAATCTCCCAGGCCTACATAGCGATCGGCGGCCGACGCCTGCGAGCTGCCGACCAGGACGAACGTGACGACCAGCGCGACGAACGCTGCCAACCCCTTCCGCATGCCCCTGACTCCTTCGTGAACGGTCCCGTTCAGCCGGGATTACCCCGCCCGCGCCCGGGCTAGGCCAAACCGCTCGCCGACGTCCGGTCCGCGCTGGCCTCTCCTTCACTGGAGCACGACGGTGTCGTCGTAGGCGCGGTTGCCGGGGGTGTGGCGCCCGGCGACGTACTGGCAGACCTGTACGTCGGTCGCGCCCGCGTGCGCGGGACCGTCCAGGTATTCGCGTGCTCGCTGGCTGAAGCGCTCGCAGGCGAGAAACAGCCCTTCGTCTTCGGTCGCGGCCGTCTCCACGCGCTCGTGCCGCCTAGGACCGCGCGCTCAGAAACGCCGACTCCGCTGCCCGCTCGGCGAGCAGCGGCGCCAGCTTGAACAGGTTGTGCCCGGCCACGACCGTCAGCCCCGGCTCGGTGTGCAACACGTACGCATCCTCGTCAGGCCCGGGAAGGATGGTGAGCAGCCGCACGACCTCGTCGATCGGTTCGCCGAGTCCCGGGAATGCCGCGGCCGCGTAGGCGCGCACCCGAGCGCGTTGCGCGGCGAGGTCGACGTCCGCCGGGACCACGTCGGCCGCGGGGTCGTCCGGCACGGGCTGGTCGCCGTGATCGGCGAGGCCTAGCGCGAAGCGGCCCGGGCCGTCGGCGACGCCGTAGGCGGTCGCGCCGAAGCGCTCGCTGCGGTCCGCCCAGGTCGCGTAGCTACCTCCCGCCGAAGCGGCGAACGTCACGCGCAGGTGCACCTCGCGGCGCATCGTCACGCCCGGCCACAGCCGCTCGGTCCCGGCACCCGCGCTGAGCACGACGTGGCCCGCCGCAACCTCGCCGAGCGAGCGCACCTCGCGCCGCTGCACGCGGGAACCCAGCTCCGCTCGCAGCCACGCGATCGCCCGCGCCGCCTGGATCGCGCCGCCGCGCGGATCCCACAGCAGCGGCCCGGCGTCCTCGCGCAGCGCGGGATGGCGCTCGCCGGCGACGTCCACGACCTCCGCAGGCACGCCGGCCGCGCGCAGCCGCTCCGCGTCGCCACCAACATCCCCGCCGAGTCGCAGCGCGCCCTCCTCGCCGACGAGCGCTTCGCCCGCGCGCGCCGACCAGGCGTCCCAGGCGCTCCGCGCCCGCACAGCGTCGACGATCTGCTCCCGGGTCGCGTGCAGGTGGCGGAAGCCGCGCGCCGCACCCGCGGACTGCCCGGCGCCCGGCTCGCCGCGCTCGAGCAGCACGACCTCCGCGCCGCGCCGCCCCAGGGCGTCGGCCACACCGAGCCCGATGATGCCGCCGCCGACGACCGCGACGTCGGGAGTACGCGCCATGCGCGCCGACGATATCGGCGGACACCGCGAAGCGAGCCCCGGGCGCCGACGCGGCGACGCCCGGGGCTCAAATCGCAGGGTCAGTTGCAGCCCGCCGGCGCGGTCCCGACCGGCTCGTAGCAGAGCGCGTCGCCCTGGTTGGAGTTGCCGTCAAGGAACCGGATCCGCTGCACTTCCTGCTCGAACGCGCCGCGGTACCTGAGCACGTACAGCCCGTTGCGCAGGTCGACCATGTAGATCAGGCCGTCCTTGACGATCGCGTAGCTCCACATCACGACCTTCTCGTTCCTGCCCGTGTCGGGATCGGACGACAGCCGCGGATCCTCCAGCATCACGCTCTCGAGCGGCTTGGGCGTGAACTCGGCCAGCTGGTAGGGCGCGCGCGGGTTCTCGACGTTGACCGCCTGGAACCCGCCCGAGTGCCAGGTGCTGAACGCGATGTGCGGCGTGAGCGTCGGGTTGTGCGCCGAGTACGACGTCCGCGGCGGGTTCCAGTCGTCGCACGTCGACGGGTCGTTCTCGGGCTCCCTGTACTCGGCCTCGACCGTCGGCGTCCTCCGATCCGAGATGTCGATCATCCGCGCCCAGCCCCACGGGCAGCCGTGGCCCGGCGCGGTGGCCGTCCCGTACACCTCGTCGGAGACCCAGGCCCAGTTCCGGCCCCAGAGCTTGACGGCGCTGTGGGCCCCGGGCCCGGGCCAGACCGGGCGGGCCTCGTTCCTGGTGAGCGGGCGCGGCTTCGGGGACGGCGTGCCCTTGGCGAAGGCGGACACGTCGACGACGGCGAACCCGCCGGTCAGCAGCGCGAAGTACGCCTTGCTGCCGTCGTTGCTGATCGTGAGCGAGTGCAGGCCACCCGTCGGCTTCACCGCGGGTGCGGGCGCTGCGGGAACCTGGCTATAGGGATACAGCCCGCTGTACAGGGTCACCGGCTGCTGTCCGTTCCGGACCGGCGAGATGTCCCAGACCGAGAACGGGCAGCTGGGAGAGCCACCCCTTTCCCCGCAGGTCGAGCTGGCGTTGCCGGCGAAGATCAGCGCCCGCTCCGGATTCCGCGGGTCCTCCCACAGGAAGAACTCGTGCGTGTCGACGTCGAACTGACGGAGCAGCTGCGGGTGGGCCGCGTTCGCTCCCGCGATGTCGTAGAAGCGCATGTTGCTGATCGACGGCTGCGTGCAGTGATGCAGGGTGGGACCGACGCCGCAGTTCGTGTTCAGGACGATCAGCATGTCCTGCGACCTCCACACGCGCAGCTCGCGCGACGACTCACCGGCGATCGCATCGAACGGAGGACCCTGCAACTTCGGGGCGGATGGCTTCGAGATGTCGACCACCATCAAGCCGCCCTGCGGCATCCCGACGTGGCCTCCATCGGTTCGGCTCCCGATGTACGCGTAGTTGCCATGGACGGCGATGGCGGCGTTCATGCCGCGGTTCATGAGCGGCTCGTGACCGACCTGGGTCAGCCTGCCGGTCTTCGCGTTCGCGGGGGGCGCTGCGGCGGGCGCCGAGGCGCTCGTGGCGAACGCGACGTTCTGGGTGCCGGCCAACGTCGTGACGTCGGAGTCGGCGACCACGCGCTCTGCGGTCGCATGCGAGCAGTCGACCGTCCAGTCGGCGAACGACACCGCGATCGGCGCTGACGTCAGCGCGGTCGCGCCGGCGCAGTCCGCAGGATGCGCGCCGGCCGAGCCCGGCGAGAGCGCGAGCGCAGCGAACGCCAGCGCGGCAGCGCAGATGGGGCGGACACGACCATGGGGCATGAGCTCTCTCCCTCTCCAGGCGTCCTCCCGAGACGCCCACCTGCCCTGCCCGGTACCCCGATGCCGGATGTCCGAACGGCCTCTTGCGGGCGATGCCTAGAGCAGCCCGCAGATCACCTGCGCAGCCCGGGCGGCGCCGTGCTGCTCGACCGCCAGATAACGCGGCTCACGCCCGATCTCCTCGGCGATCGCAGCGGCGATCTCCGCCGGCCCGTCGCTGTCGAAGTCCATCCGCCGGCCCGCTCCGTGGCGGTCGAGCCGGTGCGCCACGTGGCGGTTCTGCTCGAAGTGCTGACGGAGCGGGAAGTAGAGGAAGGGCCGTCCGCTCGCGGTCAGCTCCATCGTCGTGGAGAGGCCGCCGTGGCTGATCGCCAGGTCGCAGGCGGCAAGCTGCCGGTAGAGCCGGTGGACGTAGCCATGGGTCTCGAGCCCGTCGCCATCGGGCAGCGACCCTGAATCGAGCCGTGGGCCGGCGACGAGGATCATGCGCAGATCGGGGACGCGGCATTTCGCTTCCGGGAACGCGTCGGCAACGCGCCGCAACAGAGCCAGCCCGACCGCCGAACCGCCGGCCGCGACCACGCAGACCTGCTCGTCGGGCGCGTAGCCGAACTCCGCGCGGAGCGCATCGCGATCGGCGATCTCGGCCGGGTCGAAGCCGGTGATGTAGCCGGCGAAGTCGAAGCGTTGCTCGGTCCACTCGCGGATCGCCGGGAGACCGGGACCGAGCAGCCCCGGGACGATGTCGTCGGGATCGCCGACGAAGATCGAGCGGTCGCGCAGGCGCGGGTTGCGCGCGACGTGCTCGACCATCTGGGCGTTGTGGTCGGCGGCGAGGAACGCCTCGCGCTCGCCGCCGTCGGGCATCGGCAGGACGCCGACGAAGTCGGTGAGCCACACGTATGGCGCGGTCTTCAGCTCTGGGTTCTCGTGCAGGAAGTAGTCGACCTCCCAGGCCTCGTCGGCGATCCAGACGTCGAACCGCTCCTCGCGGACGAGGTCGTGGAAGACCATGAAGTTGGCGCAGAAGATCTCGTCGAGGCGGCGCAGCATCTGGAACGCGTGGAGCTCATGCTCGCCCGCTTCCGCATCCACGCCCGCGGCCTCGGAGGCGAGCTCCGCGCTCGCCGGATGCACCGTCTCGCCGCAGGCCTCGAGCAGCGTGGTCACGGGGTGCTGCGCGAGCCAGTGGACCTCGAGCCCGGGAACCAGACGCCGGAGCTCCCGCGCGATCGCGACGTCCCGCCAGGCGTGACCGAGTCCGATCGGCGAGGAGACGAGCAGTGCCCGGCGCGGGCGGGCAGCGGCGCGCGCCCAGGTGCGCGCCCGCGGCTCGGGCGGCGCGAAGCGGATGGCGAACTCGTGCATCAGCTGGTTGACGAGGACCGGATGGCGCGCGTTGGGCAGGTGGCCGGCGCCGGCGAGCCCGACGAACTCGGCCCCGGTGAGCTCGGCGAACGTGTGACCGCGCTCATAAGGCTGGCAGTTGTCGCGATCGCCGTGGACGACGAGCACCGGGCAGCGCACCTGCCGGCAGAGCCGCTCGACCTCCTCCTTGGTCGCGGCGACCGGCTCGGCGTCGTCCATGACCAATCCCTCGGCCGGGCCGTCGAGCCCGTAGGCGACGGCGTCCTCGACGTGCTTCGTCGAGTAGGGCTCCGGGAACAGCTCGCCGAAGAAGAACTCGAGGAAGCCGCGCTGGTCGGCGCGGATGTAGTGGCGGTTGTACTTCTCCCAGCCCTCGGGCCGGTCGAGCTCCTCGTCCCAGTGCTCGAGCGCAGCGGCCTTGAACGGATGGGGTGGAGTGATCAGCGGGATGCCCGGGGCGAGCGCGACGATCCCGAGCACCCGCTCCGGATGCGCGGCGGCGAGCTGGACCGAGGGCCAGACGCCGTCGCCGCAGATGCCGGCGAGCACGGTCGCCTCGGTCGACGTGGCGTCCATCACCGCCAGGCAGTCCGACGCATTCCAGCCGTCCAGCCATGGCCCCGACGGGTCGGGCCTGTCGGAGTTGCCGTTGCCGCGGCCGTCGTAGGCGACGACCCGGTGATGGCGCGCGAGGTAGTGCAGCTGCGCCTTCCAGATGCGCGCGTGGCTGATCGGGGTCGGCGGCAGGAGCACGAGCGTCGGGCTCCCGCTGCCGCAGAGCTCCCAGTGCAGGCGCAGCCCGTCCGCCGCCGTCGCGTAACCGTGCTCGTCGGGCTCGCGCGCGCGCGTTCCTGTCTCGGTGACGCTCACGGCCGCGAGCCTAGAGCGGCGTGTCGCCGTTCGCTTCAGGGGGCCACCTGGTCCGGCCGCTCGGCGCCACGCGGCGCCGAGCGGCCGGATCCGCCTGCTCGCCTACTTCCAGAAGTAGTAGTCGGCGGTGTACGGGACCTCGGCCTGGCTACCGGCCGTGTCCGCGTTGCACGTGGCGGCGGCTGGGGGAAGGCCGCCCGTGGTCGCCAGACGCTGGATGTAGGTCGTGCGGGCGAGGCGGTCGCCGTCGGGGCCCGCGGTCGTCGATGCCGCGGAGAGGAGCAGCCACGGGATCGCGCTCGGGTCGACGGTGACGCCGTCGACCCGCTGTGCGACGACGCTGCTGCCGTCGCGCGCCTGCCAGGTGGGGCCGGCGAAGTGCGTCGCGATCAGCTTGCCGTTGTCGCCGTACAGGTTCGCCCGCGGTGCGACGAGGCTCCACGCGTAGCCGCCGGCCGTGGCGTTGCAGCCGTAGATCTGCACGCCCGTCGCGTGCGTGACGAGGTACAGCTTGCTGCCGGCCGGCACCGCGATCGTGGTCGGCACCGGAGGCTCCGCCGGCGCGGCCTGCGCGACCGCCGTGAGCGAGCCGGCCGGGATGACGGCCAGCACGCCCGCGACGAGAAGGCGCTTCATGCCGCGTCCGCGACGACGACGGAACCGCTTCACGCGACCTCTCCGACGGCCACGAGGTACTCGGCCTGCATGCGCAGGCTGCCGTCGGTCGCCTCGTTGCGGCGCTCGACCATCGCGAGGATCTCGCTGCGGCACTCGTCCCAGCCGCCCTCGGCGGTCAGGCGCTCGCGCGCCTTCAGGGTCGGGCCGTAGAGGGTCTCCATGAACACGACCCAGTGCTCGGGGGAGTCGAACTGCCACGGGTTCAGGCCGCGGTCGAACTCGAGCGTGACCGGCGCGTCCGCGAACAGCCCGCGCACGTGCTCCTCGCTGCCCCACAGCGGCGGGGGGGAGGCGAAGTCCGGCGGCGGGGGGAGGTAGCGGCCCATGATCTTGAACAGCTCGCCGATCAGGCCCGTCGGGGTCCAGTTGACCAGCCCGATCCGGCCGCCGGGACGGCAGACGCGGACGAGCTCGTCCGCGACCACCTGATGGCGCGGCGCGAACTGCACGCCCACGACCGAGAGCACGCGGTCGAAGGACGCGTCGTCGAACGGCAGGTCCTCGGCGTCGCCCTCGACCCAGTCGACCGTCACGCCGTACTCGGCGGCACGCCGGCGGGCGGTGTCGAACAGCTCGGGAGTGAGGTCGAGGCCGACGACGTGCCCGCCGGCGGCAGCCGCCCGCAGGGCGACGTTGCCGGTGCCGGTGGCGACGTCCAGGACGTCGTGTCCCGGAGCGATGTCCATGCGCGCGAGCAGGTCGCGCGGCGGCGCCTCGTCGATCATCTCGGCCACGGCGGCGTAGTCGCCGGCAGCCCATACCGCGCGATGTACGCGCTTGAGATCGGCTACAGCGGTCATGAGCGGTTCGTTCTATGCGGAGTGGTGAGCATGGACGGAAGCCTGCGCGACCGTCGCGGCGCGCACATCGGGAGATCTCCCTATCCGCTGCCTATCTTCACGACTAGCGTGCGGCGACCGCGGCGTCGGCCCGCGCCGCGTGGGCGGCGGCCTCGGCGCGGTTGCTGACGCCGAGCTTGGCGAGGATGCGGCTCACGTGGTGGCCCGCCGTCTTCTCGCTGATGAACAGCGCCTTTGCGATGCGTGCGTTCGACATGCCCATCGCGAGCAGGCCGAGGACCTCGCGCTCGCGCGCGGTCAGCTCGCCGTACGTGCGCGCGCGTCCCGCCGTGCCGGCGCCGAGCTCGCGCAGCACCGCGGCGGCGGCGTCCGCCGCGCGCGAGGCGCCGAGCTCCTGGAAGGAGGCGAACGCGGTGCTCGCCTCGTCGCGCGCGAGATCCGGCGCGTCGGCGGCCAGGGCGAGCGCGAGCGCGAGGCGCGCCTCGCCCGTGTCGAGCGGCATCGCGAGGCGGCTGAACTCGGCGAGCGCGCGCCGGGCCGGCTCGGCGGCCTCGCGGCCGGCGGCGAGTGCCACGCGCGCCGTGGCGAGGTCGGCCCGGGCGCCGAGGATGCCGCTGCCCGAGCTGCGGGCCAGCTCCACGAGCTCGGCCGTCGCCGCCTCAGCACCCTCCACGTTCCCGGCTGCCAGGCGCGCGTCCACGAGCGGCGCGAGCAGCTGAGCCGCGCGCATGGTGTTGTCCGACGTCGCCGCCAGGCCGCGCTCGAGCAGCGCGGCGGCCACCTTCGGGCGTCCCTCGGCCATGCGCAGCTGCGCGAGCGCGCGCAGGGATGACGGGTGCTCCTCGCGCCCGGCCAGCAGCTGCTCGGCTTCCGGAAGGCGGCCCTGGCGCACGCGCAGCTCGGCCATGGCGGCACCGGTCGCGGCCCCCAGCTCCGGCACGTAGTGCCGCGCGTGTGCCGCGAGCGCGCTCTCGAGGGCCTGCTCGGCCTCCGGCCAGCGGCCCTTGGCGAGGAGCACGTCCGCGTGGACGGTGCGGCACGCGCCGAAGAGCGGCGCGGCGCGGCTCGCGCGCGAGAAGTCGTCGACCTGCTCGCACCACTCCGTCGCGAGCTCCCACTCGCCCGCGTTCACGCAGGCCGTGATCAGGTTGCAGTACGCCTCGCCCAGCGTGTGCACGTTGTGGACGCGCCCCACCGAGGCGGCCGCCATCGCCTCCTCGAGCAGCCGCATGCCGGCTTCGTTGCGCCCCGCGGCGACATGAGCCCGGCCGAGCAGGCTGAGCGCGAACACCTCCAGGTCGGGTGCGTCGATCTCCCGCGCGACCGCCATCGCACGCTCGGCATGCTCGATGCACTCCTCCACGCTCTGCGCGTGGCGGGCGCGTTCGACCGCGACCCAGCCGTGGCCGGAGCAGCGGCTGACGCCCTCGAGCGCACGCTCTGCGCGAGCGAGCCAGCCGCGCGCCCGCGAGGAGCGCCCGAAGATGTGGTTCTGATGCGAGATCCAGACGGCGGCGCGAGCGGCGCGGTTGCAGTTGCCCGCGGTCACGTACAGCTCGAACGCGCGCTCGCGCTCGGCGATCGCCTCGTCCACGCGGCTGAGGAACCACAGCGCCTGCCCGCGGCCGTCGTGCGCCTCCGGAGACTCGCGGATGGCGAGCGCCGCCTCGAACCCCGCGCACGCCGCCTCCCACTGCGCGGCCTCGAGCGCCGCCTCCGCCTCGCGCAGGCGCGCGGCGTTCTCGTCTGTGACCGTGCCGTCCACGTGCCGAAGATACGGGGCGTCGACGTCTTGGGCAACCGCCGCGATTCCTTCCGCTTGCCGATTTTCCCTGGTACCGTCGGCAATGCACAGGCAACGACGCCTGTGTCGCAGCTTCGAGAGACGCCTGGCGCGACGCCTCCCGATGGATAGGAGTCCGAGCGTGGGCGATAGCGAAGGTCCGACGGAACGCGACCTGGCCGGCAGCGGCAGAGACGTCGCGGCGAAGCAGCGCGACCGGGCTGCCGAGGCTCGCGACCGCGCCGGCGAGCAGCGCGATCTCCAAGCGGCCGCGCGTGACGAGCTGTGGGTCAAGCGAGATCAGCTCGCGGACGACCGCGATCACGCCGCGCTGGAGCGCGATCGGAATGCA
The DNA here is from genome assembly GCA_963839615.1 of uncultured Solirubrobacteraceae bacterium. GTDB lineage: Bacteria > Actinomycetota > Thermoleophilia > Solirubrobacterales > Solirubrobacteraceae > DASQMT01. Next base: position 130,372 of record CAWIVY010000010.1, read on the forward strand.
CAGCAGCGCGACATCGTCGAGTCGGGGCACGCCACGGGAATCGCACGCGAGGCGCTCGTCCGGTCCTCGCTCGCGCGCAGGCACGCTGCTTCGGACCGGCGGCGATCCGCACAGGATCGCCAGGCCGGGGCAGACCTTCGGGTCGAAGCCGAGCGCGACCGCGACGCAGGGGCGAGCGAGCGCGACGAGGCCGAGCACGATCGCGACGCCGCAGCCAGCGAACGCACCGAGGCCGCATACGACCGCAACCTGGCGCAGGCCGAGCGCGCCGCGCGAGCGCGTGACCGCGACGCCGCTCGGTGGGGATTCATGGAGCTCGACCGCGACGTCGCCCGGGCCAGACGCACCGGCGAGCCGCTGACGCTCGTGGCCGTCGAGGTCGAGCGGCCCGGGTCGGCGCGGAGCGGCGGCGAGGACGACGCGGTCCTCGCCGAGATCGCGAGCGCGCTGACCGGGAACCTACGGCCCTACGACCTGGTCATCCGCTCGGGCGGGGACGAGTTCGTCTGCGCGATCTCCGGACTCGACGAGGTCGGCACCAGGGAACGGTTCGCTCGCCTCAACAGCACGCTCGAGCACGGCTCGGTCGCGACTCGCGTGGCCGAGCTGCAAGCCGGCGACTCGACCGAAGAGCTGATGGCGCGCGCGGGCGCCGCGCGCCTCTAGTACGAGTACGACGCGCGCGAGCTGGAGCCCTAGGGTCAGCCGGCGGGCGGCAGGTTCTGGTTGAGCCGGAACACGTTCTCGGGATCCCAGTCCCGCTTGATCGCCGTCAGCCGCTCCCACGTCGAGCCGGGGTAGGCGGCGCGGACGCGCTCCTCGCCCTCGTCGTCGAGGAAGCCGGCGTACGCGGCTGGGTCGCCCTGGCTCAGCTCGCCCGCGACGTCGGCAGACCCACGCCTGGTGCCGAGGCAGCTCCCGCGGGTCCCCGAACAACGCCCCTACGTTCGCCAGGATCCGGCGATCGCGGTGCGCGAACGCCGTCGCCTCCGCGGGCACCCGCGCCATCGCCCCGCCCAGGACGCGGAGCTGCACGACCCCCGTGGGGGCGGTCGAGCTCTCGACGCGCGCGAGGATCAACTCGGCCAGGGCGTGGTCGACGCGCTCGACGAAGAACGTGCGGCCGACCCCCACGGGACGGTAGCCCTCGTCCTCGGGGGGGAACATGTCGGGATACGGCATCGGGCGGACCATGTCGGCCACAGGGGTCGCGAGCGCGCGGAAGGGCGCGACGGCGCGCTCGCCGGCCTCGACGTCGCCCGCGTACGCGAGCGTCGCCATCACGACGAGCCGGCCGTGGTGCTCCGGTGCCAGGAAGGGGAGGGGCGGAGCCGGCAGGACGCTCGCGATCGCCGAGAGCTCTTCGGGCGCGGCCTCCGCCGCGGCGATGAAGGACGCGAGCACGTCCGGCGTCGCCGGCAGGCACAGCATCCCGCCGACGATCGTCCCGACCTCCTGCAGGCGGAACTTCAGCCGCGTCGCGACGCCGAAGTTCCCGCCGCCGCCGCGGAGCGCCCAGAACAGGTCCGGGTGGTTCTCCTCGTCGACGCGCAGCAGCTCGCAGTCGGCGGTCACGATCTCGGCGGCGAGCAGGTCGTCGATCGTCAGGCCGTGCTTGCGCACGAGCAAGCCGACGCCGCCACTCAGCGTGATCCCGCCGATCCCCACCGAGCCCATGTCGCCGAAGCCGGTCGCGAGGCCGTGCGCGCCCGCCGCGGCGGTGTAGTCGCGTGCGGTCAACCCCGTCTCGGCCCACGCGGTGCGTCGCTCGGGATCGATGTCCAACGCGCGCATCGCCGAGAGGTCGAGCACGATGCCGCCGTCCGCGACGCCATGGCCCGCGGGGCTGTGGCCGCCGCTGCGGACGGCCAGCGGCAGCTCCGTCTCGCGGGCGAGCGCGATCACGCGGGCGACGTCGTCCGCGTCGGCGACGCGGACGATCAGCGCCGGCCTGCGGTCGAACACGCCGTTGAAGACCCTCCGCGCGTCGTCGTAGCCCGGGTCATCGGGGGCGATGACCTGTCCGGTGATTTCGTCGGCGAGGGGAGCGATCGAGAGCATCCACCGAGGGTCACATCCCGAGCCGCGCGGATCGGTACGGACGTCCACTGTCTCCGGGGGCGGATAGCCGTACCCGGCGCGCGGATCCGGGCCCCGCGTCCGGGGCCCGGGTGCACGCGGTCCTTCCTGCTACCGACGGCGCGGGGGAAGCAGCACGCGGTCGATCACGTGGATCGTGCCGTTGCTCGCGGCGATGTCGGTCTGGACGACCTTGGCGGAGCGGTTGAGGATCACGTCGCCGTCGCGGACGCGGATCTTGATCTTCGCCTTGGCGAGCGTCCGCACCGAGCGGCGCTCGACGACGTCCGCGGCCTTCAGCTCACGTCCGACGACGTGGTACTTGAGCACCCGGCGCAGCTTTGCCGGCTTCCGGGCCAGCATCTTCAGCGTCGCCTCGGGCAGCTTGCTGAACGCCTCGTCGGTGGGCGCGAAGACGGTCAGCTTGTCGTCGCCCGAGAGTGCGCCCGCGAGGCCGGCCTGCTCGACGAGTGCGACCAGCGTGTCGAAGCTGCCGGCCGCGGCGGCCGTCTCGACGATGTCCTTCTCGGCCGGCCCCGCGCGGTGCACGGGCGCCGCCGAGGATCCGCCGGCCGTCGCGAGCGCGACGCCGGCGGTGATGAGAGCGGCTGTGAACGGCTTGTTCATCGGTCGCTTCCCCGCTACGCGGTGGTCGGCTGGCCGGTGCGGCTCCAGCGGTGACGGATGGCGCTCTGCTGGGCGATCTGGTAGACGGCGGAGACGCCGACGAGGCCGTACACGATGCGGCTGACGGCGTTCGTCTCGCCGAACTCCAGGCCGACGAGCGTGGCGACGAGATCGAACTCGCCGATCGCGACGAGGCCCCAGTTGAGGCCGCCGATGACTACGAGCACTGCTGCGATGACGTCGAGCTTCTTCATGAGTGAGAAGTCCTTTCTTGTATAGGGCTTGTAGAAGGATGGTGGCAGGGTTCTCCCAATCTGTCAAGTGTTTGTGCAAGGTACGTATACTGTTGCGTCATGACGGCGGAAACGGGACACCTGCGGATCGGCGAGCTCAGCCGGCGCTCGGGCGTGAGCACTCAGCTGCTGCGGGCCTGGGAGCGGCGCTACGGCCTGCTCGAGCCGATGCGAACGGAAGGCGGGTACCGGCTCTACTCCGACCGCGACGAGCGTCGCGTCGCCGGCATGCTCTCGAACCTCGAGCGCGGCCTGTCAGCGGCGGAGGCCGCGAGGGCGGCCCTGGACGCCACCGACACGGGCGACCTGCTCGACGCGACCGTCCTGGAGCGCGGGACGCAACAGCTGCGGGCGACGCTCGACAACCTCGACGAGGCGGGCGCGCACACCGCGCTCGACCGGCTGCTCGCCGAGCTGTCGGTGGAGACCGTGCTGCGCGAGGCGGTGCTGCCCTACCTGCACGAGCTCGGGGAGCGCTGGGCGAGCGGCGACGCCTCGATCGGCCAGGAGCACTTCGCGACCGGGATCCTGCGTGGGCGGCTGCTCGGCCTCGCCCGCGGATGGGGGCGCGGCACGGGTCCGCTCGCGCTGCTCGCGTGCGCGCCCGACGAGCGTCACGAGCTCGGTCTGATCACGTTCGGGCTCGGTCTGCGCGATCGCTCCTGGCGGATCACCTACCTCGGCCCCGACACCCCGCTCGAGACCGTCGCGGAGATCGCGGGCTCGCTCGGCCCCGACGCGATCGTGATCGCGACGACGACCGCGGATCACCTGGCGGACGAGCGGCCGGCGCTGACCGCGCTGGCAGGCGCGTTCGCGCTCTGGCTCGCCGGGTCCGGCGCCGATGGCGAGCTCGCCGAAGCGGTCGGCGCGACGCTGCTCGACATCGATCCGCTCACGGCGGCGGAACTGGTGGCAGCGGGCTCATGACCGGTGCGGCTCCCTACGATGTTCCGTTGTGGTCACCAGCGTCGAAGCCGACACTCCGTTCGAACATGAACTCGAGGCGCATCGCCACGCGCTGACCGGCTACTGCTACCGGATGCTCGGCTCGGGCTCCGAGGCCGAGGACGCCGTGCAGGAGACGATGGTCCGGGCGTGGCGGGGCGCCGACCGCCTGCAGGCCCGCGCCGCGCTGAAGAGCTGGCTGTACCGGATCGCCAGCAACGTCTGCCTCGACATGCTGCAGGGGTCGCAGCGGCGCGCCCAGCCGATGGACCTCGGCCCGGCATCCGGCGCCGACTCCTCGCTCGGCGACGGCCTGCCCGAGCACGCATGGGTCCAGCCGATCGCGAACGCGCGCCTGGTCGGAGCCGAGGCCGACCCGGCCCAGGTCGCCGAGTCGCGCGACACGCTGCGGCTCGCGTTCGTCGCGGCGCTGCAGCAGCTGCCGCCGCGCCAGCGTGCCGTGCTCATCCTGCGCGAGGTCCTGCACTGGCGCGCGAGCGAGGTCGCCGAGCTGCTGGAATCCTCGGTCGCGTCGGTCAACAGCGCGCTGCAGCGCGCGCGGGCGACGCTCGAGGGCCTCGACCTGGACTCCGGCGAGCCCGCCTCGCTGGGCGAGGAGGACGAGCAGCTCCTGACGCGGTACGTGGAGGCGTTCGAGCGCTACGACATCACGTCGCTCGTCTCGCTCCTGCGCGAGGACGCGACGTTCTCGATGCCGCCGTTCCCGCTCTGGCTGCGCGGCCCCGACGAGGTCGGCCGGTTCATGCTGGGCACGGGCATCCACTGCAAGGGCTCGCGGCTGCTGCCGACAGCGGCGAACGGCGGGCCGGCGGTCGGCGTCTACCACCCGGCCGGACCGGGCGCCTACGAGCCCTGGGCGATCGTCGTGCTCGAGATGTCAGGCGGGCGGATCGCCGGCCTGCACCACTTTCTCTACCCCGAGCTGTTCGCCGAGTTCGGGCTGCCCGCGCGGCTCGAGTCCTAGAACCTCCGCGAGCCCGACGAACTCGAGCAGGTCGCGGAGCTCCGCGGAGTCGTCGCGCAACTGCACCCGCCCGCCCTGGCGTCGCGCGACGAGCTGGAACCGGGCGAGCGCGTCGATGATCGCGAGGTCGGCGCAGCGCGCATCGACGCGGCCCACGAGCCGCTCGGTGCCGTCGGCGGCCACCATGAAGACGGTCGCCGCTATGTGACCCGGGTCAGGCACGGATCTGTCCCCTAGTTTCGCTGACATACCTAAGACGGCCGCGGCGCTCGGAACTCATCGATACTGCCCGCGGTGCTGCGGCTCATCACGATCCCGATCAGCCATTACTGCGAGAAGGCGAGGTGGGCGCTGGAGCGCGCGGGGCTGCCCTACCGCGAGGAGCGCCACGTGCAGGGCATCCACAGCATCGCCGCGCGGCGCGCGGGCGGTGGCGCCACGGTTCCCGTGCTCGTCACGCCCGACGGCGTGCTCGCGGAGTCCGGGGAGATCCTCGCCTGGGTGGATCGGCAAGCGCCGCCGGAGCGGCGGCTGTTCCCGGCCGAGCCGAGCGCGCGCGCCGAGGTGGAGCGGCTGTGCCGCCGCTTCGACGACGAGCTGGGGCCGCGCGGGCGGCGACTCATGTACGTCCACATGCTCGCCCAGCCCGCGCTGATGCTGCGCTTCAACAACGCGGGCGTGCCGCGCTGGGAGGACCGCGCGATGCGCCTCGGCTGGCCGGTCGCCGTGCGTTACGCCCGCCGCCGGCTGAGCATCCGCTCGGGAGTCGAGTCCGGCGACGAGGCGGCCGTGTGGCGCGAGTTCGACTTCGCCGCCGAGCTGCTCGCCGATGGCCGCCCGTATCTGTGCGGCGACCGCTTCGGCGCCGCGGACATGACCTTCGCGGCGCTGTCGGCGGCGATCGTCGTCCCGCCCGGCTACGGCGTCGCGCTGCCGCAGCCCGACGTCCTGCCGCCGCACACCGCGGCGCTGGTCGAGCGTGCGCGCGAGCATCCCGCCGGACGCTTCGCGCTGGCACTCTTCGCTGCGCGTCGGTCCCGCATTGACCCTGCCCGTACCGGCGCGTAGGTTCGGGCGATGGGAATCCGCCGCCGGCGCGCGCTCGGCCTCGCCATCGTGCTGCCGGCGCTCGGCGTCGCGGGCACTGCGTCCGCGCTCGCCGCGCCGACGCCGATCGCCGCCCAGCGCATCCTGATCGACTTCAAGGGCAAGAAGGGACGCGACCCCGGCACGCTGTCCTCCCGGCTCGCCGGCAATTGCATAGACGTGTCGGCGCTGGCCGGATGGTCCGTGCAATTCGACGGGATCGACGGCACCTGGGCCTCCGCCGGCCTGGACGCGTCAGGATCGATCGACGCGGTCACCCGCAAGGGCTCGGTCACCTCGAAGCCGCGCGGGTCGGGCCTGCTGTTCCGCACGTTCGGCCGCGTCAAGCGCCCGAGCCTGCAGCTCACCAAGATCGGCGTCGAGCTCGCGGGCGGGCGTGCCTACCTGACGGGGCGCCTGTCGAGATCGTCCGCGCACTTCACGGCCGCGAAGGTGCAGCGTGTCGGCCTGGTCCGCAGGCCGAAGCTGCTGGTCGACCAGCTCCACGATGCGGAGACCAGACAGGACATCCCGAACACCTTCGCGATCGCCGTCCAGGGCAAGGTGACGCTCACGAAGGCCTTCGCCCGCGCGCTGGAGCGCCGGCGATGCCGTGGGCTGGCCTCCCAGGGTGCGGGACCCGTGCGCGCCGGCCGGGCGATCGGGAGGCTGACCGCGCAGTTCAAGGCCGGGGCGGCGACCGGCCTCGCCGGCTCGGTGCCGCTCAGGGTCGACTTCCTCACCGCAGCGGACGGCACCCGCGTCACCGTCGCCGACATCAACGGCGTGCCGGCTGCGGCCGACGAGGACGCCGACGCGACGATCACGCTCGCGACCGCCGCCGGGAACCTCACGCCGCTGGAGTGCGTGATGCTGACGGACTATCCCGGCCAGGCGTGCGCTCCCTTCGGCGGGTCGGTCGCGCTCGCCGGCGGGGTCGTGCTGAGGCTCGGCGATCGCTCCACGACGATCGCCGGGATCACGATCGCCTACGCGGCCGACGCCCGCAGCGACAGCTACCCGACGCGGACGCTCAGCGCGACGATCGACGGAGCGCCGGTGACGTTCGCCTCCTCCCCCGCGGGTCGCCCGGGCTTGACGACCACGTCCGAGGCGCTGGCCGCGCTCGGCGCGGCGCTCGGCACAGAGGTCGAGGGCTTCCTCCTGCCGGGAGACGTGGCGTTCACGTCGGTGGGGCCGCCGTAGTCGCCGGCGGGCGGTCGGGCGACCCGGCCGCGCCGGCGCGCCGGGCGCGCCGGGCGCGCCGGGCGCGCCGGGGCGCGCCGAACGTCGCTGAGTACGCCCTATAGGGGCGACTCAGCGACGTTCGCGTTCCGTGCGGGCTCTCGGGCCGGTCAGATCCGATAGACCGTCAGCAGCCGCTTCTCGTGCTCCGCCTCGATCTGCGCGACCACCTCGATGTGGTCCTCGAGCCCGGATCCGCGCAGCTTGCTCGCGAGCAGCTCGTCGACCTGGAACACGCCGGCGGAGTTGTTCATGTCGATCTCGACGCGGATCGAGCGCTGCTTGCCGGGCATGATGCGCACGTCGTCGATCGCCGCGGCCGAGAGGGAGTGGATGTTCGGCAGCCGCGTCTCGAACGCCACGCGGGCGCGCCCGTGCTCCATGTCGAGCGCGTCGGCGACGCGCACGATCCCCGCCTCGAGCGTCAGCGGGGCGCCCCCCTTGCGATGGCCGATGATCGCGTGCATCACCTCGGACGCGACGACCGTGCGCTCGGGCTCCTCGTAGACGTCGGCGAGCAATCGATCCAGGCAGTCGGCGGCGAGGAACAGGCTGTACGCCTCGTGGTCGGCGCGATGGATCGACATGCCGAGGTCGTGGAGCAGGCACGCGCCGGCGATCACCACCTCGGCGTCCGTCGCGTCCATCGCGTAGTCGATCTCGAGCGACGACTTGACACCGCGCTGCTGGAGGATGCGGAACACCCGCAGCGCGCTGTTGAGGACGATCCGCAGGTGCACCCACGAGTGGTCGCTCATGCCGAGCCGCTCGGCCGTCGTCTGGGCCGCGTGCCAGCGCGCTTTCAGCTGCGTGTCCGCGTTCGCGGCCGCCAGGAATCCCGCGAGCCTGGGGTTGCGCTCGCTCGGTGCCGTGATGTGCATCGCGGCTACCGCCTCACGCGGCGGCAGCGGGGGCGCGACGGCGGCGGTCTCGATCCCGGCCATGGCCTGATGATCCCGGCGTTCGGTCACTCGGAGGGAACGACGATCCAGAGCGCCACATAGAGCAGCACCTGTGGGCCGGGCAGCAGGAGCGAGGCCACGAAGAGCACGCGCACGACGGTGGGCGAGACGTCGAACCTCCGCGCGAGCCCGGCGCACACGCCTCCGATCACGCGCCGGCTCGGCCTGACGAGCGCTTGGGAGCGGGCCATGCGTCGAGCGTACTCCAACCTCAGGCCGCTCCGGTCCCGGGGGCGGCTGTCGCCCCCGGGACCCTGAGCGTTCGCTGCTGTTGCGCTACGGGGCGATCGCCGCGTCCGCGTTCACGATGCCGTCGCCGTAGAACCCGTTGTACTCGGGCGTGCCCGAGCACGTCGCGTTCCAGCTAGCCGGACGGCCGACGGGCGTGTAGTCGACGGTGGCCGGCGTGGGACATGCGTGGTTCGTCGCCGTGTCACGAAGCTTCTCGCGCACGAGCGCCGGATCCATCGTCAAGCCGCCGTGAGCCGCGTCCGGAGTGCCGAACTGGCTGACGATCAGCGCGGCCACGCCCGCGGCGTGCGGCGAGGCCATCGACGTGCCCTGGATCAGCTGGTAGTACGCGCAGTCCGTGATCGCTCCCGGCTGCGGCGACGGATCGGCTCCCGTGTTCGTCTTCTCCGTCGAGCAGTCGCGGACGACGAACTCGGAGGTCGGCTTGCCGGCTCCGTTGACCTCGTGGTTCGCGCGCGCGACGGCGAGCGGGTAGGGACCGAGGATCTCGTTCTCGGGCAGCTGGAACTCCGGCGTGCCGAAGAAGTCGCGGAAGTACCCGCCCGGCGCCGCGACGTCGATCTCGCCGGCCGGGTCATCGCCCGTGCCGCCGGTCTCCTCGCCTGCGCCGAAGTTCGAGTAGTCCGCCTTCGCTCCCGACGGCCCGATCGCACTGACGGAGATGACGCCGTCCGCCTCGGTCGGCATGTCGCGGCACCAGTCCGTGACGATGCGCGGCTTCTCGGTGCCCACCGGGTAGTCCGGGCTCGAGTCGTCGAGGAACCCGGTCGTCGTGTCGAGGTTGTTGTGGAAGTTGCCGGCGGCCGCGACCAGCGTCACGCCGTGCGCAAGCGCGTAGTCGACGGCGCCCTGGGTCACGCTGAGGACCTGTTCCTGCTCCGCCACCTCGGCGGCCGTGTCCGTCGGCTCGCCCGTCTCCGGGTCGACCGCGGGATGCGTGCCCGGGCAGTTGTACTGCCACGGATCGGTGTAGAAGCTCATGTTCGCCACGTCGGCGCCGATGTCGCCGGCGTACTTGAGCGCGTTGACCGTCTCCCAGAGGAAGAAGAAGCCGGAGTCCTGGCCGGCACGGTCGTTGACGAGCGTGACGTTCGGCGCGACGCCTGCCATGCCGAAGTTGTTGATCGGCGCGGCGATCGTGCCCGCGACGTGGGTGCCGTGCCCGTCCTCGTCCACGTTCGCCGGGTCCTCGCACGAATGGTCGGGGTCGCTCACGCAGGCGCCGTCGATGTCCTCGATGTCCCTCGTCCAGTTGCGGCTCAGGCCCTCGTTGAAGTTCGGGGCGATGTCCGGGTGCGAGCCGTCGATGCCCGTGTCGATCACGGCGACGATCACGTCCTTGGAGCCCTGCTGCTCGGCATAGGACCCCTCGGGGGTAGCGCCGATCATGCGCATGTCCCACTGCCAGTCCGCGAGCGGCTCGGACAGGTCGCCCTCGGCCGCGTCTTCGCGCACCGTCACTCCGCCTCCGCCCCCGGCGGCCTCGCGGCCCTCGAGCTCGATGTCGGGCTTGTTCCGCTGCCCCGGCTTGGCGGTGCCGATGATGCGGTTGCGGGCCACGCCCGCGATCACGCGCTTCGCGCGCAGCGTCTTCGCGAAGCCGCGGTGGCTCGACCGCACGAGCATGATCCGCATCGCCTTGCGGGTCGCGACCACCTTGCCGCCGCTGGCCCGGACCGCGGCCTTGGCGCGGGCGGCCGTTACGCCCGACTTGTAGGTGACGACGTACTCGCGCGCGGATGCGCGCTTCGCGGCCTGCGCGGGTCCGGCGAATGCGCCGGCGAACAGCGCCGCGATCAGCGCTGCGACGAGCGCCAGAACGAAGTTCCTCATGTGCCTCTCCCTTCCCAAGGGTTGGCTGCCGCCCCTGCGCGGCGTTTCCAAGTTGCCGACGACCTTACTGCGCATTCCTCCGCGAGCACGCCGGTCGAGGCGGGCAGAGGTCTGCGTCCCGACCGCCTAGATCGTCACCCGCGCGCGCCGGTCCGGGCTGCTATCCGGGTCCAGCACCCAGTGCCGCGACGCCGTCGCCCTGTACAGGCGAAGCACCGCGGGAGCGAGTATGTCCGCCGTGGTCCACGGGCGTCCTCCGTGCTCCTCCGAGCGGTGCGAGAAGACCTCGATGCCGCGCTCGATCTCAGGGCCCTCGAGCTGCTCGGCGGTCGCCGTCATGTAGACGGCCTGCCCGGTCGAGATCGGGACCTGGGAGTCGAAGATCACGATGCTCACCTGCGGGCGCGCGGCGATGTTGCGCGAGTGCGTCGCGTCCGGATCCGAGACCCAGAGGAACTCGCGACGCTCCACCGGCGCGAACCAGACCGGCGAGACCCACGGCAGGCCGTTCTCGTCGGCGCTGCCGATCGTCATGTAGCGGTTGGCGTCGATGATCGCCCGCGCGATGTCGGCGAGCTGCTCTGTGTTGCTCACGCTCTCCTCAGCGCTTGAAGCGGACCGTCCTCGTCAGCGTCGTCGCGGCGCCCGCCGCGTCCGTGACCTTGAGCCGGAACGTTAGCTTGCCGCGCTTGGCCCGGCGGATCCTCCGCTTGGCCTTTCTCGACAGCTTCACGACGAGCTTGGCGGGGCCGGCCGCGAGCAGCGACTTGCGTGCGGAGCCGAGCTTCCTGGACTTGAAGCGGAGCACCCCGATGATCTTGCACGCGCCGGGACAGGTGAGCCGGAACGTCATGCCGCGCTTGAGCAGGGTCCTGGTCTTGATCGAGGCCGGCAGCTGGAGCCCGAGCGCCGCCGCCGCGCCGCCGCCGGTCGGACCCGGGCCGGGGCCGCCACCGCCGGGGACGTCCTGGCGATCGACCGAGGTGCAGAACGCGACGACGTCGAGGCCGTCGACGTGCGCGGTGTCGGCGCCGCCGCCGCAGTCCACGGCGTCCTTCTCGCCGTCGCGAGCGAAGAGCTCGTCGGAGTCGAGCGAGCAGAACACGGAACAGGCGGCGATGTCGCCGTAGATCTGGTCGGTCCCGGCGCCGCCGTCGACGGTGTCGGCCCCGGTGGCGCCCTCGACCTTGTCGCTGCCGCCGTCGCCGAAGATCCGGTCGTCGCTGCCGCCGCCGTAGAGGGCATCCGGCCCGTCGCCGCCGTGGATCTCATCGTTGCCCGTGCCGCCGGAGAACTGGTCCGGTCCGGGAGACCCGAGGAACACGTCGTTGGCGATCGTGCCGTCGATCTGCTCGAAGTCGGCGCCGACGTTGTCCCCCTCACCGGCGGCGCCGTCGTTGGCCTGGCCGTCGATGCTGATCGTCATCCCGCCGGTGTGCTTGTCCAGCAGCAGCTTGTCGATCCCATCGCCGCCCCGGAGCGTGTCACCGCCCTGGTCGTCGTCGTTGCTGATGCCGGCGCTGTAGCCGATGCGGTCATCGCCCGGGCCGCCGTCCTCGACGTCGTTGCCGGGGCCGCCCATGATGTCGTCGTTGCCGCCCTCGCCGAAATGCTGGTCGTTGCCGGGGCTGCGGACGAGGTAGTCGTGGCCCTCGCCGCCGTACGCGACGTCGTCGCCGTCGCCGCCGGTGAACGTGTCATCGCCCGCGCCGAGTTCGGCCTGGATGCTCGAGAGCGTGCCCGAGTCAGCCGACACGTTGTCCTGGCCGGCACCCGATCCGACTGCGAACGTCGTCGCGGCCGAGCATCCGGGGGCGCGCACGTTGTTTGTGCCTTCGCCGAGGTCGACCGCGATGATCGTGAAGCAGATCCCGAAGAACGGGCCGTCGTTTCCGTCACCGAGAACGACGGCGAGGTTCGCCAGGGATCCCGCCGGGCAGACAGCGACGTCGGCCGCGTCCTGCTGGATCGGGTCCGGGTCGTCGCGGTCGCACCCCGCCGGAACCTCACCGACGACGCCGTCCGGGTCGAAGACCCGGACTTCCCCGGTCTCGTAGTAATCGAATTGCGGGACGTCGTTGCCGGTGCTCCCGGTCACGACAAGCGTGTCGGCGTTGATCTCCACCCCGACCGTCGCCTGCGCGCTACCCGCGACGACCAGGAGCATCCCTACCGCGAGCATCGCTGCCCGTGCTGCGTTGCTACGAGCCGGGCGCATTCGGATGCTCCTCTTCGCGTGTGAACCGCCAGCTTCCCCGGGATGGGTGCACAAGTCAACGGAGCGCTTCAGATGCCTATGCCCTGTGCCGATGTTCACGAGGAGAATCCGTGTGAAACCCGCATCCCGAACTCCTGCCGGCCGGTTCGCCTCGCTCGTACGGTGGCTGCGCGCGTGCGCCCGCCGCGTCGAGGGCCGCGCCGCCTCGCGGCTCGGGATCGGTGACGCCGGTGCTGCCGACATCCTCGACCTGCTCGAGCAGCTGATCTACACGGGCGAGGTCGCGCCCGACGGCGAGTTCACCGAGACAACCAGGGGTTCGCCCTTCAATCCGTTCACCGGCGGGCCACCGCCGGAGGGCATGCCGCCGGCCGAGTTCTGGGAGTCGCGCGTCCACCCCGACGATCAGGCCGTCTACGCCGCGCTGAACCGCGAGATGCTGCGCGGTGCGAATTGCGAGGCGACGTACCGGGTCGTCGGCCTCGACGGCGTGACGCGGATCGTCCACGACCGAGCGCGACCGCGACCGCGCCGCGGCGGAGGCGTGCTGGTTCGCGGCATCATCTCCGACATCACCTCGCGCGCGGAGGCGGACGCGCAGCTGGAGGAGACGAGCGACCGCTTCGCCCGCCTGCTCGACGTCGTCGGCGAGCACGTCTACGTGGTGGAGGCATTCCCCGACGGTCGCTTCCGCGAGCTCTTCCAGGGTCCCGGCGCCGACCGCTTGCTCGGCGGAGCCGTCGCCGACCCCGACATGGTCAACTGGGAGGCCGCGGTGCACGCGGCCGACCGCATCGCATACGACGCGTACAACCGGAAGCTCGCCACCGGTGAGGATGCCGAGGTCGAGTACCGCCTGAACGGCGCGGACGGGATCACGCGCTGGGTGCACGATCGCGCCGCGGCCCGCCGCCGCCCTGACGGCACCGTCGAGGTCAGCGGGATCGTGTCCGACGTGACGGAACGGCGACGCCTCGGCGCGGAGCTCATCGAGACGCATGCTGCGCTGTCACGCGTCGTCGAGGCGATGGACGATCACCTCTACACGCTGCGGGTCGAGGCCGACGGCGGCTATCACACCGTCTACCGCGGCCCCCATCGCGACGCCCTGGCCGGCGGGGCGTTCACCGGGGGTGCGGAGGACGACGTCCTCTGGGAGGCGCTGCTGCATCCCGACGACCGCGAGGGCTGGCGGTCGTCCGTCGCGCGCCTCGGCGACGGGCAGCCGATCGAGCTGGAGTACCGCGTGCTCGGGCTCGACGGCGCCGAGCGCATCGTCCTCGACCGCCTGCGCCCTCGCCGCAGCGCCGACGGAACGCTCTTCTACGACGGCGCGACGCGCGACATCAGCGAGCGCCGCCGGCTGGAGGCGGAACTGCGGCGCGCCCGCCGGGTGGCCGAGCTGAGCGCGCGGACCGACGAGCTGACCGGCGCGTTCAACCGCCGCCGCTTTGCCGAGATCGTCGCGGAGGCGCTGGCCGCCGACCCGAGCGGATGCGCGCTGCTCCTGCTCGACGCCGACCACTTCAAGCAGGTCAACGACGCGCACGGCCATGTCACCGGCGATGCCGTGCTGGTCGAGCTCGCGCGTCGGCTCGAGGCCGGGTTGGGGCCCGACGATGCGCTCGCGCGCTGGGGCGGGGAGGAGTTCGCCGTGCTGCTGCGCGGCGTCGACTCGGATCCTGAGCTCGAACGCCGAGCCCAGCGCCTGCGCGCCGCCGTCGCGCTGCTGCCGGTCGCCGCCGCGGGCGTCAGCGTGCGCCTCACGATCTCGATCGGCGCGGCGCGCGCAGGCGCCCAGCTCGCGACGCTCGACGCGCTCGTCGAGTCTGCCGACCGCTGCCTCTACACCGCGAAGCGGGACGGCCGCAACCGGGTGTCGCTAGTGCCCGAGCCGGTCGCGTCGGACGCGCCGCAGGACGAGCCCGATTCCGTGGGCGTGGCGCGCGCGCTCGCGCTCGCGTCCGGCGTCCGCGGTGGACCGCCCGAGGCCCACGCCGAGCATGTGGCCGCGCTCGCCGCGCGGACGGCCGAGCACATGACGCTGCCGGACGGGCTCGTGCTGAACTGCCGGCTCGGCGGCTGGCTCCACGACGTCGGCAAGGTCGCGATCCCGGAGTGGATCCTCGCCAAGCCCGGTCCGCTCGACGACGACGAGTGGGCGCTGATCCGGACCCATCCCGTGGTCGGCGAGGAAATGGTGCGCGGGGTCACGGCGCTGCGGGCGGCATGCGCCGCGGTCCGCCACCACCATGAGCGCTACGACGGCACGGGGTACCCGGACGGCCTGACGGGCGAGTCGATCCCGGTCGAGGCCAGGATCGTCGCCGCCGCCGACGCCTACTCGGCGATGACCACCGAGCGGCCCTACTCCGCCGCGCGCACGCCGGCCGAGGCGGCGATCGAGCTGCGCCGCTCCGCCGGGTCGCATCTGGATCCGCGGGTGGTGACGGCGCTGCTCGCGGTGCTCGACCTGACCGCCCGCCCGGTCCTGCGCGTCGCCTGACTGGTCGCGACCGCGCGCGGGCCACTACGATCGGCGGCATGAGAGGGATTCGCGAGCGCCTCGACCAGGGCGTCGTCCTGGGGGCAGAGGGTTACCTGTTCGAGTTGGAGCGGCGCGGCTACGTCAAGGGCGGGCCGTTCGTGCCGGAGGTCGTCCTCGACTTCCCCGAGGCCGTGCGGGAGCTCCACCGCGAGTTCCTCCGCGCGGGCGCCGAGGTGATGGTGGCGTTCACCTACTACGCGCACCGCGAGAAGCTCAGGTCGATCGGGCGCGAGGGCGACCTCGAGCCGCTCAACCGGCAAGCGCTGCGTCTTGCGCGGGAGGTCGCGTCCGAGGGCGATGCGCTCGTCGCCGGCAACATCTGCAACACCTGGGCCTACGACCCCGAGGCGCCGGAGAGCACGGGCGAGACCGTGCGCGAGATGTACCGCGAGCAGGTGCGCTGGTCGGTCGAGGAGGGCGCCGACCTGATCATCTCCGAGACGAACGACTTCCTCGGCGAGGCGCACATCGCGCTCGAGGTGATCCAGGAGTTCGACCTGCCGTCCGTCGTCACGTTCGCCTCGACGAGCGACCGGACGATCGACGGGTTCGAGTTCGAGGAGGCGTGCAGGCAGCTGGAGGAGAAGGGCGCCGACGTCGTCGGGCTCAACTGCTCGCGCGGGCCGGAGACGATCCTGCCGATCCTCGAGCGCGTCAGGGCTGCCGTCGGCTGCCACGTCGCCGCGCAGCCCGTTCCCTACCGCACGACGCCGGAGCAACCCGTCTTCGAGGCGCTCAAGGACGCGGACGGGACGCGGGCGTTCCCGCTCGCGCTCGATCCGTTCCTCTGCACGCGCTTCGAGATGGCCGACTTCGCGGCCGCGGCGAAGGACATGGGCGTCAACTTCATCGGCGTCTGCTGCGGCGGTGCGCCGCACCAGGTCCGCTCGATGGCCGAGCGCCTCGGCCGCACCGTGCCCGCGAGCCGCTACTCGCCCGCGATGGAGCAGCACCCGATCCTCGGGGAGAAGCCCCGCGAGCAGGCGAAGAACTTCGTCAACTGGAAGGACTGAAGTCGGAGGCCGGGGCGTGAGCGAGCCGCGCGTGATCGTGATCGGCGCGGGCGTCGTCGGGCTCGCCTGCGCGTGGGAGCTGCGCCGGCGCGGCGCGGACGTGGTCGTCGTCGAGCGCGGCGCGGTCGGCGGCGGTGTGTCGCGCGGCAACACCGGCTGGGTCTCGCCGAGCTTCACGTACCCGCTGCCCGCCCCGGGAATGGTGCGCGAGGGGCTGCGCCAGCTCGTCGGCGGCGGCGAGGCGTTCGTGCTCCGGCCCAGCCTCGACCCGGCCTTCGTCCGCTGGCTCTGGGGCTTTCGACGCAGCTGCAGCCCGGCCCGCTTCGACGACGGCGTACGGGCGCTGCTGGCGCTCAACCGGCGGACGCTCGAGCTGTTCGACGCCTACCGAGAGGCGGGCGTCGCGTTCGAGATGCACAGCGCCGGGCTCGTCGTCGCGGCCCGCACGGCGAGCGGGCTCGACCTGTATCGGAGGATCTTCCAGCGCCTGCGCGAGCTGGGCTACGAGGGGGGCGCGATCGACGAGCTCGACGCGACGGCGATGGGCCGGCTCGAGCCCGCGCTCGACCGCGCTCAGGTCGTGGCCGGCCTGCATGCGCGCGTCGACAGGTTCGTCCGCCCGGAGCAGCTGACCGCCGGCCTCGCCGAGCGCCTGCGGGCCGACGGCGTCGAGATCCGCGAGGGCTGCGACGTGCGTGCGCTCGAACGCGGGCAGGGCGGCTGGAGGTTCGACACCGGCTTCGGCGACTCGCTGGCCGGCGAGCGGGTCGTCATCGCCGCGGGCCTGCCGACCGCGCCGCTGCTGCGCCGCCTCGGCGCGCGCGTGCCGCTGATGGGCGCACGCGGCTACAGCGTGACGCTCGCAGGTCGCGGCACGCCGCCCCGCCATGCGCTCTACCTGTCCGAGGCCAAGCTCGGCCTGAGCCCGTTCGACGGCGGCGTGCGCATCGCCGGGGTGTTCGAGCTGGGCGCGCGCAAGGCGGACGTCGCGCCGGGGGCCGGCGAGCGGCTGCTCGCCGCGGCGCGCCCGTACCTCGCGGGCTGGCAGCCGGATTCCGACGGTCCCGTCGAGGCCTGGGGAGGCCTGCGCCCTGCGACTCCCGACGGGCTCCCGCTGATCGGGGCGCTGCCCGGGCTCGAGGGCGTCTATCTCGCCACCGGGCACGGGATGCTCGGCGTGACGCTCGCCCCCGCGACCGCCGACCTGCTCGCGCCGCTCGTGCTCGAGGGCCGCGCCGCACCCGAGCTCGCGCCGTTCGACCCCGGCCGAAGGCTCTGACGTCTTGATCTGCGCCTCAGGTTGCGCCGCCACGCTGGTTCGCGTGACCCGAGTCGAGCTGGTTCCCGAGCGCAGCGCGGACGGCAGCGTCGTGCTGCGTGTCGTCGTGCTCGGGCCGGTCGAGCGGCTGCGCCGGCTCGTGCGCCGCTGGCTTCATCCCTAGCCCGCCGCGGCGCGTCGTACACTGGGGACACGGTTCGCTCCGACGGACCTCGCCGCTGCCGGGTCTCCTGCCTCTGCCCGATGCGCGGCCCGCCCGCCAGAGCTCGGATGGGGAAAGGCTGCATGGCGCACTCGCAGCCCGATCACGAACGTGAGCAACTCGTCGCCGAGGCGCGGTATCACCGCGATCGCTTCCAGCTCTACCGTGCACGCGTGAGGAGCGGCAGTCGCATCGCGACGAGCCCGGCCAGGTTGCGCGAGCTCGAGCGCACGGCCACCGCCGCGGAGGAGCGTCTCGCACACGCCAGGCGCAGCGATCCTCCTCGAGGCGGCGCCGATGCGGGCTAGCGTCGGCGGGATCGAGGCGGTGCCCGTGCGAGCGCGCGGCCGGCGCCGCGTCGCCGCGACCGTGGCCGGCGCGCTCGTCGTCGCCGGGGCCCTCGCGTGGGCGCTGGCCGGCCAGCGCGACGAGTTCGCCACTGCGCTGGGTTCTGCGCCCGTATGGATCCTGCTCCTCGCCGCGGCGCTCCAGGTGCTCGCGCTGGTCTCGCGCAGCGAGGCGTGGCACGCGTCGGTGACCGCGGCGGGCGGCACGGTGAGCCGGCGGCGACTGCACCGCGCGGCCGGCACCGGCAATCTCGCGAGCGTCCTGAACACGCAGCTCGGCGCCGCCGCACGGATCGCCGTGCTGCGCCGCTCGGCACCGGCCGACGCTCCCCGCGTCCCGGCGCTGATCGCCGCCGAGGTGCCGATTCTGACGGTCGAGGCGGCGCTCGCCGCGCTCGCGTCGTTCACGCTCGTGGGACCGCTCGGCCTGCCCTGGTGGCTGCCGCTCGTCTTCCTCGCCGCGGCCGGCGCCGTGATCGCCGGTCTCGGGCGGCTCGCGGGGAGCCGGCGGCGCGAGTGCTGGCGCGGCCTCGCAGTGCTGCGCAGCCTGCACGGCCGCAACCGCGTGGTCGTGCTCGTGCTCGTCGCGGTGTTCGCGCAGATCATGCGCAACTGGCTGATGCTCCACGCGGTGGGAGTCGATGCCTCCGTGTTCGACGCGACCGCCGTGCTGATCGCGATCGTCGTGATCAGCCAGCTGCCCGTCGGGCCGAGCGTGGGCGCGGCCGCCGTCGTCCTGATCCTCGGCGCGAACGGCGTCGCGCTGACCGCCGCGGCCGGCGTGCTGCTGACCGTCACGGGCACCGTCGGCGCGCTCTGCTTCGCCGGTTGGGCGGCGGTCGACCGGCTCCGCCCGAGCGTTCCCCAGCTGTCGGTGCCGCCGGCGCCCACCGTGCCGACTGCGGTTGCAGCCCGGCTATTAGTCCGCCCATGAGGAGGCGAATGTGAAGACCCAGAAGGAACAGCAGGACGAGAAGCGCGTGATCAAGCTCGCGGAGCTCGAGCGGCAGGTCGAGAACGGCTCCCTCGTGGTGCGCCAGATGACCCCGGCCGAGCGCGAGCGCAACCCGCCCCGGCCACGCAAGCCGGGCGGTCGCGGCCGGCAGCGCTGACTCAGGCGCGCCAGCCCGACCAGCGCGCGACCGCGACCGCGAGCACCGGGCCGGGCGGAGGCTGCGCGCGGTACTGGGGGTAGCGTTCGGCGAGCAGCGCGAGCCCGCTCCGCGCCTCCACGTCGTCGGCTTCGAGCACCCGCGCCGTGCCGTCGGCGCGCACCCACCACAGCGCGTCCCAATCGCTGTCGTCGTAGTGATCGGCGAGCAGCGCCACCTGCGGGTTGGCGCGCACGTTCTCGAGCCGCCGCAGGCTCGTCGTGCGCTTCGGCTTCGCGTCGACGGCGCTGAAGATCTCGTTGCCCGCGACGGCGAACGCGATCGGCACGAGATGCGGGTGACCCGCCGCGTCCACCGTGGCCAGGCGCGCGATGCGCGCCCGGGCGAACAGCTCGCGCGCCTCCTCGCCGCTCACACGCCGGGCGAGCCGAGCAGTGGGCCGAGCGTATCGCCGACCAGTGCAACGGTCTCGAGGTCGTGGACGTCGGGGATCGAGAGCGTGAGTCCCTCGATGCCCACGTCGAGGAACGCCTGCGTCTGCTCGGCGATGCCGTCCGGGTCGCCCGCCATCGCGGTCATGCGCGCGCGTTCCTCCGGCAGGCCGCGCTGCTTGGCGGCATCGAGCTTGCGCATCGCTTCGTCGTGCGTCGGCGCGATGTACACGACGCCGTTGCGCGTGCGCGTGATCTCGGCGGGATCGCGGCCGACGGCCTCGCAGTGGGCGTCGAGCACGCCCATCAGGTGGCGCGCCCGCTCGACGTCGCCGAAGACGTTGCAGCCGTCCGCGTACTGCGCGACGAGGCGCAGCGTCTTGCGCTCGCCGCTGCCGCCGACCAGGATCGGGATGTCGCCGCGCAGCGGCTGCGGGCTGTTCAGCGCCTTGTCCGTGCTGTGGTGGGGCCCGGCGACGCTGGACTCCTGCTGCGTGAACATCGCGCGCGCGATCTTCAGTGCGTCCTCGAGCCGCTCGAAGCGCTCGCGCAGCGGGGGGAACGGGATCCCGTACGCGACGTGCTCCTCCTCGTTCCATGCGGCTCCGAGCCCGAGCACGGCCCGGCCGCGCGAGATGATGTCGAGCGTGGTGGTGATCTTCGCCAGCAGCGCGGGATTGCGGTAGGTCACGCCACCGACGAGCAGCCCGAGGCTCACGCGCGACGTGCGCGCGGCGAGTGCGCCGAGGACCGTGTTGCCCTCGAGCATCCAGTTCGTCGGCGGCCCGACGCCGCGGATCTGGTGCAGGTGGTCCATCACCGTGACCGAGCTGAAGCCGGACCCTTCCGCCGTGCGGGCGATCTCCACGAGATGCTCGAACAGCTGCTCGGGAGTGATCCCGGGATAGTTGAAGTTCGGCAGGTGGAGGTCGAGCGTCACCGGCGCGCGCATGCCGCAGACGGTAGCGGCGCGCATAATGGCCCGCATGACAGACCACGTGTACAAGTCCGTCGAGATCACCGGCTCGTCGCCGGCCGGTGTGACCGAGGCGATCGACCGCGCGATCACCAAGGCGTCGGAGACGCTGCGCAACCTTGACTGGTTCGAGCTCGTCGCGGTTCGCGGGCAGATCGGCGACGACGGCAGCGTCGCGCACTACCAGGCCACGCTGAAGGTCGGGTTCCGGCTGGAGGATTGACCGCGGTCGAGCTCATCACGGCCGCCTCCCCGGCTGATCCCGTCCTCGACGTCGCGCTCTCGCACGCGCTGCTGGCGGAGGTCGCGAGCGGCCGGCGCCCACCGGCGCTGCGGATCTTCCGGCCGGGGCCGACAGTCGCGTTCGGCCGCCTCGACGCCCTGCGCCCAGGCTTCGGCCGGGCATGCGCGGCCGCGCGCGAGCTCGGGTTCACGCCGCTCGTGCGGTCCGTCGGCGGGCACGCGGCGGTCTTCGACGAGCGCTGCGTGGTGTGCGAGCGGATCACGCACGACGAGGACGCGACCGCGGGCCTGCGTGCGCGCTTCGAGGACCAGTCGCGACGGGTCAGGGACGCGCTCGCCGCGCTCGGCGCCGACGCCCGGATCGGTGAGCTGGCGGGCGAGTACTGCCCGGGGCCGCACAGCGTCAACCTCCGCGGCCGCGTCAAGGTCGCCGGCATCGCGCAGCGGATCGTCAGGCACGGCGCGGCCACCAGCGCCGTCGTCGTGGTCGGCGGCGGCGCCGAGCTGCGCGCGGCGATCGAGGCCGTCTACGAGGCGCTCGCGATCGCGATCGACCCCGCCGTCGCGGGAGCGCTGGACGACGAGGTCCCGGGGGTGACGCCGGGCGATGTCGCGCGCGCGCTCGAGCAGGCCTACGCCGCGGATTCGCACCTGGAGCCGCGTGCGCTCGACCCTGCTGTGCTCGCTTCCGCACGCGACCTGACGGTGCGGCACCGCGTCGCATGACCGCGCCGTTTACGATCGCTCGTGTGACCGACCGGCTGCACTTCACCGATTCCGACGAGGCGAACGAGCTGATCGCCCGCGACCCGCTCGCGCTGCTGATCGGCTTCGTGCTCGACCAGCAGGTGACCGTCCAGAAGGCGTTCGCCGGACCGCTCGTGCTGCGCGAGCGGCTGGGCACGCTGGATCCCGCACGGATCGCGGCCACCGACCTCGAGGCCATCTTCCGCGAGCGGCCCGCGATCCATCGCTTCCCCGGCGCGATGGCGAAGCGCGTACGCGCCCTCACAGAGCACGTCGTCGAGCGCTACGACGGCGATGCCGCGCGGGTCTGGACCGACGCCACCTCGTCCGCCGAGCTGAAGGCCAACATCCAGGCGCTGCCGGGGTTCGGCGAGATGAAGGTCAAGGCGCTCGGTGCGGTGCTCGCCAAGCGATTCGGGATCGCGCTCGCGGAACCGCTCGTCCCCGCGCACCCGACGCTCGGCGACGTCGACTCGACCGCGGCGCTGGCCGAGTACCAGGCCGGCAAGCGGGCGCACAAGGCGAGCCTGCGCGCCGCGCGGCTGTAGCTGCAACAGGTCTTGCGACCCGTCGGGCGCCGCATCTAGCGTCCGCGCGCATGCTCCGCGAGGTCAAGGATGCGCGCTTCGAGCGCCGCTTCGGGCTCTTCGGCCGGCGCTACCTGCTGGTGGAGGGCCGGACGCCCGCGACCGTCACCTGGCGCCGGCGCGCCTTCGCGGCGATCCAGCTCGAGCAGGACGTTCGGCCGGTGGCGCTGTTCACGCGTGCGGAGCGGACCTACTGGGCGTTCGAGCAGCGGATCCTCTGGGAGGACGACGGGCTGGCCGGCGACGACGTGCTCGCCCTGGTCCGCCAGCGCGAGCGGCGCGCGCGGCGCACGCTCGAGCGCGCCCATGCGGCGCTCGCCGGCGAGGCCGCGCAGCCGCGCCGCCGCGCGATCCCGCGCGAG
This sequence comes from uncultured Solirubrobacteraceae bacterium, assembly GCA_963839615.1. Taxonomy (GTDB): domain Bacteria; phylum Actinomycetota; class Thermoleophilia; order Solirubrobacterales; family Solirubrobacteraceae; genus DASQMT01. The sequence goes on from CAWIVY010000010.1 coordinate 152,747, forward strand.
GTCCGGCTGGCCGTGTTCGAGCGCGACGGCGGACGCTGCGTGGAGTGCGGATCGAGCTTCGAGATCCAGTACGACCACGTGATCCCGGTTGCGCTGGGAGGGGCGGGCACCGTCGAGAACATGCAGATCCTCTGCGCGCCCTGCAACCAGGCCAAGGGCGCCGCGCTCGGCTGAATCAGCCGAGCGGCCGCAGCTCGCCGCCGGCGAGCACCCGCAGGACGGTGATCGCGTTCGCCCCTTCGCGCAGCGACGAGGGCGGGACCATGGCGGCGAAGCGCGAGCGGCCTTCTTCGCGGTAGACGCGTGTGGTCGCCTCCACGCGCCCGTTGACCGCCACGGCGAGCTCCGTGTCGGGCGCGAGCTTCCCGGCCTGACCGGAGATGAACGAGGGCACGACGGCGGCCGCGTCGTCGAAGGTCACCTGCCGGCCGCCCGGGCGCACCGCCACGCGGCGGCCGAGCAGCTCCGGCCGCGGTCCCATCGCGTACACGTCGTCGCGCAGCAGCCGCGCCTCGGCCCGCTCGCGCTCGCTCTCCATTGCGAGCACGGAGCTGAGCGGCTCCGTCAGCACGGGCTCGCCTCCGTGTGAGACGTCGATCGGCGCGGCCGGATCGACCGTGCGCTCGTCGGCCGGGATTCCGTCCACCTTCCAGGGCAGCTCGACGCCCGCGGCCTTCGCGATCGTCGGGAGCACGTCGGTCGTCCGCACCGCGCCGTCGTCGACCCGCGCCTCGTGCCGGCCCGGCAGCTTGACGAAGAACGGGACCGGGGCGATCGCGCCGACGTTCTCGCGGCTCACCGGCCGGCGTGGCGTCCCCTTCAGGAACGACGCGCCGTGGTCGGCTGCCAGCACGATCACCGCGTCGTCGTAGAGGCCGCGCTCGCGCAGCTTGTCCAGCAGCTCGCCCACGAGCCGGTCCGTGTACTGGACCTGGAGCACGTGGCGCTGGAAGCCCTGGTCGACCTGCCACTGCGGCCCGACCCACCCCTTGCTCGAGAGCCCCAGGTTCTCGACTCCCTCGATCGGGTAGCTGCGCCCGTCGGGCAGGTACCGCCAGATCGCGTGCGGGAGCGTCGAGTGCACGAACAGCAGCGGCGGCCGCGAGCCGCGCCGGTCGAGCGCCGCGGCCGCCCGCGCGAACCCGGCCGCCGCGTCGTTGCCGGCGAGCCGCGCCAGCACGTCGCTTCGAAGGCTCTCCCGGCTGCGGAACACGCTCGGCTCGGTCGCGGGTTTCCCGAACCCCTCCCAGACGCCGTCGATCGCCGGCAGCCCGTCGCGCAGGTCCTCCGGCAGCAGGAGGTGCTGCACGACGACCTCGAGGTCGGACTCGAGCGACTCCAAGCGGTCGCCCACACCCGGCCTGGCGCGATCGCACAGGCGCTCGGGGCAGATGTCGGTGATCGGCTCGATCACCGTCAGGTCGTGGCTGCGCTCGAACAGCGTGAACAGGTTGCGGGGATGGTCACGGGTGGTCGGCAGCTCGTCGCGCCGCGGCTGCCGGCCGGTGAGCTGCGCGGGCACCGCATCGGCCGTGAGGTCGTCGACCGTCGTCGCGTGGCGGTACCACGTCGAGTCGCGCGCCAGGCCCGCGATGTTCGGGAACAGGTCGCCGTCGATCTCGCCCTCGGCGTCCGTCAGCGTGCTCAGCGGCAGTTCGTCGAGCACGATGTGCACGATCGGGGTCGAGGTGCCGGACGCCGCGACCGCCGAGCCGACCGCCTCGCTGGGCAGCAGCAGGCCGTGGACAGGCGAGACGACCAGGAACAGGAAGAGGACGATCAGCGGCGCGGGGGAGAGCACGGTGACGAACGTGCGCACGCCCGACGCGCGCGCGTACAGGACGGCCGCTCCCGCTCCCAGGACCAGGGCGACCGGAACGGCGATCCCCGAGCCGTCGAGCGCGTCGCCCACGGGCGGCAGCGCGAACCCGGTGACGATCAGAGCCACCAGCACGAGCATCGCTCCCCACCCGAGCGCAGGGCGGATCCGGCCCAGCGCCCAGACGATCGCGGCGCCGACGAGCGGCGGCACGAGCGCGTACCCGAGCGCGAGCACCAGGAGGTCGAGGGCGGTGCTCCCGCGCGCGACGAAGAACTCGGCGTTGCGCCCGAGCAGGTCGAACAGCGGCTGGGCGAATGCCAGCGCCCACAGCCCGCCGAGGTGCAGCGCGGCAAGCCGGAAACCGATCGAGCCGCTCACGCTCGCGCAGGATAAACAGTCTGCCACCGGCCTACCCGAGCCCGAGGAAGCGCGCGGCGGCGCGCACGTCCTCATCGGCGGCGCCGAGCGGCCGGACCGCGCCGACGCCGAGCGAGGGGGCGGCGCGGTCGAAGAGCGTTACGTTGATCCAGCTCGCCTCAAGCGTCGACCACCAGCGCAGCCCGGCGGCTTCCGGGTGCGTGTCGAACAGCCGCGCGGCGTAGCCCTGCGTGGCGGCGCGCCGGCTCGTCGCGACCTCGGACGGCCGCAGCGACTCGGCGGTCAGCACGCGCGGGTCGTCGAGGTCGACGAGCGGCGCGCCGTCGTCGAGCTCGATCCCGGCAAGCGCGAGCGGCCGGCCCATGCGCGAGAGCAGGTCCGGGTGCAGTTCGCCGGTCCCCCGGAACGGCGCGAGCGCCTCCGCGATCGCGGACACCGGGGACTCGCAAACGTACAGGCAGCCGTAGCGGGCGCGGTCGTCGTGCCGTCCGGTGCCTTGAAACGCGCGCGGGAACCAGAGCGCCCCGCCCGGAGCCGCGGGGCGGGCCGACGGGTCCCAGGGCAGGACCCGCCAGAGGTTCACGCGAAGCTGCCGGCCCGTTCGCTGGCGATCGCGTCGAGCAGCTCGCGCGCCTGGCCGCGCCGGATCAGGTCGAGCGGGCGGCGGTCGCCGAGGCTCGGGTTCAGCCCGATCAGCCAGCGCTCGGCGACGGTGATCGGATAGAGACGCAGCAGGTTCGACATCACCAGCTCGAGCAGATCGACGCGCTCGGCGTTGAGCTCGTCGATGCCCTGCCCGCGGCGCCAGCGCGTGACCTGGGCCGGGCTCACGCCGAGCAGCTCGGCCAGCCGGCGCTGCGAGCCGAAATCGCGGCTCAGCGCCTGCACCTTCTCGGCGGTCGTCACGGGCATGCCTTGACTCTAGCGCAACATATAGTGTTGCGCGACATGCGAATCGGCATCCAACTCCCCGAGACCGAGCGCGACGTCCGCTGGCCCGAGTACCTCGCGATGGCGCGAGCGGCCGAGGAGAGCGGGTTCGACTCGATCTGGATCGGCGACCACCTGCTCTACCGCGGTGACGGCAGGCCCGAGCGCGGTCCGTGGGAGGCGTGGACGCTGCTCGCGGCGCTGGCCGCCGCGACCGAGCGGGTGCGGCTCGGCCCGCTCGTCGCCTGCGCGGGCTTCCACCCGCCGGGCCTGATCGCGAAGATGGCGGCGACGGTAGACGAGGTCAGCGGCGGCCGCTTCGTGCTCGGCCTCGGCGCCGGCTGGAACGAGCAGGAATACCGGGCGTTCGGGATCCCCTACGACCACCGCGTCTCGCGCTTCGAGGAGTCGTTCGCGATCGTGCGCGGGCTGCTCGCGGGCGAGCGCGTCACGCTCGCGGGACGCTTCTGGCAGGCCGAGGACGCCGTGCTGCTGCCCGCGCCCGTACGACGCCCGCCGCTGATGATCGGCAGCAACGGGCCGCGCATGCTGTCGATCGCGCTGCCGCACGTCGAGTCCTGGAACACGTGGTGGGAGGACTACGGCAACAGCGCCGAGGGCTTCGCCGCCTTGTCCGAGCGCATCAGCTCGGCGGCGCGCGAGGCCGGGCGCGAGCCGGAGGAGATCGAGCGCAGCGCGTGCGTGCTCGTCGCGCCGGGCGGGCCGGCCGGCGAGCGGTCGGCCGAGGCGCCGCCCGTCGAGGGGCCGCCGGACCGGATCGCCGCCCACCTCCGCGCCCTCGCGGAGGCGGGCGCCGACGAGGCGATCCTCGTCGCCGACCCGATCACGGAGCGGTCGATACGCGAGCTGGCGGAGGTCGTCGCGCTCCTCCGCTGAGCTAGCGGCGGGGCGCCGCGGCGCGGCGCCCCGCCCGCGATTCAGGCGTTCGCGAGCTCGCGCTCGGTCGCCTCGATCACGCCGGCGCGGTTCTTGTGCGCCTTCTCGTACTCGCGCGCCTTGCGGGCGCGGGACTCGTCGGCCTGCGCCAGCGCGCTGCGCAACTCGTCGACCGTGAGCTCGTCGTAGCCCGCCCACGGCTCGCTCGTGCGCAGCGTCGAGATCCGATCGGTGATGGTGCTGCGGTTGTCGTGCCGGCGCTCGTAGGCGTCGACCTTGCCGAGCTCGACCTGCGAGAGCTCGGGCAGCCGCGCGAGGATCTCCTCCGCGTTGAGGCTCGTGTAGCGAGCGATCGGGAGATCCTGCTCGCGGGCGACCGCGCCGCGGGCGGTGCCCTCCGCGCGCGTGGCGCCCGGAGCCTTGCGCGCCGTGCGCTTGGCCTTCGTGCCGCCCTTCTTGGCGGCGGCCCGGGTCGTCCGTCCGGCCGCGCGCGTGGCCTCGCCCGCACCGGTCGTGGCGATGTCGTAGGAGCCGTTGCCGCGGACGTCGGCGCGCACCACGGCCTCGGTCAGCTTCGGGATCTCCTTCAGGATCCGGTCGAGCATCCGCTGCTCGTCGGCGCGGATCGACTTCGCGAGGCGCGCCGTCTCGTCGTCGCCGACGGACTGGGCGAGCTGCTCGATCGCGGTGTAGGTCGCGATCTCGAGCGCCTCGGTCGCGCACGCGTCCTTGGCGTTCTTGAGCACCTTCTCCTCGCCGCCGGAGCCGCGCAGGAGGTCGAGCGGCGTCTTGCCGAGTGCGAGCGCCTGCGCCGCGACCGTCTCGGCGATGCCGATGCCGGCCTGCAGCACGCCGCCGCCGCCCTCGCCCAGGTCGCGCATGCGCTCCTGGAGCCGGCCGGCGTGATCGCGGGTCTCGCCGAGGTGCTTCTCGAGCCCGTTGCGGTAGCTGCCGCGCGGCGTCATCGCGATCTGCGACTGCAGCACGCGCACGAGTCCGACCTCGCTCGCATGGGCCTCGTTGAGGTATTGGAGGATCTTCTGGTTTCTTTGGCTCATGTGTCTCGCGCTACCCCGTTGTCCGCACGCTGAACGACCTGACGTTCCAACGCGAACAGGGGCCAGTGTCCGGGCACGCCCTTGAGCGCCTGCGAGCCGCGATCCTCGAAGCTCAGGCCGCTGCCGACGACGGTCCCGTAGGTCGTGCCGGAGGCGAGCACCTCGCCCGGGCCGGCGAGCGCGCCGACGCGCGCGGCTATGTGCACCGCCATGCCGCCCAGGTCGTCCCCGACCTGCTCGCACTCGCCCGTGTGCAGCCCGCAGCGCAACACCATCCCGATCATCTCGGTCGCGCGCAGGATCGAGTCCGCGCAGCGGACCGCGCGGCTCGGGGCCCCGTCGAACGCGATCAGGAAGCCGTCGCCGATCGTCTTGACCTCGCGCCCGCCGAAACGCTTTATCTCGCGTCGCACGACCGCGTTGTGGGCGGCCAGCAGGTCGCCCCAGCGCTTGTCGCCGAGATCGGCGGCGCGTTCGGTGCCGCCGCAGACGTCGGTGAACACGACCGTCAGCAACGCCCGCTCGGTGCCGCCGCGGCGGCCGCCGGTGAGGAACTCCTCGATCTCGCCGAGGAACGCCTCGGTGTCCCCGAGCGTGGGCAGGCTGTCGTCGCCCTCGAGCCAGACCAGCTTCGCGCCCGGGATCCGCTCGGCCAGGTAGGCCGAGTGGCGCGGGTCGATCATGCGGTCGCCGCGCCGGTGCAGCACGAGCGTGGGCACCCGCAGGCTGCCCAGCAGGTCGCGCACGTCGACGTCGCCCAGGGTGCGCGTGAGCGCCGCCATCCCGCCGGGACTCGCCGACAGCCGCTGCAGCCGCGCCAGCCAGTCGCGCAGCCGCTCGTCGCCGGCGGCGCTCGGCGCGAGATCGTCCACGAGCGAGCCGTCGCCCCAGTTCTCGATCAGCCGGCGGGTGCGGGCGTCGCGCTGCTCGGGGGTGTCGAGCCAGGGCAGGTCGTCGCTGCGGGTCGTCCGCGCGAAGCCGGCGTAGAGGATCAGCGCGCCCGTGCGCTCGGGGTACTGCGACGCGAACTGGATCGCGAACGGCGTCGCCGCGCTGTACGCGTGCACCGCGGCGCGCTCCGATCCGACCGCGTCGAGGACCGCGACGAGGTCGTCGACCTCGTCGGCGAGCGCGAGCGGCCCGTTGAGCGGGTCCGACAGGCCGGTGCCGCGGCGGTCCATCAGGATCAGCCGCGCGAACTCCGCCTGGCGGTCGAACAGCCGCGCCAGCGCGGGCTCCTCCCAGAGGTGCTCGATGTGGGAGATCACCCCGGCGAGGAAGACGACGTCGATCGGCCCCTCGCCGTGCACCTGGTAGGCGATCGCGGTGTCGTCGCGCCGTGCGTATCGGGTCCGCGGGGGCACGCGCACAGCCTACGGTCGCGCGCCGTATCGTCCCGGCGGCCGTGGCTAGCGAGTGGTCCAACCGTGGCGCGAAGCGGGCCCGCGAGGCGCGCGCCGACCTCGGGCACGCCGGCGCCGGGCCGCTGCCGGACGTGCTGGCGGCGATCGAGGGGCCGGGCCACGCGCACGTACTGCTGCTCGAGCTGCCCGCGGAGATCGCGGGCGCCCACATCGCGCGGCCCGGCCTCCCGCTGCTGCTCGTCAACGGCCGCCAGGCGCTCTCCCGCCAGCGCTTCACGCTCGCGCACGAGTTCGGCCATCACCGCATGGGCCACGCCACCGTCGTCGACGGGCAGGACGCGATCAGCGGCAAGCTCACGCGCGACCGCAACGAGGTCTGCGCGAATGCGTTCGCAGCCGAGTTCCTGATGCCGCGCGCCGCCGTGGCCGCGTGGGCGGCCGAGCGCGTTCGCGGCGCCGTGACGCTCGAGGACGTGCTCGGACTCGCGCACGAGTACGGCGTCAGCGCGCAGGCGGGGCGTTATGCGCTCGAGACCGCGGGCGCGCTGCGCGACCGCCGCCGAGCCCGCCAGCTCGACGAGGAGATCGCGGACGAGATGCACCTCGAGCTCGCACGCTGGCTCGGGCTGCAGCCGCTCGCCGACGGGCTGGCCGATGCCGCGGCGACGCTGCCGCGCATCCCGCCCGCGCTGCGCGACAGCGCGCTGGGCGACTTTCTCGCGGGCGCGATCGGCGTCGAGGGCCTGGCGCGGCGGATCGACGCCGATCCCGGCGAGGTGCGGGCGATGCTCGCGGACCTCGGGCTCGACCGGCTCGTCCCCGGCGGTTGAGCGTCAAGTCGGGGCCGCGCGGGTCGATGACCCCGGTATGGCGTCCCGTCTCCTGCGTACGTTGCTGCTCGCCTCGGCGGTCGTCGTCGCGCTCGCGACCGCGTATGCGATCACTTCGCTCAGGGCCAAGGCCGACGATGCGCGCATGACGCAGACGACGCTCGCCGACATCCGAGCCCATCTCAACGAGGCGAGCGCCCTCGAGTGGGAGGCTCGGGCCATCGGCGGGGCCGATGAGGAGATTCGGCAAGTACGACGCACGATCACCGCAGAGCTGCGGCTGCACTTCCGCAAGCTCAGCCGCATTGATCCGGACAACGCGAGTGACCATGGTCAGCTGCGCGAGCTGCTGACGGGATACGACTCAGCGGTGGATGACATGTTCCGCGAGATCTCCCGCGACGACCTGCAACGCGCGGAGGAGATCGACGAGGGCCGCGTCGACCCGGCGTTCGACGCTCTGAGCGAGAAGCTCGCGTCGACCGAAAGCGAGGAAGGCGCGCAGGCTGTCGGGATCTACAAGTGGACCGCGTTCTGGACGTACTTCAGCCTCTGCGCCTCCGCGCTCGCTCTGATCGCCCTGTTCTGGCGCTTCCGCCGCATCGAGCAGAAACGGACCAACGAGTACTCCCGTCGGTTGGAGCACGAGGCGACCCACGACCACCTCACCGGCCTGCCCAACCGCCGCCGGCTGATGGACGACCTCGACCGCCCGGGCGAGCGCCGGCTCCTCGCGTTCTTCGACCTGGACGGCTTCAAGGCCTACAACGACACCTACGGCCACGTCGAGGGCGACCTCATGCTCGAGCGCCTGAGCCGCAAGCTCGCCGACGCCGTCGCGGGGCGCGGCGTCGCCTACCGCCTCGGCGGCGACGAGTTCTGCGTCGTCGGACCGCTCGTGACCGACGAGGACGGCGACGCGCTCGTGATCGGTTCCGTCGACGCCCTCACCGAGGACGGCGAGGGATTCCAGGTGCGCGCCTCGTGGGGCTGCGTGCGGATGCCGGCCGAGGCCACGAGCAGTGCGGCGGCGCTCACGCTCGCCGACCAGCGGATGTACCACCACAAGGGCTCCGGCCGGTCCTCCGCCCGGCAACAGACGCGCGACCTCGTGCTGCGCGTCCTCGCCGAGCGTCGGCCCGACCTCCACGAGCACGTCAGCGAGGTCGCGGCGCTCGCGCTGGCGACGGGCGCGCGACTGGGGCTGGGCGAGATCGAGCTCGACGACCTCGTGCGCGCGGCCGAGCTGCACGACATCGGCAAGATCGCGATCCCGGACGCCATCATCGACAAGCCCGCCCCGCTCGACGACGAGGAATGGCGCTTCATGCGCCGCCATACGCTGATCGGCGAGGGCATGCTGAGCGCCGCGCCGGCGCTCACGTCCGTCGCCAAGGTGGTGCGCTCGAGCCACGAGCGCTTCGACGGCGCGGGCTACCCCGACGGGCTGGCCGGAGCAGCGATCCCGCTCGCCAGCCGCATCGTCTTCGTCTGCGACGCCTTCCACGCGATGACCTCGGCGCGCCCGTACGGGCCTGTGATGGCGGTGGACGAGGCGCTTACAGAGCTCGGCCGCTGCGCCGGCAGTCAGTTCGACCCGGAGGTCGTCGCCGCGTTCCGCGCGGCGCGAGCCGCCGCGGTCCTCACGCTCGTGGGCTAGGGCGCGTAGCGGTGGTGGATCGCCAGCGCGTTGCCGTCCGGGTCCTCGAAGAAGGCCTGGAAGCAGACGCCGGAGTCGAGCGTCTCGCCCTTGAACGTCACTCCGCGCGACTCGAGCTCGGTGCGGGCCGCGTCGAAGTCCTCGACGTGCAGCTCGATCGGGTGGCCGTGGGCGCGGAACTCGATCCCGAATGCGTCCGACTGCATCACGGCGATCGTCAGGTTGCCGGTCTCGAACTCGCCCGCGGGCATGTTCCCCCAGCGCGTGGACAGCGGCAGCCCGAGCACGTCGCCGTAGAAGGCGGCCGCGGCATCGAAGTCCCGCGTCGGGACGGTGATGAAGTCGGTGCCGGTGATCAGGGGCGTGGGGGATGTCATGGGGTCGATCCTTGTTCGGATGGGAGGGGCTCGCCAGGCCAGGAAGCCGGCGACGGTGGCCTCGCGGTCGCGCACCGCGCCGCGCGGGGTGATCGGGTTGGGGAGCTCCGTGAGCCGGAGCTCGGGATGCAGCACCGCGAGCAGGTCCTCGGCGGACGAGCCGAGGTCGGCGACGATCTCGAAAGAACGCTTGACGACAGCGGCCGGATCGGTCACGGCGGCATCCTCGCACGGCGCGGCTAGCGGTGACGCGCGGCTCGTGACCCCCGGCTTGCGCCTTGGCGGTCGCACCGGCTCGCGGCGCCAACCCGGATTGCGACGTTGCCCGCGCTCGCCCGGACCCGCCTCCCTCGATGCCGCAGTTCAGCTAGCGCCCGCCGAGGAACAGGTCGTCGACCTCGTCGCGACCCTCGCCTCCTGGCGCCTCCAGCGCGTCGCCGAGCAGCTCGAGGTGGCGCCGGGACGCGTCCGCTGCGTCCTCGCCGGCGCGGAACACGGGCGCCGTGGCCGGACCCCAGCCGCTGATGTCGCCGGCGCCCTCGAGCTCGCCGCGCGGGACCCGCAGCACGCGGGCGAGCGCGTCGAACACGCGCCGCGAGATGCGCGCAGGCTCGAGCGCGCCGTCCTCGAGGCGCTCGATGTAGTTGGCGGTCTTGGCCTCGCGGTCGCCCGGGAGGCCGAGCGCGGCGACCAGCTCGGCCGCCAGCTGCGCCGTCGTGAGCGAGCAGCGCTCGCGCAGGCGCGGCAGCAACGCCGGCAGCAGCCCGCCGCGCTCGCCGGACGCGGCCAGCGCCCCGGCCACGATCGGCTCGGCGCGGATCGCGGCGAGGTCGGCCTCGGCGTAGCTCGGCGTCGGCGCGAAGCTCAGGTACGCGAGCAGCTCCTCGGCCAGCTCCGCGCGCTCCTCGGCGGGCGCGCGCGCGAGGTGCTCGTCGACGTCCGGGCGCCCGCCGGCGTTCCAGGCATCGATGAACTCGCTCAGGATCCGCTCACGCTCGGAGGCCACGGAGGATCCTCTCCATCTGCTTGCCGCCGCGGCTGCGGCGGGCGTACACGTTGTCCGGCGAGATCCCGAGCCGCTGGACGATCTCCTCGCCGGAGAGCTTCTCGACCCAGGTCAACTCCAGCACCTCCCTGTAGTTCTCGTTTGGCACCTGGGCGATCGCCCAGGCGACGAGCTGCTCGGCCTCGAGCCGGCTGAGCTCGGACTCGACGGCCGCGCCCGCCCGCTCGCGCAGCTCGGCGTCGTACGCGGCGAGCGCCGCGTCATAGGGTCCGGCCGTGCCCTCGGGGTCGAACGTCTCGTCGAAGCTCCCCGCGGCGCGCCTGTCGTGGCGCAGCTCCCTGCGCCCGTAGTCCCTGCACGCGTTCTGCACGCACGTCACGAGCGCCGCGCGGAACTGGCCGATCTCGCGATTGCGGAAGCCCGCGCCCATCGCGATCACGCGCAGGTAGGCCTCGTTCGCCGCGCTGCCCCACTCGTGCTCGGGGAGGCCCGGGCCTCCGGGCGTGAAGCGGAAGGCCTTGACGATCTGCTGCACGCGGTCGAAGTTGTTCACCGCCAGCGCCTGCCACAGCTCGGCGGCCAGCTCGCGCTCGCCCCGGTCGTGGGCATCGGCGTAGCGCCGGAGCAGCAGCGGATCGGGGTCGCTCGCCATTCAAGCTCCAGGGTCGCGCCGGGGCAACGCGATCTGACAGCTCATGACTTCAGCAGCAGCGCCTTCTGCTCCTCGACGTCGAACGGCGCCGGCGGCCAGCCCAGCCCGAGCTCCTCGAGCCGCTCGATCAGCAGGCTGCCGATCGCCCAGTTGCGGTACCACTTGCGGTCGGCCGGGACGACGTACCACGGCGCCGCGTCGGAGCTGCAGCGCTCGATCGCGTCCTCGTAGGCGTGCTGGAACCCGTCCCACAGCGCGCGGTCCTCGAGGTCTGCGGGACGGTACTTCCAGTGCTTGGTAGGGTCGCCGAGCCGCGCCAGAAGCCGCTCGCGCTGCTCTTCGGGGGAGATGTGCAAGAAGCACTTGACGATCAGCGTGCCCTGGGCGGCGAGCCGCTCCTCGAACCGGTTGATGGCCGTGTACCGCCGCGCCCATGTGCGGCGGTCGACGAGCTTGCGCACGCGCACCGCGACGACGTCCTCGTAGTGCGAGCGGTCGAAGACTCCGAGCATGCCGGGCTCCGGGAGCTCCCTGCGGATCCGCCAGAGGAAGTGGTGCGAGAGCTCCTCGGGTGTCGGCTTGCGGAACGCGACGACGTGCACGCCGGCGGGGTCGACCTGGCCGACGACGTGCTTGACCGTGCCGCCCTTGCCGGAGGTGTCCATCCCCTGCAGCACGAGCAGCACGCTGCGCGAGCCGCCGCTGCGCCCCTCCGCGTAGAGCTGCTCCTGGAGCGTGGCGATCCGCTCGGCCTGCTCGGGCTGGATCTTCTGGGCGTCGGCCTTCTTGCCGCTGAATCCCGGCTTGCCGCGCGCGTCGATCGCGCTGAGGTCGACGCCGCCCCCGGGCGCCCGCAGCAGGTCGCCGATCTTCCCCATCCGCGGAGGCTAGCCGAGCATGCCTGACGAGCGGCCGTTCGACGTCGTCCTCTTCGGCGCCACGGGATTCACCGGTGGCCTGACGGCCGAGTATCTGGCGGGCCATGCCCCCGAGGGCACCCGGTGGGCGCTGGCCGGCCGCAGCCCCGACAAGCTCGCGGCGGTGCGCGAGCGCCTCGCGGCGATCGACCCGGAATGCGCGGCGATCGAGCTCCTGCACGCCGACGTCGACGACGCGGAGTCGATGCGCTCGGTCGCCGAGCGCACCTACGTGGTCGCCACGACGGTCGGGCCGTACCAGCGCTTCGGCGAGCCGCTCGTCGCCGCGTGCGCGGAGGCCGGCACCGACTACGCCGACCTGACCGGCGAGCCGGAGTTCGTCGACCGCATGTACGTCAACCACCACGCGGCGGCCGTCGCGACCGGCGCGCGGATCGTGCACGCGTGCGGGTTCGACTCGATCCCGCACGACCTCGGCGTGCTGTTCACCGTCGAGCAGCTGCCGGAGGGCGTGCCGCTCGTCGTGCGCGGCTTCGTGAGCGCCGGCGGCAGGCTCTCGGCGGGAACGCTCCACTCCGCGGTGCTCGGGTTCTCGCGCGCGCGCCAGACCGGTGCGGCACACCTCGCGCGGCGCCGCATCGAGCCGCGGCCGGCGCGCAAGGTCTCGTCGCTCAAGGACCCCGTGCGCTACGAGCGCTCGCTCGGCGCCTGGGCGCTGCCGCTGCCGACGATCGACCCGCAGGTGGTCAAGCGCTCGGCCGGCGCGCTCGAGCGCTACGGGCCCGAGTTCTCCTACGGCCACTACGCCGCCGTGAAGCAGCTGCCCGTGGCGCTCGGGGCGATCGGGGGCGTCGGCGCGGTGTTCGCGCTCGCCCAGCTGCCGCCTACGCGCTCTTGGATGCTGGCGCGGGTGCAGTCCGGCGACGGCCCGTCGCCCGAGCGGCGCGAGCGCAGCTGGTTCAAGGTCCGCTTCATCGGCGAGGGCGGCGGCCGGCGCGTCGTGACGGAGGTGGCCGGGGGTGACCCGGGCTACGGCGAGACGGCCAAGATGCTCGCCGAATCGGCGCTCTGCCTCGCCACGGACGACCTCCCGCCCACCGCCGGCCAGGTCACGACCGCGGTCGCGATGGGCGACGCGTTGATCGAGCGCCTGCAGCGGCAGGGCATCACGTTCAACCTGCTCGAGTCGAGCTGAGCTCCCCGCGCAGCGCGTGCCCGTAGCGCTCGGCCGAGCGCATCACGACGTCCTTGGCGCCGGACGGGATGATCCGGTCCCACCAGGCGCCGTAGATCGTGGCGAACTCGAACGGCTCCACCGCGGCCGCGATCGCCCGGACCTCGGCCTCGGGGAGCGGCACCAGGTTGGGGTAGCTCCACATGAACCCGACGTGCGAGCGGTCGGGGATGACCTGGATGATGTCGCCGGTGAGCAGCTCGCCCGCGCCGTCGGCGCGGTGCAGCATCGCGCCGCCGGGAAAGTGCCCGCCGCCGCGCACGAGCGTCAGCCCGTGGCCGAGCTCGAGCACGTCGCCCTCCCAGTGGCGGATCGCGGCGTCCGGTCGCATGACCCACTCCGCGTCGGCGGCGTGCAGGTGGATCGGGCAGTCGAAGCGGTGGGCCCACTCGACCATGCCGGAGTAGTAGTGCGGGTGCGAGATCGCGATCGCGGCCAGCCCGCCGCGGCGCTCGACCTCGTCCGCGGTGGCGTCGTCGAGCAGCGTGATGCAGTCCCACATCAGGTTCGAGTCGCCATACGGGACGAGCAGCGCGCGCTGGCCGATCGCGAACCCCGGCGCGGTGCCGACGCCGACGAGCGTGCCCTCGTCGCGGAACTCGTTCGCGCTGCCGGCGCCCAGCTCCTCGAGCGTCGTCCAGCGCTGGCCGGAGGCCGGGACGTACTGGCGCGGGTCGAGGCAGATCGGGCACTCGGCCGGCGGGTCTTCGCTGTCGGGATACTGGGTGCCGCAGGTCACGCAGATGAATCGCTCCATGGCGCGCAACACTATGTGAACCGATGCCCGATCCGGCCCGGATCCTCGTCGTCGCGAACCGCACCGCAGCTACGCCCGCCCTGATCGAGGCAGTGCGTGAGCGGGCGCGGCGAGGCAGCTGCTCGTTCGCGCTGCTCGTGCCTCAGCTCGCCTGCGAGGTGGCCTACGGGGACGAGGAGGCGAGGAAGACGCTGGAGCTCGCGATCCCGCTCCTGGAGGAGGCCGCCGGAGGCGAGGTCGCGCCGATGATCGGACCCGCCGATGCCCTGCTCGCGATCGAGCGCGTGCTGGTTCACGAGCACTTCGACGAGGTGATCATCTCGACGCTGCCCGAGCGGGTGTCGCAGTGGCTTGGGCGCGACCTTTGCTCGCGCGTCGAGCGGCTCGAGCTGCCCGTCACCGTCGTGCGGGCGAAGACGGCGCGGCGCCCGCTGCACGACCCGCCGGTCTACGCGGGACCCTGAGTCACCTCGGCGCGCTGCGTGAGCGAGAACCAGTTGCCGGAGTTGTGCGGAACGTCGCCTCGATGCCGTAGAAGCGCTCGGCCGGCTCGCGGATGAACTCGACGCCGCGCGCCGTCAGCTCCTCGTAGCTGCGGCGGCAGTCGTCGGTCGCGAAGACGCCGCTGCCCAGCGCTCCCTTCGAGACGAGCGACTTGATCTGCTCGGCGGCACCGGCGTCCATCATCGGCGGGCCGGGCACGAGCAGGACGATCTCGAGCTCAGGCTGGTCGGGTGGCCCGACGGTGGCCCAGCGAAAGCCGTCCATCGTCTCGTCCGCGCACCTCGAAGCCGAGCTTGCCGGTGTAGAACGCGAGCGCCTCGTCCTGGTCGAGCACCCAGATGCAGGCGTGTGAGAGCCGGTTGATCATCGTCTCCGAACCTCCTCCTCGTGGCGGAGGGGCGCACGAACGCGGCGATCGCCCGCGCGATGGTCGTCGGCCCGGGCGCGGTCGAGAAGCACATCTCGAGCATCTTCGGCAAGCTCGGCCTGCCCCCGAGCGACGACGACCACCGGCGCGTGCTCGCGGTGCTCGCGTTCCTGCGCAGCATGTGAAGGCTTGTGTTCATGGCGTAACCGCGGGCGCCCGCAGTCGTTAGTTGGATCAGATGCGCAGCCTCGCCCCCCGATCCCCCCGCTCGCTCGCCACCGCCGCTCGCCGGCGGCTGCGCCCGCACCTGCCGGCGATCCTCCAGACTGCCGCCGCGGCGCTCGGCGCGTGGTGGCTCGCGATCCTGCTGCTGCCGAGCGAGCGCCCGGCCTTCGCCTCGATCGCCGCGGTCGTCTGCCTCGGCGTGACCTACGGCCAGCGGCGCAGTCGCGCGATCGAGCTGGTCGGCGGCGTCGTGCTCGGCGTCACCGTGGCGAGCCTGCTGGTGTTCCTGATCGGCACCGGCCCTTGGCAGATCGCCGTCCTGGTCGTGCTCGCGATGTCCGCCGCGCTGCTCTTCAACGGCAGCGAGCTGCTCGTGAGCGAGGCCGCGATCTCGGCGATCCTGCTCGCCGCCCTGGCCCCGACCACCGACGGCTTCTCCGCCGACCGCATCCTCGAAGGACTGATCGGTGGCGGTGTCGGGCTCGCCGCTGCCTCGCTGCTGCTCCCGCCGAACCCGGTCGGGATGGTCGGACCGGTCGCCCAGACCGTGTTCGGCAAGCTCGGGCGCACGCTCGAGGAGACGGCGATCGCGCTCCAGCACAGCGATCCGGCGCGTGCCGAGAGCGCGCTCCAGGCCGCGCGCGGGATCGACGAGGACGTCGAGGCGCTCGAGGGGATGCTCGCCGTGGCGAGCGAGACCGCGCGCTTCGCTCCTGCGCGCCGCGGCGGGCTGCCGCACGTCCAGCGTTACGAGCAGACGATGCCGCAGATCGACCTCGCGGTGCGCAACACGCGCGTGCTCGTGCGCTACGCGGCCCGCCAGGTGCGAGCCGGCGAACGGGCGCCGCAGCTCGGGGGCGCCGTGCGCGAGCTCGCCGACGCGGTCTGGGTGCTCGCGGCGCAGTACGAGCAACCGGACCGCCCCACCGACCTGCGCGAGCTGGCGTTGCACGCCGCACGCACCGCGGAGGACATCCACGACCGCGAGCCCTCGCTGATGACGACCCAGATCGTGGCCCAGGTGCGCACGGTCGCGGATCGGCCGCGCTGCGGCGGTCGCGGCGCTCGAGCAGGCGCGGAGCACGCGGCGGAGCTGAACACGAGCACGAACGCGATCACGGTCCGCCGGCGGTGTGGGCGCCGAACACCCACGCCGCGCCCGGCGAGCCCGCGAACCAGGTCGCCAACCCGGTCCCGACGGCGATCGCCACCAGGAGCGAAGGCCAGCGTGCTCGCGGCGTAGCCGCGTCAGCCGGCGGGTTCGACGGAGACGATCGCCGTGCCGCGGATCGTCGCGCGCACCGGGGCGCCGTCCTTCCAGGCGCGCACGAGCACCGCCAGCTGCTCCTCGAAGTCCTCGCGATCGGCCTGCAGCCGGTAGTACGACGGCGAATGGCCGAGCAGCACCTCGATCGTGCCCTTGCCGGTCCCCAGATAGCCCACGGGATCCTCGATCTGCACGTCGCCGGTGCTCATCGCGGCCATCCTCGCATCACGGGCCCACCGCCGCGTCGATCGCGGCTTCGTCGCCCGGGAAGCGCGTGACGACCTCGGAGCGCAGCGTCGGGAACTGCGTCCAGAGCACCGCGCGGGCGGCCGGCGCTCCCTTGCGGATCGCGGCGATCACGTCGGCCGCGGTGCAGCCCGGCCGCGCCAGCTCCGTCCGCACCGCGGCCGCGATCTCGTGCGTCGCCGCCAGCGCCGCGTAGCCGGTCATACGCGGGTTCAGCCGCTCGAGCTCGGCGTCGGCGTGGGCCGAGTCGGAGTGCGGCCCCTCCCCGGGGAACATCGTGTTGCGGTCGGTCGTGTAGACGATCTGCTCCCCGACGGGGAAGCCGCCGGGCATGACCGGGCCGGGCGGCGGCGCGGCGAGGTGCGCCATCAGCTCCGCATGCGTCTTGCGCGAGTACGTCCCGGGCGCGACGCCCATCGCCGCGAGCCACGCGGCGATCGGCACGGGACCGCTCTGCGTCGACGGGTCGATCACCGTCTCCTCGATCGCCCCGCCGGCGGTCTTCACGCGGACGATCGGGGCGACGTGGTACCACCAGGTCGTCTCCGGCGGCGCGCCGCCCGGCTGGTCCTCCGAGAACTGGTTCGGGATGTGCAGCCCGCCCGGCACCGTCGACGTCGCGAACACGCGCTCGGAGGCGATCCCGGCGCGCGTGAGCATCTGGGCCATCATCTGCGCCCGGGCGTAGCAGCCGTCGACGGGATAGTGGTACGGCACCGGGCTCTGGCCGCCGGTCGTGTCCGTGAACGTGAGCGTCGACATCACGGTGAAGACGCGGGCGGCCTGAGCGGGGGACAGCTCGGTCTGCTCGAGCGCCGCCTCGCCCATCAGGTAGGCCGCGTTGGCGAACTCGTCGGCCGTCAGCTCGTCGACGAGGCGGGCGCGCAGGTCCTCGCCGTAGAGCGCGCTGTAGCGCGCCTTGAGCTGCGCGACCAGGCCCGAGTTGCGCTCGTAGGCCATCAGCGCGGCGAAGATCGCCTCCTCGTCGGTGCCGAGTCCCTGCACCGCGGTGCGGATGCGCTGTGCGGCCGCTTCGTGGTCCGCGTCGGTTGCCGGCCTGCTGCCGATCGCCGCGCTCCCGCCGCCGCCCGAGCCGAGCAGCGCGAGCGCGTACGCGAGCTCCGAGCCGGAGAGGTCGTCGCGCAGGTCGTCGAGCAGCTCGGCGCGATGGCGGGCGCGGTAGGCGTCCTTGAGCGCCGTGATCGCCGCAGCGTCGCGCTGCAGCCGCTCGAGCGCGTGGAAGATCGCCTGCTCGTCGGTGCCGAGCCCGGCGATCGCGGTGTGGATCTGGTCGGCGAGCTGGTCGTAGTCGAACAGGCCCGCGTACTGCCCGCTGACGAGCCGCGCGACGGCGGCGGGACGCAGCGCCCGAGCGAGTGCGCGGTTGCCGGCGCTGCGCTGCAGCGCGAGCACCGAGCCGACGGTCAGGCCGCCTGCGAGCGAGGCCGGCTGCGGCGTCCGGGCGGGCGCGGCGACAGGCGCGGTGTCGCGCTCCTCCGTCGTGACAGATGCGGTGCTGCGTTCCATCGCGTTGTCGCCGCGCCGACCGTACCTGACGGCGCTTGCCCTAACGACCAGTCTTCCGTGCTCTGTCGGGGTTGTCGGTGAACAGGCCGTCGACGCCGAGCGCGAGGAACTGCCGCACCTCCGCGGCGAGGTCGCCGTACTCCGCCGGGTCCTCCGAAGAGCGCAGCTCCAGCGGCAGGAAGAGGTTCTCCGCGCGGAACGCGTACGGGTGCACGAGCAGCCCCGCGGCGTGGGCATCCTCGACGAGCGTGGTCGCCGGGAGCGAGTTGCCGGCGGCGTCGCGCGGGACGATGAGATCCTTCGACGGGCCGAGGCCGCGCGCGTAGGCGGCGATCCCGCGCAGACCCGCCGGAGTCGCTAGGTCGGCGGGGGTGCGCCGGACGCCGAGGAGCTGCACCAGCGGCACCTGCAGTTCGCCTGCGAGCAGCTTCAGGCTGCCGGCCTCGAAGGACTGGACGAACACCGGCGCGCCGTCGCGGTCGAGCCCGCTGCGCCGGAGCGCGTCGACGAGCGGCTCCTCGAGCGGCAGCCCGAGCTCGCGGAGGTAGGTCGGGTGCTTCGTCTCCGGGTAGATGCCGACCTCGCGCCCGAGCTCGTCCGACAGGCGCTCGCGCAGGTCGAGCACCTCGTGGAAGGCCGGCACCTCGAAGCGGCCGTCGTAGGCCGTGTTGCGCGGTCGGACCCGGGGGATGCGCTCGCGCGCACGCAGGGTCTTGAGCTCGGCGAGCGTGAAGTCCTCGGCGAACCAGCCCGTGGTCGCCGTGCCGTCGATCTCCCTGGTCGTCCTGCGAGGGGCGAACTCGGCGTGGTCGGCGACGTCGGTCGTGCCGGAGATCTCGGGCTCGTGGCGGGCCACGAGCACGCCGTCGCGGGTGATCACGAGATCCGGCTCGACGAAGTCGGCGCCCTGGCGCGCGGCCAGCTCGTACGACGCGAGCGTGTGCTCGGGACGGTAACCGGAGGCGCCGCGGTGGGCGATCAAGGCGAAAGGTACGGCTAGCACCACGTGAATTGGTCGTCCAACCGTAAGGACTTGCGTTGCGCGGTTGGCGAACATACTGCCCACAACACCCCCAGATCCTCCCCTCAAGGATCTTCAAGGCCAGCCCCCAGGACCGCTCACTCTCCTCCCCGGCATCCGCGGGCCAGCCGTGCAAGTACCAGGCCGTCGTGCCCTCCCCCCGGGCGCGGCGGCCTTTCCTCTTTCACGGCGTCCGTCGCACTAAGGGCGGCCCACGCGGAACTAAGGGCTGAACTACGCCACATAGCGCCATTCGCCCGATGTGCGGAGCGCCTTCGAAGCGGAGAATGAACCCCATGAGCACAACAACATTCATCAAGCGAATCCTCGGTCCGACGCAGAGCGTCGACGCCCATTCGCCGGCCCTGACCCTCCGCTACGCGGTCCCGGCCGACGCCGACGCGCTCGCCCGCCTGGCCGAGCTCGACTCCCAGCGCGCGCCGCGGGGCGTCGTGCTGGTCGCGGAGGTCGGCGGCGCGGTGTGGGCGGCGATCTCGCTCGACGACCACCATGCGATCGCCGACCCGTTCCGGCCGACGGGCGAGCTCGTCGCGCTGCTCGTCGAGCGTGCGCGGCAGCTGCGCCGCTCCGAGCGCGGCCGCCTGCACGGGCTGCCGCGCGTCTGGCCGGCGACGGGCTACGATCGCGCCGCCATGAGCTGATCAGCGGCGACGGCGAAGCGTTCCGCCCTGTGCCGTGTTGTCAGACGCGGACGAGGGGATCTCGGAACTTTCGACGGGAGGCATCATGTTGCTGAGGGGAACCATGTTGATCACGGTCGCGCTGGCGCTGCTCGCGCCGGCCGCCGCGAGTGCGGCGAGCAAGCCGGCGGTCAGGACCGGCGCGGCCGCGAGCATCACGCCGACGACCGCCACGCTGAACGGGCGCGTCGATCCGAACAACGCGGAGACGACGTACTTCTTCCAGTACGGGACGACGAGCCTGTACGGCTCCAACACCGCCCCGACGCCGGCCGGCTCGGGCGCCAACTCGCGTGCCGTGAGCGTGCCGATCTCCGGGCTCGCGCCGGCCACCAAGTACCACTACCGGATCGTCGCGCAGAACAAGTTCGGCATCACGCGGGGCGCACGCGAGACCTTCAGGACGAGGAAGCAGCCGCTCGGCGTCACGCTCGCCGGGAACCCGAACCCGATCGCGCCCGGCGGCTCGACGACGCTCGGCGGCCAGCTCACAGGGACGAACAACGCGAACCGCGACGTGGTGCTCCAGAGCAACCCGTTCCCGTACACGCAGGGTTTCGCCAACGCGGGCAACCCGCAGGTGACCGACGCCGCGGGCAACTTCGCTTTCCCGGTGCTCTCGATGCCGGTGACGACGCAGTTCAAGGTCGTGCTGGCCCAGCGGCCGGAGGTCACGAGCCCGATCGTCGTGGTCGGCGCCGCGCTGCAGGTCCGGACCGACACGAAGAAGGTCAGGCGCAACCGCCGCAGCGTCACGGTCCGCTTCCGCGGCAGCGTGACGCCCCAGAACGACGGCGGCCGCGTCGCGATCCAGAAGCTCCGTGACGGGAACTGGACGGAGATCGCGCACACGCGGGCCAAGGACGACGGCTCGAGCAAGTCGAGCTACAGCACCCGCGTGCGGCTCTACCGCTCGGGCCAGTTCCGCGTCGTCGCCGAGACCGAGGGCGCGTATGTCTCGGGCGCCGGCCGGGCGATCTCGATCAGGGTCCGCCGCTAGCGAATCAACCATCTAGGGTCCGGCGGCAGATGCCGCCGGACGACGTCCACCGCATCGCACTGCCGACGCCGTTCCGGATCGGCGACGTCAACGCCTGGCTGCTGCGCGGCTCCCCGCTGACGCTGTTCGACGCCGGGCCGCTGATGGAAGAGACCGAGGCGCGGCTCGAGCAGGGCCTCGCCGAGCACGGCGTGGCGGTCGAGGACCTCGAGCTGATCGTCCTGACCCACCAGCACGACGACCACGTCGGGCTTGCCGGGGAGCTGCAGCGGCGCTCGGGCGCGGAGCTGGCGGGGACCGCCAAGCTCGCCACGTTCCTGTCCGACGTCGAGCTGAGCATGGACGCGGACGACGCGTACGCGGTCGCGCTGATGCGGCGCCACGGCGTGACCGAGCGGACGGTGGAGACGCTCGGCGGGATCAGTCGCGCGTTCCGGCGCTTCGTCGCGAGCGCGCGCGTGGACCGGATCCTCGACGAAGGGGGCGAGCTGATCGCGGGCGGTCGCGCCTGGCGCGTGCACGAGCGGCCCGGGCACAGCCCGACCGACACCGTGTTCGCGAGCGAGGGGCTGCTGCTGGCCGGCGACCACCTGCTCGAGCGGATCTCCTCGAACCCGATCGCGCACGCGCCGGTCGGCGCCTCCGATCCGGCCGCGCTCGCGGCGTCGCCGGACCGGCCGCGCACGCTGATCACCTACGTCGAGTCGCTGCGCGCGACCGCCGCGGCAGACCGCGGCGAGCTCGTGCTGCCCGGTCATGGGGAGCCGTTCGGAGGCATCGCGGAGCTCGTCGACAAGCGCGCCTCGATGCACGAGCGGCGTGCGGAGAAGATCCTCGCCGCGCTCACGCACCCGCGCTCGGCGGCCGACATCGGCCGCGATCTCTGGCGCCACGTCCCGGTCACGCAGGCGTTCCTCGTGCTGTCGGAGGTGCTCGGCCATCTCGACCTGCTCGAGGCGCGCGGAGCGGTGACCGCGAGCGAGCACGACGGCGCGGTGCTCTACTCGCCCGCCGGCGGCGCTTGAGCATGGACGCCGCGCGCGGGCACTGGCTCAAGGCGATCGGGCACGCGCGCGGGCCGCTGCGCGAGGGCTGGCTCGACGAGCGGCCCGAGCTGCTGCGGCGGACCGGCTTCCCGCGCCGGCCGCGGATCCTGCCCGGCGACCGGCTCGTCTACTACGCCTCGGTCTGGCGCCGCGTGTTCGCCGTCGTCGAGGCGATCGCGGAGCCCGAGCCCCGGGAGCACCCGCGCTGGCCGTGGACGATCGCCGTCGAGCCGCTGCTGGTCGTGCCCGTGCTCGATGCCGCCCCGCCGGTCGAGGCGATCGGCGTCGCAGCGCGCTCGATGAGCCAGCAGTCGCACATCCGGCTCGCCCCGGCGCACTACGAGCGAGCGGTCGCGGCGCTCGCATCCGTCGCGGCGTGAGGCGCCACTCAGGTACCTTGCGCCGATGGGCGACGAGGTTGAGGCCAAGGTCTTCAGCCGTGAGGACCGGCAGCGCTACCGCGAGAAGGTCAAGCGGAACCTCGACGTCTTCGCGCGCATGCTGCGCGAGTCGCGCTTCGACGCCGAGAAGCGCTCGATCGGCGTCGAGATCGAGCTCAACCTGACCGACGAGGCCGGCGATCCGGCGATGGCGAACGCCGAGGTGCTCGAGCGGATCGCCGACGACGCGTTCGTGACCGAGCTCGGCCAGTTCAACATCGAGATCAACATCCCGCCGCGGCTGCTCGAAGGCGAGGTGTTCTCCGAGCTCGAGCAGCAGATCCGCGACAGCCTCAACGCAGCCGAGGACAAGGCGGAGGAGACGGGTGCGCACATGATGATCGTGGGCATCCTGCCGACGCTCGGCGAGGAGCACCTGCACGCGCGCTCGCTGAGCGCGAACTCCCGCTACGCGCTGCTCAACGAGCAGATCTTCGCCGCCCGCGGCGAGGACCTGCAGATCCAGATCAGCGGCGTCGAGCGGCTGTCGGCCTCCGCGGACTCGATCGCGCCCGAGGCCGCGTGCACGAGCTTCCAGCTGCACCAGCTCGTGCATCCCGAGGACTTCGCGCGGCACTGGAACGCGGCGCAGACGATCGCCGGCGTGCAGCTCGCGGTCGGCGCGAACTCGCCCTTCTTCTTCCGCAAGGAGCTCTGGCGCGAGACGCGGATCGCGCTGTTCGAGCAGGCGACCGACACGCGCCCCGAGGAGCTCAAGGCGCAGGGCGTGCGCCCGCGCGTCTGGTTCGGCGAGCGCTGGATCACGTCGATCTTCGACCTGTTCGAGGAGAACGTGCGCTACTTCCCGGCGCTGCTGCCGCTGTGCGAAGACGAGGACCCTGTGGCAGTGCTCGATCGCGGCGACACCCCGACCCTGAGCGAGCTGCGCCTGCACAACGGCACCGTCTACCGCTGGAACCGCCCGGTCTACGAGGTCGTGCGCGGACGCCCCCACGTGCGCGTCGAGAACCGCGTGCTGCCGGCCGGCCCGACGGTCGTCGACATGCTCGCCAACTCCGCCTTCTACTACGGGCTCGTGCGCGCGCTGGTCGAGCAGGAGCGGCCGATCTGGACGCAGATGTCGTTCTCGGCCGCCGAGGACAATCTCCACGCCGGCGCGCGCGACGGGCTGGACGCGCGCGTCTACTGGCCCGGGGTCGGCGACGTGCCGGTGGCGGAACTGGTGCTGCGGCGCCTGCTCCCGCTCGCGCACGAGGGCCTGGAGCGCTACGGGGTGGACCCGCACGCGCGCGACCGGCTGCTCGGGATCATCGAGCGTCGGTGCGTCGAGGAGGCCAACGGCGCGACCTGGCAGAGCGCCACGTTCCGGCGGCTCTACGAGGACGAGGGACACGACCGCGTCGAGGCCCTGCGCCGGATGACGGTGCGCTACAGGGATCTGATGCACGGCAACGAGCCCGTGCACACCTGGCCGCTCGATTAGCGCCTAATACGCTGCGCCGCGTGATCACGGCCCTGGCGGAACTGACGACGCTGCGCCTGGGCGGTCCCCCCGCGCGGCTCGTCGAGGTGGCGGACGAGGGCTCCGTGATCGCCGCGGTCCGGGCCGGTGACGCCGCCGGGGAGCCCGTCCTGGTGCTGGCGGGCGGATCGAACGTCGTCGTGGCCGACGAGGGGTTCCCGGGCACGGTCGTGCGGATCGTCTCGCGCGGGGTGCACGCGGACGGGACCCGCTTCGAAGTGGCCGCCGGAGAGCCCTGGGATCCGCTCGTCGCGCGCTGGGTCGGTGCCGGCCTCTCGGGCGTCGAGTGCCTGTCGGGGATCCCCGGCTCGGTCGGCGCAACGCCGATCCAGAACGTCGGCGCCTACGGGCAGGAGGTCGCCGAGACGATCGTCTCGGTGCGCGCCTACGACCGCACGCTGGGGACGGTGCTCGAGGTCCCGGCGGCCGAGTGCGGGTTCTCGTACCGCTCGAGCGCGTTCAAGCGCACCCCGGGCCGCTGGGTGGTGCTCGCGGTGACGTTCGAGCTCGAGCGCCGCCCCGACTCCCAGCCGGTGCGCTACGCCGAGCTGGCGCGGGAGCTGGGGATCGCCGAGGGGGATCGCGCGCCGCTCGCCGACGTGCGCGAGGCGGTGCTGGCACTGCGCCGGCGCAAGGGGATGGTGATCGACCCCGGCGACCCGGACTCCGTCTCGGCCGGCTCGTTCTTCACCAATCCGGTGCTCGGCGCCGCGGCGTTCGTGGAGCTCGAGGAGCGCGCCCGCGAGTGGCTGGGCGACGAGGCCCGCGTGCCGCGCTTCCCCCAGGCGGACGGCAGCGTGAAGACGTCGGCGGCGTGGCTGATCGAGCGCGCGGGCTTCACGCGCGGGCACGGCGACCCGGCGACCGTGGCGATCTCCGGCAAGCACACGCTCGCGCTCACGAACCGCGGCGCCGGCACGACGGCGCAGCTCGTCGCCCTCGCGCGCGAGATCGCCGCCGGCGTCGAGGACCGGTTCGGCATCGGGCTCGTGCCCGAGCCGGTGTTCGTCGGGCACGAGTGGAGCGTTCAGCCGAGCAGGTAGCGATCCGAGAACGCCACGCGCTCCACGGGCGGCGCCGACACCGGCTCGCCGTCGAGCGTCACGGCGTAGCTGCGCGGATCGACGCGCACGTCGCCGGTGCGCGAGTTGCGCACCATCGCCGCCGCGGTCAGCTCGCGGCAGCCCTCGACCCGCGCGCGCGGGCGCGTGGTCGGGATATCGGCGTCCATCGCCGCTCCGGCGAGGAACGCGAGCGAGAGCCGCGCCGCCGCGGCGCCCTCGGCGCCGATCTGCCTGCGCACGAGCACGGGCTCGGCGACGATCGTCGTGGCGTTGCCGTCACCCGAGGCGCCCCAGGCCGAGATCCCGCTCTTCAGCACCAGCTCGGGCCGCACGCCGGCGAACTGCGGCCACCAGAGCACCGCGTCGGCCAGCTTGCCGACCTCGA
The DNA here is from genome assembly GCA_963839615.1 of uncultured Solirubrobacteraceae bacterium. GTDB lineage: Bacteria > Actinomycetota > Thermoleophilia > Solirubrobacterales > Solirubrobacteraceae > DASQMT01. Next base: position 177,866 of record CAWIVY010000010.1, read on the forward strand.
GCGAGCCCACGTGCGCGGCGAGGCCATGCGTGATCGCCGGGTTGATCGTGACCTTGGCGAGGTGGCGCAGCACACGCGCGTTGTCCCCGGGCCCGTCCTCGCCGCCGCGCATGGCCTTCATCGCGTCGGCGTTCTGGAGCGCGCGCCGGTAGACCTCGCCGACCCGGCCCATGCCCTGCGAGTCCGACGAGAGCATCGCGATCACCCCGAGGTCGTGCAGCACGCCCTCCGCGGCCATCGTCTGCGGCCGCACGCGCTGGCGCAGCGCGGTCCAATCGCCCGCGCGGACACCGGGCGCCAGCACGTGCACGGCCGCGACCATCGCGAGATGCTCGGCCTCCGCGCCGGCGCCGAACGGGATCGTGGGTGAGGTCGAGGAGGTGAGCACGCGCTCGCGGCCGGCGAGCGCCAGCAGGTCCGGCGCGTGCCCGCCGCCGCAGCCCTCGATGTGGAACGCGTGGATCGTGCGGCCGCCGAACGCCTCGTAGGTGTCCTCGACCGAGAGCGCCTCGTTGAGCCCGTCCGTGTGGATCGCGAGCTGCACGTCCTCGCGGTCGGCGACGTCGAGCGCGCAGCGGATCTGCTCAGGCCCCGCGCTCACGTCCTCGTGGATCTTCAGGCCGCCGCCGCCCGCGCGCAGCGCGTGCTCCACCGGCTCGGGGCGCGACGACGACGCGCGGACCAGCAGCACCGCGTTGACCGGATGGGCCTCGAGCGCCGCCCAGGTGGCCGCGAGTCCCTCCGCGGGGTTGTTGCCGAGGTTCCAGATCGGGCCGTAGTCCTGGATCACGAGCGTGGTCAGGCCGCCCGCGATCGCCGTCTCGGCGACCTGCGGCGAGAGCCAGTGCACGTGCGGGTCGACGCCGCCGGGCGTCACGATCATGCCTGTCGCGTCGATCACCGCGGTGCCGGTGTCGAGCACGACGTCGATGCCGTCCATCGTGTCCGGGTTGCCGGCGCGGCCGATCGAGACGATCCGCCCGCCCGCGATCCCGAGGCTGGTGTAGGAGACGCCGAGCACCGGATCGGCGACGAGCCCGCCGACGATCGCCATCTCGACCCCGCCCCGCTCCGCGCGCGCGCCGAGCCCGTCGCGCATCGTGTTGCCGAAGCCGGGCAGGATCCGGTCGGGCCCGCCCGCGTCGTCGGCCTCGGGCACGAGCCAGAGGTCGGAGTCGGCGAGCCTGACGGCGCCGGGCTCAGGCACCGCGGTACCCGCGCTCGCGCGCCAGGGCCAGTGCGGCCTCGAGCGCGCCGTCGGCGTCGAGCGGCCCGTCGGCGAGGCCGGCGTGGCCGCGGATCACGCGCCCGCCTCCGAACGGCACGAGGAAGACCTCCCGGGGGACCCCGGGGGAGAAGAAGACCTTGGCGCCCGGGGCGATCGCGAGCCGCATCCCCCATGCCGCCGCGCGGTCGAAGCGCAGCGCCCGGTTGACCTCGAAGAAGTGGAAGTGCGAGGTCACGCCGACCGTGACCTCGCCCTCGTTGACGACCGTCAGCGCGCCCTCCCGCGCGAGCCACTCGAGCGCGGCCTCCTCCTGCGCGGGCGGCCCGGAGGAGCCGATCGGGTCGTGCAGGACGAGCAGCCTGCTGCCGTCGGCGAAGAGCGCCTCGACCTCGACCCGGCGGACGAGCGCCGCGACGCCCTCGGCCACGTCGGCGGTCGTGAGCACCGCGTACCCGGCGGCCTCGGCTTCGGCGTAGGAGAGGCCGTCGCGTGCGGCCTCGCAGATCTCGTCGGCGATCACGGCGACGGCCTCGGCCTGGCTGAGCAGCAGCCCGCGCCCCCGGCGCTTACGTGCCAGTTCGGCGGCCAGGAAGAGAAGCAGGCGATCCTGCTCGCGGGGGAGGAGGCGCATCGAGGGCGGCAGTCTCTCATGCACGCCAGCCGCACGAGTAGCCTTCGGCCCTCGTGGCCACCCTGGAGCGCATCCCGCTCGGCCAGCTCGAGGCCGTCGTGCTCGCCACCGGCGACCTGCGCGCGAGCTTCGTGCCGGCGGCAGGGATGATCGGCAACTCGCTGACCCATCACGGCGACGAGCTGCTCGTCCAGCGCGGCGGGCTCGGCGCGTGGCGTGGCACCGGCAGGTCCTTCGGCCTGCCGCTGCTGCACCCGTGGGCGAACCGGCTGCGCGACTGGCGCTACGCGGCGGCGGGGCGCGCGGTGACGATCGACCGCTCGCGCGGGATCGTCCGCGCGGACGAGCACGACCTGCCGATCCACGGGGCCCTCGCGGCCGCGGAGGACTGGGACGTCGTCGACGCCGGCGCGGACGACGACGCAGCCTGGCTCACCGCGACGCTCGACTACGGGCGCCGCGACGACCGGATCGCCGTCTTCCCCTTTCACCACCAACTCGAGCTCGGGCTTCGTCTCGAGGGCGACGCGCTCACGGTCACGACGACCGTCGAGCCGACGGGCGGCAACGAGGTCCCGCTCGCGTTCGGCTGGCATCCCTGGCTGGCTCTGCCGGGCGTCGCGCGGGCAGATTGGGAGCTCGACCTGCCCGACCGCACGATGGTCGAGCTCGACGATCGCAAGCTGCCCACCGGTGAGCGCGCCGCGGCCACGGCGGAGCGCGCCCCGCTGGCCGACCGGGTGCTCGATGTCCACTGTGCCGTCGCCGAGGACGCGCGCTTCGCGCTCGCCGGCGGCGGGCGCGAGATCGCGGTCGAGTGGGCGGGCGGCTACCGCTACGCCCAGGTGTTCGCGCCGGACGCCCTCGACGTCGCCTGCCTCGAGCCGATGATGGCTCCCGTGGCGGCGCTCTGCACCGGCGAGGACCTCGAGCTCGCGCAACCGGGGCAGCGCGTGGGCGCGACGTTCCGCGTGCGCGTCACGTGATGACCGGGTCGCCCGCCGTGTAGAGGATGATGTGCGCGTGGGGACCGGTTCCGAGACGACGATGGGCCATGAGCGCTCGCCGGTCGTGCGCGTCGACGCGCTCGAGACGTTCGTCGAGCTGCTCACGCGCGTGGATGCCGACGGATCGTCCTCTGAGACGTTCTACTCGTCGCTCTGCGAGGCGGTCTGCCGGCTCACCTCGATGAACCGGGCGGTGATCTTCCGCTACGACGAGGCGCACCGGCGCGTGCGCGCCGCCGGTGCCTTCGGGCTCGACCTCGAGCGCTTCTCGCATTCGAACGTGACCGTGGGCTCGGCGCCGATCGCACGCCAGGCGCTGCAGGAGGATCGCGTGATCGAGATGGACTCCGACGCGGTCGCGCGCGAGGTGCCCGAGGCGTTCCGCGACCTGCTCGACGCGTCGACGCTCGTCTGCGTCCCGCTGTCGGCGGGCGGGCGCTGGAGCGGCGTGATACTCGCCGACCGGCGCCCGCGGCGCCCGCTGACCGAGGAGGAGCGCGACCTCCTGTGGACGCTCGGCAAGACCTCCGCGCTGGCCGAGGCTGCGCGTCATGCGACGTTCCAGCAGGCCCGCGCGCGCCAGCTGCAAGAGCGCATCGACCTCGCGCGCGACGTGCACGAGAGCGTTATCCAGCGGCTGTTCGGCGTGCTGCTCGTCGTCTCGAGCGACGCCCCGCTCCCCGCGGAGGCGCGCGAGCGCGTCACCGTCGAGCTCCAGGCCGGCCTGCGCGACCTGCGCCGGGCGCTGCAGCGGCCGCTGGGACGGTCGGCGCCCGAGACGGAGACGACGCTCGTCGAGGAGGTCGCGCGGCTGCACGAGGCCCATCCCGACCTCGGCATCGTGCTGGCGCCCGGAAGCGAGGCAGTCGGCGTGCCTGCCGCGCTGGAGCCGCTCGCCCAATCCGTGCTCGTCGAGGCGGTGCGCAACGCTCGCAAGCACGCGAAGCCGAAGCGGGTCGAGGTGACGCTGGCGCGCCGGGACGGCGCCTGGGTGATGGAGGTCTGCAACGACGGCGTCGGCGAGCGCTCGCGCACGATCTCCGGGATGGGGCTGCGGCTGGCGGCGCTCGAGGCGCTCCAGGTCGGCGGCCTCGTGGAGTTCGGCAAGCGCGACGCGGGCACCTGGCGGGTACGACTGGCGGTGCCGCATGAGCGTTCCTGACGTCAATCCCAACCGGATCGCCTCGGGCTCGAGCGAGCGCAAGCTGCGCGTGCTCGTCGTCGACGACCACGAGGTCGTGCACTGGGGCCTGCGGCTGATGCTCGGCGAGCAGCCCTGGGTCGAGCGCTGCCTCAGCGCGCGCAACGGCGACGAGGCGATGGTGCTGCTCGCGCGCTACCAGCCGCACGTGGCGCTGGTCGACCTGTTCGTCGGTCAGGAGTCCGGCGCGGAGATCTGCGAGCGCCTGCGCGCGGAGTCGCCGAACACCAACGTGCTCCTGATCTCCGGCGCGGGCCGGATCAACCCGAACGCCGCGCGCGCGGCCGGCGCCTCCGGCTTCATCTCGAAGGACTGGCCCGCGGCCGACATCGCCGGCGCGGTCCGCATGGTCGGCCTGGGCATGACCGTCTTCCGCCCGAGCGAGTCGACCGCCGGCAACCCGAAGCTGACCGAGCGCGAGCGCGAGGTGCTCGACTGGATCGGCTCGGGAGCGACGAACCGCGAGATCGCCGAGCAGCTCTTCCTCTCCCCGCACACGGTCAAGGAGCACACTTCCTCGCTCTACCGGAAGCTCTCGGTCCGCAACCGGGCCGAGGCCGTGCAGAAGGCGCAGCGCCTCGGCCTGATCTCGTAGGCGCGCGGTCCGTCAAGACTGCGCATCGAGAGAGTGCCAGGAGTGTGCCTCCGGCCGGGCCTGGCGGGGCGGGTGCGCGATCGTGCCCGGATGGCCGCAAAACGTCGCATTCCGCCCGAGGTTCCGGTGCCGTGCGACGTTCTGCACCGCATAGGTGCAGAACGTCGCACCATCGCCGGTGGACGCGTCAAATGCGACGTTGTGCTCGCTCGCCTCGCGACCGGTCAGAGCGGGGTCGTCGGGCGCGCGCAGCTGGCCTCGATCGGGTACTCGCGCCGGGAGATCGAGCTGCTCGTGACGGCGCGCCGGCTGATCCGCCTCCATCGCGGCGTCTACGCCGTCGGCCACGAGGCGCTGAGCGAGCGCGGGCGCGTCATCGCCGCACTGATCGCGGTCGGCCAGGGCGCGGTCGCCAGCCACTGGACCGCCGCGGCAATCTGGAGGCTCCTTCCCTCAATGCCGCCGTTCGTCGACGTCACGCTCACCGATCGAAGACCGCGACAACGCGATCGCATCCGGATCCACCACGCGAGCAGCCTGGAAACGACCGGTCACGGGGGCATCGCCATCACCACACCGCGCCAGACCCTCCAGCAACTCAAGGGCCCCGACGCCGACCGCGCCACCTCCGAAGCCCTCTACCTCGGCCTCATCGACCGCAGCGACGCTCCGCAGGACGAGCCCACCCGCTCCGAGCTCGAACGCAAGCTGCTGCCGATGCTCGCGGCCGCCGGGCTGCCGCGGCCGCTCGTCAACCACCGCCTCGGCCGCTACACGATCGACTTCCTCTGGCCGGAACAGAAGCTCGCCGTGGAGGCCGACGGATGGGCGGGCCACGGCCATCGCGTCGCGTTCGAGCGCGACCGCTCGCGTGACGCCGACCTGCAGGCGCAGGGCTTCGCGGTGCTCCGATTCACGTGGCGCCAGGTGCTGCACGAGACGTTGCAGGTGACCGTCCGTGTCGCGCAGCTCCTCTCGCGCACCCCCCACAGCGCGCTCACCACCCCCCCGGCCGGGGGGTAGGTCACGGATTCTTCCCGGTTTCCCGCGCGAGCCCGCGAAGGTGTGCGTTGTGACTTTGGCCACCGATACCGCGATCCTGTTCCCCGGCCAGGGGAGCCAGACCCCCGAGATGCGCGACCTCGTCGCCCAGCGCTGCCCCGAGCTGCTCGAGCGCTGCCTCGAGCTCGTAGGCGAGGATCCGTTCGCGCGCGTCGACGAGAGCACCCGTTTTCAGCAGCCCGCGATCTTCTGCGCATCGATCGCCGGCTGGCGCGGGCTCGAGGACGACGTCAAGCCCGGCGCCGCCGCCGGCCACTCGCTCGGCGAGCTCGCCGCGCTTGCCGCCGCGGGCGTGCTGACGGTCGAGGACGCGCTCGAGCTCGTCGTGCTGCGCGGCCGGCTGATGGCCGAGGCCGACGACCGCGGCTCGATGATCGCGCTGGTCGGGGCCGACGAGGACGAGGCCGGCCAGGTCGCGCGCGCCGCGAGCCTGATCGTCGCGAACGACAACGCGCCCGGGCAGATCGTGCTCGCGGGCGATCGCGAGAACTTCGACCGCGCCGAGGAGGTCGCAGGCGAGCTCGGCAAGCGTGCGATCCGGCTGCCGGTGGCGGGCGCCTTCCACTCGCCGTCGATGGCTCCCGCGGTCGCGCCGTTCCGTGCCGCGCTCGACGAGGTCGAGCTCGGCGAGCCGCGCTTCACCGTGTTCTCCTGCGCCTCGGCGGAGCCGTTCGAGGACGTGCGCGACGAGCTGGCGCGCGCGCTCATCCGCCCCGTCCGCTGGCGCGAGACGTTCACCGCCATGCATGACGCGGGCGCGAAGCGCTTCATCGAGGTCGGCCCCGGCAAGGTGCTGGCCCGGCTCGCGAAGCGGATCGTCGCGGGCACGAAGGTCGAGACCCCCGCAGACAAGCCCTCCGAGACGAAGCGGGAAGTCCATGCCTGAGACCACGACCGCAGAGACCGCCAAGCCGCTCAACGGCCGGATCGCGCCGCCGCGCACGGCGCGCGTCGTCGGCCTCGGCCACAAGCTGCCCGACCGCGTCGTCTCCAACGGCCCGATCTCGGAGCGCATCGGCGTCGACTCCGACTGGATCGTGCGACGCACCGGGATCCGCGAGCGCCGCTACGCCGCGCCCGGCGAGCGCACGAGCGATCTCGCGACCGCATCGGCCAAGCGCGCGCTCCAGGACGCCGGGCTCAAGCCGTCCGACATCGATCTCGTCCTCGTGGCGACGATGACCCCGGACGAGCTGACGCCCAACACCGCCCCGCTCGTCGCCGCCGCGCTCGGCATCGGCGCGGGCGCCTACGACATCGGCTCCGCCTGCACCGGCTGGCTCGCCGCGCTCTCAGCGGGCGCCGGCCAGATCGAGACGGGCCGAGCGGAAGCCGTGCTCGTGATCGGCGCGGAGATCCTCAGCCGCGTCACAGACCCCAACGACAAGCGCACCGCGCCGATCTTCGGCGACGGCGCCGGCGCCGTCGTGCTCAGCGCCGACGGCGAGGGCGCGATCGGCCCGGTCGTGCTCGCCTCCGACGGCGGGATGGGCGACACGATCATCGCCTCCCACGACGACCGCCTGATCCACATGGACGGCCACACGACGTTCAACAAGGCGGTCAAGGTGCTCGTCGAGTCCACGCAGCAGGCCTGCGACCGCGCCGGCGTGACGCTCGACGACATCGACCTGTTCGTCTATCACCAGGCCAACGGCCGGATCCTCCGCTCGGTCGCCGAGAAGCTCGAGCTGTCCGAGGAGCGCGTCGCCGACTACGTCGGCGAGACCGGCAACACGTCGGCCGCATCGATCCCGCTGACGCTCAGCCTGCTGCGCGAGGACGGCCGCCTGCGGCCCGGCCAGCGGCTGCTCCTCTCCGCCGTCGGCGCCGGCTTCACCTGGGGCGCGGGCGTCGTCGACTGGGGAGTGCGCTAGGCGATGGCCCGGCCAGAGGGAGCAGTCGCGCTCGTCACGGGCGCGTCGAAGGGCATCGGCTCGGCGATCGCCAAGGCGCTCGCGGCCGACGGCTGGCAGGTCGCGGTCAACTACCGCTCCGACGACGCCGGCGCGAAGGCCACCGTGGCTGCGATCGAGGGCGCCGGCGGCAGGGCCGTCGCGCTCCACGGCGACGTCGCCAACGGCGCTCCCGACGAGCTCTTCGCGGCAGCCGAGGAGGCGCTCGGCGGGCCCGTGCTCGCGCTCGTCAACAACGCCGGCGTGCGCGCCGACAACCTCGCGATCCAGATCGACGACGCCGACTGGGACACGGTGCTCAACACGAACCTTTCCGCGGCCTTCAGGCTCACGAAGCGCTCGCTCAAGCCGATGCTCCGCGCCCGCTACGGCCGGATCGTCAACGTCGCGTCGGTCGTCGGGCCGCGGGCCAACGCCGGCCAGGCGAACTACGCGGCCGCCAAGGCCGGGCTGATCGGCCTGACCAAGACGGTGTCGCACGAGGTCGCCCGGCGGGGTATCACGGTAAACGCCGTGGCCCCCGGCTTCATCGAGACCGACATGACGAAGGACATGCTCGACGACGTCGTCAAGGCGATCCCCGCGCGCCGCGCGGGCCAGCCGGAGGAGGTCGCCGCCGCCGTGCGCTTCCTCGCCTCCGACGACGCCGCCTACGTCACCGGAACCACGCTCTTCGTCGACGGCGGCATGTCCGCTTGACCACTGAACCCGAAACCAAGGAGAGAACATGGCCACAACCGTCACCCCAGAAGCAGTCGAGAAGGTCGTCTTCGACGCGCTGCCCCAGTTCGGCGCCGATCCGAGCGAGATCAGCCGCGACGCCACGTTCGAGGATCTCGACGTCGACTCACTCGACCTCGCCGAGCTCTCGCAGATCATCGAGGACGAGTTCGGCGTCCAGCTCAAGGGCGACGACGTCGGCAAGATCAAGACCGTCGGCGACGCCATCGACGTGGTGGTGAGCCGCGCAGGATGAAGCCCGAAGTCGTCGTCACCGGCATAGGCGCCGTCACCCCTCTGGGTGTCGGCGCCCGCACGCTGCACGAGCGCTGGACCGCCGGCACCTCGGGGATCGAGGACGGCGAAGGCGCCTGCACGGAGTTCGACCCGACCGATCACCTCTCGATCAAGGAGGTGCGCCGGGCCGATCGCTTCACCCAGTTCGCCCTCGTCTCCTCCGACGAGGCGCTCGCGGAGGCCGGCTGGGACGATGAGCTGCCTTACGACGCCAGTCGCATCGGGTCGATCATCGGCACCGGCATCGGCGGCATCGGCACGCTGACCCATAACCACCAGGTGCTGCTCGAGCAGGGCGCGGGCAAGGTCTCGCCGCTCGCGATCCCGCTGATGATGGGGAACGCGGGCGCCGGCGCCGTCGCGATGCGCCACAAGCTCCGCGGCCCGTCGTTCGCGACGCTCTCGGCCTGCGCGGCCGGCGCGCACGCAATCGGCGAGGCGACCAAGCTGATCCAGTCCGGCGGCGCCGACGCCGTCGTCACCGGCGGCTCGGAGGCGGGGCTCGTCCCGCTAGCGCGCGCCGCATTCGCGGCACTCGACGCGCTGTCGGACTCCGGCATCAGCCGCCCGTTCGACGTCCGCCGCGACGGCTTCGTGATGGGCGAGGGCGCCGCGGTGCTGATCCTCGAGGACGCCGAGAAGGCGCGCGAGCGCGGCGCCAACATCCTCGCCTACGTGCGCGGCTACGGTGCGACCTCGGACGCCTACCACCTGACCGCCCCCGACAAGGAAGGCGCCGGCGCCGCCGAGGCGATGCGGATCGCGCTCGCCGACGCCGGACTGACCCCCGAGGACATCGTGTACATCAACGCGCACGGCACCTCGACCCCGCTCAACGACCGCTCCGAGACCAAGGCCCTGAAGGCCGCCCTCGGCGACGCTGTCAAGGACATTCCCGTGTCCTCCACGAAGTCGGCGATCGGGCATCTGCTCGGCGCGGCCGGCGCAGTGGAAGCCGTGGCGACCATCCTCGCCCTGCGCGACCGGATCGCCCCACCGACACTCGGGCACGAGGAGCCCGAGGAAGGCCTGGACCTGGACTACGTCCCGGGCAAGGCCCGCCCCCTGGACATCGACGGCAAGCCCGCGGTCGGTCTGTCGAACGCCTTCGGCTTCGGCGGCCACAACGCGGTGCTGTGCCTGGAGGCCGCATGACGATCGAGATGGTTCCCCAGGTCGAGGACAAGCTGACGCCGATCGAGCGCCTGGAAGCGCTCTGCGATCCCGGGTCGCTGACGCTGCTGCGCTCGGACGTGCGCTCGCGGCGCATGGGCGAGAAGGCGCGCGCCGGCGACGGCGTGATCGCCGGCGCCGGGCGTGTCGACGGCCGCCCCGTGTTCTGCTACGCGCAGGACCCCACGTACCTCGGCGGCTCGCTCGGCGAGCAGCACGCCGACTCCATCGTCCGCGTGCTGCGGCTCGCAGGCCGCGCGGGCGCCCCCGTCGTCGGCTTCATCGAGTCCGGCGGCGCGCGCATGCAGGAGGGACTGGCGGCGCTCGCCGGATACGCGCGCATCTTCAAGGAGCACGTCGCGCTGTCGGGCAAGATCCCGCAGGTCTCCGTGATCTGCGGCGCGTCCGCCGGCGGCGGGTCCTACTCCCCGGCGCTGACCGACTTCGTCGTGATGACCGAGCGCGGGAACATGTTCCTGACCGGTCCGGCGGTCGTGAAGGAGGTCATGGGCGAGGACGTGAGCGCGTTCGACCTCGGCGGGCCGAAGGTGCACGACCGCAACGGCGTCGCGCACTTCGTCGCGCGCACCGACTCGGACGCCGCGCTGCTCGTGCGCGACCTGCTCGACCACCTGCCCTCGCACTCGGGCGGCGCCGTGCCGGTCTGGAGCTCGTCCGACCCTGTCGGCGACGACCCCGGCGCGACGGTGCCCGAGTCCGATCGCATCGTCTACGACGTGCGCGACGTGATCCGCGGCACAATCGACGGCGGCCGGCTGCTGGAGTGGAGCCCGCGCTGGGCGCGCAACGTCGTCTGCGGCTTCGGGCGCCTGGAGGGCAAGCCGGTCGGGATCGTCGCCAACCAGCCGAAGTTCATGGGCGGCGTGCTCGACTCCGACTCGGCCACGAAGGCCGCGAAGTTCGTGCGCACGTGCAACTCGTTCGGCATCCCGCTGCTCGTCTTCGTCGACACGCCCGGCTTCATGCCCGGCACGAAGCAGGAGAAGGGCGGCGTGATCCGCCACGGCGCCAAGCTCGTGCACGCGTTCGCCGAGGCGAGCGTGCCGAAGGTCACGATCGTGCTGCGCAAGGCGTTCGGCGGCGCGTTCATCGCGATGAACTCGCGCGACCTCGGCGCCGACTACGTGTTCGCTTGGCCGCAGGCGACGCTCGGCGTGATGGGCGCCAAGCAGGCCGTCGGGATCGTCAACCGGCGCGACATCGCCGCCGCGGACGATCCGGTGGCCGCGCGCGACGCGTTCGCGGACGAGTACACCGACGAGCACCTGACCTCCGCGGTCGCCGCCGCCGAGGGCTACGTCGACGAGATCGTCGAGCCGGCGGACACGCGCCGCCGCCTGACCGAGGCGCTGCGCACGTTCGAGGCCGTGTCCCACCCGGCGCGCGGCGTGAAGAACATCCCCCTGTGATGGGTCTCCTCGACGGCAAGAAGCTCCTGATCACGGGCGTCATCACGCGCGACTCGATCGCGTGGGAGGTCGCCCGCCAGGCGCAGGAGGCGGGCGCGGAGGTGGTGCTGACCGGCTTCGGCCGCGCGAAGCGGCTGACCGACCGCGCCGCGAAGAACCTCCCGACGCCGCCCGACGTGCTCGAGCTCGACGTCAACAAGCCGGAGGACCTCGAGGCGGTCGCCGCCGATCTGGGCGAGCGCTGGGGCCGCGTCGACGGCGTCCTGCACGCGATCGCCTTCGCCCCCGAGGATGCGCTCGGCGGGCGCTTCCTGACCACGCCGGCCGAGAGCGCCGTGACCGCCTTCACGACGAGCGCGTTCTCGTTCAAGGCGCTCGCCGTGGCGTTCGCCGATCTCTATCCCGACGAGGGAGCCAGCGTCGTCGGGATGGACTTCGACGCCTCCGTCGCATGGCCGGTCTATGACTGGATGGGCGTGGCGAAGGCCGCGCTCGAGGCGACCTCGCGCTACCTGGCGCGCGACCTCGGCCCGCGCGGGGTGCGCGTGAACCTGGTCAGCGCCGGTCCGATCGGCACGATCGCCGCGCGCGGCATCCCCGGCTTCTCGCAGCTTGCCGACGCATGGCAGAAGCAGGCGCCGCTGGGTTGGTCGACCGACGACGCCGGCCCGGTCGCGGGAGCGGTCTGCTTCCTGCTCTCGGACATGGCGCGCGCGATCACGGCGGAGATCCTCCACGTCGACGGCGGCTTCCATGCGATGGGCACCCCGCTCGAGGGCATGGACGGGACCGCCGAGCGGCCGCTTGAGGAGGCGACCGCCTCATGAGCGGGCGCGTCCTCCTCACCGGAGCCACGGGATTCCTCGGCATGGAGGTGCTCGCGCGACTGCTCGAGCGCACCGACCGCGAGATCCTCTGCCTCGTACGCGCGGCCGACAGCGCGGCCGCCGAGCAGCGACTCGACGACGTGTTCGCCAAGCTCTACCGCGACGGCTCCCCGCATCGCGCGCGCGCACGCGCGCTCGCGGGGGACCTGACCGCCGGCGTCGACGCGCCGGACCAGGAGATCGACGTCGTCTGCCACTGCGCCGCCTCGATCACCTTCGACCTGCCACTCGAGGAGGCGCGCGAGATCAACGTCGAGGGCACGCGCGCGATGCTCGAGCTCGCCCGCGCCGTCGATGCGCGGCGCTTCGTGCACGTCTCGACCGCCTACGTCTCCGGCGCGCACTCCGGCGAGTTCACCGAGGAGATGCTCGGCAGCGAGTTCCGCAACACGTACGAGCAGACGAAGTGCGAGGCCGAGCGCCTCTTCGCCGACGTCTCGGGCATGGAGGTCGCGATCGCCCGGCCGAGCATCGTCATGGGCGAGTCCGACACCGGCTGGACGCCCGCGTTCAACGTCCTCTACTGGCCGCTCCGCGCGTTCGCGCGCGGACTGTTCGACGTGGTGCCCGCCAAGCCCGAGGGCCGGGTCGACGTGGTGCCGGTCGACTACGTCGCGGACGGCATCTTCAAGCTGATCGAGTCCGACGAGACCGGCACCTTCAACCTCGTCAGCGGCCGCGCGGCGACGACCGTGGACGAGCTCTCCAGGCTGGCCTGCGCGCACTTCGACCGGCCGCTCCCGCCGTACGTCGAGACCGGCGAGTTCGGCGACGCCACGGCCGACGAGCACGGGGCCGTCTACCTGCCGTACTTCGACATGGACGTCGTCTTCGACGACAAGCGCACGCGCGAGCTGCTCGGTCTCCGGGCCCCGGGCTTGCGCACCTACTTCGACACGCTGATGGACTACGCCGACTCGGCGCGCTGGGGCAAGCGCGGCGTGTCGCGCGACGAGGCCCGCGCGCGGGTCGACGTCGCCGCCTGACGCAGCGCGAACGATCGCCGGGAGGGATACTCCCCGGCGTGGTCGACGTCCTCGTGATCGGCGCCGGCTTGGCGGGGCTCGTCGCCGCGCGTGAGCTCGAGGCGCGCGGCCAGGCGGTCCGCGTCCTGGAGGCGCGCGACCGGATCGGCGGCCGCGCGTGGCTGCAGCGCGGCGCGCTCCGCGGGCTCGACCTCGACATGGGCGGTGCCTGGGTCGCCGACGTGCAGCCCCACGTCTGGGCCGAGGCCGACCGCTATGGCGTCGAGCGCGAGCACGACGCCCTGCCGACCAGCATGCGCTGGCGCTTCGGAGCGGATCGCATCGACCGCGCCCTGCCGGTCGACGTGGCCGACCTCGGCGAGCTCGAGCGCGCGGTGACCGCGCTGCTGACCGCCGCTCGGCGCCACGACCCCACGCGCCCGCCCGATGCCCAGGGGCTCGAGGACCTCGACGTCCCGGCCGGCGAGTGGATCGGCGCGCTGCGCCTCCCGCAGCGGGTCGAGGAGCTGGCCCTGCTCTGGATCGCGGCTTGTGCCTCGGGGCGCCCCGAGGAGGCCTCGATGCTCGAGTTCCTGCGCTGGATCTCGGCCGCCGGGCACCGCGTCTGGCCGCACCTCGAGGCCGCGGTGCTCGGGTGGCGGTTGCCGCAGGGCACGGCCGCGCTGTACGAGGCGATCGCCGCGGACGTCGAAGGCGAGATCGTGCTCGGCGCACCCGTCGCGGCGATCGCGCAAGGCGACGGCGAGATCACGGTCACCACCGCTGCCGGCGACCGCCACAGCGCGCGCCACGCGGTCGTCACCGTGCCCGTCGGCGTGCTGCCGTCGATCGCGTTCACGCCGCAGCTGTCGGCCGCGAAGCGGCGCGCCGGCGAGCGCAACCACGCCGGCCAGGGCGTCAAGGCCTGGGTGATCGCCCGCGGCGTCCCGGAGGACCTGTTCATCCTGGGCCGCGGCACGCGCTTCGACTTCGCCGGCGCGATGGCGCCGTGCGCCGACGGCGTGCTGCTCGTCTGCTTCGGCCCCTCGGCCGCCGCGCTCGACGTGACCGACCACGCGGCGGTGCGCGACGCGGTGGCGGAGCTCGCGCCCGAGGCCGAGGTCGTCGACGTCCACGCCCACGACTGGGCCGGCGACCCCTACAGCCGCGGCACCTGGTCCTTCATGCGCGCCGGCCAGGTCCACGAGGCATGGTCGGCGTTGCGCGCGCCCGAGGGCCGCGTCCACTTCGCCGGCGCGCACACCGCGCTGCACTGGCCATCGTTCATGGACGGGGCCGTCGAGAGCGGCCACCGCGTCGCTGACGAGGTCGCTCAGCGGTAGGAGATCCGCTTCCCGTTGCGGATCAGCGTCGTGTGGAGCACGATCCGCTTGCGCACCTTGCGCGTGCCGTTCGCGCCGCGCACCGAGGCGGTGATGACGACCGCGACCCGCCCGCGGCGATCGAGCGCCCGGCGCAGCACGCGGCGGCCCTTGCGCGTCAGCTTGAGCTTGATCGCGCGCTCCGATGTCACCGGCAGCCTGCGCAGCCGCCGCTCGCCGCGGAACAGGCGCTTGCGCAGCAGCACGCTGCGCCGCGCCCGCTTGCCGCGGGGCGCGGTCACGACGCGTCCGCTGAAGCGCACCCTGCACGACTCGTCGCAGCGGGCGAACAGCCGGACGGCGTCCGTGTGGACCACGCGCTGGTGCGGCACGCGGATCGTGATCATCGGAGCTCCGGGCGGCTTCGTCGCCGGCGGCGACGCGGGCGGAGGCCCGGCCGGCGGCGGAGGCGCGGGCGCGGGCTCAGGCGCAGGCGCGGGCTGTGCAGGCTGCGCGCCCGGCGCCGGCTCCGGCGGGACGGCGGCCGGAACCGGCCCGGCGCGCCACTCGTAGTCCATCCGCAGCTCGGAGCCGATGTAGGCGTTGTCGGCGCCGTGCGGGCCGGAGTCGGGGAAGCCGACCGTGAAGCGGTAGGTGCGCTGCGCGCCGGCGGGCAGCGTCTCGAGCACCATGTGCTCGAGTCCGCCGACTTCGCCGAAGAGGATCTCGCGCGGCTGCGGGCCGGACACGTCCTCGATCAGCAGCGTGATCACGTTCGAGAGCCGGCCGCCGTTGCGCCCGGGCACGTCGTCGATCCACGTGCGCGCGAGCGCGAGCATGCCGGCGACCTCGCCCGTGTTGCCGAGCGTGATCGTGCCGCTCGCGGACTGCCCGGGGCGCAGCCCGTCGGCGGTGATGATCGCGCCGTCGTCTAGCGAGTTCGACAGCGTCAGCACGCCGTCGGCCGCCGCCATTCGCTTCATCTGCGCGGGCCGGTCGCGCGCGGCCGCGCCGCCGGCGATCGTGCCCAGCACCATGACGAGCGCCGCGCCGACCGCCAGCGCGTCGGCGCGCTTCACGGCCCGGCTCCGTTCCCGTCCCAGACGCTGACCGGCACCGTGTAGGTGAGGAAGTTGCCGGTGTAGCCCGTGTAGCGCACCGTCAGGTTCACGGCCGGGTGGTAGAGCGTGTTGTTGCCCGGGAACTCGTTGTTCCGCAGCCGCACCGCCAGGTTGAGCTGCACCTTCTGGCCGGGCGTCAGCGTCGCCGTGGCGCTCGTCGGGGCGCCGGAGACCGGGCTGAACGTGAAGCCCGTGAGCGGCTGGCGGCCCGTCGCGGGGTCGGCGCGCAGGCCGGCGCTGATCGTCAGCGACGTCACGCCGGCCGGCAGCGGGCTGCGCGC
Organism: uncultured Solirubrobacteraceae bacterium; assembly: GCA_963839615.1. Lineage (GTDB taxonomy): Bacteria > Actinomycetota > Thermoleophilia > Solirubrobacterales > Solirubrobacteraceae > DASQMT01. The sequence goes on from CAWIVY010000010.1 coordinate 193,702, forward strand.
CTGCAGCGTCAGCACCCGGGCCACCGTCGTCCCGTTGTTGTTCTTGTAGCCGCCCATCGCGACCGCCAGCCCGGAGTCTGCGCCCGTGGCGGCCGGGACGGCCGGCCCCGAGCCGCGCTTGGTCGCGTATCCCGTGAGCCCGGCCGGATCGGTGCCCTGCGACCACAGCCGCAGGTAGTTCCCGACGCTGTCGGTGCTGATCGCGGCGCTGTTGGCCGACCTGTCGTTGAAGCTCGCCCGCGATGCCGGGACGGTGAACGCGGCGAGGACGGCCAGCGCCACCAGGGCGCGCCTCACGACTGCTCCAGCATGCGGCCGGCGTCGCGCCAGAGCCGCACGAGCATGAACAGCGCCAGCGCGATCGCCGGCAGCACGAGCATGAAGAAGCGCGCCTGCTGGGAGGCCAGGAACATGAACAGGAAGCCCACGTATGGGACGTCGAAGGCCACCCGCGCCTGCGTCGGGCGGTCGAGCGTGAACGGGCGGAGGTCCGGCTCCTCGTTGGCGTCGCCCTTCGTGCGGTACACCAGTTCGCCGCGGTCACTATCACGCTCGATGATGCGGTGCGTGACCGGATCCGAATGGCCCGGGGGCACGTACGTGATGACGTCGCCGGTCGCGAGCGAGCCGACGGGGACGACCTCGTCGAACACGAGCGAGCCGCGGTGGATCGTGGGCTCCATCGAGCCGCCCACGACGACGAAGCGCTGGTAGCCGAAGAGTCCCGGCACCAGCGTCGCGATCAGCACCAGGCAGGCGAGCCCGAGCACCATGCGCCCGAGCCCGCCGGCGGCCAGAACGGCCGCGCGGCGGGCGCGGGAGGGCATCGGACGCATGATGCGAGGGTGCGCGAGCGGTGCTAGGAGGTGAGCTCCCAGTCGAGGTCGAGGGAGACCGAGGACTCCATGAACTCGTTGTCCGCGCCGTTGAGGCCGGTGTCGGGCAGCTCGACGGTGAACTGGTAGTCGCGCGTGTCGCCCGCGTCCCAGGCCGAGAGGTCGACGGTCGCGAGCTGGTCGAGCTTGTCGTCGAACACGACCGTGTTCGTCACGGTGTCGCGGATCTCGAGGTCGAGCTCCGGCGAGAGGTCGCCGCCGCCCGGGCCGGGCGTGTCGACGAGGCCCGAGGCGACGAGGGACGACCCGGCTGCGTCATCGCCCGTGTTCTGAAGCTGGATCGTGCCGGACTTCGGCGTGCCCGGCATCAGCTTGTCGATGTTCAGGCTGGGCCCGTTGTTGTCGTGATCGATGATGCCGGCGGTGACGACGTTGCCGACGTTCGACGACGTCGAGTTGAAGTTCGCGCCTGTGCCGACAGCCATCGCAGCGGCCAGCATCAGAGCGAATAGAGCGGCTACGAGGCGGCCGGGACTGGCACGCCAAAGCACAGCTGCGCGCTGCATGTGAACCCCTTTCCGAGGTGGTAGATACCGCCCCCGGATGGAAGGATTGGGGCGAGCGATTTTCTTATCGGACGTCCGTCCGAGAACTTGAGCGCTGCGTCACCTCGGCCTCGAGCGCCGAGTGGTCCGAGAGGCCCGAATCGCGCCACCCGTGGTGGTATGCGCAGGCCGTCACGCGCAGCTCGGCCGAGGCGAAACAATGGTCCAGCCGCCAGCCGCCGGCATGGCCGGAGATCCTGCTCCACGTCCAGCTGGGCTCGCGCGACGCGTACCCGTGCAGCTCGCGGAAGGCATCCGCGAAGCCCAGATCGCGCAGGCCCGGCACGACGCCGAGCTCGGCCTCGTCCCAGAAACCCGCCCGGTCCTCGCGCAGGCGGCCGCGGCCGTCGCGGGCGAAGGACCAGACGGTGCCGTCCGGCAACTCGCGCCGGGGAATGTTGAGATCGCCGCACAGCACGCGCGGGCCCGCGCGCGCCTCCAGTCCCACCCGCACCGCCGCGAGCGTCTGCGGCTTGATCTCGCCGTTGGCGGCGTTTGGCACGTGAACGTTGTGGAACTCGATCCCGTCGACGCGCACGGCGAGCGCCGTCTCGGCCCACGGGACCGGCAGCACCCCCGGCAGCAGCTCGAGCGGCGCTCGCGCTGCCAGGAGCACGCCGGTGCGCCGCGAACCCGCGGGCAGCCGCGCGGGGTCGGCGTCCTCCAGCGTGCACGCCACGTGCTCGAGACCGAGCGTGGCGCATGCGGCCTTCCACAGCGGCAGCGTCCGCGCGGTCACCTCCTGGAGCGCGAGCACGTCCGGCTCGCGCTGCCCGACCGCGGCCGCCTGCTCGACCAGGGCCTGCGCCCGGCGCGCGACGTTCCAGGTGATCAGGCGAACCAAGCGCGTGCGCGGTCGGCGACCAGCTCGGGCCGCTGGTCGGGCAGCAGGTGCCCGCCGTCGACCAGCTCCACCTCGGCGCCTGGAACGTGGTGCTCGACGCCCGCGAGCTGCGCCACGGCCTGCACGCGCTCGTCGCGCCCGAACAGCAGTTTCACGGGCAGCTCGATCCTCGCGCCGGCGAGCCTCCCCGCCGCCAGCCGCGGCAGCTCGCGCAGCTGGAAGTGGCGGTACAGGAGGCTCGACGCATGCGCGCGCGCCGGCTCGCGCAGCACGTCGGCGAAGAGGGCGGCGTCGTCCGCGCCCATCGCGCTCGCGAGCGCCCGGCGCACGACCCGCCCGTCGCGCACGAGCGCGGGCCCCAGCACGGGCGCGGCGAGCGGATACTGGTAGAGCTGGCGCCAGAAGTTCAGCAACGTGGTCGCGCGCGAGGTCCACGGGTGCACGATGCTCACCAGCATCAGGCGCGAGAAACGCTCAGGCGCCCGGATGCCGAGCAGCCAGCCGGCCCACCCGCCCCAGTCGTGGCCCAGATAGCCGGCTCGCTCGATCCCGAGCACGTCGAGTAGCGCGAGCATGTCGTCGGCGATCCGCGCCTTCCTGAAGTCGCGGTCACGGGGCTGCCCGCTCCAGCCGAAGCCGCGCAGGTCCGGGCAGATCACCCGATGGCGCTCCGCCAGCGCCGGGATCACGCCGCGCCACATCCACCAGTGCTGCGGCCAGCCGTGCACTGCGAGGACCGCGGGAGCGGCCGCGGCGCCCGCCTCGGCGACGTGCAGGCGCACGCCGGTCGGCAGCTGGTGGTGCGCGTGGCGAACGCCTGGTAACGCGGGCAGCGGGAGCACAGCCGATCACGCTATCCTTACCCGTCGACCTCGCGCCGGGTGCGGGGTTTTCCTTTGCCCGGCGCCGCATTCCCCGACCTTTCGTCTGACGGAGCGCCCGAGCATGGCCCGCGGAGACGTCCGGATCGCCGTCACCCTCGCGTGCGAGGAGTGCAAGCGCCGGAACTACCAGACCAACAAGTCCAAGCGCAACAACCCCGATCGCATCGGGATGCGCAAGTACTGCAAGTGGTGCCGGCAGCACACCGGCCACCGCGAGACGCGCTAGCTGGAGCCGAAGGTGGCCCGCGATCGCCAGCGCGCCAAGCAGCGCCGTGCGGAGCGCCGGTCGGGCGGTACGCCCGATCCGCTCGATCACGCCTCCGCCGAGGTCGACGAGGCGCGCCTCGCCGAGGCCGGCGCGGTGCACCCCGACGCCGATGCCGCCGACAGCGGCGCCGAGATCTACGAGGACGAGCTCGGCGACGACCGCGACCGCGACCGTGCCGTCGACGCCGTCGAGGGCGACGCCGTCTCCCAGCGCGACATCCAGCAGGCCGAGCACCCGCGGCGCAAGCGCGGGCGCGTCTTCACCTTCATCGGGCATTGCATCGACGAGCTCCGCCGCGTCCAGTGGCCCAACCGCCGTCAGGTCGGCCAGGCCACAGCGGTGGTCCTTGGCTTCGTCGTGATCGCGGGCGGCTACCTCGGCCTGCTCGACGCGCTCTGGCAGCCGCTCGTCGAATACATCCTCTAAGACCGCGAGCGAAGAGAAACCATGTTCCGTTGGTACGTCATCAACACCTATTCAGGGCACGAGAAGAAGGTCAAGCAGAACCTCGAGCACCGCGTCTCGTCGCTCAACCAGACCCGTTCGGTGCGTCAGGTCGTAGTCCCGACCGAGACCGTCCAGGAGATGAAGGACAACCAGAAGATCTCGGTCGAGAAGCGGACCATGCCCGGCTACGTGCTGGTGAACATGGACCTCAACGAGGATTCCTGGCAGGTCGTCAAGGGCACGCCGGGCGTGACCGGGTTCGTCGGCGCGTCCAACGAGCCGATCCCGCTGACCCAGGCCGAGGTCGACAGGCTGCTGCATCGTGACGTCGCGGTCCGCGTCCCGTCGCGCGCGCAGTTCACGATCGGCGAGTCGGTCAAGGTGATCTCCGGCCCGCTGTCGGACTTCTCCGGCGAGATCTCCGAGATCAACGAGGACGCCGCCAAGCTCAAGGTGCTCGTGTCGATCTTCGGGCGCGAGACGCCCGTGGAGGTCGGCTACGATCAGGTCAAGAAGATCTAGAAAGTAACGTCGCCGAAGGCGAGCCGCGAGGAACGAGCGGGCTCGCCTGGCAGGCGAAACAGACCATGAAAAAAGTACTCACAACCATCAAGCTGCAGGCGCCCGGAGGCCAGGCCTCCCCGGCGCCGCCCGTGGGGCCCGCGCTGGGTCAGCACGGCATCAACATCATGGAGTTCGTCAAGGCGTTCAACGCCCAGACGGCGAGCGACATGGGCACGACGATCCCCGTGGTCATCACCGTCTACGAGGACCGCTCCTTCACCTTCATCACGAAGACGCCGCCGGCCGCCGTGCTGATCCGGCAGGCGATCGGGATCGAGAAGGGCTCGGGCGAGCCGAACCGCAACAAGGTCGGCACGATCACGAACGAGCAGCTGCGCGCGATCGCCGAGAAGAAGCTCCCCGACCTCAACGCGAACGACGTCGACCAGGCGGCCAAGATCATCGCCGGCACAGCTCGCTCGATGGGCGTCGAGGTGGTCGCGTGAGCCGCGGCAAGAGCTACGTGGACGCGCGCGCGAAGGTCGACCGCGACCGCGAGTACGCGCCGATGGAAGCCGTCAAGCTCGTCAAGGAGCTCAAGCGCGCGAAGTTCGACGAGTCGGTCGAGATCCATGTCCGCACCGGCCTGAACGTGCGCCATGCCGACGAGCAGCTGCGCGGCACGATCGCGCTCCCGCACGGCCTCGGCAAGGAGGTCAAGATCGCCGTCTTCGCCCGTGGCGACAAGGCGAAGGAGGCCGAGGAGGCCGGCGCCGACGTCGTCGGCGCCGAGGACCTCGCCGATCGCATCCAGAACGACGGCTTCACCGATTTCGACATCGCGATCGCGACGCCCGACATGATGCCGGTCGTCGGCCGCCTCGGCCGGATCCTCGGCCCCCAGGGCAAGATGCCGAACCCGAAGGTGGGCACCGTCACGATGGACGTGGGCAAGGCCGTCGAGGAGTCCAAGGCCGGCAAGGTCGAGTACCGCACCGACCGCACCGCGATCGTGCACATGACCGTCGGCAAGACGTCGTTCGACGACATGGCGCTGCTGGAGAACTACCAGGCCGTGATCGAGGAGCTGATCCGCGCCAAGCCGTCCGTCGCGAAGGGCAAGTACCTGCGCACGATCGTCATGACCTCGACGCAGGGGCCGGGCATCAAGATCGACCCGACGCGCATCAAAGACCTGGTGGAGGCTGAAGCGGCCTAACTCCCGCGTCAGATCCCCGAAGACCCCGGGCAACCGTAAGTCCCGGATAGGAGACGCTTTTGAACCGAGACCAGAAAGCCGCGGTCATCGAGGCGGTGACCACTCAGTTGCGCGACGCCGACGCGGTCTACGCCGTGGACTACCGCGGCACGTCCGTGCCGCAGGCCGCGGAGCTGCGCTCGAAGCTGCGCGACGCCGACACGCGCTTCCGCGTGGTCAAGAACACGCTCACGGAGCGCGCGGCCGACGACGCCGGCGCCGAGGCGCTGAAGCCGTTCCTGGAGGGCCCGACCGCGCTCGTGTTCGTCAACGGCGACGCCGCGGTCGCGGCGAAGGTGCTCGCGGACTTCCGCCGCGCGTCCGGCCTGCTCGAGTTCAAGGGCGGCTGGATGAACGGCGACGTGCTGAGCGCGGAGCAGGTCGACGCGATCGCCAAGCTGCCCTCCCGCGACGTCCTCTACGGGCGTCTCGTGGGCCTGGTCGCCTCGCCGCTGACCGGCCTGGCGAGTGCGATGGGCGGCCTCATCGGCGGCCTCGCGCGCCAGCTGCAGCAGATCGCCGACCAGGGCCTGGTGGGCGGCGACGCCCCCGCACCCGCGGCGGCCGCGGAGACGCCCCCGGAGGCACCGGCGGAGGAACCCGACGCCGGCGCCGCAACCACTTCCGAGGAGCCGGGTCCCGATCCGGACCCTGCCCCCGAAAAGACTGAGACCCAGGAGGACTGACGAAAATGGCTACCACCACGGACAAGTGGATCGAGGAGCTCAAGGGCATTTCCGTGCTCGAGCTGTCCGAGCGCATCAAGGCGCTCGAGGAGGAGTTCGGCGTGTCGGCCACGGCGGTCGCCGCGGCGGCCCCGGCCGGAGCCGGCGGCGGCGGTGAGGCAGCCGAGGCCGAGGAGGAGCAGACGGCGTTCGACGTCGTCCTCACCGGCGCCGGCGACAAGAAGATCCAGGTCATCAAGGTCGTCCGCGCGGCGACCGGCCTCGGCCTCAAGGAGGCCAAGGCGCTCGTCGACGAGGCGCCCAAGCCCGTCAAGGAGGGCGTCGATCGCGACGAGGCCGACAAGCTCGTGGCCGAGCTCCAGGAGGCCGGGGCGAGCGTCGAGGTCAAGTAGCGCGCAACGCCGAAGGAGGAAGCCTGGCGCCGCTGAGCGCGGTGCCAGGCGACCGGCGAACCCCATCGCGTGGCCGGAGCAGCACAGATGGTCCATGCGCGCCAACGACGGCGGGCTTGTGTCAGCTTCCGCACCTGCCGGCGTTCACCTACCAATATCGCTCGGTAGCAAGCGTTCACTAGGGACACGCCAAGCAAAAAACGTTGCCGGACGGACCAGGGGGGAGGTCACGGTTGACCATGTCGGTGCACTTGCACCCGCCTACGGATGGGGAACCTCGCGACGAGCTCGCGGGTCGGGAACACGCTGAGGCCGAACTGCTCGGTCCTCGTCCGGTCGGCTCCGATCCCGAATCGCTCGTCGCTCGCCCGCAAGGGGCTCCGATCGACCCGCAGACTCTGCGCGTCGTCGAGCGCCGGCGCGCGCCGGGACGGAAATCACGGCGGCGCGGCCGCCTCATCCGCCGGCTGCTGACGGCCGGCGACCTGTTCGCGATGCTCGCCTGCGTCGCGCTGATCGAAAGCCTCCAGATGGCTGCGGAGGTCCCGGCAGCCGAGCGCGCGTCGCTGTATGCGGCGGCCGCCCTCGGCCTCCTCGGCATCCTCGGCGTCGCCGGGCTCTACGGAGCCGATGAGGTGCGGGCCGACCACACCACTCCGGACGACATTCCGGCGATCGCCCGGGCGGTCGGCTTCGGCGGCTTCCTGGCCTGCGCCGCTGCATGGGGTGGTGGTGCGGCGGCGATCTGGCTGCCGGTGATATTCAGCAGCGCGATCGCGCTCGCGATCCTGCTCCCGCTCGGGCGCGCCGTCGCGCGCACGGTCGCGCGACGGCAGCCGGGCTACGTACAGCAGACGCTGATCCTCGGCGCCGGCGACATCGGGCAGCTGATGGCCCGCAAGCTCGTCCAGCATCCCGAGTACGGGCTGGCCGCAGTCGGGTTCCTCGACGACGCTCCCAGGCCACTCGCAGCCGACGTACGGCATGTCCCCGTGCTCGGCGGCATCGCGGACATCGGGCGTGTGACCCGCGAGCACGGCATCGAACGCGTCATCGTGGCGTTCTCCGGCGTGCCTCACGCCGAGATCCTCGACGTGATCCGGACGCTGAAGCAGCAGGAGCTGCAGATCGACATCGTCCCGCGCCTGTTCGAGGTGGTCGGTCCGAACGTCGGCGTGACGTCGATCGAAGGGGTGCCGATGGTCGTGCTGCCGCCCCTGCACCTCGCGCGGTCGCACCTTGCCGTCAAGCGCTCGCTCGACGTCGTCGTCGCGGCCACGGCGCTGGCCCTGCTCGCGCCCGTCTTCCTGGCGATCGCCGCGGTGCTGCGCCTCGAAGGCCGGGGGCCGCTGCTCTATGCGGGCGTCAGGGTGGGTCGCGGTGGCCGGCTGTTCCGGCAGCTGAAGTTCCGCACCATGCGGCCGGAGTTCTGCGACGGGCCGGGCGCACAGGGGCTGCGCGCCGCTGAGGCGTTCGAGGCGCTGCTCGACCGCAGTCCCGCGTTGCGGGACGAGTTCGCGCTGACGCAGAAGCTGACGGACGACCCGCGCGTGACTCGCGTCGGGCGCTTCCTGCGGCGAACCTCGCTCGACGAGCTGCCGCAATTCTGGAACGTGCTCAGGGGCGATCTCTCGCTCGTGGGCCCGCGCCCGGTGACGGAGGGCGAGATGCGCGAGCGGTACCGGCCGCGCATCCTCGCGCCGGATGCCGAGGCGGCGTTCCTGATCGGCTACTGGGACAGTCCCGGCCTGCGCCCGGGACTGACGGGCTACTGGCAGATCTCGGGACGGTCGACGATGAGCTTCGACGAGCGCGTGCGCCTCGACACCGCGTACCTCACGAGCTGGTCGCTGGGCCTGGACCTGCAGATCCTCGCCAAGACCGTTCGCGTCGTGGTAGGCGCTCGGGGCGCGTATTAGCGCGCCGCGCTCTGGCTCGACCCCTGTGCCACACGCTCTCCTGATCCACGAGCCGCCCGACGGCGGAGTGCCCGAGCACGTGCTGGTCCTCGCCGACCGCATGCGGGCGCATGGCTGGCACGCGACCGTGGCCGGTCCGGCCGGATCGGCGATCGCGACGCGCGCTCGCGCCGCCGGGCTGCCATACGTCGAGCTCCGGAGCCTGCGGCGGGGATTTGCCGCGCCGCGCGCGGACGCCGGCGCCGTGCGCTCGGTCCTGCGCCTGATCCGGCGGGTCCGACCCGACCTCGTGCACTGCCATTCGTCGAAGGCCGGGCTCGTGGGCCGTCTTGCCGGGCACCGGGCGGACGTCCCGGCCGTCTACACCCCGAACTGCTTCGGCTTCGTCGGGGACGTATCGCCTGCCCGCCGCGTCGCCGCGGCCGTCGTGGAGCGCGGGCTGGGCCGGTGGACGAAGCTGATCATCTGCGTGTCGCAGGCCGAGCGACGGCACGCGCTGGAGCGGAACATCGCCGACGACAGCCGGTTGGAGGTGATCCCCAACGGCGTCGATCCCGCGACCACGGACCATCCGCCGGACCCCGCGCTCGCGGAGTTCCGGGGCAGCGGCCTGCTCGTCGGCGCCGTGGCCGTGCTGCGGGAGCAGAAGCGACTCGACCTGTTGGTCGACGCGGCGCCCGCCGTGCTCGCCGCGGTGCCGGACGCGAGGATCGCGATCGTCGGCAACGGACCGCTGCAGGCCGCGCTCGAGGAGCGCGCTTCCCGGCTCGGGCTCGGCGAGGATCCGCGCTTCCGGTTCTTCCCGTTCCGCACGCCCAGCGCGCGCTATCTCGGGGCGCTCGACGTATTCGTGCTCTGCTCGGGCTGGGAGGGGTTGCCGATCGCGGTGCTCGAGGCGCTGGCACACGGCGTACCGCAAGTGCTGACGCGGATCGAGGGGACGGAGGAGGCCGGCAGCGAGGAGACCGCGGAGCTCGTTGCGCCAGGAGATCCGGATGCGCTCGCCGGCGGGATCATCCGGATGCTGCGCGATCCGGCACGCCGCGCCGCTGCGCAGGAAGCCTCGGTCCGCCGCCAGCGGGAGCTTTTCGACGTCGATCAGATGGTCGCCAGGACGGTCGCCGGGTACGACCGCGTGCTCGGCCGTCCCGTCGGGACGCCCGTGACCTCAGGCGCATGATGGCGCTGATGCTGATGGGAGCGGCGCTCGGCCTGGCGGGCGTGGCGGTGCTGACCTGGCACCGTCCGGCCGCGGGCATCGCCGTGGCGGTCCTCGCGGTGGTCGCGCCGCTCGGCGCGGCCGACAACGGGGCTCAGACGGCAAAGCTGGCGGACGCGGTGGCGCTCGTGGCGACGGCGACCGTGTTCGCGCGGACATGGCTGGTGGGCAGGGCGACGGTCGATCGTCGCCTTGTGGGTCTGCTCGCGGCGTGTGTCGCGGCGAGCGCGCTCGCAGTCTTCCTGTCCGCCGACCCACAGGAGGGCCTGGGTGGGCTGGCGCGGTTCCTGCAGGTGTTCGTCGTGCTCCCGCTCGGCGCCTACCTGGCGATCCGCGATGTACGCGACGGCTGGCTCGTGCTGGGGAGCCTGCTAGCGGCGGGGGTCGCCGAAGCGCTGCTCGGCGTGTTCCAGTACGCGACGGCCTCCGGCGCCGGCTTCGGCCGGGACGCCGTGCGGGCCGTCGGCACGTTCGGCGCCTACAACGTGATGTCGCTCGCGGGGCTGCTGTCGACGTCGATACTGATCGCGCTCGGGCTCGCGCTCGCCAGGGGAGCGCCGCGTCAGCTGCGGGCGATCGGCGCCGTGGCGCTCATCCCGCTGACGCTCGGCCTCCTGGCGTCGCTCAGCCGCGGCGCCTGGCTGGGCGTCCTCGTGGCGGCACTGCTCGTCGGCTGTCTGGCCGACCTGCGCCGGACGCTTGCCGTCGTCCTTGTCTGCGTCGCCGGGGCAGCTGTCGTCATGCCGCTCCTCCCCGCCGACAGCGTCGTCGCGCAGCGCGTTTCCAGCGTCGTCGAGACGCGGGCTCAGCCGGACCGGTCGGTGAGGGACCGGCTCGCGCTCTGGAGCGCGGCCACGGGCATGTGGAAGGACAATCCGCTGACCGGGGTGGGGCCGCACGGGTTCGCCGCGCTGCGTGACACGTACACGCCGCTCGACTTCACGGGCTCGAGCGACGTCGACGACGCGGCCGTCGGCTTCCGTCGCGTGGCGCTGCTCTCGCCGGACAATCTCTACCTGCTCATCCTCTCCGAGCAGGGGATGCTCGGGCTCGCGGCCTTCGTGGCGCTGATGTTCTCGCTCCTGCTGCTCGCGGGGCGCCGCTGCCTGCGGTTGCGGAGCCGCGGGCTCGAGCAGGCATTCGCCCTGGCCGCGACCGGTGCGCTGGCCGTGTTCGCATTTCGCAGCGCGTCCACGGACATCGGCGGCGCGAGCGTGATCCATCACGCCGTCGTCCTCGGCTGCACGATGCGCGTCGCCTTCCCGAGGGGCTTGCGAGCGGCAGACCGTGTCGGCTGAGACCAGCTCGCCCGCGCGCAGTGGGCGGACGCTGCTGGGAACCGCCGTGCTCGTCGCGCTGCTCGTGATGGTGGGCAGGTCGCTCGGCTTCGCCCGCGACCTGCTCATCGCGCGGTTCTTCGGGGCGACGGTCGAGACAGACGCGTACATGGTCGCCTGGACCATTCCCGACACCGCGGCGCCGCTGCTCCTGGAGAGTGCCGCGTTCTATGCGCTCGTGCCGCTGTTCGTCCGCGCTCGCGAGGCCGATTCGAGCATCCGCTCGGCGGTCGAGGCGTCGCTCGTCCCGCTGCTCGCGCTGCTCGCGGTCATCACGCTGCTCGTCGCCGCCGCGGCTCCCCTGATCGTCGCGGTCCTCGCGCCCGGGCTCGAGCGACCCGGACTCGCGGCCGAATGCGTGCGGGCCGCAGCGGCGACGGTGTTCTGCTTCGGCCTCGCGGGTTACCTGAACGCGGCGCTCCGGGCGCACGAGCTGTTCGCGATCACCTCGCTCGTGACCGTCGCGTACAACGTTGGCATCATCGCCTCGCTCCTGCTCCTCCGCGACGAGCTGGGGATCGTGAGCGTGGCGATCGGCCTTTCGCTCGGAGCCGCGTTGATGGTGCTCCTGCAGCTGCCCGCGTTCCTGCGGCGGGTCGGGTGGCCGTCATTCTCGCATGGGTCGATCACGTTCGTGTTGCGTGAGTTCCGTCCGTTCCTGCCGATCGCGGCGTTCGTCCTGCTACGCCACCTCCAGGTCTACGTCGAGCGCTTCCTCGCATCGTTCGGCGATGCCGGCGCGATCTCGTATCTCGGTTACGCGATGCGCGTCTGCCAGGTCCCGATGAGCCTGGCGATCGCGGTGTCGATCGTGAGCTTCCCCGCGATCGCGCGATCGGCGACACGCGGATCGACGGTCGAGGTGCGGCAGGCATTCGAGCGCGACCTCAAGCTCGCGCTGCTCCTGATCGCGCCGGCGATCGTGATGCTGATGGTGTTCGCGCGACCGATCGTCAGCCTTCTCTTCGAGGGGGGCTCGTTCGGCGCGGGGGATGCGCGCGCGACGAGCGCCGTCATGCAGTTCTATGCGCCCGGGCTCATCGGCCAGGTCGTGATCGCCGTCGCCGTGCTGCCGGTCTATGCGCTCGGCACCCGCCGCACGCTTCCGATTCGGTGCGCCGTCGCCGGCCTGGTGGTCACGGCGGTCGTCGCGCTCGCCTTCCTGCCGTGGCTGGACGTACGCGCGCTCGCGCTCGCCGACGCGGCCGGGATCATCACAATGGCCGGCTATCTGCTGTTCCGCCTGCATCGGCACGTGCTCCGCTACGAGTCGCGCGAGCTGCTCCGCCATGTCGCGAAGACGAGCGTCGCGGCGTGCCTCGCCGCGGCCGCGGGCGTCGTCGTCGAGCAGGTGGCTTCCGGATTCGCGCCGGTCCCGCTGCTCGTCATCGGCACGGTTGCCGTCGGAGGCGTCTTCTTCGGCGCGGCGCGGCTCCTCGGCGTCGAGGGCGTCGACGACATCTTCGGCCCGCTGCGGCGCAGGCTGAGGCGCGCGGCATGAGACGCCGCCCAGGCGCGATCTACCTCGCGATCCGCGCCTACCAGCGCGCGCGCTCGGCGATGGCGGGGATGAGGGATCTGCCCGAGTGGAACGGAGTGCGCATGCTCGCGTACCACCGGATCGCGGACCAGCGCGACACGCTGTCCGTCTCGCCGGCGCGCTTTCGTGCGCAACTCGCGATCGCCTTGGCCAGCGGCGCGATCCCGCTCCGCTTGAGCGACGCGCTCGAGCGCCTCGCGGACCCGGTCGCGGGACGTTTCTTCTGCGTCACGTTCGACGACGGCTACCGCGACAACGTGGAGGCGGGCGAGCCGATCCTGGCGGAGCTCGGGATCCCGGCCACGATCTTCCTCCCGACGCGCTTCGTCGACGGGAAGCTCCAGGCCACCTGGTTCGATCCGGCGCCTCCGATCCTGACGTGGCCCGAGGTGAGAGCCGCCCAGGAGCGAGGCGTGTTCGAGTTCGAGGCGCACTCGCGCACGCATCCGCTCCTGACGTCGCTGGATGACGCGCGCGTCTGGGACGAGATCGCCGGCAGCAAGCTCGACATCGAGCGGGAGATCGGTTCCACGGTGACGTCGTTCTGCTATCCGGCGGGCTTCTACCGCGCGCGTGAAGTGGAGCTCGTCGCCAGTGCCGGATATCTGGGAGCGGTCACGACGGAGCCGGGGGTCAATGCGGGGGGAGGCGGGCGGCACGAGCTGCGGCGCACTCTGGTGTACGGAGAGGACGCCGATCGCGAGTTCGCGCTCAAGATGGCCGGCGCGTTCGACCGGGCACCCTGGCCGCGGGCGCTGTACTACCGGATGGTCGCCGCGCGCGGGCGTGCACGCCCCGACATCATCGAGCGGCTACCGCGCCGCCGGTGAGGGATCGGCACCGACGCCGGCCTCGTACAGGCCGTCGATGCGAGCCGCGATGTTGCCGAGGTCGTAACGCTCCCGCAGCACGGCCGGCACGGGATGGCGGGCCGGCCCCGGCGCGACGGACGCGGCTATCGCGGCCTCGATCTCGGCCGGCCCACCGCCGACCCGCAGCACATGCGGCGCGCCGATCCCGTCGAGTGCGGGCGCGTGCGTCGTGACCACCGGAAGTCCGCTTGCGACCGCCTCCAGGCACGCGAGCCCGAACGTCTCCTCGCGACCGACCGAGACGAACACGTCGAATGCCGACAGCCAGCGGGCGACGTCGTACTCGGCGCCGGTGAACACGGTCCGGCCATCGATGCCGAGGGCTCGCGCGAGCCGCTCGAGCCGTGGCCGCTCGGGACCGTCGCCGACGATGACCATCCAGGCGCCGGAGGCGACCAGCGGGCCTGCGGCCTCGAGCGCGACGTGCAGCCGCTTGAGCTCCGCGAGGCGGCCGACGTAGCCGATCACGGGTGCGTCGGCGGGGATCCCGAGACCGGCGCGGAGGGCCGAGCGGGATGTCTCGTCCGGCGCGAACTGCGCGTAGTCGATGCCGTTCGGGACGACCGTGATGCGCGACGCGCGGACTCCCCAGGAGACGAGCAGGTCGCGGACGTGCGCCGAGACGGCGAGCGTCTGGTGGCCGAGTCGCTCGGCAGCGAGGTAGATCCCGCGGATGCGGCTGTTGAGCGGCCGCCCTTCCATCTGCTCCGCGCCAAGCGAGTGCTCGGTGGCGATGATCGTCCCGACACCCGCGACACGCGCGGCGACCCGCCCGTAGAGCAGCGCGCGGAACAGGTGCACGTGGACCACGTCGTACCTTCCGCGCACGATGCGCGCCGTCAGCCGCAGCAGCGCCCTGGGGTCGTAGCGGTTCGGAAGGCCGAGCTGGGCCACCGGGATGCCGGCGGCCCTCAACTCGTCGCCGATGCGAGCGACGTTGTACATCGCGAGCACCTCGCAGTCATGGCGGCTGCGCGGCAGGATCCCGAGCAGCTCCCGCTCCGCACCTCCGTAGTCGAGGCCCGTGATGACGTGGAGGACCCTCACTGCCGACGGCTGTCCGGCTGGGCGCCGGCGCCCGGCAGGGCGAGGGTGGCGAGGAACGCCGCGAGGAGGCCGACGAGCGCCCCGGCGAGAATCGCCACGAGCAGGCCTATGCCGGTCGGCTCGCGCGGCTCGGTGGCCGGGGCGAGAACCTCGAGCTTGAGGCCGGTGGTGCTCTCCCGCCGGTTGACGAACTCGGTCATCGCCTCGGCCACGACGTTCGCCTTCCTGGCAGCGTCCTCGGCGGCTCCGGCGGTGGCGGTGACCTCGATCAGCGGCGCGTCGGGCGACGATTCGGCGGCGATCTCCCGCTGCGGGTCGCGCGCCGCTTCGAGGAACCCGGCTTCCCTCAGCGCCGGTGACGAGACACTCGGGCGCGCCGCGAGACGGGCGTAGGTCTGGGCGTACCCGACGACGCTCGCCTCCGCCGTGTCCTTGGTGGCGAGGACGGTGAGCAGGCTGCTCGCCTCGTAGCGGTCCGGCATGATCGCCGCAGCGAGAAGGCCTACGAGCGCGCCGACGAAAGCCCCCAACGCGAGGACTAGCACCCGGCGGTCGACGCGCTGCCGCATCGGCGCAGGATAGAGACGCGCCGGCCGGCGCCCGCCGCTCAGCCCCGCCCGTCAGCGCCGCCAGGCGCGCACGTAGTCGACCTGCATGCTGGCGACCATGCCGGGGCTCGGCGGGATCTGGGCGTAGACGAACATGTCGAGGACGAGGTTCGTCGGCCCCGTCGAGGTTCCCGCCGCCGTGCAGACGCGCGTGCCGTCGATGTAGAAGTCGGTCCCGCCGATCGGCTTGATGTCGGCGCCGTACACATGGAAGTCCGTGGTGGGATCGAACGCCAGGTTCGCGAGCGTGCAGCCGCCGCCCGCGCCCGCGTGCTGGGTGAGATACAGCCGCGTGCGGTTGTCCGAGTAGTACTCGAACACGTCCGTCTCGATCCACGTGTTCGACCCCGCGGTCTGCCAGGTCCAGAAAGCCGGCCAGAAGCCCCTGGCCGCCGGGAACTTCGCGCGGGTCTCGACGAAGCCGTACTGGAACGCGTACGACGGGGAGGACGTCAACAGGCACGACGACCAGTCGTAGTGGACTCCGGACGGCGAGGTGATGCTGTCGGGCTTCGCCGTGATCGTGAGGGCGCCGTTGCCCGCGGAGCAGTTCCCTGCCTGGTTCCACTCGAGCTGCTGGTTGCCCTTGTTGCCATGGCCGCCGTCGGCTTCCGCGGTCGAGCTGTCGGCCCATTTGGCCCAGTCGACGGACGTGCCGTTGAACTCGTCGGCGAAGCCGGCCGCCCAGGCGCCGCTCGCGCCCGCCGGGTAGGGCTGTGCCGGTACCGGCAAGGGAACGGGGGTCGGCGCGGGGACGGGCGCGGGCGCGCCGACGACGAAGCTCTTCTTCGCACCGACCTCGTACCAGCGTCCCGACACGAAGAGACACGGCACGTAGGTGTAGGTGCCCGGCGCGAACGTCTTGATTCGCGTCGTGCGCGTCCCGCTCTGGGTGATGCGGACCAGCTGCTGGAGCGGGAAGTCGACGTTGGCGCCGACGGCGCTGCGGACGCAGACGCCGTAATAGGCGGCGGTCGTCGCGGTCGACGCCTTGACCGCGGCTGTCGCGGTGACCGTCGAGCCCGCGACGGTCGCGGAGAGGTCGAGGCGGGTGAATGTCGCGGCGCTCGCGGGAGCGGCGCCGACCAGGGCGCCGAGCAGTGCGGCGAGCGCGCCGGCGCGCGCGGCGCGGCGTGGGAGCTTCGTATGGGTGGGGGGGAGAGCCATTACCCCCGGAGATCGCCCGCGTCACGGCGGACTGAGTGGGGTCATAACCCCGTTGCTGCTCAGCGTTGCGCTGACGGCGCCCGAACGCTGCGCAGCGCCGGGGCGATCACCATGACGCCGGCGACGAGCGCCGGGCGGAGGTCCGCGGCGCTGAGGTAGTCGTAGTTCGTCGGCCGGAGGAAGTCGCCCAGCTGGGAGCGGATCGCCACGCCGGCCGGCACCGAATCGGGAAGCTCGGGGCTCCGGAGCACGTGCCGCAGCCACCTCAGCTCCCCGCCGAGCCAGCGCATCCGCACGCCGAGCCGGTAATCCGCGGACTTGGCGATCGGCAGGCCGGCTGCCCATCGATAGAGAAGGAGCGGGAAGTCGACGCCTGCGCGCACCGCCACCTCGACCGACGCGGAGAGCCGCGGGTTGATCTCCATCAATCGCGGCCGCCCGGTGGCGTCGCGGCGGAACTCGACCTCCGAGTAGCCCTCGAGGTCGATGTCCGCGATCAGCCGCCGGGAGGCCTCGGCGATGTCCGGCGGCGGCGCGATGCTCTCGCGCAGCACCGAGTTGCCGCCGAGCGGGGGCGTCATCCGGTGGGCGACCTGAGCGAAGCACGCGCGGACCTCGCCGTCTGCGTAGAGCAGGCTGATCGCCTCCCGGCGGCCGGGGAGCCACTCCTGCAGCACCGCCGCGCCGCCGGCCTCGAAGATCTCGGAGACCGCGCGCCGCAGCCCTGGTTCGCCGACCGCGACGGAGGGCCCGAGCCGCACCGCTTCCGTCCCCTCGCCCATCCACGACTCCTCGGGCTTCACGACGATGGGGAACGCGAGCCGCGAGAGGGCGTCGTCGACCTCGCGCGCGTCGGTCACCGTCGCGCCTTCGGGTACACCGATGCCGAGCCGGCGGGCGGCTTCGAGCGTGTGCGTCTTCGAGACCGCGACGGCGAGCGCAGCGTCGGAGCCCAGCGCCAGGCGCGCCTCCGGCTCGATCGCGGATCGATGCGCGACCAGCGTCGCGAGGGTGCCGTCGTGCGAGGTCAGGATGACCTTGGCTCCGTGCGCTCTGACCCGTTGCACCACCGCGGCCATGAACGCGTCCGCGCCGTCCGCGAGCGGTGGCATCGGGCCTCCCGCAGCGGTCCAGCGCGACGCGCGCGCCGGGGCGGTCCGATCGCCGAAAGCCCCCACCGGGATCCCCGCGGAACCCAGCGAACGCACGGAGACCAGGCTCTGACGCGTCTCGGCATCGAGCACGATCGCATCGAGCGGCGTCGGCGATCGGGTCGCTCGAGAGGGCATCCCGGGGGCAGTACCTGGAGGCGTGACGCGGCAAACGCCACGTCCAGCACGGCGAAAACCGGACCGTTGCGGCGCCCGCGTGTTTTCCGCGATGGCGGTCATGGGAATGCGCATTCTCCGGGGAAGAACGGGCGCCAGCGCCCTTGCGAATGGAGGTTGTAGATGGGGAAGAGATTGCGCGGCATGGGCTGTGCCGTCGTGGCTTGCATGCTGCTCGCGCCGGGTGACGCCCTTGCCGCGGACCGGCTTCCCGACCTGGGCATGGCGGCCCTGTCGGATCTGTCCGTGGATCGGCAGAACGGCAAGCGGCTGCTGCGCTTCACGACGACGGTGGTCAACGTCGGCTCCGGCCCGATGGAGGTCCACGGCACCCGCGACAGCGGATCGACCGTGATGACCGACGTCCGGCAGCGGATCTTCGACGATACGGGCAGCTACCGCGAGCGCCCGACGTCGGGGTCGATGTTCTACGCGACCGATGGCCACAACCACTGGCACATCCGCGACCTGATGCGGTCGGAGCTCATCCGGAAGGACAACGGCGTCAAGCTCGGGACGGACGCCAAGCAGGGCTTCTGCTTCTACGACAACATCGCCTACCGGCTGGCCATGCCGGGTGCGCCGCAGAACCCGGTCTACTACTACCTCAACTCCCCGCCGGCGTGCGGGAGCGGACCGGGCGCCCTCACCGCCGAGATGGGCCTGTCGGTGGGCTGGGGCGACCGCTACGGCGCCAACATCGTCGACCAGTACATCGACGTCTCGAACGTCGGCAACGGCCGCTACCGCCTGCGGGCGACAGCCGACGCCGTGGGTGAGTTCGTCGAGGCCAACGAGACGAACAACGTCACCTGGGTCGACGTGCAGCTGCAGGCCAACAAGGTGCGTGTCCTCGCGTACGGGCCCGTCGCCTAGCAGCGGACGAGGGCGTCCGCGTCGGGACGCCCTCGTTCAACCTCACCCTTGCGCCCGCCGATACACTGCCTGCAAGTCGGCAGATAGTCGCAGCCGTCCACAGCGCCCGCTTCGCCACATACGAAGACCGGGCCGGACGGGGTCCGTGAGAGCCGACAGCCCCTCACAGGGGTCCGCTTCGCCCTGTGCTAACTTAGATGGTCGCGCTTTTTGCGGGCCCGTCGCTCCCCGACGGCAGGCCGCACGGAGTGCGCCGCCCGTTGCCCGCTCGCCAGTCCAAGAGGAGTCGCCGTCTTGGCTTCCATTGATGCTCCCCGTACGCGCCGCTCGTTCGCGCGGCTCGACAACGTCCTCGACGTCCCCAATCTGATCGACATCCAGAAGAAGTCGTTCTCCTGGCTCGTCGACACGGAGAAGGGGGGTCTGCGCGAGACGATCGACGACATCTCGCCGATCGAGGACTACACCGGCAACCTGGCCGTGCAGTTCGGCCCGTTCCAGTTCGACGCGCCGGTCGCGTCGCTCGAGGAGTGCCGGGAGAAGGACCTCACCTACGCGCGCCCGCTGACGGTCACGGTCGGCTTCATCAACCGCGAGACGGGTGAGATCCGGGAGCAGTCCGTCTTCATGGGCGACTTCCCGTGGATGACCGACCGCGGCACGTTCATCATCAACGGCACCGAGCGCGTCGTCGTGACGCAGCTCGTCCGCTCGCCGGGTGCCTACCTGATGGACCCGAAGGACGCGGAGAAGCAGCTCTTCGTCGCCAACCTGATGCCGGCCCGTGGCTCGTGGCTCGAGCTCGAGATCGACAAGAAGGGCCGCGTCTACGTCCGCATCGACCGCAAGCGCAAGCTGCCGGTCACGGTGCTGCTGCGCGCGATGGGACTCTCCGACGAGGAGATCCTGCGCCGCTTCGAGGGCTCGCTCTACATCAAGAACACGATCGAGGCCGACACCGAGCAGACGCGCTCCGAGGAGGGCGCCCTGATCGAGCTGTTCCGCAAGCAGCGCCCGGGCGAGCCGCCGAGCGTCGACAACGCGCGCAACCTGCTCAACCAGCTCTTCTTCGATCCGAAGCGCTACGACCTGACGCGCGTCGGCCGCTACAAGCTCAACAAGCGCCTCGGCCTGGACGTCGACCTCGAGACGCGCACGCTGACCGAGGACGACATCGTCACGCTGGTCCGCAAGCTGGTCGACCTGCCGAAGATCCTCGGCATGTCCGAGGAGGCCGACGACACGAAGGACTTCGCCGCCGAGGCGCTGTCGATGCCGCGCGAGACCGTGGCCGACCACCTCGACGAGTACGAGCACTTCGGCAACCGCCGCCTGCGGACGGTCGGCGAGCTGATCCAGGAGGCCTTCCGGATCGGCCTGTACCGCATGGAGCGCGTCGTGCGCGAGCGCCTCACCACCGAGGACGCCGACACGATCACGCCGCAGACGATCATCAACATCCGCCCCGTCGTGGCGGCCCTGAAGGAGTTCTTCGGGTCCTCGCAGCTGTCGCAGTTCATGGACCAGACGAACTCGCTCAGCGGGCTGACGCACCGGCGGCGGCTCTCCGCCCTCGGCGCCGGCGGCCTCACGCGCGAGCGCGCGCCGATCGAGGTGCGCGACGTGCACCCGACCCACTACGGCCGCATGTGCCCGATCGAGACGCCGGAGGGGCCGAACATCGGCCTGATCGGCTCGCTCTCGAGCTTCGCGCAGGTGTCCGAGTTCGGCTTCGTGACGACGCCCTACCGCGTGGTGAAGAAGGGCAAGGTCACCGAAGAGATCGTCCACATCGACGCGACCGAGGAGCAGGAGCGCCGGATCGGCCAGGCCAACGAGCCGGTCGACAAGAACGGCAAGCTCACGAACGACCAGATCCTCTGCCGCACCCAGGCCGGCCACTACGAGTACTACAAGCCCGAGGACGTCGACCTGATCGACGTCTCGCCGCAGCAGCTGTGGTCGGTCGCGACGGCGATGATCCCGTTCCTCGAGCACGACGACGCCAAGCGCGCGCTGATGGGCTCGAACATGCAGCGCCAGGCGGTGCCGCTGCTCAAGACCGATGCGCCGCTGATCGGCACGGGCATGGAGCGCCGCGCCGCGATCGACACCGGCGACGTCGTCGTGGCCGAGAACGCCGGCACGATCGACTACGTCGACTCGACGCGCGATCGTCGTGACGACGAAGGACGGTCGCGACGACTACGAGCTGCAGAAGTTCATGCGCTCCAACCAGGGCACGCTGATCCACCAGAAGCCGCGCGTGAAGGTCGGCCAGGCGATCAAGGCCGGCCACGTGCTGGCCGACGGCTCGGCGACCGACAAGGGCGAGATGGCCCTGGGCAAGAACCTGAAGGTCGCCTTCATGTCCTGGGAGGGCTACAACTTCGAGGACGCGATCATCCTCTCGGAGCGCCTGGTCAAGGACGACGAGCTCACCTCGATCCACATCGAGGAGTACGAGATCGACGCCCGCACGACCAAGCTCGGCGACGAGGAGATCACGCGCGACATCCCGAACCGCTCGGAGGAGTCGCTGCGCAACCTCGACGACCGCGGGATCGTCCGGATCGGCGCCGAGGTGCTGTCCGGGGACCTGCTCGTGGGCAAGGTCACGCCGAAGGGCGAGACCGAGCTGACGGCCGAGGAGAAGCTGATCCGCGCGATCTTCAAGGAGAAGGCGCGCGAGGTCCGCGACACCTCGCTGAAGGTGCCCGCACGGCGAGGGCGGCGTCGTGATCGACGTCAAGACGTTCTCGCGCGCCGCCGGCGACGACCTGTCGCCCGGCGTCAACGAGCTGGTGCGCGTGTTCGTGGCCAAGAAGCGCAAGATCGCCGAGGGCGACAAGCTCGCCGGCCGCCACGGCAACAAGGGCGTGATCTCCAAGATCGTCCCGATCGAGGACATGCCGTTCCTCGAGGACGGCTCGCCCGTCGACGTCATCCTCAACCCGCTCGGCGTGCCGAGCCGCATGAACATCGGCCAGATCCTCGAGACCCACCTCGGGTGGGCCGCCGCGGAGGGCTGGTACGACGACGGCTCGGAGGCCTACAAGGAGTCGAAGGAGACCGGCGGCAAGGTCTACGTCTCGACGCCGGTGTTCGACGGCGCGCTGCTCGAGGACGTCGACCACGCGCTCGTGCAGTGGCAGAAGGAGCACACGGGCGCGATCAAGATGGACATCGACGAGAAGCGCCGCGCCGGTGAGAAGGCCTCGGGCAAGGTGACGCTGTTCAACGGGCGCACCGGCGAGATCTTCGAGAAGCAGGTGACGGTCGGCTACATGTACATCCTGAAGCTGCTGCACCTCGTCGACGACAAGATCCACGCGCGCTCGACCGGCCCGTACTCGCTCGTCACCCAGCAGCCGCTGGGCGGCAAGGCGCAGTTCGGCGGCCAGCGCTTCGGCGAGATGGAGGTCTGGGCGCTCGAGGCCTACGGCGCCGCCTACACGCTGCAGGAGATGCTGACCATCAAGTCCGACGACACCGTCGGGCGCGTGAAGGCCTACGAGGCGATCGTCAAGGGCGAGAACATCGCCGAGCCGTCGATCCCCGAGTCCTTCAAGGTGCTGTTGAAGGAGATGCAGTCGCTGGCGCTCGACGTCAACGTGGTCTCCGAGGAGGGCACGCGCGCCGAGATGGGCGACGAGGACGACGACCTGCTGCGCGCGGCCGAGGAGCTCGGCATCGACCTCTCCGGGGTGCGCGCGGGCGACGGCGGCGCTCGACGAGCCCGCGGAGGGCGCGGGCGACGCAGCCGACGAGCAGGAAGAGGAGATCGTGGTGGAGGGCGAGGCGGGCACGACCGCCGACGCCACCGCGACGGACGCGGAGTACATCGAGGACCCCGTCGAGGTCATCGCCGACGGCGACACCCCCGACGAGGAGTTAAGGAACGCCTGTGATCGACATCAACAACTTCGACGCGATCGAGATCGGCCTCGCGTCCTCCAAGCAGATCCGCTCGTGGTCGAGCGGGGAGGTCACGAAGCCCGAGACGATCAACTACCGCACGCTCAAGCCCGAGAAGGACGGCTTGTTCTGCGAGCGCATCTTCGGTCCGACCAAGGACTGGGAGTGCTACTGCGGCAAGTACAAGCGCGTGCGCTACAAGGGCATCGTCTGCGAGCGCTGCGGCGTGGAGGTCACGCGGTCCAAGGTGCGCCGTGAGCGCATGGGCCACATCGACCTCGCCGCCCCCGTGAGCCACATCTGGTTCTTCAAGGGCGTCCCGAGCCGCATCGGCTACCTGCTCGACATGGCTCCCAAGGAGCTCGAGAAGGTCCTCTACTTCGCCGCCTCCATGGTCACGTGGGTCGACGACGAGGCGCGCGAGGCCGACCTCGACACGCTGCGCAAGCAACGTCGACGAGGCGCTCGACGCCTACGCGGCGGAGAAGGAGGAGCGCCTGCTCGAGCTGCGCGAGTCGCTCGAGCGCCGCACGGAGTACCTCACGACGGGCGCCCAGCAGGGCTTCTCCGACGAGGACCACCTGTGGGCCGAGCACCTCGACATCAACCCGAAGAAGCTCTC
Source organism: uncultured Solirubrobacteraceae bacterium (assembly GCA_963839615.1). GTDB lineage: Bacteria > Actinomycetota > Thermoleophilia > Solirubrobacterales > Solirubrobacteraceae > DASQMT01. The sequence continues at coordinate 216,879 of CAWIVY010000010.1, forward strand.
CGACGACGACCGCGAGAAGCTGCTCAAGGACACGAAGAAGGTCATGGAGTCCGACATCTCGGACACCGAGGCCTACATCGAGGACGCCGCCGAGCGGCTGCGCCAGGTCTGGGAGCTGTTCCAGACGATGGCGCCCGAAGCAGGTCATCAACGACGAGACGCTGTTCCGCGAGCTCAAGGAGCGCTTCGGCTCCCCGTACGGCTGGGGCGAGTACTTCCGCGGCGGCATGGGCGCGGAGGCGGTCCGCGACCTGCTCACGCAGGTCGACCTCGAGGCCGAGCGCGAGATCCTCGAGGACCAGATCAAGACGGCCAAGGGCCAGAAGCAGCAGCGCGCGGTCAAGCGCCTGAAGGTGGTCTCCGCCTTCATGAAGACCGAACCGCGAGGGCCGGCGCATCAACTCGCCGGACATGATGGTGCTCGAGGCCGTGCCGGTGATCCCGCCGGAGCTGCGCCCGATGGTCCAGCTGGACGGCGGCCGCTTCGCGACCTCCGACCTCAACGACCTCTACCGCCGCGTGATCAACCGCAACAACCGCCTCAAGCGGCTGCTCGATCTCGGCGCGCCGGAGATCATCGTCAACAACGAGAAGCGGATGCTGCAGGAGGCCGTCGACGCGCTGTTCGACAACGGCCGCCGCGGGCGGCCCGTCACGGGCCCGGGCAACCGCGCCCTGAAGTCCCTGAGCGACATGCTCAAGGGCAAGCAGGGCCGCTTCCGCCAGAACCTGCTCGGCAAGCGCGTGGACTACTCCGGCCGCTCGGTCATCGTGGCCGGCCCGGCGCTGCGCCTGCACCAGTGCGGGCTGCCGAAGCTGATGGCGCTCGAGCTGTTCAAGCCGTTCATCATGGCCCGGCTCGTCGAGCGCAAGGCCGTCCAGAACATCAAGGCGGCCAAGAAGATGGTCGACTCGATGATCCCGGAGGTCTGGGACGTGCTCGAGGAGGTCATCCACGAGCACCCCGTGCTGCTCAACCGCGCGCCGACGCTCCACCGCCTGGGCATCCAGGCGTTCGAGCCGGTGCTGGTCGAGGGCAAGGCGATCCAGGTCCACCCGCTCGTCTGCCACGCGTACAACGCCGACTTCGACGGCGACCAGATGGCGGTCCACCTGCCGCTGTCCGCCGAGGCCCAGGCCGAGGCGCGCGTGCTGATGCTGTCGTCGAACAACATCCTGTCCCCGGCGCACGGCGCACCGCTGGCCACGCCGACGCAGGACATGATCCTCGGCACCTACTACCTCACCTACGGCGACGACGAGGACGAGCTGGCCAAGATCGACCCGGCCACGCACGAGCCGCGCGTCCAGGCGTTCCGGGCCGCGCAGGAGGCCGAGCTGGCCTACGAGGGCAAGCTCGTCGAGCTGCACGACGTCGCGCACTACCGGCCCGAGTGGCTGGAGGGCGGGCACATCGCCACGACCGTCGGGCGGATCATCTTCAACGACAAGATCGAGCGCGCCCTCGAGCCGAGACGCTCGGCGAGGAGTTCGACCAGCTCGCGCTACTCGTTCATCAACACGACGCTCAAGAAGCGCGACGTGACCGCGTTCCTGGACCAGCTGGTCCAGGAGTGGGGCGCGCCGGCGATCTCGCAGGTCCTCGACGCGTTCAAGGACCTCGGCTTCAAGTACGCCACCCAGGCCGGCATGACCGTGTCGAAGAACGACGTCGATCGTGCCGCCGGACAAGGCGAAGCTCATCGCGGGCTTCGAGGAGACGCGTCGGCGAGATCCAGGATCAGTACGACGAGGGCCTGATCACGCAGGAGGAGCGCCACCAGGCGGTCACGGACCAGTGGAACGAGGCGACCGACGTGGTCGGCGAGGCGATGATCTCCAACATCGAGGAGACCGACCACCTCAACTCGATCTACATGATGGCCAGCTCCGGCGCGCGTGGCTCGATCAAGCAGATCCGCCAGCTGGCGGGCATGCGCGGCCTGATGGCCAACCCGAAGGGCGAGATCATCGAGCGCCCGGTGAAGGCCTCCTTCATCGAGGGGCTCGACGTGCTCGAGTACTTCACCTCGACGCACGGCGCCCGCAAGGGCCTGGCCGACACCGCGCTGCGCACCGCCGACTCGGGCTACCTGACCCGGCGCCTGGTCGACGTCGCGCAGGACGTGATCATCCGCGCTCGAGGACTGCGGCACCGAGCAGTACCTGGAGCTGCCGCTGCGCAAGAAGACCGGCGAGCCGAACGAGATGCTCGTCGGGCGCTTCGCGGCCGGCGACGTCAGGGTCGGGCGCAGCAAGCACGCCCTGATCGAGAAGGGCAACGAGATCGGCCGCGCCGACCTCGTGACCCTGATCGAGGCGTTCGACGCCGAGAAGAACGCCAAGATCCCGGTCCGCTCCGTGCTCAAGTGCGAGGCGCCGTCCGGGCTCTGCCAGGCGTGCTACGGCCGCTCGCTGGCCTCGGGCGTGACCGCCATGATCGGCGACGCGGTCGGCATCATCGCCGCGCAGTCGATCGGCGAGCCCGGCACGCAGCTGACCATGCGGACGTTCCACACCGGCGGCGTCGCCGGCGCGGACATCACGCACGGCCTGCCGCGCATCGTCGAGCTGTTCGAGGCGCGCAAGCCGAAGGGCCTGGCGAAGATCGCCGAGGTCGGCGGCGTCGTGGCGGTGGAGGACACCGACAAGTCGCGCACCGTCGTCATCACCGACGACGCCGGCGAGGAGCACCGCCACACGTTCCCGCGCCGTACGCGGCTCCACGTGAGCGAGGGCGACGAAGATCGAGCCGGGCACCCAGCTCAACGAGGGCTCGCTCTACCCGCACGAGCTGCTGGCGATCCGCGGCCGGACCGAGACCGAGCTGTACCTCGTGAGCGAGGTCCAGGAGGTCTACAAGTCCCAGGGCGTGGACATCAACGACAAGCACATCGAAGTGATCGTGCGCCAGATGCTCAAGAAGGTCCGTATCGACCAGAAGGGCGACACGACCTACCTGCCCGGCCAGTTCGTCGACCGCCACGAGCTGCGGCGCGTCAACGGCGAGACCGAGGCGGCGGGCGGCGAGACGGCGGCGTTCGAGGAGATCATCCTCGGCATCACCAAGGCCTCGCTGGCGACCGACTCGTTCCTCTCGGCGGCCTCCTTCCAGGAGACCACCAAGGTGCTCACCGACGCGGCGCTCGAGGGCAAGATCGACCGCCTCGCCGGCCTGAAGGAGAACGTCATCATCGGCAAGCTGATCCCGGCCGCGACCGGGCCTCAAGCGCTACCGCACGATCGAGATCGAGCCGGCCGAGCCGCTCCCCCGCGGCATCGACGACGTCTCCCTGCTCGAGGGCGACGAGCTCGCCGCCGAGCTCGGGCTCGACGACGGCGAGGGCCTCGGCGCGTTCGGCCCCGGGTTCGACACCGCGGAGCTCGAGGAGATCGGCTCCGGATTCGGCGGCGGCACGACCGGCGGCGGCTTCGACGACATCGGCGGGGAGCTCGACTCCCCCGACGACAAGAAGTAATCCCTCCCCGCGGGATTGAAGTTCTCGGCGGCCGCCCTCGGGGCGGCCGCCGCTGCATTGGGCCATCGGGCCGCGTGGCAGGAGCCGCGCAGCCTGATCTGCCCGGAGGTGCCGCTGGCGCTGCCGCGACTGGCCGCGCGAGCATGAAGGGCTGCGGGTCGCGCTCGTCGCGGACCTCCACGCCGGCGCCGGTCACATGCACGCCGGCACGGCTGGCGCGGATCGTCGACGCGATGCTGGCGCTCGACGCCGACCTGCACCTGCTGCTCGGCGACTACCTCGACTCGACGCCGCTCGGAGATGGGCGCGCGCGCGTGCGCGCGCGGTCGCGCGCGAGCTCGCGCGGCTCCCGAACGCGATCGCCGTGCTCGGCAACCACGACTGGCGCGCGGCCGGGCCGGCGATGGGCTGGGCGCTGCGCGACGCCGGGGTACGCGTGCTCGAGAACGAGGCCGTCGCCGTGCGCGACGGGCTCTGGGTCGCCGGTCTGGCATGCGCGCGCCACCGCTTCCCGGATCTCGGCGCCGCGCTGCGGGAGCCGCCGCCGGGCGCCGCGGTCCTGCTCGCCGTGCACGACCCCGACATGTTCCCGCAGGTGCCCGAGCGCGTCGCGCTGACGGTCGCGGGACACCTCCACGGCGGCCAGGTCAACGTGCCGCTGCTCCGCCGCGCGCTGCTGCCGACGCGCTACGGCGAGCGCTACCTCGCGGGCCACGTGGTCGAGCGCGGCCGGCACATGTACGTCTCGGCGGGCATCGGCACGGCCGGGCTGCCGCTGCGGCTGCGGCGGCCGCCCGAGGTGCCGGTGCTGCGGCTCACAGCCGCCGCGCCCACTCCTCCAGCAGCGTGACGTGCTCCCCGCGCAGGCCGGCAGCCGGTTCGGTGCGCACCAGCAGGGTCGGCGCGCGGCGTCCGGCGACCCATTCGTCGCAGCTCTCGTCGAACGCGTCGTCGATCCAGGCGAGCGGCCGGTCGGGTCCGGCATGTGACTCGATCGCGCTGAGCTTCCAATGGCGCGCCTGCGCGCCAGGTTCGGGCGCGAAGCACAGATGCGGCCAGCCGCCGGGCAGCCCCAGCAGGCGTGGCAGATGCTCCTCCGCCCGCTCCTCCCAGCCGCTGCACCAGACGCAGTCGAACGTGGCCGAGAGCCGTCTGAGCTGCGCGCCGGCGTGCGCCGAGATCAGGTGGGGGACGCCCTCGACGGCCGTCGGCACCAATCCCGCAGGTGGCGGCTGGGCAAAGCCGAAGAGGGAGACCACGCCGTCCACGTCGACCAGCAGCAGGGGGCGCGCACTGCAACTTCTCATCGGGGTGGACGTTAGTCTGAGTGGACGCAAGGTTCTCAAGCCTGGTTCGTTGAGGACCGATGTAGGGGAAGACACGTCAGGGGATCCGCGCGGAGGGCGCGGCGGGCGTGTCACGAACCGCCGCGTCTTCGCGGCATACGAAAACTCACTGACTTGACGCTAAATCTAGGCATCCTGCTCGCGCTCGTCTGCGCGATCGCGACACAACTCGCGTTCCTCTACAAGCACCGTGGTGCTAACGAGGCTCCCAGTGTCGACGTCCGCCACCCGTTGGCGTCGGGCAAGGCGCTCTTCAAGTCGAAGTGGTTCGCCCTCGGCATGGCGATCGCGCTCGGCGCCTGGATCTTCCACGTCGCCGCGCTGGCGCTGGCGCCGATGTCGGTCGTGCAGGCCGTGCTCTCCACCGGCGTCGTGATGCTCGCGGTGCTGGCGGACCGGATCTTCGGCTTCAAGGTCGGCCTGCGCCAGTGGACCGGCGTCGCGATGACCGCGGCCGGCCTGCTGCCTGCTGATCATCACGCTGCCGGCCACCAGCGGAGCCCACTCGGCCTACTCGCTCGCCGGGATGATCTCCTTCGAGGTCGGCATGCTCGTGATCGGCGCGCTGCTGGTCTCCGGCCCCCGGCTCGGCGCGCCCGACCACCATCACGGGGTCATGCTCGGCGGCGCGGCGGGCGTGCTGTTCGGCGTCTCCGACGTCGCGATCAAGGCGCTCACCGGCGTCGGCGGCATCGGCGACATGCTCTTCTCCCCCTGGCTCGCGATCGCGGCGACGGGCTCCGTGATCGCGTTCTACGTCTCCGCGCGCGGCATGCAGCAGGGCGAGGCCGTGCCGGTCATCGCCGCGACCTCGACGGCGGCCAACGTCTCGTGCATCCTCGGCGGGATCGTCGTCTTCGGCGATCCGATGCCGGCGGACACCCTGGGCATCGTGCTCCAGGGCGTCGCCTTCACGATGGTCATCCTCGCCGCCCTGGTCACGCCCGCGCCGGTTCGCGCGGCCGCGGCCAACGCGTAGCCGCGCTCACGTCCGGCGCGCGAGCGTCTGCGCGAGCTGCACCAGCACGAGCGTCGGTGAGCTCTGCAGCTGCCGCCATGTGATCCGGACGACGATCCATCCGCGCGCCGCCAGGTCGGCGTCCCGCGCGCGGTCGTCCTCGAACGCCAGCCGGTGGCCGTGGAACCGCCAGCCGTCGGTCTCCACCACGACGCGCTGCTCCGGCCATGCGAAGTCGGCGGTGTAGGGAGCGACGGAGTGGTTGACGAGCGGCCGCGGCAGGCCGGCGCTGCGGAGCGCGGCGAGGAACGCGCGCTCGAACTGCGAGCGGGTCGGCGCGGCGGTGGCGGGTGGGAGGATCCGGGCGGCCTCGAGTTGCTCGTGCGTGACCAGCTTCAGCACGAGCGCCTCGGCGCAGAGGCGCTCGAGTTGGTGGTGCGACCGTGTCGCCGCCAGGTCGACGAGCGTTCGCAGCGGCGCGGTGACGGGGAGCGAGTGGACTGTGCGGACGTCGGGCGGTCGCCGTGTCTCGTGGATGCGGAGGAGGCCGCGGCTGCGCGGGCCCTTTCTCGTGACCGTGACGTCGACGAACTGCGGCATCGAGGGAGTGAGCTTCCAGAGGGCGGCCGCGGTCCTGTGGCTCAGCACCGCGGTAGGCCCGCCGGCGATCAACGCCGCCCGCAACTTGCCGCGTTCGGTCAGCGCTTCGTGGCCGATCGTGTAGACGCCGCGATACAGGACGATCAGCCGCCCGGTCCGCACTCGGTGGTCGATCGCGGCAGCGCTCAGCCCGAGCGCGATCAGCTGCCGGCGCTCGACGATCCCGTCCTGACGCGTGGCGAGCCCGCCGATCGACCGGTCAACGCCGGTCGCGGCGGCAAACCGGACTGGCGCCCGGCGTTGACGGCGTATATCGCCGTCAACGCCGGGCGGCGCGCTGGAAGCGGAGGCGTACCGGCGTTGACGCGCGCGCTCGGGCACGCCGCCACTCTCCACCCGGGCCGGGCCCGCCCGCCGCGCCGGCACACACCCGGCACTCCGTTAATGCGCAGTTGGTGCGAACCACGCGACGGCCGGAACTACGCCGCCGCCGGCACGCCGCCGAGCGCGCCGACCAGCGCCTCGCGGGCGCGGAAGACGCGGCTCATGACCGTGCCGCGCTTCACGCCGAGCGCCTGCGCCGCCTCGGAGTAGGTCAGTCCCGCCACGTAGGTCGCGACGAGCACGTTGCGGTGGATCTCCGGCAGCGCGCGGATCGCCGCCAGGACCTCGGCCTGCTCGGCGCGGCGGCCGGGCTCCTCGCCGCTGCGCGAGCGGATGTCGGGCGCGGCGTCCAGGCCGACCACAGGGACGCGGCGGCACGACTCGCGGTGGCGGTCGACGTGGCGGCGGCGCATCGCCGCGCGCATGTAGTGGAGCTCGCTGTCGCCGCGCAGCTCGCGCGGGCGGCGCAGGATCTGCTCGTAGGTGTCCTGGACGAGGTCCTCCGCCTCGTGCGGGTCCCTGGTGATCAGGACCGCGGTGCGGTAGAGGCGGTCGAGCAGGGCGGCGGCGCGGTCGGGGTCGAGTTGCATTGCCGCAGCATCGGGCCCGCGCGGCGCCCGGTCATCAGGGGCGGTCCCCCGATCGTCCCCTGATCTTGAGCTGTCAGGGTGCCCCGTGTAGTTTGTACGGATCGGCGTACTCGCGTCGACAAAGTGGACGATTGAGGAGAGGCATGGCAGCGGTCGAGGAACTCGCGACGGGCGAGATGCAGGAGTTGGCCCGCAAGCACCTGTGGATGCACTTCACCCGCATGGGCGCGTTCGACGCGGACCACGAGATCCCGGTCATCGTCCGCGGCGAGGGCTGCTACGTCTACGACCAGCACGGCCGACGCTACCTCGACGGGTTGTCCGCTCTGTACTGCGTGAACATCGGCCATGGCCGGGCCGACGTCGCCCAGGCGGGCGCAGACCAGGCGAAGGAGCTCGGCTTCTTCACCAACTGGGGCTTCGCGCACCCGAAGGCGATCGAGCTCGCCGCGCGCATCGCGGGCCTCGCGCCCGGCTCGCTGAACCGCGTCTTCTTCACCTCCGGCGGCTCCGAGGCGGTCGACTCGGCGCTCAAGCTCTGCCGCCAGTACCACAAGCTCACCGGCAACTCCGGCCGCTACAAGGTGATCTCGCGCAAGCTCGCCTACCACGGCACCACGATGGGCGCGCTCACGGCCACCGGCATCCCCGACGCCCGCCGGCCGTTCGAGCCGCTGTTCCCCGGCTCCGCGCACGTCGCCAACACCAACCCCTACCGCCCCGAGGTCGACGACCCGGCCGAGGCGATCCGCGAGCGGATCGAGTTCGAGGGTCCCGAGACCGTCTCCTGCGTGATCCTCGAGCCGGTGCAGAACTCCGGCGGCTGCTTCGGCCCGCCCGAGGGCTACTTCCAGCGCGTGCGCGAGATCTGCGACGAGTACGGGATCCTGTTCATCTCCGACGAGGTGATCTGCGCGTGGGGCCGCCTGGGCGAGTGGTTCGGCGCCGAGCGCTTCGACTACGAGCCCGACATCATCACGACCGCCAAGGGGCTCACCTCGTCCTACGCGGCGATGGGCGCCGTGATCGCCTCCGACAAGGTTTTCGAGCCCTTCGCGAAGGGGTCCGAGTCGTTCCTGCACGGCATCACGTTCGGCGGCCACCCGGTCGCGTCCGCGACCGCGCTGGCCAACCTCGACGTCTTCGAGCGCGAGTCGCTGCTCCAGAACGTGCGCGACAACGAGGGCGCGTTCGGCGCGATGCTCGACTCGCTGCGCGACATCCCGATCGTCGGCGACGTGCGCGGAATGGGCTACTTCTGGGCGCTCGAGCTGGTCCGCGACCAGGCGACGAAGCAGACGTTCTCCGCGGAGGAGTGCGAATGGCTGCTGCGCGACTTCCTCTCGGCCGAGATGTTCAAGCGCGGGCTGATCTGCCGCTCCGACGACCGCGGCGATCCGGTGATCCAGCTCGCGCCGCCACTGATCGCAGGGCCCGAGCAGTTCGAGGAGATCCGCAGCGTGCTGCGGCCCGCCCTCGAGGAGGCCTCGCGGAGGCTGGACCTGCGTTGAGGCCGAGGGGGCGTTCGTGCTCCTGCTCCGTGACCTGATCCGCGACCTCGACATCCGGCTCGTCGCCGGCGAGGCGGGCCTCGACCGGCCCGTCCGCTGGGTGCACATCTCAGAGATCACCGACCCGACGCCGTGGCTGTCGGGCGGAGAGCTGCTGCTCACGACCGGCATGAACCTCGCCGAGCCGGAGGCGCAGCGGGCGTTCGTCGAGCGGCTCGTGGCGCACGACCTCTCCGGGCTCGGGCTCGGGGTCGGGTTCGCCCACGCCGAGACTCCCGAGGCGTTGCGCGAGGCTGCGGCCGAGCTGGACTTCCCGCTGTTCGAGATCCCCTACGAGGTGCCGTTCATCGCGGTGACCGAGAAGGCGTTCTCGCACCTGGTCAACGAGCAGTACGCGGTGCTGCAGCGCGCGCTCTCCGCGCACGAGCGGCTCGAGCGCATCGTGCTGTCCGAGCAGGGCCTCGAGGGCGTGACCGACGCGCTGGCGACGCTGGTCGGCGGCACGGCGCTCGTGTACGACGCGCGCGGCGTCGAGCTGGCGCGCAGCGACGGCGGCGTGCCGCTCGCGGCGGAGGTGCTCGAGGCGACCGGCGAGGAGCTGCGCGAGCGCACCCGCGCCGGGGCACGCCGCGGCTATGCGCCGTCGGGCGAGTTGCACGGGCGCGCGCTGGCGCTGCCGGTGGTGCGCACGCCCGCGCGCGGGAACGGCGAAGGGCCGGCGCCGCAGGCGTGGCTCGTCGCGGTCAAGGACCGCGGCGGCCTCGGCGAGTTCGACCGGCTCGTGCTGCACCAGGCCGTCACGATCGTCGCGCTCGAGCTGCTGCGGCGCCGCGTCGCCGACGACACGGAGCGGCGGCTGGCGGGCGACGTGCTGTCCGCGATGGTCTCCGGCGAGCTGGCCGGCCCCGAGCTCGCCCGGAGGCTCGAGCCGTTCGGGCTGCACGAGCGCATCGGCGTGCTGGTGCTGAACCCGCCGCGCTCGATCAAGGCGCTGGTCGAGGACGGCCTGACGGCGGCGTTGCGCGACGAGCTCCCGGGCGGGCTCGCCGCCGGCACCGGCCGCTTCTCCTGCGCGCTGCTGCCGCTCGGGCACGGCGAGCCCGACGAGGTCCTGTTCGCGATGGCCGAGCGCGTGCGCGCACGCGCCTCGCGCACCGCGGCGGTCGAGCTCCCGGCGGGCGCGGGGCGCGCGGTCGCGGCGACGGACCTGCGGCGCACGTTCCACGAGGCGCGCTGCGCGCTCGAGGCGCAGGCGCTCTCCGGCGAGGCCAACGGCGACGGCGCCCCGCAGCTGCTCGCGACGTTCCGCGACCTCGGCTCCTTCCAGCTGCTGCTCTCGCTCCAGGACGACGACGCGCTGCGGCTGTTCTGCGACTCGATCCTCGCTCCGATCGAGGAGGGCGAAGGTGCCTACGGCGGCGAGCTGATGCGCTCGCTCGAGGCCTTCATCGAGTGCAACGGGCAGTGGGAGCGGGCCGCGCGCCAGCTCTACTGCCACCGTCATACGCTGCGCTACCGGATCCGCCGCGTCGAGGAGCTCACCGGCCGGTCGCTCGACTCCGCGCGTGACCGGATCGACTTCTGGCTCGCCCTGCGCGGCCGCGAGCTGGTGCCATGACCCCAAGCCATGAAAGCGAGGCGTGATCGAGTGAAGGTCGGCGTCCCTACCGAGATCAAGTCAGACGAGTACCGCGTCGCGCTCACCCCGTCCGGGGTTCGCGAGCTGGTCGAGCACGACCACGAGGTCGTCGTGCAGGCGGGCGCCGGCGAGGGCTCGGCGATCGCGGACGCCGACTACGAGGCGCAGGGCGCGATCATCCTGCCCGACGCCGACGCGGTGTTCGGCGAGGCCGACATGATCGTCAAGGTCAAGGAGCCGCAGGCCGAGGAGGTGGCTCGGCTCGAGCCCCGGCACACGCTCTTCACCTACCTGCACCTTGCGCCGGACCCCGAGCTCACGAAAGGGACTCGTCGAGTCGGGCGCCACCTGCGTGGCCTACGAGACGGTCGAGGACGCGCGCGGGCGGCTGCCGCTGCTCGCGCCGATGAGCGAGGTGGCGGGCAAGATCGCGACCCAGGCGGGCGCGTTCATGCTCGAGAAGCCGCTCGGCGGCCGCGGGATCCTGCTCGGCGGCGTGCCGGGCGTCGCGGCCGCCAAGGTGATGGTGATCGGCGGCGGCGTCGTCGGCATGAACGCCGCCTTCATCGCGATCGGCATGGAGGCCGAGGTCTACGTCTACGACCGCAACATCGACCGCCTGCGCGAGCTCGACCTGTACTTCGCGGGGCGCGCATCCACGTGCTACGCCTCGACGCTGGAGATCGAGCAGCGCCTGCCCGACATGGACCTCGTGATCGGCGCGGTGCTCGTGCACGGCGCCAAGGCGCCCTACGTGATCCGGCGCGAGCAGCTCGGGCTGATGAAGAAGGGCGCGGTGATCGTCGACGTCTCGATCGATCAGGGCGGCTGCTTCGAGACCTCGCGGCCGACCACGCACTCGGACCCGACGTTCGTGGTCGACGGCGTGACCCACTACTGCGTCGCCAACATGCCCGGCGCGGTCCCGGTGACCTCGACCTACGCGCTCACGAACGCGACGCTGCCCTACGTGCTGCACCTGGCGGACGCCGGCGTCGCCCGGGCGGTGCGGGAGAACCCCGGCCTCGCGCCTGGTGTCAACGTCGCCGACGGCAAGGTGACCTACCGGCCCGTCGCCGAGGCGACCGGCCTGCCCTATGCGGAGCTCTTCGACGTGCTCGGCGAGGGCGCCGCGGCCTAGCGCACCTGCTCGGTCGGGCGGATCAGGACCTCGTTGATCGCGATGTGGCGGGCGCGGGTGACGATGTAGGCGATCGCGTCGGCGATGTCGCCCGCGTGCAGGCGCTCGTAGTCGAACTGGCTGCGCAGCTGATCGCGTATCTCGGGGCGCAGGTGATCGGTCAGCTCCGTCTCGACCGCGCCGGGCTCGACGAGCGAGACGCGGACATGGCGCTCGGTCACCTCCTGGCGCAGCGACTCCGAGAACGCGTTGACGCCGAACTTGGTCGCGTTGTAGACGCCGGCGCCGGCGCGGGCGTTGCGGCCCGCCGTGGAGGAGACGTTGACGAGGTCGGCGACGCGCCGGCGCCCCTCGTCGGCCGAGCGGATCAGGTGCGGCAGGGCGGCGTGCGATACGTACAGCAGCCCGTTGACGTTGAGCGCGACCATCCGCTCCCACTCCTCGGTCGGCGCGTCGGCGATCGGGCCAAGCAGCATCACGCCGGCGTTGTTGACCACGGTGTCGAGGCTGCCCAGCTCGGCGACGGTGCGCTCGACCGCGCCGCGGGCCTGCTCCTGATCGGTCACGTCGGCCTCGATCGCCACCGCCCGGCCGCCGTCGGCCTCGATCGCGCTCACCAGCGCGTCGAGGCGATCCTTGCGGCGGGCCGCCACGGCGACCGCTGCGCCGTGTCCGGCGAGGCAGCGGGCGGTCGCTTCGCCGATGCCGCTGCTCGCGCCCGTGACCAGCGCTGCCGTCCCTTCCAATGCGTTCGCCATGCTCCGCAGCGTACGCAGGCGGGCCCGTTTCCGGTGCTACCATCCCGCGCCGTATGCCGACGACCTCTCAGCTCGTGCGCAAGGGACGCAAAGCGCCGAAGAAGAAGCTCGCCACCCCCGGCCTGAAGTCGGGCAAGGGGCGCAAGAAGAAGGTGGCCGCTCCTCAGCGCCGCGGCGTGTGCACGCGCGTGTACACGACGACTCCCAAGAAGCCGAACTCCGCTCTGCGCAAGGTCTGCCGCGTGCGGCTGACCAACCAGATGGAGGTCACGGCCTACATCCCCGGCGAGGGACACAACCTGCAGGAGCACTCCGTCGTGCTCGTCCGCGGCGGTCGCGTCAAGGACCTGCCGGGCGTGCGCTACAAGGTCGTGCGCGGAACGCTCGACGCCGCCGGCGTCTCGGACCGCAAGAAGGCCCGCTCGCAGTACGGCGTGAAGGCGAAGTAGTGCCCCGCCGTTCCGCAGCCACCATCCGGCCGGTCGAGCCGGATCCCCTGCACCGGTCCAAGCTGGTCCAGCAGGTCATCAACCGCGTGATGCTCGACGGCAAGAAGTCGACCGCCGAGCGGATCGTCTACGACGCGCTGGCGATCCTGGGCGAGCGCACCGGCGCGGACCCGGTCGAGGCGCTGGAGACCTCGATCAAGGCGCTCACGCCGGTGCTCGAGGTCAAGTCCCGCCGCGTCGGCGGCGCGACCTACCAGGTGCCGGTCGAGGTCCCGCCGCGCCGCGCCCGCACGCTTGCGGTCCGCTGGCTCGTCGAGTTCGCCCGCAGCAGGCGCGAGAAGTCGATGGCCCAGCGCCTGGCGATGGAACTGCTCGACGCCCAGTCCCAGCAGGGCGGCGCCTACAAGCGGAGGGACGACATCTTCCGCATGGCTCAGGCCAACAAGGCCTTTGCGCACTACCGCTGGTAGTGCACTCGGCCTCCTTCTCGCCGGCGCGTTCGCCGCGCCGGCCCCCGCGGCGACGCTCGACGCGCCGGGCAGCATCGCGGCCCGCGAGGTCGTCGCCGTGACCGTCGGCGGGCTGCAATCCGGCAAGCGCTGGGCGGTGTTCATCGCGAGCGGCGACTTCGCCGGCGGCCCCTGCCGCGCCCAGCTGGCCAGTCGCAGGGCGCACGCGGGCGAGCCGACGGTGTTCAGCGGGATCGTCCCGGCGCGCTTGCGCTGCCAGCTGCCGCCCACGGCCGCGCAGGTCCCGGCACCGGAGCCGTTCAGGGAGTTCGTGCCCGTCGAGCCCGGCCACTCCTATCAGCTCGTCGTCTGCATCCCCGACGGGATGTTCTGCCGCAAGGCCGCCGTCGCGCGGCAGGTGGTGCATGCCGTGCCGACCGGGCGCGCGTGCAAGTCGCTCTCGTTCACGCCCGCGTCCGACAACGGCGCCTTCAGCATCCGCGCGCGCAACGTCAGCTGCGCCGTGGCGCGCAGGGTCGCGCGCGCGGCGGAGGGGGGCGACCTGCGCTACCGCCGTGCCCGGCTGCGCTGCCGCGGGGTCTTCGACGACGCGCGGCTCGCGCAGACGATCTACCGCTGCACGCGCCGAGGCGCGCGCGTGACCTTCTCGGCCTCCTAGCCGCGCATGAGCTGGGCACCCTTCGGCCGCGACACCGAGTCCGATCCCTCGCCGGGCGGCCCCGCCGCCGAGCCTGCGGCAGCCGCGGCCGAGCCGGACACCGGTTCCTCCGCCGAGTATCTCCCGCGCGCCCCCGGGCGGCGGCTCGCCGTCCTGACCTGCATGGACTCGCGGCTCGACCCCCTGCGCGATCTCGGCCTCGCGCGCGGTGACGCGATGGTGCTGCGCAACGCCGGCGCCACGGTCTCGGACGACGTCGAGCGCTCGCTGCGGGTCGCGCAGGAGCGGGCCGGGATCCAGGAGGTCTGGCTCGTCGGCCACAGCGACTGCGTCGCGCACGGCATGGCCGACGCCGCCGTCGAGGACGAGCTGCGCCGCGGGATCACGCGGGTACGCGGCGTGCTGCCGGGGCTCAGCGTTCGGGCGCTGTTCTACGACCTCGCCTCGGGCGACGCGCGCCCGGTCGAGCCAACACGATGAGCGCGCCGCCGACGAGCGCCGCGCAGCCGCCGGCGATCTCCAGATAGAGGCCCGAGCGGGGCTCCGCGCGCGCCGCATCGTAGGTGCGGCCGAGCAGGCCGGTCTCGTGCACGTCGGGTAGGTCGACGGCGAGCGCGATCGCGAGCGCGGCGGCTGCCAGCGCTAGCACGGCGAACGCCGCGGGGCGCGATCCCCCGAGCACGGCTCCCAGCGCCATCACCACGATCCCGAGTGCCATCACCCCGAGCGCGTAGCCGTGGTGACCGCCGGCGGAGTACGACCCGCCCTCCGGCACGGTGGTCACGACCTGCACCTCGTAGAGAGTCGAGAACTCGGCCGCGATCAACAGCCCTGCGCCGGCGATCGGCAGCACGAGGAGAGCGATCCGGAGAGGCGGCGACACGGCGCCGAACCCTAGTGGGCGTGCGCCCGGGCACTGCTACCATGGGCTCTCGCCGCGGGGCGCTTGCATGTCTGTGCGCATGCCCCCGCCGGGGCCACGACCCTCATGGAGACACTCGAGACATAGCCCAACCGCTCGGGCCGCCTCCATGTGACGTCACGGGCCCTGCAGGGCCCTTTTTTTCGCCCCGACCCGGGCAGTTCCAGCAGCCAGAGAGAGACTTCTTCCCATGCCGCGCAAGTTCACCCTCGAGAAGACCCGCAACATCGGGATCATGGCCCACATCGACGCGGGCAAGACGACGACGACCGAGCGGATCCTCTACTACACCGGCCGCTCGCACAAGATGGGCGAGGTGCACGAGGGCGCCGCGACGATGGACTGGATGGAGCAGGAGCAGGAGCGCGGCATCACGATCACCTCCGCGGCCACCACGGCCGAGTGGGACGGTCATCGCATCAACATCATCGACACGCCGGGCCACGTCGACTTCACCGTCGAGGTCGAGCGCTCGCTGCGCGTCCTCGACGGCGCGATCGCGCTGTTCGACTCCGTCGCCGGCGTCGAGCCGCAGTCCGAGACGGTGTGGCGCCAGGCCGACAAGTACCACGTGCCGCGCATCGCCTACATCAACAAGATGGACCGCATCGGCGCGAACTTCGATCAGGGCATCCAGACGATGATCGACCGGCTGGCCGCGCACCCCGTGCCGCTCCAGCTGCCGATCGGCGCCGAGTCCGAGTTCCGCGGGATCGTCGACCTGATCAACATGAAGGCGATCATCTACAACGACGAGCTCGGCAACGACTTCGACGTCACGGACATCCCGGCGGACATCGCCGAGGAGGCGCAGGCCGCGCGCGAGCACCTGCTCGAGGAGGTCTCGCACTACGACGACGGGCTGCTCGAGCTGATCCTCGACGAGGCCGAGATCCCGTCGGACCGGCTCATCGCCGCGATCCGCAAGGCGACGCTCGAGATCAAGCTCACGCCCGTGCTGTGCGGCTCGTCCTTCAAGAACAAGGGCGTGCAGCCGCTGCTCGACGCCGTGATCGACTTCCTGCCGAGCCCGCTCGACGTGCCGCCGATCGAGGGCATCGAGACCGTCAAGGGCGGCGACGACCGCCCCGCGTCCCGCAAGGCCGACGACTCCGAGCCGTTCGCCGCGCTGGCGTTCAAGATCATGGCCGACCCGTTCGTCGGCAAGCT
Organism: uncultured Solirubrobacteraceae bacterium; assembly: GCA_963839615.1. Lineage (GTDB taxonomy): Bacteria > Actinomycetota > Thermoleophilia > Solirubrobacterales > Solirubrobacteraceae > DASQMT01. Next base: position 232,954 of record CAWIVY010000010.1, read on the forward strand.
CACCTACTTCCGCGTCTACTCGGGCAAGCTCGAGGCCGGCTCGCGCGTGCTCAACGTCAGCACCGGCCGGACCGAGCGCATCGGCCGCATCCTGATGATGCACGCGAACGACCGCGAGGACGTCACCGAGGTCTACTCGGGCGACATCGCCGCGGCGGTCGGCATCAAGCAGGTCGTCACCGGCGACACGCTGGCTGCGCCCGACAAGCCGATCAAGCTCGAGATCGATGGACTTCCCCGATCCGGTCATCAAGGTCGCGATCGAGCCGAAGACGAAGGTCGACCAGGAGAAGATGTCGATCGCGCTCGGCCGCCTGGCCGAGGAGGATCCGACCTTCCAGGTCGCGACGAACGAGGAGACCGGCCAGACCGAGATCTCCGGCATGGGCGAGCTGCACCTCGAGGTGCTGGTCGACCGCATGCTGCGCGAGTACAAGGTCGACGCCAACGTCGGCCGCCCGCAGGTCTCCTACCGCGAGACCGTGCGCGGCAGCGCGCAGAAGATCGAGGGCCGCTTCGTCAAGCAGACCGGCGGCTCGGGCCAGTTCGGCATCGTCTACATCGACATCGAGCCGGCGCCGGGCGAGGGCTTCGACTTCGTCAACAAGATCAAGGGCGGCTCGATCCCGACCGAGTACATCCCGGCCGTGGAGAAGGGCGTCGAGGAGGCGCTGGAGTCCGGCGTGCGCGCCGGCTACCCGATGGTCGACGTGCGCGTCACGCTGACCGACGGCAAGTACCACGACACCGACTCGTCGGAGATCGCCTTCAAGATCGCGGGCTCGCTCGCGCTCCAGGAGGCGGCCCGCCGCGCCAAGCCCGTGCTGCTCGAGCCCGTCTTCTCCGTCGAGGTCACCGTGCCCGAGGAGTACATGGGCGACGTGATCGGCGACCTCAACCGCCGGCGCGGCCGGATCGACGGCATGGAGGAGCGCGGCAACGCGAAGGTGGTGCGCGGGACGGCGCCGCTGAGCGAGATGTTCGGCTACGTCGGCGACCTCCGCTCGATGACGCAGGGGCGTGCCACGTACACCATGCAGTTCGAGCGCTACGAGGAAGTGCCGCCCAACATCGCCGAGAAGGTCGTCGAGGGCCGCACCGGGAGAGCCGATCCCCGCCTAGCTGCGCTAGTCTGCACGGGTTCGCCTTCCGGGCGGGCCGCCGACGCACGTACCGAAGAAAACGACTCAGAGACTTAAGGAGCAACCCGAAGTGGCGAAGGAGAAGTTCGAGCGCGACAAGCCGCACGTCAACGTCGGCACCATCGGTCACATCGACCATGGCAAGACGACGCTGACCGCGGCCATCACGAAGGTGCTCTCCGACACGTACGGCGGCCAGGCCCGGTCCTTCGACGAGATCGACAACGCGCCGGAGGAGAAGGCGCGCGGCATCACGATCGCGACGTCGCACGTGGAGTACGAGACGAACAACCGGCACTACGCCCACGTCGACTGTCCCGGTCACGCCGACTACGTGAAGAACATGATCACGGGCGCGGCGCAGATGGACGGCGCCATCCTCGTGGTCTCGGCGGCCGACGGCCCGATGCCCCAGACGCGCGAGCACATCCTGCTCGCCCGCCAGGTCGGCGTGCCGTACATCGTCGTGTTCCTCAACAAGGCCGACATGGTCGACGACGAGGAGCTGCTCGAGCTCGTCGAGGTCGAGGTGCGCGAGCTGCTCTCCGACCTACGACTTCCCGGGCGACGACATCCCGTTCGTCATCGGCTCGGCGCTGAAGGCGCTCGAGGGCGACGAGGAGTACACGGCGAAGATCGTCGAGCTCGCCGAGCAGCTGGACTCCTACATCCCGGAGCCCGAGCGCGACCTCGACAAGCCGTTCCTGATGCCGGTCGAGGACGTCTTCTCGATCACGGGCCGCGGCACGGTGGCCACGGGCCGCATCGAGCAGGGCATCGTCAACACGGGCGACACGGTGGAGATCGTCGGCATCAAGACCGAGACCTCCAACACGGTCGTCACCGGCGTCGAGATGTTCCGCAAGATCCTCGACGAGGGGCGCGCCGGCGACAACGTCGGCTGCCTGCTCCGCGGGATCAAGCGCGAGGAGATCGAGCGCGGGCAGGTGCTCTGCAAGCCGGGCTCGATCACGCCGCACACGCAGTTCAAGGCCGAGGTGTACGTGCTCAAGAAGGAGGAGGGCGGCCGTCACACGCCGTTCTTCAACGGCTACCGGCCGCAGTTCTACTTCCGCACCACCGACGTGACGGGCTCGGCGCAAGCTCCCCGAGGGCACCGAGATGGTCATGCCGGGCGACAACATCCAGATGGAGATCGAGCTGATCCAGCCCATCGCCATGGACGCCGGCCTGCGCTTCGCGATCCGCGAGGGCGGCCGCACCGTCGGCTCGGGCGTGGTCACCGAAGTCATCAAGTAGCAGCACCGGCGCGGGCGCTCAGCCCGCAGCCGACCGAAGTCAGATACGACCTAATCGGAGGCGGGCCCCGGGCCCCGGGGCCCGCCTTCACTGCGCAAAGCAAGCACGCCAGCACCCCAAACCTTCCAAGAAGACACCAGAGACCGGACAGAACGTGGCAACCGCCCAGCAGAACAAGATTCGCATCCGCTTGAAGGCCTACGACTCGTCGGCCATCGAGACGGCCGCCAAGGAGATCGTGGAGACCGCGACGCGGACGGGCGCGACCGTGTCCGGCCCGGTGCCGCTGCCGACCGAGAAGAACGTCTACGCGGTGATCAAGTCGCCGTTCAAGGACAAGGACTCGCAGGAGCACTTCGAGATCCGCACGCACAAGCGCCTGATCGACATCCACCAGCCCACGCCCAAGACGGTCGACTCGCTCCAGCGGCTCGACCACCTGCCCGCCGGCGTGGACATCGAGATCCGCCTCGCCTTCGGCTAGAGCCATGCCCGCCATCCTCGCCAAGAAACTCGGTATGACCCAGCGGTTCCTCGAGGACGGCCGCGTCGAGCGCGTGACCGTGCTCGAGGCGGGCCCGTGCCCGGTGACCGCGATCCGCACCGCAGGACGTCGACGGCTACGTCGCCGTCCAGCTCGGCTTCGGCGCCGTGCGCGAGAAGGCGCTCACGCGCCCCGAGCTCGGCCACCTCAAGAAGGTCGACGCCCCGCCCGTGCGCACGCTCGTGGAGTTCCGCGACGAGGCCGGCGAGCTCACGGTCGGCGAGACCGTCACCGTCGAGGCGTTCGAGGTCGGCCAGACCGTCAAGGTCTCCGGCGTCTCGAAGGGCAAGGGCTTCCAGGGCACGATCAAGCGCCACAACTTCGCCGCCGGCCCGAAGTCCCACGGCTCGCACAACGTGCGCGCCCCGGGCTCGATCGGCGCGTCGGCCACGCCCTCGCGCGTGTTCAAGGGCATCCGCGGCCCCGGCCACATGGGCGCCAAGCGCGTGACCCAGAAGGGCCTCGAGGTCGTGGAGCTGATCCCCGACCAGAACCTGATGCTCCTGCGCGGCTCGGTCCCCGGGCCCAAGGGCGCCACCGTGGAGGTGCGCACCGATGGCTGATGCGCCGATCCTGGGCGGCTCGGGCAAGCTCACGCTCGACGCCGACGTGTTCGGCGCGCCGTTCAACGGCCCGCTCGTGCACGAGACCGTCGTGGCCGAGCTCGCCGCGCGCCGCCGCGGCACGCACGCGACCAAGACCCGCGGCATGGTCCGCGGCGGCGGCGCCAAGCCGTGGCGCCAGAAGGGCACCGGCCGCGCCCGCGCCGGCTCGTCGCGCTCCCCGCTGTGGAGCGGCGGCGGCACGGTCTTCGGCCCGAGCCCGCGCCACTACATCCTCAAGGTCAACCGCAAGGCGCGCCGTGCCGCGCTGCGCTCCGCGCTCTCGCTGCACGCCGAGCGCGGCTCGCTGTTCGGCCTCGACGCCGGCGGCGTTCGACGCGCCGTCGACCAAGCAGGCCGCCGGCCTGCTGGCCGACGCGCGCGGCGGCGCCACGCTCGTCGTGCTGACCGGCGGACGAGGCGGCCGCCGCCAAGTCGTTCCGCAACCTCGCGGGCGTCGCTCGTGCTGCGACGCCGAGAACGCCGGCGTCGCCGACATCCTGCGCCCGGGCACGCTCGTCGCCTCGCAGGCCGCGGTCGACGCGCTCACCGCGCGGGCAGCCAAGACGCGCGGCGGCGAAGGCGGAGGTGGCGTGATGGAGCCGAGCCAGGTGATCATCCGGCCCGTCGTGTCGGAGAAGTCCTACGTCCTCGCGACGGCCGACAAGTACACGTTCCGCGTGCACAAGGACGCGCACAAGACGCAGATCAAGCAGGCCGTCGAGGCGCTGTTCGACGTCACGGTGCTCGAGGTCCGCACGTCCGCCGTCCCCTCCAAGCCGAAGCGCCGGGGCTACACCTCGGGCCGCACGCGCGAGTGGAAGAAGGCCGTCGTGCAGGTCCGCGAGGGCGACTCGATCCCGATCTTCCAGGGCCTGGAGGCTGATCTGTAATGCCGATCCGCAAGCCCAAGCCCACGTCGCCCGGACTGCGCTTCGTCACGTACCCGGACTTCGCGGAGATCACGAAGACCAAGCCGGAGAAGTCGCTCGTCGAGGGCCTGAAGAAGAGCGGCGGCCGCAACGCCAACGGCCGCAAGACCGCCCGCCACCGCGGCGGCGGCGCCAAGCGGCTCTACCGCATCATCGACTTCAAGCGCCGCAAGGACGGGGTCCCCGCCCGCGTCGCCGCGATCGAGTACGACCCCAACCGGTCGGCGTACATCGCGCTGCTGCACTACGTCGGACGGCGCCAAGGCCTACATCCTGGCCCCGAGCCGCCTGCGCGTCGGCATGATCGTCGAGTCCGGCCCGAACGCCGACATCACCGTCGGCAACGCGCTGCCGCTCGCCAACATGCCGGTCGGCACCGTGATCCACAACGTCGAGCTCCAGCCGGGGCGCGGCGGCCAGCTCGCGCGCTCGGCCGGCGCCGGCGTCCAGCTGATGGCGAAGGAGGGCGACTACGCCACCCTGCGCCTGCCGTCCGGCGAGATGCGCCAGGTGCGCACCGAGTGCCGCGCGACGGTCGGGACGATCGGCAACGCCGATCACCAGAACGTCACCGTGGGCAAGGCCGGCCGCAAGCGCCACATGGGCGTGCGCCCGCAGACGCGCGGCACCGCCATGAACCCGGTGGACCACCCGCACGGCGGCGGCGAGGGCGCCAGCCCGCTGGGCAACCACCCGATGACGCCCTGGGGCGTGCCGACGATCGGCTACCGCACCCGCAAGAAGGGCAAGAAGTCCGACCGCTACATCGTCCGCGGCCGGCGCCGCGGCAAGAAGGGCAGCCGCTGATGTCACGCTCCATCAAAGAAGGGGCCGTGGGTCGAGGACCGGCTCATGGAGCGCATCGAGCAGATGAACTCCTCGCGGCTCCAAGACCATGATCAGGACCTGGTCGCGGACCTCCACCATCTTCCCCGACATGGTCGGGCACACGATCGCCGTGCACGACGGGCGCAAGCACGTCCCGGTGTTCGTGTCCGAGTCCATGGTCGGCCACAAGCTCGGTGAGTTCGCGCCCACGCGCACCTACCGCGGGCACGAGAAGTCGGGCAAGGTCCGATGAGCGACCAGACGCCGAACAACGAGAACGACGAGCAGCTCGAGCGCGCCGAGGAGGAAGCGGCGCGCGCCGCTGCCGCCGCCGAGGAGGCCGTCGCCGCCGCCGCGGGCGAGGACACGCCCGACGAGGCCAAGGGCGCCGCCGCCGAGGCCGTCGACGCCGCCGCGACGGCCGAGGAGGCCGCCGAGGCCGCCGCCGAGGCGCCGAAGCCCAAGCGCGCCGCAAGGCCCGCGCGGCCGAGGTCGCCGCCGACGAGGCCGAGGAGGCCGCCGACGAGGCGAGGCCGCCGCCGAGGCGCCGGCCGCGAAGCGAAGCCGGCCGCCAAGAAGCCGGCAGCGGCGAAGACGAGGCCCGCCGCGAAGCCGGCCGCCGAGCCGGTGGCCGAGGGCGACGCGGACGCCGACGACGCCGAAGGCGGCCGAAGAAGCCGCCGCGAAGAAGCCCGCCGCGAAGAAGGCCGCCGCCAAGAAGCCGGCCGAGACCGCGAAGCCGGCGCGCGCCCGCGTCAAGCGCGACGAGCGCCGCCGAGTCGCCGGCCGGCGTCGAGGTCCGCGCGCAGGCCACGCTACGTGCGCACCTCCGCGCGCAAGGCCCGCCTGGTCTGCGACCACATCCGCGGCAAGGACGTCGCGCAGGCGCGCGCGATCCTCGCCTTCACGCCGCGCGCCGCCGCGAAGGACTGGGCCAAGCTGCTCGAGTCCGCCGTCGCCAACGCGGAGCACAACCACGAGCTGGTCGGCGAGGAACTGAAGATCGCGGCCGTCTACGCCGACGAGGGCCCGACCCTCAAGCGCTACCGCCCGCGGGCCATGGGCCGCGCGACGCGCATCCGCAAGCGCACCTCCCACCTGACGATCACGCTCACCCCGAAGGAGCTCTAGAGCATGGGGCAGAAGGTACATCCCGAAGCCATGCGCGTGGGGTACATCCACGACTGGAAGTCGAACTGGTTCAACGAGCGCCACTTCTCCGACTTCCTGATCGAGGACGTGCGCATCCGCGACCACATCACCGGCAAGCTCGCGCACGCCGGCCTCTCGGACATCACGATCCGCAAGGACGCCGCCGAGGTCGAGGTGAACATCCACACCGCCCGGCCCGGCATCGTGATCGGCAAGTCCGGCTCGGAGGTCGACGCCCTGCGGCGCGACCTGCACCGGCTGACCGGCAAGGCGATCAAGGTCAACATCCTCGAGATCAAGCGCCCCGAGCTCGACGCGAAGCTCGTCGCCCAGTCGATCGCCGAGCAGCTCGTCAACCGCGTCGCCTTCCGGCGCGCGATGAAGCGCGCGCTCACGAGCGCGATGCGCTCGGGCGCCAAGGGCTGCAAGATCCAGGTCTCCGGCCGCCTCGGCGGCGCCGAGATGGCGCGCACCGAGATGTACAACGACGGCCGCGTGCCGCTGCACACGCTGCGCGCGGACATCGACTACGGCTTCTACGAGGCCCGCACGACCTTCGGCCGCATCGGCGTGAAGTGCTGGATCAACAAGGGCGAGATCATGCCCGCCGGCTACACCGGCGCCGACCTGACGTCGCTCGACGATCCGGGCCCCGGCGGCCCGAGCGACCGCGACGACCGCGGCCGCGACGGCCGCGACGGGCGCGGTGGCCGGCGACGGCCGCCGCGGCGGCCGTGAGCGGCGGCGGACGCGGCGGCCCCGGCGGTCCCGGTGGGCCCGGCGGCGGCGGCGGCGGCGGCGGAGGCCGTGGCGGCGGCGGCGGAGGCCGCGGCGGCGGACCGGTGGCCGCGGCGGCGGACCGGGCGGCCGCGGTGGCGGGCGTCCCGACCTCAGCGGAGGGATCAGCCGGTAATGCTCTCTCCCGAAGCGCGTCAAGTTCCGCCGGCAGCACCGCGGGCGCAAGCCCGGGCTGTCGCGCGCCCAGCAGAAGGTCGAGTTCGGCGAGTACGGGCTCAAGACCCTCGAGGCCGGCTGGCTGACGAACCGCCAGATCGAGGCCGCCCGTATCGCCATGACCCGCAAGATCAAGCGTGGCGGCAAGGTGTGGATCAACGTCTATCCCGACAAGCCCTTCACGAAGAAGCCCGCCGAGACCCGCATGGGCTCCGGCAAGGGCTCGCCGGAGGGCTGGGTGGCCGTCGTCAAGCCGGGCCGCGTGATGTTCGAGCTGGCCGGCGTCCCCGAGCCGCTCGCCCGCGAGGCGCTGCGCCTGGCCGGCCACAAGCTGCCCGTGAAGACCAAGTTCGTCATGCGCGAGGACCTGGAGCACGCGTGATGAAGACACAGCGAACTGCACGACCTCGACGAGACGGCGCTGCGCGAGCACCTCGCGACCGCGCGGCGCGACCTGTTCGGCCTGCGCATGCAGCACGCCACCGGCGAGCTGGAGAACACCGCAGGCCTCAAGACCGCAAAGCGAGACCTCGCGCGCGCCCTCACCGTGGCGCGCCAGCGGGGCATCGACCCGAATGTGACGAGCAAATGGCTGAAGACGAAGACTCCCGAGACCCCAGACGACCCCCGAGACCGTGGTTGACGAGGTCGAGCAACGCCGCCGCCGGCGACGCGGCGCCCGCCGAGGCCGCTCCTGAGGCGGCCGCCGAGCCCGTGGCCGAGGAGGCCGCCGGCGACGCCGCTCCCACGCCTGCGGCGCCGCCGCGAAGACCCGTCGCGACCGCCTCGAGGCGCGCCGCGCCGAGCGCCGCCCGGCCCGCGCGGCCAGGTCACGCCCGAGCAGCGCGAGGAGGAGCGCCAGGCGCGCCGTGCCGCGACCGCCAAGCAGCGCCGCGCCTACCGCGCGAAGCTCAAGGAGCGGCGCGCCGCGACGCGCGGCGACCGGTCGGCGCCCGAGCCCGCCCACGCGCCCGAGCACGGCCCCGGCCGCCCGCGCGAGCGCTCAGGGCGTCGTGACCTCGGCCAAGGGCGACAAGACGATCACGGTCAAGATCGACGTGGTCCGGCGCCATCGCCGCTACCACAAGATCCTGCGCTCGACGCTGAAGCTCTACGCGCACGACGAGGCGAACAACGCCAACGAGGGCGACACCGTCCGCGTCGTCGAGTGCCGGCCGATGAGCCGCAGCGAAGCGCTGGCGCCTCACGGAAGTGCTGGAGCGTGCGAAGTGATCCAGAACGAGACCCGCCTGCGGGTCGCCGACAACACCGGCGCCCGCGAGATCCTCTGCATCCGCGTCCAGGGCGGCTCGCGCCGCCGCTACGCGGGCGTGGGCGACATCATCACCGCGACCGTCAAGCAGGCCACCCCGCAGGGGACGGTCAAGAAGGGCGAGGTCGTCAAGGCCGTCGTCGTGCGCACGAAGAAGGAGTTCGGGCGCGACGACGGCACCTACATCTCCTTCGACGAGAACGCCGCCGTGATCATCGACGCCCAGAACAACCCGCGCGGCACGCGCATCTTCGGGCCGGTGGCGCGCGAGCTGCGCGACGGCGGGTTCATGAAGATCGTCTCGCTCGCCCCGGAGGTGCTCTGACCATGAAGCTGCGCACCGACGACGAGGTCATCGTGATCTCGGGCAAGGACAAGGGCAAGATCGGCAAGATCATCCGCGTCGACCGGTCCACGGGCCGCGTCTACGTGGAGGGCATCAACATCGTCAAGCGCCACCAGCGCCCGAACCCGGGCAGCCCGAACGCGCCCGTCGGCGTGATCGAGCGCGAGGGCCCGGTCCACGTCTCGAACGTGGCGCTGCTGGATCCCAAGGACCACAAGCCGACGCGCGTGGGGACACGGCGCACCGAGGAAGGCGCTCGGATGCGCGTAACCAAGCGCTCGGGCACGGAGATCGACTGACATGGCGCGACTCAAGGAGACATACAACGAGCGCATCCGCGGGCAGCTGATCGAGAAGTTCGGCTACTCCTCGCCGATGCAGGCGCCCAAGGTGAGAAGATCACCGTCAACATGGGCGTCGGCGAGGCCAAGCAGGACGCGAAGATGCTCGAGGCCGCCAAGGCGCAGCTCGCCGCGATCGCCGGCCAGCAGCCGAACGTGCGCCGGGCCCGCAAGTCCGTCGCCGCGTTCAAGCTGCGCGAGGGCATGCCGGTCGGGCTCTCCGTGACGCTGCGCGGCGAGCGTGCATACGAGTTCCTCGACCGCCTGACCGCGATCGCGATCCCCCGTATCCGCGACTTCCGCGGGTTGAACCCGCGCTCGTTCGACGGGCGCGGCAACTACTCGATGGGCGTTCGCGAGCAGGTCATCTTCCCCGAGATCGACTACGACAACATCGACCAGGTGCGCGGCATGGACGTGACGATCACGACCACCGCGCAAACCGACGCCGAGGCCTTCGCGCTGCTTGATGCACTGGGCATGCCCTTCTCCCGAGACGGGCGCCCGGCCGGCTTCGAGTCCTTGAACGACCAGGCCGTCGCGGCCTGAGGAACCGAGAGAGAACTCACACATGGCCAAGACCTCACAGATCGTCCGCCAGCAGCGGCCGGCGAAGTACAAGACCCGCGCATACACGCGCTGCCGCAAGTGCGGCCGCCCGCGCGCCGTCTACAAGAAGTTCGGGCTCTGCCGCATCTGCCTGCGCGAGCTCGCGCACGAGGGCTACATCCCCGGCATGACCAAGTCGAGCTGGTAGGGCGTTCGAGATGAGCATGACGGACCCCATCGCCGACTTCCTGACGCGGATCCGCAACGGGATCATGGCCGCCCACGAGACGGTCGAGATCCCCTCGTCGAACCTGAAGAAGGAGCTCGCCCGGATCCTGCGCGAGCAGGGCTACATCGACTCCTTCGAGACGGTCGAGGGCCGCCCCGGCGCGGCCGGCGAGCGCATCCTCGTCCGCCTGAAGTACACCGAGAACCGCACGTCGGTGATCTCGGGGATCCGGCGCGTGTCGCGCCCGGGCCAGCGGACCTACGTCGACGCCAAGCACGTGCCCAAGGTGCTCGGCGGCATGGGCACCGCGATCCTGTCCACGTCGCACGGCGTGATGACCGGCCACGACGCGCGCAAGGCGGGCGTCGGCGGCGAGGTCGTCGCCGAGGTCTGGTAGCCGCGATGTCCCGTATCGGCAGAAAGCCCATCCCGCTCCCCGACTCGGTCGTCGTCACGATCGAGCCCGAGGTCGTGCGCGTCAACGGCCCCCGCGGCAACCTCGAGGAGCGCAAGGCGCGCGCCATCGAGGTCCGCGAGGAGGACGGCCAGCTGCTCGTCACGCGGCCGACCGACCGCGCGGAGCACCGCGCGCTGCACGGGCTCACCCGCACGCTGATCGCGAACATGGTCGAGGGCGTGACGACCGGGTTCTCCAAGACGCTCGAGATCCAGGGCGTCGGCTACCGCGCGCTGCTGAAGGGCCGCGACCTCGAGCTGGCGCTCGGCTACTCGCATCCGGTCCCGATCAAGGCGCCGGAGGGCATCGAGTTCGAGGTGCCCCAGCCGACGCGCGTGATCATCAAGGGCTCGAGCAAGCAGCAGGTCGGCCAGATCGCGGCCGTGATCCGCAAGCAGCGGCCCCCGGAGCCCTACAAGGGCAAGGGCATCCGCTACGAGGGCGAGTACGTCGCACGGAAGGTCGGTAAGCGCGCATGAGCACCGTCACGTCACCCCAGCGGCGCCTCAAGCGCCGCCGCCGGGTCCGCGCGAAGGTGCGCGGCACGGCCGAGCGCCCGCGCATCGCGGTGTTCCGCTCCAGCCGCGGGATCTTCGCGCAGCTCATCGACGACGACGCCGGCCGCACCCTGGCCGCGGTCAACTGGATCGAGGCGGACCTGCGCGGCCTCAAGCCGATGGAGCAGGCCGCGCGCGCCGGCGCCCTGATGGCCGAGCGCGCCAAGGCTGCCGGCATCGAGACGGCGGTCTTCGACCGCGGCGGCTACCGCTATCACGGCCGTGTCAAGGCCCTGGCCGAGGGCGCCCGCGAGGGCGGCCTGAACTTCTAGCCCGCTACCCTCGAAAGAACTCATGGCAGCTCCCGATCGTTCCGTCTCATCCACCGGCCTGGACCTCCAGGAGCGCGTGGTCGAGATCAACCGCGTGGCAAAGGTCGTCAAGGGCGGCCGCCGCTTCTCGTTCACGGCCCTCGTGGTCGTCGGCGACGAGAACGGCACCGTCGGCTACGGCTACGGCAAGGCCAACGAGGTGCCGCTCGCGATCCAGAAGGGCGTCGAGAACGCCAAGAAGCGCCTCTTCCGGGTGCCGCTGCACGGCGCCACGATCACGCACCAGACGACGGGCATCTTCGGCTCCGGCCGCGTCTTCCTCAAGCCTGCGTCTCCCGGTACCGGCGTGATCGCCGGGGGCGGGGTGCGCGCGGTGCTCGAGCTCGCCGGGATCCACGACATCCTCTCCAAGTCGCTCGGCTCGCAGAACCCGATCAACCTGGTCAAGGCGACGATCCAGGGCCTGATGGACCTGCGCAAGCCGGAGGAGATCGCCGCGCTGCGCGGCCTCTCCGTCGACGCCGTGCTCGGCCTCTCGCGCGAGAACGGCCAGGCCGTGGAGACGATCTCGGCGACCGAGCCGCCCGCGGCGGAGGAGCCCGCCGCCACCGAGGAGCCGGCCGCCAGCGAGGAGCCGGCAGCGACCGAAGCACCGGCCGCGACCGTGGAGCCGGCAGCGACCGAGGAACCTGCCGCGCCCGAAGCGCCGGCAGCGCCCGAGGAGCCGGCGGCCACGACCGAGGAGCCTGCCGCGCCGGCGGACCCGGCTGAGGCCAAGTCATGAGCACGTACCTGATCAAGCAGGTGCGCTCGGCCAACGGCTCGAACGCGCGGCAGCGCGACACCCTGCGCTCGCTCGGCCTGCGCAAGATCGGCCACACGGTCGAGAAGCCGGATTCGCCCCAGCTGCGCGGGATGCTCCACGCGGTGCGCCACCTGATCGTCATCGAGGAGAAGTAGATGGCGCCGAAGAAGAAGCCCGAGGAGACCGACGAGCCGATCGTCGGCCTGCACAACCTCCAGCCGGCGCCCGGCTCGCGCAAGAGTCGCAAGCGCGTCGGCCGCGGCCACGGCTCCGGTCACGGCAAGACCGCCGGGCGCGGCCATAAGGGCTACGGCTCACGCGCCGGCGCCAAGGATCGCGCGCGCTTCGAGGGCGGCCAGACCCCGATCCACATGCGCATGCGCAAGCTGCGCGGGCCGAACAAGAAGATGTCGATGCCGTTCGAGATGTTCCGGACGCACACCCAGCCGGTCAACCTGGCCGACCTGGACGCACGCTTCGAGTCCGGCGCATCCGTCGATGTCGCGGCGCTCAAGGCGAGCGGCCTTGCGACCCGCCGGGACGTCCCGGTCAAGGTGCTCGGCCGCGGCGAGATCACCAAGCCTCTGACGGTGCACGCGCACGGCTTCTCGAAGTCCGCCCGCGCGGCCATCGAGGCCGCCGGCGGTACCTGCCAGGTCATCGAGTAGCCACCGGGTAGCGCGAGCTGTGCTGGCGACGATCCTCAGTTCCTTCAGAGTCGCGGAGATCCGCAAGAAGCTGCTGTTCACGGCGGTGATCCTCGCGCTCTACCGGCTCGGGTCCTTCATCCCGGTGCCGGGCGTCTCGACCGAGGCGCTCAAGCAGCTCGAGGAGAACTACGCCGGCTCGAACATCCTCGGCTTCCTCAACCTGTTCACCGGCGGCGGGCTCTCCCGCATCGCGCTGTTCGCGCTCGGGATCATGCCGTACATCACGGCCTCGATCATCCTGCAGCTGCTGACGGTCGTCTCGCCGGCGCTGGAGAAGCTCTCCAAGGAGGGCGAGGTCGGCCAGGCGCGCATCACGCAGTACACGCGCTACCTGACCGTCGGGCTGTCCGCGGCGCAGGCCGTCGGCTACGTGTTCCTCTTCCGCTCGCAGGGCCAGAGCGCCGGGTCGCCGGTGTTCACGAGCTTCAACCCGGGCTCGGTCCTGCTCGTCGTCCTCTGCCTCACCGCCGGCTGCGTGCTGCTGATGTGGATGGGCGAGCTGATCACGCAGCGCGGCATCGGCAACGGGATCTCGCTGATGATCTTCGCCTCGATCGTCTCCGGGCTGCCGCAGGGCATCAGCGCCTGGTGGACCAACCCGGACCAGGTCTTCAAGGTGATCATGCCGTTCATGGCGCTCGGGGTCATCGCCGCGATCGTGTTCATCCAGGAGGGGCAGCGGCGCATCCCGGTCCAGTACGCCAAGCGCGTGATCGGGCGGCGCATGAGCTCGGGCGGCCAGACCTACCTGCCGCTGCGCGTGAACATGGCCGGCGTCATCCCGGTCATCTTCGCCGCGTCGATCATGGCCTTCCCGCCGACCGTCGGGCAGCTGCTGCCGGGCGCCGAGGGACTGGCGACCTTCTTCAGCCCGAACGGCTGGGCCTACATCGCGGGCGAGACCGTGTTCATCATCCTCTTCACCTACTTCTACACGGCGGTGACCTTCAATCCCGTCGACCAGGCCGACAACCTGAGGAAGTACGGCGGCTTCATCCCGGGCGTCCGACCAGGGCGGCCGACCGCCGAGTTCCTCGATCGAATACTCGCTCGGCTCACGTTCCCGGGGGCCTTGTACCTGGCCGCCGTGGCCGCGCTCCCGACGATCCTGATCAACCAGACGTCGGCAAACTTCTACTTCGGGGGCACGTCGATCCTGATCGTGGTCGGCGTCGCGCTGGACACGATGAAGCAACTCGAGGCGCAGCTGATGATGCGCAACTACGAGGGGTTCTTGAAATAGCGTCGACCGAGCTCAATCTCATCCTGCTGGGCCCTCCGGGAGCCGGCAAGGGCACGCAGGCGGACCGGTTGAAGGACGACTTCGGGCTGCCGTACATCGGCACCGGCGACCTGCTGCGCAAGCACAAGGACGACGGGACCGAGCTCGGCCGCGAGGCCGGCGGATACATGGAGAAGGGCGACCTCGTCCCCGACGATCTGGTGATCCGCATGATCCTCGCGGAGGTCGACGAGAAGGGCGACGACGGCTTCCTGCTCGACGGCTACCCGCGCAGCGCGGGTCAGGCCGAGGCGCTCGCCGATGCGCTCGAGGAGAACGGGCGGCACCTCACGGCGGCGCTGCTGATCGAGGCGGACGACGAGACGGTGATCCGGCGGCTCTCCGGCCGGCGCCAGTGCATCAAGAGCGGCCACCTCTACCACGTGCACTTCGACCCGCCGAAGAACGAGGACGGGTACTGCGACATCGACGGCACGCGGCTCTTCCAGCGCGACGACGACAAGCCCGAGACGATCCGCAAGCGGCTCGCGACCTACCACGACAAGACCGAGCCGCTGATCGACTACTACGAGGAGCGCGGCCTGCTGCGGCGCTTCGACGGCACGCGCGAGCCGAACGTGGTCCACGGCCACGTGCGCGCCACGCTCGCGACACTTCGGCTCGAAGAACGGCTGTGATCGTCCGCAAGACCGAGGCGGAGATCGAGGCCATGGCAAAGGCCGGCGAGATCCACACGAGGACGATGGACCTGCTCGCGGGCAAGGTCCGGGCAGGCGTCAGCACGGGCGAGCTCGACGCGGCCGCGGAGAAGTTCATCCGCTCGCAGGGCGCGACCCCGGCCTTCAAGGGCTATCGCGGCTTCCCGGGATCGATCTGCGCCTCGCCGAACCACATGGTGGTGCACGGCATCCCGGGCAAGCTCAAGCTGCGCAAGGGCGACATCCTCTCCGTCGACATCGGCGTGATCAAGGACGGCTGGGTCGCCGACGGCGCGCGCACCTTCGCGGTCGGCGAGATCTCGCCGGTCGCGGCGAAGCTGCTGCAGGTCACAGAGGAATCGCTGTTCGAGGCGGTGCGGCAGTGCGAGATCGGCAACCGGCTCGGCGACGTCTCGCACGCCGTCCAGGCGCACGTGGAGTCGCACGGCTTCTCGGTCGTGCGGTCGCTGGTCGGGCACGGGATCGGGCGCTCGATGCACGAGGAGCCGCAGATCCCGAACTACGGGCCCGCCGGCAAGGGCGTCGTGCTCGAGGAGGGCATGGTGCTCGCGATCGAGCCGATGGTCACCGCCGGGCGCCATATGGTGCGGATGGGCGAGGACGGCTGGGCGATCTACTCCCAGGACGGCTCGCTCGCCGCGCACTTCGAGTTCACCGTCGCGATCACGGCCGAAGGGCCGCGGATCCTCACGCCCTGGCACCTGTCCGGGCAGCGCGCCGCGGCCTGAGCCTGCGTCAGCCAGTAGGCCCAATCCGGGTGGCATCGCCGCCGTCGATGGGTTAGGTTGCGCAAATATCTACTTCTAGGGGCGGTGGGCTCATGCCACGGACGCGCATCAGCAGGTTGGCTTCGATCTTGGCCGTGATCGGCCTCGCGGCAGTCGCTCCGCCGGCGACGGCGGCATGGACCGCACCACAGGACGTGTCCGCCACCGCGGCGAACCCGCAGGTCGCGGTGGACGCCAACGGCGACACCGCTCTCGCGTGGGAGTTTGGCGGTTCGCTCGGCCGCGTGCAGGGGCGCACGATGTCCGCGGCCGGCGCGTTCGCGCCTGTCTTCGAGCTCGGCTCGACCACCGACACCACTGATGACCTCCCCCGCGTCGCCACCGACGATGCGGGCGACTCCGTGTACATGTGGACCAGCGGCAGCTTCATAGTGGGGCGCAGGTTGAGCGCCGCCGGCACGCTCGGCCAGACCTTCCAGATATCCCCCGGCGGCGTCCCCGGCTCGGCGCCGTTCTCGGCGCTGGGCATCGCGACGGACTCCAACGGCGACACGATCTTCGTCTGGGTGAACTCCGGCTCCAACCCTGGAACTCCGCGCGTGCAGGCGCGCACGATGACCAACCACGGGGTGCTCGGGACGATCCGGAATGTGTCCCCGGTCAGCCAGATCAGCAAGGATCCGGCGGTCGCGACCGACGCCTCCGGTGACTCCGTCATCACGTGGGTGCACGAGGACGGGCTCGACGGAGACAACGACGTCGTGAAGGCGCGCACGATGACCCGAAGCGGCTCGCTCGGAGCCGTCACCACCCTCTCCGAGCCTGCCGGGCGCGCCTTCTCGCCGGACGTTGCGAGCGACGCGGACGGCGACACGACGTTCGTCTGGCTGCGCTTCGACGGGAGGCGAGATCACGTCCAGGGGCGCGTGATGACCGCCGCCGGCGCACTCGGAGCGGTCTTCAACCTCACCTCCACCGGCCCGAGCGCCGTGGATCCGCGGGTGGCCAGCGACGACACGGGGGATGCGGTGTTCGTATGGGAGCGCTTCGATGCCCCCACCGATCGCATTCAAGCCCGGAGGAGGACCGCCGGTGTGCTCGGAGCGGTCGTCCAGGTCTCCGCGGTCGGCGGAGAGGCATTCTCGCCACAGGTCGCGAGCGACGCCACGGGTGACTCCGTGATCACCTGGCTGCGCTTCGACGGGGTCAACGATCGTGTCCAGGCCCGTCCGATCACGGCCGCCGGTGCGTTCGGAGCCACCTCGGATCTCTCAGCCGCCGGCGCGGACGCCGAGACGCCGCAGGTCGCGATCGCCAAGACCACGGGCGACGCCGTTGCGACGTGGGAGCGGGCCGGGACCGTTCAGGTCGCCAGGGGGCCGTAGCGCCGCATCCTCCGCAGCCCGAAGACGAGCGCCCACGCCAAGCCGAGCGCGACGAGCGCGGCCGCCAACGCGGTCTCGCGCCCGTCGCACTCGCCGCGCCTGTCGCAGTCGCGCCGCGTGCACGGGCGCGCGGCCGCGGCCCACGCGGCCGGATTGCTCCAGCGCTCGCGCTGGAACGCCGGCCCGCGCGGCGAGTCCATCTCGCCGGGGACCCAGCCCGCTCGCGACGCGCCCCAGCGCCCGGGGTAGCGCATCCATGCCGGAGACCGCTCGCTGATCCGCACGAGCCGCGGGCGCGCGCGCAGGCCGTGACCGTCGGTCTCGTCGTTCGGGTCGGGCCAGGTCCGATCGCGCAGCCCGGGGACGAAATAGGCGGCGTGCGAGCCGCGTGCGACGAAGACCTCCGGGCGGATCCCGGCGCGCCGGACGAAGCGGTAGCCGCAGGACTCGGCGCCGGAGTGCTGCGCGTAGACCGCCTGCACCGGTCGCTTGCGCCGCAGCCGGAACTGCACCAGCTCCCAGTCGCCCTCATGCCTGCCCGTCGCCAGCAGGCCGCGATCCTGGGAGTTGCGCTCGAAGAACATCCAGTACTGCAGCCACGCACCGGCCCTGCGGCCGTAGACCACCGGCCGCGCCCGGCCGGGCTCGACGCCGGGGACGCGGCCGGCGAACGCGCGCACCGAGGTCAGCGTGTCCGGCTCCCGGCTGTCGTGCAGGACGACGGGCGCGTAGCGCTCGAGCGGCGTCGCCGCGGTGGCCGCCGCCGGTGCGGCGAGACCGAAGAGCGCGGCCAGCGCCGCGAGCCATCGGGACATGGCGCGGCATGATGACGCGCCGCGAGCACCCCGGGTGGTGGGCGCCGCCCAGGGATGGCGGCGCCCACGGGGGAGCGGATCAGGCCGGAGCGGCCTCCGCCGACCCGGACGGCACCGGCGCGCGGCCGCCGTTGCGCTGGATCGGCGCCACGGCCACGCCGTAGAGCTCGGCGTCGGGGATGAACTGCTCGGGGTAGCCGTACATCCCGTGCTCGCTGATGTCGAGGCCCGCCAGCTCGGCCTCCGGGCTGACGCGCAGGCCGATGGTCTTCGCGATCGCGTACCACGTGCCGAGGCAGAGCGCGAGGACGAGCGCGAACACGACGACCACGCCGAGCGCCTGATAGCCGAGCTGCGCGAACGAGCCCGAGTACACCAGACCGCCGTCCGGGTTGCCGATCTCCGCGTACTGCGCGAAGCGGGGAGCCGTGAACAGGCCGCAGGCCAGCGTCCCCCAGATGCCCGCGATGCCGTGCGCGGAGAGCACGCCGACGGGGTCGTCGAGCTTGCGGTCGATCAGCAGGATGCTCGGGACCACGATCAGGCCGCCGACGACGCCGATCACCGGAGCCGCCCAGTTCTCGACGTAGCCCGAGCCGGCCGTGATCGCGACGAGCCCCGCTATGAGCCCGTTGCAGACCATGCCGATGTCCACCTTGCGCTGGAGCACCACGGTGGCGAGGTAGGCGCCGAGGATGCCCGCGCTGGCCCCGAGCATCGTCACCATCGCGACCTCGGCGAAGCGCCCGTCCATCACGCCCAGGGTGGAGCCGGCGTTGAACCCGAACCAGCCGATCAGCAGGATGAACATGCCGAGCCCGAGGACCAGCATGTTGTGGCCGGGGATCGGGCGCGGCGACCCGTCGTGCGAGTACTTGCCGCGGCGCGCGCCGAGCACGAGCAGGCCGGCAAGCGCGCCGGTGGCGCCGACCAGGTGCACGGCCGTCGAGCCGGCGAAGTCCTGCATGCCGATGCTCGTCTGCAGCCAGCCGCCGCCGAACACCCAGTGCGATGCGAGCGGATAGATGAGCCCGGCGAACACCAGCGCGAACAGCGCGTGCGCGTGGAACTTGATCCGCTCGAGCGTTGAGCCCCACACGATCGCCAGGCAGACGGCGCAGAACGCGAACTGGAACAGCCACTTGGACTCGATCAGCGCGTCCGAGAGGCCCATGATCCCGAACGCCTCCTGCGGATCGCCGTAGTCCCGGAGCAGGAAGCCGGTCGAGCCGATGATGTCGCCGTTGCCGAACGCGAACGCGAATCCGACCGCGTAGTAGGCGATGCCGGCCACGGCCATCGAGACCAGCGCCTTCGGCACCAGGGTGCCGACGTTCTTCATCCGCGACATGCCGGCTTCAAGGCACATCAGGCCCGCGAGCATGAACAGCACGAGCACGGCGGAGATCGTCACCCAGAGCGTGTTGAGCACTGCCGACTCGGGAAGCGCGCCATTCTGAGCGGCGCCGAGCGAGTCCGCCAGGGCCGCGGCGGGCAGGACCAGAGTCGCGACGCCTGCACCGGCGAGGGCGGGCAGCATTGTGCGCTTCAGCGGTGAAGTCATGCCCGGAAGGCTCGCGTCCGCGCCGCGCGGCTCATATCGACCTGTGTCGAAAACGAGCGCGGCCGGTCTGTACACGTGGTCGATCTGGCAGGCTCTGGCCGCTTGAGGGCGATCGCCGGAATCACGCTCCTGGGCCTCGCGCTGCGGGTGGCCGGGCTGGGCCAGAGCCTCTACGGCGACGAGCTCTACACGTACCGGGCACTCGTCGATCACGGCCTCGGCGACGCGCTGCGCTCGGTCTACCGCACCGAGGACACCCCGCCGCTGTTCTTCGTGCTCGCGTGGGCGGCGGCAAAGGCCGGCGATCCGACGCTGTGGCTACGCGTGCCGTCGCTGGTCCTCGGCACGGCGGCGATCCCGTTGACCTACCTGATCGGGCTCCGGACGGTTGGCCGCGCCGGGGCGCTGATCGGCGCGGCGCTGCTCGCGCTGGCGCCGTTCGCCGTCTTCTACGCGGGCGAGGCGCGCGCGTACGCGGCGCTCGTGTTCTTCGTGGCGCTGTCGACGCTGGCCCTGTTGCGTGTCGTCGAGGGAGGCCGTCGCGGCTGGTGGCTCGTGCTGGCCGGCGCCGTCGCTGCGGCGCTGATGACGCACTACACGGCGCTCTTCGTCGTCGCCGCGCAGGCCGGCTGGGCGCTCTGGCGCGCGCCCGCGCTGCGCCGGCGGCTGCTGGTCGCGCACGCGCTGGCGGCGCTGCCGCTCGTGCTGCTGCTGGTCTCGGGCACCGAGGCGAGCGTCGGCGAGGTCTCCGCGCTGTTCCCCCTGACGGTGGACACGGTCGCAGGCCAGACCGCCCGGGCGCTGGCCGGGCTCCCGTTCGAGCCGCTGCGCGACGTCCCCGGGGTGCCGGGCGCCGTGCTCGTGGCGATCGCGGTGATCGCGGTCGTCGCGGGGGCGCTTTCCCGGCCCGCCCGGCGGCGCCCGCCCGCGGGGGTCCTGCTGATCGCGGCGCTGGCCCTGGCGGCGCCCGCGGGGGTGCTGCTCTACAGCGCGCTCGAGAGCAGCATCTTCCTTGCGCGGAACCTGAGCGCCTCGCTCCCGGGCGCGGCGCTGCTGGCAGGCGCCGCGGTGGCGGCGGCGGGATCCTGGCGCACCCCGGTCGCCGCCGTCGCCCTGCTCGCGGCGCTCGCCTACGGCAGCGCGCTCGCGCTCGCGCCCGCGGCGCGGCGCCCGCCGTTCGACGCCGCGGCGCGCTTCATCGACGCCTCGGCGCGGCCCGGCGACGCGATCGTGCAGCTCGACCCGTTCCCGGTCGACTACCCGGCCGGCCAGGACCCGCTCCTCGACAGCCTGCGGATCTATCTGAAGGCGCCGGAGCGCGCGCGGCGATTGACGCTCGATGACCGGGCGGGCTGGGCCAGCGCCGCTCGGAGCCCGCGCGTATACGTGTCGCTCGGGCAGGTCACGGGGCTCGAAGGAGTGCCTCCGGAGCCGCGTCTCCCGGTCGCGATGCGGCTGGTCGAATCCCGCTCCTGGGAAGGCTTCGCGCCGGTCGCGGTGTTCGTCTTCGAGCCCCGCTGAGAGCGGAAAGCACGCGTGAAACTGCGCGCTATACTCGCTGGTCGCATTCGGGGCCGCAAGGCGTCGGATTGCGTCACGGGATGGTAGCGGCGGCCGTACGGGCAGCCAGAGCCAGCCCGCTGAGTTCAGAAACCGAAAGGGACCATGAAGGTACGACCGTCGGTCAAGCCGATGTGCGAGAAGTGCAAGATCATCCGCCGCCACGGGCGCGTGTTGGTGATCTGTCAGAACCCGCGTCACAAGCAGCGTCAGGGGTAGGTACCGCTTTGGCTCGAATTTCGGGGGTCAACATCCCCCTCAACAAGCGCGTCGAGATCGGCCTCACGTACATCTACGGGGTCGGCCGGCCCACCGCGAACAAACTTCTCGGAGAGCTCTCGATCAGCCCGGACACCTATGTCCGTGACCTGACCGAGGACGAGGTCTCCAAGCTCCGCGATCTCATCGATCGCGACTTCACCGTCGAGGGCGACCTCCGGCGCGAGCGCTCGCAGTCGGTCAAGCGACTGATGGAGATCGGCTGCTACCGCGGGATCCGCCACCGCCGCGGTCTCCCGGTCCGCGGCCAGAACACGAAGACGAACGCCCGCACGCGCAAGGGTCCCAAGCGCATGTCGATCGCGGGCAGGAAGAAGGCGACGAAGAAGTGAGCCCCGCTCCTCGCCGCCCGCAGCGCGGCCGCCGCAAGGTCAAGAAGAACATCCCGATCGGCCAGGCGCACATCAAGACGTCGTTCAACAACACGATCGTCGCCCTGACCGACCGCGAGGGCAACGTGATCGCCTGGGAGTCCGCCGGCGGCGCCGGCTTCAAGGGCTCACGCAAGTCGACCCCCTTCGCCGCGCAGGTCACCGCCGACGCGGCGGCGCGCAAGGGCATCGAGCAGGGCATGCAGAAGGTCGAGGTCTTCGTCAAGGGACCGGGCTCGGGGCGCGAGACCGCGATCCGCTCGCTGCAGGCCGCCGGACTCGAGGTGACGGGCGTGCGGGACGTCACCCCGCAGGCACACAACGGATGCCGCCCCCGCAAGCGGCGCAGGGTCTAGAGATTTCATGGCACGCGATACCTCTCCACAGTGCAAGCAGTGCCGCCGCGAGGGCCAGAAGCTGTTCCTCAAGGGCGAGCGCTGCCTGACCGACAAGTGCGGCGTCGAACGCCGCTCCTACCCGCCGGGCGAGCACGGACGCGGCCGGCAGAAGCAGTCCGAATACCGCGTCCAGTTGCGCGAGAAGCAGAAGGCCCGCCGTTACTACGGGGTGCTCGAGAAGCAGTTCCGCAACTACTACGCGAAGGCTTCCCGCCAGCCCGGCATCACGGGCGAGAACCTGCTGCGCATCCTCGAGTGCCGCTTCGACAACGTGCTCGTGCGGCTCGGATTCGCCGCCTCGCGCCGCCAGGCCCGCCAGCTGATCCTGCATGGCCACTGGACCGTGAACGGCCGCCGGGTGAACATCCCCAGCTACCAGGTGCGCGAGAACGACGTGATCGCCATCAAGGCGGGCACAGGGGCCCAGACGGTGATCCGCGACGCGACCGAGTTGGTCGCGCAGGTGCCGGCCTGGCTGCAGGCTGACCATGACGCCCTCACGGCGAAGGTACTGCGCAAGCCGGAGCGCGCAGAGATCGCCGCGCCCGTGCAGGAGCAGCTCATCGTCGAGCTGTACTCCAAGTAGATCTTGCGAACTTCCCCGCGCCGCTCCCCCTTTGGCGGCGCGTGCGAGCTCCCCACCACTAAGACGACCACGTTAGGACCCTGATGCTCGACTTCCAGATCCCCCGAATCACCGCCGAGTCGGTCGAGGAGAATCGCGGCTCCTTCACCGTCGAGCCGCTCGACCGCGGCTTCGGCTACACGTTCGGCAACTCGCTGCGACGGGTGCTGCTCGCCTCGCTCTCCGGGGCGGCCGTCACGTCCGTGCGGATCGAGGGCGTCGCGCACGAGTTCTCGACGATCAAGGGCGTCTCCGAGGACGTCACCGACATCGTCCTGAACCTCAAGGGCATCGTCTGCCGGATGCACTCCGATGCGACGGAGGTCGAGGCCCCGCTCGTCGTCACCGGCCCCGGTGAGATCACGGCGCGCGACATCGACCTGCCCTCGGGCGTCGAGATCCTCAACCCCGAGGCGCACATCGCCACGCTCGAGAAGAAGACCAAGCTCGAGCTCTACCTCACGATCGGGCGCGGCCGCGGCTACCGCCAGGCGGAGGACAACAAGTCCCCCGACCAGCCGATCGGCGTGATCCCGATCGACTCGATCTTCTCGCCGGTCAAGCGCGTCGCCTACTCGGTCGAGGGCGCCCGCGTCGGCCAGCGCACCGACTTCGACAAGCTCACGCTCGACATCGAGACGGACGGCTCGATCGACCCGACCGCCGCGCTGCGCGAGGCCGCCGAGATCCTGATCTCGTCGCTCGCGATCTTCACCGACGAGGACCGGATCGAGGAGCTGCGCGCAGGCCCCGGCGGCATGACCGCGATCGACAACGGCGCGGGCACCGGCGCGGCCGCCCTGACCGGCGTCGGCGGGCGCCAGGCCGGCGGGCCGATGGACGACATCCTGATCGAGGAGCTCGAGCTGGGCGTGCGTTCGTACAACTGCCTCAAGCGTGCCGGCATCCAGACCGTCGGCGACCTGATCGGCAAGTCCGAGGGCGAGCTCGCGGCGATCCCGAACTTCGGCAAGAAGTCGATCGACGAGGTCGTGGAGACGCTCACGCAGCGCGGGCTGAACCTCCGCACCGACTAGGATCCACAGCCGCCATGCGCCACCAGAAGACCCGACACAAGCTCTCGCGCGACGCCGCACACCGCAAGGCGATGCTCGCGAACCTGTGCGTCGAGGTGATCGACCACGAGCGGATCAAGACGACCCAGGCCAAGGCCAAGGCCGTCAAGCCCGAGCTCGAGAAGCTGATCACGCTCGCCAAGAAGGGCGACCTGCATGCGCGCCGGCAGGCGATGTCGACGCTCCAGCATCCCGACAAGGGCGTGATCTACAAGCTGTTCGAGGAGATCGCGCCGCGGTACTCGACGCGCCCCGGCGGCTACACGCGCATCCTCAAGCTCGGCCCGCGTCCGGGTGACGCGACCGAGCTCGTGTACCTCGAACTGGTCTGACCGCCAAGCTTACGCTCGAGTACGACGGGACCCCGTTCGCGGGTTGGGCGGCGCAGCCCGGCCGGCGGACGGTGGCCTCCGAGCTCGAGCGAGCGCTCGCCACCGTCCTGCGCCGGCCCGTCGACCTGACCGTCGCCGGGCGCACGGACCGCGGCGTGCATGCGCTGGCGCAGGTGGTCTCGTACTCCGGCCCGCCGCCGTCGCTGCGCTCGGTCAACGCGCTGCTCCCCGACGAGATCGCGGTGCGCGCGGCCGAGGAGGTCCGCGACGGCTTCTCCGCGCGCCACGACGCGCTCAGCCGGCGCTACCGCTACCGCGTGCTCGCGCGCGCCGCGCCGTCGCCGTTCGAGCGCGACCGCGCGCTCTGGTGGCCGCACGCGGTCGACCTGTCCGCGCTCGAGGCGTGCGCCCAGGCACTCGTCGGCGGGCGCGACTTCACCGCCTTCACGCCGGCCGGCGGCTATCACCAGCGCTTCCGCCGCGAGGTGGTCGCGGCCGAGTGGCGCCGCGAGGGCGAGCTGCTGACCTTCGAGATCGAGGCCGACAGCTTCATGCGCCACATGAACCGCGTGCTCGTGGGGACGATGCTCGAGGTCGCCGGCGGTCGCCGCAGCGTGCGCGACTTCGAGCGCCTGCTGAGCGGGCGCCCACGCTCGGAGGCGGGCGCGACCGCCCCGCCCCACGGGCTCTACCTCGCAGCCGTCCGCTACTGAAGCAGCGCCGACTGCGGCTGGCCGTCGCGGATCCAGTAGATCCGGGTGCGCGAGAACGCCAGCGAGCCTTCCTCGATCCCGGGACCGGGATCGAGCACGCGCGCGTTGCGACCCTGGACCAGCACCACGCGGCCGTCCACGAAGGCGAAGTCACGCCCGTCGGCCACGACTTCGGAGACATCATCGTCCGCGGAGACGTCGCGTCTGGTCCGGAGGTCACGCAGCGAGGTCGACGAGCCGCCGCAGCTCGGGTCCGGGAACGGCCCGCAGGACGCGAACTCCGTCACCTCGACGAAGCGGCCGGCGTGCAGCTCGGCGTCGGGCGCGGGATCGTCGCCGGTGCTGCAGTCGCAGCTGAACCAGTTCGAGAGCAGCTGCAACCGGCCGTTGGACCGAAGGCAGCCGAACATCGACTGGTCGCCCTGGCGGTCGACCGTGAAGACCCGCGCGATCTTCGACTTGTCGACCGTGAAGCCGCGCTTGGCGCAGATGCGCTGCCGCTCCTTCTTGGTCGCCGCGGCCGCCGGCTGGGCCCAGGCGGCGAGGAGGAGAAGGGCGCTGAACAGGATTACGACGCGTTTCATACCGGCTAAGACGTGCGACGGCGCCATTCGATGCCATCGTACCCCGCGGCGAATATCCTGGCGGCCGTGCGGGTCCTGCTCACGAACGACGACGGCATCGAGGCCGAGGGACTGCAGGCGCTGCGCCGCGCGCTGCTCGCCGTGCCGGGGCTGGAGCTGGCCGTGATCGCGCCGGACTCCAACCGCTCCGCGATCGGGCGCGGGATCACGACGCGCCGGCCGCTGTGGGTCCAGGAGGTCGACTTCGGCGACGGCACGGTGGGTTACGCGACCGATGGCACGCCGGTGGACTGCGTGCGGTTCGCGGCGCTCGGGCTGGTCGAGGGCTTCGAGGCGGAGCTGATCGTCTCGGGCATCAACCACGGCTCGAACCTCGGCGACGACATCACCTACTCGGGTACGGTCGCCGCCGCACTGGAGGGCGTCGTGCTCGGGCTGCCCGGGATCGCCGTCTCCCAGCAGTCGACGGCGCGCGAGATGGACTTCCGGCTCGGCAAGCAGTTCGAGTTCGAGGCCGCCGCGGCCTTCACGGCCCGCATGGTCGAGGAGATCGAGGACGTGCCGCTGCCGGGCGGCACGCTGCTGAACGTCAACTTCCCCGGCGGTCGGATCGACGGCGTCGAGGTCGCGCGGCTCGGCAAGCGCATCTATCGCGACGAGCTCGTGCTCCAGGAGGAGCAGTCCAAGCGGCGCCAGTACCGGATCTACGGCGACGCGCCCGACTACGAGCGCCAGGAGGGAACCGACCTGGCCGCCGTCGCGGACGGGCGCGTCGCGGTCACGCCGATCCACTTCGACCTCACCGACGAGCCCGGGATCAAGACCCTCCAGGCGTACGACCTCGCGCGGTTGCTGGAGCCCGCCGCACGCGAGGTCGAATGAGCCTGGAGGAGCGCGTCGCGGAGCTGCGGTCTCAGCTCGAGCACCACGGCCACCGCTATTACGTCCTCGACGATCCCGAGATCGGCGACGACGCCTACGACGCGCTGCTCGACGAGCTGCGCAGGATCGAGGCCGACCATCCCGAGCTGCTGACACCCGACTCGCCGACCCAGCGGGTCGGCGGCACGCCGATCTCGAAGCTCGAGAAGGTCTCTCACCCCCAGGCGATGCTCTCGCTGGCCAACGTCCGCTCGGCGGACGAGCTGCGCGCCTGGATCGCGCGCATGCGCTCGCACCTCGCTCGCGAGGGGATCGAGGATCCGGCGTTCAGCTACGTCGCGGAGCCCAAGATCGACGGGCTGGCGATCTCGCTGGTCTACCGCGACGGCGTGCTCGAGCGCGGGGCGACCCGCGGCAACGGCGAGATCGGCGAGGACGTCACGCACAACCTGCGCACGATCCCGTCGATCCCGCTGCGGATCGACGACGCGCCGCCGCTGGTCGAGGTGCGCGGCGAGGTCTACATGTCGCTGCCGGACTTCACGGCGCTCAACGAGCGTCGCGCGGCCGCGGGCCTCTCCACCTTCATGAACCCCCGCAACTCGGCCGCGGGCACGATCCGCCAGCTCGACCCGGCGCTGGCGGCCGAGCGCCCGCTGTCGATGTGGTGCTACGGCATCGGCGCGACCGAGGGCCTGCGCTTCGACAGCCACTGGGAGAGCCTCGAGTGGCTGCGCGCGCACGGGTTCCGCGTCAACGGCGACGTCCAGTCGATCGAGGACGAGGACGAGGTCGTCGCGCAGTGCCTGTCCTGGCAGGAGCGGCGCGGGGCGCTGGACTTCGAGATCGACGGCGTCGTCGTCAAGGTCGACCAGCTCGAGCTGCAGCGGCGGCTGGGGGTCGTCGGGCGCGACCCGCGCTGGGCTGTGGCCTGGAAGTTCCCTCCGACCACCGCGGTGACGCGCTTGCAGCAGGTCTTCTGGAACGTCGGCAAGTTCGGCGACCTGCACCCGTTCGCGTCGCTCGAGCCGGTCCACGTCGGCGGTGTCACGGTCAAGCTCGCGACGCTGCACAACGAGGAGGACGTCGCGCGCAAGGACATCCGCTCGGGCGACGACGTGATCGTGCTGCGCGCCGGCGACGTGATCCCGCAGGTCGTCTCGCCCGCGCCGCATGCGGTCGAGCGGCCCGACCGTTCGCCGCCGGAGCGCCCGCCGGCCAGGTGCCCGATCTGCCGCACGCCGACGGTCAAGGAGGAGGGCAGGGTCTTCACGAAGTGCCCGAACCGCGACTGCCCCGATCGCCGCTGGCAGCTGCTCAAGCACTACGTCGCGGCGATGGACGTCGAGGGGCTCGGCGAGAAGCAGGTCAAGACGCTGCAGGACGCGGGCCTGGTGCGCACGGCCGCCGACTACTACCGATTGACGATGGAGCAGCTGCTCGAGCTCGACGGCGTCGGCGAGGTCTCCGCCGCGAACCTGCTGCGCTCGATCGAGGCGTCGCGCGAGCGGCCGTTCGGCATCGTGCTGTTCGCGATCGGGATCGAGGGCGTGGGCTACGTCACCGGGCGCAACCTCGCGCAGCAGTTCCGCTCGATCGACAACCTTCTGGCTGCCACGCCCGAGCAGATCGCCACGACGCCGGGCATCGGTCCGGTGGTCGCCGAGCTGATCGCGGGCCAGCTCGCGGACGCCCAGATGCGCGCGCTGATCGACGACCTTCGCTCCTACGTGCGGTTCGAGTCCGAAGGCGCGCCGCCCGGGGAGGGTGTGCTGAGCGGCCGGACGCTCGTGCTCACCGGCACGCTGCCCGACCTCACGCGCGAGCAGGCGACGGAGCGGATCCTCGCCGCCGGCGGCCGCGTGACCTCGTCGGTGTCGAAGAAGACCGACTACCTCGTAGCCGGCGAGGCGGCCGGGTCGAAGCTGGAGAAGGCCGAGCGCCTCGGGGTGCCCGTGCTCGACGAGGCCGGCCTGCTCGAGCTGCTGGAAACTAAGAGGGGCTGGCACCCTTTACCTAAAGAGGGGCTGGCACCGTTCAAGGGGCGTAGCGCGCCAGCGCCGCCGTCATGCGGTCCTGCAGGGTGCGGGCGCCGTAGGGGCTGACGTAGTTCATGAGGAAGGCGAACGCCACGTGGGCGCCGGCGGTGGTGGTGCAGTAGCCGGCCAGCGCGGAGACGTCGCGCAGCGTGCCCGTCTTGGCGCGGCAGCGGTCCTGCGCCCTGGTACCGCGCATCCGGTACTGCAGCGTGCCGGAGCGTCCGGCGACGGCGAGCGAGCCGGTGAACGACGCGTCGCCGGCCATCGCCCCGAGCAGGCCCACGACCTCGCGCGGTGACGTGCGGTCGCTGCGCGAGAGGCCCGAGCCGTCGATCACCTCCGGCTCGAGGCCGAGGTCGTCGAGCACGGCGCGCACCACGCGCGTGCCCGCCGTCGTGCTCCCCGACGTGCCGAAGCGGGAGCCGAGCACCTTGACGAAGGTCTCGGCCATGAAGTTGTCCGACGGCGGGTTCATCAGCGCGCAGCAGCTCGGCGACCGGCGCGGAGCGCCACGCGGTCACGAGCGGGGCCTCCTCGGGCGTGACGCCCGTTCTCGCGCGCCCGGCCACGTCCACGCCGAGGTTGCGCAGCTGCTTGGAGAACGCCGCCGCGGCGAAGCGCGCCGGCCGGGCCTGCCAGAACGGCGAGCGGCGGCCGGAGCGGCCGCGGTTGAACGTCAGGGCGGAGAGCGGGCCGACCTCGCCCGTAAGGCGGAAGCCCGAGGACGGCACCCCGCGGCGGCTGTCGAATGCCGACTCGTCGCCGCGCACGCGGCCGGTGACCTCGACGATGCCCGCGTCGGCGACCTGCTGGGCGAGGTGTCCCGCGTCGATCGCGTCGAACGTCGGATCGCCGCTGCCCTGCAGGTAGAGGTCGCCGTCGACGACGCCGGTGGCGTCCGGCGGCGTCGTGGCCAGCACGCTCGTGTCGAGCCGCGCGCTCGGGCCGAGCCGGCGCAGGGCGGCGACGGAGGTGTAGAGCTTCTGCACCGAGGCGGGCATCCGCGGCGTCCCCGCGCGCAGCGAGTAGATCGTGCGGCCCGAGTCCAGATCGACGGCGAGCGCGCCCGCGGATCCCCCGGCCCAGCGCATCTGCGCGGCCAGCGCGCGTGCAGTCTGCGCACGCCCGGCCGCGAAGGCGGTGGGGGCGAGCAGAGCCAGCAGGAGACAGCCGAGCGCGGCGATGCGGACCATGACGCGGGGCATCGAGGGTATGGAACCCACCACCGTCGCGAAAGTCGCTGTGGCGCCGACGGCCGACCCGTCTCGTACGCTCTCTGGCGCATGGGCACCGTGGTCGACCTCGAGAGCAGCCGCGCGACCGGCGGGAGCCGCAAGCCGCGCGGGCGCAGGCGCCAGTCCAAGACGGCGCTGGTGCTGGGCGGCGGTGGCTTCACCGGCGCGGTCTACGAGATCGGCGCGCTGCGCGCGCTCGACCTGCTGTCGGTCAACCGCTCGGTCAACCAGTTCGACGTCTACGTAGGGACGAGCGCCGGCGCGCTCGTGGCGGCCCTGACCGCCAACGGCGTCACTCCCGAGCAGATGATGCGTGTGGTCAACAACCAGGTGCCGACGCCGTTCCGCGACATCAACCTCGACATGCTGCTGCGCCCGAACTACCGCGAGTTCATCGCGAAGGGCGTGCGGCTGCCGCTGCACCTGCTGGGGGTCATGCGCGGCCTCGGCCGCAGCCTGGGCGCCTTCAGCACCGTCGACCTCGCGATCGCCCTGGCGGAAGCGTTGCCGTCAGGCCTGTACTCGGCCTCGGGCCTCGAGCAGTACATGCGCACGGTGCTCGCCGATCCCGACCGTTCCGACGACTTCCGGCTGCTCGAGTCCGAGCTATACCTGGCCGCGACCGATCTCGACACGTGCGAGCGCCTCGTGCTCGGCGCCGAGGGCTGGGACGACGTCCCGATCTCGCTCGCGGTGAGCGCCTCGGCGGCACTGCCGATGGTCTACAAGCCGGTCGAGGTCAAGGGCCGCGAGCTCGTCGACGGCGGCATCGTCTCGACCACGAACCTCGACATCGCGGTCGAGGCCGGCGCCAAGTTCATCGTCGTCGTGAACCCGCTGGTGCCCTACGTGAACGACTTCTCGAAGGAGATACCGACGCTGCTGGGCTCGAAGGTGCGCCGTGTGTCGGACATGGGCTTCCCGAAGATCGCCTACCAGACCTTCAAGCTGCTGGCCTACCAGCGCCTGCACGAGATGGCGCGCCAGTGGCAGGACCGCTACCCCGGCGTCGACATCGTCCTGATCGAGCCGGAGCCCGACGACGAGATGATGTTCCAGACGAACATCCTCAACTACACCTCGCGGCTCGCCGTCGCGCGCCACGGGTTCCAGTCGGTGACGGTGAAGCTCGCCTCCGACTACGAGGACCTGCGCGAGGTCGCCCAGCGCCACGGGATCGAGATCTCCGCCACGCGCGTGCGCAAGGTCGTGCGCCACTTCGAGGCCGAGAAGGAGAAGTCGCGCGCCTGGCGCAGGATCCTCGAGCAGACGACGGGCGCGCTGCTGCGGCAGTCCGGCGTCTAGTTCTCGGCGCGCGCTTTCAGCCCCGCCGCGAACTGGTCGAAGGACGGCTGCAGGTCCGGCATCGAGCGCCAGATCAGCGGCAGCATCGGCCCGCTGTACTCCTCGCGCATCGTGAACCGCGTGCCGCCGCCGTCCTCCGGTGTGAGCGCGAACGTGCGCACGCCCCTGAAGAGGCCGAGCGGCATCCCGCCCGCCCAGGTCATCGCGCGGCCCGGCTCGAACTCGGTGACCTCGACCGGGAACGCCCGCTTCGGGTTGGCCTCCGAGACGACCTTGATCTTCTCGCCGGGGGCGATCGTCCCCTCGACGCGCACGACGCCGGAGTCCCAGGCGGCGTAGCCGGGCCCGTCGGCCAGGATCGCCCAGACGGCGTCCGGCGCCGCGGCGATCGTCGCGCTCGCCTCGTAGGACCTCATCGCACTCCCCTCATCGGTAACAGGAACGCTACGGTAGCAATCTCGTTACGCTCCCCGTCGTGCCGCTCGACGCCCTCCGCGGGGACCCATTCGATGCGCTCGGCGATCCCAATCGGCGCGCGATCGTCGAGCAGCTGCGCAGCGGCGATCGCTCGGTTCAGGAGCTCGCCGACGCGTTGCCGATCAGCCGGCCCGCGGTCTCGCGCCACCTGCGATTGCTCAAGCAGGCAGGGCTCGTGACGGATCGCGCGGAGGGCACGCGCCGGCTGTACCGGCTCCAGGACGACGGCATCGCGGCGGTGCGCGAATACCTCGAGGCGGTCTGGGGCGAGGCCGCAGCACGCTTCCGGCTCGCCGCCGACAACACCCCGGAGCGATGAGCCAGCCCCCGCTCCAGCTCTCGTTCGAGGTCGCGTGCCCGCCCGCCCGGGCCTTCTCCGTCTGGGCCGAGCGGACGTCGCTGTGGTGGCCGCCAGGGCATTCGGTCTCGGGCGCGCCCGCGCTGGTGGCGTTCGAGCCGCGCGCAGGCGGGCGGATCTTCGAGCGCGAGCGCGGCGGGGAGGAACATGAGTGGGGCGAAGTGCTCGCCTGGGAGCCACCGCACCGGCTCGTGTATCTCTGGCACCTGCGTGCCGACCGCAGCGACGCCACCGAGGTGGAGATCCGCTTCGGCGCGGCCGGCTCCGGCACGCGCGTGACGATCGAGCACCGTGGCTGGGAGCGCCTCGGCGCCCGCGCCGCCGAGCGCCGCGAGCGCAACAGCAAGGGCTGGGCGGGCCTGCTGCCAAGCTACGTCGCGGCCTGTCAGCCGTAGAGGCTCTCGAACAGGTCGGCGTACTTCTCGTTGACGACGTTGCGCTTGACCTTGAGCGTCGGCGTCAGCTCGCCGGTCTCCTGCGAGAGGTCGTGGTCGAGGATCACGAACCGCTTGATCTTCTCGACCTGCGCGTAGCGCTCGTTGACGCGGTCGAGCTCGGACTGGATCAGCTCGATCACCTTCGGCTCGTTGGCCAGCACCGCGGGATCCTCGGACAGGCCGTGCTCGCGCGCGAAGTGCACGATCTCCTCGGGATCGAGCGTGATCAGCGCCACCGGGTAGGGGCGCCGGTCGCCGTGCATCACGGCCTGGGAGATCCAGCGCGACTGCTTGAGGTCGTTCTCGAGGTTCGCCGGCGTCAGGTTCTTGCCACCCGCCGTGATGATGATGTCCTTCTTGCGGCCGGTGATGTACAGGTACCCGTCCTCGTCGACCGAGCCGAGATCGCCCGTGTGCAGCCAGCCGTCGACGATCGCGCCGAACGACGCGTCGTCGTTCTTGTAGTAGCCCTGGAAGATGTTCGGGCCCCTGAGCAGGATCTCGCCGTCGTCGGCGATCCGGATCTCCAGGCCCGGCAGCGCGCGGCCGACGGAGCCGAAGCGGTAGTCGTCGACGGTCGACACCGTCGACGCCGTGGCGGTCTCGGTCATGCCGAAGCCCTCGAGCACGGGCACGCCGCAGGCGAAGAAGAACTCGAGGATCTCCTTCGCGATCGGCGCGGCCCCCGACGTGGCCTGGCGCAGGTTGCCGCCGAACGCCGCGCGGACGTTCTTGAACAGCTTCTCCTCCGCAGCGTCGAAGTGCGCCTGCAGCTCGGCCGGCACCTCCTGGCCTGCCGCCTGCATCTCGCGCACCATCAGGCCGACCTTCGTCGCCGCCTTGATCTGCTCGGCGTCACCGTGGGCGGTGACCAGCGTGTAGAGCTTCTCGAAGATGCGCGGGACCGACGGCAGGTAGGTCGGCTTGACCTCGGACAGCTCGGGGATGATCTGCTTCGGATCGCCGCCGAAGTAGGCCAGCGTGGCGCCGAGGTCGAGGATCGTGAGCTGGATCAGCAGCGCGAAGGAATGCGCCAGCGGGAGGAACAGGTAGGCGACGTCGCCCGCCTGCACGACCGCGTCCTGCTCGCACATCGTGATGACGTCGCGGTAGTTCCCGTGGCTGAGCACGCAGCCCTTCGGCGGCCCGGTCGTGCCCGAGGTGTAGATGATCGTGTAGGGCTGGTCGCGCGTGACCTCCCTGGCGCGCTCGGCCAGCTCCTCGGGATCGCGGCCGCGGCCGCGCTCGCGCAGGTCCTCGAGCGCGATCGCGTCGCCGACGTCACCGTCGGGATCGACGACGATGATCGTCTCGAGCGCCGGCAGGTCGTCCTGGACGGCGCGGATCTTCGCCACCTGCTCGGCGTTCTCGCACACGATCGCGCGCGACTCCGAGTTGCCGGCGACCCACTGGCACTCCTCGGGCGAGTTCGTCGGGTAGATCGGGACGACGACGGCGCCGGTGGACGTGATCCCGAAGTCCGCGTATGTCCACTCCGGCCGCGTCGCGCAGAGGATCGCCACCCGGTCGCCGGGCTCGATGCCGAGGTCGATCAGCCCGCAGCCCACCTCGGTGACGGTCTCGCCCAGCTCGGCGTAGCTGACGTCGGTCCAGGCGCCGTCGCGCTTGTAACGGATCGCCGGGCTGTCGGCGTGGCGAGCGGCTGCCAGCTCGATCAGGTCGGCGATCGTCGACGAACCGGTCGCCCGTTCATGGGCCTTGACCGCGGCGCTGCTCTCCATGGCTCCTCCTCTTGCTCCCAGAGGATGCCGATTCTATGCGCACTGACGCTGAGTCAGGCGGGTACTGCGCTGTGCATGCGACTGGGGCTCGCGGCCTGCTCGGACATGCTTGCCAGGAACAGGGTCTTGTCGATGCGGCCCTGGAAGATGGGAACGCCCATCTCCATGCACTTTTCGATGACCTCGCGACGCTCAAGGCCCGCCTCCCGAGCGAGCTCCGTGGGCGTGAGATGGATTGCCATCGGACTCCGACCTCCCGTGCGATTTGTCACGTTCCCAGGAAGGTAGCGGGTCTGGCGGACGCCCTCAACCGCTTCTGCTCAACGGAAGCTTAAGAAGTGCTCCGCCGGTCATCCGGACGGCGTTCTGACGGAGATGCCGGACAATCTGTCTCGGCCGGAGGCCTCGCCACCGGCTTCGCCTCGGTCCGGTCTTGACCGGGCTTCGCCCTCCTCACACCGGATTCGGGAGGTCGACCCAGGTGTGCTGGATGCCGAAGCGATCGGCCAGCCAGTCGCCCAGCCTGCGCACGCCGAAGGTCTCCGTCGCGTAATGGCCGGCGGCGATGAAGTGGATCCCCGCCTCGCGCGCGTCCGCCATCACGTTCTCCCTCGGCTCGCCGGTGAGGAACGCGTCGTAGCCCTCCGCGACCGCCAGGTCCAGGCGGCTCGCGGCCGCTCCGGAGACGATCGCCAGGCGGCGGATCTCGGGCGGACCGGCATCGAACACGAGCGGCGGCCGTCCGGTGACGTCCGCCACGCGGGCGAACAGCTCGGCGGCGGGGAGCGGCTCGGCGAACGCGGCGCCGCGGCCGATCCCCGCGAATGCCACGTGCCCGCCCGCGCCCAGCGCCTCGGCCAGGAGCGCGTTGTTGCCGACCTCCGGGTGCGCGTCGAGCGGCAGGTGATAGGCGGCCAGCGCGATGTCGTGGCGGAGCAGCACCCGCAGTCGCTCCGCCAGCCGCGGCGTGAGCCCGACGGGCGCGAAGTCCCAGAACAGCCCGTGGTGGACGAGCACGAGTTGCGCCCGCTCGTCCAGCGCGCGTTCGAACAGCGCGCGCTGCGCCGTGACGCCCGTCACGACGTGCTCTACCGCCGCCGCGCCCGGCACCTGGAGCCCGTTCGGACACATGTCCTCGAAGGATCCGGGGTCCAGCAGCTCGTCGAGGGCGCGGACGATCTCGGTGACATCAGCCATCTTTTTCTGCCTCGCGCGTTTGGAATTGAGCTGGATCGGTCAAATGAACGTGAGAGTTCGCCGTCCCGGGACGTGTCGGGCAGGGACCGGTAGGGGACTTTGTCAAAGGCAACGCTGGGTACTCTGGAGGCAATGGGGATGGCAAACGCCGTCTTGGCGGAGCGGCCGGAACGAACGGCCGAGCGATCGGATCACCAGCTGGTCGGCGCCGTGCGCCGCGGCGATGACCGCGCCTTCGAAGAGCTTTACACGCGCTACCAGCGCCGGATCGCCGCCTACGCCTACGGCATGGTGAAGGACTACGGCCGCGCCGAGGACATCACGCAGGAGGTGTTCGTCTCCGCGCTGCGCCGCATGCGCCAGACGGAGCGGCCGATCGCCTTCAAGCCGTGGATCTACGAGATCGCCAAGAACGCCTGCATCGACGCCTACCGCCGCGGCCGTCGCGCCGAGGAGATCTCCTACGACGCCGACGACCGGCTCTCGCCGTCCGATCACGTGCGACTCGTCGCGACCGGCCCCGAGCCGGACGCGGCGGTCGACGCCAAGGAGGACCTGCAGCACCTCTGCGGCGCCTTCGGGGGCCTCTCCGAGAGCCACCACGAGATCCTCGTCCTGCGCGAGCTCGCCGGGCTGAGCTACAAGGACATCGGCGAGCGCATGGGCATGAGCCGCCAGGCCGTCGAGAGCACCCTCTTCCGCGCTCGCAAGCGGCTCGGCGAGGAGTACGACGAGCTCGCCTCGGGCGCGCGCTGCCGGCGCATCCAGCAGATCATCTCCGCCGGCGACGCCCGCCTCGGCCTGCGCGACCAGCGCAAGCTGGCGCGCCACCTCTCGCACTGCCAGCCGTGCCGGCAACTCGCCGTGCGCGACGGCATGGACGTCCCGGTGCCCGTCCGGCGCCGCATCGCCGAGAAGATCGCCGGCCTGCTCCCGCTGCCCGGGTTCCTGCGCTTCCGCGGCAGCCACGACGCGACTTCGCTGGGCGGCAGCTCGTGGATGGCCCACATGCCGAGCCTCGCCGACTCGATGAGCTCGGGTTGGAGCAAGGGCGCTGCCGGCCTGGCCGCCCTGCTGCTGGCGGGCGCCGGAGCCTCGAGCTTCGCCGGCGCCGAGAAGCGCGACGAGCGCGGAACCGGCTACCGGGCAACCGACGCCCGTACCGCCGGCGACCGGGGCGCGAGCGACGCCGCGACCCCGCGGCGCCCGGTCGTCGCGGCCGGGGCGCTCCGCGCGACGTCGCAGCGCGGCGAGGCGCGGCGCAGCGGCGCGTCCGAGCGCAGCGGCGTGGCCACCCGCCTCGGCGGCGGCAAGGATTCCGAGCGGTCGCCCGGCACGAGCGGCGGCGCGCCCGATTCGGGCAGCGGCGGCGGCTCCGCCGACGAGCGCACCCCGTCGCTCCCGGCGCTCTCGCAGGACGCGCCCGAGGCCAAGGCTCCCACCGCGCCGTCCGTCGCCGCGCCGTCCGTCGACGTGCCCATTTCAGCCCCCGGCGCGCAAATGCCCAGCGTGCAGGAGACGGTCGACAACGTCAGCAGCACGCTTCCCGACGTCAACACGACGGTCGAGACCGTCGCCCCCGATCTGCCCGTGAAGGTGCCCGACCCGGCGCAGGTCGTGCCCGAGGTGACGGCGCCGGTGACCGGTGCGATCGACGACGCCGTCGGCGGCCTCGTCGATCCCTGAGCGAGTGGCTAAGATTCACCGTTCCTCCGGGGCGTAGCGCAGCCTGGTAGCGCGCACCGTTCGGGTCGGTGAGGTCCCGAGTTCAAATCTCGGCGCCCCGATGTACCTGGGCCCCTGCGGCATAGCCGCGGGGGCCCTTTCTTCGCGCGCGGCCGCTAGCCGGCGCGCGCCAGCTCTTCGAGCCGCCGGTGCACGAGCGCCACGGCCATCGCGCCGTCCCCGGCCGCGGCGCCGACGCGCTTCGTCGAGCCGTGGCGCACGTCCCCGGCCGCGAAGAGCCCGGGCACGCTCGTCTCCAGCGCGAGCGGGTCGCGCGCCAGCGGCCAGCCGTCGGGGCGCTCGCCGCGCTCGAGCAGGTCGGGTCCGCAGAGGATGTATCCGGCCGCGTCCAGGCGCACGCCGCTGCCGGTGGCCCAGCCGGTGCGGGGGAGGCCGCCCAGGCAGAGGAACAGCGCGCGGGCCGGCAGTCGCTCGGTGCCATCCGGTCCTTGGACCGTCACGCCGGCGAGCCGGCCGTCGCCGGCGTCGACCGCCGCGACCTGCGTGCGCAGCCGCACGTCGATCCCCGGATACCCGGTGATCCGGTCGACGAGGTATGCGGACATCGACTTGCCGAGTGCGTCGCCGCGGACGAGCATCCGGACGCGGGCTCCGGCTTCGGCCATGTGCATGACGGCCTGCCCTGCCGAGTTGCCGGCGCCGGCGACGACGACGTCGTCGCCGCCGCACTGGGCGGCCTCGCTGCGGCCGGCGCCGTAGTACACGCCGCGGCCGAGCAGGTCTTCGAGACCGTCGACCTCGAGCCGCCGCCATTCCATCCCTGGCGCGGCGATGAGCGCACGCGCCTCGACCTCGAAACCGCCGGCGAGGGCGAGCGCGAAGGTGCCGCCGGGCTCGCGCCGGTGGCCGGTGACGCCGCCGAGGAGCAACAGCTCGGCGCCGAACTTCTCGGCCTGGCGCCCGGCGAGCCGCGCGAGCTCGGCGCCGCCGATGCCGTCCGGGAAGCCGATGAAATTCTCGATCATCGACGTATGCGACGCCTGGCCGCCGGGCACGTCGCGCTCGAGCACGATGGTCGCGAGGCCGTCCGAGGCGGCGTAGACCGCGGCCGCGAGGCCGGCCGGCCCGGCGCCGACGATCGCGACGTCGTAGCAGGGGCGCGCCGGCGCGGAGCTCATACCCCACGCCTTCGCGAGCGTCTCGACGGTGGCGCCCGCGATGACCTCCTCGCCGTCGATCACCACCGGCAGCTCGAGCTCGCCGCCGCCGTGGCGGCCCAGCGCCTCGCGGCCCTGCGGCGTCTCGGCCTCGACCCACTCGAACGGCTGCGCGACCCGCGTCAGCATGTCGCGCAGGCGGTGGTGCTCCGGCGCCAGCCGGCGTCCGATCACCGTGAGCGTGGGCCTGACCGGGCTCATCTCCACATCCTGACGATCGGGCGTAACCGACCGCCGGACCGTGTGTAATCCGGCCGATGGATCGGACCTCGCAGCAGCCGGACGAGCTGCGCGCTCTGACCCGGCTCGCCGCCGCGGAGCTCGGCGGCGGCATGGGCGGCATCGGCAGCGTGCACGACGCGATCGCGCGCCGCGTGTTCGGCTCGCTGGGACCCGCCGCGGGACCCACGCGACTCGCCCACGATGCGATCGCGCGAGGCGTCTACGCCTCGCTGCGTGGCGCGTACACGCTCGCCGGGAGCGTGGCGGACCGCGCGCTCGCCCGCCGCGATCCGGGCGACGGCCGGACGATCTCGGAGCATCCCGGCGGCGCGCTCGCGCTGGCGGTCATCTCGGGGCTCTACGGAGACGCGCTCGAACGCGAGGGCTCCGAGCTGCAGGCGCCGATGGCGCTGCGCGTCCGCGGCGAGGTCGTCGAGCCCCGGGGCGATGCGCTCGCGGCGGCCTTCCCGAGCGCGACGCCGCGGCTCGTCGTGTTCCTGCACGGGCTGATGGAGACAGAGCACGCCTGGCGGCTGGGGCGGTCGCCCAGCTACGGCGCGCGCTTGGCGCAGGACATCGGTTGCACGCCGCTCTACGTCCGCTACAACAGCGGTCGCCACATCTCCCGCAACGGCCGCTCGCTCGCCGACCTGCTCGAGGAGATCGTCTCTGAGTGGCCCGCGGAGGTCGAGCAGATCGCGCTCGTGGGGCACTCGATGGGCGGGCTGGTCGCACGCAGCGCCGGCTGCCAGGCTGCCGAGCGCGGGCAGGCCTGGGCCGGCCGCGTGCGCCACGTGGTCTCGCTCGGCTCGCCACACATGGGCGCGCCGCTCGCGCAGGGCGTCCATTACGCGGCGCATGCGCTGCATGCGGTCCCCGAGACGCGGCCGCTCGCGCACTTCCTGCGGCGCCGCAGCGACGGCATCCGCGACCTCCGCCAGGGGTCGCTCGTCGATCGCGATTGGGAGGGCTGCGATCCGGACGCGCTGCGCGCGGCCGCGTGCGCGGAGGTGCCGCTGCTCGAAGGCGCGACGCACTGCTTCGTGGCGGCGACGCTCACGCGCTCGGAGCATCACCCGCTCGGGCGCATGCTCGGTGACGCGCTGGTGCTGAGCGGGAGCGCCTCCGGCCGCAGCCGCACGCGCCGGATCCCGTTCCGCACGGAGGACGGCATGCACCTCGGCGGCGCTCACCACCTCGCGCTGCTCAACCACCCCGAGGTCTACGCGAAGCTGCGCGAATGGCTGACCCAGTCGCCCAGCCAGGCGCTGCGGCCGCCGTCCTCGCGCCAGAGGACGGGGAAGAACGCCTCGTCGAGCGCCCTCTCGCCGGGGCGCCGGTAGCGCGAGTAGACCGGGTGCGGCGGGCCGTCGCCCCAGGTCGTGGCGGTCGAGACCATGTGCGAGATGATCGAGCGGCGCTCGGCGTCGGCGCGCTCGTTCGGCGGGCTGCCGTGGAACGTCCAGCCGTCGTGGAACGCGGCGCCGCCGGCGGGCACCTCGATCGGGACAAGCTCGAGCTCTTCGCCCTCGGGCAGCGAGTCGCGGACGTGGCCGAGCCAGTCCTCGGGAGCGTGGAACGTGCCGCCCTGGCCGGCGCGCGGCCAGTGGTTCGAGCCGCGCGCGTAGTAGATCGTGCCCGAGTCGGCGCGCGTGACGTCGAGCGCCATCCAGCACGTGGTCATGTTCTTCGGCGCCAGGAACTCGAGATAGGCGGCGTCCTGGTGGCACAGCAGCGCCTTGCCCGAAGGCGGCTTCCAGATCATGTTGTCCTGGATCAGCCGCAGGCCCGGGAGGCCCGCGAGCGCGGCGCCGAACGCGGCGTTGCGCTCGGCCAGCACGGTGGCGGCGAGCGTCCGGTCGGCCTTCCAGACGTTGCAGAGCTGGCGCGTGCGATCGGGCGGGGTGGTCGCCGGGTCGTAGTTGACCTCGTCGGGCGCGAGGCCGGTCTCCCACTCGTGCTCGAAGCAGCGGTGGAAGCGCTCGCGCACGCGCTCGACCTCCGCGTCGTCGAGCCACTCCTCGACGACGAGGAAGCCGTCGCGCCGGTATGACTCGACCTGTTCTGGCGTCGGGAGCATGATCAGATCCTAGAGCCGTCCCGCCTCGAGCAGCCGGCGCAGGAAGCGCTGGGTCTCGGGCTGCTCGGGCGCCGTGAAGATGCGCTCCGGCTCGCCGCGCTCGACGATCATGCCGTCGTGCAGGAGGCAGACCTCGTCGGCGACCTCGCGCGCGAACGTCATCTCGTGCGTCGCGATCAGCATCGTCATCCCCTCGGCCTTGAGCTCCCTGATCGCCGCGAGCACCTCGCCGACCAGCTCGGGATCGAGCGCGCTGGTGACCTCGTCGAGCAGCAGCGCCCGCGGCCGCGTCGCCAGCGCGCGGGCGATCGCGACGCGCTGCTGCTGGCCGCCGGAGAGCCGGTCGGGATGCTCGTCCTCGCGGCCCTCGAGCCCGAACCGCGCCAGCAGCTCGCGCGCGTGCGCCTGCGCCTCGGCGCGGCTCTCGCCGTGAGCGCGCACGGGCGCGAGCATCACGTTCTCGAGCGCGCTCAGGTGGGGGAAGAGGTTGAACGCCTGGAAGACCAGGCCGAGCCTGCGCCGGACCGCGACCGGCTCGACGCTGGGATCCGTGATCACGTCGCCGTCGAGCAGCACGTCGCCGTCGTCGATCTCCTCGAGCAGGTCGATGCAGCGCAGCAGCGTCGACTTGCCCGATCCCGAGGCGCCGATCAGCGCGACGGCCGCGTGCTCGGCGACCTCGAGGTCGATCCCGCGCAGCACCGCCCGCTCGCCGTAGGCCTTCGTGACGCCGCGGATCTCGAGCACCGCGGTCATCGCCGGCGGGTCCGCTCCCAGTGGTCCAGCAGCCGCGCCAGCGGCACGGTGACGCAGAGGTAGAGCATCGCCGCGGCCACCAGCGGCGTGTAGATGAAGTTCGAGGACGCCTCGATCTGGGCCACGCGGAACGCCTCGAGCGGACCGAGGATCGACACGAGCGCGACGTCCTTCTGGAGCGAGATGAAGTCGTTGAGCAGCGGTGGCGCGACGCGGCGGATCGCCTGCGGCAGCACGACGTGGCGCATGGTCTGGCCCTCGGTCAGCCCGACCGCGAGCGCCGCGGAGCGCTGGCTGGGGTGGACCGACTCGATGCCGGCGCGGTAGACCTCGCCGACGTAGGCGGAGTAGGCGAGCGTGAGCGCGATCCCGCCGAGCACGACCGGGTCGGTCGGGACGCCCGAGAGCATCAGGGCGGGGACGCCGAAGCCGATCAGGTAGACGACCAGGATCGTCGGCACGCCGCGCAGCACGTCGACGAAGATCGCCGAGAGCAGCCGCAGCGGGAACAGCGCCGGCGTGCGCGAGATCCGCGCCAGCGCGACGGCCAGCCCGAGCACGAGCACGGCGGCCTCGACGATCAGGAAGAGCTTGACGTCGAGCCAGAAGCCGTCGAGCACGGCGGGGAAGGCGTCGGCGAAGTCCGTGGGCGAGAAGAACGTCTCGCGCACGTTCGTCCAGCCCTCGCTCGTGACGACGACGGTGACGAGCAGGCCCAGGACGACCACGGTCGAGACCGCGGCGACGACGGTCTGGCGGCGCGAGCGCGCGCGGCGCGCCGCCTCGCGGGCGAGACGGCGCTCTGAGGGCTGGGGAAGCGCGGCGGCTATTGCAGCTCGGGCGCGCCTGCCTGGCCGCCCATCCACTTGTCGGTGATCTGCTCGAGCTCACCCGAGCTCTTCAGCTCCGCGATCGCCTTGTCGACGCACGCGGTCAGCTCGGAGTCCTTGGCGAGCACGACGCCCCAGTCGTCGCCACCCGGTGCGTCGAACTGGCCGGCGATCTTCGCCTCGGGGATCTCGGCCGCGGTCAGGTAGAACGCGGTCGGGAGATCGACCACGATCGCGTCGACGCGCTTGGCCTTGAGCGCGCGCACCGTGTCGTTGGAGTCGTTGAACACCTGGGGCTGGCTCGACGGCTTGATCACCTCGGCGACGGCGTCGAGGCTGGTCGTCCCGACCTGCACGCCGAGCTTCGCGTCGGCGAGGTCGGCCAGCGACGGAGGCCGATGCGGCGGGCGAGGACTTCAGCGCGAGCACGGCCTGCGGAGCCGTGTAGTAGGGCTCGGAGAAGTCGACGCGCTCGGCTCGCTTCGGCGTGATCGAGATCTGGTTGATGTCGAAGTCGAACTTCTTCGGGCCGGGCGCATAGGAGGAGTTGAACGGCACGACGGTCCACTTGACGCTGTCGGCCAGTCCCAGCTTGTCCGCGATCGCGTAGGCGACCGCGCTCTCGAAGCCCTTGCCGTTCGCCGGATCGTCGTCCTCGAAATACGGCGGATAGGCCGGCTTGTCGGTGCCGACGGTCAGCTTGCCGGAGGAGACGAGCGCGAGCTGGTCGGGCGCGCAGGCGTCGGCGGCCTCGGCCGTGGCCGTGGCCTCCGCGGCGGGCTCCTCGTCGTCATCGGAGCCGCAGGCGGCGCCGGCCAGGGCGAGCAAACCGATCAGGAGGGCGAGCAGGTAGCGGGGCAAGGGAGTCCTTTCCGAGCGGGAGGTGCAGCTGCGGATCCTACCCCGCGTCAGCGCACCAGCCGCTCGAGCAAGCGATCGAGCTCACCCGCGGGGTTCTCGCTCAGGCCCGTGTGCACGGGAGAGCACTGGATGATCGTGCTCGAGGGGGCGACGAGCCAGTGGAAGCGCTCCGACGCGGACAGCGCTGCCATCGGCCCGGCAGCGGGGTCGCCGTCGGCGACGCGCACCAGCGCGTCGAGGTGGTCGCGCACGGCGTCGACGTCGGCGTCCGGCGCGAGTGCGCGCAGCCGCGCCTCGTCGAGCTCGACGCGCGCGGCGAGGAAGCGCAGCGGCCGGCAGAACAGCACGACGCCGGCGTTGAGGCACTCGCCGCGCTCGACCTGCGGCACGACGCGGACGATCGCGTACTGGAACGCGCTAGGCGGCATTGCGCGCCGCCTCCGCCTCCGCCGCGAACCCGCGCGGCGCCTTCAGCCGGCGGTACAGGTACTCGAGGTACTCGGGGCGCGTCCGCGGCGCGAACCAGCCGTCCGGGACCGAGGCCAGCACGCGGTCGAGGACCTCGCGTCCCAGCCGCGGCGCGAGCCGCGCGTCGGCCTCCTCGATGCTCCCCGCGCACGGCAGCAGCACGTGGTTGCGGATCGCCGGGAACGGCCGCTGCGCCTCGGCCGGCGGGTCCGCCCACGCGTGCTGGAGGTAGAGCGCCGCGCCGTGGTCGATCAGCCACAGCCGGCCATGCCAGAGCAGCAGGTTCGGGTTCTGCGGCGAGCGGTCGACGTTCGTGGTCAGCGCGTCGAGCCAGACGATCTCGGCCGCGAGCTCCGGGTCGGGCGCATCGCCCGCGGCCGGGTTGTAGGTCAGCGAGCCGGGCAGGA
Source organism: uncultured Solirubrobacteraceae bacterium (assembly GCA_963839615.1). Lineage (GTDB taxonomy): Bacteria > Actinomycetota > Thermoleophilia > Solirubrobacterales > Solirubrobacteraceae > DASQMT01. The sequence continues at coordinate 276,498 of CAWIVY010000010.1, forward strand.
AGTCGAGCCCGACGTTCAGCCCGGCGCTCGCGGCGATCAGCTCCTGGATCTCCGGGTCGGGCTCGGCCCGGCCCAGCTCCGGGTCGAGCTCCACGAACACGATCTCGGGCACCGGCAGCTCCGCCGCGCGCGCCAGCTCTCCGGCGACGATCTCCGCCAGCAGCGCCTTCGCGCCCTGTCCGGCGCCGCGGAACTTGAGCACGTAGAGACCGTCGTCGTCGGCCTCCACCAGGCCCGGCATCGAGCCACCCTCGCGCAGCGGGATCACGTAGCGCGTGGCTTGCACGGTCCGCACCGCGGCGACTGTACCGGTGGGGCATCCGGGCTGTGGCATCCTGGGATCGATGAGCTGGTCGATGCGCGGCGCCGCGGTTCTCATCCCGCTGATGATCGTGGCGAGCTGCGGCGGCGGTGACGACGCCGACGGGCGCGCGGCGGCTCCCGCGCCCACGGCCACCGCGACCGCCGCCGCCACCGAGGAGGGCACGAGCCCCCTCCGCCGCCGCCGCGCGCGGAGTGCGGCTCAAGCAGATCGGCAGCTTCGACGCAGCCCGTGCTGGTCACGTCGCCGCCCGATGACCGCGCGCGCCAGTTCGTGGTCGAGCAGGAGGGCCGCGTGATGGTGGTGCGCGACGGGCGCAAGCTCGACACGCCCTTCCTCGACATCCGCGGGCAGGTGACCGCGGGCGGCGAGCAGGGGCTGCTCTCGCTCGCGTTCGCGCCCGACTACGCAGGCAGCGGCCGCTTCTACGTGTACTTCACCGACGACGCCGGCGATCAGCGCATCGTCGAGTACCAGCGCCGTGACGCCGATCACGCCGACCCGGGCTCCGCGCGGCTGGTGCTGCGCATGGCGGACTCGGAGTCCAACCACAACGGCGGGCTGCTGATGTTCGGACCGGACGACCTGCTCTACGTGGGCACTGGCGACGGCGGCGGCGGCGGCGACCAGCACGGCCGCCGCGGCAACGCGCAGAACCTCGGCTCGCTGCTCGGCAAGATCCTGCGCATCGACCCGCGCGCGGGCGGCGGGCGCGACTACCAGGTACCTGACCGCAACCCGTTCGTCGGTCGCTCCGGCGCGCGCGGCGAGATCTACTCCTACGGGCTGCGCAACCCGTGGCGCTTCTCGTTCGACCGCAGGACGGGCGACCTCGCGATCGGCGACGTCGGCCAGAACGAGTTCGAGGAGATCGACTTCGTGCGGCGCGGAGATGGCCGCGGGGCGAACTTCGGCTGGCGGCCGTTCGAGGCGCGCTCGCGCTACACCCCCGGCGAGTCGGCGCCCGGGCACGTGCGGCCGGTGATCGTGCGCGCCCACGCCGACGGCAACTGCTCGATCACGGGTGGGTTCGTCGTGCGCGATCCGCGCCTGCCGGGGCTGCGCGGGCGTTACGTGTTCGGCGACTTCTGCAAGGGCCGCGTCAGCTCGGCGCGGCTCTCGACGGGCCGCGCGCGCGGGGTGCGGCGGACCTCGCTGAGAGTCTCCAGCCTGTCCTCGTTCGGCGAGGACGCGCAGGGGCGCGTGTACGCCACGTCGCTCGAAGGGCCGGTCTACCGGATCGTGCCCCGCTGAGCGCGATGGAGGTACTGCTCGTCCGGGCGGCCAACCCGTCGCCGCTCACGCTGAGCGGGACGAACACGTGGATCGTCGGGCGCGACCCGGCATGGGTCGTCGATCCCGGGACCGGCGCTCGGCGCGCACCTCGACGAGGTGGCGCGCGAGGTCGCCGCGCGCGGCGGCGCGGGCGGGATCGCGCTCACGCACGGCCATCACGACCACGCGGACGGCCTTGAGGCGCCTGCGCTCGCGACTCGACGGGCCGCCGGTCGGCGCGATGCCGGAGCTGCGCGACGGGGACGCGTTCGGGCCCTTCACGGCGATCCACGTACCGGGCCACGCCGCCGATCACCTCGTGTTCGTCGCGGGCCGCGCGGCGTTCACGGGCGACGCGGTGCTCGGCGAGGGCAGCGTCTTCATCGCCCCCGGCGGCGGCTCGCTGGCCGCGTATCTCGACGGCTTGCGCCGGCTGCGGGCGCTGGGTCTCGAGCGCCTGCTCCCCGGCCACGGCCCGATCGTCGAAGAGCCGGCGGCGAAGCTCGACGAGTACATCGGGCACCGGCTGGAGCGCGAGCGCCGCATCGTCGAGGCGCTCGCGGCGGGCGCGCGCACGGAGGACGAGCTGCTCGCGGCGGCGTGGGACGACGTGCCGGACGGGCTCCGGCTGCCCGCGGGCTGGACGCTGCAGGCGCATCTGGAGAAGCTGCGCGAGGAGGGGCGGCTGCCGGCGGGGATGTAGCGGCTTGGACGCGGTCTGGGGGTCCGGCGAACGGCGCATCGAGGGCGGGTCCGGTTCGCCGGGCGACGCGTCAACGTCGGTGGGGCCGGCTCCGCGGCGCGTCTTCCGACGTTGACGTCGATATAGATGCCCAACGTCGGAAGCGGGTGCTGCTCGGCGGGCGTTCCGACGTTGACGCCCCGGACCCTTCCTCAATGGGCAGTTCCCCGAGCACCGACTCGCTCAGACCGCCGCCCCGGCCTCCTCCAGCCGCCGCCGCGCGAGCTCCTGCGCCGCCGTGAGCGGCGTCGTGTCGGAGCTCTCGGCCATGTCGAACACGGTTCCGATCGTGTCGCCGATCGCGAGCACGCGGGCGCGGGCGCGCTCGGCCGAGTAGCCCTCAGGCTCGAGCTCGACGGCGATGTTGATGATGCCGCCCGCGTTCGCGACGAAGTCCGGCGCCCAGAGGATCCCGCGCTCGTGCAGCGCTGCGGCGATCGCGTCCGATGCCAGCTGGTTGTTCGCCGCCCCCGCCACCGCGCGGCAGCGCAGCAACGGCACCGTGGAAGAGTCGAGCATGCCGCCCAGCGCGCACGGCGCCACGAGATCGACCTCCGCGCGCAGTGCTTCGCCGGGCTCCGCCCAGGCGGCGCCGAGCTCCTCGGCCAGCGCGCGCTTGCCGAGCGCCACGTCGGCGAGGACGAGCGAGGCGCCGGCGGCCGCGAGCCCGCGCGCGAGCGTGCCGCCGACGTGGCCGAGCCCGATGACCGCGATGCTGCGGCCCGCGAGGTCGGAGGTCCCCCAGACGCGCTCGCAGGTGACGCGGATCGCCGTCTCGACACCGAGCGCGGTCCACGGGCTCGGGTCGCCGGAGCCGCCGCGCTCGAGCGCGAGCCCGGCCACGTGCTCGGTCTGCTCGGCGATCACGGTCATGTCGGCGTCGGACGTGCCGACGTCCTCCGCGGTCACGTAGCGGCCGTCGAGCTGGTCGACGGTCTCGCCGAAGTCGAGCAGCGCGTCGCGCCGCGTCGCATGATCGAGCGCCGGCGTGCCCGCGGGCAGCACGATCACGCCCTTGCCGCCGCCGAGCGGCAGCCCGGCGACGGCGGACTTGGAGGTCATCGCGCGCGAGAGGCGGAGCGCGTCGACGACCGCCGCGCGCGAGTCCTCGTAGCTCCACATGCGGCAGCCGCCGAGCGACGGACCGCGCGCGGTGGAGTGCACGGCGACCATCGTGTAGAGGCCGGAGCGCCGGCCGCGACGCACGAGGAGCTCCTCGTGGTCGAGGGTCTCGAGATACCGATCGATGGCGGCGAGACTACTGCGAGCCCACCGGGCCGGTCGCGCCGGCGGGGCTTCTCAGTGCTCGGCCGGGGGTGCGCCCGGGCCGTCCGGGTGCGCCTCGGAGGCCGGGGCGGGGGAGGCCTCGGCGACCGGGGCGTCCACGCCCGGGAGCTGTGCCTCGCCGGCCGGTGCCGAGCCGTCGGCGGGGATCGCGCCCGCTCCGGGCTCGACCGCGGTGCCGCTCTCGGCAGGCTCCTCCGCGGGCGCCGCCGTGCCGCCGGAGGAGAGCTGCGGCGCGTCGTCGACCACCACCGGCGTCTCGTCGTTCCCCGTCACCGGGAAGGCCGGGGGCGGAGGCGCGGTGATCGGGCTGTTCCAGCCGTCCGGCGCCGGCCGGCGCTGGGCGCGCTCGCGCGGCGCCGCGGCCGGTGCCGCGGGCGCGTGGGCGGATCGGGCCGGACCGGGCGTGACCCGGGGCGCGAAGCGCCGGAGCCGCGCGGGTCTCCGACCGGGCGGGCGCCGCCGCGGTCGCGGACGCGACGCGCTCGCGCTTCGGCGCGGGGTCGAGCGTGAGCTTGCGGACCTCGACGGCGCCGCCGGCGGTGATCGCGGTCGCGCAGACGACGGCCGCGACCTTGCATGCGGTCGCCGTCGCGGCACCGCCCGCCAGCACGGCGCTGCCACCGCCGCCGGCCGCGGCGGCTCCGCCGCCCGCACCCCCGGCGCCGATCAGCTTCGCCAGCAGCGCGATCGGGCCGGCGCCCGCGGGCGTGAGCGCGGCGAAGGAGCGGCGCACGCCGCGCAGCGCCTGCCTGTAATCGCGGCAGCCCTCGCACTCGCGCATGTGCCGGCGCGCGCGACCGGACGCCTTCACGCCGCGGTCGTAGGAGGCCATCAGGTCGCGCCGGATCTCGCCGCAGTCGGCGTCGCGCGACTCCTGGGCCTCGACCAGCCCGACGCGCGCGCGCACCAGCAGCGACTTCACCGCCGGCACCGTGACGTCGAGCGAGTCGGCGAGCTCGAGGTAGCTCAAGCCGTCGATCTCGCGCATCAGCAGGGCCGAGCGCTGCTGATCGGGCAGACGCCCGAGGTCACCCACGAGCCGCTTGAGGTCGTCGCGCCGCTGCGCCTCCTCGACCGGGTCGAGCAGCGGCTTGCGCGACATCTCGAAGATCTCGGCGGCGGGCGGATGGGGACGCCGGAGGTGGTCGATGCAGCGGTTGTGCGCTACGCGGTACAGCCAGGCGCGCACGTTGATCGCGCGGCTGTCGCCGCGGAGCGCTCCGAAGGCCCGCACGAACACGTCCTGGAGCACGTCCTCGGCGTCCTGGCGCGAGTGGCTCGAGAGCATCTGGCGCACGTAGGCGAACAGCCGCTGGCGATAGCGGTCGTGCAGCACGCCGAAAGCCTCGTCGGATCCAGCCCGGAAGAGCGCGACGAGCTGCTCGTCGGAGCGTAGGCGGAGGAGCTGCGTCGCGAGCGGGAGCCGGCTCAGTCCAGCTGGTGCGTGTAGCGCAGACGCTTCCACTGCTCAGAGGCTCCTCGAATTAGGCGATCCGGCTCCGCGAACCTTAACCCCGATGGTGGCGGTAAGTCGCGCCGGATGTGAAGCCGGCGGATGTGATGTCTTTCACATTCGTGGCGGAAGAGCTCCCAGTTCGCGCAGGGCTGGCCATCCCGCTGGCGGAGATCGAGCTGCGCACGAGCCGTTCGTCCGGCCCGGGTGGTCAGCACGCCAACGTGACGGCCTCGCGCGTGGAGGCCGTCTTCGACGTCGCCGCATCGGACACGCTCGTCGACGCCCAGAAGGCGCGGGTGACCGCGCGGCTCGGGCCGCGCGTGACCGCCTCCGCTCAGGACACGCGCTCGCAGCTGCGCAACCGCGAGCTGGCGCTGCAACGCCTGGCGGACCGGCTCTCCCACGCGCTCGAGGTCCGCCGCCCGCGAACCGCGACGCGGCCGACGAAGGCGAGCAAGCGCCGGCGGCTGGACGCGAAGAAGCGCCGCGGCGAGCTCAAGCGCGGCCGGGGCTGGAAGCCCGAATAACGCCGCCGCATCGGGATGGCGCGGGTGATATTCTTCCGGCCGGGAGGATGACAACGTTGTCATCCGGGCAGACGTTCAGGGAGGCAGGTTGGTATGACGCACGCTCGTGTTCGCACGCTGCTGTCCGCGCTCGCATGCGGGATCACGGCGGTGCTCATCGCCACCCCCGTCGCCGTCGCAGGCCCGGGTGACTTCTACTCCTCGTTCGAGGCCGGGGACCCCGCTCCCACGTGGACCAACACGATCGACACGGACGCGAGCGGCAACGAGCGGGCAGCCGGCGTCACCGGGCCGAAGCGCACCGGGCTCCCCGGCGACGTCAGCGACAAGGTGATCGCCGTCGAGGCGAGCGGCGAGAACAGCGGCGGCGGCGAGGTCGCCGAGAACCTCGTCGACGGCTCGTCGCAGACCAAGTGGCTCGTCTTCGAGGAGACGGGCTGGGTCGAGATGGAGCTGTCCGAGCCCGTCGCCGTCGTGCACTACGCCCTGATCTCCGCCAACGACGCCGCGGGCCGCGACCCGCAGGCCTGGACGCTCTCCGGCTCCAACGACGGCGAGACCTGGACCGAGCTCGACGCGCAGACCGGCCAGGACTTCCCCGAGCGCTTCCAGACGAAGGAGTACCGGTTCGAGAACGCCACCGCGTACACGCACTACCGGCTCGACATCACCGCGAACCACGGCGACGACATCCTCCAGCTCGCCGAGATCCAGCTCTCGAACGGCGACACCTCTCCGCCGCCTCCCTCCGACATGACGAGCAAGGTCGGCGACGGGCCGCGCGGCGGCTACACCGCGAAATCCGGCGCCGGCTTCACCGGCCTGGCGGCGTTGCAGTACGCGGGCACGCACGAGGCCGAGGGCCGTGGCTACTCGTACAACAAGGTGTTCGACGTCGACGTCCCGGTCGGCTCGACCACCGAGCTGTCCTACCTGATCTATCCCGACTTCGTCGACGGCGACCTCGGCTACCCGAGCACGTACGCCTCGCTCGACCTCGTCTTCACCGACGGGACCTATCTGAGCGACCTGGGCGCGACCGACCAGCACGGCGCGACGCTGAGCCCGCGCGGCCAGCAGGCGTCGAAGACGCTCTACACGAACCAGTGGAACTTCAAGCGCTCGCGGATCGGCGCGGTCGCGGCCGGCAAGACGATCGACCGCATCCTCGTCGCCTACGACAACCCGGACGGGCCGACCGAGTTCGGCGGCTGGATCGACGACGTCAAGATCGAGGCCGACCCGCCGCAGAAGCAGCGCTCGCGGCCGTCGGACTGGGTCGTGACGAACCGCGGCACGAACTCGACCGGCAGCTTCTCGCGCGGCAACAACATCCCCGCCACCGCGGTGCCGCACGGGTTCAACTTCTGGATCCCGGTCACGAACGCCGGCTCGCTGAGCTGGCTCTACGACTACCACCGCGACAACAACGACGACAACCTGCCGACGCTGGAGGCGTTCGCCGCCAGCCATGAGCCGAGCCCGTGGATGGGCGAGCGCCAGACGTTCCAGGTGATGCCGTCGGGCGCCGCAGGGACACCCGACACGAGCCGCGACGGACGGGCGCTGCCGTTCCGGCACTCGAACGAGGTCACCTCCCCGCACCACTACGCGGTCGAGTTCGAGAACGGGATCGAGACCGAGATCGCGCCGACCGACCACGCGGCGATGTTCCGCTTCAAGTTCCCGGACGGCGACGCGAACCTCGTGTTCGACAACGTCAACGACGACGCGTCGCTGACGATCGACCAGGTGAACGGCGTCGTCAAGGGCTACTCCGACGTGCGCAGCGGCCTGTCCGACGGCGCGGCGCGGATGTACGTCTACGCGAGGTTCGACAAGCGGATCACCGAGAGCGCCACCAGCGGGGTCCGCACCGGCTACGCGAAGTTCGCCGCCGGCGCGGACAAGGCCGTCACGATGTGGATCGCGACGTCGCTGATCAGCGTCGACCAGGCGCGCAAGAACCTCGACCTCGAGATCGCCCCGGACGACAGCTTCGACGCCGTGCGCGACCGTGCGCAGGCGCAGTGGGACGACAAGCTCGACGTGATCGAGGTCGAGGGCGGGACCGAGGACCAGCTGACCACGCTGTACTCGAACCTCTACCGCCTCTTCCTCTATCCCAACTCCGCGCACGAGAACACCGGCACCCGCGAGGCGCCGGTCTGGCGGCACGCGGTGCAGTCGTCCTCGGCCGACGAGATCGTCACGGCTCCGGAGGTCGCCGACGGCAAGGTCTACGTCAACAACGGCTTCTGGGACACGTACCGGACGACCTGGTCGGCCTACTCGCTGTTCGCGTCGGACACCGCCGGCGAGCTCGTCGACGGGTTCGTCCAGCAGTACCGCGACGGCGGCTGGGTCTCGCGCTGGTCCTCGCCGGGCTACGCGAACCTGATGACGGGCACGAGCTCGGACGTCGCGTTCGCCGACGCCTACGTGAAGGGCATCGGCGGCTTCGACGCGGGCGACGCCTACGACGCCGCGGTCAAGAACGCGACCGTCGCGCCGCCGGGCGAGCCGAACAACAGCAGCGTCGGCCGCAAGGGCCTGATCGAGTCGATCTTCCTCGGCTACACCACGACGGACGTGTCGGAGGGCGTCTCATGGGCGCTCGAGGGCTACATCAACGACTTCGGCATCGCGAACATGGCGAAGAAGCTGGCCGCGAAGGCGGGGACCTCGGCCGCGCAGCGGGCGCGTCTCGGCGAGGAGCACGAGTACTTCATCAACCGCGCGCGCAACTACGTGAACATGTTCGATCCGCGGATCGACTTCTTCCAGGGCCGCGCGGCGGACGGGAGGTTCAAGTCCTCGCCGGACGAGTACAACCCGCTCGAGTGGGGTCACGAGCACGACTACACCGAGACGAACGGCTGGAACTTCGCCTTCCACGCCCCGCAGGACGGCCAGGGGCTGGCCAACCTGTACGGCGGGCGCGACGGCCTCGCCGCCAAGCTCGACGAGTTCTTCGCGACCCCGGAGACGGCCAAGTTCCCCGGCTCCTACGGCGGGATCATCCACGAGATGGTCGAGGCGCGGGACGTGCGGATGGGGCAGTGGGGCTTCAGCAACCAGGTCTCCCACCACATCCCGTACATGTACGACTACGCCGGGCAGCCCGCCAAGACGCAGGCGAAGGTGCGCGAGGTGCTGCGGCGGATGTACATCGGCTCGGAGATCGGCCAGGGCTACGCGGGTGACGAGGACAACGGCGAGACGTCCGCGTGGTACCTGTTCAGCGCGCTGGGCTTCTACCCGCTGCAGGTCGGCAGCCCGTACTACGCGATCGGGTCGCCGTTGTTCAAGAAGGCGACGATCCACCAGGACAACGGGCACGACATCGTCATCAACGCCCCGGACAACAGCGCGCGCAACGTCTACGTCCAGGGTCTGAAGGTCGACGGGGCGAGCCGCGACAAGGCCTACCTCGATCACGCGGCCCTGGCGGACGGCGCGACGCTGGACTTCGACATGGGACCGGCGCCATCGGATTGGGCGACCGGGGCCGATGCCGCGCCGCCCTCGATCACCCAGGGCAACGGCGTGCCGAGCCCGCTGCACGACGCGACCGGCGCCGACGAGGATGCCGCGAGCACGAGCACCGCGGGAGCCGACGCGGGCGCGCTGTTCGACGACACGTCTGGCACGCGGGCCGCCCTCGCGGGGGCCGGGCCGTGGGTCGCGTACCGCTTCGCGGACGGCGCGAAGCACGTCGTGCGCTTCTACACGCTCACCTCGGGCGGCGACAAGGCGGCGGATCCGAGCAGCTGGGTGGTGAAGGGCTCCAACGACGGCGTGACGTGGCAGGTGATCGACAGGCGCAGCGAGGAGTCGTTCGACTGGCGCGCGCAGACGCGGCCCTTCAAGCTCGATCGTCCGAGCAACTTCTCGCGCTTCCGGATCGAGTTCGCCGACGCCGCGGTGACGCTCGCGGAGGTGGAGCTCCTGACGACCGAGAAGCGCGCGCCGGCGCCGCTCTCCGCGGAGGTGGTGAACGGCGTCGCCGAGGCCGGCGGGACCGCGTCCGTGGGCGTGAAGCTCCGCAACGACGGCAGCGCGCCGCTCAGCGGAGAGGTCACGGCGACTGTGCCTCAGGGCTGGACCGTCGAGCCCCCGGCGACGCCGTTCGGCCCGCTCGCGCCGGGCGCATCCGAGACCGTCACGTTGAACGTCGGCGTGCCCGCGGGGACGCCGGTGGGCAGCTATCCGATCTCGGTGACCGCGACCTCGCGGCGCGCGACCGCCGAGGCCACCGGCACCGTGAACGTGGTCGGCGACACGGTCGAGTTCACCCCGGGGACCGCCGCCGAGGGGCCGTGGCTGTTCGACGCCGGCGGCTCGCAGCTCAACGGCGCCGTCTACGACGGGCGTGCGCGCTACGCCGACAACGAGCGCTACTTCGTCTACCGCTTCCCGATCGACGAGGACTTCACGGGCGGGACGCTCCGACTGGACCTCCAGGCCGAGTACCTGGTGCAGGCCTCGACCGACGGCGAGAACTGGGACACGGTGCTCGAGGAGACCCGCAGGATCACCGACGGGTCGAACCGGGGCTGGCAGGAGCTCGACGTCTCGCAACTCGCGGAGCCGGGCGACACGCTCTACATCCGGATCGCCGACAACTTCCCCGAGGACGGCTGGGGCGGCTGGCTGGCGCGGTTGAGGCTCGAGCAGCAGACCGGGGCGTGACCATCGCGGAGCGTCGACTCGAAGCTCGCCACGAGCTCCTCGTGCCGGTACACGTGGACGTCCGCCGATTCTGCCTCTCGGAGCACGATCGCGTTGTCCTTGATCCAGCGAATGCTTCCCCTGGCTGCGCCTCCCGTTCTGCGCTTCGAGCTCATGTCCCGGGCGCGCCGATGAGCCCCGCGGCGCGCCCGGCGGTCAGCGCCGCGCCGCGCGCGCCCATGTAGACGGCGCCCGAGAGCTCGAACGCGCCCAGGTGCGCCTCCGTGACGGCCTGGGCGGCCGGACCCTCGGCCCAGCCGCCGGCCAGCAGCAGGCGGCCCTGGGGGCCCGCGAGGCGCGTCATGTTCTCGAGGATCTCGCGGCTCGCGCGGCCCGTCGACTCGAGCGCGGCGCGCCAGGCGAGCGCGGGCGAGACGCCGTCGCCGATGCCCGTCAGCGCGACGTTGTCGTCGTCGAGCCCGTGCAGCTCGATCCCCCCGGCCGCCGCCGGTGCCTCCAGTGCCGCCCGCTCGAGCTCCGCGCGGCCGTCCTGGCTCACGCCCAGCAGGTCGAGCACGCGCTGCAGCGCGGCGCCCGAGCGCGTCGCGCCGAGCAGGCACTGACGGCCGTCGACCGCATGCCAGCCGACGTTGATGCTCCCGGCGACCGCCGCACGCACGCGGTCGGGCTCCAGCGGCGCGACCGCGCGGATGAAGGCCTGGGCGGTCCCCCAGCTGACCAGCACGTCGCCCTCGCCCGTGGCGCCCGCGCCGACGGCTGCGCTCAGATGGTCGTGGCCGCCGACGGCCAGGACCGCGCCGCGACAGCGCGGCAGCACGTCGCCGGCGGAGCCCGCCGGCGTCGTCGCGGGCGCCGGGTCGCACAGCAGGCCGGGCGGGGCGTCCGCCCACGCCAAGGCCTCCGGCCACCAGTCGCGGGTGTGGATGTCGAGCCAGCCGGTGCGCGACGCGAGCGACAGCTCGGCGACCTGGTCGCCGCCGAGGCGGTGGACGATCCACTCGCCGACGCTCATCCAGCGCACGCCGCGCGCCGCCGGCTCGTGCTCCTCGCGCAGCCAGCGGTACTTCACCAGCGAGCCCAGCGGCCGCGGCGGCAGGCCGGTGCGCTCGGCGACGCGCTCCGGTCCGAGCTCGGCGGCCAGCCGCTCGGCCTGGACGCCGCCGCGCGAGTCGTGCCACGCGATCGACGGCGCCACCGGCGCGCCGCTCGCATCGAGCAGGACGCCGGTCTCGGCGAAGCTCGCGACCCCGATCGCACCGACCGGTTCGTCGGGCGCCGCCGCGAGCGCCTCGCGCGCGGACCCGAGCGCCGCCTCGAACAGCAGCTCGGGATCGATCTCGGCTCCCGTCGCGACGCGCTCCCAGCGCACGCGCGCCCGTCCGTGTGCCACCTCCCGGCCGTCGTGGGTGACGACGGCTGCCTTGCAGGAGGTGGTTCCGAGATCCAGGCCGAGCAGCAGCGGCTCCACCCGCCCTGTCTACCAGCTGGACTTGCCGGGCGAGTCCTGCCCGGTCACGGCGGCCGCTCGCCGGAGCCGCGCGCGATCAGCGCGGTGGGGATCGTCAGCCGCTGCGGCGGCTGGTCGTCGCCGTCGAGCCGGGCGAAGGCCAGCGCGGCCGCCCGCGCGCCGAGCCGGCCCGCATCGGCGCGCACCACGGTGATCCCGAGCAGGTCGGCGAGCTCGAAGTCGTCGAAACCGACCAGCGCCGCGCCGTCGCCGCGGCCGGCGAGGGCGTGCAGCGCGCCGACCGTGTTGCGGTTGTTGGCGGTGAAGATCGCGCTGGGACGCCGGTCCGCCGGCAGGTTGAGCAGCTCGGACACGACGACCTCGGCATGGGCCGTGTCGTAGCTTCCGGTCCGGATCAGCTCCGGATCGGGTTCGACGCCCGCCGCCGCGAGCGCCGCCTCGTAGCCGGCGACGCGCTCGCGCGCGGTGTAGACCTCGCTCCGGTCCGCGACGCAGGCGATCCGCCGGTGCCCGTGGGCGAGCAGGTGCTCGACCGCCTGGCGCGCGCCGCCCGCGTCGTCGAGCAGCACGGTGTCCGCATCGAAGCCGCCGGGCGGGCGGTCGATGTAGATGAAGGCCGTGCGGCCGCGCATCGCGTCGACGTAGCGCTGGTCAGGGCCCGCCGGAACGATCAGGAGCGCGTCCACGCGGCGGCCGACCAGCGCGCTGACGAGCTCGCGCTCGCGCTCGGGGTCCTCGCGGGCCGATGCGGTGATGAGCAGGAACCCGCGCTCGCGCGCGGCGACCTCGACCGCCTGGGCGACCGCCGAGTAGAACGGGTTGCCCACGTCCTCGATCACGAGCCCGAGCGTGGAGGAGGAGAGCCCCTTGCGCAGGGAGTGAGCGAGGTCGTTGCGCTGGAATCCCAGCGCCGCGATCGCCTCGCCGACGCGCTCGGCGGTCGCCGTCGCGACGCCGGCCTCGGCGTTGATGACTCGCGACACGGTCTTCAGGCTCACGCCGGCCCGCTCGGCGACGTCGCGCATGGTGGGTCTCGTGGCGGGCATCGTCTGACAACGATGTCAGCTGCAGTGCTCGGGGACCACCGCCGCAAGCAGCGCGGCCGCGCGCGCCGGATCCAGCTCGCCCGCGGTCGGCGACTCGACGCTGGCCGCGGCCGCCGCGACGCCGCGGCGAGCAGCCTCGAGCAGTGGCTCGCCCCGCTCGAGCGCGGCGGCCAACCCGCTCGTGAGCACGTCGCCCGCGCCGATCGGATTGCGCACGTTCGCGATGCGCGGCGCGGGAAGCCAGTGCGCCGGCCCGTCGGCGATCGCGAGCGCCGCGCCGGCGGCGTCGGCGGTGACCAGCGCGCCGCGCGCGCCGCGGGCGACGAGCGCCCCCGCGGCGGCCAGCGCGCGCGGACGCGCGTCCGGCGCCGTCTGCACCGGCTGGGCGCCGGCGGCGGCGCCCAGGACCTCCTCTGCCTCGGCGAGGTTCGGGCAGACGACGGCCGGCCGGGCGGCGAGCGCTCGGGCGAGCGCCGGGCCGGCCGCATCGACCACGCATGGGACTCCCGCCTCCGCCGCGAGCGCCGCCAGCCGCGCGTACGCGTCGCCGGGGCTGCCGGGCGGCACGCTGCCCGAGCACACCAGCACGCCGTGGGACAGCGACTCGGCGAGGGCCGACTCCAGGGCGTCCCAGTCGGCGTGCGTGATCTCCGGGCCGGGCTCGTTGAGCACGGTCGTGCGGCCGCCATGCTCGATCACGATCGTGGTCGAGCGCAGCTCGCCGCGGCAGGGGACGGCGCGCAGCGCGATCCCCTCGCGCTCGATCATCGCCGCGCCCGCCCGTCCCGTCTCGCCCGGCACGAACCCGACCAGCAGCGCCTCCGCGCCGACTGCGCGGGCGGCCCGGGCGACGTTGAGTCCCTTGCCGCCGGGCGTCACGACGACGCGCTCGAAGCGCAGCACGTCGCCCGGCCGCAGCTCGGCGAGCGTGCCGGTCCGGTCGATCGTCAGGTTCGGTCCGGCGATGAGCATGCCCGTCTGCATACCATCTCGCGCTCGTCCGCAGTCCGAGGGGGATCGTTGAAGCAATACCGACTCAACCGCCTGTTCCATCCGCGCTCGGGGCGCTGCTTCGACGTCGCCGTCGACCATGGCATCCCGGGCGAGCCCGCCTTCCTCGCCGGGATCGAGGACATGGAGGCCGCGATCGACACGCTCGTGCACGCGGCGCCCGACGCGATCCAGCTCTCCGTCGGCCAGGCCGACCTGCTCCAGCGCCGGCCCGGGCGCGACAAGCCGGCGCTCGTGCTGCGCACCGACACCCCGAACATCTACGGCCCGGAGCCGCCGGACGAGGCCTGGACCGTGATGATCGACGACGCGGTCGGCCACGCCGTGCGGCTCGACGCGGCCTGCGTCGTGATCAACCTGCTCGACGTGCCGGGCCAGCCGCGGCTGCGGCGCGACTGCATCGAGGCGATCTCGCGCCTGCGCGCGGCCTGCGACCGCGCGGCGATGCCGCTGATGGTCGAGCCGCTCGCGTTCGACCCGGGGCAGTCCGGCTATGACTCCAGCGGCGACGTCGACCGCATCTGCGCGCTCGTCCGCCAGGCGGTCGAGCTCGGCGCCGACGTGATCAAGGCCGATCCCACGACCGACCTCGCCGACTACAACCGCGTCGTCACCGTCGCGCGCGTGCCGCTGCTCGTGCGCGGCGGCGGCCGCGTGAGCGATCGCGAGATCCTCGAGCGCACGCAGACGGTGCTCGAGCAGGGAGCGGCGGGGATCGTCTACGGGCGCAACGTGATCCAGCATGCCGACCCCGCCGGGATGACGCGCGCGCTGATGGCGGTCGTGCACGACGGCGCCACGCCGGAGCAGGCGCTCGGCTCCCTGACCACGGGATGAGCGCCGTCCGCATCGGGATCGTCGGCGGCGGCCTGATGGGCCGCGAGCTGGCGGCTGCGATCGGGCGCTGGGCGGCGCTGTCGGACCATCCGGCACAGCCGCGCCTGGAGGCGGTCTGCGACCCGAACGCCGAGGCGCTGGCCTGGTTCGAGCGCATCGGCACCGTGCGCACGCTCACCGACGACCGCCGGCGGCTGCTCGAGGACCCCGACCTCGACGTCCTCTACCTCGCGGTCCCGCATCACCTGCACGAGGAGCTCTACCTCGACGTGATCGCCGCGGGCAAGGACTTCCTCGGCGAGAAGCCGTTCGGGATCGACGTCGCGGCGGCCCGGCGGATCGTCGCCGCGCTCGGCGAGCACCCGGACGTGTTCGCGCGCTGCTCGAGCGAGATGCCCTACTTCCCCGGCGCTCAGCTCGCCTACGAGCAGATCCGCTCGGGCGCGCTCGGTCAGATGATCGAGGCCCGGCACGCGTTCCTGCACTCCAGCGACCTCGATCGCGGCAAGCCGATCAACTGGAAGCGCCAGGCTCGCACGTGCGGCGAGATCGGCGTCATGGGCGACCTCGGGATGCACGTCGTGCACCTGCCGCTGCGGCTCGGCTGGCGGCCGCGCAGCGTCTACGCGGTCCTGCAGGACATCGTCACCGAGCGGCCCGGCCCCGACGGCGGCATGGTCGTCTGCGACACCTGGGACAACGCGACGCTGCACGTCGACGCGGGCGGCTTTCCGTTGACGCTCGAGACGAAGCGGATCGCACCCGGTGAGACGAACACGTGGCGGCTGCGCGCGCTCGGCATGGACGGCGGCGTCGACTTCTCCACGGCGAGCCCGAAGGCGGTGCGCCGCTTCGCGGTGCGCGACGGCCGCCAGGTCTGGGAGCGCCTGGAGACCGGCAGCCAGTCGGCGTTCGCGACGGTGACCGGGCCGATCTTCGAGTTCGGCTTCTCCGACGCGATCCTGCAGATGTGGGCCGCGTTCCTCGCCGAGCGCGCGGGCGCGCTCGGCGACCGGCTCGGCTGCGTCACCCCCGAGGAGGCGCTGGCCGGCCACGAGCTCTGGGCCGCGGCCCAGAGCTCGGCGGCGTCCGGCGCCGCCGAGCCGGTGGGCGGTCCCTAATCACGGGTCCTTGGCGGGTCTGGACAAAGCAGGCCGGAACCTTTCGCCGTCGAACGTGTTCTGATGCGCATGCGCACGATCGTGATCCTCGCTGCCCTGTTCGCCGTGGCCCTCTGGGCGGCTCCTGCGCAGGCCAAGCTCGTGTATGTCAAGAACGCCGGGAGCATCGAGCCGGTCGTCTACGTCGCCACCGACAGGGGCAAGGACCCGCGCCGGCTCGGCATCGGCCGTGCCCCCACGATCTCGCCCGACGGGCAGTGGGTCGCCTTCGTGACGATCCCCGCGTCGGGCTCCGACATGGACACCGTCGTGCTGCAGAAGCTCGAGGCCGGATCGCAGCGGCTCGTGATGCGCTCGCGCGCGATCGACTCGGTGCGCTTCTCGCCCGACTCGAGCAAGCTCGGGGCGATCGCGGCCGGCAAGCGCGTGCGCGTCTACGACATCGCGGCCGACGAGCTGCACGTGGCCGCCGAGGGCTTCATCCGCGGCTACTCGTTCTCGCCGGACTCCGACGGCATCGTGGTCGGCAAGGCGCGGCGCGCCAAGTTCCAGGCGGCGAGCGACCTCTACATGGGCCCGGCGCTCGGCGGCCGGAAGCTCGTGCAGATCACCGACTTCGGGCGCGCGATGAACCCGTCGTGGGGTCCCGAGGAGATCGTCTTCGACCGCTTCAGGCGCCGCAAGGGCGATGCTCCGGCGTTCAACCTCTGGGCGCTGGATCCGGCCGAGGACGGCGCGCTGCGGCGGCTCACGCAGCTCAAGATCCCGCCGCTCGTTAGCGGCCTGGTGCCGCTCGAGTTCTCCGCGAGCGCGCGGCGCCTGCTGACGGTGTTCACCGGCCAGAACACCGAGGTCGGCTTCACCGTCGCGATGCGCACCGGCAAGACGCGCGCGCTCTCGAAGGACTTCGAGAGCGGGATCGTCGGCTTCGACCTCTCGCGCGACGGCAGGCGGATCCTCGCGCACACCGGCGGCTGGGATCCGTCCGGAGCGCATGACGTGATCAGCGTCCCGTACGGCGGCGGCGAGCCGAAGGTGCTCGTCGAGGACGCCGCCTACCCCGACTGGACCCGCTAGCGCCCTAGGTGTGGGTCGCCCGCGGCGAACGTCAACCGCGGCATTGAGGAGGGGCCCGCGCAGCTACACCTAGACGAGCGCGGCGCAGACCCAGTTACGCGCGCCGGCGCCGCCTGCCCAGAGCTGCGCGGCGAGCCGGTCCTGCTCGGCCTTGGACGCCTGGTAGGCATGGCGCGTGGAGCCGCCGAGCCCCTTCCACGTCGAGGGCAGCATCTGGTAGTAGCCCGAGGCTCCGGCGGAGTTCGGCGGGAGGTTCTGGCCGCCCGACTCGCACTGCACGATCGGCCACGGGATCGCCCACGGACCGCCCGGCCCGGCGGCGGCCGCCGCTGCGGCGCGCTCGCGCTCGGCGATCAGCCGGCTCAGCGACCGCTGCGCCGAGCGTCGCCCCGAGCGCGTTCCGGCGAGCGCGCGAGCGCGGGCGGAACGGGCGCGCACGAGCGTCGCCTGTCGCTGCGCCAGGCCGTCGCGCATGCTGGCGAGCGCGTCGCGGCGCCGGCCGACGTCCGCGGCCGCGTCACGGCGCCGCAGCTCCAGCCGCTCGAGCACCGTCGTCGCGTGCGCCGTGTCGGCGCGCGCGATCCGCACCTCGTCGACCACGCCGGCGTTGTGCGCGCTCACGCGCTTGATGAACTCGACCTGCTCGAGCAGGTCGGCGAAGCTGTCCGCGCCGAGCACGAGCGAGACGACGTCCGGCGGGTCGGACTTGTACGAGGCGACGAGCTGGTCCGCGAGCGTGGCGCGGCCGTCGGCGAGCCGCCGGCGCAGCCGCAGCAGGCGGATCCGTGCCGCGCGCAGGTCGGCGCGCGTCTGCGCCAGCCGCGCCTGCGCCGCGACGAGCTCCGCCTCGACGTCGTCGAGCCGGCCCTGGACGATCGCGATCTCGCGCCCGGCGCGCGCGATCAGCGCATCGAGGCGGGCGACCGCGCCCGACAGCTCGCGCTCGTGCGCGCGGCTGCGCTCGATCCGATCGCGTAGCGCGGACTCGCTCTGCGCCGGCGCCCGCGCGGACCATCCGGCCGATGCGCAGAGCACGGCGAGGAGTGCGAGTGTGAAGCGGAGGCGCAGGAGGCATGACGGTAGCCACGGCTGCGCGCAGGTTCGCGCCCTGCAACGCGCGTTGCGGGCGCCCCGGGGTCGCCGAACGTCGCCGAGTAGCCCCTATAGGGCGTACTCCCCGACGTTCGCGGCTATTCGCGCGGGCGGCGCGCGGCCTCGAGCCGGCGGCGGTCGCGCTTCGTCGGCCGCCCGCCCTCGCGGGTGCCGCCCGCGGCGCGCTCGGCGCGCAGCTGGGCGGCGACGGCCTCGCGCGCCTCGATGCTCTCGGGGGTCTCGACGTAGAGGAGCGCCGCCTCGCTCGCCGGGCCGCGGCGCAGCGACGTCGCGCGCACGACGACGGAGCGCCGGAAGCGGCCGTCGGCGAACTCGATCCGGTCGCCCGGGTGGATCTCCCGGCTCGGCTTGGCGCGGTCGCCGTTGACCTCGACGCGCCCGCCCTTGATCGCGTCGACGGCCAGCGCGCGGGTCTTGACGAAGCGTGCGGCCCAGAGCCACTTGTCGACGCGCACCGGCTCGTCCATCGAGCCCATGGTCGCACCCCTCCGGCTACGCTGGCGCTCAGTGGCCGCGCCGACCGCCTCGCAGCCGGACATCGACCTCGCCGTGCTCGACGACGTGCAGCGCCGCGTGCTCTGGCTCGCCGCGGCGATCGTCCACCACGCCAACCGCGTGCGCGCGACGCCCTCGGGCGTCAAGGTCGGCGGCCACCAGGCATCGAGCGCGTCGATGGTGTCGCTGATGACCGCGCTCTGGTTCGGCGTGCTCGAGGCGCCCGACCGCGTCAGCGTCAAGCCGCACGCGTCGCCCGTCCTGCACGCGCTGAACTACCTGCTCGGGCGGCTCGACCGCTCCTACCTGACGACGCTGCGGCAGTTCGGCGGGCTGCAGTCCTACCCGTCGCGCACGAAGGACCCGGACCCGGTCGACTACTCGACCGGCTCGGTCGGGCTCGGCGCGACCGCCCCGGTCTGGGGAGCGATCGCGCACCGCTACGTCGCGGGCCACTTCGACGTCCCGGTGGGCGGGCGCCAGATCGCGCTGATCGGCGACGCCGAGCTCGACGAGGGCGCCTGCTGGGAGGCGATCGCCGACCCGATGGTGAGCAAGCTCGGCGAGGTGATGTGGGTCGTCGACCTCAACCGCCAGTCGCTCGACCGCGTCGTCCCCGACATCGCCGCGGGGCGCCTGCAGGCGATGTTCGAGGCGGCCGGCTGGCATTCCGTGATGGTCAAGTACGGGCCGCGGCTCGCCGCCCGGCCGGAGCTGCGCGGGCGCATCGACCAGATGCCGAACGAGGAGTACCAGCGCCTGCTGCGGGCGCCCGCGAGCGAGCTGCGCGAGCGGCTGGAGGTCGACACCGGCGACCTCGAGGACGCCGAGCTGCTGGCGACGTTCCGCGACCTCGGCGGGCACGACCTCGGCGCCCTGATCGACGGCTATCGCCAGGCCGACGCCGTGCGCGACCGGCCGAGCGTGGTGTTCGCGTACACGATCAAGGGCTGGACGCTGCCGACGGAGGGCCATCCCGCCAACCACTCGGCGCTGCTGACCGAGCCGCAGTACGAGGCGCTGGCGGAGCGCGTCGGAGCCGACCCCGAGGACCCGTGGGCGCCGTTCCCCGACGGCAGCGCCGCCGCCGAGCTGTGCGCCGCGACCGCGCGCCGGCTCGCGCGCGAGGATCCGCCGTACCCCGGGATCGAGCCGCCGGCCGTGCCTGCCGGCCTCGGCCGCGACCATCGCGGGGCCGAGTCGACCCAGCAGGCATTCGGGCGCTTCTTCGTCGACCTCGAGCGCGAAGCGCCGGACGTCGCCGACCGCGTCGTCACCGTGTCGCCCGACGTCGGCACCTCGACCAACCTCGGCGGCTGGATCAACAAGGCCGGCATCTGGTCGACAGGCGACCGCATCGACTGGTTCGCCGACGACACCGACACGCTCGTGCGCTGGCGCGAGTCCGACCACGGCCGCCACATCGAGCTCGGGATCGCCGAGGTCAACCTCGTCGGGCTGCTCGGCGAGCTCGGCGCGACCTGGTCGCGCTCGGGCCAGCCGCTGCTGCCGGTCGGCACGATCTACGACCCGTTCGTCGCGCGCGCGCTCGAGCCCTGGTCGTTCGGCATCTACGCCGGCGGCCAGTCGATCCTCGTCGGGACGCCGAGCGGCGTGACGCTCGGCCCCGAGGGCGGCGCGCACCAGTCGGTGATCACGCCCTCGATCGGGATCGAGCAGCCCGGCTGCGTGGCCTACGAGCCGGCGTTCGGGCAGGACCTGGAGTGGATCCTGCTGCATGCGCTCTCGCGGCTCGGGCGCCCCGGGGGCGAGTCGGCGTACCTGCGGCTCTCGACGCGGCCGCTCGACCAGGCGCTGCACAACGGCACGCGCGAGGAGGCGATCGCCGGCGGCTACCGGCTGCGCGAGCAGGACTACCCGCAGGTCGCGATCGCCGTGATGGGCGCGCTGGTGCCGGAGGCGGTGGCGGCGGCGGACGTGCTGTCCGCGGAGGCGGGCATCGCGGCCGAGGTCGTCTGCATCACCAGCGCCGACCTGCTGTTCCGCTCGTTCCAGGCGCGGTCCGGGCTGGGTGAGGGAGATCCGCGCACGCTCCCGAGCCTGTTCCCGCACGACGTCCCGATCGTGACGCTCGTCGACGGCCACCCGCACACGCTCGCCTTCCTCGGCGGCCGCATCGCCTGCCTCGGCGTGCAGCGCTTCGGCCAGTCAGGCGATCTCGAGGAGCTCTACGAGCACCACCAGATCGACGCCGAGTCGGTCGTGGGCGCGGCGCTGGACCTGCTGGATCAGTAGTCCGGGAGGACGATCCGCGCTTCCTCGCCAGTGAAGCGCACCTGCGGCTCGACCGCGACGACCTCGCGGTCCGTCGCCCAGTCGAGCAGCTCCGTCGCCGACGCGAACGCCGCGAGCTGCTCGAGCTGCTTGATCGTCGGGAAGACGAGCTCGAGCTCGCCGCGGCCGTGCGCGTCCAGCGCGCCCGCCGGCGTGTGCCAGCCGAGGTCGACCATCTCGCCGCCGTCCACGCGCGGCTCCTGGTCCGGCGGGGCGAGGGCGAGGAAGAAGTGGGTGTCGAAGCGGATCCTGATCTGCGGTGGCGTGATCCAGCGCGAGAACTTCACGAGCGCTGCCGGATCCGGCAGCCGCAGCCCCGACTCCTCCTCCACCTCGCGCACCGCGGCCACGCGATGCGACGCATCGCCTTCGCCCTCGTGCGCGTCGACGGCCCCGCCGGGAAACACCCAGACGCCGCCCATGAACCGCGCCGCGGGGTTGCGCCGGAGCAACAGCACCTCGAGGCCTGCGTCCTCGCCGCGCAGCACGATCACGCTCGCCGCCTGGCGCGGCTCCGCCGGGGCGCCGGTGTTGAACTCCTCGTCGGGCGCTGGACCTTCGACCGCCATACGCGGCCGATACTAGGCTGTCCTGCCATGAGCACGACCGAGACCGTTCAGCAGTGGATCTGCGAATCGTGCGGATTCATCTACGACCCCGCCGAGGGCGACCCCGACGGCGGCATCCCGCCCGGCACCGCCTTCACCGACATCCCGGACGACTGGTACTGCCCGGTGTGCGGCGCGCGCAAGGCCGACTTCAGCCCGTACGAGGGCTAAGCCGCCAGCGGCACGGAGGCCGCTGCCGTCGCCTCGGCGATCGCAGCAGCCGTGATCTCCACCAGCCGGGTCAACTCGCGCTCCGCGATCGACAGCGGCGGCATCAGGACGACGACGTCGCCCAGCGGGCGCACGATCGCGCCCCGGCGGCGCGCCGCCAGCGTCACCTGGTGACCCATCCGCGCCGCGGCCGGGAAGCCAGTCAGCTCGACCCCGGTCATGAACCCGCGCCGGCGCACCTCCGCGACCGCGTCGAGCGGCGCGACCAGCTCGTCGAGCAGTGATCCGAGCAGCTCGATCTTCGGCGCCAGCCGCTCCAGCGTGCGCTCGGACTCGAACACGTCGAGCGTCGCCAGCGCGGCCGCGCAGGCCAGCGGGTTGCCCGTGTAGGTGTGGCCGTGGAAGAAGGTCCTGTACTCGTCGTGCTCGCCGAGGAAGGCGGCGTAGACGGCCTCGGTCGCGAGCGTCGCCGCCAGCGGCAGGTAGCCGCCCGTGATGCCCTTCGCCACGCACATCAGGTCGGGCGCGACGTCCTCCTGCTCGCACGCGAACATCGTTCCGGTGCGACCGAACCCGACCGCGACCTCGTCGCACACGAGCAGCACGCCGAACTCGTCGCACAGCTCGCGCACCGCGCGCAGGTAGCCCGCGGGGTGCACGAGCATGCCCGCCGCCCCCTGAACGAGCGGCTCGACGACGACCGCGGCGACGCGCTCGCCGTGCGCCTCCAGCAGCCGCCGCATGTCGCCGGCGTCGCCCGGCTCGGCATGGTGGGTCTCGAACAGCAGCTTGCGGAACGTGGCGTGGAAGAGGTCGATGCCGCCGACGGACACCGAGCCGATCGTGTCGCCGTGGTAGGCGTCGCGCAGGCAGACGAACTCCGTGCGCCGCGTCTCGCCGCGCAGCTGCCAGTACTGGTAGGCCATCTTGACGGCGACCTCGGCGGCGGTCGATCCGTTGTCGGAGTAGAACACGCGCTCGAGCCCCGGCGGCGCGATCGCCACGAGGCGCTCCGCCAGCTCGGCCGCGCCGGGGTGCGACAGGCCGAGCATGGTCGAGTGCGCGACGCGGTCGAGCTGGGCCTTCACCGCGGCGTCGATCAGCGGGTGGCGATGCCCGTGCACCGTGCACCAGAGCGACGACACGCCGTCGATGTAGGCGTTGCCGTCCGTGTCGTAGAGGGTGCAGCCCTCGGCCCGCTCGATCATCACGGGCGCCTCCCGCTCCCAGCCGCGCTGCTGCGTGAACGGGTGCCAGAGATGGGTGCGGTCGAGCTCGGCGAGGGCGGCGGTGTCCATCGTCGGGACGCTAGCCCCGGGCCCGGTCGGAAACCCTCGTCGCCATACTGGATCGGGCATGGGGAACCGCCGCCGGCTGCCGCTCGAGTTGCTCGTCTTCGTGGTCGGGTCGGCGACGCTCGGCTCGGAGATAGCGGTCGCGCGGCTGATCGCCCCGTTCTTCGGCGACTCGACGATCGTGTGGGCGAACACGATCGCCGTCGTGCTCGTGGCGCTGTCGATCGGCTACTGGTTCGGCGGGCGGCTGGCCGACCGGCATCCGCACATGGACGGGCTGTGCATGCTCGTGCTCGCCTCGGCCCTGCTCCTCGCCGTCGTGCCGATCGTCGCCCAGCCGCTCCTCTCCCTGTCGGTCGACGCGTTCGACGACGTGTCGATCGGCGGCTTCGCCGGCTCGCTGTTCGGCGTGCTGGCGCTCGTCTCGATCCCGGTGCTGATGCTCGGCGCCGTGTCGCCGTGGGCGATCCGGCTCAAGCTCCAGCGGGTCGAGGACTCCGGCGAGACCGCCGGGCGGATGTACGCGATCTCGACCGTCGGCTCGCTCGTCGGGACGTTCAGCGCCTCGCTGCTGCTGATCCCGCTCGTCGGCACGCAGCGAACGTTCCTGGTCTACGCGCTGGCGCTCGCGCTGATCGCGGCGCTCGGGCTGGGGCGGCGCTGGCTGCCCGCGCCCGTCGCCGTGGCGCTGCTCCTGCTCGTCCCGGTCGGCACCGTCAAGGCGGCCGACGAGGGCGAGGTCGTGTACGAGGCCGAGACGCCCTACCAGTACGCGCGCGTGATCGAGTACGCGGACGGGCGGCGCCAGCTCGAGCTCAACGAGGGCCAGGCGGTCCACTCGGTCTGGCGCCGCGACACGGTGCTGACCGGGAACTACTGGGACGGCTACCTGACGCTCCCGTTCAGCGTCCGCGACGACCCGCCCGGGAAGGTGGCGATGCTCGGCGTGGCCGGCGGGACCGTCGCGCGCGCGTACGCGAAGTACTTCCCGGACACGATCATCGACGCGGTCGAGATCGACGGCGAGCTGTTCGACATCGGACGGCGCTGGTTCGGCCTCGCGGACCGGCCGCAGCTGCGCGCGCACGCCGACGACGCGCGCCCCTTCCTGCGCAAGACGAACGAGCGCTACGACTTCATCTTCCTCGACACCTACCGCCAGCCGTACATCCCCTTCTACCTCGCGACGAAGGAGTTCTTCGAGCTCGCGCGCGACCGCCTGGCGCCCGGCGGCGCGGTGATCATCAATGTCGGGCACCCCGAGTCCTCCTCGCGGCTGGAGCGGGTGCTCACCGCGACGATGGGCGCCGCGCTCCCGCACGTCGCGCGCGTCGCGGTGCGCGACACGAACACGCTGCTGATGGGGAGCACGGTCGCGCCGTCGAGCGCCCGCCTGCAGGCGGCCGCGGCGGCTCTGCCCGCCGATCTGCGCCCGATCGCCCGCGCCGACGCGCGCCGGCTCGAGGGCCCGTTGGAGGGCGGGAGCGTCTACACCGACGACAAGGCGCCGGTCGAGTGGCTCGTCGACAAGTCGATACTCGACTACGCGGGCGAGGACCGGTGAGCGAACCGACGACCGCGCCGCTCGAGCCGGGCGACGCGGAGGAGGTCGCATACGTGTGGCGGACGTGCGAGCTGGACGCCGACGGCGAGGCGATGGCCACCGCGGACGATTTCGTCGCCTTGTGCAAGCGGCCCAGCATGGACCTCGCGCGCGACACGATCGGGGTGCGCGACGGCGGCGCGCTCGTAGCCGTCGGCCTGCTGCTGGGGGAGAGCACGGCATACGTGCACGTCCTGCCGGCGTACCGCGGGCGCGGGATCGGCCGCCGGCTGCTGCGCTGGTCGGAGGAGACAGGACTCGCCGCGGGACACACCCGCAGCCGGCAGACCCTGTCCGAGAACGAGCATGCCGCCCGGGCGCTGCTGGAGGCCGCCGGGTACGAGCGCGGCTGGGAGGACTGGATGTTCGACATCGAGATCGAGCGCGAGCCCGATCCACCGGCGCTGCCGTCCGGGTACGCGATCCGGGAGTTCGTGCCCGGGCGCGACGAGCGTGATTGCCATCGCGTGATCGACGACGCGTTCGGCGAGTGGCCCGAGGCGGAGGCGACCGCCTTCGAGGACTGGGCGGCGGAGACGCTCGGCCGCCCGGGGTTCGTGCCCGCACACGTCGGCACGATCGTCCAGGGCGAGCAGATCGTGGCGGTGGGGGTGCTGATCGAGGACGAGGGCGGCTACTGGGTCGAGCAGCTGGCGGTCCACGGCGCACATCGCCGGCGCGGTCTCGCTCGCGCGCTGCTCGGGCACGCCTTCGCGACCACGTGGCGGTCCGGCCGCCGCCACTGCGGTCTGAGCACCGACTCGCGCACGGGCGCGCGCGGCCTGTACGAGCACGTCGGCATGCACGTGACGCGCACATCGTGGGAGTACGCGAAGCTGCTCTGATGGCCAACCACGCCAAGCGGGTGATGCTGATGTCGCTGATGTCGCTCGCGGCGGTCAACCTGTTCACCGGCGCGCCGCTGTTCGCCGTCTGGGTCGGCTCGCGCGTGCAGGGCGATTCCGGCGGGTTGACGATGACGGCGGTCTTCGTCGTCGTGCTCGTGATGGCGCTCGTCTGCTGGGCGCTCATCTGGGCGCTCAACGCGATGGGCGCGAAGCACGACGAGCTGATCGGGCGGCCGCAGGGCCGGCGCCGCCAGTCGCCATGGATGAAGCCGTTCAACAGCCCGAGCGGTCGCAAGGAGGGCGTCGCCCTGCGAGCGATCGACAAGGTCCTTGTCTGCGCGGTCGTGCTCGCCGGGCTGGCGTTCGAGGCCTGGTTCTTCTTCTTCGCGGGATCCTCGATCGGGCACTAGCCGGGCAGCTGGTGGCGCTTCTTCCCGCGGCGGCGCTTGACGTCGGTGCCGCCCATGAGCGAGAACAGGCGCACGTGCAGGACCGGACCGCCCGGGTCCGGGTGTGACTCGCCGACCTTGATGCTGTTGCCGCCCATGAACGCGAACTCGGACACCTGCACGTTCATCCCCTCCGGGACGCGGATCTCCGCTCCGCCCATGATCGCGTAGACGCGCAGCTCGGAGCGCTCGTCGCTCAGCTCGGCGTCGTTGAGGTCGAGGTAGCTGCCGCCCATCAGGTTGAACACCGTCGAGCGCGGCGCGAGCCGCCAGCGGCCGTGACGGTCGCTGGCGCTCATGACGGCGACGATCCAGCGCGCGCCGCCCTCTTCGCGCCGCACGGGCACGCGGCGTTCCACGGCCGCCGGAGCGGCCGGCGACCCGGGCACGGCGATGTCCGCGACGAGCCGCTCGAGCTCGGCTCGCGTCTGCGCCGCGTAGGCGGAGTGCAGGCGCTCGTCGAGCTCCTCCATCGTCAGCCGCCCGTCCCCGGCGGCGTGGCGTAACGCGTCCGCGGCCCGCTCGCGCTCGGCGTCCGAAGCGCGCAGGGCCGGCAGCCGGGAATCGTCCATCGCGCTGGAGCCTAGGCGGCCTCCGGGCTGCGTGGCAGCCCGTCGTCCGGGATCGGCTCCCACTCCGCGGCGTAGGCGACGAACTGGCGCCGGCTCGGCCGCACGCCGGGATCGCCGTCGAACGCAGACATGCGCACGCCCATCTGCGCCGGGTCGTCGGGGTTGCGGCCGAAGAGATGCGACCCGCATTCGCGGCAGAAGCACTTCTCCCAGCCGCCGTCCGGATGGCGCCAGGCCTTGACGAGCTCCTCGCCCTTGACCAGCCGGAAGCCGCGGCCGTCGATCCCGGCCGATGGCGAGGCAGCCGTCCCGGTTCTGCGCTGGCAGCGCGTGCAGTGGCAGTAGCTCGCTCCGCGCGGCGGCTCGCTCAGCTCGAAGCGCACCCCTCCGCACAGGCATCCGCCTGTCATCGCTGGTTCGGTCATAGCCCGTAGTCTCTCAGCCGGTAGCGTACGCGCCGCCGGCCGCCAGCGACGCGGGCGAGCCGTCGGGGAGCAGCGGCAGGGTCGCCACGCCGACCGCGCCCAGCCGGG
This sequence comes from uncultured Solirubrobacteraceae bacterium, assembly GCA_963839615.1. Lineage (GTDB taxonomy): Bacteria > Actinomycetota > Thermoleophilia > Solirubrobacterales > Solirubrobacteraceae > DASQMT01. The sequence continues at coordinate 303,344 of CAWIVY010000010.1, forward strand.
CGACCGTCGCGCGGTTCGACAGCTCCATCACGCTGGGCTGCTCCGGCCACGGCGTCATCACGACGCCCGCGACCCGGAGGCCCGCCGAGCGAGCGGCCTCCAGCGTCAGGAGCGTGTGGCTGATCGTCCCGAGTCCCGGGCGGGCGGCGACGACGAGCGGGAAGCCGAGCGCGACCGCGAGATCGCGCACGTTGTGCCCGGGGGTGAGCGGGACGAGCAGCCCGCCCACGCCCTCGGCGATCAGCACGCTCGCACCGGCGTCGGCCGCCGCCGCGCTCGCCGCCACGACCATCGCGTCGAGGTCGAGCTCGACGCCCGCCAGCTCCGCGGCGAGGTGCGGCGAGACGGGCGGGCCGAACTCGCTCGGCGCGACCGCCTCGGGACGTGTGCCCGCGGCGGCGGCGAGCAGTTCGTGGTCGCGCGGCCAGCCCGGCTCGGCGGGCTCGTCGAGTCCCGTCACGACCGGCTTGAAGGCGGCGACGCGCTCGCCACGCGCGCGCAGCGCGGCGATGATCGCGCCGGCCACGACCGTCTTGCCGACGCCGGTGTCCGTCGCGGTGACGAAGAGCCCGCGCATCTGCGGCGCGGCGGGCCGTCACGCCGCCTTCGGCAGGCGCTCCTCCGCGTCGCCGTCGAACACCCGCACAGGCGACGCCGCCACCTGGGCGGTCGTCTGCGCCGCGGCGATCGGGACGGTGGCGGTCGGGCGCAGGCCGTTGCGAAGCGCTGCCCGGGCGAGGATCCGTGCCGCGTCGCGCAGCTCGGACCGCGTGTGCGACGCCATGACCGCGAGCCGCAGCCGCGACGTGCCGTCGGGCACCGTCGGCGGCCGGATCGCCTGCGCGAACACGCCCTGCTCGAGCGCCGTCTCGCAGATCCGCGTCGCGAGGTCGGCCTCGCCGACGATCAGCGGCACGATCTGCGTCTCGGAGCCGGAGACGTCGAAGCCCTCGCGTGCGAGCTCGTCGCGCAGCGTCGAGGCGTTGTCGGCCAGCCGCTCGACGCGGCGCGGCTGCTCCTGGAGCAGCTCGAGCGCCGCCATCGCCGCCGCCGCGGCCGCGGGCGGCAGGCCGGTGGAGAAGATCAGCGGGCGCGCGCTGTTGATCAGGAGCCGCGACATCGCGTGGTCGCAGGCGACGAACGCGCCGTAGGAGCCGAGCGCCTTGCCGAGCGTGCCGACGATCACGTCGATCTCGCCCTCGAGCCCGGCCTCGGCGACGGTGCCGCGGCCGCCCGGCCCCATCGTGCCGGTGCCGTGCGCGTCGTCGACCATCACGCGCACGTCGTGATGCCGCGCGAGCTCGACGATCTCCTCGAGCGGCGCGACGTCGCCGTCCATCGAGAACAACGCCGTCGGTCACGATCAGCGCCCCGCGGTCGTCCGAGTTGCGCAGGCCCCATGCCAGGTGGTCGACGTCGCCGTGGCGGTAGACGAACGTCTCGGCGCCCGAGAGCCGGCAGCCGTCGATGATCGACGCGTGGTTGAGCTCGTCGGAGAAGACGATCTCGCCGCGGCGCGCCAGCGCGGGCACGACGCCGAGGTTGGCGAGGTAGCCCGAGCCGAACAGCAGCGCGCTCTGGGTGCCCTTGAACGCGGCGAGGCGCTCCTCCAGCCGCCGGTGCAGCGTCATGTTCCCCGAGACCAGCCGCGAGGCGCCCGCGCCGGCGCCCCAGCGCATCGCCGCGTCGGCGGCCGCCTCGCGCACCCGCGGGTGGTCGGCCAGCCCGAGGTAGTTGTTCGAGCAGAGCAGCAGGACGGGCTTGCCGTCGAGGACCACGTGCGGTCCCTGCGGACCGCTCACCATGCGCATACGGCGATACAGGCCGAGCCCCTTGAGCTCGTCCAGTCGGTCCTGCAGATCCAGCATCTGGCTCCTGTCTATGCGGCCGAGGGGAGCCCGCGGTTGGGCGACCCGTCGGGCCTGGGTGGCACGGAGGACTTCTTGCGATAGCGCAGCTGCGAGGAGGGATCCCAGAGCGTCACGTCGAGCGCCGGCGCGGCGGCGGCGACGTGCTCGGCGACCACGTCGGGCGTCTCGCCCTCGAGCCAGCCCGAGCGGTTGTCGGGGCGCGGGTTGGCGCCGTTGTCGTGCTGCGGCGCGACGTTGAGCCCGTGCTCCGCGAACATCGCGTGGTCCTCCTCGGGGAGGTTGCCCAGCGTCGTGAGGAAGTTGCCGAGCATGACGCCGTTGATCCCCGCCCGCACGGCCAGGTGCTGGAGCTCGGCGAGGTTCTCCGTGCGGCCGCCGCAGAGGCGGAACAGTGCCTCGGGGAGGATCAGCCGGAAGATCGCGATCCACTTCACGGCCTCCCACGGGTCCATGTACTCGCGGTCGCCGAACTTCGTCCCCGGGCGCGGGTTGAGCAGGTTGATCGGCACCGACGTCGGGTTGATCGCCGCCAGCTCGAACGCCATCTCGACGCGCTGCTCGCGCGACTCGCCGAGGTTCAGGATGCCGCCGACGCAGGTCTCCAGACCCGCCTCGCGCACCGCGTCGATCGTCCGCAACCGGCCCTCGTACTGGACGGTCGACGAGACCTCCGGGTAGTAGGAGCGCGCGGTCTCGACGTTGTGGTGCACGCGCTGGATGCCGGCGTCCTTGAGCTGCTTGGCGCGCTTGACGCTCATGTGGCCGATCGACGCGCAGCGCTTGAGGTTCGTCTCGCTGGCGACCAGCCGGGCGCCCTCGAGGACCGCCTCGAAGTCGCGCTTCGAGAGCCCTTGTCCCTGCGTGACCATGCAGAAGCGGTGCGCGCCGGCGGCCTCGGCGGCCTTCGCGTGCTCGAGGATCTGCTCGGCCGACATCATCGCGTGCATCGGCGTCTCGGCCTCGGCGAAGCGCGACTGCGCGCAGAACCCGCAGTCCTCCGCGCAGCCGCCCGACTTCGCGTTCACGAGCGAGCACATGTCCGTGGAGTCGTCGAAGCGCTCGAGCCGCGCGCGCCACGCACGCTCGACCAGCGCCTCGATCCCGGCGTGATCCTCGATCTCGCCGAGCTGGAGCGCTTCTGCGCGCGTGATGAGCGGCGGCATGGCGGCACCCTATGCACCGCGTCGGACGGCTCTCCGGCTCAGCGGACGCGAACGTGCATGTGGTCGTCGTGATGCGAGAGCCTCACGACGACCTTGCGCGGCCCGTGCAGCGGCAGGCGCGGGCCGGTGAAGACGTAGGTCGCGCCGGCGCCGACGAAGCGGTCCACGAGGTCCTGGGCGAGGTCGTCGTCGACCAGCGCGGGCGCGTACGCCCGCCGCTCCAGCCGATCGACGCGCGGATAGAGCACGTCGGCGTCGAGACCGTTCTGGTGCGACGAGTGCCCGAGCCCGCCGAAGTTCTTGCCGAAGCGGCCGCCATGGCGGCGCGAGAGGTCGGCGATGCCGACGCGCGGCGCCTCCGGGTTGGCCGCGCGGTACTCGCCGATCACGTCGAGCAGCGTGCGCACGAGCCGGTCGGTGCCCCAGCGCCGCCATGGCCGGTTCGGCGAGAGCCGCGTGCCCCAGTCGTAGGTCCAGAAGTCGCGGCCCTCAGCGGGCAGCTGGACGCCACCGACCAGCCGCCCGGCGAACGGCCTGCCCACGGCGCGCGACTGGCGCCAGGCGATCGGCGGGTCGACGGCCGGCGCCACGACTACGACCGGCGGGCCGCCGATCTGCATCGCGTGGGCCGCGGGCGAGGGGGTCAAGCCGACGATCAAGAGGGCGAGGATGAGCCTGCGCACCGCTTCATTGTGACGCGCCCGGCCCTAGCGACCCTGCCAGCGCGGCGCGCGCTTCTCCGCGAACGCGCGCACGCCCTCGCGGAAGTCCTCCGAGTCGAAGCAGGCGTCGCGCAGCGCCACGAGGTCCGCTTCGGTCGCCGGGTCGAGCGCGCCCTCGGCCGCCAGCAGCGCGCTGATCACGCGCTTGTTGCCGACGAGCGAGAGCGGCGCGTTGGCAGCGATCTCGGCGGCCAGCTCGACTCCGCGGGCGGCGACGTCCCCCTCCGCGACGACCTCGCCGACGAGGCCCCAGGCGAGCGCCTCGCGCGCGCCGATGTTGCGCGCGGTGAAGAACAGCTCGCGCGTGCGCGGCGCGCCCAGCGCGTCGATGAACTTGCGCAGCCCCGTGTGCGAGTAGATCAGCCCGAGCCGCGCCGGCGGCATCCCGAGCCGCGCCTCTGCGCTGCAGACGCGCAGGTCGCACGAGAGCGCCAGCTCGAGCCCGCCGCCGATCGCGTGGCCGTTGAGCGCGCCCAGCACGGGGTACGGGTACGCGTCGAGCGCCTCGATCGCGGCGTTGAACGGATGCGCGACGATCGACTCGGCCGCCTCGGCGAATCCGGCCGTCGGCAGCGCGCCGATGTCATAGCCGGCGGAGAAGACCTTCCCGGTGGCGGTCAGCAGCAGGCAGCGCGCTTCCAGTTCCCCGAGCAGCCCGGCGAGCGCGTCGAGGATGTCGTGATCGAGCGCGTTGCGCTTGCCGGGGTTGTCGATCGTCAGCCTGGCGACGTGCGGCGCCGGCTCGTCGAGCCGCAGCTTCCCGCCGGCGAGCTCGGGCACTACTCGAGCACGACCAGCGTGTCGCCCTCGGAGACCGCCTGGCCCTCCTCGCAGCGGATCTCGGCGACCGTGCCGTCGTCCTCGGCCTCGATCGGCATCTCCATCTTCATCGACTCGAGGATCACGACCGTGTCGCCCTCCTCCACCGTGTCCCCGACCTTGACCTCGATCTTCCACACGGTGCCCGTGATGTGGGCCTCGACGTTCGCCACGTTTGCTGCTCCTCCGGATCGGACGCGGGTCGGGCGGCACGATAACCGGGGTGTCAGACACCCGGCCGGGAGGTAGATTTCCGCCCATGGCAACGACGCCGCCCGACCTGGCCCCGATGAAGGCGCAGGTCTACAAGGACCCGCGCCCGAAGGAGTACTTCGACCGCTTCCACGAGCGCTCGCGCACGCGCGATCCCGACTGGGTCTACGAGGTCGTGCGGGTGATCACGTCGATCTACGCATGGACGTTCTTCCGCGCGCGCGGTAGCCACGCCGAGAAGGTGCCGTCGACCGGGGCCGTGATCCTCGCCCCGAACCACTTCTCGTTCATGGATCACTTCTTCGCCGGCGCGTTCGTGCGCCGGCGCGTGCGCTTCATGGCGAAGTCGCAGCTGTTCGAGCGGCCGATGCAGTGGATCTACACGCACGGCGGCGTGTTCCCGGTGCGGCGCGGATACCAGGACGAGGACGCGTTCCTCACCGCGAACGGGATCCTCGCGCGCGACGGCGCGATCGTCATGTACTGCGAGGGCGGCCGCTCGCGCACGGGCACGCTGTCCGAGCAGCCGAAGCGGGGCATCGGGCGGCTCGCGCTGGAGTCCGGCGCGCCGGTCGTGCCGATGGCGATCCACGGCTCCTCGCGCGTGCGCAACTGGAAGCGGGCCCAGTTCCCGAAGGTGCGGGTGCGCTACGGGGACGCGATCCGCTGGCCCCAGGTCACGGAACCGACGCGCGATCAGCAGCAGGCCGTCGCGAACGAGATCTTCGCGCGCATCAAGAAGCTCTACGCAGAGCTGGACGACTGAGGAAGCTGGCGATCAGCGCGATCGCCGCGGCGGTCTCGTGCATGACCTGCCACCACGTGATCCGCAGCACCGTGTAGCCGAGCAGCTGAAGCTCGGCATCGCGCCGGTGGTCGCGCTCGATCGCCATCGGGTGACCGTGGAACCGGTGCCCGTCGGTCTCCGCGATCAGGCGCTGCTCGCGCCAGAGGAAGTCGACGCGGTGGCGGCCGACCCGCTCGTTGACCTCGGGGCGGGGGAGACCGGCCTTGACGACGGCCTTGAGGAGGCGGCGCTCGAGCTCGGAGCGGGTCGGCGCCACGCCCGCGCGGGCGAGGCGTGCCAGGACGGCGGACCCGCGGCCGTGCTGCCGCGCGAGCTCGCCGGGGGTGACGAGGCCGAGCACGAGCGCCTCGCTGCACGCGCGCTCGACGTCCGCTCCGGTGGCGGCGAGGTCGAGGAGGGTGCGGATGGGGGTCGTGACGGGGAGGCCGTGGCGGAGGGTGGCCTGCGTCGTCGTCGCGTGGTGGAAGACGATGCCCGGGCGGGAGCGGGGCCGTGTCGCGGTGGTCGTGATCTCGACGAACGGCGGCATCGAGGGGGTGAGCCTGAGGAGGCCGCCGGCGGTGCGGTGGGTCAGCGCCGCGCCGGGACCGGCGACGAGCAAACCCGCGACGAGCCGCCCACGCAGCTGCAGGGCCTCGTGGCCGACGGCGTACACGCCGTGGAAGTACGGCCGTAGGCGCCCGGTCTCGAGCCGGTGCCGGATCGCTCCACGCTCGACCCCGAGCGCGGCGAGTTGCCGGCGGTCGACGACCCCGCCCTGTCGCGACGCGACCGCCGCGATCGCCTCGTCCGCAGGGCAGATGGATCGAAAAGCACGCATGTCGTGCATTTGCGTCCACCAGCGCTCGGGATCCATGTCGCCAGTGTCCACCCGCGCGGCCGGAGGACGCCCGCGCGTGGCGGAGTCGGCACACTTCCACGGCATCGCCGCGACGGACGGACCCACTTCCTCGATGCCCGCCGTTCTCCGGCCGGGGCTCCTGCGCGGCGTCGGGGTCACGGTCGTCGGCGCGGCCGACGCGGTGCGGGCGCGCGCCAACGCGCTCGGAGCGACCGAGGGGCACGACGTGCTCGTGTACGCGGCCGACCCCCCGGGCGACGCCGACGGTGTCCGCGCGGTGCTCGACGGCGCGTGGGACGCGATCCGCGCCCACATGCTGCCGCCGGAGCGGCGCGACGGCCTGATCGTCCTGATCGCCCCCGGGGAAGGCGACGCGCACCACGCGGCCGCGCGCGCGGGGCTCGAGAACCTCGCGCGCACGCTGAGCATCGAATGGGCGCGCCACGGGATCCGTCCCGTCGCGGTGCTCCCGGGAGAGGCGGGCGCCGTCGCCGAGCTCGTCGCGTTCCTGGCGTCGCCGGCCGGCGCCTACTACGCGGGCTGCGCGTTCACGCTTCGCTAGCCCACGGCACCTCGACGGAGTCCTCCGTCGGCGAATCGCGCGCGACGACGTACTCCGCCGGGTCGGTCTCCGAGCGGTTGCGCACGATGTGCGTCTGGCGCGGCGGCACGTAGAGCATGTCGCCGGGCTCGACGACCAGCCGGTCCTCCAGGTGGTCGCCCCACTGGATCTCGATGCTTCCCGAGAGCATGTAGAGCGCGCTTTCGCAGTTCGCGTGGTAATGCGGCCGCGACTGCGCGCCCGCGGGCACGCGGAACCGGCCCATGAACACGTTCGTGGCCCCGGTCGTGGCCTGGGAGATCTCCGAGCCTCCGACCACGCCGCGCGCTGTGGCCCGCTCCTCGGCGGATGGCTTGACGAGTCGCATGCGGCAACTCTAGGTAGTCATGCCGGTGAACTGCCCACCGGTGATGTTGAGCACCTGGCCGTGGACGAAGTTCGACCACGGGGAGCAGAGGAAGAACACGCCGCCCGCCGCCTCCTCGGGCGTCCCGGTGCGGCCGAGCGGGATCAGCATCGAGGCCATCCCGCGCATCTGGTCGGGGATCCCGAGCTGGACCTTCTGGCCGTCGATCTCCATCTGGTTCTCGTCGACCTTCGAAGCCGTAAGGCGCGTCTCGATCCAGCCGAAGGCGACCGCGTTGACGTTGATCTTGAACTGGCCCCACTCCTTCGCCAGCGTCTTGGTCAGGCCGACCACGGCGGCCTTGCCGGCGGAGTAGTTGGCCTGGCCGGCGTTGCCCATCGTGCCCGAGATCGACGAGACGTTCACGACCTTGCGGAACACTTCGCGCCCCTCCTCGCGCTCCTGCTTGGCCGGCTCGCGCAGGTGGGGCGCCGCTGCCCGGATCACGCGGAACGGCACGACCGTGTGGATGTCGAGCATGCGCTGGAACGCGTCGTCGGTGAGCTTGTGGATCGGCCCGTCGATGGTGTAGCCCGCGTTGTTGACGATGATGTCGATCCTGCCCCAGGCGTCGATCGCGGCCTGCACTAGCGCGTCGGGCGCGCCCTCCTTCGTGAGGTCGCCGGCGTACACCACGGTCTCGCCCGCGATCTCCGACGCCGTCTGCTCGGCCACGTCGCCGTCGAGGTCGTTGATCACGACCTTCGCGCCGTGCTCGGAGAGCAGTTCGGCGGTGGCGCGCCCGATCCCGCGCGCCGAGCCGGTGACGATCGCCACCTTGTCGTCCAGTACGCCCATGTTTCCTCCTGGTCTCGGTGTCCGGCGGCGGATTCTGCCTGACGCGGCGTCAACGGGCGGCACGAATCCCCGCTTTGGGGTATGCGTCCCGCCTCCGTCGCGGCCGATGCTAGGGGCGAACTCGCATGACGACCCGCTCCGAACCCCCCACGACGGTCTTCCTTTGCGACGACGCGACGGATCTGCGCCAGCTGCTGCGCGCGTCCCTCGAGCTCGAGGGCGGGATCGTGGTCGTGGGCGAGGCCGGAGACGGAGCCGGGCTCGCCGAGGCGGTGCGCGATGCCGACGCCGACGTGGTGGTGCTCGACGTCTCGATGCCGCGCGTCGACGGCCTGCAGGCACTGGCAGCGCTGCGCGCAGCCGACCCGGACGTCGGCGTGATCGTCCTCTCGGGCTGCGACCGCGAGGCCACGGCGCCCCGGGCGCTCGCGCTCGGCGCCGATCGCTATCTCGAGAAGTCGGCCGGGATGGACCAGGTCCGCGCGGCCGTCCACGCCGTCGCGGCCGAGCATCGCGCCGCGGCTACAACCCGTACGAACGCCCGATCACGTCGAGCATGATCTCGTCGGTGCCGGCCCCGATCCGGTTGAGGCGCATGTCGCGCCACGCCCGCTCGATCCCGTACTCCTTCATGTATCCGGCGCCGCCGTGTATCTGCAGGCACTCGTCGGTCACCTTGCACGCCATCCGCGCCGAGTAGACCTTGGCCATCGAGATCTCGCGCACGGGGTACTCGCCGTTGGCGAAGCGCCAGGCTGTCGCGTACACGAGCTGCCGCGCGGCCTCGATCTCCGTCGCCATCTCGGCGAACTTGTGCCGGGTGACCTGGAAGCGGCCGATCGGGCGCCCGAACGCCTGCCGCTCGGTCGCGTAGGCCAGCGTCTTGTCGAACGCCTTCTGGGCGGCCGCGACGCAGCCTGCGGCGCCGATCAGCCGCTCTCCCTGGAGCTCCCACATGATGTGGTAGAAGCCCTTGCCCTCCTCGCCCAGCAGCGCGCCCGCGGGAACGCGGACGTCCTGGAACGCGAGCAGCGCCGTGTCGGAGGAGTGCATCCCGAGCTTCTCGAGCCGCTTCTCGCGCACCACCCCGGGCAGGTCCATGTCGACGATGAAGAGGCTGATCCCGTCGTGCCCCGCAGCGGGGTCGGTCTTGCAGACGAGGACGATGAAGTCCGCGCGGTGGCCGTTCGTGATGTAGGTCTTCGCGCCGTTGATCACCCACTCGTCGCCGTCGCGCACCGCGCGCGTGCGGATGCCCGAGACGTCGGAGCCGGCGTCGGGCTCGGTGATCCCGAGGCACGAGATCTTCGTGCCGGCGATCGCCGGGACGAGGTAGCGCTGCTTCTGCTCCTCGGTCCCGAACACGTGGATCGGCGGCGTCGCCATGTCCGTGTGCACCGCCACGCCCATCGCCAGGCCGCCGGAGTTCGAGTGCGTCATCTCCTCGGCCAGCACGAGGTTGCAGGGGTAGTCGCCGCCCTGGCCTCCGTACTCCTCGGGGTAGGAGAGCCCGAGCAGTCCCAGCTCGCCCATGCGCGCGAACACGGAGTCGGGGAACGTCGTCTCCTCCCACTCCTCGGCGTGCGGCGCGAGCTCCTTGGTCACGAAGGCGCGGATCGACTCGCGCAGGCGGTCGTGCTCCTCCGTGAAGATGAAATGCCGCCGCGAGGCGGCGAAGTCGGGCTTGAGGACGTCGGCGGCCGGGGTGCTCATGAAAGTAGACAGTAGAACTTTCTACTTTCGCGGGCAACCCCGGCCGCCGCGCGGCCTCCCTCGTTACTTCTTCTTGGCCTTCAGCAGCCTCACTGCCTGCTTCGCGGCGAGCGGCGAGCCGGAGCTGTCCGTCCCGCTGAGAACCGCGTTGGCCCTGCGCGAGCCCTTCCGCTGGAGCTTGCGGAACGACGCCCGCTTGAGCTTCACCCTGACGGTCTGGGTGTCGCCAGCCGCCATCGTGAACGACTTCGAGCCGAACGTCTTGCCGCGGCGCTTCAACGCGGCCTTGCCGTTGCAGGTGGCGCCCGCGTCACCCTCGCAGACGACGCGCAGCTTCACGCGCCGCTTGCGATCGGCCCGCAGCCGCTTGCCGATCTTGAGCTTGGCGCTCGCGTGCTTTGCGGCCGGCGAGTTCCCGCCGGGCTGGCCCGGAACGGGATTGCCCTGTCCGGGGTTGTCCTTGACCACGCCCAGGTACTGCAGGGCTCGCTTCATGAACTCCGGCCGCTCCGCCGCAGTCATCCCCTCGAACCCGAACCCGGTGTAGATCGTGTCGGTCGTCCCGACGATGCCGCCCTCGGTGAACTGCTGCGTCGAGCGCTCCCAGTTCGCGTCGTCGAACTCCGTCCCCTCCGGCGGCGGTGCGGCCGTCCAGCCGCCCGTGTCGCTTTCGAAGTCGGTCGACTCCACGACCTGGCCGTCGACCGTCACCTTCGCGTCGTCGATCCACGTGCCGAGGCCCAACGTCGCCCAGTCGGTGACGTTCGTGATGAACAACTCCACCTGCTCGCCGGCGAACGGCGTCAGGTCGACGGTCCAGTCCTGCCACCCCGCGGAGTTGCCGGTGAAGGCATTCCACGTGCCGGTGCTGCCCGTGGGCTCGCAGTCGGCGTCGTAGTAGTGCAGCAGCCACGGGTGCAGGGCGTCCGAGCCGCTGGCCAGGCCCTCGGCACAGCTGTCTCCCGTATCCGTGTCCGTGAGTCCGCCGGTGTCCGGCAGCGTCGTCCAGACGTCGTTGCTCGGGTCGGCGTCGCCGTCCAGCACGTGGGCCTCGACCATCATGAAGTCCCAGGCGGGCTCCAGGTCGGAGGACACCTTGAACGTCAGCTCACCACTGGTGGCGCTGGTGAGATCGACCGTCTTGCCGAGCCGCTTGTACGCGCCGCTGTGCGCGTTCGAGGCCATGTAGAACTGGCCGCTGAACGGGCTGAACGGCCCCGCGCCCGGGCGCAGCCAGCTCGCGAGGCTCCGCGAGTCGGCGTACAGCGGGTAGCTCTGCGGGTCGAGCAGCGAGCTGGTGACGGCGAACGTGGCGGTGTGGTCCTGGTTGCCCGCCCCGGTCTCGTCGAAGCCCCACGTGAGCCCCTCGAAGGGCGCTCCCGTGCCGGTCATGTTGTACGGGAGGTAGTCGCCCTCCTCCGTCTCGAGCGCGGTGTTGCCGCCGCTGACGTAGATGTACGCCCCCAGGTAGTACTGGAGGAAATCGTCGTTGTGCGGAATACACCCGTCGGACTGAGTCGGGTCGTCCTCGTCGAACTCCGGCCACGTATTGAACGTGTCCGGCGTGGACGGGTCCATGTCCGTCCCGTTCTTGTTGCAGTACTGCGGGTCGAGGACGTTCGCCGCGAGCACGTCCTCGTCGCCTGGGGCACCGTCCGGCTCCGGGAAGCCGAAGTTGCGGAACTCGTTGCCCTCCGCGTACTGCAGGCCGGCACGCTTGCCCGTGTAGAGCAGCTTGCCGCCCTCGTTGAGGAACGCCCGGACGGCGATCATCTCCTCGACCGCGAGGCGCGCCGTGCCCGTGCCCGGCGGCTGGCCCGGCCTGCGGGTCAGGTAGTCGTCGCCGGTGTACCAGATGACGGCGTCGTAGTGGCCGAGGACGCCCAGCGGATCCGGCGCCGCGTGGCCCATCTGATCGACGTCGTAGACGTCGTAAGCCACGCCGTTCGCGTCGAGCGCGTCGGTGTAGTAGCTGAGGTAGTGCGGACCATTCGGATCTTGGGCCGGATTGCCGGCGAGATAGTCCTCGGCGGCCAGGATCAGCACCTTGTTGCCGGTCTCGCTCTCGGCGGTGTAGGTGAAGTGCGACGAGTGCTGCGGCCCGGTCGCGGCCTCGAACCAGACCTCGACCTCGTCACCCGGCTCGGTGCCCTTCACCTCGCCGCGCAGCCGGTGGAAGTAGACACCGGGGTCGTTGTTGAACCGCTCGCCGCCCGGAGCCTCATGCGTCGGCGCCTGCTGCACCTTCCCGCCATTGACGCGGTAGCGCAGCCGCACGTCGCCGAGCGACCGTTTGGCCGTCACCTCGACGCTCTGGGGATCGCCGTAGGAGACGGCGAAGTCGTCCACCTGGAAGTCCGGCACCTCGTTGTGCAGGTGCGAGACCGCTTCCGCCGGGTCGGCGGCCGACCGGGCCAGGTCGAGTGAGAACAGCAGGTGCCGCTGGAACTCGGCCTCGACGTCCTCTTCATCGTCCTGGAACTCGAACTGCCCGGCGTTCTCGTCGAGCGGCAACGAGCCCTCCGGCGTGAAGCCGAGGATGCCGTGCGTGTGGTACGCGTCGTCGAGCGTGTCGCCGTTGGTGATGTACAGCTCGGCGGAGATGTCCGGGTCGAAGCGGTTGACCGACTCGTCCTCGTCGAGCGGGCTGTCCGTGAACTCCCACGAGTCGTCGCTCGGGTCGTCCGGCTCCCCCTCGTCCTCCAATGCCTTGTCCGCGATCGCGGAATCGACGTCGTTGCCGGCCAGGGCCTCGAAGATCGAGTTGTCCGGCGTCGGCGTGTACTGCTGGAATCCCTGTGGGTACAGCAGCAGCTCAGCGGCGGTGTGGTCGTTCTTCTGGAACGCGAAGTCGACCTCGTTCCAGAGCGCCTTCATCGCCTGCGTCTCGGGCTCGGAGTCGGGAGCGGTTCCGCGGAACGTCTCATCGGTGGGATCGTCGGCAGAGCCTTCGTTGTCGCGGCCCCAGTTCGTCGCGTAGTTGCGGTTCGGATCGACACCGTCCTCCGGCTCGCCCAGAACCCCGTCGCCGTCGTTGTCGGCCATGTTCTTGCGCCATAGCCGGTTGTCGGGCAGGAACGTGTACTCGTACCCGTCGGGGTTGGAGATGCAGACGAACCAGAGCTCGCGCGTGTCCACGAGCTCGGTGACCTCCTCGGCCGCGAGGCCCTCGATCTCGTTGCCGTGGTTGTCGAGCGCGGGGCCGGTGCCGCCGTAGTTGCTCGTGAAGAAGTCGAGCGTGCGTCGGCAGGTCTCGCCGGCCAGCCACTCGCGTGCGTGCTGCTGGGCGTTGTAGAGCACGGCGGGCTTCGTGTTGTCCGGCTCCGTGTCGGCGTCCTTCGTCACCTTCAGGGCCCAGATCGGACGTCCGAGGTGAGTCGTGCCGATGCTCTCCTTCTTGACGAACGACTCCGCCGCGAGCCGGTCGTACTGCTCCTCGTATTGCTCCTTCCCGTCGCTGGGGACCGCGTCATAACGCGTCCAGACGGTCCAGGAGGCGTCGCTTCCGGTGTAGTCCGCAGGATCCGCGGCAGCTTGGAAGTCTGTGATGCGTTTCGCCGCGACACCGTCCGCGCGCAGCGCGCGCGCCTGCTTGCGGGTGGCGTACACCTCGATGTAGCTCCCGTGGTCGCCCTCGGTGAGGTCGAATCCGGCCTCGGCCAGCTGCTTCTTGTTCTCGACGGTCGGCTTGACCCGGAAAGCGTTCAACGGGTCCTTCGACGCCTGCGCAGGCGCAGCCACGGCGAGCGCCGCCGCAACCGCGAGTGTGACGCTTCCCAAGCGTCGCCTCATATTCTCCTCCACCTAAGTCTGGGGCGGCCCTCCCTGTGAGCCCACCCGCGTTGCGCGGCAATGTAGCGCCTGGCAGGGGTAGTCTGCGCCGCCATGGCCTTCGAGACGATCCGCTACGACGTCGCGCAGGGCACCGGAATCGCCACAATCGCACTGGACCAGCCCGAGACGCGCAACGCGCTCTCGGACCAGGTGCTCGACGAGCTCGGCGAGGCCTTCGCGGCCGCGCGCGAGGACGCGGCGGTCCGCTGCGTGGTGCTCACGTCCACGCACGAGAAGGTCTTCTCCTCCGGCGGCAACCTCGCGGGCTTCGCCGCCGACGTTCCGCTGGTCCAGAAGCATTTGGAGACGGGTTCGAAGTTCCCGCGGCTGTTCCGCCTGATCGGTGAGCTCGGCAAGCCGACGCTGTGCGCCGCCAACGGGCACGTGCTCGCGGGCTCGCTCGGGCTGGCGCTCGCGTGCGACCTGATCGTCGCGCGCGAGGACGCTCGCTTCGGCACGCCGGAGATCAACGTCGGCGTCTTCCCGTTCATGATCATGGCGCTGATCTACCGCAACGTCGGCCGTAAGAAAACGAACGAATTGCTGCTGCTGGGCGAGCAGATCCCGGCCGCGGAGGCGGAGCGGATCGGGATCGTCAACCGCGTCGTGGCGGCCGGCGAGTTCGACGCTGCCGTGCAGGACTGGGCCGAGCGGCTTGCCGCCAAGTCCCCGTTGCTGATGCGGCTCGGCAAGGACGCGATGTTCCGCCAGCAGGACATGGCGTTCGCCGACGCGCTCGAGTACCTCCACGCGCAGCTGTCGCTCGCGTTCTCGACCGAGGACGTCCAGGAGGGCGTGAAGGCGTTCTTCGAGAAGCGCGACCCGGTCTGGACCGGCCGGTGAGCGCGCGCGTCGTGATCCTGCGCGGCCGCACGTCGGACCGCACGCCCGGGGGTGGGCGCGGCGCGCAGGCGCTCGGCGAGCGGCTCGCGGAGACGCCGGAGCAGGTCGGGACGCCCGAGCCGCCGCGCGCGCAGGGCTTCGCCGACGACCTGCGCGACTCGCGCGCTGCGATCGCCGCCGCCGGCGAGCAGCTCGAGGCGGCGCTCGACGCGGGCGAGTTCCCCGTGCTGCTCGCGTCGGACTGCTCGATCTGCCTGGCGACGCTGCCGGCGATCGCGCGGCGCGAGCCCGAGGCGCGCGTCGTCTGGCTCGACGCGCACGGCGACTTCAACACGCCCGCGACGACCGGCTCCGGCTTCCTCGGCGGCATGTGCCTCGCAGGCGCCTGTGGGCGCTGGGCCAGCGGCTTCGGCGCAGGCCTCGACCCGCGCCGGGTCGTGATGAGCGACGGGCGCGACCTCGACACCGCGGAGCGCGAGGAGATCGACCGCGCGGGCGTCAGCGTCGTCGCACCGGCGGCCGTGGCGGACGCCGTCCGCGGCGAGCGCGTGTTCCTGCACCTCGACCTCGACATCCTGGACCCGGGCGTGATGGCCGCGGGAGTGCCGGCGCCGGGCGGGCTGAGCGCGGACGAGCTGCGCGCGCTGCTCGCCGAGCTCGCCGGAGCGGCCGAGCTGATCGGCGTCGAGCTGACCGCCTTCGAGGCGCCGGAGGACGCGCACGAGCGCGAACGCGTCGCGGACCTCGTCGCCGGGGCCGTCGCGCCCGTGCTGCCGGCATGAGCCGGATGCGCTCGCTCGCCGAGGATCTCGCCGAGCGGCGCGCGGTCGCGCGGCTCGGCGGCGGGGAGGAGCGGATCGCGCGCCAGCACGCCGCCGGCAAGCTGACCGCGCGCGAGCGGATCGCGCTGCTGGTCGACGAAGGCACGTTCACCGAGCTGGGCATCCATGCGCAGCCGCACTTCTCGCAGCGCGCGATGGACGGCCGCGACGCGCCCGCCGACGGGGTGATCACCGGTTACGGCCGCGTCGACGGCCGGATGGCCTGCGTCTGCGCGTACGACTTCACCGTGATGGCCGGCGCGATGGGGATGACCGGCGAGCTGAAGGTCGCGCGCCTGCGCGAGCTGGCGCTGAAGCAGCGCGTGCCGTTCGTGTGGCTGCTCGACTCGGCGGGCGCGCGCATCCAGGAGGCCGTCGGCTCGCTGTTCGCCGGCTCCGGCCACCTGTTCCGCGAGGAGGTGGTGATGAGCGGGGTGATCCCGCAGGTCGCCGCCCTGATGGGCCCGTGCGCCGCCGGCACCGCCTACATCCCGGGCCTGGCCGACTTCGTCCCGATGGTCAAGGGCCGCGGCTCGATGGCGCTGGCCGGCCCGCACCTCGTGCGCGCGGCGATCGGCGAGGACGTCACCCAGGAGGAGCTCGGCGGCTCGCGCGTGCACTGCCGCAAGTCCGGCGTCGGCGACATCGAGGTGGCCGACGACGAGGAATGCATCGCGCGCATCAGGCAGTACCTCTCGTTCTTCCCCTCGCACTGCGAGGAGCGCCCGCCGGTCCTGCCGGTCTCCGATCCGGTCGAGCGCGGCGACGAGGAGCTGCTCGACGTGCTGCCCGAGACCAACCGCAAGCCCTACGACATGTACGAGGTGATCCGCCGGATCGTCGACGACGGCGGGTACCTCGACGTCAAGGGCGGCTGGGCGCGCACGATCATCACCTGCCTGGCGCGGATGGGCGGGCGCCCGGTCGGGATCGTCGCCAACCAGCCGAAGCAGCTCGGCGGGATCCTCGACAACGACTCCGCCGACAAGGCCGCGCGGTTCGTCAACCTCTGCGACGCGTTCGGGATCCCGCTCGTCTTCCTCCAGGACGTGCCGGGCTTCATGGTCGGCACGAAGGTCGAGGCGGCCGGGATCATCCGCCACGGGGCGAAGATGCTGCACGCCGTCGCCGCCGCGACCGTGCCGAAGATCACCGTCGTGCTGCGCAAGGCCTACGGCGCCGGCTACTACGTGATGTGCGGCCGCGCGTACGAGCCGGACCTGCTCGTCGCGTGGCCGACCGCGGAGATCTCCGTCATGGGCCCGGAGGGGGCGGTCGAGATCGTCTTCCGCAAGCAGGTCGAGGAGGCCGAGGACCCGGCGGCGAAGAAGGCCGAGCTGATCGAGGACTACCGCAGGCTGATCGACGTCTACGTCGCCGCGCGCAACGACATGGTCGACGACGTGATCGACCCGCGCGAGACGCGCCCGACGATCATCCGCGCGCTCGAGCTCGCCGAGGGCAAGCGCGTCGAGCGGCCCTGGCGGCGGCACGCGGTCGTGCCGGTGTGAGGGAAGAATCGGCGGCGGGCTCCCCAGCCCGCCGCCGTGCTCCCCCGAGTCGCGTTAAGCGGTGCGGGCTCCGGTGCGCGAGTCGCCGCGGCCGGACACGGCGCGGTAGATCGCGAGCACGATCATCGTGCCGACGATGGCGCCGATGATGCCGCCGAGGTCGAACTTGTCGTTGTCGCCGATCCCCAGGAGGGACGTGAAGACGAAGAAGCCGACGAGCGAGCCGACGATGCCCGCGGCGACGGTCCCGACGAATCCCATCGGATCCTTGCCGGGCAGCAGCAGGCGACCGAGGTAACCGGCGATGATGCCGATCACGATCGCTGCGATGATCATTCCAAGCATTTCAGGGGGGCCTTTCGCGTGATTAGCAGGATTGCTGGTGTCCGGCATACCCGAACTTCCCCGCGCGGATTCACGAGGAGCCCATGGCAGTCGACGACCCCGTACTGATCACATGCGCGATCTCGGGCGCCGTGGCGAACCGCGAGCAGTGCCCCGCGATCCCGTACACGCCCGCTGAGTACGCGGCCGAGGCGCGCCGGGCGGTCGACGCCGGCGCGAGCATGATCCACATCCATGCGCGCTCGCCGGACGGCCGTCCGAGTTACGAGATCGAGGACTTCCGCGCGATCACCGAGGCGATCGTCGCCGAGGTCGATGTCGTCGTGAACTACTCGACCGGCGCGATCGGGGTTCCCGTCGAGCGGAGGATCGCCTACCTGCGCGCGCTCGAGCCCGAGGTCGCCGCGCTGAACATGGGCTCGATGAACTACGCGAAGTACTCGCGCAGCCGGCGCGACTTCGTGTTCGCGATGGTCTTCGCCAACCCGTTCGAGGAGATCGTCGCCCTGCTCGAGGCGATGAACGAGCTCGGCATCAAGCCGGAGCACGAGTGCTTCGACCTCGGCCACGTCGGCTCGCTCGAACCGCTCGTGCACAAGGGCGTGCTGCGCCCTCCCCTGCACGTGTCGTGCGTGATGGGAGTGCTCGGCGGCGCGCCGCCGACCGCGCGCAACCTGGCCGCGATGGTCGACAACATCCCGCCGGGCAGCCACTGGGGGCTGATCGGGATCTCGCGTCAGCAGTGGACGCTCGTCGCCGCGGCGCTGGCGCTCGGCGGCTCCGTGCGCGTCGGGCTGGAGGACAACTTCTACCTGCCCGGCGGCGAGATGGCGCGCTCGAACGGCGACCTCGTCGAGCGAGCCGCGCGGATGACCCTGGACTCCGGCCGGCGGGTCGCGACGGTCGACGAGGCCCGCGCCGTGCTGAAGGCCGCATGAGGGGGCCGCTGGACGGGATCCGGGTGCTGGACCTGTCGCGGCTGCTGCCGGGCGGCTATTGCTCGCTGCTGCTCGCCGACTACGGCGCCGACGTGCTCAAGGTCGAGGACACGGGGCTCGGCGACTACATCCGCTGGGCGCCGCCACGGCACGAGGGCGTGGAGCCGAGCGCCGCCTCGGCCCTGTTCCTCGCGCTCAACCGCGGCAAGCGCTCGATCAGGCTCGACCTCAAGGCGGAGGCGGGACGGGAGGTGCTGCTGCGGCTCGCGCGCGTGCACGACGTGCTGCTGGAGTCGTTCCGTCCCGGCGTGCTCGACAGGCTCGGCGTCGGCTACGAGCGCTTGCGCGAGGAGAACCCCGGGCTCGTCTACTGCGCGATCACCGGCTACGGACAGGAAGGGCCCGACCGGGACCGCGCGGGGCACGACATGAACTACCTCGCGCGCGGGGGCCTGCTGGGGCTGAGCGGCACGCCCGGCGGGCCGCCGGTGCCGGCGGCCGGGCAGATCGCCGACCTCGGCGGCGGCGCGCTGATGGCGGCGTTCGGGATCCTGGCGGCGCTGCACGAGCGCGAGCGCTCCGGCGAGGGTCAGCTGGTCGACGTCTCGATGACCCGCGGGGCGCAGAGCTGGCTCGCGATGGTCGCGGCGCGTTTCTTCGCCGATGGCGTCGTGCCGCGGCGCGGCGAGCTGGAGCTGGCCGGCGGGCTTGCGTGCTACCGGCCGTACGCCTGCGCCGATGGCTGGGTCACGCTCGGCGCGCTGGAGCCGAAGTTCTGGCAGGCGCTCTGCCGCGGGCTCGGCCGCGAGGACCTGCTCGACCGCCACATGGACCCCGCGGTGGCCGCCGAGCTCGAGGCTCGTCTTCGCGACGCGCACGCGCGCCGAGTGGGGGGAGTTCGACGACGAGCACGGATGCTGCCTGGAGCCGGTGCTCGGTCTCGACGAGGCGCTCGCCCGCGCGCCCGAGAACGTCGTCGCGGTCGACCAGCCGGGCGCCGCCTCACCCGTGCGGCTGCTCGGGCCGCCGGTCGCGCTCTCGCGCACCCCGCCCGACGGCACGCGGCCCGGCCCGGCGCTGGGCGCCGACACCGACGCGGTGCTCGCGCGCCTGGGCTACGGCCCGCAGGAGGTCGAGCGGCTGAAGGCGTCGGGCGCCGTTGCCGGCCCCGGCGACGTGGCCGAGGGGAGCTTCCTGGCATGACCAGCCGGCCCGGCCTGAAGATCTCCGAGCTGGCCGACGCCTCCGGCGTCTCGGCGGGCACGATCAAGCACTACCTGCGCGAGGGGCTGCTCGGCAACGGCGACGGGATCGTGCGCACGTCGCGCAACATGGCCTGGTACCCGCCGCACTACGTCGAGCGCATCCGCCTGATCAAGCGCCTCCAGGAGGAGCGCTTCCTGCCGCTGCGGCTGATCAAGGAGCTGCTGGCCGACCGCCCGCCGCGCACGCCGCGCGACGCCGTCGACCTGCCCGCCAACGTGCTCGACCGGCTCGCCGAGCTCGGCGTGCTGACGCCCGACGAGGACGGCTACGACCCCGACGACGTCGCCGTCATCGCCGCGATCGTCCGCTTCCGCGCGGGCGGTTACGACGAGACGCTCGGGTTCACGGTCTACGACACGCTCCGCTACCGCGAGGCGCTGCGCCCGCTGGTCGAGAAGGAGATCGCGGTGCTCGTCGAGCGGCTCGGCGACGTCGAGCCCGATCGGGCCGCCGAGATCGTCCGCGCGGGCCGTGACCCGCTGCGCGACCTGCTCGGGGCGATGCACTCGAAGATGCTGCTCGAGGAGCTGCGGCGGGTCACCAGCGGCGGCTGAGCGGGACCGCCCCTCCGAGGCGGCGAACCGTTTTATCGTTCATCCGTCCAGGATCCTCAAGATCGGCCCGCTGCGGCCGATGCTGAGCCGCGTGAACACTCCGGGTCTCGTCGACGTCCTGCGGCAGGGGACGAGCAGCCTGCGGGGAGACCAGGCCCTGACGACGGCGGGACGCTCGCTGCGCATCCTCTTCATGGTCTCGGCGCACAACAGCCTGAGCCAGCGCGCGCTCGTCGCGCTCACGGACCTCGGCCACGAGGTCTCGGTCGCCGTCGTCGACAGCGGCGCGGCGATGGAGTCGGCGGTCGAGCGCCATGCGCCCGAGCTGGTCGTCTGCCCCTTCCTCAAGCAGAT
Source organism: uncultured Solirubrobacteraceae bacterium (assembly GCA_963839615.1). Taxonomy (GTDB): domain Bacteria; phylum Actinomycetota; class Thermoleophilia; order Solirubrobacterales; family Solirubrobacteraceae; genus DASQMT01. Next base: position 323,726 of record CAWIVY010000010.1, read on the forward strand.
CATCCCCGAGTCGGTCTGGGGCAGCCATCGCTGCCTGATCGTGCATCCGGGGCCGAAGGGCGATCGCGGACCGTCGTCACTGGACTGGGCGATCGAGCTCGGGATGGCCGAGTGGGGCGTGACGGTGCTCGAGGCGACGGGCGAGGTCGACGCCGGCGGCGTCTGGGCCGAGCCGGAGCTTCCCCACGCGCGAGGTCGGCAAGTCGAGCCTCTACCGCCACGAGGTCCGCCGCGCCACCGTGTCGGCGCTGGTCGAGGCGGTGGGGAAGATCGCCGCGGGGGCCGGTACGCCGGAGCCCTTGGCCGTCGGCGATCCCGCGGTCACCGGCCGCGCACGGCCGCTGATGCGACAGGCCGAGCGGGCGATCGACTGGCCGGCCGACAGCGCGGCGACGATCATGCGCCGGATCCGGGCAGCGGAAGGTCACCCGGGCGTGCTCGACACGATCGCCGGCGTCCAGTTCCATCTCTTCGGCGCGCACCCGGAGCGAGGGCTGCGGGGACAGCCCGGCGCGATCATCGCCCAGCGCGACGGCGCGATCTGCCGCGCGACCGTCGACGGCGCGCTGTGGATCACGCATCTCAAGCCGGCCGGCGGCTTCAAGCTGCCCGCCGCGCGCGCACTCGAGCTGGCGGGCATCGAGCCCGACGCGCCGGAGGTTCCGGTCGCCTTGCGGGCGCCGATCCCGCCGGGCAGCACGTTCCGCGAGATCGGCTACACGGAGCGCGCGGGCGTCGGCTACCTGCACTTCGACTTCTACAACGGCGCGATGAGCACCGACCAGTGCCGGCGCTTGCGCGACGCCTACCTGCATGCGCGCGGACGGCGGCAGACGAACGTGATCGTCCTGATGGGCGGGCGGCGACTTCTTCTCGAACGGGATCCACCTCAACGTGATCGAGGCGTCGCCGGATCCCGCCGAGGAGTCCTGGTTCAACCTGCACGCGATCGACGACGTCGTGGGCGAGATCGTCGAGACGAGCTCCCACCTCGTGATCTCGGCGCTGTGCGGCGACGCCGCCGCCGGCGGCGTGCCGCTCGCGCTCGCCGCCGACCAGGTTGTGGCGCGCGAGGACGTCGTGCTCAATCCCTACTACCAGCACATGGGCGGCCTCTACGGCTCCGAGTACTGGACGTACCTGCTCCCGCGCCGCGTCGGCGATGCGATGGCCGAGCAGCTGACGCAGACCTTCGCCCCGGTCGGGACGCGCCGTGCCGTCGAGATCGGCCTGCTCGACTCCGCGTTCGGCGAGACCGCGGCGAGCTTCCGCGCCCAGGTCGGCGGCCTCGCCGAGCGGCTGGCGAGCCATCCCCAGCTGGCCCACTGGCTCGAGGAGAAGCGACGCCGGCGCGCGCTCGACGAGGCGGCGAAGCCGCTCAGCGCGTACCGCACCGAGGAGCTGCTGCGCTCGCGCGAGTGCTTCTTCGGGCCCGACCGCAGCTATCACGAGGCGCGCCGCCGCTTCGTCCACAAGCTCGGGGCGCCCTGTGCGGTGACCCAGGTGCCGGCGCCCGCGCCGCTCGTCGCGCAGCCGCCGGCCGCGAGGGCCGTGGCATGAGCAAGGCGGGCGAGGCGACCATCGACCGGCCCGTCGACCGCTTCGCGCCGGTCGAGCTGACCGGGATCACGCGGCGCGTGGAAGCCGTGCGCCAGTGGCTGCCGAAGGGCCAGCTCCTGCCCGAGCACATCTGGCGCAGGCGTCACGCGACGATCGTCTGGCTGCTCTGGCTGCACGTGCCCGCGCTGGTCGCGTTCGGGCTGTTCGCCGGTCAGACGCCGCTGCACATGATCCAGGAGGGAGCGTTCGTCGCGGGGTTCGCAGTCGCCGCGACGGTCGAGCGATTCAGCCAGAAGGTCCGGGTCGCCGCGGCCTCGGCCGGGCTGATCTCCTGCTCGGCCGTGCTCGTGCACCTCTCCGGCGGCTACATCGAGGCGCACTTCCACTTCTTCGTGATGATCGGGATCCTCACGCTCTACCAGGAGTGGGTGCCGTTCCTCGTCGCGATCGGCTACGTCGTGCTCCACCATGGGCTGGCCGGCGTGATCGCGCCGGCGTCGGTCTACAACCACCCGGACGCGGTCGAGCACCCGTGGCGCTGGGCGCTCATCCACGGCTCGTTCGTGCTCGCTGCCAGCGTCGCCCACATCGTCGCCTGGCGGACGAACGAGAACCAGTTGCTGCGCGATCCGCTCACCGCCCTGCCCAGCCGGGTCCTGTTCCTCAGCCGGCTGGACGCTGCGCTGGAGCGGATGCAGCGCCGGCGCGGCCAGCAGGTCGCCGTGCTGTTCCTGGACCTCGACCGCTTCAAGGTGATCAACGACAGCCTCGGCCACAGCGCTGGTGACGAGCTGATCGTCGCGGTCGCCGACCGGCTCCGCCACGCGCTGCGGCGACACGAGACGATCGCCCGCTTCGGCGGCGACGAGTTCGCGATCCTCTGCGAGGACGTCGACGACGAGCAGGACGCGATCGCGATCGCCGAGCGCCTGCTGAAGTCGTTCAGCCTGCCGTTCGCGCTCGCCCACGGCGAGGCCGTGTCGGCCGCCAGCATCGGCATCGCCGTGGCCGCCGACCCGGCCCAGGACGGCGAGGACCTCGTCCGCGACGCCGACGCGGCGATGTACCGGGCCAAGCAGTCGGGCGGCGGTCGCTGCATGCTCTTCGACGAGGTGACACGGCAGCGCGCGCTCGATCGGCTGCATACCGAGAACGCGCTGCGCGGGGCGATCGAGCGCGGCGAGCTGCGCGTCTACTTCCAGCCGGAGGTCTCGATCAAGACGAGCGCGATCGTCGGCCTGGAGGCGCTGGTGCGCTGGGAGCATCCCGAGCGCGGGCTCGTGCTGCCGGGCGAGTTCATCCCGCTCGCCGAGGAGACGGGGCTGATCATCCCGATCGGCAGGTGGGTCCTGCTCGAGTCGTGCCGGCACGCCAAGCGCTGGCAGGACCAGCGTGCCGTCGGCGATCCGCTCGGCGTGAAGGTCAACGTGTCCGCGCGCCAGCTCATGCAGTCCGGGTTCCCGGGCACCGTCGCCGAGGTGCTCGAGGCGACGGGCATGGATCCGACGCTGCTCTGTCTCGAGGTGACCGAGAGCGTGCTGCTCGAGGACCCGGAGTCGACGAGCGAGACGCTCAAGGCGCTCAAGGCGCTCGGCGTGACGGTCGCCGTCGACGACTTCGGCACGGGCTACTCGTCGCTCGAGTACCTGCGCCGCTTCCCGGTCGATTGCGTGAAGATCGACCGCTCCTTCGTCCGCGGCCTGCCCAACAGCTCCGACGACGTCGCGATCGTGAATGCGGTGATCGAGCTGGGCCACGCGCTCAACCTCTCCGTGACCGCGGAGGGCGTCGAGACCGACGAGCAGCTCGACAAGCTGCAGCTCGCGGGCTGCGACACCGCGCAGGGCTTCCTCTTCAGCCGTCCGGTCGAGCCCGCGGTGATCGACACGCTCCTGGGTCCTCCGGTGCCGCCGGTGAAGGACCACGCGCCCGCGCAGCCCCCGCGCAAGCGCCGGCCGCGGCACGGCTCGCGCCGCCGCCGCTCGCGCGGCCGCGGATCGGCGCGCCGCAAGTAGGGCTCACCAGCGAACCCGGTGGCGCTCCATCACGCCGTAGCCGGAGCGCAGCTCGCCCGCGGCCGGGAGCGAGCCTGAGAACTCGCCGAACGGCTGCTCGTAGTCCGAGGCGAAGACGAGCAGGTTCTCCTTGCGGGCACGCGTCGCGCGGGCCGTGAAGCGCAGGTCGCCGACGCCGGCGAGGCCGTGGAACGGCTGCGGCGCGACGTGCTCCGGCCTGCCGTCGATCCAGACCGCGCGCTCGGAGCCCTCGATCCCGTCGTGCAGCCCGTCGACCAGGTTCCAGGTCACGGAGCGGCCGTCGGCCAGCTCGCCCGCGCCGGCGCTCCACCACCACGACATCGAGCGCGGGTGGCGGCCCGCCGACTCGTCGACCAGGCCGCGCAGGTCGACCGCGCGGCCGAGCGCCGTGCCGTGCACGCGCGCCGGGCGCTTGCGCGTCCAGATCTCGCCCGTGCGCACCGCCCAGGGCACTCCCGGCTCGACGACGAGGTCGAGCACCCCGTCCACGCGCACCCGCTCGGGCGTCGCCTCGACCGGACCGGTGCGGCGGTACGTGCGCTCGTGCAGGCGCTCGCCATCCCAGACCGCCCACCACGCGGAGCGCGCCGGCCCGATCCGCGCGCTCGCAGCGCAGAGCATCAGCTCCGGCCCGAAGGCGCCGACCCAGGTCCAAGCCTTGTGCGTCCGTATCCCGGGTATCCTCGCGATCGACCAAGCTTGACTGACGAGTCAATCTGCGTCTTCCGAGGAGAGTGACCGTCATGCGCGCCGCAGCCGTGCAGCTCAGTTCCACCCCTGATCGCGACCGCAACCTCGAGGCGGCGGACCGCCTCACGCGCGAGGCCGCGGGCCGCGGCGCCGAGCTGGTGCTGCTGCCCGAGAAGTGGTCCGTGCTGGGCACGCCCGAGCAGACCGCTGCGGGCGCGGAGCCGCTCGACGGCCCGGCGCTCGAGTGGGCCCGCGGCGTGGCGCGCGAGCTCGGCATCGACCTCGTCGCCGGCTCGATCGCCGAGCGCGTCGAGGGCGCGGAGCGCGGCGCGAACACGAGCGTGCACGTCGGTCCCGACGGCGAGGACCGCGCGGTCTACCGCAAGATCCACATGTTCGACGTCGAGGTCGGCGGCCGCACGTACCGCGAGTCCGAGCACGAGGCGCCGGGCGACGAGATCGTCGCGTCGGAGCTCGCCGACGGCAACGGCCTCGGGTTGACCATCTGCTACGACCTGCGCTTCCCGGAGCTCGCGCGCATCCTCGCGGTCCGGGGCGCGAAGGTGCTCACCGTCCCGGCCGCGTTCACCGAGACGACGACGCGCGACCACTGGGAGGTCCTCCTGCGCGCGCGTGCGATCGAGAACCAGTGCTTCGTGATCGCCGCCAACCAGGTCGGCGAGCCGGCGCCCGGGATGCGCACGGGCGGGCGCTCGATGATCGTCAACCCGTGGGGGCTCGTCCTGGCCCAGGCGCCGGACTTCGAGACGTTCATCCTCGCCGACCTCGACTTCGACCGGCTCGAGGGGATCCGGACGAAGCTCCCGTCGCTGGCGAACCGGCAGGCGGCCGCCTACCGCTGGCCCGAGGTGGCCCGCGCGTGAAGGCGCCGGCCGTCGACAAGCGCCGCCTGATCCTCGACGCCGCCGTGCGCGTGTTCGCGCGCCAGGGCTTCCACACCTGCCGCGTCTCGGACATCGCCGACGAGGCCGGCGTCGCCTACGGCCTCGTCTACCACTACTTCCAGTCCAAGGACGAGGTGCTCGACACGCTCTTCCTCGAGCGCTGGGAGCTGATGCTCGCGGCGATCGACGAGATCGACTCGCGGCCGATCGCGGCGCGCGAGAAGCTCGCCGCGATCGCCTCGTTCATCGTCGACTCCTACCGCTACGACCGCGACCTGATGAAGGTGATCATCGTCGAGGTCACGCGTGCGGCCAACACGTTCGGCCAGACCCACCTCGCCGAGATCCGCAAGGCCTACAACAGGATCGCCGACATCGTCGCCGCCGCGCAGGCGGACGGCACCTTCCGCGACGCCGTCACGCCCCAGTTCGCCGCGATGGCGTTCTACGGCGCGATCGAGCAGGTGCTGACCGGCTGGATCTTCGGCCTGCTCGAAGAAGGCGAGGACGACTACGAGCGGGCCAAGCGGTTCGTCGTCGAGACGATCTGCGAAGGCCTCGAGGCGCATCGCGACGGCCTCCGTGCTTAGACTCTCGCGGACATGACAGAGAACGACATGGTCAAGCGGTTGATGTGGTCCGGGCTGCTGGCGGGACTCGGCGCGATCGCGTCGATCGCCACCACCAAGATCGCGCATCAGATTTGGGTGCGCGCATTCGGGGAAGATCCTCCCGAGTGAGCGCAGATCCCGAGAAGACTCCAGGCCTCACCACCGAGGCCGAGGCCGAGGTGCGACGCACCGATGCCGAGGCTCGTGCGGCCGAGTTGCGCGAGGAGCTCGCGATCACCGACGAGCGCCGCGCAGAGGAGCAGGTGACCGAGGCGCACGACGCCGTCACCGAGGCCGAGCAGGAGGAGTCGCAGCGGGAGCGCAAGCGGCGCGAGGCCGAGGAGCGCAAGCAGGCCGCGGCCGCCGACGCCGAGCGCGCGCGCGAGCGGGCCGGCGAGGTCGCCGCGGGCGCCGTCGAGCCCGGGCCGCGCACCGGGCCCGTGTCCGGCGCCGCGGTCAGCTCGCCCGGCATCGGCATCGGCTCCGAGCCGAAGGCAGCCGCTGCCGCCGGCGCGGGCGCGCGCGCCGAACGTGCTCAGGAGCCGCGTTCCGGCACGTCCGTCGACGGACCCGAGAAGCCCGAGCTCTACCTCGCCGCCGCGTTCGGCGGCGCCTTCCTGTTCGCCCGCATCCTCAAGAGGATCGCCGAGTAATGACCGACCAGCAGACGAGCGACCTCGCTCGCGCAGTCCAGGACATCACCGAGAAGGCCCAGCTGCTCGTGCACGAGGAGATCGAGCTCGCGAAGGCCGAGATGACCGAGAAGGTCACCAAGCTGGTCCGCGGGGCGATCTTCGGGATCGTCGCCGGCATCTTCGCCGTCTTCGCCCTCGTCTATCTCCTGCACTCGCTCTCATGGGGGATCTGGGAGGCGATCGGCGGCGAGTCCAACTTCTGGCTCGGGTTCCTGATCACCGGCGTGCTGATCCTGATCCTCGGCGTGATCGCCGGCTTCATCGCGATGCGGCTGATCAAGAAGGGCACGCCGCCGATGCCGGCGCGCGCGATCGAAGAGGCGCAGCTGATCAAGGGCACGCTCTCGGCGTCGCCGGCCTCGCACGCCGTCGGGCCCGCCGGCGTCCAGGCGGAGGTCGATCGCTGATGGCCTCCCGCACCCCGGCGGAGATCCAGCGTTCGATCGAGGCGAACCGTGCCGAGCTCGGCATAGCGGTCGACCGCCTGCGGGCGGAGGTCGCCGAGGTCACCGACTGGCGCAAGCAGATCAACAAGCGCCGCAAGCAGTTCCTGATCGGCGCGGCCGTCGCGGGCTTCGTGATCGGCGGCGGGATCGCCGCGATCAGCGGGCTCGTGCGCGGCAGCGACGACTACGACTTCTAGCCCGTGAGCGCGGGCGTGCGTATCTGGCTGCCGTTCGTCGCCGCCGCGCTCTGCCTCGTCGCCACGACCTGGACCGGCGCGATCCTCACCTGGGTGCTGCTTGTCGCCGCCATCGGGCTGATCCTCGACGGCGCCACGCTGCTGTGGTCGCGCAGCGGCGGCCTCACGCAGCACCGCCAGTAGCTCAGGTCGCGGGCTCCGGCTTCTCGGGGGGGATCGTCGGCACGTGCACGGCGGCGATGCTCTCCGCGCGCCGGAGCCGGCTGTACTCGACGATCGAGATCTCGATCGCGGCGGCGATCGGGATCGCGAGCAGCGCGCCGAGCACGCCGAAGAGCGTCGAGCCGAACAGCACCGAGACGAGCACGACGAACGGGTGCACCTGGACCGCGCGGGCCTGGATCCGGGGCTGGATGATGCTGTTCTCGACCTGCTGGTAGACGATCGACCAGATGACCCAGATGATCGTGACCGTCGGGAAGTCGTTGAAGAGCGTGATGATGCCGACGAGCACGGCGCCGAGGGTCGCGCCGACGAGCGGCACGAGGTCGAGCAGGAAGATGACGACGGCGAGCGAGCCCGCGTACGGCACGCCCAGGATCATCAGCACGATGTATGCCAGCACGCCGGCGATCAGCGCCTGGCCGAGCGCGCCTGCGACGTAGTTGCCGACCGCGCGGCCGATGCGGTCGTACAGCCGCTTGAGCCACTCGCTGCGCTCGGGGCCCTGGCGGTCGGCAAGCCAGTCCAGCCAGCCGCGGCCCGAGCTCATCATGAACAGGCTGAGCACGAGGATCGTGATGCCGGCGAAGATCGAGTTGACCAGGCCGAGCCCGATGTCGGACAGGATCCCGGCGGCGTCGCCGACCTTGCCGGGCAGCGTGCTGGCCTGCTTCTGCAGCTCCGCCGTGACGTTGTAGTCCTGCTCGAGCGACCGCAGCTGGTCGTTCCTCTCGACGAGGTCCTGCAGGTCGGAGACGTAGACGGGCAGGTTGTTGATCAGGTTGTTCAGCTGCTCGACGACCGGCGGCACCAGGAGCGCCGCGAGGAACACGGGCACGAGGATCAGCACGATGTAGATGAGCGCGATCGAGAGCTTGCGTCTCCCGGTCCGCCGGTGGAGCCAGTCGACCGGACCCGACAGCGCGATCGCTACGAAGCCCGCGATGAAGATCCACGTCAGCGGCTGGCGCAGCTGGTAGATCAGCCACAGCGCCAGCACGACCATCACGACGACCATCACGACGCGCAGGACCATGCGCGTGGAGAACGGCGCGACCTTGACGGTCTCGCCGGAGGCAGGGGGTGACGCGGCGGCCGCCATGGCCACCTCTTCGCGCCCGCGCGTGCCGCTCCTGCCCCGGCGGCCGCGGCGCAGGTCAGACGGGGCCGAGCAGCGCGTCGCGCAGCGCGGTCACGCCGATCAGCCCGGGACCCGCGTGGGTGCCGATCACGGGGCCCATCTCGGACACGAACTCGGGCGGCCGGCCGTAGATCGCCTCGCCGCGCTGGGCGAGCTTCTCGGCCTGGTCGGCGGCCTGGATGTGCTGCACGAAGAAGCGGTCGTTGCCGTCCTCCCGCAGCGCCGCGAGGTGGTCGACCATGCGCTCGAACGCGCGGCCCCAGGTGCGCACGCGCTCGATCGGGACGATCTCGGACTCGATCGCCAGGATCGGCTTGATCCGCAGCGTCGAGCCGATCCAGGCCTGGGCGCCCCCGATCCGGCCGCCGCGGCGCAGGAACTCGAGCGTGTCGACGGCGAAGAGGATCTTCAGCTCCTCGCGCACCGCGCGCGCCCGTGCCGCCGCGGCCTGCGCGTCGGCGCCCTCCTTGATCGCGTTGGCCGCGGCCACGGCGAGCAGGCCGAGGCCCGCGCAGACGCTCGCCGAGTCCACGATCACGATCCGCTCGGGCGCGATCCCGCGCTCGGTCAGCTGGTCGCGCGCCTGCTCGGCGGAGCGGACGGTGCCGGAGATGCCGCCCGAGATGTGGATCGAGACGATGTCGGACCCCTCTTCGAGCAGGGGCTCGTAGACGGCGAGGAAGTCGCCGACGGACGGCTGCGACGTCGTCGGCAGCTCGCGGGCCGTGCGCAGGTGCCGGTAGAAGGCGTCGAAGTCGGGCAGCTCGGCCTCGCGGTCGTCGCGCGGCGGCTCGCCCCAGCGGACGTACAGCGAGACGGTGTGGAACCCATGGCGCTCGGCGACCTCGCGCGGCATGTAGTGGGTCGAGTCGGTGACCACGGCGACCTTGGTCATTGCGGGAACCCTAGTGCGATGATCGGAGGGTGGTCGTCCTGCATCGCTGCCGCACTCCGACGGACCGGCTCTGCGCCTGCGGGCGCGTCGCCCGGGCGCTGCGCGCCGGCGGCTACGAGTTCGAGGAGCGGCGCGTGCCGTGGCGGCGCGGCGAGCGCGACGAGATCGACGCGCTCACGGGCCAGCTCGTCGTGCCGGTATTGGTCCTCGGCCGCGAGGCGATCTGCGACTCGCGCCGGATCCTCGAGCACCTGCGCTTCCGCGCGGACGTCCGAGACGCGCGCGGACCGTCGTGAACGTCGCCACCGCGCGCCGAGTGGCGACTCCCTCGGCGTGGGGGCGGATAACTCGCCACTCGCTGCGTCCCAGGCCCGGGCGCGCGGGAGGAGGGCGCCGAACGTCGCTCAGTACGCCCTATGGGGGCTACTCAGCGACGTTCGCTCCCACGGGGCCGGTCGGACCATCGAGTGGCGACTCCCTCGGTGTGGGGGCGGACAACTCGCCACTCGCTGCGTCCCAGGCCCGGCGCGCCGGGAGGGGGGCGCCGAACGTCGCTCAGTACGCCCTATGGGGGTTACTCAGCGACGTTCGCTGCCAGCGGCCGGTCGGACCATCGAGTGGCGACTCCCTCGGCGTGGGGGCGGATAACTCGCCACTCGCTTGAAACTCGCCCGACCCGCGGTGACCGGCGCCCGGGCTCGCCTCCTCAGTGCCGCCGTACGGCAACGAGCGCGCGCACACAACGCCGCGCGCCTAGCGTCCACTCGCGTGGATTGCCCGGGCTCCGGCGCTTGCGAACGGCGGCCACCGAAGGGGAGCGTCGTGAACGTCGCGGAGGTTCGGTCGGGGAGCGGACTTCCAACGTTGGGCGCGCTGTGGGACGTCAACGTCGGGAGCCACCCGGACCTCGACCGCCCGCCTGCGTTGACGGCCCGGTTCAGCGGCGGACGCCCGTGAAGCGGACGCCGACGGCGGGCAGGCGGCCGGCCGCGATCGCCTCCTCCTCTGCGGGCAGGAGCGCGGGCCCGAGCTCCCAGCGGTGCAGGTAGGGACCGCGCTCGACCGGGGTCAGCTCGAAAGCCGGCGAGAGGACCGCACGGATCCGCTGCACCGGGTGCAGGTGGGCGCGCAGCTCTGCCGCCGTCTCAGCGGGATGCTCCGGCGCCTCCTGGCCGAGCTCGCGGCGGCGCGCGCACCACCACGCGGCCGCGTCGGTGTCGAACAACTCGACGTCGAACTCGTCGACGACGAGGCTCCCGCCCGGGCGGACGAGCGCGCCGAGATGCGCCAGCGACGGCTCGAGCGGCTCCACGTGGTGGAGCGACAGGACCGCGACGGCGGCGTCGAAGCTTCCCTCGCGCTCCTCGAGGTCGAGCAGCGCGACGGGTCGCACGTGCGGGTCCGCGGCGCCCGCGGGGTCGATCGCGACGACCTCGTAGCCGGCGCCGGCCAGCGCGGCGGCGAGCTCGCCCTGCCCCGCGCCGACCTCGAGGATGCGCGCGGGCGGAGCGGGCAGCGCCGCGCGGACGAACGCGAACACGTCGGTGGCGCCCATCACGGCTCCCCCCAGGGCAGCACGACCGCCTTCAGCGCGCTCCCGTCCCGCTGGGCGGCGAGCGCCGCGCCGGTCTCGTCGAGCCCGAAGCGATGCGTGACCAGCCCGTCGACGCTCACCGCGCCGGACCCGAGGAGCGCGAGCGCCGCCCGCCAGTCGGCAGCGCCCGACGACCAGGACGAGGTGACGGTCAGCTCGCGCAGGAAGATCTCCGCGCCGTCGACCGCGATCGGCGCGCCGGGCTCCGGCGGGGCGTAGGCGCAGAGCCGCCCGCCCGGCCCGAGCGCCGCGGCGGCTGCCGCGACCGCCTGCGGATGATGCGAGGTGACGATCGCCACGTCGACCGGCTCACCGGGCGCGAACGCGACGGCGCCCCACTCGAGCGCGCGCTCGCGCCGGTCCGCGCGCGGCTCGGCGACGAGCACCCGCTCGACGCCGCGGGCGCGCGCCGCGCCGATGTGCAGCAGGCCGCTGGTCCCGGCGCCGACGACGAGCAGAACGTCGCGCGGGGTCAGCCCGACGCGATCCTGGGCGCGCAGGGCGCAGGCGAGCGGCTCGGTGCACGTGGCGGTGACGGGATCGAGGCCGTCGAGCGGCAGCAGGTCGGCGACGAGCTCGGGCTGGATGCGGACGTGCTCGGCGAAGCCGCCGGGGTCCAGCCGCGTGGCGCGGAACTGCGGGCAGAGCGTCTCGTGCCCGGCGGCACATACGCGGCAGGCGCCGCAGGCGACGTGGTGGTGGATCGCGACGACGTCGCCGGGCGCGACGCGCGTGACCCCGGCGCCCACCTCGACGACCTCGCCGACCGGCTCGTGCCCGAGCACGGCCGGCAGCTTGCGCGTCACGTACCAGCCGTGGACGTCCGAACCGCACGTCGCGGACGCGATGATGCGGCAGATCACCTCGCCCGGCCCGCAAGCCAGGTCCGGAAACGAGACAGTAACCGTCGAGTCGAGCGTTAGAGTTCGCGCCGCTCTCATGTGATCGAAGCCACCGAGGCCGCGCCGACCGGCTGCGCGACGCCGCGTTCGGTCACGAGCGCCCAGACGAGCGCGGCAGGCGTCACGTCGAACGCCGGGTTGCGCACCGGGGTCCCGGGCACGGTGAGGGGCGCGCCCGCCGCGCTGCGCACCTCCTCGGCGCCGCGCTCCTCGATCTCGATCGCGTCGCCACCGGGCAGCGGACGCGTCGACCGAGGACGAGGGGCCCGCCGCCACGAACGGGACTCCCGCGGCGTTGGCCGCGAGCGCGAGCCCGTAGGTCCCGACCTTGTTGGCGACGTCGCCGTTCGCAGCCACGCGATCCATTCCCGTCACGACGGCGTCGACCTGCCCGGTGCGGATCAGTCCCGCGGCGGCGGCGTCGACGACGAGCGCGTGCTCGATGCCGAGCCGCCCGAGCTCCCAGACCGTCAGCCGCGCGCCCTGCAGCAGCGGCCGGGCCTCGCACGCCAGCACGCGCACCGGGCGGCGCTCGGCGAGCGCGGCGATCACTCCGAGCCCCGTCCCGCGGCCCGATGCGGCGAGCGCGCCCGAGTTGCAGTGCGTGAGGATCGTCACCGGGCGAGCGGGCAGCGCCGCGTCCAGCAGCGCGGCGCCGTGCTCGGACAGCGCGGCGCTCGCCGCCGCGTCCTCGCTCTGGATCGCCTCGGCAGCCTCGCGCGCCGCGCCGGCCAGGCCGACGGGGCCGGCGGCCAGGGCGGCGGCGCGCACGCGCTCCACCGCCCAGGCGAGGTTGCGGGCCGTCGGGCGGCAGGTCGCCAGCCGCTCGGCGCCGCGCTCGAGCGCGCCCAGCGTCGGCTCGCCCGCGACCTCCATCGCGAGCCCGAACGCGGCCGCGATGCCGATCAGCGGCGCCCCGCGGACCGACAGCCGCTCGATCGCCTGCGCGGTGTCCTCCGCGCCCGCGAGCACGAGCAGCTGCTCGCGGGCGGGCAGCAGCGTCTGGTCGAGCACGTGCAGGCGCGTGCCGTCCCAGCGCAGCGCCGGTGGAGCGACTGTCGACGTCATCGCCTGCGATCCTACGCGCGGATGCCCCCCGCCCTCTCGGTCACGGGTCTGCGCAAGGCCTACGGCTCGGTGCAGGCGCTGCGCGGCGTCGACCTCGAGCTGGGGACCGGCGAGCTGTTCGGTCTGCTCGGGCCGAACGGCGCCGGGAAGTCCACGCTGGTCAAGATCGCGTGCGGCCTCGTGCGCCCGAGCTCCGGCAGCGTCGAGATCTGCGGCAACCCGGCGGGCTCGCTCGCCGCGCAGGCCCAGATCGGCTACCTCGCCGAGCTGTTCCGCTTCCCCGACTGGTGCACCGCGGACGAGCTGCTCGGGCTGCACCAGGAGCTCACGGGCTCGCCCGGCGGGGCTGCCGAGCGGCGCGAGCTGCTCGAGCTCGTCGAGCTCGGCCACGTCCCCGAGCGCCGCGTCGGCGCGATGTCGAAGGGGATGCAGCAGCGGCTCGGGCTGGCCCAGGCGCTCGTCGGATCGCCGCGGCTCCTGCTGCTCGACGAGCCTACGAGCGCGCTGGACCCCTCCGGGCGGCATACGGTCCGCGCGCTGCTCGAGCGGCTGCGCGAGCGCGGCGTGAGCGTCCTGCTGAACTCGCACCTGCTGTCCGAGGTCGAGCTGGTCTGCGACCGCGTGGCGATCATCAACGGCGGCGAGGTCGTGGCGGCCGGCACGCCCGCCCAGCTCAGCCGCCCGGGCGGCGTCGAGGTCGAGACGGGCACGGGCGTGCGCGCGTTCCCCGCGGCGACGCGCGAGGACGCGCCGCGGGATCGTGCGCGATCTCGTCGCCGCGGGCGCGGACGTGTTCGCCGTCCGCGTGCTCACGTCGTCGCTCGAGGACGCCTACCTGGAGGCCGTCGGCCGCGCCCCGGCGCCGCCGCCCGGCGAGGCGGCCGTGCTGCAGGAGGAAGCGCTATGACCACGCCCGAGTCCGCCGGCCTCGCGCCCCCCGGCCCGCTGCGCGGCGCGCTGATCGTCGCGCGCTTCGCCCTGCGCGAGTCGCTGCGGCGGCGCGTGTTCATCGTCATCGGCGTGCTCACGGTCGTCTTCCTCGTCCTCTACGGGCTCGCCACCTGGCAGGCGTTCGTCGCGGCGGACGACTTCACGGGCGGGACCGAGGCCGGCGTCGAGGCGGACAAGGTCGTCGGCGCCACGCTCGCCGGGCTGGCGATGTTCGCGATCCTCTTCCTCGGCACGATCCTGGCCGTCTTCCTCACGCTCGGCGCGGTGCGCGGCGACGCCGAGCGCGGCCTGCTGCAGCCGCTGCTGGTGCGCCCGCTGCCGCGGCGCACGCTGCTGCTCGGCCGCTGGCTGGGCGCCACCGCGGTCTGCGCGCCGTACGTGATGCTGATCGCGCTCGGCGCGTTCGCGCTGACGTTCGCGCTCGGCGGCTGGTGGCCGGACCGCCTCATCGGGCCGCTGCTCACGCTCGCCCTCGCGGTCGCGATCATCGCCGCGCTCTCGCTCGCCGGGTCGATCGTGCTCGCATCGACCGCGAACGGGATCGCCGTGTTCATGCTCTTCGGCGCCGGCCTGACGGCGGGCCTGCTCGGCCAGATCGCCGAGGCGATCGGGTCCGACAGCCTCGACGACATCTCGCGGATCGCCACCTGGGCGCTGCCGTTCGAGGCGCTCTACCAGGCCGGCCTCGCGGAGCTGACCGTCGACACGGTCGGCTTCACCCGCCTGGCGATCGACCTCGGCCCGTTCGGCGGCGCGGAGCCGGGCAGCGTCGGCCTCTGGCTCTGGTCGCTGGCGTACCTGGCCGCGGTCGGCGCCGTGGCCGTGGCCGCGTTCACCAGGCGCGACCTTACCTAGGAGCGGTTGAGGTTGTTCTCGATCGTCAGCGGGGGAGCGCCCGGCTCCGCGCCGACGGGCGCCTGATCGGGCGCGTCGGCCGGCGCCTCGACGCCGATCACCTCCGCCAGCTCGCCCGTCTCGTACATCTCGGTGACGATGTCGCAGCCCCCGACCAGCTCGCCGCGCACGAACAGCTGCGGGATCGTCGGCCAGTTCGACAACGCGGACAGCTCCTGACGGATCCGCGGGTCGGGCAGGATGTCGACCGCCGCGAACGGCACGCCGACCGCCTCGAGCGTCGCGACGGTGCGCGCGGAGAAGCCGCAGCGCGGCGCCTCGGGCGTCCCCTTCATGAACAGGAGGACGTCGTTCTCCGCGATCGCCTCCTTGATCGCGGTGCTGATCTGCTGCTCTGGAGTGCTCATATGAAACCTACGATTCGGATCGTGTGACCAGGGAAAGCGCGTGGATCGGGCCGCCGATGTCGGGTCCGAAGACCGCGTAGACGAGGCGGTGCTGCTCGATCCTGCTCAGCCCCGCGAACTCCGGGGCGGTGACGACGGCGCGGAAGTGATCGCCGCCGCCGTTGAGGTCGACGACCTCGGCGCTGGCACCCGGGATGGACGCCTCGATGCGCTGCTTGAGCTCGTCGGTCGTCGGCACTGGAGGTAGCGTAGCGAGGTCCGCCGACCTCGCTACACTTCCTGAAGCATTGGACCTCCCGAGGGAGACAGAAACGTGATCACCTTTACCGACAAGGGCGCCGAGAAGGTCAAGGAGTTCCTCGCCTCGCAGGGTGCCGACATGGGCACCTCCGGGCTGCGCGTCGGCGTGCGCGGCGGTGGCTGCTCCGGCTTCCAGTACGCCCTCGCCTTCGACACCGAGCGCGACGGCGACGAGATCTTCGAGGATCACGGCCTCCGCCTGCTCGTCGACGGCCCGAGCCTGCCCTACGTCCACGGCGCGGTCGTCGACTACGTCGAGAGCCTCCAGGGCGCCGGCTTCAAGGTCGACAACCCGAACGTCATCGCGGCCTGCGGCTGCGGCTCCTCGTTCCGCGTCGCGGACGAGGAAGAAGTCTCCGCCGTCTAGGGTCTAGCCCGGCGCGGATGCGGACCGTCCGCAGCTGAGCGTGCCGGCGCGTCGACGGCCGTAACCTGCAGCGTCCCGGTCATCCGCGCCATGCGCCACAGCTTGCGCCGCGCGGAACGCCGGAAGCGCACGAACGCGTAGGTGCTCGCCGCGCTCTCGACCTGCGCGCTGCCGGCTGCGACCGCGGCGTTCGCGCGCAGTCGCGCGCGGCGCGCGCTACGCCGGTCGATCCTCAGCTTCGCCGTGACGGCACATGCCTCCGAGCAGCGCACGCCGACGACGAGACCTGCTTGGACGGCGGCGAACCGGAGCCGGCGGCCGACGCTGAGGTCGACGACCGGGGCCTTGGTGTCGGCCGGCTCTCCGGGCGCTGGCTGGCCCGGATCCGGCGTGTCGTCGGCATCGCACCCCGCGCCGCGGCCGTCCCCGTCACGGTCGATCTGCTCGTAGTTGTAGACGAACGCACAGTTGTCGACGGCATCGAAGACGCCGTCGTCGTCGTCGTCTGGATCGCACACGTCCCCCGTGCCGTCGCGGTCGTTGTCGAGCTGACCGGCGTTTGCCACGTCCGGGCAGTTGTCGCTGACGTCCTGCCGGCCGTCGAGGTCGGAATCCTTGTCGCACGCGTCGCCGACCCCGTCGGCGTCGCCGTCGGTCTGGTCGGCGTTCGCCACGTAGACGCAGTTGTCGCCCGTGTTGGGCAGGCCGTGGCGCGGCGACCACATCGCGCACCCTGGCGCTGACGCCGTCGCGCGCTGGAAGCGGTAGCGAGCGTGGTAGCGGCGGCCGTGTCCACGCGCCGTCCCGTCGACGTCGTTCGGCTCAGGATGCGCGCCCGCGTCCGCCGCCAGCGACAGCGCGAGCACCAGCACGAGCGCAAGGATCCGCGACATCCACCGCATCGTAGCCCCGGAACGCCGCGGGGCGGGAGCCTCTCGGCCCCCGCCCCTGGTGCGGCGATCGTCGTGCGTTCGGGCGGCTAGCTGCGGGAGACGTTCTCGCAGTTCGCCGACACCCGGTCGTTGTCGTCTGCGCGAACGGTGTCGACGCCGCGGCCGCAGTTGATCCGGTCACGCACGCCGTTCAGCGCGCGGATCCGGTCGTTGCCGCGGCCGCCGATCACGCGGTGCGAACGTGCGCCAGCCGCAGGCGCCCGCCGCTGCGCCGTGGAGGCGACGCGGCCCACGCGGCGGCGCGGGAACCGCCCGGCCGCCGCGCAGCCGGACGGCTCCGGTGCCACCGCCGATGCGGTCGCGGCCCGACGCGCCGCTGATGCAGTCGGCGCCGGCGAGACCGCTGGCGACGTCATTGCCCGCCTCGCCCCGGATCTCATCGCCGAACTCGGAGCCCGCGAGGGTCTCCGAGGCGCCGTGCCGAGGATCTGGTTGAAGCACGGACCGCCACTGGTGGCCCCGATCACGATCTCCGCCGTCGCGGTCGCGGCCTCGGCCGCCCCATCGCTCGCGGTGAACGTCAACTGGTCCGTCCCGAGCACATCACCCGTGTGGGAGTAGGTGACCGCGCCCGCGGCCTGGTCCACCGCCGCGAGCGTGCCCTTCGCCGGCGGGCTCGTCACGGAGCGCGTCAGCGCGTTGCCGTTCGCGTCCGCGCATGGCAGCGGTACTGCCGCCGTGCCCTTGAACGGCACGGCCGCCACCACGTTCGAGCAGGCCGGGCGCTTGGCGGCGCCGGGTCCCGTGTAGCGGAACAGGTACAGACCGAAGTCGCGGTCGGACCCGGCGATGTACCGCTCGCCCCCCTGGGTGAACTGCTCGACGCCCCAGAAGTTGTTCCCGCCCGTGTCGATGAACGCGACCGGCGATCGCCGCGCCACGGAGAACACGCGCATGCCGCCGGCGTAGACGCCGCTAGCTCAGCGGCTCCGTCGGGTCCGCCGCCTGCTCGTGGATCGAGAGGTCGCCGAAGCCGATCGCGTACGCCGGGTTCAGTGCCTCCGGGATGGCGTACGTGTCCAGCAGCGGCAGCTTGCATTCAGCCAGCTCCGGGTTGCAGCCGGCCGGGGGATCGGCGTCGTAGAGGCTCATGTAGCCCCAGCCGTCGAAGGAGCGCACCCCGGCGCGGGTCAGCGTGCGCAGCGCGCGCCGTGGCGGCCGGCGCGCGCATCGCCGCGTGAACGCGCGGTACGGCGGACCTCGAAGTCGCGCGAGGGCCCGCGCGGGAGCCGGTCACGAAGTTCCGGTCATAGCCGCCCGACCCGCAATACGCCTCGTCGTCGGCCGCCGAGCCGAAGTGGCGGTTGGTGATCAGGATCGCCTCCCAGCCGGCATCGCCCGCGTTCGCCGCCTCTCCCCCGGGAAGCACCCCTCGTAGACGTCGTTCGGATCGTCGGCCGGACCGCGCTGGACGATCAGGATGCGCTCCTCGCCTGGGTCGAGGCGGCGGCCGGGAAGACCGTTTCGGCATCCGGCACCGCCGCCGAGGCGTCGCAGGCGTAGCCGCCGTAGGCCATCGGACCGTTGAGCAACCGTCGTCGAGCGCCTCCTGCGGGGCGCCGCCGCTCACGGCGGCGGCATCGAAGTTGCCGACGTCCTCGACCTCGACCTCCGTCACCGGAATGGGGCGAAATCCTCTTCGCCCGTCACGATGTACTGGTTGCCCGCCGTCCACTCGGACTGGTGGGCGTTGCCCTCGGGCGCCGCGAAGCCCGCAACGGGTCGACCGTGCCGAAGTCCGAGTCGGCGATGTAGGTCGGGTTCGCGGGATCGGTCACGTCGAGCTGCACGTAGCCCGCGTCCCAGTAGGAGGCGAGCATGACCTGCCGGCCGCCGATCTCCTTGACGACCACGTCGTGGTGGAACGGCGTGTCGCCGTTGGCGGTCTCGGTCCAGACCAGCGGCCCGAACGTCGCGTCGGTCAGATCGAACTCGGCGACGGGCTGGGGAGCGGCCGGGTTGGTGATGTCGAAGATGTCGACGTCATGGAACTCCGTGTTGTCGACGCTGACGGCGTACGCCTTGTCGCCGGCGTCCAGATGAAGATCGAGTGCGCGAGTTCGCGGAGCCTGGTCGTCCGGCGGGCGGGAGAACGGCGAATCGCCGGTCAGCGTGCCGTCGTCCTCGCCGAAGTCGCCGAAGCCACGGGTCAGCGGCGTGGGGTTGTCCGGATTCGTGACGTTCCAGAGGTCGAAGCCGCCGCCGCCCTGGGTCTGGGGCCCGCACGGCTCGTTGTTGACGGCAAGCACGTCACCGCTGAATGCGGGCGTATCGATCGTGACGACCTGCGCCCCTTCACCGGGGTAGTTGCCCGGCAGGGCCGGCAAGAAGGCCTTCTGGGTCGGTTGCGCAGGGTTGCTGATGTCGACGACGAACAAGCCACCGCGCTTGCACGTGTCGTCGGCCTCGACCGGCGTGGACCACGAGTTCAGGTAGGCACGCTGCTTGAACACCGTCAGGTCGGCGATCTGCCCTTCGACACGTCCTCGGGGTGCTCGGGGCGATAGGTTCGCGTCGAGTCGTGCGGCCGGCGTCTTCACCTCGAGCTTGCCGACGAGGTCCATGTTCGACTGGACCGGGGCAGGTGCCCCTCATTAGGCCCGTGCTGGCCCAGATCCCGGCGCCACGCCCGGCATCGAGTGCGCGTCGGCCGGTCAGTGCGGCGTCCGCGCTGCCGGCGAGCAGCAGCGCGAATATCGCGGCGGCTAGCACGCCACGTACGAAGAGCCCGAATGCAGGCATCTCGCTCCCCTTGGTCTGCGGATCCTCCCCAGGGCGCCCCGCCTCGTTCCCCCTCACCGACGACGCCCGGATCGGCTGTTGCGGCGATCCTACAAGAGCACGGATCTTGGAAGGCCGGTTCGTTCGCTGCGCCTGTCTCAGCGGGTCAGCCGGATGCGGGGAACGCGCCGGCTGGCCGAGTTGCCGGCCTTGTCGGTCGCCACCACGCTGAGCCGCGCGACGACCCGCCGCCCCTTGCGGAACGCCCTGCGGCACTGGGCCATGTGCCGGCGTGGCAGCCGGATCGTGAGCTTGACGCCTCCGCCGGCGACCGCCAGCGAGCGGCGAGTGCCCTTGAGCGGGAGCGAGAGCCCGTTGACGTCGAGGAACCCGGAGGCCGCCAGCGCGCCCCGCTCGCTCGAGGTTGCCGCGAGGCGGATCCGGTGGCGCTTGCCGACCCGCTGGAGCGTCGCGGCGCCAACTTCGACGCGTGGCGGCGTCCGGTCGTCGGCGCTGCCCGCGTCGGGGGGCGGCGCGGTGACCGTGCGGGCGACGGTCTCGCAGTCCGCGGTGTCGTCGAGCTGGTCGGCGTCCACCCGATCGGTGCCCGCTCCGCAGCGGACGTGTCGGCCTGGCCGTAGCGTGCCCGGATCTCGTCGTCGCGGCCCCCGCGTCGAGCACGTCCACGCCGGCACCGCCGTCGAGCACGGCGTTCCCGTCCGCGCCGGCGATGGCCGTTGCCGCCGCCGCCCTGCAGCGTGTGCGCCGCGCGCCCGGCCTGTACGGATCGGCGCCGTCGACGGCCGACACGGTCGCCGGCAGGTCGTCGCTGAGCGTCGCGGTGTCCTCGCGCTCGCCGAGGTCGAGCCGCAGGCGCTGCAGGCCAGCGCGCGGGCAGAAGGCCTCGAGCACCCAGGCGTTCGCATCGTTGCTGATCTCGCCGGGGCGGCACGGGCCAGGATCGATGCCGCCGTCGGACGTGGGATCGCGCAGGTGGACGTCGGATCCGCTCCGGCTCACGGTCAGCCGGTTCGCCGAGGTGGCGTCCTCGGCGACGTAGGTCACGTCGCTGCCGCTGAAGCGGAGGATCGAGTGAGCGGGCGCGTCGGCTGCGCCGGCCAGCAGCGCGCCGACGGCTCCGAGCGGCGACCGCGAGCGGCCTCATGGGCGGAACGCCTCCTCCCACGTGCGCCCGCCGTCGCGCGTCTCGACGATGGTGCCGTCGCTGAGCGCGAGGAAAAGGTGCTCGGCGTCGATCGCCTTGAACTTGTATGGCTCTCCCGGCACGGTTCCGGCCTCCTCCCAGCTTGCACCGCCGTCGCGCGAGCGCCGCCCGGTGCCGTCCGCCTCTGCACGGTAGAGCGCGCCGTCGGCCGGCCAGGCCAGGCGGCTGCGCGTCCCCGGTCGAGGCCGCGCCACCCGTCGCCGCCATCGCTGGAGACGAACACTCCCCGCGGTCGACGCGCCGGTTGTCGGGGTCGGCGGGATCCACCTCGAAGTCGATGATCAGGCCGCGCGGCGTGAAGTGCTCGCTGAACGAGCGGCCCTTGTCGGAGGACACGAGCAGGGCGCTCAGCACCGCGTCGAACGCGTACAGCCGGTCGTGCTTGAGCACGATCTTGTGTAGGTCGGCATCGCCGAGCCGTGCCGTCACGGTCCACGTCTTGCCGCCGTCGCGCGACTCGATGAAGCCGAGGAAGGCGGGGAGCGCGCCCTGGCGATCGGGATGCCCGGAGCCGATCAGCTCGCCGGGGCCGGTCGCCAGCAGCTCGAGGAAGGTGCCGACCGTCGCGGTCTTGCCTTCCGCCGTGATGCTCCCGGTGACCTGCTCGACGCGGCCGCTGTCGGCGTCGATCCGCCAGAAGCCGCGGTTCGTCGTCAGCAGGAAGGCGCCGTCGGCGGGATCGATGTCGAGCGCGTTCACGTACGGCGGGTCCTTGGAGAAGTCCACCAGGCGGTCGGACCGCTTCGCTCGGGGGTGGGCTGAGCCCGGTCCTGGTCCGAGCCGCCGCACGCCGGCAGCAGCGCGCAGAGGCAGGCGAGCAGCGCGGTGCGCCGGGTCATCCGGCCGCCTGCGCGAGAAGCCACAGCGCGAGGGTCGTGAAACCGACCATCACCGCCAGCATCCAGTACTGCGAGCGGATCGCGAGCCGGGTCTCGCGATAGAGCACGAGCGCGCGATCGTGGGCGAGGATCAGCGCGGCGACGTGGCCCGCGACGATGAGCGCCACCTGGATGTACCAGATGCCGTTCTGGCCGATCAAGCCGTAGTCGATCGGTGAGGAGGCGGTGCCGAACAGGTCCCAGCCCTGCCCGAACGGGTCCGAGATCAGGTAGCGGAACGCCTGTCCCTCGAACAGCAGGAAGCTCAGGTAGTGCGCGGCCACGTAGACGAACGCGATCGGGACGAGCGAGTGCACGAAAGCGCGCCGCAGGGTCAGTGCGCTCAGGTCGCCGCCGACCGACCGCGCGCCCTGGACGCCGAGCCAGTAGAAGCCGGTGATCAGCGCGACCCCGAGCAGCAGCCCGATCGTGGCGGTCGACGTCACCGCGGTGTCCTGCGCGATGCCGATCGACGCGAAGCCGTCGCTGATGTCGACCGCGGCGTCCTTCCACAGCTGGCCCTGACTCAAGCCGTCGAAGGTGACCGTCCCGATCATCACCATGACCATCGGGACCGTACCCGGGATCGGGTCGAGGTCGGTCAGCTTGGCCAGCGGGGGCCGTACGCCCACGACGCGATCGCGGCGCGCGAACGGCGAGATGCGCGCGAACAGGTCGAAGTAGACGGCGAACGCCCGCCGTGACGCTCACGCCCCACGCCGAACACCGCGGGTGGCGCGCTCGACGGTGTAGACGGGCGCCGCCGTCTCAGCGCGAGGGTCCTCTCCCCAGCCCGAGGCAAGTTCGACCCAGGTGAAGCCGAGCAGCGCGACCGCGGCCGGCCAGCGGCCGATCCGCTCGGGGTAATCGCGCAGGGGCGGGCGCCGCACGAGCGCTCCGGCGGCCCGTCCGATCGCCCGCCAAGGGCTCACGTGGCGAAAGACGTCGCCCAGCAGGACGCTCGCGAACGCGAGGCCGACCCAGAAGACGATCAGGATGAACGTCGGCGCGAGGTTGTCGAGCGCGGAGTCCTCGCCCACGTATCCGGCGACGAGCACGACTACCAGCGCGGCGGCACCGCGGGCGCCGCAGAGCGCCTCGACCGCGGTGCAGCCGAGGATCTGCCACGGGCAGCGGCCCAGCCGGGTGCTCTAGGCGCGGCCTTGGCCAGAGCGCATCCAGAGCGGCGAACGAGACGACCAGCACGGCGGCGGCGGCCAGCGAAGAGCCACTCGGAAGCGGCAGGTTGGAGCGCTGCACGAGTCCGTGCGCCTGCGTGGCGGCGGGGGACAGGCGGCCGCGGCGACCGCGCACGTGACCTCGCGGCCGCGTGCCGCCCGGGAGAGGGGCCGGAGCCGCTCAGCGCCTTATCGCGAAGAAGACTTTGATGCCGCGCTTGCAGCGGAACTTCATCGCGGTCGAGCGGTCGTAGTTGCGACAGCTGTATCCGCTCGGCCGGTCGCGCGTCGAGGTAGCCCGGGTATACGGGCGGCCCTGCGGGAGCCAACTGGTCCGCCTTGAAGAGCGATGGGATTGACGGTCATGAAGCCGCAGTCGCGGGGCGGCACGATCGCGCCTGCAGGCGCCGAAACGACCATGGATGCGATGAGCGCACAGACGACGAGTGCTGGTCGCATGGCTCCAGGATAGCCCGAAATCGGAGC
Organism: uncultured Solirubrobacteraceae bacterium; assembly: GCA_963839615.1. GTDB lineage: Bacteria > Actinomycetota > Thermoleophilia > Solirubrobacterales > Solirubrobacteraceae > DASQMT01. The sequence continues at coordinate 347,009 of CAWIVY010000010.1, forward strand.
GCGGTCCCCGCCGCCGGCCGAGGCGTTTCCGGGCCCGCCTCCCGGGGCAGAGCGAGTGGCAATGGCTCCGCGCGGCCTGCTCGCATGCGCGTCGGCTCTCCTCGCGAGCGCCCTCGCCGCCACTCCCGCGCTCGCGGCGTGGCCAGGGCAGAACGGGCGGCTGGCCTTCCAGTCGGTCAGCGAGGGCGGCGTGGAGCTGCGCACCAGCACGCTCGAGGGTCGCAGGCAGCGCGTGCTCGCCCGCTTCGCACCGCTCCCGGTCGCCCTGCACCAGCAGAGCGGCGCGCCGCAGTGGAGCCCGTCCGGCCGCAGGCTCCTGTTCCAGCGCATCGCATCCGGCCTCGAGATCGTCAGGCCGTCGGGGCGGCCGCGCCGCACGATCGAGACGTCGTTCTGTTCCCGGGCCGGGCGCCGGGCGGACGCGCGTTCGTCGCCGTCGAAGTCAGCGAGGTCCCGCGCCGCTCGTGCTGATGGGCGTCGACGGCGAGCTGCAGCGGCGGATCGCGATCCCGCCGGCCGAGCACGTGCTGCTGCCGCGGTGGTCGCCGTCGGGCCGCTGGATCGTGTACGAGCAGGCCACGGAGGCCGGCCCGTTCCTCTGGCGCGTGCGACCCGACGGCAGCGCCGCGCGGCGGCTGGGCGGCGGGGAGCTCGCGACCTGGGCGCCGGGCGGGCGCCGGCTCGCGTTCACCGACGGCCGTGACGTCTGGTCGATGCGGCCCGACGGCAGCAGGCGGCGACGACTCTCGCGCTGGCCCGATGGCCGGACGTCGGGGCCTCGCGTAGTCCCCGGACGGCCGCCGCATCGCGATCGTCCGCCAGATGCACCCGGACGTCGACCACAGCGCCGTCGTCACCACGATCCCCGCTCGCGGCGGCCGCGAGAAGCGGCGGTTCGGCGGCAGGCACTTCATCGGCCTGATCGACTGGCAGGCGCGCTGACGGAGATCGGCCGGCTGTAGTTGCTGAGGCGGTTGTTCATCCGTGAACCGCGGATTGAGGGGAGGCGGGCCGGGAGCGGGCTGGCGCCCGCGTCTGCGGCGAACGTCGCCGAGTGGCCCCTATAGGGCGTACTGAGCGACGTTCGGCGCCGCCGGAATTTCGAACGTCGCTGAGTGGCCCCTATGCGGTGCTCCCGCGCCGCCGCGCCCCTGCGGACCCGGCTCGCTCGCCGCAGTTGACATCGACGCCAGGGCGACGACGCGCCCCTTGAAGGCGCGCCAGCCCGCGTGAACAACCCGCTCAGGAACTACAGCCAGCCAGCCGACGCGGATGCGGACAGTGCGCGACCGTCCGGTCGCGTACGGGTATCCGGCCTGCCCGGCGACCACCGCGCGGCGGCGGGGGAACGGCCGGCCGCGCAGCAGGACGGGCGAACGAGACGCTTCCGCCCGCGTTCATCCATGCGATCCCCTCGGCCAGGGGGGCGAAGGCCTCGCGGAACACCTGCGTCGCGCCGACGGACGGCGCGCGCATCGTGAACTCGAACCGGCCGGTCGCGCCCGGCGGCACGCGGGGCTCGTCGAGGGCCGCGGGCGCCGCGGATGCCGCCGCAGCGGCAAGGCCGAGCACGGCCGCGATCGAGATCCGCCTGAGCACCGGCGCGAAGCGTAGCGGCGCCCCACCAGGTCGCGTGAGCCGCCGGATCTGACGATAGGAGCCTGTGATGCGGCTTCTGATCAGATTCGGGGTGATCGCGGCCGCGCTCGCCGTGGCGGCAGCCGGCTCCGGCTGTGGATCGTCGGAGGACCCCGCGCCGACCCTGCCCGCCGGGCCGAGCTACGCCGGCTCGCCGGTGACGCTGGCGGGTCTCAAGGTGCCGGTCCGGGCGCACGGCGCGGACATCGCGCTCGCGGTCGACGGTGGCTTTGCGCCGCGGTTCTGGCCGGGTGTCAACCTCGGCGCCACGCTGCCGGGCACCCTCCCCGGCGAGCTCGCCCCGGCACGCGAGGACTACGACCGCTGGCTGGAGGAGATGGGCGTGCTGGGCGTCAGGCTCCTGCGGGTCTACACGATCCTCCCACCGCCCTTCTACGACTCCTTCGCGGCGTACAACCAGGCGCACGGCGCCCGGCCCATCCACCTGCTGCAAGGCGTCTGGATCCCCGAGGACGAGTTCGTCGGCAGCGGCGACGCCTACGCGGTGCTCGACGACTGGAAGAGCGAGCTCACGGATGCGGTGCGCGTCGTGCACGGCGATGCGGACATCGCGCTGCGGGCCGGACACGCGTCCGGCCGGTACACCGCCGACGTCTCACGCTGGCTCCTGGGCTGGTCGGTCGGCGTGGAGTGGGATCCGCTGGCGGTCCGCTCGACCGACCGCAAGAACGCGGGCATGGAGCCGTACGCCGGGCGCTACATCCGCGCCTCGGCCCGAGCCACGCCGATGGAGAGCTGGATCGCCGCCGGCATGGACCACGTCGCCGCGCTCGAGGCGCGCCGCGGGTGGAGCCGGCCGATCACCTTCACCAACTGGCTCACCACCGACCCGTTGAACCATCCCACCGAGCCGATCCACAAGGAGGACAGCGTCTCGGTCGACCCGATGCACATCCGCGCCACGGCCGCGTGGCCGGGCGGCGTGTTCGCCAGCTACCACGTCTATCCGTACTACCCCGACTTCCTGCGCTGGGAGTACAGCGACGCCAAGGCCGCGGACGGTACGCCCGATCCCTATGCGGGCTACCTGCGCGCCCTGCGCGCCCACCACCGCGGGATGCCGCTGATGGTGACCGAGTTCGGCGTCCCCACGAGCCAGGGAAAGACCCACCTCGGGCCGCTCGGCCGTGACCAGGGAGGCCACTCCGAGCGCGCCGCGGGCGAGATCAACGCCACGATGCTGCGGCGGATCCGCGAGGAGGGCTACGCCGGCGGCGTCCTGTTCGAGTGGGCCGACGAGTGGTTCAAGCTCACGTGGAACACCACCGACCTCGAGCTTCCTCCGGAGCGGCGGGCGCTGTGGCGCAACTCGCTCACCAACGAGGAGCACTTCGGCATCCTCGCCACCGAGGCGGCGGCGAGGCCGGAGAAGGTGCTCGACGGGCGCGGCGACGACTGGACCACGGAGACGAGCCAGGCGATCGCCGAGACCACCGGCCCCGTCGCCGATGTGCGTGCCACCCATGACGAGCAGTACCTGTGGTTGCGCGTGAAGCTGAGCGAGGAGCAGGCCTGGGAGAGCGCCCCGATCCGCATCGGGTTCGCCGTGCAGCCTCAGGGCAACGGCGGGCTGCCGGGCGCCCCCGGCGCCGACCCGGACGCCGACCACGGGATCATCGTCGGGCCGGGGAACCGGGCGGAGCTCGTGCAGGCCGCCTGGCTCGATCCGCTTCCCTGGCTCTATGGCATCACCCACGACTACGTCGAGTTCGACGCCGAGGCGATGCGGCCCGGCAGCGGCGTCTGGTCCAAGCCGCGCCAGATCCTGAACCGGCCGTTGATCGTTCCCGGAGTCGGCCCGCAGCCCGCGGAGTTCGCCGACAGCTCCGCGTTGCCGTGGGGCAGCGGCGATCCCGATGCCGACGATTTCGACGCGCGGAGCCTCGTCATCGGCGCCGGCGACGTGCTCGAGCTGCGGGTGCCGTGGGCGCTCCTCGGCTTCGCCGATCCGTCGAGTCACCTTTCGCTGCGGGGCAAGCCGGACGGCACGATGGGGACCGTGAAGACGGGGAGCATCGGGATCACCGTCCAACTCGGCGACGCCGCTCCGCTCAAGACCGCCGGCTATGACTGGGACGACTGGAACCGCGCGCGCTGGCGCGAGCGGCGCAAGGCGGGGTGGCCGGCTCTGCGCGATGTGTTCGCGAAGACCGCGGCACGCGGGCCGCGCCGCGACGCCGGCTAGGCGGCCAGCGGCTCGGGCTCGGTGCCCGCGTCCGGCGGGAGCGGTGGTTCCAGCGCGGCTCCGAGCCGCGGCGCGGCTGCCGGTGCAACGGGGGAGTCCCCGTGGCCCGTGCGGATCATCTCGCCCCAGCCGCGCGCCGGGTGCAGGACGGTCCACCACGCCTTCGCGCGGACCAGGGCGAGCCACTGGCGGTAACCGAAGTTCTCCACCACGGCGGCGAACATCAGCCGGCGCAGGTCACGCCAGCCCGCGTAGCGGGCGAATGCACGACCCTCGATGAGCAGAGCGCCGAACGAGAGTACGAGCCCGTAGCTGAAGGCGAGGGCGAACACGAGCACGCCGATCAGGGGGGACACCCATCCGCCGGCGAGGCCGATCACGGTGTAGGTGATCCCGGCGACCTCGACCAGCGGGCCGATCGCCTCGAAGACGAGGAAGAACGGTAGGCCGATCATGCCCACGCCGCCGTAGCGCGGCCGGCCGATCATCGCCCGGTGCCGCCACAGCGTCTCCAGCAGGCCGCGCTGCCAGCGGTCGCGCTGGCGGCCAAGGGTGGCGCGGTCCGCCGGGGCCTCCGTCCAGCAGATGGGGTCGGCGACGAACGTGATCTTGTACGGACGGGACTGCTCGCGGCAGTGACGGTGCAAGCGCACGATGAGCTCCGCGTCCTCGCCGACCGTGCTGGTGTCGTAGCCGCCCGCCTCGACGACGATCTCGCGCCGGAAGAGCCCGAACGCACCGGAGACGATCAGCAGCATGTTCAGGCGCGACCAGCCCGCGCGGCCCGCGAGGAAGGCGCGCAGGTACTCGACGATCTGGATGTTCACGAGCAGCGAGCGGGGTGTGCGCACCCTGTGCAGCTTGCCTCCCTCCATCCGCGATCCGTTCAGGATCCGCACGATGCCGCCGGTGGCCACCGTCTCCGGCTCGGCCTGGAACGCCCACACGAGACGAGCCAGGGCGTCGGCGTCGAGCATCGTGTCCGAGTCGATCGCGCAGAACAGCGGATATGCCGCATAGCGGATGCCGCAGTTGAGCGCGTCCGCCTTGCCGCCGTTCTCCTTGTCGATGACCAGTAGGCGGTCGTCGTGCGGGCTGGCGAATACGCCACGGATGGCCGCCGTAGGGAGATTGGCCCGCGGAACGCGTGCGACCTCCGACAGCGCGAAGGCGTCCTTCAGCGCCTGCATCGTCCCGTCGCTGGACCCGTCGTTCACGACCATCACGTGCAGTTCGCGATAGCGCGAGGCGAGCAGCGCCCGGACGGAGTGCACGATCACCGGCGCCTCGTTGTACGCGGGCACGATGATCGTGATGGGGAGCGAGAGAGGGGAGTTGCTGACCCCGCGGAAGTCGCGCATCGGCCGGCGGCGGACCCAGTCGGCGACCTGGCCGCCGCCGAGCCCGAGCAGCAGGGTGTATGCGGCGTTGAGGGCGGCGAAGTACGCGATGAAACCGAACTCGACGACGTGGTGGAGGAGCTCCATCACGCCACCTTGGCCGCCAGCCGGTCCATCGCCAGCGCCTCGCGCGCGCGATCGCGGGCGAATGCGTCGTCGTGCGCGAGTGCGCGATCGAGCGCGGCGCGCCCGGGCGCTCCGAGCGCTCGCAGCGCAGTGCCCGCGTTCGCGCGCACCCACCAGGCGGGATCGCCGAGCACGGCCTCCAGCGCGGGCACCGAGCGCTTGATGGCGATCTGGCCCAGCGCCTTCGCGGCCTGGGCGCGCAGCGGCCAGGAGTCGTCGCGCAGAGCGCGCTCGAGCTCGTGGCGCGCGCGCCGTCCGCCGATCTCTCCGAGCGCGCGGGCGGCCGATATGCGCTCCTCGATGTGGCCCCGGTCCAGCAGATCGATCAACGCGGGCTCGGCGCGCGGGTCGCCGGTCATGCCGAGCGCGCGAGCCACGGCGACGCGCGGGCCCGAGCGGCGCTCGCCGATCTCATCGAGGACCCGCAGCTCCTCCAGCAGCGGGTCGACCGCCCACGGGAACCCGAGGCGCTCGATCACCCGCTCCGGGGCGAGATGCCGATGCGAGAGCGCGACGATCAGCGCGTCGACCGCCTCCTGGTCGTGCACGAGCGGCAGGCCGGCGCAGGTCGCGAGCCGGACGTCGGGGTCGTCGTCGTCGAGCATGCGCCCCAGCGAGCCGATGTGCCCGGCGCGGCGCAGATGGGCGAGGACGAGCACGGCCCGTCCCCGAGCGGGCGCCCGGCGCGAGCGGAGCCGCCGCTCCAGCCGATCGACCAGCCGCGCGCGGCGCGCCTCGATGTTGAGCACGGCCTGGTCGATGGCCAGGCGCTCGGCGGCCAGCACGGTGGCGAGATCGACTTCAGCCGTGCTGCTGCGAACCGTCCCGAGCGTGCGGCGGAGCAGCTTGCGATCGCCGCTCGCGAGGGCGGCTCGGTAGCTGTCCCTGCGGCGGATCGAGGCGGCCTCGCGCCGGTCGCGCAAAAGCTTGCGCCCGACGACGAGCGCCGCGAGCGCGGCTACGAGCGCGAAGGAACCCGCGAGGAGCAGGACAAATGCCGGGAGCAGATCCACATGAGTAGTCATCGGCCGCTCGGGACCATTGGCGCAGGCGATCGCGCCACGCCGGACGACAAAAGCCCGCACGCAGGTCTCGCGACGGGTTCAGGCCGTGGCCTGTGCCAGCAGCCACAGCGCCAGCATCGTGAAGCCGACCATCACCGCGAGCATCCAGTACTGCGACCGGACGGCCAGCTTGGGGTCGCGGTACAGCGCGAGCGCGCGGTCGTGCGCGAGGATCAGCGCGGCGACGTGGCCGGCGACGACGAACGCGACCTGCAGGTACCAGGTCGCGTTCTGGCTGAGGTACGTGTAGTCGATCGCCCGCGAGGAGGTGCCGAAGAGGTCCCAGCCGCGGCCCAGGGGGTCCGACGCGAGGTAGAACGTCGCCTGGCCCTCGAACAGCAGGAGCGTGAGGTAGTGCGCCGCGACGTAGGCCATCGCGATCGGGACCAGGGTGTGGACGAAGGCGCGCCGCAGCTCCGCGGCGTCGATCTCACCGCCGACCGAGCGGGCGCCGGCGATCCCGAGCCGGTAGAACGCGCCGACCGCTGCGACGCCGGCCAGCAGCCCTACGGTGGCGACGACCTTCGGCGCGGTGTCGAGCCCGACGAGGCCGTCGATCGCGCCGGCGAGGTCGACCGAGAGGTCCTTCCAGAGCGTGCCCTGGCTGAAGCCGTCGAACGTGACGGTGCCGATCATGACGGCGACGAAGATGACGGTGCCCGGGACCGGCTCGAGCCGCGGCAGCCCGGCGAGCGGCGGCCGCAAGCCGACGACGCGGTCGCGCGTCTCCCAGACGGACATGCGCGAGAAGAGGTTGAAGTAGACCGCGAACGCCTCGCCGTTCCGGGTCCAGGCCTCGGTCCCGAAGACAACCTGCATCGCGAGCGTGTAGATCGTGTAGACGACCGCGGCGGTCGTCAGGTCCCCGGGCACCTCGGCCCAGCCCGACACGAGCTCGATCCAGGCGAAGCCGAGCAGGGCGAGCGCGGCCGGGTAGCGGCCCCAGCGCTCGGGATAGGGCCGGATGCCCGGAAGCCGGATCGCGCGCCATGGGCTCAGCGCGTGGAAGACGTCCCCGAAGAGCACGCTCGCGAACACGAGCCCGACCCAGAAGTCGATCAGGATGAACGTCGGCGCGAGGTTGTCGAGCGCCGACCCGCCGCCCTCGTAGCCGGCGTAGATCACGATCGCGAAGAGCGCGCCGCCGATCGCGGCGCACAGCACCTCCACGACCCGGCTGCCGAGCAGGCGCCCGATCCCCGCGGGCAGCGGCCGCCAGGGCGGCTCCTGCAGCCGCGGGCTCGGCCACAGCAGTGCCAGCCCCGCGAACGAGAGCACGAGCACGAGCGCCGCCCCGTACGCGAACACCACCTCGGGGATCGGCAGCGTCGTGCGTTGGACGATCCCGTGCGCCTGAGCCGCCTGCGGCGCGAGGACCGCGGCGGACATCGCGCCCGCGGCGAGGACCGCGAGCCGCGACCGGCGCCTCACAGTGCGGTCTTGAGCGCCCGCTCGAACGCGTCGAGGCCGAACGAGCCCTCGAGCCGCGCGGTGATCTTCCCGTCCTTGCCGACCACGAACAGCCACGGCTCGCTCGGCAGGTGGAACTCCTGCAGTGGCTCGCGCAGGCCCTTGTTCGGGTCGTTGTCCGCGTAGACCTCCTGGTGGATGAAGTCGACGTCGTCGCCATAGCGCGCGCGCAGTTGCAGCGCCACGTCGACGACCGGGCCGCAGACGCGCGACTGGCACAGTTGCGGCGTCGCGAACAGGAGCGCGACGGGCTTCGTGCCGACCAGCTTGGAGAAGTCGCCGTGCATGTCGCTCGTCGGGCGCCGCGTGTCGATCGCCTCGGCGTCGCCCCCCGCGGACGCGACCGTGTCGGTCTGGACCTTCGGCGCCGGCTCGCCGACGTCGGGCACCTTGTCGCGCGCGGCGCTCACGACCTTGATCTCCGTCGGAGCTGCGACCGGCTTGCCGCCGACGAGCGTCACGGCCAGAACGGAGTAGGAGCCCGGCTTGCCGAGCGGGACCTGCGCGGAGTAGACGGCGGCGAACGGGTCGGCCTCCGTCGCGGCCTGCTGCGAGCGGTAGGGCGGATCGGTCACGAGCACGTCGGCGGGCGCCACGTATGGGCCCTTCGCCGGCAGATCCGGCGAGCGGGCGACGTAGACCGCCGTCTTGCCGTAGACGAAGCCGGCGTCCTGGTCGATCACGCCGAACGCGACGCGGTCCTCGCGGCCGGCGACGAAGACCGAGCCGGCGAGCCCGAGCTCGGTGCCGCCGCCGCCGATCTCGTCGGCGAGCGCCTGGAGCGTCTTGCCGTCGGTCGCCGGGAACTCCGAGGGCTGCGGGTCGCGCGCCGCGCGCACCTTCTCCTGGAGGCCGCTCGGGACCTGCGCGACCGGGTCCGCGGGAGCTGCCTCGGAGCCGCCGTCACCACCGCAGCCCGCGGCGAGCGCCAGGGCGATGGGCAGCGCGGTCAGCCATCCCCGCCGCATCCTTACGGCTGCCCGGCCACGGCGCCCGGGACGCCGGTATTGGTCGAGTAGGCGGGTTGGATCTTCGTCTCCGGACGGATGTGGTGGACTGCCTGCGCGACCGCGATCGCGGCCTCGGCGAAGCCCGTCGCGATCAGCTTGAGCTTGCCGTCGAAGATCGTGATGTCGCCGCAGGCCCAGACGCGGTCGAGGTTCGTGCGCATCAGCGGGTCGACCTTCAAGGCGTTCTTCTCGATCTCGAAGCCCCATTCCTTGAGCGGCCCGAGCTTCGTCACGAAACCGAGCTGCAGCAGCACCGCGTCGCACTCGAGCCGGTGGACGGACTCGTCGCTCGCGTGGTGCAGCTCGACGGCCTCGATCCTGCCGTTGCCCTCGACCTGGCGGATCACGTACGGGACCTTGAGGTCGACCCGGCCGGCCTCGACGTGACCCATGACCTCCGCGATCGTCGCCTCGTGGGCGCGGAAGCCGTCGCGGCGGTGCACGAGCGTCACCTCGGAGGCGGTCTCGAGCAGGTTCACGACCCAGTCGAACGCGGAGTCGCCGCCGCCGACGATCAGCACCCGCTTGCCCGCGAACTCGCGCTTGTCGCCGACGAGGTAATGCGCGCCGCGGCCCTCCCACGGCGCCATGTCGACGTCCGACACCGGTAGGCGCTTGGGCTCGAACGCGCCGTGGCCGCCGGCGACGATCACGGTGCGCGAGCGCAGCTCGCCGGCGTTCGTGTGCAGCACGATGTCGTCGCCGTCGTACTCGATCCGCTCGGCGGTGCACTCGAGGTGGACCGGGATGTCGAACTGGTCGATCGCCTGCTCGCGCAGCTTGTCGACGAGCTCGCGGGCGAGCACGCGCGGGTGGCCGGGCACGTCGAAGATCCACTTCTCCGGATACAGCGTCGTGCACTGGCCGCCGATCTCCGGCAGCGAGTCGATGATGCGGCAGCTCGCCTGGCGCATCCCGGCCCAGAACGCGGTCGCCAGCCCGACGGGCCCGGCGCCGATCACGGTGATGTCGACGGTCTCGGAGCTCATGTGGCCGAGAGCGCCTCGGAGAGCGGGGTGCCGTCGAGCGCGCTGAGCGCGCGCTCGACGGAGGCGGACACGCAGGTGAACGTCGGCGTGTCGCGCTTGGTGTACGCGGATGCCTCGGTCGTGCGCAGGCGCTGGACGAGGTCGAGGAAGCGCGACGGGTCGTCGGCCTCGAACGCGACGACGAACTCCTGGTCGTCGAGCCCGAACGAGTACGACGTGTTGAGGTCGATGTCCGGATACTCGCGGCCCACGGTGATGTGCTGCTGCATGATCCTCCAGCGCTCGTCGGCCGGCTTGGCGTACCACTCGCGCGTCTTCACGAAGGGGTACACGAACAGGTAGCGGCCGTGCGCCGGGCGGACCTCCAGGCGCGACTCGTCGGAGTACTCCGACGGCTTGGTCATCGCGAGGTAGGAATAGGGCGTCGAGCACCACTTCATCAGCCCGCTCTGGGCGAGCACCACGTGGAACTCGTGGATCCGCTCCAGGTTCGTCGCCTGGGTGAGCAGCATCAGGTCGGTGTCGCCGCGCGTGCCGACGGTCGAGAACGCCCGCAGCAGGCGCTCGGCGGCGTAGTCCTCGCACGCGGCGAGGAACTCGCGCTTGTCGGCGCTGCGCTGCTCGTCGGAGAGCCGCCGCCATGCGGGGTCCACCTTGAGGAACGTGTACTTGACGAAGTGACGCGCTGGCACCCCAGGAAGGATACGAAGGCGGTTGTTAAGGACCGCAAGGGTGGGGATGCCCGAACCGGAGTCGTCAGTCCGTTCCTTTAAGCTGCGCCGCGAATGCGGGTCGGCCTCATTTCTCCATATTCGTGGACGTACCCCGGCGGGGTGCTTCGCCACATCGAGGCATTGGCCGGCGAATTGCTCGCGGCGGGCCACGAGGTGCGGGTGCTCGCGCCCTACGACCACGACGATCGCCGGACCGCCCTGCTGCACCGCGGAACCCGCCCGCAACGGCGTACTCCGCCGGAATGGCTGATCCCGCTCGGCGGCACGATCGGCTGGCCCGTCAACGGCGCGGTCTCGAACCTCGCGGGAACCCCCTCGGCGGTCGTGAAGCTGCGGCGTGAGCTGCGCGCCGGGCAGTTCGACGTCGTCCACGTGCACGAGCCCGTGGCGCCGACGATCGGCTGGGACACGCTCACGTCGGCCGACGTCCCGCTGGTCGGGACGTTCCATTGCTATTCGGAGAGCGCGCCGCCGCATGCCATCGCCAACCTGATGGGCGCCCGGCGCAAGCTCAACCGGCTGACCGTGCGGATCGCCGTCTCCGACGCCGCCGCCTGGACCGGCCGGCGGTTCTACGGCGGCGAGTACCGCGTCGTGCCCAACGGCGTCACGGTGCCCGACGGCGGCGCCCCGCCCGCGCGCGTCCGCGCGCCCGGGGAGCCGCTGGAGATCGTCTTCGTCGGCCAGGCCCTCGACCGCAAGGGGCTCCCGATCCTGCTGCGCGCGTTCGAGGCGCTGCGCGGCCACGTGCCGGCGCGGCTGACGATCGTCGGCGCGTCGGAGTCCGAGGTCGCGCCGCTGCTGGTCGACCGCGCGGGCGTGACCGTGCTGGGCCGCGTATCCGATGCCGAGAAGCGCGCCGCGCTGGGGGCCGCGGACGTGCTGGCCGCGCCGTCGCTGGGCGGCGAGTCGTTCGGCATGGTCCTGACGGAGAGCTTCGCCGCCGGCACTCCGGTCGTCGCCTCGGACATCGCCGGCTACCGCGACGTCGTGCGCCACGGGGTCGACGGCCTGCTCGTGCCGCGCGGCGACGCCACGGTGCTCGCAGAGACGCTGCGCGACCTGGCGCTGGCGCCGCAGCGCAGCGCCGCCCTCGGCAGCGCCGCCCGCGTGAGCGCCGAGCGCTACGCCTGGCCCGAGGTTGCCGCGCGGATCGTCACCGCGTATGAGGACGCGTGCGCCGTTCCGCAGCCGGAGGGCGCCGCCGAGCGCGCCGCCGTCCGCGTCGGGCTGCGCTCCGCCGACCTCGGGCCGCGCCGGCCCGCGCGGCGGCTGCCGTCGCTCGAGCCCGCGCCGACGGCGGCGCGCCGTGCCGGCGTCCTGCTGCGCCGCGCCGCGCTGCCGGTCGCGGCGCTCGGCGCCGCCGGCGGCTCCTACTTTGCGCTGGACCGGATCGGACTCGATCGGGTCGGGCACACGCTCGTCACGTCGAGCCCGACGTGGGTCGTGGTCAGCCTGGCGCTGATGTGCGCCTCGATGATCTTCAGGGCCGTCTCCTGGCACGCGATCCTCAAGGCGGCGCTGCCGGAGTTCCACCCGCGCTTCACCGACGCGTGGCAGGGCACGGCGGTGGGCGTGCTGATGTCCGCGACGCTGCCCGCGCGCCTCGGCGAGCCGTCGCGCGCGCTGATCGTCGCGCGCCGGATCGGGCGCCCGCGCGAGGCGCTGCCCGTGGTGATCGGCACGCTCGTCTCGCAGACGCTGCTCAACGTGGTCGCGCTCATGATCCTGGGCGCCGTGATGTTCTCGACCGTCGGCCTCTTCGCGGGCCGCCAGCAGGCGCTGCTCTGGTACGCGCTGGCGCCGTTGGGGGTGCTCGCGCTGGTGCTCGTCGCGCCGGCGCTGGTCCGCTCGGGGCTGCCGCGGCGCTCGGCGCGCGTCGGCCGCTGGATGCGCCAGGCGCGCGCGGGAGCCGCGCGCGTGCGCCACGGCCTGATCGTCTTCCGCCGGCCGCGCATGGGCAGCGCGGCGGTGACGATGCAGTTCGCCGCGTGGGGTTTGCAGCTGGTCAGCTGCTACGTGCTGATGGTGGCGCTCGGGCTCGACCACCACGGCGCCGATCTCGGCGCTGCCGCGGCGGTGCTGTTCGCCGTCAACGTGAGCGCCGTGCTCCCCGTGACCCCGTCGAACGTCGGCGTCTTCCAGGCGGCGTGCATGGCGGTCCTGATCGGCGCGTACGGGATCAGCGCGGCCGACGCGCTCGGCTACGGGATCATCCTGCAGGCCGTCGAGGTCGCCACGGCCGTCGTGCTCGGCGCGCCTGCGCTCGTGAAGGAGGGCCTGTCCTGGCGCGAGGTCCGGATGCGCGCCATGCACACCGCGCCCGTCGAGCTGTCGGCGGCGCCGCGCTCCGCGCGCGAGGCGGCGCGAGGGTAGCCGGCGCCGTGGCGCGCGGCGCGGTCCTGTTCGGGCTCGTCGCGTTCTTCTTCTGCGCGAGCGCGCAGACGTTCGACCAGCCGCGCCCCCAGGGGGCCGAGATCGCGCGCCAGCAGGCCCTGCCCGCACGCGGGCCGATGCCGCCGTTCGGAGGCCTGGTCGCGGCGGCGCGCCCGGCGCCGCGCGGTTGCCCGCGCGAGACGCTCGCGCGGTTCAGCGCGTTCGAGGCCTGGGTCCGGGAGCTGCCGCTCGGAGACTTCCTCGCCGGCCTGGCGATCGGGGAGTTCATCGGCAGCTGCTCGCCCGTGTGAGGGCCCTGGCGTCTACGTCAACTGCGGCATTTAGGGAGTGAGGTCCGGCGTGCGTGCGGTGCAAAACGTTGCATTCCGTCCGGGCCGGCGAGCGGGTGCGACGTTCTGCACCGCATAGGAGGCATAACGTCGCACTCCAGCGCCCGCGAGCCCGCGATGCGACGTTATCCGCGCATAGGCCGGAGAACGTCGCATCGCACCGCGTTGAACCGGCCGATGCGACCTTATCGGCCCTCCGGACCCACTCCCTCAATGCCGCCGTTGACGTAAACGCCGGCGCCAACGAGGCGACACGAGGGAGCTCAGGCCGCGACGCCCTCCCGCGCGAACGCGGCCGTCAGCTCGGCGCGCGAGCGCACGCCGTACTTCGCGTAGACGCGCGAGAGGTGGTGCTCGACGGTCTTCTCGCTGAGGAACAGCGCCGCGGCGACCTGCTTGTTCGGGCGGCCCTCGGCAACGAGGCGGGCGACGTCGAGCTCGCGCGCGGTCAGCGAGCGCGGTCCGTCGCCGCCGACGGCGCGGCGGCCCTCGACGGAGACGCGCGAGCCCAGGCGGCGCAGCTCGCGGGCGGCGGCGTCGCGCCAGTGCATCGCGCCACCGCGTGCGGCGTCGACGGTCACGGCGCGCAGCACGGCCACGGCCTCGGTGCGGTCGCCGGTAGCTGCGAGTGCGCGGCCGGCGAGGAGTCGCGCGGCAAGCTCGTCGCGGCGGGCGCCGATGCGCCCCGCGGCCTCGGCGGCAGCCATCGCGACGCGCCCGGCCTCGGCCGCCTTGCCGCCCGCGAGCAGCAGCTCGGCGCGCGCGCACTCCGCGCGGACCGCGCCCGCGGGCAGCGCCATCGCCTTGGCATGGCGCGCCAGCTCGGCCGCCCACTCGCGCGCCTCGTCGATCCGCTCGGTCGCCAGCGCGGCGCGCACGAGCACGAGCAGCAGCCAGGTGCGCCACGTCTCGTCGACGCCCTCGAGCATCGGGCCGCCCGCCGCGGTCATCTCGCGGATGCAGCGCTCGGGGTCCTGCTCGTCGTGGATCGCCGCGGCGGCGCAGCGGCCCGTGCGCGTGAAGGCGCTCGGCTCGAGCTCGTCGAGCAGCTCGAGCGACTCGGTCGCGGCGCGCTCGGCCTCGGAGCCCTCGCCGCGGTCGTGGTGGAGGATCGCCTTCGTCCAGAGCGCGGCGTGGAGCATGCTGTTCACGCCCTGCAGGCGCGCGCCCTCCTCGGCGACCTCGACGTCGGCGAGCGCCTCGGCGATGTTCAGGCGCTGGCGCTGGAGCTGTGCCCGCGTGATCGCGAGCCGGCCGAGCATGCCGTCCTGGCGCGTGGCGCGCGCGACCGAGAGCGCGCGGTCGAGCGTCGCGTAGCCGTCCTCGAAGCGCTCGCCGAGCAGCGCCGCCGTGGCGACGTGGATCGCGCCCTTCAGCCCGGCGGCGATCGCCGGGTCCTCGATCCGCGCGAGGCGGTCGATCGCGCGGTCGAGCAACGTCGCGGCGGCATCGGCGTCGCCGGTGCGCTGGGCCCCGAGCGCGCCGAGGCTCTCGGCGCCGGCGCGCAGCGCGTCCTGGCCCTCGGCGTCGTTGACGGCGCGGGAGCCCCAGTCGCGCATCGCGGCCGCGTCGCCCGCGTAGTAGCCGGCGGCGGCCATCTCGAGCGCGAGCGCGGCGCGGCCCTCGGGCGGCGCGTCCTCGAGCGCGGCCAGCAGCCGCCTGCGCGCGTCGCCGTGGCGGCCGAGCTGGTGCTCCACGCCGGCGGTCTGGGCGACGATGGCGAGCCGCTCCGGGGTGCGCTCGGAGGGGAGGAGCGCGAGCACGTCCAGCAGCGCGTCGCGGCTCTCGTTGAGCCGGCCGGCGTTGGCGAGCGACAGCGCCATCGGGCCCAGCAGGCCCGCGCGGCGTGCGCGCTCGGCGTGCGGCAGCAGCCGCGCGCCGGCCGCGTACCAGCGTGCGGACGTCGCCGGCGCGGTGCCTGCGGCCGCGGCGCCGGCCTCGGCGAGCAGCGCGACCGCGCTCTCGTCGCCCGGGCGGGCGCACTTCTCGACATGGAACGCCCGCACTGAGGCGCCGGCCCCGCGCGCGCTCAGGGCGCCGGCGACGCGCTCGTGGGCGGCGAGCCGCCAGGCCGGCGGGGCCGCGTCGTAGACCGCGCGGCGCAGCAGCGGGTGGCGGAAGCGGAAGCCGCGGCCGGCGCCCGTGGCGACCACGAGGTCGGCGGCGACGAGCCGGTCGAGCGGCCCGTACGCGTCGGCGGCGTCGAGGCCGGCCGCGGCGGCGGCGAGCTCGGGATCGAACGGGTCGCCGGCGACCGCGGCGCCGTCGAGCAGTGCGCGCGAGGCGGGCGGCATCGCGCCGACCTCGAGCTGGACGGCGGCGAGCAGCGTCGGCGGGAGGGCGTCGCCCGGGTCGCCGGCGACGCGCGCCAGCTCCTGGAGGAAGAGCGGGTTGCCGGCCGCCTCGCGCGCCAGGCGCTCGCGCACCGCGGCGTCGGGGACGTGGCCGATCAGCTCGATCGAGGCGGCATGGGGGAGGGGAGAGAGGGAGATCAGGCGGCTGGCGGAAGCGGCGCGCGTCGCGTGCAGGATGCGCGGTGCGGGGTCGGCGGGCCGCAGCGCGAACGCGAGCAGGTGGGGAGCGCGCGCGGGACGTCGCAGGAGGTGGAGCACCAGCTCGATCGACGCGTCATCGGCCCAGTGCAGGTCGTCGAGCAGCAGCGCGACGGGACGCTCGCGGCCGAGCATCTCGATCAGGGCGCGCAGCGCGCGGTGGCTGCGGTAGCGCTCGCCGGCGCCGGAGGGCGGCGCTGCGCACAAGGCGGCGGCGGAGGGGAGCGCCGCGGCCAGGTCGGCGCCGACGGACTCGATCCGGCGCGGGTGCAGCGTCGCGACGTGGTCGTCGAGCGCGTCGATCACGAGCCCGAACGGCACGTCGCGCTCGTGCTCGGCTGCGCGCCCGTCGAGCACCAGCATGCCGGCGGCCTCCGCGCGCGCCGCCGTGGCGCCGAGCAGCGCGCTCTTCCCGATCCCGGTCTCGCCGAGGATCGCCAGCACGCGGCTCTCGCCGCGCCCGACGGCGTCGATCGCAGCGTCGACCGAGGCGAGCTCCTGCTCGCGGCCGACGAGCATCTCGGGCGCGCTCATAGGGTGGACTGGGCGCTCGTCGCGTTCGCGGCGAGCAGCCCCTCGATGGTCGCGACGAGTCCGAGCCAGCCGGAGAAGTCGGTGTTCGAGCCATCTGCCGCGATCACGCGCCCGGTCAGGGCGTCGTCCGCGACCTGCAGTTCCAGTTTGAGATCGAGCTTTCGGTGTTCCACGAATCGGAGCATCCAAGCTGCCGGTGCCCCTGTCATTGGTGTTATCCCTAGTCCTTCACCCCAAGGTTTCGCCTAGGGGGCTATCCCAGGGCGGCGGACAGCTCGCGCCGAGAGCGGATCCCGAGCTTGCGATAGGCGTTCGAAAGGTGTACCTCGACGGTCTTCGGGGTCACGAAGAGCGCCTGCGCGATGTCGCGGTTGGTCTCGCCGCCGGCGGCGAGGTCGGCCACGCGGCGCTCGGACGCGGTCAGCGCGGCCACGCCCGCCATCGCATCGGTGCGCGGGCGGGCGCCGGCCGCGTAGAGCTCGGACCGGACCTCGTCGGCGAGCGCCGGCGCGCCGCAAGCCGATGCCAGCTCGAGCGCCTCGCGCAGCGGCTCGCGCGCCTCGGCGGGGCGGCGCGCGTGGCGCAGCGCGGACCCGAGCGCGGCCAGCGCCTTGGCGTGCTCGAGCCGCGCGGTGCTGCCCGCCAGCACGGCGACCGCCTCCTCGAGCCGCGCGAGCCCCGCATCGCGCTCGAGCCGCCCGAGCACCCGCAGCGCGCGGCCGAGCATCCCGGGCGCGCCGTAGCGGCGGGCGAGCTCGAGCTCGTCGCGCGCGAGCGCGAGCGCCTCGTCCGTGCGCCCGAGCCGGTCGAGCGCCTCGGCGCCCAGCAGCCGCCAGGGCGTCCCGGGCGAGTCCCGGTATGCCGCGAAGCGCTGTGGGAACCGCTCCGCGGCGGCGGCCGCGTCGTCCCAGCGGCCCTCGGCGACGAGCAGCGCGAGCTCGGCATGGAGCCAGTGGCGCGCGGCGTCGGCCGCGCCGCCGACGTCCACGCTGCGCTCGAGCGCCCGGCGCGCCGCCGGCACATCGCCGCGCGCGAGCAGCAGCTGGCAGAGGATCGCGTCGGCGTACGCGCGCGCGCTGTCGCCGAGCCCGTAGGTGTCGAATCCCTCGATCGAGGCGCGGACGCGGTCGGTCGCCTCCTCGAGCTCGCCGTGACGCCAGAGCTGGTAGCCGATCCACAGGTGCACGGAGCAGATGTCGAGCAGCGAGCCGCGCCGGTGGGCATCGGCCTCGAGCAGGACGAGCTGCTCGAGCCCCTCGGCGCGATCGGCCAGCACGAGCGTCATCGTCGCGATGATCACGACCAGGCCGTTGCCCGTCGCGAGCAGCTCGCCGTCCGCGAACGCGGTCAGCGCGAGCGCGGAGGTGGCTTCGGCGGTGCCGCCGCGGTTGGCCCAGTCGTAGGCGGCGATGCCCGCGAGCGCTCTCGCCCCCGGTCCCGGCTCGGTCGGCGGACGCCGCTGGGCGGCCATGCGCGGGAGCAGCCGCTGGTCGCCGCCGAAGTAGTAGGTCGCGAGCGCCAGCGCCTCGAGCCAGCGCCGCAGGTCGCCGTGCTCGGGGCCGAGCGCCGCCCCGGCGCTCTCCGCGACGGCGCAGGCCTCCGCGACCGCGTTGGTGAACAGCAGCGAGCCGAAGAGCAGCAGGGCGAGCTCGCCGCGCGCCCCCGGGTCATCGAGCGCGTCGTATGCCTCCTGCAGGTGCTGAGCGGCCGCCGGGCCGCTGGTGAGGGCCTCGGCGGTGCCGAGCGCGATCAGGAACTCCGACCGGCGCTCGGCCGGCGGCGGCTCCTCGAGCGCGCGGCGGAGGTACGCGACCGCGCTCTCCGCCGCGCCCTTGCGCACCGCCGCCGCGCCGGCGCGCGCGAGCAGCTCGGCGACCCAGATCGCGCCGCGGCGCGGGGCGATGAGCAGCTGCGCGGCCACGTGCTCGTCGTCGGCGCCGGCGTCGCGGAGCGCCTGCGCCGCGCGCTCGTGCTCGAGCTCGCGCTCGGGTGGCGGCAGCTCGTGGTAGACGGCATCGCGCACCAGCGGGTGCACGAAGCCGAGCGGCGGGTCCGGGCGGATGATCTCGGCGCGAATCAGCTCACCCGTCGCGGCGGCCGCCGCGCGCTCGTCGCAGCCGGCCAGCGTCGCGATCGGCGCGAGCGCCGCGCTCTCGCCGAGCACCGCGGTGGCTCGCGCCACGGCACGGGCGTCGGTCGACAGGCGCGCCAGCCGCAGCAGCACCGTGCCGGAGACCGCGCGCGGCCCGATCGCGCGCACGACCGCGGCCTGGTCGGCGCCGGGCCGTACCCCCTCGCCCTCGAGCGCCCGCAGCAGCTGGCGCAGCAGCAGCGGGTTGCCGCCCGTCGCTTCGTGACAGGCCGCGCAGAAGGCCGGGTCCGCCCCGGCGCCGAGCCGCTCGCGCACCAGCGCGGCGACCGCGCCCTCGCTGAGCGGGCCGGGTTGCAGGGACAACGTGGCCGGGTCGCCGGCGATCTCCCCGAGCAGAACCGGATCGGTCGCGGGCTCGTTCGTGCGCAGCGTGGTCGCGACGAGTGCGGGCACGCCGTCGAGCCGGCGGGCGAGGTAGGCCAGGAAGCGCAGCGACGGCCGGTCGCACCAGTGCAGGTCGTCGACGGCGAGCAGGAGCGGGCGCTCGGCGGCGAGGTTGAGGCAGAGCCAGTACAGCCCGTGCAGCGCGGCGAACGACGCGCTGCCCTCGGCCTCGGTGCCCGGCGCGGCCTCGAACACCGCGGCGGCCGGTGCGGCGGCGCCGGCGAGCGCGGCCGCGCGCGACTCGGCGACCGGTGCCTCGAAGAGCTGGCGCACGACTCCGTAGGCGAACTCCCGCTCGAGCTCGCTCGCTCGCGCCGCGAGGACGCGCAGCTCGCCGGCCGATCGCTCGCGCAGCCCGATGAGCAGCCCGGACTTGCCGATCCCGGCCGGCCCCTCGATCACGACCAGCCGCCCGCGTCCCGCCGCCGCCGCGCCGGCGAGCTCGTCCAGCAGCGCGAACTCGGAGTCCCGTTCGCGCAGGCCCGGAGTGGCGGGTTCAGGCTGCAAGGATCGCGCAGACGCGGTCGAGCTCGGGCTCCGAGGCCGCGATCAGCTGTTCGGCCTCCGTGCGCAGGGCGGCGAGGTTGCGCTCGCTCGCGTCGTCCAGGTCGTCGGACGCGACGTTCAGCGCCGTCTGCAGGCGCACGAAGCGGTCGCCCATCAGCGTCCCCGCCTCGAACTCGATCGTGTCCGCGACGCCGTCGAACACCATGTCGAGCACCGGTCGCGCCCATTCGAGCTGTCCCCACCCGCGCGTCTGCTCGTACGTATAGGCGCGGGTGTGCTCGCCTGTCCCGAGCGACAGCATCAGCTCGAGCTCGTCGGCGCGGCCGGCGGCGGCGACGTCGGTGAACGCGCACATCGAGGGATTGACCGCGTACACGCCGCCGTCGATCAGCGGGTACGTCCGCGCGCCGGCGACATCGGTCGCCTCGAGAGGCTCGAAGTAGCTCGGCGCCGCCGAGGTGGCACGCGCGACCGCGACGAGCGGGAAGTCGTAGGCGGGGTCCTGCCGCGCGCGCGCCGAGCGGAAGAAGAACGCGAAGCGGCCGCTGATGTCGTAGGCCGTCACGAGCACGTCCGCGAGCGTCTCGGAGAGCCGCGCCTCGCCGAGATAGCGCGCGAGCGCGGCGTTGAGCCCGTCGTCGTCGTAACGCTCGTCGACCCAGCCGTCGACCGAGAAGATGCGCTTGCGCAGGCTGCGGTGGAAGATCTTCGGCCCCTCCTCGACGTACAGGCCCGCGAGGTCGTGCGCCGAGTAGAGCGGCCGGCCGTCGGGCCCGCGACGGGTCAGGCCACACGCGAGGATCCCGCCCGTGGAAGTGCCGCCGACGAGGTCGACCAGCTCGCCGATCCGGCGCCCGATCCGGCGCTCGATCTCGGCGAGCACGAGGGCCGGGATCAGGCCGCGGATGCCGCCGCCGTCGATGCAGAGGACCTTCACGGCCGCGAGTCTAGTTTTCCGGAACGCGGTAGGTTGGCGACGGATGCTCCGGCGCAGGCTCTCATGCGTTGCCATCGGCCTCGCGGCGATCGCCACCATGGCAGTCCCTGCTGCAGCCCAGGACCCGGCGCGCGCCTGCACCGCCGGCGAGCTGGCCGGCACGCGCACGCCGGTCGTCGTCGAGCAGGACAGCGGCGACGGCTACGAGACGAGCACGCTCGCGACGGGCAGGGCCTACCGTGCGAGTGTGATCCCCGAGTACGGGCCGTGACCTGGACCGCCGAGGTCGGCCCGCCGGGCGACTCGGTCACGACCACGCTGCCGTCGCGTACCTGACCGTGGCGTCCTCCAGGCCGATCTCGACGGCGGCGTCGTACACGAAGCGGCGCGGCGGCTACCCGCCGAAGTGGACGCTCCGACTGGTCCCGCCGCCGCTGGCCGGACTCGACGCACGCGACGCGCGCGATCAGAGCCCCGTCACGGTGCTGGTCCGACTGCGGACCGGGACCACGCGGCCGCCGAAGCCGCAGGGCAAGGCGACGTACCGGATCAAGTACCGCTACTCCGCCGACGCCGACTTCCTCGAGACCGGTGGCCAGGGCCCGAACTACATCCCGCGGATCTACACCAACCTCAGCTGGGACGGGCGCAGCGTGGTGTTCCAGTCCAACCCGAACGTGCCGCGCCGCGGCGTCCGCTTCGCGTTCTCGATCGAGGTGCTCCAGGCCGGTCAGCGGATCGGCGGGCTCCGCTCGGGCGCGTTCTGCCACTCGTTCCGCTACCGCCGCAGCGACGGTGCCATGCGCACGACCGCGGGTTGCAGGCGACCGCACTTCGCGCCGCGGCCATAGGCCTGCAAGCACGCGTCTGGCGAGGTAGGTTTGCCCGCATGACCCCCCGCAGCCTCGCACGCACCGTCTTCGTCACCGCCGCCCTGGGCGCCCTCGCGCTCGTCCCGGCCGCCGCTCCCGGCGAAGCCGGGCACGCCGCCGCGAAGCGGATAACCGCAGCCGGCGTCGGCAAGGTCAAGCTCGGCAAGACGTTCCGCCAGCTGCGCACGGCGGGCCTGATCGGCCGCCTGCGACCCGGCTGCGAGCTGAGCGGCCCGAACACGCGCTTCGCCCGCCTGAAGAGCCCGCTCCAGGGCACCGTCGACTTCACCCGCACGTCGCCGCGCAGGGTCAAGCGCGTCACGGTGCGCGGTGGGGCGAAGGCCCGCGGCGTCGGGATCGGCGCGACGATCGCGCAGATCCAGTCCGCGTTCCCCCAGGCGACGATCGACCACAGCACCGAGCAGCTCTTCGGGATCACGCTCGTCAAGGTCCCGAAGAGCGGCGGCGGGCGGATTCAGTTCGCGGTCGACGTGAACACGGGCGAGACGACCCTGATCGCGGTCCCGCGGCTCGCGTTCTGCGAGTAGCTAGCCGCTCGTCGCTGCCGCCAGCGCGGGGTCGGCGCTGCGGCCGGTGTAGCGGGCCTCGCGCTGCCAGGAGCCCGGCGGCTGGGTGTGCAGCCTCCAGTACTCCTCGGCGATCTCGTCGGGATCGAACGCGGAGCCGGGCGCGACCGCGCCGTGGACGGTGACGGTCGCGACGTGGACGCCCGACGGCTCGTACGCGCGGGCGAGGAGCTCGGTCAGCGCGCGCAGGCCGGCCTTGCCGAGCGACAGGCTCGTCACGCCGGGCACGGGCTCGGGCATCCCGCCGGTGAGCACGATCGTGCCGCGGCCGGACTCGATCATCCCCGGACCGAGGTGGGCGACGGCCGTGATCGCGCCCACCACGTTGACCGCCCAGGCGTCGAGGTGCTGCCGGGCCGTGAGCTCGCCGGGCACGTCCGATTGGATCAGCGCCGCGTTGTAGACGAGCACCTCGGGCGGGCCGAGACGATCGACGACCTGGTCGAGCGCCGCGCGCAGGGCGTGCTCGTCGGTCACGTCGGCGGTGATGCCGAAGGTCTCGGCCGCGCCGCCGGCGAGCGAGTCCAGCGCTTGCTCGACCGTCGCCTGCGAGCGCGCGAGGACGGCGACGGGCACGCCCTCGCGCGCGAACCGGCGGGCGACGGACGCTCCGATACCGGGCCCGGCGCCGATCACTATCGCTCCTGCCATCTCGTTCTCCTGGGGTTTGTCCGTGAGCTTGCTTATCAATGATAAGCAAGTCGCGGCGCCGGCCCTAGGAGCCGAACTCGAAGCGGATCGTCTTGAACAGCTCGTCCCCCTCGCCGGGCTTGCTGCAGCGCACGAAGCGCAGCTCCGGTCCTGCTTGGGCGACATGGCAGGAGAAGCGACGCACGAGGCACGACGAGGTGCCCAGCCCGCACTTGCCCGGTACCGTGCGCGCGACGAGGCGGGCTCGGCGGCACGTCACGCGCCGCGCGGTGACGTCCGCGAACAGCAGGCCGCCGGCGGCGGTGAAGTCGCCGCACGACTTCATCGGCGGCCTGTCGATGGCCTGCGCCGGAGAGGGCAGTGCGAACGTGGCGAGTACGGCGGCGGCGGCGAGCAGCTTGAGCATGCCCGAACGCTATCGCCGCCGGGCGCCTATGCGAAGGCGACCGCGACCCCGGCGTCCTGGCGGCGCCGGACGACGCGGCGGAAGCGACGCAGCACCCGGGTCATGATCCGCTCACCTGTGCGAGCTCGCCGGAGCTCTCGTCGGCGGTGCGACGGTTGCCGGCATAGGCGTAGGGATGCTGGAAGACGTCGAGCGCGCGCTGGTCGTCGTCGACCTCGAGCGTGAAGGCGTCGCCCGTCTTGGCATCGCGGACCGCGACGAGCGCGCGGTCGTCGTGCGGACGCCAGAGCAGCCAAACGGCGATTCCGTCGCTGACACGGTGATCGAGTTCGCGCAGTTCGGCTGAGGTGTTCTCGGGCATGCGCCAAACGGTCGCATCCGCCCGGGGCCGCCGACACCGCGCCAGCCTGCGAATGAGTGGCGGGCTGACCGCCGTCAGGGGGGTACGGCAGTCCGTACGTGACCAGCTAGGCGCTGGTGCCGGCCGGCTCGGCCTCGAACTCGGGCTCGGCGTCGTCGGGCTCGGCGAACAGCGACGGGTCGCGGCGCGAGCCCTTGATCACGTCGTCGGCCCGGCCCTTGTGGCCCTCGGGCAGCAGCTTGCCGCTCGTGGTGCCGAAGTAGATCGCCTCCGGGTGGTGGGCGACGATCGCCAGCGTGGACTGCTCGGGCTCGACCGCGTAGCCGCCCGAGAGGCGCAGGCCGATCCGGTTCGTGGCGTCGAGCAGGCGGTAGACCTTCTCGTGCTCGGACTGGTCCGGCACCGCCGGGTAGCCCCACGAGTAGCGCCGGCCCTGCGTCGCGGGGATGCCGAGGTCCTGGCGGATGCGCCAGTGCAGCCACTCCGCCATGCCCTCGGCGGTCTGCACGCCCATGCCGTGCGTGAAGAGCTGCTCGGCGAACTCGCCCTCGGCCTCCAGGCGCGCCATCAGCTCCGTGACCTCGTCGCCGGCGGTGACGGCCTGCAGCGCGACGACGTCGAGCTCGCCCGACTCCTTCGGGCGGTAGAAGTCGGCCAGGCAGATCCGGTCGCCGTTCGGCTGGCGCGGGGCGACGAGCCGCTCGAGCTCCGTCTCGCGGTCCTCGGGATCGAGCACGACGATCTCGTTGCCCTCGGAGTAGCAGGGGAAGTAGCCGACGAGCGCGCGCGGCCGCAGGTAGTCCTGCTCGGCCCACATGCGTTCCAGGCGCGGGCGGAAGTCGTCTGCGATCAGGCGCCGCCACTCCTCCCCCTTGACCCCGCGGCCGCCCCAGTGCAGCTTGAAGAGCACGTGGGTGTCGAGGTGCGGGTAGACCTCGTCGAGGTCGACGGGGATCTCGCGCACGCCCCAGAACGGCGGCTCGGGGATCGGGACGTCGGTCGCGGCCGGCGAGCGGACGGAGTCGTCGGCGAAGTTGTGCACGACCTCGGTCTCGCCCTCCTCGCGCAGCTTGCGCGCGTCCTCGCGGACCTGCTCCACCAGGAGCTCGCGCGACTCGCCGTCGACGAGCCGGTCCATCACCGACAGGCCCTCGAACGCGTCCTTGCAGTAGAAGACGCCGGGCTCGTAGAGGTCGTCGGACTCCTTGCCGTCGGGGAAGTTGGCGCGCAGTCCGAACTTGCGGTTGATCGCCGCGCCGCCGACGAGCAGCGGGAACTCCATCCCGTGCGAGTGCAGCTCGGACACGCACAGCGGCATCTGCTTCGACGTCGACACGAGCAATGCGCTGAGGCCGATCGCGGTCGCGTCGTGCTCGCGCGCGGCGTCGAGGATCGTCCCGATCGGGACCTGCTTGCCGAGGTCGACGACCGTGTAGCCGTTGTTCGTGAGGATCGTGTTGACGAGCGACTTGCCGATGTCGTGCACGTCGCCGAACACGGTCGCGAGCACGACGGTGCCCTTCGTGTAGCCCTCGAGCTTGTCGAGGTACTGCTCGAGCTGGGCGACGGCGCGCTTCATCACCTCGGCGCTCTGGAGCACGAACGGCAGGATCAGCTCGCCGGCGCCGAACTTGTCACCGACCTCCTTCATCGCCGGCAGCAGCACGTCGTTGAGCGTCGGCACGGCGCCGAGCTTCTTCACCGCGGCGTCGATCTGGTCCTCGACGCCGTCGCGCTTGCGGCGCAGGATGTGCCAGTGCAGCGCCTCCTCGGGCTCCATGCCCGCGGTCGGGTCGGCCACCTCGGCCTCCGCGTCGGCCGAGGTCTTCGCCTCGTAGTGGGCGATGAACCGCTCGAGCGCGTCCTCGCGCCGGTTGAACACGAGATCGTCGGCGAGCGCGCGCTCCTCCTCGTCGACCTCCGCGTAGGGCGTGATGTGGTTCGGGTTGACCATCGCGAGGTCCAGGCCGGCCTCGACGCAGTGGTGCAGGAAGACGGAGTTCAGGACCGACCGCGCGGCCATGCCGATGCCGAACGAGACGTTCGAGACGCCGAGCGACGTGAGTACGCCGGGCAGCTCGGACTTGATCAGGCGGATGCCCTCGATCGTCTCGACGGCCGACGGCCGCCACTCCTCGTCGCCCGTCGTCAGCGTGAACGTGAGCGCGTCGAAGATCAGCAGCTGGGGATCCATCCCGTGCTCGCCGCAGACGAGGTCGTGGATTCGCTTGGCGATCTCGAGCTTGCGCTCGCGCGTCTTGCCCATGCCGACCTCGTCGATCGTCAGCGCGATCAGCGCGGCGCCGTGGGCCATCGCGATCGGCGTGACGCGGTCGAGCTTGTCGCGCCCGGCCTCGAGGTTGACCGAGTTGACGATCGCGCGGCCCGGGATCTGCTCGAGCGCGACCTCGATCACCTCGGGCTCGGTCGAATCTACCTGGATCGGGGCCGGCTGCGTGAGCGAGACCTTCTTCGCCACGAGCCGCATCTGCTCGTCCTCGTCCTGGCGCTCGGTCAGCGCGACGCAGAGGTCGAGCGCGTGGGCGCCGCCCTCGACCTGGTCCTCGGCGACGGCGACGAGGCCGTCGTAGTCGTCGGCCAGCAGCATCTCCTTGGCCTTGCGCGAGCCCTGCGAGTTGACGCGCTCGCCGACGAGCGTCGGCGCCGGGTCCTGGGCGAGCGGCGTCGCGGTCATCATCGAGGACACGTGCGGCGCGCGCGGCGCGGGGCGCGGGGCGGGCCTGCCGCCGCCGACGCGGTCGACGATCGCGCGGATGTGGTCGGTCGTGGTGCCGCAGCAGCCGCCGACGATCGAGATGCCGTAGCGGTCGACGAACTCGCCGAGGGTGTTCGCGAGCGTGTCGGGGCCCTCCGGGAAGATCGTCTCGCCGTCAGGGCCCTGGTGCGGGATGCCGGCGTTCGGGATGCACTGGACCGGCACCGGCGAGTGCTCGCCGAGGAAGCGGACGGCGTCGCGCATGTCCTCGGGGCCGGTCGAGCAGTTCAGGCCGATCACGTCGACCGAGAGCGCCTCGAGCGTCGCGAGCACGGCGGAGATGTCGGTGCCGAGCAGCATCTTGCCGCCGTTCGGCAGCAGGGACACGGAGGTCTGGATCGGCACGGACCGGCCGGCCTCTGCGAACGCCTGGCGCGCACCGAAGACGGCGGCCTTGACCTCGAGGATGTCCTGCGCCGTCTCGATGAGAAGCAGGTCCGAGCCGCCGTCGACGAGCCCCTTCGCCTGCTCGGCGAAGACGGCGACGAGCTCGCGGAAGCCGATCTGCCCGAGCGTCGGGTCGTCCGATGCGGGCAGGTGGCCGGTCGGGCCGATCGAACCGGCGACGAAGCGCTTCTCGCCGATCGCCGCACGGGCGATCTCGGCGGCCTTGAGGTTGATCTCGTAGGCGTGCTCGCCCAGGCCCCACTCGTCGAGCTTGATCCGCGAGGCCTGGAAGGTGTCGGTCTCGACGACCTCCGCGCCCGCCTCCACCATCGACTCGTGAAGGTTCGCGATCACGTCGGGACGGTTGAGCACGAGCGCCTCGTGGGCGCGCCCGGGGAGCTTGTAGTCGTGCTCGAGCGAGAGGTCGAACTGCTCCAGAGTGGCGCCCATGCTGCCGTCGAAGACGACGACGCGGTCGCGGGTGGCGGCAAGGTAGTCGCGCATCCGATGGGATGCTAGCGAACCTTGACAAAGGTGTGGCAAGGTTGGTCGTCTGTCACCGTAGAAGGGCCTTGCCACAAGTCGAGCTCCACTTCCATCTGCTGCCGGACGTCGACGACGGGCCGGCCGACCTCGACGAGGCGGTCGAGCTCGCGCGCCTGGCCGTCGCCGACGGGACGTTGCTGGTCACGGTCACGCCGCACGTGCGCGACCTGCTGCGCGGCGGGATCCTCGCCGAGCTGCCCGCGCGCGTGGACGAGGTGGCCGCCGCGCTGCGCCGCGCCGGCGTGCCGCTGGAGCTGCGCACCGGCGCCGAGCTCGCGCACGACGACGTCGCGCTGCTCGGCGACGCCGAGCTCGAGGCGATCGCCCAGGGCCCGCCGGGCGCGCGCTGGGTGCTGCTGGAGGCGCCGCTGTTCGGCGGCGACCTCGACGGCTTCCGCGCTGCGGCGGCCGAGGTGCGCGCGCGCGGCTTCGGGACCCTGATCGGGCACCCGGAGCGCTGTTCCACGCTGATGGAGGACGCCGAGGCGGTCGCGGCCGAGCGGCGCGCAGGGGCGCGGCTGCAGGTCAACGGCTCGTCGCTCATCGGCCGCCACGGCGCTCGCGCGCAGGCCCGCGGAATCGAGTTGCTGCGCGACGGCCAGGCCGACCTGATCGCCTCCGACGCCCACCGCGTGTCGCGCCCGCCGGTGCTCACCGCCGCGCTCGATGCGCTGGCCGCGGCCGGGCTGCCGCGGTCGGCGTCCGACGCATTCGTGAGCGCGGCGCCATACGCGCTGCTGCGCCACGGCATCGCCGCGGCGCCGAATGGGTACGCCGGTCACGATGCCCGGCGACGTGACGATCACTCCCTACCGCGACGGGCCGCTGCTCGTACGCGGTGACTTCAGGATCGTCGACCAGAACGGCGAGGCGATCGACGCCGGCCGCGAGACGGTCGCGCTCTGCCGCTGCGGCAAGTCGCGCGTGCGGCCGTTCTGCGACGGCACGCACAAGCTCGTGCGCTTCAAGGCGCCGAGCGCGGCCGAATCGGGCCGCAAAACCTGAAGAGGGGCTGGCACCGTTCAGGTTGGCCGCGAACCTAAAGGGGGGCTGGCACCGCGGCGGGGCGCAGCGAGGAGCGGCCGTCCGCCCAGGCGTCGAGCAGCGTGCCGGCCCACCTGCCCTCGACGGCGACGAGCGCGCTCGCGCCCCAGACGATGTCGGCTGCGAGATCGGGCTCGCATCGAGCGAGGCCGCCGGCGAGGTCGACCGCGGCGATCGCCTCGTGCACCGAGTCGGCCGTCACGTGCTCGTCGAAGAACTCCGTCGCCGCCGGGTCCTCGATGCCCAGCCGGCGCAGGCCGGCGGCGTAGCGGCGGTTCGGGATCGAGGAGGTCATCTCGAAGAGCGCGAGGTGGCCGACGATCGCTCCGCGCAGCCGCCGGTGCAGGCCGCACAGCGACATCAGGTTGACCGTCGCGAGCGTCGCGGCCGGCAGCCGGTCGACGTAAGCGCCATAGCTCGCGTCCAGTCCGAGCGCCTCCATGGCGTCGGCGAACAGGCGCGCGTGCATGCGCTCGGGCCGCCCGCCGCCGTACTCGTCGGCCTGGATCTCGACGAGCGCGGCCTTCGGCGGGCCGCTGAGGCGGGGGATCGCCCACGAGTGGGGGTCGGCTTCCTTGAGCTGGTACGCGGAGCGGTGCACGAGGAACTCCAGCACCTGGTCGAGCGTCGCCTCCCGTTCGATGTGGCGCGAGAGCGAGGGCCAGTCGTCGGCGTCGCCGATCGCGCGCAGCGCGACGTCGAACTGCTCCGGAGCCGGCACAGGGCCGACAGGCCCGACGGCCGCGCGCAGGGCGGCCTCGAAGCGATCCTCGAGCGCCTGGCGCAGCGCGAGCAGCGACGGCGACCACTCCCAGCGCTCGTCGACCCCGGGCAGGCCGCGGTAGTGCAGCTCGTAGCAGAGATAGAGGGCGAGCTGGAGGTCCTCGTCGGCCAGCGGGTCGGCGCCGTCGGGGAGCGGGATCGGCGGCAGGTGATGCGGCGGCTCGCGCAGGGCCGCGAACAGCGGCTCGGTGGTGTGGCCGCGGGGGGAAGGCAGCGCGTTCATCGCTCGGCGGGTCTTCCCGCGCGCGCGTCCGTGTAGTCGGCGCCGGGTGCGTAGACGTCAGCGAGCCACTCCGTCACGGCACGCGGGCCGCCGTGTTCGGCCACCTCGCGCTGGCGCGCGGCCCCGTTGTGCTCGCCCAGCCGCTCGACGGTGGCGAGCTCCGCCGCGCAGCCCAGCTCGCGGGCGACCGGCGCGAGCTCGGACACCAGCGCCGCCAGGCGCTCGCGCGCGGGCGCGCGAGCGCCTGTACGGATGTCGGCCAGCTCGGCGTCCATGCCCCGGCGAGCCGCCGACCAGCGGTTCTCCTCCAGCCGCCACGTGTCGGCGGTCTCGAGCGTCTCGCCCGCATCGTGGCGAGCGGCGAGCCAGCCGGCGAGCGAGTGGATCAGCGCCGTCACCGCGGCGGCGTCCGCGACGGTCGCCTGCGCGTCCGGCACGCGCACCTCGAGCGTCCCGAACGCCGGATGCGGCCGCAGCTCCCACCACCAGCGCCGTGGCTCGGGCACGGCGCCGGAGGCGGCGCCCCAGGCGAGCGTGTCGGCGAACGCATCCCACGACGCGATCGCCGGCGGCATCCCCTGGCGCGGCAGCTGCTCGGCGATCTTCGGGCGGATCGATGCGAGCCCGGTGTCGCGGCCACAGTGGATCGGCGCGTTGGCCGCGAGCGCCGCGACGAGCGGCAGCCACGGCCGCAGGCCGTTGTAGACCGCCAGCGAGCGGTCCGCGCCGCCGACGGCGACGTGCACCTGCAGCGCGCAGACGAGCTGTCGCTGCGCGATCGAGCCGTACTCGGCCTCGGTCTTCGCGAACCGCTCGCCCTCGTTCAGGACGCCGATCGGGTCCGCGAAGGGGTGCACGCCGGCGGTCGCGACGCGCCCGACCGGAGCGGCGGCCGCGACGAGGTCGCGGCGCGCGGCGGCCAGCGCCGCGATCGCTTCGGGAACCGTGCGAGCGGGCGGCAGCGTCAGCTCGAGCTGTGCGGCGGGCAGCTCGAGCTTGAAGCGCTCGTCGCCCGCCGCGTCGACGATATCCGCGGCGCGCGGCAACAGGTCGAACGTCTCCGCGTCGAGCAGCATCAGCTCCTCCTCGAGCCCGAGCGTGAGCGGCTCGGGCGCGTCGAAGGCGGTCCGGAGAGCGTCTGCGGTGAGAGTCGGGTCTTCGGTCATGGGGTAGCGGTTGCGGCATGCGCATCGCGCGGCTGCCAGGAGTGTTCCCTCCCCACAGCGACACTTGGCTACTCGCCGCCGTGCTGCGGCGCCGGCCTCAGCTGCGCGGCGGCACCGTGCTCGACGTCTGCACGGGCTCGGGCGCGATCGCCGTCGCGGCGGCGCTCGCCGGCGCCCGCTCGGTCACCGCGGTCGACCTCTCGCTCCGCGCGGTGCTCACGACCCGGCTCAACGCCCGCCTCAACGGCGTCCGGGTGGAAGCGCTGCGCGGCGACCTGCTCGACGCCGTCCCGGGCCGGCGCTTCGACGTGATCGTCTCCAACCCGCCGTACCTGCCGAGCGAGGAAGAGCGGCTCCCCGGGCGCGGCGCGGCGCGCCATACCGAGGCCGGCGGCAGCGGGCGGCTCGTGCTCGACCGGCTGATCGACGCCGCCCCGGCGCACCTGGTGCCCGGCGGAGTGCTGCTGGTGACGCACTCGAGCGTGAACGGTGAGTCCGGCGACGCTCGACCGCATGCGCGCCGCGGGCCTGGAGCCCGCCGTCGCGGAGCGGCGCCCGGGACCGCTCGGCCCGCTGCTCGCGGCGCGTGCGCCCCTGCTCGAGGCCAAGGGCATGCTGGCGCCGGGCAGCGCAGCGAGGACGTGCTCGTGCTGTCGGGCACGGTCTGAGGTCGACCGCGCCGCAGCTGCTAGCCGCCGCGGCTCTGGTGCCGCGGGCCCTGGTGCTGGGGCACCGTCCGCGGGCCCGGCTTGGCCACGCGCTGGTCGGACGCGGCGCGCCGCTGCTCGAGCGAGCGCTGGAGCTTCGCCGGGAGCACCGGACGGGACTGCTGCTTCGCCAGGGGCTTCTTCTCGCGCTTGGACATGCCGACCATCCTACGCGGAACGCCTCTTCGTCCAGAGATTTGCCTCGCGCCGGACCCCCGGTCTAGGTTGGGCGCAATGCACCACTAGGAGGAGAGGTAGCCATGCTCGGACGGATCCGGTCGCGATTGACCTACGCCAACGTGGCGTCGTCGATCGCGCTGTTCATCGCCCTCGGCACCGGCGGCGCTTACGCCGCCGACACGATCGGCAGCTCGGACATCATCAACGAGTCGATCCTCAGCGAGGACATCAAGAACCTCGAGGTCAAGGCGACCGAGCATGGCCGGCGCGGCGGTCACCAACAGCAAGCTCGGAAACAACTCCGTCGGCTCGGGCAAGATCGTCGGACGGCGATGTGGCGACCGCCGACCTGGCTGCTGGTGCGGTCGACGGCTCGAAGATCCTCGACGCCGCGGTCGCCAACGCCGACCTCGCCAACGGGGCGGTCGGCGCGAGCAAGCTCCAGGACGGCTCCGTCACGAGCGCCAAGGTGGTCGACGACACCCAGGTCGGCGGCGGCCTTGCCGCGGGCGACCTCGCCGGCCAACTCGGTCGCGCCAGTAGCGAGATCGCGACCGACGGCGTCGCCGCGTTGGAGATCCAGGACAACTCGATCGACTCGGGCGAGATCGTCGACTTCCAGCTGACAAACCAGGACATCGGCGTGCTCTTCGCCGAGGTCAACGCCAACGGCACGATCGCCAACTCGAGCGGCAGTGTCACAGTGCAGCAGGATCGCGCCCTCGGCAGCGGAATACGAGATCGACTTCGCGCGCAACATCACCGCGTGACGGCTGTCTATGCCACGACGGCGAGGCCGGCGCCGGCGGTCCTCCCGGCGCGATCCTAGGCGTCGACCGATCGCGGGGGCAACGTCGAGGCCGTGTTCGTCGACGGTCCGAACACCAACGCCGACGCCGCGGCCGACCGGGCGTTCCGCTGCTCGTGGTCGTCTGCTGAGCCGAGACGGCGGAGGCCCCGCGCGAGCGGGGCCTCCGCATGAGATAGTCGCGATTCACCGGCGTTCACACGCCACACACTTCAAGGAGGAAGTCATGCGGTCCAGTCTCAAGCCGCGCTCGATCTACGACGTCTTCGCCGTGATCGGATGCCTCGCGGCGATCACCACCGGCACCGCTTATGCCGCCGACACGGTGTTCAGCACGGACATCGTCGATGGCGAGGTGAAGGCGCAGGACCTGGCGGGCGCGGCGGTCACCAACAGCAAGCTGGCGCCCAACTCGATCGGCTCGGGCAAGATCGTGGACGGCACGATCCTCGGCGCCGACCTGGCCGCTGACGCGGTCGACGGCTCGAAGATCCTCAACGCCGCGATCGCCAACGCCGACCTCGCCGCCGGAGCGGTCAACGGCGCGAGCGTGTTCGACGGCTCGCTCACCTCCGACGACCTCGGGTTCAACTCCGTCCTGAGCGGGGAGATCGCCAACGACGCCGTCGGGGCCACCGAGGTCACCGACGACGCGATCGACGGCGGCGAGATCGCCGACGGCTCGATAAATGCGACCGAGATCGCCGACGGCACGGTCGGCACCACCGAGCTCGCCACGGGCGCCGTCTCGAACGCCAAGCTCGGCGACGGCGCGGTCACCAACGCCAAGCTCGGCGGCAGCTCGGTCAACAGCGCAAAGGTGGCCGGCAACTCGATCACCACCGCCGACATCGCAGGCACGGACATCAATCCCGGGATAATCTCGCTCGGCTCGGGCGGGGTCGCCAACGGCCGTTGTAACGATTTCGCGATCGGCGTCGGCGGCGCCAAGGCCGGCGAAGGCGTAGTGCTGTCGCTCAAGGCGGCCGCCCCGGAGGGCGTTCTCATGACAGCCACGCGCGTCCCCAGCGACGGCACGGTCACGATGATGATCTGCAACCTCTCCGGCGGCACGATGCCGGCGCTCACCAACTTCCCGATCCGGATAATCACCTTCGGCTAGCTGAGTCGCGACGGCGGAGGCCCCGCACGAGCGGGGCCTCCGCCTCCGGCTACTTGATGAAGAGGATCTCCGAGTACTTCGGCAGCGGCCAGAGCGAGTCGGGCACCACGCGCTCGAGCTTGTCGGCGATGTCGCGCACGGCGCTCATCGCCGGCACGACGGTGTGCTGGACGTAGCGCGCGGCATCGAGCGGGTCGCCGTCCTCCGGGTGGCTCGTGTTGGCCGACTCGAGCGCTGCGATCCGCTCGACGAACGCGTCGAGCAGCCCCGCGACCTCGCGCCGGATCGCCTCGATGCCCTTCGACGAGCCGGCCACGCCGAGCTCGCCGAGGTAGCGGATCGCCGCGGGCAGGAGCATCGTCTTGGCCATCGAGAACGTGGTCTCCGCCTCGATGTTGAGCTTCGCGACGTACTGCTCGACGAAGACCTCGTAGCGCGCGTCGAGCTCGCGCTCGGACAGCACGTTGTACGCGCCCATCACCTCGACCGCGCTCTCCGACACGAGCGCCGGCAGGGCATCCGGCGTCTGGGGCAGGTTCGCCAGCCCGCGCTGCTCGGCCTCGGCGTGCCAGTCCCCGGAGTAGTTGTCGCCGTTGAACACGATCCGCTTGTGCGCGGCGTAGCCCTCCTTCACGACCGCGAGCACCGCCTCGGCGAGCTCGGCGCCGCTCTCGAGCTGGACCTCCAGCGCGTCGGACATCGCGTCGACGGCCTGCGCGGCGATCGTGTTGAGCACCGTGTTCGGGAGCCCGCATGACATCGACGAGCCGAGCGCCCGGAACTCGAACTTGTTGCCCGTGAAGGCGAACGGCGACGTGCGGTTGCGATCGCCGCCGTGCATCGGCAGGTGCGGCAGCACGCTGGCGCCGAGCTTGAGGTAGCTCGACGGCGTGGCCGCGTCGCCCGAGCCGCTCTCGATCGCGTCGTAGACCTTCTGCAGCTCGGCGCCGAGGAAGATCGAGATGATCGCCGGCGGCGCCTCGTTCGCGCCCAGCCGGTGGTCCTGGCCGGGGGAGGCGATCGAGGCGCGCAACAGCTCCTGGTGCGTATCGACGGCAGCGAGCACCGCCGTGCAGAAGAACAGGAACTGGAGGTTCTCGTGCGGCGTGTCGCCCGGCTCGAGCAGGTTGACGCCCGTGTCGGTCCCGAACGACCAGTTGTTGTGCTTGCCCGAGCCGTTGACGCCCGCGAACGGCTTCTCGTGCAGCAGGCACGTCAGCTGGTAGCGGCGCGCCACGTTCTGCAGCAGCTGCATGCAGAGCTGCTGGTGATCGGACCCCACGTTGGAGTTCTCGAACACCGGCGCGACCTCGTACTGGCCCGGCGCGACCTCGTTGTGACGCGTCTTGATCGGGATCCCGAGCTTGGCCATCTCGCGCTCGGCGTCGAGCATGAAGGCCAGCACGCGCTCGGGGATCGAGCCGAAGTAGTGGTCGTCGAGCTCGTGGCCCTTGGGCGGCTTGGCGCCGAACAGCGTGCGCCCGGTGGTGACCAGGTCGGGGCGCTCGAAGTAGAAGTTCTCGTCGATCAGGAAGTACTCCTGCTCCGGCCCGATCGTCGTGAAGACGCGCGCGGCGTCCTCGTTCCCGAGCAGCCGCAGCGCGCGCAGCGCCGAGCGGGAGAGCGCGTCCATCGAGCGCAGCAGCGGGATCTTGTGGTCCAGCGCCTCGCCGGTCCAGGACGCGAACGCGGTCGGGATGCAGAGCAGCGCGCCGTTCGGGTTCTCGAGGATGAACGCCGGCGACGACGGGTCCCACGCGGTGTAGCCGCGCGCCTCGAACGTCGCCCGGATGCCGCCGGTCGGGAACGAGGACGCGTCCGGCTCGCCCTGGATCAGCTCCTTGCCCTTGAACTCCGCGAGCGCGTTGCCGTCGCCGGTCGGGTTGTAGAAGGAGTCGTGCTTCTCGGCCGTCGACCCGGTGAGCGGCTGGAACCAGTGCGTGAAGTGCGTACATCCGCGCTCCATCGCCCATTCCTTCATCGCCGATGCGACGTCGTCGGCGAGCGCCGGAGCCAAGGGGCAGTCCGCTGTCCAGCGTCTCCTGCAGGCGCTTGTACGCGTCAGGCGAGAGGCGCTGGCGCTGGACCGCGGGCGAGAACACGTTCGCGCCGAACTCGTACGCGCCGGCCTGGGTCAGGTCGGACTGCCCCATGGCGCCGCCGTTGGGGCTCCACTGTGCGGCAGAGACGTTGGTCATCCGGGTGCGGGGCATTACGTCGCGAGTCCTCCTCGAATTCGTGGCGAGCGCTGCTCAGCGTAGTTATGACCCGCCGCGATCGTGTTGTCCGTGTGTCGAATATCCGGACAGGAGATCTTTGGCCAGGTGGACAAAGACTCGTCGCCGCCGCGGCACCCAACCTGTCTGGCGATGGCGATGGGACATAGTTCAACGCCGCACCGCCACCAGAACGGAGGTCCTCAGCTCATGAAGAAGGTCGAAGCGTTCATACGGCACGAGGCATTCGAGCCGATCCGGACGGACTTGCTCACGCTCGGCTTCCCCTCGCTCTCGATCATGGAGGTGAAGGGCTCCGGGCGGCAGAAGGGCATCACCGAGCGATACCGCGGGGCGGAGCTGACGAACTACCTGCGCCCGAAGGTCAAGATCGAGTGCGTCGTCGCGACCGGCGACGTCCAGACGGTGGTCGACACGATCCTCAAGCACGCCCGCACGGGCTCGATCGGCGACGGCAAGGTCTTCGTGCTGCCGGTCGACGAGGCCTACCGGATCCGCACCGGCGAGTCCGGCGAGGAGACGCTCCAGGCGCATCCCGGCGCCGCCGAGGCCGAGCAGGTCGCCTAGGGCGCCGATGGCCGGCGCCCAGCCGATCGAGCCCGCCGGGGCCCCGCTCGTCGAGCGGCTGCGGGCCGTCCACCTCGAGATGCTGGACGCGGTGCTGGGGGGCGACGGCCTCGCGCGCGTGGCTCAGCTCGCGGCCGAGGCGGCCGGCGCCGCGGTCGCGATAGTCGTGCCGCGGCTGGGCGCCGCGGCGGCCTCGCGCGGTGCGCCCGTCGATCTCGCCGCGCTGCGGCGCTACGTCGGCGACCGTGCCCGCGAGCGGCCCGCGACGGTCCCGCCGGGCGTGCTCGCCGAGGTCCCGATCGTGTCCGGCGACGAGGCGATCGGGAGCGTCCTGATGCTCGGCGATCCGGGCACGCCGGTCTCGCCGGAGGCGACCGAGTTCCTCCACCTCGCCGCGGTCGCCTCGCTCACCGAGGTCGCGGTCGAGGAGGCCAAGGACGAGGTCGAGCAGAACCTGCGCGGCTCCTTCCTCGAGGAGCTGCGCGCGAAGGCCGCCGCGCTCGAGGCGCCCGAGGTGCTGCGCCGCGCGGCGCGCCTGGGTTGCGACCTCTCGCGCGGCGCCGTCGCGCTGTGCGCCGAGCTCGACGACCGACCGCCCGCGCCACGTGGTCGCGACGATCGCGGGCGAGCACGCGGGCGCGCTGGCGCAGCACATGGAGCTGCCCGGCGGCGTCCCGCGCGTGTACGCGCTGCTGCCGGCCGGCGAGGGCGCGGCGCCCGAGGCGACGCTCGAGGCGGCGCGCCGGCTCGCGACGCGGCTGCAGCGCCACGGCACCGTCGGCGTGTCGAGCTTCTACTCCGACCCGGCCGAGCTCGGCCGCGCGATCCAGGAGGCCGAGCTGGTGCTCGACGTGCTGCGGCGCTCCGAGGGGCTCGGCGGGGTGCCGATGCAGGACATCGGCACCGGCACCTACCGGCTGCTGTTCCGCGTGCTCGCCTCGCATCCCGAGGAGGTGCGCTCGTTCTTCGAGGACACCGTCGCGCCGATCGTCGCCTACGACGACCAGTACGCCACCGACCTCGTGGGCACGCTCGAGTCCTACCTGGAGCAGAACTGCAACATGAACGCGACCGCGGCCGCGATCTACGCGCACCGCCACACCGTCGCCTACCGCCTGGAGCGGGTCAAGGAGCTGAGCGGCCTGGACCCGATGCAGTCCGAGGACCGCGAGCGGCTCGGGCTCGGCCTCAAGGCTTACCGCATCATCGCGCCGCGCCTGCCACGCTGAGCGTGGCACCGCGCCAAGCCGTCGCGCCTCCAGCCTGTGCGCGGATGAGAGTGCGGCCATCGCGCCGCCGCGAGCGGTCGCGCACGGCTCGCCGCTGTTCGCCCTGCGCCGCTGCACCGCGCCGGCGCCGTCGAGACCGGCGTCAACGAGACCCTCGGCCAGACCGTCCCGACGGCGCGGAAGGCCGCGCGAGCTCGGCGCCGACTGGGTGCGCCTGTGGGGACCTGGGAGGCCGTGCGAGCCCGCGTCCGGGCACGTATGACCAGCGCGCTGCATCGACGGAGCTGAACGCCGCCGACGCCGCGCTGCGAAGGCGCGCGGGATCAGGGTGCTGATGGTCGTCCACCGCGCGCCGGCGTGGGCGTCGGGCGGGCAGGCCGCGGCATCGCCCGCCGCGCGATCCCGCGAGGTTCGGCGCGTTCATGGGCGGCATCGCCGGACGGGTCCCGGCGTGGACGCATGGGAGCTGTGGAACGAGCCAGACGAGTCCGAGTTCTTCGCCGGCGGCCCGCAACCGGCCGCGCTACGCCGCGATGGTAAAGTCGGCCTATCCGGCCATCAAGGCGGTCGCAGCCGAACGACATCGTCGTCACCGGCGCCACCGCGGCAACAACATCGACTTCATCGAGGCGCTCTACGGGCACGGCCTCAGGGCTACTTCGATGCGGTCGGCGTGCACACGGACACCGCCTGCCTGGTCAACGGCCCCGACTTCCACTACCGCGACGAGCAGGGCAAGATCGGCCGCTACACGTTCACCGGCTACCGCGAGGTCCACTCGGTGATGGCGCGCCACGGCGACGGCGACAAGCCGATCTGGATGACCGAGCTCGGCTGGAACACGCAGTCGACCCCGCCCGGCTCCTGCAACACGGGCATGTGGGCCGGCCAGAAGCCGCTCGGCGTGACCGAGGACCAGCAGGCCGAGTTCCTCGCGCAGGCCTACCGCTGCCTCGCCGCCGACCCTACGTCGACGTGGCGCTCTGGTTCGGCCTCCAGGACATCCCCGGCTCGAAGTACGCGCGCGGGCTACGGCCTGTTCCGCGCGAATCGCTCGGCCAAGCCGTCGGCAGCCGCCTTCAAGGCGCTCGCCCACGGCATCTCGCCGCAACCGTGCGGCGGCGTGATCGACACGACCGGGCCCGAAATCGTGATCGCGAAGCCGACCGACGGCGCCAAGTTCGTCGAGATGTTCCCGCTCGACGCGAAGGCAGTCGAGGGTCCCGGCGGGGTCGGCGTGCAGAAGATCGAGATCTACGCCGACGGCAAGTTCTCCCGCTCCGACGGCGACGGACACGCGCAGATGGAGTTCTTCTGGCCCTCGCGCGAGTGGAAGAACGGCAGCACGCACACGATCACCTTCAAGGCCTGGGACGAGGCCGACAACACGACCTCGAAGACGATCACCGTCACGAAGGTCAAGCGGCTGCCCAAGGCGCACACCTCGGCCGCGCTCGGGTTCGAGCAGCTCGACGCGACCACGGTCAAGGTGACGGGACGGGTGACCTCGAGGAAGGCGCACGCCGCCGCGAAGCTGCGCGGCAGGGCGTTCATGGTCTTCCAGAAGCAGGTCACGAACTCGAAGGGCCGGCTCGTCTGGAAGACGATCCATCGCGTCGCGGGCAGGGCGCGCAGGGTCATCACGGTCACGAGGAAGCTCAAGCCCGGCAGCTGGCGCGTCTACCTGAGATATCCGGGCCGCAAGGGCTTCAAGAAGTCCCGCTCGAAGCCCGTCAAGTTCCAGATCGCCGCGCCCGTCTAGGGCAGCGGCCGCGCGACGAGCGTCCACGTGACCCGCCCGCCGGCGGGCACGGTGACGTAGCGCCGGTACCCGAGCAGGTCGAGCGCATTGGCCGACGCGTACGTGAGCCCGTACTCGAGCGTCGACGGAGTCTCGGACAGGCGCGAGGTCGCCGTCGGCGTGCTGAGAGCGCGCCCGAGCTCGGCGGCCGCGGTGAACTTCTGCGGGAGGAAGTCCTGGAAGCGCAGCACGCTGCCCGCGGGCGCCGGCGCGCTGATCCGGACGCCGCGCGCGGTCGGCTTGAAGCGGAACTCTGATCCCGCGCAGCGCCCAATGCCGCCCGGGATGCGATACCCGCCGTTCACGACGACCTCGCCGCTCTGCGGATCGACGGCGAAGTCCGTGCCGCGGGGGAACGCGAGACCGTCCGGGGTGACGAGCGCCGGCCCGCCGCCGTCGAACGGACCACCGGCGTCGGTCGGCCGCGGCGGCAGGACGTCGACCCAGCGCTTCCCGCGGCGGAACTTGAGCGCGAGCACGCCGAAGTCGTAACGGGGGTCCT
Organism: uncultured Solirubrobacteraceae bacterium; assembly: GCA_963839615.1. GTDB lineage: Bacteria > Actinomycetota > Thermoleophilia > Solirubrobacterales > Solirubrobacteraceae > DASQMT01. The sequence continues at coordinate 386,394 of CAWIVY010000010.1, forward strand.
GACGCCGGCGGGGCGGGCCGTGTGGACCGCGAACCAGACGGAGTCGCGGCGCACCACGGCCAGTGCGCGAGCGGTCCGGGTCCACGAACGAGCCGCCGCCGTCCAGCGGCAGCGGCAGCGGCTCGACGCTCTCCGCGCTCGCGGCCTCCTCACCGGCCCAGCCGAGGAACATCGCGCTGAGGCCGTTGAAGGACATCACGCGCGCGTAGTGCTCGAGGCCCTCGCCGGTCGGCGCCGCATTCCTGAATCGCGGGACGATCGCCAGCAGGCCGTCGTGGAAGCCGTGCAGCTTCTCGAGCCGCCTGACGGCGCGGATCGCAAGCGTCGCGCAGATCCCGGCGCTGCGCGCGTGCGACTCCTGGAACATGCGCGCGCAGGACTCGCCCGCGTAGGCGGTGGCGGCGAGCGCCCAGGACTCGCCCTGCGCGCGGCCGATGAAGGCGACGTCGCCATCGGGGGCCATGTACGACGCCTGGGCCAGCATCGCGCGGCGGAACAGCTCGCGCGCCTCCGCCGGAGCGTCGTCGCCGAGCAACTGCAGGGCGCGCGCGAGCGCTGCGACCGACATCGCGTGGTAGGCGAGCGGGTACGTCGGCTGGTCGGAGAGGACCCCGAGCCCGCTGAGCGTGCCTTCGCGACCGCGCGCCTCCGCCTTGCGGCCGATCGAGCGCGGCAGGTCGCGCTCGAGGACCGCGAGCGCGCCGCGCCCGCGCACGCTCGGGATCTGCCAGTCGTGCGGCCGGCGACGCCGGCTCGAGACCCGTGTCGAGCAGGAGCAGCACGCCGGCGGCGTCGATGATCTTGTAGTTGCTCCAGCATCGTCGGCGAGGCGAAGCAGTCCTGCGCGTCCTCGCCCACGGATGAGTGCTCCCACGACCGCAGGTAGCGCCGCGGTTCCGCTGCTGCGCGCTTCCAGTCGGGGTCGTCTGCGAGGTTGCTGTCCGCCCAGCGGTAGGCCGACGCGATCGCGAACAGCTCGAGCGGGTTGCCGGGCCTGCCGTCGTCGACCGCGCGGGCGGAGTTGACCGACAGCGCGCGCAGCCCGGCGCGCAGCAGCCTGCGGTTCTCCAGCCGGTCGCCCGTGCGGATCAGCGCCTCCGCCAGCATCGCCGGGCCGTAGCCGTGCCCGGCGCCGCCGGTGATCGGGTCCACGAACAGGCCGAGCTCGGAACGGCGGTCGACCCAGGGAGCGGCGATCCGCCCGGCGAGCCGCGACATCCGCTCGCCCGCCTTCTCCTGCAGCTCGGACTTCGACCCGCCCACCGCGAGGCTCGTGATCGACGAGCCCTTCGACACCGCGACGGCGATCACTACCGCGACGCCGATCAGTACCGCGCCCGCGACGGCGCGACGACGCGCGACGGCGCTCACACCGTGTCGCCGCAGGCGCTCTCCCAGGAACTCGGCGACGCCGGCGAACAGCGCCATGACGTTGCCGGCGGCGCGAGCGGCCCGCGACCGGCGGCGGGAATCGGGTGCGCGCCTCACTCGGCGTTCCAGGATAGGTCGCGGCTCGGCGACCCTGACCGGCGCGTGGGGAGGGCGCGAACCGCCCTTCAGGCTCAGCGGCCGGCTTCCTCGCCGCGGATGACGTTGCCCTCGCCGTCGACGCGCGCGGGCACCGGGTCGTCGGCGATCGTCACCGCGAACTTGCCCCTCGTGCGGCCGCCCGCGAGCTTGACGTCTCCCTCGAGCGCGGGCGCGAGCCGCCAGCGGACGGTGTAGCGCCCGGCCTTGAGCGCGGTGAGCTTCCACTCGACGGTGCGCGTCTGGTCCTTGCCGAGCGGGCCGACCGCCCAGGTGTTCGTGTAGGCGGACTCGCCCCCGGCGGGCCCCTCGTCGACGATCCACACCGGCTGCCCGGTGTTCGGCGAGCGCGGGGTTGTCGGCGTTCTGGGCGAACGAGGCAGGCGCCTGGCCCTTCTCGCCCGGGTCCGTCTCGACGGTCACGGCGAGGTTGGGCACGGCGCGATCGCCGCGGTTGGCGACCTCGAGCTTGAGCGTGGTCGCCTCGGCGATCCGCTGCTTCGCCGGGAACGAGGCGTCGGTGACCTCGACGTCGAACTCACCGGACGGCGCGTTCGCATCCTGGCGTTCCTGGCCGCAACCGGCGCCTGCGAGCGCCAGGGCGGAAACGACGAGCGCCGCGACGCATCCGCGCGAATTCCCCATTCCGGCGGCGACCATACCAGCGCCAACGCAGCCGCGAGCAGGATCTGGCGATACGGGCGCGCGGCTACGCCATCCGTCGAGCAGACCCGCAAGTTTCGCCGCTGGTTCCCGTTTGCGGGTATAGAACGGCGTCCGTAGTCTGTCGGCCGAGGGTTGCGCCGACAAACGGCGCAACGCAGAGGGGAGCGAAGTTGGTACGAGGCGTCGCCGATAGGGCATTCCTGCCGGCAAAGGGCCTGCTGGAGGAAGTGGGCGACATGATGATCCTCACCGGGAAGACCATCGTGTCGGCCATCAAGCCGCCGTACCCGTACGGCGGCGAGTTCGTCTCCCAGTTCCTCTTCGCGCTCAAGCTCTGCTGGTTCCCGCTCGTCGTCTCGACGGTCGCGTTCGGCTACGCGGCGCCGGGGCTGCAGGCGGCGAACTTCCTCGTGCTGTTCGGCGCGCTCGACCGCCTCGGCGGCTTCTTCGTGCTCGCCTCGATCCGCGAGTTCGCCCCGTTCGTGACCGCGATCGTGCTGGCGGGCGTCGCCGGCACGGCGATCACCGCCGACCTCGGCGCGCGCAAGATCCGCGAGGAGCTCGACGCCCTGCAGGTGCTCGGCGTCGACCCGGTGAAGAACCTCGTCGTCCCGCGCTTCCTGGCGCTGATGCTCGTGACCGGGCTGTTCGACATCTACGCGATCCTCTTCGGCGTCTTCGGCGGCATCGTCACGACGATCGTCTACGACCAGCCGCTCGGCCCCTTCCGCGCGACGTTCCTCACCAACGCCTCCGTCGTGGACCTCTGGGGGTCGGTCCTGAAGTGCACCCTGTTCGGCGCGATCATCGCGATCGTCTGCTGTTACAAGGGCATGACGGCGACCGGCGGAGCCGCGGGCGTGGGGCGCGCCGTCAACCAGGCAGTCGTGATCGCGATCATGGGCGTGTTCTCGTTCAACTACGTGTTCACGCAGACGCTGCTGGCCACCCACCCCGAGATCCTCAACCTCAAATGAGCGGCTGGCTCGCAGTCCCGCGCGAATGGGTCGCGTCGTTCGGCGACATCGTCAAGTTCTGCATGCGCGTCGTCGGCGAGGTCTTCGGCCTCAAGGTCTTCCGCTTCTTCGGCGAGGCGCTGCGCCAGGCGGGGCTGCTGATCCTCTCCTCGACGCTCGTCATCTGGGGCCTGATCTTCATCATCGGCCTCCAGTGCGGGATCGAGGGCGCGTACTTCAACCGCGCCGTCGGCTCGCCCGCCTACGCCGGCGTGTTCGCCGCCTGGTGCGACCTGCGCGAGCTGGTGCCGTACGCGTTCGGCTACATGATGGCCGCCAAGGTCGGCACGGGCATCGTCGCCGAGATCGGCTCGATGCGGATCTCCGACGAGGTCGACGCGCTCGAGGTCATGGGCATCTCCTCGATCACGTTCCTCTGCGCGACGCGCCTGCTCGCCGCCTGGCTCGTGCTGCCGTTCGTCTACCTCGCGGGGATCGGGGCCGGCTTCTTCGCCTCGTACCTGGCGGTGGTCGAGCAGATAGGCGAGGTGTCCTCGGGCGGGTTCTTCCTGATCTTCTGGATGTTCCAGAACCCACCGGACCTGCTCTTCAGCCTGATCAAGGCGATGGCGATGGCGACGGTGATCGTGCTGGTCGGCTGTTACTACGGCTACAACGCGTCCGGCGGCCCGGTCGGCGTGGGTACGGCGACGGCGAAGTCGATGGTGCTGAACATCGTGCTCGTGCACCTGATCGGCATGCTTGGCACCCAGATCTTCTGGGGTGCGAATCCGCGAGCCCCGATCGGAGGCTGACGACAGTGGCCGATGAGCGCAATCCACCGCTGATCCGCCGCGAAGGCGGCCCCGAGCCCGAGTCCGAGCCGCAGCAACGGCCCGCGGACGAGCAGCGCTCCGCCGAGGAGCGTTCCGCGGATGCGGCCGTCACCCGCGAGCGGCCGCCCGATCCGCCCGCGGAGGGGGACGAGGAGTACCAGTGGCACACCGGCAAGCAGCGCCCCACCGGCGTCGAGGATGCGGTCGAGTTCGTCGAGGTGCACAAGGCGTTCGGCCGCAACAAGATCCTGCGCGGGCTGAACCTCGGCATCCCCGAGGACAAGATCTCGATGATCCTCGGCCCGTCCGGCACGGGCAAGTCGGTCTGCATCAAGCACATGGTCGGCCTGCTCTACCCCGACGACGGCGACGTCCTCGTGCATGGCGAGTCGGTCCCCAACATGCCCGACGAACAGCTCTTCGAGATGCGCAAGAAGTTCGGCGTCCTGTTCCAGGACGGCGCGCTGTTCGGCTCGATGAACCTCTACGACAACGTCGCTTTCCCGCTCCGCCAGCACACCGACAAGGGCGAGGACGAGATCGAGGAGATCGTCATGCGCCGCTTGCGCGAGGTCGGCCTCGAGGGCGCGATGGACAAGGCGCCCAACGAGCTCTCGGGCGGCATGCGCAAGCGCGCCGGCTTCGCCCGCTCGCTCGTGCTCGACCCCGACATCGTGCTCTTCGACGAGCCCGACTCGGGCCTGGATCCGGTCCGCACTGCGCTGCTGTGCGAGCTGATCCAGGAGGTCCACGCCGAGAACGGCGGCGCCTACGTCGTGATCACGCACGACATCATGTCGGCCAAGCGCGTCGCCGAGTACATCGCGGTGCTGTGGAAGGGCCGGATCGTCGAGTCCGGGCCCGCGGACGAGCTCTTCAACTCCGACAACCAGTTCGTGCGTCAGTTCCTCGCGGGCGCTTCGCAGGGACCCCTGGGGATGGAGTGACCCGGGGCCCCGGCGGAAAGCTTCCTCTGAGCCAGCGAGCATCAGGGGGTCATCGGTGACGATCGCCCGCGGCGCCGCCGTGCTTGCGCTCGCCCTGGTGATCCTGCTCGCGGCCTGGCTGCTGCTGTTCCGGGGCGCAGGCGGCACCGAGTACACGCTGATGTTCGAGTCGGCCGGCCAGCTCGTGCCCGACAACGACGTGCAGGTCGGCGGCAGGCGCGTCGGCTCGATCAAGAAGATCGAGCTCACCGACGACAACCAGGCCGCGATCAGGATCAGCGTGGAGGAGCCCTACGCGCCGCTGCGCGAGGGCACCAAGGCGACGATCCGCCTGACCTCGCTGTCGGGCATCGCCAACCGCTACATCGCGCTCACGCCGGCGGGGGCGAACGCCAAGAAGCTCGAGGACGGGGCCACGCTGACGACCGCCTCGACGACGCCGGTCGTCGATCTCGACCAGCTCTTCAACACGCTCGACGCGAAGACCCGCGGCGACCTCCAGGACGTCGTCAAGGGGTTCGCCGCGCAGTTCCGCGGCAAGGGCGGGGAGGCCGGCGAGGCGGCGAAGTACTTCAACCCGTTCCTGTCGACCTCGCGCCGCCTCGTCGGCGAGGTCACGGAGGACGAGGGCAGCCTGACCCGCTTCATCGTCAACTCCTCCCGCCTGGTCGGTGCGCTGGCGGAGAAGCGCGACGACCTCGCCGACCTCGTCGGCAACACGAACGCCACGGCGCGCGCGATCGGCGACGAGAACGTCGCGCTCGCCCGCGCGCTCGGCCTGCTGCCGACCACGCTGCGGCGCGCGAACACGACCTTCGTCAACCTGCGCGCGACGCTCGACGACCTCGACGTGCTGGTCGCGGAGTCCAAGCCGGCCACGAAGGACCTGGCGCCGTTCCTGCGCGAGCTGCGCCCGCTCGTGGCCGCCTCGCGCCCGACGATCCGCGACCTGCGCCGGCTCGTGCGCCGCGACGGCCCGGACAACGACCTCGTCGAGGCGACGCGCAAGATGCCCGCGCTCCAGAAGGTCGCCACGCCGGCGTTCGACCACGGCCGCGAGGCGCTCGTGAAGCTGCAGCCGGTGCTCGAGTTCATCCGGCCCTACACGCCGGAGTTCGCCGGCTGGCTGCGCGACTTCGGCCAGGGCGCCTCGAACTACGACGCCAACGGCCACTACGCGCGCATCCAGCCGATCTTCAACGCGTTCAACTTCAACGACAACCCGGCGGGCGGCGTGCTGACGCCGATCCCGCCGTCGCAGCGCTTCGACGGGCTGGAGACGAACCAGCTGCGCCGCTGCCCGGGCGCCGCGTCGCAGGCCAACGCCGACGGCTCGGCGCCGTGGCGCGACGTGAACGGCAACCTCGACTGCGATCCCAACCAGATCCCGCCGGGGCCATGAGAGCAGCCATCCCCGTCGCCGTCGTCCTGATCGTCGCCGCCGTGCTGGCGCTCTTCCTGGTCACCCGCGAGGAGGACGAGGCCTACCGCGTGCGCGCGATCTTCGACAACGCCGGCTTCATCATCGCCGGCGAGGACGTCAAGGTCGCGGGCGTCAAGGTCGGCTCGGTCGAGGACGTCGAGGTCACGCCCGAGTTCAAGGCGGCCGTCGTGCTGCGGATCGACGATGCGGGCTACCAGGACTTCCGCTCGGACGCGAAGTGCATCGTTCGCCCGCAATCGCTGATCGGCGAGAAGTACGTCGAGTGCGAGCCGACGCAGAAGCGCGGCGTCGGCACCGAGGCGCCGGGCGAGCTGCGCGAGATCAAGGACGGTCCCGGCAAGGGCCAGCGGCTGCTGCCGGTCGAGAACACCGAGCGCTCGGTCGACCTCGACCTGATCAACAACGTCATGCAGCGAGCCCTATCGGGAGCGCCTCTCGATCATCGTCAACGAGCTCGGCATCGGCCTGGCCGGCCGCGGCGAGGATCTCAACGAGGTGATCCGGCGCGCCAACCCGGCGCTCAAGGAGGTCGACGAGGTCCTGCGGCTGCTGGCCGAGCAGAACGACCAGCTCGAGAGCCTGGCCGTCGACGGCGACACGATCATGGAGCCGCTCGCCCGCGAGCGCAAGCGCGTCTCCTCGTCGATCGAGAACATGAGCGAGGTCGCCGAGGCGACCGCCGAGCGGCGCGCCGACCTCGAGGCGAACATCGAGCGCCTGCCGACCTTCCTGCGCGAGCTGCGGCCGACGATGACGCGCCTGGGCGCGCTGTCGGACGAGATGACGCCGGTGCTCTCGGACCTCGGCGACGTCGCGCCTGACATCAACCGCTTCCTGCTCGAGCTCGGCCCGTTCTCGCAGGCGGGCATCCCGGCGCTCGAGTCGCTCGGCGAGGCGGCGGAGATCGGCACGCCGGCCGTGCGCAACTCGGTGCCCGTCGTGCGCGACCTGCGCGAGTTCGCGAGCGCCGCGCGGCCGGTCGGCAAGTCGCTCGCCGAGGTGCTCGTCTCGTTCGAGAAGAACAACGGCATCGAGCGCGCGATGGACTACATCTTCTTCCAGGCGACCGCCGTCAACGGCTTCGACTCGTTCGGCCACTACCTGCGCGCCGGCCTGATCGTCAACCAGTGCTCGTCCTACGCAGTCGACCCGACGGGCGGCTGCTCGGCGAACTTCCGCACCGGCGCGTCGGCGACCGCCGCGGGCGCGGCGTCGGCGCCGCGGGACCCGGTGCTCGCATGGACCGCGCGGATGCTGCAGGGGCTCGATCCGCGCAAGCCGGCCGGGAAGCGCAAGGGCGGCAAGCGCGGGGGCAAGCGCCGCGACGAGCTCAGCCGGCACGGTAAGCGCAAGCGCAAGGACGGGCGCGGCGGGCGCTCCGGCGGCGGCACGGCGCCCGCGCCGGCGCCCACACCGGGGCCCGACGCGGCCCAGCCGGCGCCGTCGCAGTCGCCCGCGCCCGCTCCGCCGGCGCAATCGCCGCAGGCCGGCGCGCCCGCGCCCGCCGCGACGCCGCCGCCCTCGAGCAACGACCCCGCCGTCCCGCTGCTCGACTACCTGTTCGGAGGGCCGAACTGATGCGCGGGCGCGGCAGCGGCATCGCCGGGAACCCCGTGCTGATCGGCGCGGCGACCGTGCTCGTCGTGCTCGTGGCGGTCTTCCTGTCCTACAACGCGAACCAGGGCCTGCCGTTCGTGCCGACCTACGCGCTGAAGGCCCAGACGCCGAGCGCGGCCAACCTGGTGCGCGGCAACGAGGTGCGGATCGGTGGCGCGCGGGTCGGCTCGGTCGACTCGATCACCGTCGAGCGCAAGAAGGACGGCACCAGCGTGGCGGTGCTCGGGCTCAAGCTCGAGCGCGCGGTCTCGCCGCTGCCCAAGGACACCAAGGTGCTGATCCGCCCGCGCTCCGCGCTCGGCCTGAAGTACGTCGAGCTGACGCGCGGAACCTCGAACGAGGGCTTCCAGGACGGCGACACGATCCCGCTCGCGTCCGCCACGCCGGCGCCGGTCGAGTTCGACGAGTTCGTGAACATGTTCGACGAGGACACGCGCGACGCGTCGCAGACCAACCTGCACGAGTTCGGCGATGCGTTCGCGGGCCGCGGGCAGAGCATCAACCAGGCGATCGGGGCGCTGCGGCCGCTGCTGCGCGACATCATCCCGGTCGCGCGCAACCTCTCCAGCGAGGAGACGAACCTGCCGCGCTTCATCCGCGAGCTGGCCGACGCGGCGCGGATCGTGGCCCCCGTCGCCGAGACGCAGGCGGAGCTGTTCGTCAACCTCGACATCACCTTCGGTGCGCTGCGCGAGGTCGCGCGGCCGTTCATCCAGGACTCGATCTCGAACGGCCCCGAGTCGCTCGACGCCGGCGATCCGCGGCTTCCCGGTCCAGCGCCCGTTCCTGGCCAACACCGAGGGCCTGTTCCGCGAGCTGCGGCCGGGCGTGCGGGCGCTGCGCGGCGCGGCGCCCGACCTCGCGGACGCGCTCGAGGTCGGCACGCCCACGCTGCTGCGACTGCCGGCGTTCAACAAGCGCCTGGCCTCGCTGCTGACCGAGCTGGAGACGTTCTCGCAGGATCCGATGGTCCCGCGCGGGATCCGCAGCCTGACCGACACGATGCGGACGCTCAACCCGACGCTGCAGTACCTCGCGCCGGCGCAGACGGTCTGCAACTACGCGGCGCTCTGGTTCCGCAACATCGGGTCGCTGCTGTCCGAGGGTGACGTCAACGGCACCTGGCAGCGCTTCATCATCGTCGCGACCCCGCAGGGGCCGAACAACGAGGGCGGCCCGTCCTCGGCGCCCGCCGACGGCCCGAACCTCGAGAACCACCTCCACACCAACCCGTACCCGAACACGGCCGCGCCCGGCCAGCCGCGCGAGTGCGAGGCGGGCAACGAGCCCTACCTCAAGGGCCAGACCGTCACCTCGAACGTGAGCGGCACGCAGCAGGCCGCGACGGAGGCGACGCCCTGATGGCCCGTACGCGCACCCGCCGCCGCGAGGGCCGCAGCCCGTTCACCGTGGGCCTGATCGCGCTGATCGTGATCCTGATCCTCGTGTTCCTCGGCTTCACGAAGGACATCCCGTTCACGCGGCCCTACCAGGTCAAGGCCGTGTTCCAGTCCTCGAACTCGCTGCGTCCCGACTCGCCGGTGCGGATCGCCGGCGTCGAGGTCGGCAAGGTCAAGAAGGTCGCGGCGGAAGAGGGCACCGACGCCGCGGTCGTGACGATGTCGATCAACAAGTCCGGCCTGCCGCTGCACGAGGACGCGACGGCGAAGATCCGCCCGCGCATCTTCCTCGAGGGCAACTTCTTCGTCGACCTGCAGCCCGGCACGCCCGGCTCGCCCGAGCTCGACGACGGCGCCACGATCAAGGTCACGCAGACCTCGACGCCGGTTCAGCTCGACCAGGTGCTGACCGCGCTGCAGTCCGACACGCGCCAGGACCTGCGCGACGTGATCGAGGGCCTCGGCACCGCGCTGAACTCGAAGCCGAGCGCGGCCGACGACCGCGACGCCGATCGGTCCGCGCGCGGCGAGACCGCCGCGGAGTCGTTCAACGACGCCTACGACGACGCCGGCCCGGCCGAGCGCTCGCAGGCGCAGGTCAACGAGGCGTTCCTCGGCCTCGAGCCCGAGGAGGACCTCGCGCGGCTGATCGAGGGCGCCGGCAAGACATCCGCCGGCCTCGTCCGCAACGAGACCCAGCTCAAGGACCTGGTGTCGAACTTCAACACGACGATGGCGGCGCTCGCCTCGGAGGAGTCGAACCTGCGCAGCACGATCCGCGAGCTCTCGCCGACGCTCGAGAACGCGAACGCCGCTTTCGCATCGCTCAACGAGGCCTTCCCGCCGACGCGCGCATTCGCGCGCGAGATCCTGCCCGGCGTGCGCGAGACGCCGGCGACGATCGACGCCTCGTTCCCGTGGATCGAGCAGGCGCGCGGGCTGATGTCCAAGGCCGAGCTGCAGGGCCTGGCGCGCGAGCTGTCGCCGGCGACGCGCGACCTCGCGCGCCTGACCGACAAGGCGATCGAGCTGCTGCCCGAGACCGACCTCGCCTCGAAGTGCGCGAGCCGCGTCGTGCTGCCCACGGGCGACGTCGTGATCAAGGACGAGTTCGAGACCGGGCGCGAGAACTACAAGGACTTCTTCTACGCGATGGTCGGCCTCGCCGGCGAGGGCCAGAACTTCGACGGCAACGGCATGTACGTGCGCTTCCAGACCGGCGGCGGCTCGCAGCAGGTCTCGCTCGGGCAGGGCTCCGCCGGCTCGCCGCCGCAGTTCGGCGGGCTGCCGACACCGCCGCTGGGCAACCGCCCGTTCTACCCGGGCAAGCTCCCGCCCTACAGGTCCAACGTGCCCTGCCACACGCAGAAGCTGCCCGACCTCAACGGCCCCGCCGCCGCCAAGGTCGCGCCGAACCAGGGCGCCGCCACGGCGAACAGCACGGCGCGCGCCGCCCGGCTGCGGACGCTGCGCAGCAAGATCCGCCCGTTCGGCTCCAAGCCGGAGGCGTCGCGATGACGGCGATCCGCAAGCACCTCGTCGACTTCCTGGCGATCCTCGGCCTCGTGATCATCGCGTTCGCCGTGTCGACGGTGATCCTCGCCAACCAGCGGATGACGCTGCCCGGCTGGTTCCCCGTGCTGGGCCAGAACTTCACCGAGGTCGACGCGGAGCTCTCGACCGCCCAGGCCGTGACGCCGGGCCAGGGCCAGACCGTCAACGTCGCCGGCGTCGAGGTCGGGGAGATCTCGCGCGTGCGGCTCGAGGACGGCAAGGCGATCGTGACGCTCAAGCTCGAGGAGGGCAGCGTCCCGGTCTACAAGAACGCGAGCGTGCTGCTGCGGCCCAAGACCGGGCTGAAGGACATGGTGGCCGAGCTGACGCCGGGCACGAAGGACGCCGGCGAGCTCGAGGACGGCCAGCGGATCCCGATCGGCCAGACGCTGCCCGACGTCAACCTCGACGAGATCCTCTCCGTGCTCGACGGCGACACGCGCAGCTACCTGCAGCTGCTGCTCTCCGACGGCGCCCAAGGCCTGGAGGGCAACGGGCGCGAGCTGGCGAACACGATCCGCCGCTTCGAGCCGCTCGCCCGCGACACGCGCGCGATCGCTGAGGAGCTCGCGAAGCGGCGCGAGAACATCAAGCGGGCGATCCACAACTTCTCGCTCGTGGTCGACGAGCTCGGCGGCAAGGACGATCAGCTCGCCGAGTTCGTGGAGAGCTCCAACGCCGTCTTCGCGGCGCTCGCGAGCCAGGATGCGAACCTGCGCGCGACGCTGCAGGAGCTGCCGCCGACGCTGACCGAGACGCAGACCGCGCTGGGCAAGGCGCAGGTGCTCGCCGACGAGCTCGGCCCGACGCTGCAGGCGCTCCGCCCGGGCGCCCGCGCGCTCGGTCCGACGCTGCAGCAGACGCGCCCGTTCCTGCGCACGACGACGCCGATCATCAAGGACGAGATCAGGCCCTTCGTGCGTGCCTCACGCCCGCTGGTGAAGGAGCTGCGGCCGGCGATGCGCGACCTCTCGGCGCTCACGCCCGACCTGCTGCGCAGCTTCAAGGTCGTGAACACGCTGCTCAACACGCTCGCCTACAACCCCCCCGGCGCCACCGAGGAGGGGTTCCTCTTCTGGGCCTCGTGGGTCAACCACCTCGGGCCCGCGATCTTCTCCAACCAGGACGGCCACGGCCCGATCCGGCGCGGTCTCGTGGTCGTCGGCTGCCAGAGCCTGCAGATCCTCGAGAACATCGTGCTCGGCAACCCGCAGCTCGGCGTGCTCACCCAGCTGCTCGAGGCGCCCGATCGCGCCGACGTCTGCCCGAAGTCCGCGCAGACGCCCGGTTCGGGCGGGAGCGGGAGTCCCTAGTGCAAAAGGCCGCCCCCAACTTCGGCCGGATCGCCGTGATGGTCGGCTTCGCGCTGTCGTGCTTCGCGCTGCTGCTGTTCCTGTGGCTCGCGTTCGGCGGCTCGATCCCGCTCAAGCCGAAGGGCTACCGGGTCGCCGCCTCGTTCGGCGAGGCCTCGCAGCTCGCGACGGAGGCCGACGTGCGGATCTCCGGCGTGCCCGTCGGCAAGGTCAAGACGATCGAGCCCGATGCCAAGACGGGCCGCACGCTGGTGACGATGGAGCTCCAGGCCAAGTACAGCCCGATCCCGTCGGACTCCAAGGCGCTGCTGCGCCAGAAGACGCTGCTGGGCGAGACCTACGTCGAGCTGACGCCGGGCAGCGAGCGGGCCAAGAAGGTCCCGGAGGGCGGCAGGCTGCCGAACGGCAGCGTGTCCGAGACCGTCGAGCTCGACGAGATCCTGCGCACGTTCGATCCCAAGACCCGCGCCGCGTTCCAGGAGTGGATGCAGACGCAGGCGCAGGCGATCGGCGGCCACGGGCGCGACCTCAACGACGCGCTCGGCAACATCGGGCCGCTCGCCGAGGACGCCTCCGTGCTCGTCGACATCCTCAACCGCCAGCAGCCCGCGGTGACCCGCCTCATCTCCGACACCGGCGTGGTGTTCGAGGCGCTGACGGAGCGCGAGGGGCAGCTGAGCGACCTGATCACGAACTCCAACCGCGTGTTCCAGACGACCGCGAGCCGCGACCGCGAGCTGCAGGAGACGTTCGTCGCGCTGCCGACGTTCGAGCGCGAGGCCCAGCAGACCGTCGAGCGGCTGACGCAGTTCTCGCGCGACACGGACCCGCTGGTCGACCAGCTGCGGCCCGCCGCGCGCGAGCTCTCGCCGACGCTCGAGGACCTGTCGGCGCTCGCGCCGGACCTGAAGGCCTTCTTCCGCGAGACCAACCCGCTGATCGACGCCTCGAAGGCCGGCTTCCCGGCAGCGGAGCGGGTGCTGAAGGACCTGCGCCCGCTGCTGGCCCAGGTCGACCCGGCCCTGCGCCAGCTCAACCCGATCCTCGATTACGTCGGCCTCTACAAGCGCGAGCTCACGGCCTTCTTCGGCAACACGGCGGCCGCCACGCAGGCGACGACGGTGTCGCCCAAGGGCCCGCTGCACTACCTGCGCACGACCAACCCGTTCAACCCCGAGAACCTGGCCGTGTATCCCAAGCGCCTGCCGACGAACCGGACCAACCCGTACACGCTGCCCGGTCACTTCGACCAGATCCGCAGCGGCCTGCCGTCCTACGAGACGCGCCATTGCGGCCGCGACGCGTTCCCGAGCATCGTCAACGCGCCGCAGCAGATCGCCCCCGCGGACCCGCTGCCGGACCTCCCGCTCCCGGTCCCGGTGCCGGTCCCGGTGCCGGACGTGGAGAACGTGCTCGACGGCGCCTACCAGCTGCCCGACAAGCTGTTCTCCGACATCCTCCGCTTCGCGTTCCCGACCGGGCCGAGCGAGCCGCCCGCGCCCCCGTGCAAGCAGCAGCCGAAGTTCAACATCTCCGGCGAGCAGTCGCAGTACCCGCATCTGAAGCCCGCTGGTTGAGATGGCGCCGCGCGTCGGCTTGGAACGGGTGGTGCGCGCCGCGGCGCACCGGCCGCGACGGGTGCTGGCGCTCGTCGCGCTGCTGTGCGCCGCCGCCACGGCGCTCGCGCTCGGCCTCCAGCCCAGCGCCGCCACGAGCACGCTGGCCGGGCGCTCGTCGGACACCTACCAGGCGACCGAGCGCTACCGCGAGCGCTTCGGCGACCACGCGATCGTGGTGCTCGTGCGCGGGCCGTTGCAGCAGCTCGTCCTGACCGAGAACCTGGGGCGGCTGCTCGGGCTCGAGGGCTGCCTGTCGGGCAACCGGCCCGCGGGCGGGAAGGCGCCGGGCGGCGAGCGGGGGCCCTGCGCCGAGCTCGCCCGCACGAAGCCGGTGCAGGTGGTCTACGGCCCCGGCACGTTCATCAACTCCGCCGTCGGCGAGATCCAGGACCAGCTCACGCGCCAGCTCCGTGTCAAGGGCGGCGAGGCCGAGAAGGCGGCCCGCGCGGCGCGCCAGATCGCCCGCCGGCAGGGCAAGCCGAAGGCCGAGCAGGAGCGGCTCGCGAGCTCGGCCAAGCAGCTCGTCTACGCGGAGTTCGTGCGCGACCTGCTGGCGCTCAACCTCAAGTACGGGCTCGGCGTCGACGAGACGCCGCGGCTCGACGATCCCGACTTCGTCGCGACGCTCGTCTTCGACCCCTCGCGCGGGGCGACGACGCCGAAGGCGCGCTTCGCGTACCTGTTCCCGTCATCGGAGTCGGCGGCGATCCAGGTCCGGCTCAAGCCCGACCTCAGCGATGCGGAACGCGAGCGCGCGACCGAGCTCGTGCGCGCGGCGGTGCGGATGCCGGACTTCAAGCTGCGCAACGCCGAGGGCTACACGGTGACCGGCGTGCCCGTGCTCGCCGAGGACCTCTCGGAGGCGCTCGCCGGGTCGATCGCGCGGCTGCTGCTGGTCGCGCTCGTCGTGATGGCGGCCGTGCTCGCGCTCGTCTTCCGGCGGCGGCTGCGGCTCGTGCCGCTGGCGGTCGCGCTCGGCGCGGTCGCGCTCACGTTCGGGCTGATGGCGCTGGTCGGCGCGCCGCTGACGATGGCCTCGATCGCGGTTCTGCCCGTGCTGCTCGGGCTCGGAGTCGACTACGCGATCCAGTACCAGGCGCGGATACCCGATCCGCCGACGGCGCGCGGCGCCGTGCGTGCCGCGCGGCTGGCGGTGCCGACGATCGCGACGGCGGCGCTAGCGACGACCGCCGGCTTCCTCGTGCTGCTGCTCTCGCCGGTGCCGATGGTGCGCGGGTTCGGCGTGCTGCTGGTGCTCGGCATCGCGATGGCGCTCGCGCTCGCGCTGACCGGCGGCACCGCGGTGCTCGTGCTGCTCGGGGCGCGCACCCGCGCGCGCGGGGTCCTGGGACGCTCGACGCAGGGGGCATCGGAGCTGCTCGCGCTCGCGGCGCGCCCGTTCGAGCGCCTCGGCCCGCCCGCGCGGCGGCTGGGTGCCCGCGTGCTGCGCCTGGGCGTGGCGCGCCCGGGCCGGGTGCTCGCGGTGGCGCTCGCGGCCGCCGCGATCGGCTGGGTCGTCGACACGCAGAGCGAGGTGCGATCGGACCTGCAGGAGCTCGTGCCCCAGGACCTGCCGTCCGTGCGCGACCTCGAGACGCTGCAGCGCACGACGGGCGTGGCGGGCGAGGTCGATGTCGTCGTCGAGGGTCGCGACCTCACCGATCCGAGGGTCGTGGCGTGGATGGCCGCGTACCAGCAGCGGGTGCTCAAGCAGGCGCGCTACTCGCCGGAGAACGGCTGCGGCGAGGCCGAGCTGTGCCCGGCGCTGTCGCTCCCGGACCTCTTCCCGGGCCGCGACGCGGCCGCGGATCGCGCCCGCATCGAGGGCCTGCTGGACGCCGTCCCGGCGTACTTCTCGCAGAGCGTGATAACCGCCGACCGGCGCACCGCCAACCTCGCGTTCGGGATCCGGCTGATGCCGCTCGACGAGCAGCAGGCGACGATCGAGCGGATGCGCGCGGCGCTCACCGAGCGGACTTCGTCCGCCGGCACAGGCAACCTTCCGGCGGGCGTGACCGCCCGGCTCGCGGGGCTGCCGGTCCTGGCGGCCGAGGCGAACGCCGCGCTGGCCTCGCCCTGGCGGCGGCTCGGCACGCTGCTCGCAGGCCTGCTCGCGGTCGGCCTCGTGCTGCTGGCCGTGCACCGGCGCGCCGAGCGTGCCTGGGTCCCGCTCGTGCCGATCGCGCTGGCGACGGGCTGGTCCGCGCTCGTGCTCTTCGCCCTGCGGATCCCGCTCAACCCGATGTCGGCCACGCTCGGCGCGCTCGTGATCGCGCTCTCGACCGAGTTCGCCGTGCTGCTCGACGGCCGCTACCGGGAGGAGCGCAGGGCGGGCCACGGCGTGGCTGCGGCGCTGCGGCGCACCTACCGCACCACGGGCGTCGCGGTGCTCGCGTCGGGGGCGACGGCGATCGCGGGCTTCGCGGTGCTCGCCTTCTCCGACGTGCGGATGCTGCAGGAGTTCGGCATCGTGACGGTCGTCGACCTGTCCGTCTCGCTGCTCGGCGTGCTGGCGGTGCTGCCGGCGGCGCTCGTGCTCGCCGAGCGCCGCGCCGCCCGGCGATCGGCTCCGCAACCGCGCGTCGCCGACCCCGCCGTGCCGGCGTGAGGGGCGGCTGGCTCGTCGGCGTGGTCGGTGTCGTCGTGCTCGCCTACATCACGCTCAACACGCTGCGGACCGAGGGCGTCGGCTCGCGTGGCCTCGAGGTCGGCACGCGGCTGCCGCCGTTCGCGATGCCGCTGGCCGGCAGCCGCTCGGACGCGGACGCCAACATCGCCACGCGGCCCGACAGCGGGCCCGAGGGCGCCCGCCCGGCCTGCAGCGTGCGGGGGCCGGAGATCCTCAACGTCTGCGAGCTGGCCGAGCGCGGCCCGGTCGTGCTGGCGTTCCTCGTGACCCGCTCGGGCCGTTGCGAGGAGCAGGTCGACGTGCTCGACCGGATCGCTCGGCGCCATCCTCGCGTGCGCTTCGCGGCGGTCTCGGTGCGCGGCGATCACGAGCAGCTGCGGCGCACCGTGCGCGAGCGTGGCTGGCGGCTCCCGGTCGGCTACGACCACGACGGCGCGGTGGCGAACCTCTACCGCGTGGCGGTCTGCCCGACGCTGACGTTCGCGGATCGCGACGGGAAGGTCGCGCGGACCTCGCTCGAGTTCCTCGACGAGCGCGCGCTGACCACGCGCGTGGAGGCGCTCGAGCAGGGCCGGCCGCTGCCATGAGCGAGGAGGAGCCGCCGCTCGCCGCCGTCGCGATCGACGTGCGCGTCGCCGAGGAGCACCCCGGGCTGCGGGTCTGGATGACGCGGGTCGAGGCGCGGACGGCGCGCACCCCGCCGGAGCTGCGCGACCGGCTGCGGCTGCTCGCCGACCGCTTCCGCGGTCCCGAGGCGATCACGATGCGCGCCCGGCCGGTGCCGTGGGCCTATCGCGTGCTCTACCGGCATCTCGGGATCGACCCCGACGTGGTCCGGACGCCGATCGAGGAGCTCGTGCTCGAGCGGCTCCTGACAGGGGGCTTCGCGCCCCGCGGGCTGCCCGAGGACGCGCTCGCGCTCGCCATCCTGGAGACCGGCGTCCCGGTCTACGCGGTCGACGCCGACCGGCTCGAGGGCACGCTCGAGCTGGCGCCCGACGCGGGTGGCCGGCTCGTGCTCGCCGACGGCGCGGGCACCGTCGCGGTGCTGTTCGGCTCACCCGAGCCGGACCGCGCGCCGAGTCGCCGGACGCGTGCGCTGGTCCTGCTGGCCGTGCAGGCGCCGGGCGTCGACGATCTCTTCGTCGAGGAGGCGGTCTGGACGGCCGTTGCGGCCATGCGTACAATTGACGCCCCGTCATGATCGCTCGCCCGCTCGCAGCGCTCGGCGTACTCCTGTTCACGCTCGCGCTCGCGACCCCCGCGTCGGCACAGGACGGCGTCCAGCACCTCAAGTTCTCCTACGGCCCGGTGAAGATCACCCCGGGCCAGAACACGATCGCGCTCGAGCGCAACGAGCAGCGGCCGGCCGTCGACGGCTGGATCGTGGGCTTCCGGCCCGACCTCGTGCGCAGGGACGGCAGCGTCCCGCGCGTCGACGTGATCCACCTGCATCACGGAGTCTGGCTGAAGGACCTCCAGCCGCTGTTCGCGGCCGGCGAGGAGAAGACCGCCGCGATCGCCCCGCCCGGCTACGGCTGGCGCTACCGCACCAGCGACCGGTGGGACATGAACCACATGATCCACAACCTCACGCCGACGCCGGAAGAGGTCTTCATCACCTACGAGCTCGACTTCATCCCCGACGGCTCGCCTGCCGCGCAGGGGATCCAGGAGATCCAGACGGCCTGGCTCGACACCGTCGGCGGCGGATACCCGGTCTTCGACGCGAAGCGCGGCAAGGGCGGCTCCGACGGCCTCTTCACCTACCCGGACGAGGCTCCCGGCGCCCGCCGGCCGTCGTGGACCGTGCCCGAGGACGGCGCGATCGTCGGCACCGGCGGGCACCTGCATCCCGGCGGGCTGTGGACCGACCTGACGCTCACGCGCGACGGCCGCTCGACGCGCCTGTTCCGCTCCGAGGCGGTCTACTACGAGCCCGCCGGAGCGGTCTCCTGGGACGTCTCGATGACCGTCACCCCGCCCGACTGGCGCGTCGGGCTGCGCAAGGGCGACGTGCTGACAGCCTCGGGCACGTACGACACGAAGAAGGCGTCCTGGTACGAGTCGATGGCGATCATGCCGACGATGTGGGTCGCCGGGGGGACGGGGGCCGACCCGTTCACGACGAACGTCGACGTCAAGGGCCAGGTCACGCACGGCCACCTGCCCGAGAACAACGGGCACGGCGGCAGCCGCCTGTCCGGGCTCCCGAACCCGCTCGACATGCTCTCGCGGCCCGTTCCCGGCAACGGCAGGGTGGCGATCAAGGGCTTCGTCTACGGCCAGGGCGACCTCAGCGCGACCGGCAGGCGCGGCCGGCCGGCGCGGGTGCGCAAGGGCCGCGGGCTGACGTTCGTCAACCGCGACGCCAAGCGCACGATCTACCACACGATCACGGCCTGCAAGGCGCCCTGCAACCGCACGACGGGGATCGCCTACCCGCTGGCCAACGGCAAGGTCGACTTCGACTCGGGCGAGCTGGGCTTCGGCCCGCGCGGCTTCACGGCGGCGGCGAACCGCGACACGTGGACGACGCCGAAGCGCCTGCGGGCCGGCAAGTACACGTACTTCTGCCGCGTGCACCCGTTCATGCGTGGCGCGTTCGAGGTCAAGCGCAAGCGCTAGCGGCGGTGGTATGACCGCCGGCGCACGCCGCGGTCGGCGAGTGGCGACTCCCTCGACCTGAGGCCGAGCTATCCGCCGCTCGGCGCGTCGCGGAGGTCTTCGACCGCAGCGGCCAGTGCGGCGAATGCCGCGCCCGCGAGCGGGTGGCGGCCGCCGGGTGGGAGGAGCGCGTAGACGTCGCGCTCGGGGCTCGCGCCGGCGAGCGGCCGCAGCGCCACGCCGCGATCGCGGAACGCTTCGGCGAGCAGGCTCGGCACGAGCGCGACCGCGAGCCCGCGCGTCACGAGCGCGCGGATCGCCACCTGGTCGCGCGTGATCGAGGACAGCCGCGGCTCGAAGCCCGCGGCGCGGCAGGTGCGCACGACGATGCCGCCGGCCGACGGCGCCGTCCAGTCCTCGCCGGCGAGCTCGGAGAGCTCCACCGCGCCGCCGCCCGCGAGCGGGTGGTCGGGCGGGAGCCCGACGAGGAAGGTCTCGCGCAGCAGGTCGCGCCGCTCCAGCCCCGCGTGCTCGCGCCGGGCCTTCGCGGCGTCCTGGAACGTCACCGCCAGGTGCAGGTCGCCCGACCGCACGCGCTCCTCGAGCGCCCCCGATCCGCCCTCCTCGACGATCACCCGGGCGCCTTCGAGCCGTGTCATGGCGGCCGGGACCAGGCTTGCGAGCGCGGTGGGGAAGGCGCCGAGGCGGAGCGTCGAGCGCTCCATCCCCGCGATCTCCGCGAGCTGGGTCTCGGCGAGGCTGAGCCGCTCTGCGATCACGTCCGCATGCTCGAGCAGCACGGACCCCGCCGGTGTCAGGCGCAACCCGCCTGGGCGCCGCTCGAGCAGCTTGGCGCCGAGCTCGCGCTCGAGCGCGGCCACCTGCTGGGAGACCGACGGCTGCGACAGCGCCAGCTCACCCGCGGCGTGGGTGAACGAGCGATGCCGCGCCACCGCCCGGAACGTGAGTAGGCGGCGCGGTTCGATCGCCATAGGCGGATCCTATCTGATACCCAAGATCATTATTTGAATCTATGAGCGATCAAGCGCAGACTGACCTCATGTTCACTCTCGCCTTCATCCTCAGCAGAAACGCGATGCGCCGCCACCTGATCGGCGCGCTCGCCGACGACCCGACCGTGCTCGAGCGCTCAGCCCGGCCCGCCGAGCAGCGCGCCGGCCAGCCGGTCGATCGCCGCCGGCCCGCGCAGCGCAGCGCGCACGTGTCGCTCGTCGCGCCACAGCGTGCCCGGTGCGACGTAGACCTGCCGTGAGGCGAGTCGCGCGGCGATCGCAGGCCCGTCCTCCACGTCGGAGGAGATCCACGCGAACGGAACCGTCGCGGGCGGCGCGGAGAGCGGCGAGCCGGCCAGGGCCGCGGCGAGCCGCTCGTGCGCCGCGGCCGCGGCGCCGCGGCGACGGGCCGCGATCTCGATCCCGCGATCCGAGACCGCCCACAGCGCGGCGGCCTGGGCCGGCGCGCCGAGGCCGCCGCTCGGCGCGAGCCGCGCGACCAGCTCGGGTGGACCGAGCGCCGCGCCGGCGCGCAGGCCGGCCATCGCGTGCGCCTTGGAGAACGACCGCACGACCAGCAGGTTCGGCAGGTCGGCGACCAGCCCGGCCGCGTCCTCGCCCTCGGGGTCGAACTCGCCCAGCGCCTCGTCGACGACCACGGTGACGCCCTCGGGCACCCTGTCGCAGAGCTCGCGCACGGCACTCCGCGACAGCATCGCGCCGGTCGGATCCGCGGGGCTGCTCAACACCACCGCGCGGGTGGCGGCGCCCGCGTTCGCGAGGATCTCCGCCACGGCGGGCGCGACCGGCACCGCCCGCCCGCCGGCGTCCTCGATCAGCTCCGGCAGCGGCTGCCAGCCCGGCCAGCCGACGAGCGCGTCGCCGCCGCCCCGCAGCAGCGCGGAGCACGCGGCGCGCAGGAGCTCGCCCGCGCCGTGGCCGAGCACGACGTGGTCGACCGCGACCCCGTGGCGCTCCGCGAGCGCCTCGCGGACCGCCGTCGCTGACGCGTCCGGGTACGCGTTCAGCGCCCGCCGCAGTGCGAAGGTCGCGGCGTTGACGGCCTCCGGGTGCGGCGGCTCGTGCCACTCGGCGCCCGAGAGGTCGAGCGGGTCGACGCGGCTGAGCGCGCGGCGCTTCTCCTCCTCGCGGCGCGCGCGCAGCTCCAGCGACACCTCCTCCGGCGGCATCTCCTCGAACTGCCGGTAGTACTCGCGGAAACGCCTCAACGACGCCGCGCCCTCAGCATCAGCGCGGGGCGACCGAGGGCGCCGGCCCCTCGAGCAGCACGAGCCAGACCGTGAACGCGATCGCCGCGACGATCGCCGCGGTCGCGAAGATCCGCCCGAGCATTCCCTCGCGCTGGTCGTGCCCGGCGGCGCGGCGCAGGAGCCGCCAGAGGTTGTCGAGCCGAGTGGCGAGCATCAGCGTCAGGATCATCGACGCGATCAGGCCCAGGAACGCGACGATGATGCCGAGGAACACGCTGTCGGTGCGGTAGTCGACCTGGGAGCCGACCCAGAGCCACCCGATCGGCTGCGGGCCGAACGCACTCAGCACCACGAGCAGCTCGGCGACGAGCATGGCGAAGGCCATGAGCGCGTCGGCGAGCCGGCGGCGCGCGTCGCCGCGCTCGGGCGGCTTGCGATAGCGCACCGGCCCCGTCCCCGGCCTGCGCCCGATGAACAGGCCACCCGTGTCCGTGGGGTCGTTGCGGGGCACGGGGACAGTATGTCGCCCACGTGCCGCCGAGCCCGCAGCTGACACGGTTCTCCGGTGTAACATGGCGCCTGCAGGCGGTCGCAGATGCCAGTGATGACCCCCAAAGCCCCCGCCGTCCTCGTTGCCGACGAGGAGCGTGCGGCCCGGCGCGACCTGCGCGATCAGATCGCCCGGCTCGAGCGCGAGCTGGCTCGCTCGCTGGCGGAGTGCTTCCCGCGCCGCGAGCCCGCGCGCGGCGGCCGCTCGGCCTCGGCGCAGGCAGGGCCGCGGCTGATGACGCTGGGGCAGCTCGAGTGCATCCGCGACGAGCTCGCCGGCCGCATCGAGGAGCTGCGCTGCAACCGCGGCGCGGAGCTGCTCGAGCAGATGCGGCTGGCGCCCGAGCGCCATCGCTGGGTGACGGTCACGAGCGCCGACCTCGGGGAGCCCGGCTGCAACGTCTGGCAGGTGCGCCCGCGGCTCGGCCTCGTCGGCATGCTGATGGGGTGGTGGCGCGTCAAGATCTCCTCCGGTTGCCCGTTAGCCACCGGACACCCGCGGGCGTGAGCGCCTGATGGGCAAGCGCAGCCGCAAGCGCGGCGACGCGCTGGTCACGCCCGCGCCGGCGCCCGGGCGCCGGCCGCCCTCGCGGCGAATGGGGGCGGAGCGCCCGCGCGCGCCCTGGCATCCGTTCCCGCTCGTCGAGCTGAGCGTGTTCGTCGGACTTGTGCTGCTGGTGTGGGGGCTGTTCCGCCGCGACGACGACGGCGGTCGCGTGATGCTGGTGTGCGGGATGCTGCTCGCCTCGCTCGGCGGGCTCGACACCGCGCTGCGCGAGCACTTCTCGGGCTTCGCCTCGCACGCACTGCTGCTGGCCGCGCTGCCCGCCGTCCTGACCGCCGGCTTGCTGTTCTTCGCCGGCGCGCCATGGATCGCGGTCGTGCTCGCCGGTGCGGTCGTGCTCGGGTCGTCGTTTGCCTGGCTGCGGCGCTGGTTCCGGCGCCACAGCTAGGGTGCAGGGCGATGGCAACCGACGAGAAGCGGATGCGGCTGCGCGGGCTGCACCACGTCACGGCGATCTGTCGCGACCCGGAGCGCACGATCGCCTTCTACCGCGACCTGATGGGGCTCGCCGTGGTCCACGACGGGCCGTCCGACGACGACCCCGAGTCGCGCCACGTCTGGTTCGGCGCTCAGGACGGGCGTGCCGGGATGCTCGTCTCGTTCATGCACTACCCGGAGCTGCCCAAGGGCGTCGTCGGCGTCGGCTCGACGCATCACTTCGCGTTCATGGTCGACAGCGCCGAGGAGCAGGAGGCATGGCGCGACTACCTGCGCGGCCAGGGAGTCGAGTGCACCGACGTCTTCGACCGCGGCGCCTTCCACTCGATCTACATGCGCGACCCCGACGGCCACATCGTCGAGATCGCCACCAGCGGCCCCGGCTTCGCCGCCGGCGGTCCACCCGGGTAGCCGGGGACCGCCGGCGGGTCTCGCTCGGCTCTCAGCCCTGCGCCCAGCTGACGCTGGCGGTCGAGAACGATCCGAGCTCCGACTCCTCGGCGTAATCGCCGCGTAGCCGGGCGGAAAGCGCCCGGCGCTGGCGTTCTGTCATCGAACCGATGGTCTTCGTCTCGTACATCGAGATCGAGGCGAGGAACCGACGGCAGCGAGTTCGGCCCCAGCGGTGCTGGCTCAGCAGCAGATCGGCAATCGCCATGCTCTCGGCCTCCCAGGGGCATTCGAGCACGATGTTCGCGACCGTTGTCTCTCCGTCTGCCACCTGCCGCTTGAGCTCGGCCCGAGCCAGGCGCACTCGATTCGCCTGTGCGAGTGCGCGCATGTGCTGCGGCGCACGGGCCGTCGCTGTTGCATCCATGAAACCTCCCCGTTGCCCGTCATCCGCGACGGGCACGTCGTGTGTCGATATGCCAGCCCGGGGCAACTGCCCGGAGATCGCGCAAGTACAAGAGCACCGCCGCCCAGTCCCTCGTCCGGGCGCCCCGGCGGTTCAATGCAGTTCCTTCGCTTTCCGGAGCGCCATAGCGCTCGGCTGAGTCGGAGGCTAGACACTGCCGCCACTGATGTTCAACCGTCCGGCAACTGGATCATTCGCAAAAAGCGGGTGATTCGTGCGCGCCGAACTCTCGCGCGCGCAGAAACTGACAAACGTCCAAAAAGCCTTGTAGAGAGCGAAAAATGTGCTAACCGGCCGAATACCGGAGCAACGCCTCCGAGGCGGGTCAGGGCGCCGGCAGCGGGCCGTGCTCGGCCTCGAAGGACGCCTTGACGGACGCGAAGCGCTCGAGCGCGCTGTCCAGGGTCGCTCGCTCGTGCGTCGCCATCACGCTCGTGCGCAGCAGCGCGCCCGCCGGCGGGACCGCCGGGTGCAGGGCGACGTTGACGAACACGCCGGCGTCGTAGAGCGCCCGCCACAGCAGCACGGCCTTCCAGTCGTCGCCGACGACGACCGGCACGATCGGCGTCACGACCGTCGACCCGTCGGGCAGCGGCTGGGGCTCGACGACGTGGAAGCCGAGCTCGTGCAGCCCGCGATGCAGGTAGGAGGCGTTCTCGAGCACGCGCGCGAACAGCGGCGGACCGTCCTCGGAGCGGATGATCCGCAGCGCGGCGAGCGCCGCGCCGATCGCCGCGGGCACCGCGGCGGCGGTGAAGAGGAAGGCTCGCGACGTGACCCGGAGGAAGTCGATCACCTCGTGCGAGCCCGCGATGAAGCCGCCGCAGGACGCGAGCGACTTCGAGAACGTGCCCATGCGCAGGTCGACGCGGTCCTCGACTCCGAACAGCTCGGCGGTGCCGGCGCCGCGAGCGCCGAGCACGCCGGCGCCGTGCGCCTCGTCGACCATCAGCCGTGCGCCGTGCGCGCGGCAGAGGTCGGCGATCTGGGGCAGGGGGGCGACGTCGCCCTCCATCGAGAAGACGCCGTCGACGACCACGAGCACGCCGCCGCCGTCATCGCCCGCCCGCTCGAGCATCTTCTCGAGCTTGTCGAGCCGGTTGTGGCGGAACGGGCGCAGCTTCGCGCGCGAGAGCAGGCAGCCGTCGAGGATCGACGCGTGGTCGCCGGAGTCGGCCACGACGGTGTCGCCGGGCGCGAGGATCGTCCCGAGCGTGCCGATGTTCGCCTGGTGGCCGGTCGTGAACACGAGCGCGTCCTCGGTGCCCATCCACTCGGCGAGCTCGCGCTCGAGCTCGAGGTGCAGGTCGAGCGTCCCGTTGAGCAGCCGCGAGCCCGTCAGGCCGGTGCCGTAGCGCTCGAGCGCGTCACGCGCGCCCTGCATGACGCGCGGGTCGGCGGTCAGGCCGAGGTAGTTGTTGGAGCCGAGCATGATGCGGCTGGCTCCCTCCATCTCGACGACCGGCGCGGCGGGCGACTCGAGCGTGCGGAAGTACGGCAGCAGGTCCGCCTCGCGGGCGGCACGCAACTGCTCCGCGCGCTCGTGGCCGCGCACCTTGCTGAACACGTCGATGGCTGTCGGCATGTAGCCTGCCCGCCTCCATGGGGTCGCTCGAGATCCGGCCGGTGCATTCTACGGGCGACCTCCGCCGTTTCGTCCGGCTTCCGTTCCGCATCTACCGCGGCGAGCCGAACTGGGTCGCGCCGCTGATCTTCGAGCGCAAGCAGTTCCTCGACCGGCGCAAGAACCCGTTCTTCGAGCACGGCCGCGCGGAGTACTTCCTCGCGCTGCGCGACGGGCGCCCGGTCGGGCGCATCACGGCGCAGGTCGACGACAACTTCCAGCGCTTCCAGGAGAACAGCTGGGGCTGGTTCGGGTTCTTCGAGTGCGAGCAGGACCCCGAGGCCGCCACGGCCCTGCTCGACCGGGCGGAGCAATGGCTGCGCGGGCAGGGCTGCGACCGCATGGTCGGCCCGGCCGACTTCACCACGAACGACGAGTCCGGCGTCCTGGTGGAGGGCCACGAGCGCACGCCGCTGATCCTGTCGCCGTGGACGCACCGCTACTACCCGGAGCTGCTCGAGGGCGCGGGCATGGCGAAGGCGATGGACCTGCTGATGTGGGAGCTCCACATCTCCGGCCGCGACAAGGTCAATCCGGTGATCTGGAAGCTCGCCGACCAGGTCGAGCAGCGCCACGGCGTCGTCGTGCGCTCCTTCCGCAAGAAGGACATCCACGACGAGGTCAGCCGTTTCATGGAGATCTACAACTCGGCCTGGGAGAAGAACTGGGGCTTCGTGCCGCTGACCGAGAAGGAGGTCCGCCACTACGCCGCCCAGCTCAAGCCGTTCCTGGACGAGAACTGGGCCTATGTGGCCGAGAAGGACGGCGAGACCGTCGGGGCGGCGCTCACCCTGCCGGACTACAACCAGGCGCTGATCCACATGCGCGGCCGCATCCTGCCGCTCGGCTGGGCGAAGTTCCTCTGGCACCGGCGCAAGATCGACCGCGTGCGCGTGTTCGCCCTCGGCGTGAAGCCCGAGTGGCAGCACACCGGCATCGCCGCGCGCTTCTACCAGTGCCACTTCGACGCGGCCGAGGTCACGCCGCAGAAGTCGGGCGAGATGGGCTGGATCCTCGAGGTCAACAAGAACATGAACAACGCGATGGAGGCGATGGGCGGCAAGGTCGTGCGCCGTTTCCGGCTCTACGAGCGCGTTTTGGGCGGGTAGCCCCACCGATCGCCGCGCGGCCATGGGCTAGCGTTTTCGGCGATGCGGCGCTCCGAGCTCCTGAAGGCGTCCCCCCCGATGTTCGAGTCGCCCTGGCTGGACCGCTTCACCCGCGTGCACCCGATCGTGCCCGTCGTGATCTACCTGCCCGCGATCTGCGCGCTGTTCGCGCTCGGCGCCGGCCGCGCAGGCTTCTGGAGCTCGGTCGGCCTCGCGATGGGCGGCTACGCCGTCTGGACCCTGACGGAGTACTGGCTCCATCGCGTCGTGTTCCATTTCGAACCCGAGCGCGGGTCTGGGCGCCCGGCTGCACTGGATGATCCACGGCGTCCACCACGACCATCCCAACGACCCGCTGCGGCTCGTGATGCCGCCCTCGGCCTCGCTGCCGCTGGCCGCAGCTGTTCGCCGCGATCTTCTGGCTCGCGCTCGGCGGGCAGTGGTGCGATGCCGTTCCTGGCGGGCTTTCTGGCGCGGTTACCTGGCCTACGACATGATCCACTTCCACGTGCACCATCACCGGCCGCGCACCCGCGTGGGGCGGCGGCTGCGAGAGCTGCACATGCGCCACCACTTCCAGGACGGGGACCGCGGCTTCGGCGTCTCGGCGCCCTACTGGGATCACGTCTTCGGCACCCCGCCGGAGAAGCGTGCCCGTTGAACACGTCCACGCGGCCCGTCATGCTGAGGGGCTGAGTGAACACCGAGCCAGACATCTCGAACGAGGGTGAGGTCGTCGACGGCCTGCCCGTCCCGGCGGAGCCCGCGCGAGCCCCCGTCCCGGTCCGCACGGCGCCGCCGCCGGCAGTCCAGGCAGCCGCCCTTGCGGCGACCGGCTTCGTCGCAGGCGCCGCGACCGCAGCCGTGGTCGCCCGGCGCCGCAGCCGGCCGGCGCGGCGGCGGAAGAAGAAGCGCGGCGCGATCGGCGAGATCGTCGGGTCCAACTCGTTCCTCGTCGACGTGCACCTGGTTCGCCGGGACTAGCCGGCGAACGTCAACTGCGGCAGTGAGGGAGAGCCCGGAGCGCGGTGGCGCTTCCGCGGAAGCGCCCCGCGCGGCGAACGTCCGTCGGTCGGGGCTATAGCCGGTACCGATGGACGTTCGGCATCGCCCGGCCCGTTCGGGCGTGCGGTTGGATCGAAATGCACGACATGGGTGCTTTTCGATCCAACCGCGTGCTTGCCGCCGCGCTTCGCACCCTCTCCCTCGATGCCGCAGTCGACGTTCTCCGCACGGAGGACGCGGGATCGGAGCACGCGTCCCGCCGTCCCGCCCGGTAGGACTCAGGACCGATGCACGAGCTCCGCGTCGAAGTCACGCCCCCGTGGCCGTTCCGCCTGCGCGGCGGCTCGGCCGACGGATTGCTGCGCCGGCGCGGCTCCTCGCTCCAGCGGCTCCTGCACCGCGACGGCGCGCCCGTGCACGTCGCCGTCATCCAGCCGGCGCCCGACCGGGTGATCTTCGGCGCGCGCGCGGAATCGGAGCCCGACGCCATGTGGGGGATCCGGCGGCTGCGCTTCGCGACCGCCGTCGACGACGACCTGCGCCCGTTCTACGACGAGTTCCGCGACGACCCCGTGATCGGCAAGGCGGTTCGGGCGGCTCCCGAGCTGCGCGTGCGGCGGGCGCCGCTGCCTTGGGAGGCGCTGTCGAACGCCGTCTGCGAGCAGCTGATCGAGTTCGAGCGGGCGGTCGCGATCCAGCGCCGCATGATCGCCGCCCTCGGCAGCCGCTGCCCGCGGACCGGGCTGCGCGATGCGCCGACGCCGGCCGCGGTCGCCGCCGTCGCGCCGGCGCGGCTGGAGGCGATGGACCTCGCTCCCACGCGCGCTCTCACGCTGCGGCGGGTGGCCGCCGAGCTGGCCGCGGGGCGCGTGGACCTGCTCGCTGCCGATCCGCTGCCCGGCTGGCGCCGGCTGCGCGCGATACCGGGCGTGGGACCGTGGACGCTCGAGGTGCTCGCGCTCCACGGCCAGGGCCACCACGACCGCGTGCCCGCGGGCGACCTGGGCTACCTGAAGCTCGTCGGCCGCATCACCACCGGCAACCCGCGGGCGCGTGCCGACGAGCAGGGCGTGCGCGCGTTCTTCGACCGCTTCGGCGAGTGGAAGGGGCTCGCCGGCGAGTACCTGCGCCTCGCCGCGGCGCGCGGCCTGCTGCCCGTCAGTCCTGCGAGATCGTTCCCGGGTCGAGCCCCTCGCCGGCCAGGAACTCGTTCGTCACCACCTGCTCGGCGGTCTGCCGCCGCTTGATCAGGCCCTGGTCGAGCATCCAGTCGGCGTAGCGCTGCCACTCGGCCGCGTCCTGGTAGCCGAACGGCCGCTCGCCCCCCGCGGGGAAGAACACCGGCAGCGTCGCCTTGACCACGGCCTCCTGCAGGCCGCGGTCGAGTCCCTTGTCGGCATCGAGCAGGCCCTCGAGCCCGGCCGCGGGATCGGCCTTCAGCGTCGCGTGGCCGCGCGCGGTGGCCTGCATGAAGCGGCGCAGCCGCGAGCCGAACTCCTGGTCGAGGTCGCGCCTGCGCGCGACGAAGACGAGCTCGGGATAGGTCGGCACCCCGAGCTTCTCCATGCGCTGGATCACCGGCTTGCGGCCGCGGCGCGCGAGGTCCGTCCCCTCGTAGTTCCAGAACGCGCCGAGCGTCGCGTCGACCTTGCCGGAGAGCATCGCCGGGACGAGGTTGAAGCCGACGTTCGTCTCCTTGACCGACCCCGCGTCGACGCCCGCCTTCTCGAGGATCGTCTTCAGGTAGGCCGACTGGTACGGGATCCCCGCCGTGCCGACGCGCTTGCCGCGCAGGTCCTGCGGCGTCCGGATCCCCGCCTTGCCGACGGCCATCAGCGATGTCAGCGGCCTCTGCACCAGCGCGCCGACGGCGACGAGCTCCGCGCCCTGGTTGCGCGCCAACAGCAGCTCCGGGGCGTATGAGATCGCGATGTCGGTCCTGCCGGCCAGCAGCAGCTTGAGCGGCGCGGAGGGATCCGGCGGCGGCGTGATCTTGACGTCGAGCCCGGCCTTCTCGTACGCGCCCGTCGCCTTGGCGGCGTAGATGCCGGCATGGTCGGCATTCGGGAAGTAGTCGAGCATCAGCCGCAGCGGCTCGGTCGACCCGCCGCCGCCCGCGGCGCCGGAGCCGGGCTCGGACTTCTCCCCGCAGGCTGAGAGCGGCAGGGTGCAGGCGAGCAGGGCGAGTGCGAGCAGGCGTCTTCTCATGGTCCTCCGGGTCCGGTGCGAGGGGTCCAGTCGACCACCCGCCGCTCCAGCAGCGCGCAGGCGCCGTAGAGGGCGATGGCAAGCAGGAAGAGCAGCAGCGTTGCGGCGAACGCGCGCGCGGTCTCGAGCTGCCCGTTGGCCGTCAGCAGCGCGTGCCCGAGGCCGCGCTCGGCGCCCGCCCACTCGGCGAACACGGCGCCGATCACGGCGACGGCGGCCGCCACCTTCAGGCCGGTGAAGGCGGCCGGCAGCGCCGCGGGCGCCTCGACGAGGCGCAGCGCCTGCCAGCGGGTCGCCTGCAGCGAGCGCAGCAGGCGGCGGGCGTCGGCGTCGGCACCGCGCAGGCCGTCGTAGAGGTTGATCGTGATCGGGAAGAAGCAGACCAGCGCGACCAGCAGCACCTTCGGCGCGAGGCCGAAGCCGAGCACGAGGATCACCAGCGGCGCGATCACCGGCACCGGCACGGCCTGCGATCCGATCACGAGCGGCCGCAGTGCCCGCCGCAGGGCTGGGGAGAGGTGCATCGCGATCGCGAGCGCCGCGCCCGCGGCAACCGCCGCGGTCAGGCCGAGCACGACCTCGTAGCTCGTCGCCCAGAGGTCGGGCGCGAGCAGCGAGCGGTCCTCCCAGAGCGCCTCGAGCACCTGGGTCGGCGCGGGCAGCAGGAGGGGGTCGACCCCGCCGAGCTGGACGAGCGCCTCCCAGCCACCGAGGAGCGCGAGGAGGGCGAGTGCCGCGGTCATGGGGCGCCGAGCACCTCCAGGGCGCGCTCGCGCAGCTCGACCACCGCGCGCGCGTCGCGTGCCCGCGGGCGCGGAATGTCGACGTCGAGGAGCTCGACGATCCGGCCCGGCCGCGGCGAGACGAGGGCGACGCGGTCGGCGAGCAGCACGGCCTCCTCGACGTCGTGGGTCACGAGCAGCACCGTGCGCGGCTCGCGCTCCAGCGCGCCGGCGAGCCAGCGCTGCATCTGCAGTCGCGTGAGCGCATCCAGGGCGCCGAACGGCTCGTCGAGGCAGAGCACAGGGCGCCCCGCCAGCAGCGTGCGCAGGAACGCGACGCGCTGGCGCATACCGCCCGAGAGGGCGGCGGGCCGCGAGCGCTCGAAGCCCTCGAGCCCGAACGCGGCGAAGTGCTCGTGCGCCGCGGCGCGCGCCGCCGCGCGCGAAGCCCCCGCCACGCGCAGCGCGAGCCCGGCGTTGTCGACCGCGCTCAGCCACGGCAGCAGCGCGTCGCGCTGCGGCATCAGCGCCGCGGCGTCCGCGCGGACGCGGCCCGCATCCGGCTCGACGAGGCCGCAGACCAGCTCGAGCAGCGTCGACTTGCCGCAGCCGCTCGGGCCGACGACGGCGACGATCTCGCCAGGCGCCACTCGCAGCGTCAGCCCGCGCAGCGCCTGGACGGCGCCGTAGGCCACGTCGACGCCGTCGATCTCGACGCCTGCCGCTTCCACGTCACGAGGGCTCGCCACCTGAGCCTCGGTCTCGCTCTGCATCGCTCCCTCCGCGGGCATTACCCCACAGGTTCGAAGGGTCAGGTCCAGCGCGGGACCTATCTCAGCCGGGCGTTCTCCCCAGCCCCCCTGATTGCTCTGCCCGACAGGCTAGCGGCTAGCATCGCCGCGGTGCTGCGGCCGGCCTACCCGATCGAGACCGAGCGGCTGCTCCTGCGCCCCTTCGAATCCGGCGACCTCGACGCGCTCCAGCGGATCAATGGGGATCCCGCGGTCGTGCGCTACCTGTACTACGGCGTGCGCGGCGGCGACGAGCTGCGCAACGCGCTCGCGGAGAAGATGCGGCTGACCGAGCTGGCGAAAGAGGGCGACCGCCTCAACCTCGCCGCCGTGCTGCCGGCCTCCGGCGAGCTCGTCGGCGACGTGTCGCTGGCCTGGCGCAGCGCCGAGCACCGCCAGGGGGAGATCGGCTACCTGCTCGACCCCGCGCACGCCGGCAACGGGTACGCGACCGAGGCGTCGCGGGCGATGCTGCGGCTGGGGTTCGAGGAGCTCGGGCTGCACCGCATCATCGGCAAGCTGGACCCGCGCAACCAGGCCTCTGCGCGGGTGCTCGAGCGGCTCGGGATGCGTCTCGAGGCGCGCATGCTCGAGAACGAGTTCGTCAAGGGCGAGTGGACCGACGAGGTCACCTACGCGCTGCTCGAGCACGAGTGGCGGTCCTGACGCGTTGACTGTACGGTCGGGACGTGCCGGAGCACGTCGCGGCGGAACCCGATCTCGCGCAGGAGCAGGCGGCGGCGCCGGCTCTGCCGGCCCTCGTCCCGGACCGGCCCGAGGTCGCGCGCCAGCTCGCGGCGCGGCTCGGGAACCATGCGTTCACCCAGGCGGTGCTGGCGCGCAACGGCGGCCCGGGAGCTGTCGCCGACGCCGCGGCGCCCGCGGGAGCGCTGCCGGCGGACACCGACTGGGAGACGACGCCGAACCTGCGCGGCAGCCCGCCCGTGCGCGACCGCCACCACCCCCCGAACCCGAACGTCGTCGAGGACGCGGCGGAGTACTCGATCCTGGTCAAGCAGGCCCAGGAGGCGCTCGTACGCCAGCGGACGCGCGCCGACGGCTACCTCGACAAGGCGGGGAACCTGAGCGACTACCGCTACTTCTTCGCCCGCGTCTACTCGTACGTGACCGAGAACGAGATCCTCTTCTGCGAGTCGGCGACGTTCTACTACCCGGCCTTCGTGCTCAAGTGCGTGCTCTACTTCGAGCGCCTCTACGAAGACAACATGCGCGCCTTCGACACGCCGGGCGGGAAGGTCGAGGACCACTGGAAGGTCGCGTTCGAGGAGACCATGCGCGCCCAGGAGGCGGCCGAGTCCGCGCGGCTCGCCGCGCAGGTCACCTCCGGCATCCCGGGCGTCGGCACCGCGACCGCGCTCGCCGCCGTGTCGGCGCGCGTGCTCGGAGCGATGTCCTCGTTGACGGTCTCGATGAAGGCGCACATCCGCTACGACCTGCCGCGGGCGGAGTCGTGGGTCTTCAACCAGGACTACCGGAGCCTGCCCGGCGTGGTCCAGGACGACTTCATGCCGGACTTCATGTCGATGAGCGGCGTCTTCGACCGCGCGGGCGAGGCGATGCTGCCGGACATGGCCGCCAAGCTCGGGGTGCCGGTCGACCTGATACCGCGCATGGTCCAGGACACGTCGATGGCCTACCTGTTCGGCGCCGACATGGCGACCGAGCGCGCCGACACCTGGCGCCGTGCGGTCGCGCTCGGGAACGAGCACCCGAACGACACCGGCCCGTACTCGCGCGGTCCCGACGGCGCGGTGTCGGGCGACGCCACGCAGACCGACCAGATGAAGAACATCGGCGGCCTCACGGACCCGGCGCTGCGGCCGAGCATGGACGACGCGATGGACTCCGGCGACGACGACAGCGCGCACGACGACCTCGACCCGATGTCGGACGCCGACATCGCGGCCCTGCCGGCGGTGCGCCGGATCCAGTACCTGCGGGCGCTCAACTCCGGCGCGACGATCGGCAGCGACGAGACGCTCATCCTGCGCATCCTGCGCGCCTCACCCGCGGACATCGTGCTCGTCGTCGACGGCGCCGACGCATGGGACCTGCTCTCCGCCATGCACGGCCAGGAGTTCACCGACCTGCGCGAGCTGCTGCGGGCGCAGTACTACGGCCAGACCGCGCAGCTGACCGCACTGCGGATCGTGCGCCGCGGCATGGACGGGGCGACGTCGGACTGGGAGGAGCAGCTGGTCGCCGACGTCATCGTCGCCCGTTCGGACCGCGTCGCGCTGATCGAGCTGATCGGCGCGCACTACTCCGACATGAGCGGGGCCGACGACTTCCACCGCGGGCTCAACAAGCTCGAGTGGCAGCTCAGCGGCGACCACCAGGCGCGCGTCCAGGCCGTTCTGAGCGCCGACGGCGCGGCGCCGGACTCCGAGAGCGGCGAGTGGTGGTGACTCAGGCGTGCTGCGGGCGCGTGAGCGCCTTGACGAAATCTTCGAGCTGGCGCGTCGTCCAGCACTCGTACAGCTCGCAGAACGGCGCGTAGGCGCGCACGACCGAATCGCCGTAGTTCCAGTAGAGCTGCGGCTCCGGGTTGAGCCAGAACGTGCGCCCCGCGCGCGCGGCCACGCGGGCGAAGACCTCGGCCCGCGGGTCGCGGCCGTTCGTGCGCGCGTCGCCGAGCACGATCACGGTCGCGCGCGGGTGCAGGTCGTCCTCGACGAGCGAGAGGAACTCGCGCCAGACGCGGCCGTAGTCGGTGTAGCCCGAAACGTCGGCGACGCCCGCGTCGCGCCCGATCGCCTCCGAGACCGCCCTGAAGTTGCGCTCGCGCGAGAAGACGTCGGTCACCTCGGAGATCCGCTCGACGAACACGAACGAGCGCATCTTGCGGAACGAGTCGTGCAGCGCGTGCAGCACCGAGAGGAAGAACACCGAGGCGCTCGTGACGCTTGTCGACACGTCGCAGAGCACGTAGAGCTCGGGCCTGCGCGGGCGCTGCGGCCGGTACTTGAGCACGACCGGCACGCCGCCGGTCTGGAGCGAGGCGCGCATCGTGCGGCGGACGTCGACGTGCGCATGCGCGCGCCGGCCGCGCGACTCGTGGCCCTGGGTCGCGAGCCTGCGCTTGAGCTGCATCACGACGCGGTGCACGGCCGCGAGGTCCTGGAGCGGGCCCGACGGGAGCGCGCGGTCGAGCTCGTTGAGCGGCCGCGCGGGCGGCAGCTGCTGCGTGCGCTCGATCTGCGCGCGCTCGAGCTCGCGCCGCAGCTGCTGCTCGAAGCGGCGGATCTGGTCGCGCGTCAGCGGCTCGGAGCCGTCCTCGCGCGGCTGCGTCTCCGTGCGCAGGTCGAGCGCGCGGCGGATCCGCTGCACGTCGACGCCGAGCACGCCGGAGCCCTCGCCGCGGCGCCCGAAGGCGGCGATCGCGAGCCGCGCGAGATCGCGCATCGCGCTCTCGTCCCCGTCGCGGATCGCCTGGATCGCCTGCTCGCGCAGGTTGTCGAGGTCGATCTGCTCGCCGCCGGTGATGCCGTCCGAGTCGCCCTGCTCGCGCACGTCGCGCGCGACCGCCTGCTCCTCGGCGGCGCGGAAGAAGAAGCGCTCGAACACGAGCTCGAAGACGCGCCGGTCGTCGGGCGACTTCGCGAGCGTGGCGGCGAGCGACTCGCGGAACGCCGCCCGGTCGGTCCAGGGCACCTCGTCGAGCGCGGCGAACGCGTCGAGCAGCTCCGAGGTGCCGACCGCCAGTCCCTCGACCCGCAGGGCCTCCGCGAAGTCGACGATCTGCGCCGGCAGGCTCACGCCGGCCGCGGCGCGAGGCCCAGGCGGACGCCGACGCGCTCCGACACCACGTCGAGGTCGGTGCGGTGCTTGACGATGATCGACATCGTCGAGCGGAACATCTCCTCGTCGATCTCCTCGGCGCCGAGCAGCAGCAGCGCGCGCGCCCAGTCGATCGACTCCGCGATCGACGGCGGCTTCTTGAGGTCGAGCTCGCGCACCTGCGCGATCACCTCGACGAGCTTCGCCGCGACCGTCTCGGGCAGGTCGGGCGTGTGCAGGCGCACGATCTCGAGCTCGTGCTGCGGGCTCGGGTAGTCGAGCCACAGGTACAGGCAGCGGCGCTTGAGCGCCTCGGTCAGCTCGCGCGAGTTGTTCGAGGTGAGCAGCACCACGGGATGGGTGCGCGCCTCGATCCTGCCCAGCTCGGGGATCGAGATCTGGAAGTCCGAGAGCAGCTCGAGCAGCATCGCCTCGAACTCCTGGTCGGTCTTGTCGATCTCGTCGATCAGCAGCACGACCGGCTCCTCGGAGGCGATCGCGGTCATCAGCGGGCGCGCGAGCAGGAACTCCTCGCCGAAGATGTCGTCCTGCACCGCGTCCCAGCCGGTCCCGGCGGCCTCGGCCTGGATCCGCAGCAGCTGCTTGCGGTAGTTCCACTCGTACAGCGCCTTGGCCTCGTCGAGCCCCTCGTAGCACTGGAGCCGCACCAGGGTCCGGCCGAGGTAGGCGGCGAGCGCCTTCGCAAGCTCGGTCTTCCCGACTCCAGCGGGACCTTCGACGAGCACCGGCTTGCCGAGCCGGGCGGCGAGGAAGGAGACGAGCGCCGTCGACTCGCCGGGCAGGTAGCCGACCGCGCGCAGGCCGGCGTCGACGTCTTCTATGGAAGTGGGCTGCGCGTCGGACATCGCGACCGGGGAGGATACGCGGGTGCGTCGTCCTCGCCTTCTCGCCTTCGCCGCTGCCGTTCATCGTGCTGATGGCGCTCGGATTCGTGATCGGCGTGACGGGCCACGTGTACGACTCGCGGCCGGTCATCGCGACGGGCATCGGGCTCGTCTTCATCGCCACGCTGCTGCTGCCGCTGGCGATCTACTCGACGGAGTGAACGGCGCTCAGAACAGGCGCTCGGGGCCTGCCGGCGGCTCGTCGGACGCGTCTTCCTCGCGCGTCCGCGCGGGCCTGCGGCGAGGGGCGCGACCGGGCGCCTCGGGCGGATCGCCCTCCCAGCCGGGTCGGTCGCGCAGCACCTCGGTGACCGCCGCCGCCTCGCGCGGCGGGCGCTCCGGGCGGCGCTCTGCCCGGACCGGGTGCTCCCAGCCGGCGTCGTCGGCCGCCGGGTTCGGGGGCTCCGGACGGTGCGCGGCGCGCACGCGGGCCCCCGCCGCGGTCAGCACACCGGCGGCGAGCAGCGCGGCGAACATGCCCCACTGGATGCCGACGGTCGCCGCGCGATCGGAGACGTCCGGCTTGTCGAACAGCCGCCATACGAGCAGCAGCAGAGCCCAGCCGCCGGCGGCCATGATCACGACGCCGTCGCCACCGGGCAGGTGGAAGGCCTTGCGCCGCGAGCGCGCCCAGATCAGGTAGAGGATGCCCGCGGCGACGAGCAGGATCGACGCCTCGACGAACGAGAAGACCCCGAACGCGGAGAGGTTGGCCGACTCGGGCTTTCCGGTCTTGGCATTGAAGTACGACTTCTCGTACCACGGGAGGAGCATCGTGACCACGAGCGCGGCCGCGGCGCCAGCCGCCTGCTGCATCTCCTGCGGGAGCGCGCGGAATGCAGGGATCGTCGCCGTCACTTCGGGAGCGGAGTCTACGTCGAGCCGGGGTCAGTCCAGCGGGATGTCCTCGACCCGGACCTCGGCGCGCTCGCCGGGAGCCCCGCCGAGCCGCTCGAGGTACCAGTCGATCAGCGCGCGCAGGGCGAGCAGCAGCTCGCGCAGCGCCGCGGCGACCTGGCGCGAGAGCTCGGCGGGGACGGCGTCGCGCACGGCGTCCAGCAGCATCAGCAGCGCCTGGAGATCGGGGGCCGAGGCGTCGCCGCGGCCGGAGTCCCAGCCGCGCGGCGGCACACGCGGGGCGCTCGTGTCGGAGGCATCCTCGGCCTGGCGCTGGGCCTCGCGCACGAGCCGGTCGGCGGCCGCGTGCGCGTCGTCGAGATGGGCGCGCACCGCGCGCAGCGCCTCCTCGCTCCGCTCAGGCAAAGCGCACCACCAGCGAGCCGTCGTCCAGGGCAGCGCCGGCCGGCTTCAGCGCGGCCAGCGCCGGCGGCAGCACGACCGTCCGCTTGCGCCCGTCGACGCGCACGATCAGCTCGTCGCCGACCTTCTTGAGCGCGACGTCCCCCTTGCCCGCGAACGGCACCAGCAGGCGCACCTCGCCGTGCCCGTCGGCGAGGCTGAACTCCTGCGCCATGCCGGCGTGCAGCACGCCGGCGGGATCCGCGTCGCCGAACAGGGCCGCGCCGAGACGGTCGAGCATCGCGTCGCCCAGGACCTCGGCCTCGAAGTACGGCGCGCACAGGACCGGGACCGGCGCGAAGCCCTCGCGCACGCGCTCGAGCTCTCGCTGCTGCACGTCGCGCCAGGCGCCGAAGTAGGTGCCGTCGAGCTCGCTCGGGAAGACGCGGTTCACGATCACGGCATCGGTCAGGTAGCCGTACAGGCTCAGGTAGGTGAAGGTGCGCATCGCCTCCGCGACGACCATCCGGTCCGGTGTCATGACCAGGCGCACCGACACCGCCTCACGATCGCGCAGGATGTCGTGCATCGCGACGAGGTTGGCGATCAGCCCGTTGACCTCGCCCATGACGTCCTCGTCCGGCAGCCGCAGGTCGAGGAAGGCGCGCGCGAGCGGCCGCGCCGCGGCGAGCAGCTGCGTCTCGCGCCCCATCAGCTTGCCGAGCCACCAGCGCGCGGCCTCCGGGAACGAGAGCAGACGCAGCGTCTCGCCCGTCGGGGCGCAGTCGACCACGATCACGTCCCACTCGCCCTCCTCGACGTGGCGCTTGAGCCGCAGCAGGCTGAAGAGCTCGTCGCCGCCCGGCGGAACCGTCAGCTCCTCCGCCGCGATCCGCTCCACGCCGCGCTCGATGAGCACCTGGCCGAGCCAGCCCTGCACGGCCGACCAGTGATGCTCGAGCTCCT
Organism: uncultured Solirubrobacteraceae bacterium; assembly: GCA_963839615.1. Taxonomy (GTDB): domain Bacteria; phylum Actinomycetota; class Thermoleophilia; order Solirubrobacterales; family Solirubrobacteraceae; genus DASQMT01. The sequence continues at coordinate 424,511 of CAWIVY010000010.1, forward strand.
CCTGCGCGGACACCTGCTGGGCCCAGAGGCCGGGCCCGAGCTCGGTCGGCTCGCTGCCCACGGGTCGCTCGAGCACGTCGGAGAGCGAGTGCGCGGGATCGGTCGAGAGCACGACGGTTCGCAACCCGGCTGCGGCGCAGCGGCGGGCCGTGGCAGCGGCGACGGACGTCTTGCCGACGCCGCCCTTGCCCGTATAGAGGATCGTGCGCGGGGCCATCGACGGCCCGCAGCCTACTTCGATGCCCTGCTCCGGCGCTTCGGCTTGAGCACCTCGACGGTGGCCTCGGCGCTCGCCGTGTTGCCGGCGAGGTCGGTCGCGCCGAGCAGCACCGTGTAATCCCCGGCCCTGCGCGGCACCTTCCACGCGACGGTGCGCGAGCCGCGGCCGACCACGCCGGCGGCCACCGCGAGCACCTCGCGCCCGTTCGGCGCGATCACGCGCACGGTCGCGCGCGAGATCTTCGAGAGCGAGAAGCGCAGCGTCTTCTTCCTGCCGCCGCGTACGCGCCGCGTGCGCAGCTCGATCTCGGGCGGCGTCGTGAGGTAGCTCGTGAAATGCGACTCCGCCGTGCAGTAGACGGGCTCGGACGTGCGGTCGCAGAGCGAGCTCAGGAAGTCGCGCAGCACCGTGTGGTAGTGCAGGTCGGACTCGCGCGTGATCGCGTCGCGCGAGTACAGCGACCACGCGCCGGTGTCGAAGCGCGGCAGCTCGGCGCGAGCGGCCCGGTCGCCGTCGGCGAACAGCTGCGCGGCCCGCGCGTCCCCGGTGATCTGAGCCACGTCGTAGAGCCCGACGAGCGACTGGACGAAGCCGTTGATGATCCGCAGGTCGGGCCAGAACGAGTACTGCGCGTAGTGCGCGCCCTCGGTCGTCGCGACCCGCACGCCGGTCGGCGGCGACTGCTCGAACAGCGACAGCCCCTCCTGGATGCGCGGCAGCAGCTCCGGCATCCGGTCGAGCTTCTTCGCCGAGCGCGCGATCGCCTGCAGGGCGGTCCCCTGGGCGAGGCTCGAGACCCAGGGCGGCCGGCCGCCGTCGAAGGTGAAGTAGTACTCCCACGCCAGCCCGCCGCCGCGCGGCACCCCCATCGCCAGCAGCTCGTCGAGCAGGACCGTGTTGGGGATCCGCTTGCCGCGGCTCTTCGCGTACGCGTTGAGCACGCCGAAGTTGGCCAGCGGATGGAACTGGAGGCCCTGGCCGGGCACGTACTGCCAGATCAGCTCGGAGTCCTGGAACGTGACCCGCTGGCCGGCGGCGAGCAGCGGCTGGCTCGACCACCACTGCTGGTTGCGGGCCAGCGTCAGGAACAATGGATACAGGCGCGAGGCGCGCAGCCACCCGCGCGCCGCGATCCCCTCGACCGCGGACAGCGCGCCTGCCAGCTCGGCCTTGCGCGACCCGGTCAGGCCCTTGATCGTGCTCTTGACGCCGGCATGGATCGCGCGGTCGGTGTCGTAGGTGGGCTGGTCGATCTCGCCCTGCGCGTAGAGCTTGTCCAGCACGCTCGCGATCGTCTTGCGCGGCTTGGCGGCATGGGCCACGCCGCCGCCCACGCCGAGGAAGAGCGTGCACAGCAGCGCAATCCATGCGCAATGGTTTGTTCGTCTGCGGGCCATTGTCCGATGCTAGGCTCGCCTCGCCGGCTCGCCACGTGCTGCAACCCAGCCTGCGGGCGTTCGTTTCGCCACCACAGGAGTCTGTTTCGCTTATGACACGCGCGCGACCTGCTGCTCTGCTCTCCCTGCTGCTCACGCTGGCGCTCGTCGTCGCGTCCTGCGGAGGCTCCGACGAGGAGGCCTCCTCCGGCTCCGACGTCAACGAGCTGCTGAAGCAGACGTTCACGGGCTCCAAGAAGGTCGACTCGGGCAACCTCGAGCTGAAGATGAAGATCGAGGCGACGGGCGGCCAGGACCAGCTCGAGGGCCCGGTCAGCATCCGGCTCGCGGGTCCGTTCCAGGCCCAGGAGGGCGGCAAGCTGCCGAAGTTCAAGCTCGAGGCGGCCTTCGAGGGCGCGGGGCAGAGCATCACGGCGGGCGCCACCTCGACCGGCGAGAAGGGGTTCCTCTCCTTCCAGGGCTCGAACTACGTCGTCGACGACCAGGTCTTCCAGCAGTTCAAGGCAGGGTTCGAGGAGGCCCAGAAGCAGGGCGGCGGCGAGAACCAGAGCTTCGCGTCACTCGGGATGGACCCGCGCGAGTGGCTCACCAACCCGAAGAACGAGGGCGACGCCAAGGTCGGCGACGACGACACGATCAAGATCACCGGCGGCATCGACGTCGCCCGGCTGCTCGACGACGTCAACAACGCGCTCAGCAAGGCTTCCTCGCTCGGCCTCGGCGGCTCCGGCCAGGTGCCGGAGAAGCTCACCGAAGAGCAGAAGCGCCAGGTGACGGAGGCCGTCAAGGACCCGCGCGTCGAGATCTACACCGGCAAGGAAGACAAGATCATGCGCCGGATGGTCGTCAACCTCGACGTGGACGACAAGAGCAGCAAGACCACCGGCTCCGTCCTCTTCGACGTCTCGATCACGGACCTCAATGAGGACCAGAAGATCGCCGAGCCGAGCGACGCCAAGCCGTTCGGCGAGCTGCTCGGGCAGCTCGGCGGGCTCGGGATCGGCGGCGGCGCGCCGAGCAGCGGCAGCGGCAGCTCGGAGGACGCGCCCGCCGCGGGCGCCGGCTCGGCCGAGGACCTGGAGAAGTTCTCGCAGTGCGTCACCGAGGCCGGTGACGACGCCGCGAAGGCCCAGAAGTGCGCTGAGCTGCTGAACGGGTAAGACGGGAAAACTGTGAGCGCCGGAGCGCCAGAGCAGCGCGGGTTCGACCTGCGGCGGTTCCTGTTCAGCGGATCCGGCTGGCCGTACCTGCTGGTCCCGTTCATCCCGATCGCGATCGTGCTCGAGTTCTCGCACGCGAGCGCGAGCGCGATCTTCATCACGTCGGCACTCGGCGTGATCCCGACCGCGGCGCTGATGGGCCGGGCGACCGAGGAGCTCGCCACGCGCGCGGGACCCGGCATCGGCGGCTTCCTGAACGTCACGTTCGGCAACGCGCCGGAGCTGATCATCGCGTTCTTCGCGCTCAACGAGGGGCTCCAGGAGGTCGTCAAGGCGTCGCTGATCGGCTCGATCCTGGGCAACATCCTGCTCGTGATGGGCGCGGCGATGCTCATCGGCGGCCTCCCGCGCGAGCGCCAGTTCTTCAACGCGACGGCCGCGAACGTGACGTCGATGATGCTGCTGCTGGCGGTGGTCGCGCTGATCATGCCGGCCGTCTTCGAGCTCGTCGAGGGCAAGGGCCTGCCGCGGCCGGAGGCCGAGGCGGTCAACTACGGCTCCGACGTCGAGAAGCTGTCGGTCGGAGTCGCGCTGGTCCTGCTCGCCACCTACGTCGCGGGGCTGCTCTTCTCGCTCAGGACGCACAAGGACCTCTTCAACCCCGAGCACGGGCCGGAGGACCACGTCGGCGAGCCGTGGACGGTGCGCAAGAGCGTGATCATGCTGGCCGTCGCCGGCGTTGCCGTCGGCCTCATGTCGGAGATCCTGGTCGGCTCGATCAGCGAGGCGTCGGAGTCGATCGGCCTGTCGCCCTTCTTCGTCGGCGTGATCGTGGTCGCGATCGTCGGCAACGCGGCCGAGCACTGGGTCGCGATCTACTTCGCGGCGCGCGACAAGATGGACCTGGCGGTCAACATCGCGATCGGGTCCGCCGCGCAGATCGCGCTCTTCGCTGCGCCGGTGTTGGTCCTCCTGTCGCTCTTCGTGGGCGAGTTCCCGATGGCGCTGGTCTTCAACGGCTTCGAGCTCGGAGCGGTCGTGCTCGCGGTGCTGATCGCCCAACAGGTCACGCATGAAGGCGAGTCGACGTGGTTCGAGGGCCTGCAGCTGCTCGCGGTCTACGCGGTGCTGGGCCTCACCTTCTTCTTCGTCTGATGGCGCCGCCATTCGCGTCCCTGACGGGGCCGCTGCCGTGGCTGATCCTGGCCGGGGCGACGATCGTGTTCCTCTGGATCGACCTGCGCTTCTTCGCGCGCGGACGCGAGCCGCGCTTCCAGGAGGGGGCGTGGTGGAGCGTCGGCTGGCTCGTCGTCGCGCTGCTGGCCGCGGTCGTCCTGCTCGTGCTCTCCGGCACCGACGACGCGGTCACGTACACGACCGTGTACTTCATCGAGCGCTCGCTCTCGCTCGACAACCTGTTCGTCTTCATCCTGCTGTTCACGTACTTCACCGTGCCCGAGGAGCACCGGGCGCGGCTGCTGTTCTGGGGCATCGTCGCGGCGCTGGTCCTGCGCGGCCTCGCGATCCTCGCCGGCATCGCGCTGATCGAGCAGCTGCACGTGGTGATCTACCTGCTCGGCGCGCTGCTGCTGCTGCTCGCGTACCGGGTGCTCAAGGGGATCTCCGAGGACGTCGATCCCGACAAGAACCTGGCGGTGCGCGCGGTCCGGCGCTTCTTCCCCGTCACGGGCGAGTACCACGGAGGGCGCTGGTTCGCGAAGGTCGACGGGCGCCTCCACGCGACCCCGCTGGTGCTCTGCGTCGCGGCGATCGTCGCCGCGGACATCGCGTTCGCGGTCGACTCGCTCCCGGCGGCGTTCGCGATCACGCGCGACTCCCTGCTGATCTGGATGGGCAACGTCTTCGCGCTGCTCGGCATGCGCGCCCTGTTCGTGGTCGTCGAGGGGTTGATCCGGCGCTTCCGCTACCTGCACGAGACGCTCGCGGTGGTGCTCGCCGTCGTGGCGGTCAAGCTGCTGATCGAGGACCTCTACGAGGTCGGCCCCGTGGAGTCGCTGCTGGCCGTCGCGCTCTGCTTCGCGGTCGGCATCGGCGCTTCGCTGATCGCCGACGCGCGCGACCCGCAGGCCGAGGCCAAGCAGGCCGAGCGCGACCCGGCCGAGGGGGACTAGTAGCGGTCCTCGGGATCGGGGTCCGGCTCCAGCTCGTCCTCCTCCTCGACGATCTCGTCGTCCTCCTCCTCGGGCTGGACCGCGCGGACCGCGCTGACCTCCAGGCGCTCGAGCAGCTCGTCGCGGGCCGCGTCGTCGAGCGGCACCTCGTCGCCGACGAGGATCCACTCGCCGTCGTCGATGTCGTCGGCCAGCTGGGCGCCGGGGTGCGCGGAGTCGTCGACCACGATCAGGATCTCGGTCTCGGGGTTGAAGTAGGTCCCGGGACGGGCGGAAAGCTCGTCGAGGTCGAAGCGGCGGAGGCGGGCCATGGGCCGCAACAATCTACAACTCGCGCAGGCGCTTCGAGACCTCGGCCTCGACGTCCAGCGGCTGCTCGCCGCGCGCGACGCGGCGCGCGTTGCGCGCCTGTACGAGCTGGCGGACCTCGTCGGCCAGCTCGGGGTCGGCGGCCGGCGCCGCCGTCAGCGCGCGCAGCTCGGCCTCGACGTCGATCGGCGGCTCGCCCCGTTGCGCCCGGCGCGAGTTGCGCGCCTGGAGCAGCTGGCGGATGTCGTCGTCGCGCTCGGCCGCGGGCACGGGGCGAGCGGGCGGCCGGGCGGCGCGCTGCTCCTCGTCGCCGATCGAGAGCCCGCCGCGGCCGATCCGGTCATACGAGCCGGAGCTGGTCGCCAGCGCGATCACCGCGCCGATCAGCGCGAGCACCGATACGCCGATCACGACGACGAGGAAGGCATCGTCCACATCGCAGATCATCGCTGATTCCGGGAAGCCCGGCGTGTGTTGACACCGCGTCGGGTACCCTTTGCTCAGCAGTCATTGACTGACCAGTCAATCTAGGAGCAGAATCACGGTGGTCGACTTCACGCTTACCGACGAGCAGAAGGCGCTGCGCGAGATGGCGCACGACTTCGCGGTCAAGGAGATCCGGCCTGTCGCGTGGGAGTACGACCGCGACGGCGACTGGCCCGAGGACGTCCTGCGCAAGGCGTGGGAAGTCGGCCTGATGAACTCCCACGTGGGCGAGGAGCACGGCGGGCCGGGGGCCTCCTACCTCGACGGTTGCATCATCGAGGAGGAGCTCTCCTGGGGCTGCTCGGGGATCACGACGTCGATCAGCGCCAACGGCCTGGCCTCGGCGCCGCTCGCCCTCGGCGGGTCCGAGGAGCTCAAGAAGCGCTACCTCGGCATGCTCACCGAGGACTTCAAGCTCGCCTCCTTCTGCCTCACCGAGCCCGACGCCGGCTCCGACGTCTCGGGAATGCGCACGACGGCCGTGCGCAAGGGCGACAAGTACGTCATCAACGGCTCGAAGTGCTTCATCACCAACGGCGGCTACGCCGACTGGTTCACGGTCTACGCGAAGACCGACAAGGAGGCCGGGCACCGCGGCATCTCCTGCTTCCTCGTCCCCCGTGACGACACCGTCACGGTGGACAAGAAGGAGGACAAGATGGGCCAGCGGGCGTCGAACACCGCGACGATCACCTTCAACGAGACCGAGATCCCCGCGGACCACCTGATCGGGGAGGAGAACCGGGGCTTCAAGCTCGCGATGATGACGCTGGACCGCACCCGCCCCGGCGTCGCCGCGATGGCGACCGGCATCGCGCGTGCCGCGTTCGAGTTCGCGACGAACTACTCGAAGGAGCGCGTCCAGTTCGGCGTGCCGATCGCGATGCACCAGGGCATCCAGTTCATGATCGCCGACATGGCGACGAAGGTGCACCTGTCGCGGCTCGCTACCTGGAACTCCGCGGTGCTGCTCGACCAGGGCGCCCGCAACACGATCGAGTCCTCGCACGCCAAGCGCTTCGCCGCCGACACCGCGATGGAGGTCACCACCGACGCCGTCCAGGTCTACGGCGGCTACGGCTTCATCAAGGACTATCCCGTCGAGAAGCTGATGCGCGACGCGAAGATCATGCAGCTCTACGAGGGCACGTCGCAGATCCAGCGGCTCGTGATCGCGCGCGAGACGCTGCTGCCGCGCCGCCTCGACGAGCCCGCCCCGGCGGCGGCCTAGCGCGGCGGCGTTCAAGCGCCGCGCCTTCCGGCCGATCGCTAGGGAATATGATCGGTGAAGGAGTCGAGCGGGAGCAGGAGGAGCGCGACGAGCGCAAGCGCGAGGACTGGGAGCAGGCGGCCGCCACCGGCAATGCGTACGCCCTGCTGGCGAGTCTCGCGGCGAGCGAGGGGTACAGCGAAGCGCGCTCGGGCGCCGTCGTGGCGCTCGCGATGGCGGTCGGCCGGCGGCTGGGCCTGGGCACGATCCAGCTCGTGAACCTGCACTGGGTCGCGTTGCTGCACGATGTCGGCAAGCTCGGCATCTCGTCCGCGATCCTCGGCAAGCCGGGCGAGCTGACCGAGGAGGAATGGGTCGAGTTGCGCCGTCACGCCGACATCGGCGAGCGCATCATCGCCTCGACGCCCGACCTCGCGCATCTCGCGCCGAGCATCCGCGCCGAGCACGAGCGCTGGGACGGCACGGGCTATCCCGACGGTCTCAGCGGGAGCCAGATCCCGCTGATCAGCCGGATCGTGTTCGTCAGCGACGCCTACAACGCGATGACCTCGAAGCGCCCGTTCCGGCTCCCGCTCGCACCGGAGGCGGCGCGCGCGGAGCTCGAGAGCAACGCCGGCACCCAGTTCTGCCCCACCGTCGCGGCCGCCGCGCTAGCCGTGCTCCTCGAGCAGCCCGCAGCGGCCTAGCCGCTCAGAACGCCGGCGGCGTCCTCAGCACCGCCGCGAGCCGCCGCAGGTACTCGGCGCGCGCGACGTCGCGGGCGCCGAGCGCGCTCAGGTGCGACGTCGTCCACTGCACGTCGAGCAGGCGCTCGCCGCCCGCGTCGCGCAGCCGCTCGACGAGCGCGGCGAGCGCCACCTTCGACGCATCGGTGCGAACGTGGAACTTCGACTCGGCGGCGAACAGCCCGCCGATCTCGACCCCGTAGAGCCCGCCGGCGAGCGAGCCTTCCGCATCCCAGACCTCGATCGAATGGGCCCAGCCGAGCGCGTGCAGCCGCTCGTACGCGGAGCGGACCACGGGCGTGATCCAGGCACCCGGCCGGCCGGGGTCCGCGCAGCCGGCGATGACCGCGCCGAACGCTTCGTCCGCGGTGACGGCGAAGCGTCGCGCCGACCGCCGCAGCGACCGCGACGGGCGGAAGTCCCCCAGCGGCACGACCCCGCGCGGGTCGGGGCTGAACCACGGCAGCTCGTGCACGCCGGTGAGCGGCATCGGGAAGATCCCGGCGCGGTAGGCGGCGAGCAGCGTGCCGGGCTCCAGGTCGGCGCCGAGCGCGAGCAGCCCCTGCTCGCCGGCCGCCTCGGCCGGCGGGAACTGCCACGCGCACGGCGGCGGCTCGGTCGGCATGGCCCGCACCGTAGCCGCGTACACCGCGCGCGGCCGTCTGGCACGATGCCGCGCGATGAACGGCGCCACCGCCACGCCCGTCTGGGGCGACCCCGACGCATGGGAGAACCCGGCCCCACTGGAGGGGGACGCGAGGGCCGACGTCTGCGTGGTCGGACTGGGCGGCTCCGGGCTCGCCGCGGTCGGCGCGCTGCTCGACGCCGGCGCGACCGTCGTCGGCATCGATGCCGGGCCGATCGCGGGCGGTGCGGCCGGCCGCAACGGCGGCTTCCTGCTCGCCGGCGGCGCCCTCTTCCACCACGCGGCCGTGGAGGCCTGGGGGGAGGAGCGGGCGGTCGGCATCTACGAGGAGTCGCTCGCCGAGCTCGACCGGCTCGAGCAGGAGCTGGGGCCGATCGTCCGCCGCGTCGGCTCGCTGCGGATCCCCGCCTCGGACGAGGAGGCGGAGGACTGCGCGCGTCAGCTCGCGGAGCTGCAGCGGCACGGCTTCCCGGCGCGGCCGGCCGACGGGCCGACGGGCCCGGGCGTCTTCATCCCGGGCGACGGCTCGGTCCAGCCGCTCGAGCGCTGCCGGCTGCTCGCCCGCCGGGCGCTGGAGCGCGGCGCGCGCCTGCACTGCGGCACGCCCGCGCTCGAGCTGGCCGGCGATCGCGTGCTGACGCCCGCGGGGGAGGTCGGCTGCAGGGCCGTGGTCGCGTGCGTGGACGGCGGGCTCGAGCGGCTGCTGCCCGAGCTCGGGGGCCAGGCGCGATCTTCGCGCCTGCAGATGCTCGCCACCGAGCCGATCGCGCCGGGCACGATCCCCTGCCCCGTCTACGACAACTGGGGCTACGAGTACTGGCAGCAGCTCCCGGACGGCCGCGTCGCGCTCGGCGGCGGCCGCGGGACCCACGCCGAGACGGAGTGGGGGCAGCCGGCCGAGGCCGGTGCCGACGTGCAGGCCCTGCTCGACCGGCTGCTGGTCGAGCGCGTCGGCGTCCGGGCGCCGGTCGCGAACCGCTGGGCGGGCGTGATCTCCTACACGCCGGACCGGCTGCCGGTCTTTGCCGAGACACGCCCCGGCGTCATCGCCGTGGGGGCGCACTCGGGCCATGGCAACGTGCTGGGCTCGGCCGCAGGGCGCGCAGCGGCGGCGATCGCGCTCGGAGACCCGCCCCCGCGGCTCGCGCGGCTGCTGCGGCCTGAGCACTGGGGCTCGCCATGAGCGAAGACGAACGCTCGACTGGAGGGTCAGACTTGCCCGCGGAAGACTCGCCGATCGCCGGCGATCCGCTGATCGGCGACCTGCGCCGCGCGGGGCTGCTGCCACTGCTCGTGCTGCACTACATCGCCACGGAGCCGTGCTACGGCAACCAGCTGATCGAGCGGATCGGGCTCCTGACGAACGGCGCGCTCGCCGTCAACCCGAACACGATGTACCCGCTGCTGCGCTCGCTCGAGACACAGGGGTTCGCGGCCGGCGAGTGGGAGCACCCCGAGCGGCGCTCGAAGCGCTTCTACCGGATAACGGACGCGGGCCGCGTCGAGCGCGACCGGCTCGCGGGCGAGCTCGGCCCGCGCCTGGACCGGATCGCACGCTCGATCGACTCGATCCGCGGCGAGGTGCTCGGCTGATGGGCCGAGCCTCGGCCTCGATCGAGGTGCCCGGCCTGGCCTCCGAGGCGGAGGCGCTCTGGTACGACCCCGTCCGCTGGGCCGCCTGGATCGACGGCTTCGGCCACGTCGTCGAGCTGTCCGGCGATTGGCCCGCCGCGGGCACGCTGCGCTGGGACAGCACGCCCGAGGGCCGCGGCCGCGTGCTCGAGACCGTGACGGCCTACGAGCCGCGCGGCGGGCAGACGCTGGCGGTCGAGGACAGCCGCCTGCGCGGTACCCAGCGGGTCGAGTTCGAGCCGCGCCACGAGGCCGTCCAGGTGCGGCTGACGCTCGAATACGAGATCAAGGACCGCAACGCCCTGACGTGGCTGCTCGATCCCCTGTTCGTCCGCCGCGAGGTCGTCTCCTCGCTGCGCCGGACGCTCGCCCGCTTCGCCCGCGAGCGGCGCGGAGATATGGAGTTGGAGGCCGGGGCGAGCCGCTAGGGTCCCGGCGATGTTCGTCTTCAAGGCCGCGGTCGTCGGCGCCGGAGTGATGGGCGGCGAGATCGCGCAGGTCATCGCGGCGGCAGACATCCCGGTCATCCTCAAGGACGTCGAGCAGCGCTTCGTCGACACCGGGCTCGAGAAGGCCCGCGAGGTGTCCTCGAACCAGGCCGTCAAGCTCGTCGACAAGGGCAAGCTCACGCAGGAGCAGGGCGAGGCGCAGACCAAGCGGATCCTCGGCAACATCACCGGCGCGACCGAGTACGAGGGCTTCGGCGACGTCGACTTCGTGATCGAGGCGGTCCCGGAGAAGATGGAGATCAAGCACCAGGTCTTCGCCGACCTCGACGCGGTCACGCCCGGCCACGCGATCCTCGCGTCCAACACGTCGGGCCTCTCGATCACCGAGATCGCCGATGCGACGCAGCGGCCCGACAAGGTCGTCGGCTTCCACTTCTTCTGGCCGGCCTCCGTCATGCGCCTGATCGAGGTGATCGAGGGCGACGAGACGTCGCTCGAGACGACCCAGGCGGCGAGCACCTTCGCGCAGCAGATCAAGAAGATGCCGATCCGCGCCGCCGAGTGCGCGGGCTTCGTCGTGAACCGGATCCTCGTCTCGACCGCCTCGGAGATCTGGCGCTACCAGGACGAGACGGGCCTGCCCGTGGAGGAGATCGACGAGTTCATCAAGGAGCGCGCCCAGATGCCGATGGGCCCGTTCCGCGTCGCCGACATGTCGGGGCTCGACACGGTGGTGAAGGTCGCGCGCGACATGCGCGAGCGCTACGGCGACCGCTTCTACGTCCACAAGGGGATGGAAGAGCGGCTGGAGCGCGGCGACCTCGGCGCCAAGACCGGGAAGGGCTTCTATGAGCACCGCTGAGCGGCCCCAGCTCGACGAGCGGATCGCCGAGCGCTTCACGCTCAAGGCGATCGTGGAGGCCTGCCTCGTGCTCGAGGAGGGCGTCGCGGGCGTGCGCGAGATCGACCTCGGCCTGATGATGGGCACCGGAATGATCCCGGGCCCGTTCGCCCGCGCCGACTTCCGCGGCCTCGACGAGGTGCTCGCGGCGCTCGAGACCGCCGAGCGGGAGTGGGGCGAGCACTTCGCGCCCCCGCTCGTGCTGCGCCGGCTGGTCGCCCAGGGCCGCCTCGGCGCGAAGAGCGGCCAGGGCTTCTACCCCTACCCGCAGCCGGAGGCCGGCTACGAGACAGCGCCCGTGAAGCTCGATCGCCGCGGTGACGACCTCGCGGTGCTGTGGCTCGACAACCCGCCGGCGAACTCGCTCTCGCCACAGGTGATCGAGGCGCTCGACGCTGCGTGGAAGGAGGTCGACGGCAGCGCCAAGGCCGTCATCATCGCCTCGCCGAACCCGGCGCTGTTCTGCGCCGGCGCCGACATCAAGGCGTTCACGAAGATGGACGCGGCCGGCGGCAAGGATCTGATCGACCGCGGGCACGCGCTGCTGCGCTCGTTCGAGCGCTCGCGCACGATGACGATCGCGGCGGTGAACGGGATGGCGCTCGGCGGCGGCTGCGAGCTGGCGATGGCCTGCGACGTCCGGCTCGCGGCGTTCTCGGCCTCGTTCGGCCAGCCCGAGATCAACCTCGGGATCATCCCCGGCTTGGGCGGCACCCAGCGGCTGCCGCGCCTCGTCGGCCCGGCGAAGGCGCTCGAGATGAACACGACGGGCGATCCGATCTCGGCCGAGGAGGCGCACGAGTTCGGCCTGGTCAACCGTGTCGTGGCCGACCACGAGCTGTTCGACACGGCACTGGCGTGGGCGCGCAAGTTCGCCCGCCAGGCGCCGCTGGCGCTCGAGCAGATCAAGCGCATCTCGCATCAGGGCGACCTCGACGAGGGCATCGAGGCCGAGAAGTCCGGCTTCGCGGCGGTGCTCGGCTCGGAGGACGCGCGCGAGGGGATCGGCGCCTTCCTCGGCAAGCGCACGCCGCGGTTCAAGGGCGCTTGAGCGCGGCGGCCACGTCAGCTGCGACGCGGCTCGCGGGGCTGCTGAGCTCCGCCGACCGGGTGCTCGCGCTCACCGGCGCCGGCATCTCCGTTCCCTCGGGCATACCGGACTTCCGCTCGCCCGGCACCGGGCTGTGGGCGAACGTGGACCCGATGGAGGTCGCGCACATCGACGTCTTCAGGCGCGAGCCCGAGCGCTTCTGGCAGTTCTACGGCCACCGCTTCGCCGCCCTGCGCGACAAGCGCCCGAACGGGGCGCACCACGCGCTCGCCGAGCTCGAGCGGCGCGGCGTGATCGAGGCGGTCGTGACGCAGAACATCGACGGCCTGCACCGCGCGGCCGGCACGCGCGACCTGATCGAGGTCCACGGCTCGATCGCGACGTCGTCCTGCCTCGACTGCGGCGCCGGCTTCGAGCTGCCCGCGGTGCGCGAGCGCCTGGCGGCCGCCGCCGACGGCGTCCCGCGCTGCGACTGCGGCGCGGCCCTGAAGCCCGACGTCGTGCTGTTCGGCGAGTTCCTGCCGGAGGCGGCGCTCGAGCGCGCGTCCGCGCTGGCGGCGGAGGCTGACGTGCTGCTCTGCGTCGGCTCCTCGCTCGAGGTCTATCCCGTCGCGCAGCTGCCCCGGATCACGCTGGGAGCCGGGGGCGTAGTCGCACTCGTCACGATCGGGCCGACTCCGTATGACCGCGATGCGGTCGTGAAGCTCGACGGCGACGTGGTCGCGGAGCTGGAGGCAGTGCTGGCGGCGCTGCTCTGACGCGGCGCCGGACCCGGCGTCTACGTCAACTGCGGCATCTAGGGGAGCGGGCCCGGAGTGCCGGTGGCGGTCCGCCGGAGCCGAACGTCGCTCACTACGCCGCATAGGGGCCATTCAGCGACGTTCGATGATCCGGGCGCGCCGAACGTCCGTGAGTTACCGGCTATCGCCCCGGCTGACGGACGCTCGCCGTATCGGGTGGCGCTCCGCGGGAGCGCCACCCCGCTCCGACCCTCCCTCAATGCATGCCGTTGACGTAAACGCCGGCCCCGCCACAAGCGCCGCGACTCAGAACGAAGCGCCCGCCGTCCGCGCCCGCAGTGCCGCCTCGAGCCGCCCGAGCGCCCGCTCCACGACGGCCCGCCCGGACTCCTCCAGCGCGCCCGTCCGCGCCGCGGCGGCCGCCGCGGCGACGTCGGCGGCGAACGTGCGCAGCTCGTCGAGCCGCTCGGGCATGCCGGGCAGCTCGCGCCAGCTCTCCAGCTCCGTCAGCGCCGCGCCGAGCGCGGCCTCGGTCTGGAGCGCGGCCTCGCGGTCGCGGGCCTGGTCGAGGTCGAGCCGCGCCCGCAGGGCGAGCAGCTCGCACGCCGGCGCCGCATCGCGCGCCGCGAGCAGGGCGGCAAAGCGCTCCTGCGGTCGCAGGGCGGCCTCGCGCGTGATCCGCCCGCGTTCGGGCGGGAGCTCGCGCGCCGTCGTCCACAGTCCCTCGGCGACCTGCTCTCCCGTCCCGTAGCCCACGCGCGTGACGAGCGCATGGCGCAGCGTGATCTCGCCGGCGTACGGATCCGCGGCGGCGATCCGGTGCGCGTGCAGCGCCCGGTTGAGCACCGCCAGCGCCGCGGCGACGGTCTCGCCCGCCTGCTCGAGCCACGCGTCCGCGCTGCGCTCGCCGTCGAGCGGGTCGGCGGCGATGACGGTCGCGCGGATCACGTCCACAGGCTTCGCGTCGGTTTCCGGGGGGCGTGAGCGCCGCCGCCGCCGCTGGGCCTCCATCCCGCCGATGACGACGACCTGCTGGGCCTGGTCGCCCGCGTAGCGCCGCACGACGTAGCGGCCCGGATCCGGTCCGAGCCGCCCGGGCAGCTCCCACTGGACGAACCCGAAGTACGCGGGCGTGCTACTCGCCCTTGTGGGCCGTGCTCGCGCGCTTGTCCGCGGCGACGGCGTACTTCGACGGCTTGCGCGAGACGGTCGGGTTGTCGATCTCGTCGAGCCGGTCGATCAGCTTGATCCACTGCTCCGGCTTGAGGATCGCGTCGACCTGCCTTGCCGCCTTCTCGTTGACGCCGTAGAGCGGGCGGAAGCCGACATGGATGTGATCGGCGTGGTCGGCCATCGCGAACGTGTTCGCGGCGTCCTGGAACGTCATCAGGGAGATGATCTGGTGCGGCTGCATCGTGCCCTGCAGCGTCAGCAGCCGCTGGATCGCCAGCTCCGTGATCGAGCCCTCGCCCTGGTGGCCCATGATCGGCACGCCGTTGATCGCGGCGATGTCGACCGCGGTCCCGGTCGAGTGCTCGGACACGTTGCCCGACGCGGTCAGGTACGAGTGCCCGCAACGCAGCGAGGTCACCGTCGGCTTGAGCCCGGAGGCCACGAGGAACTCGAGCGTCGCCAGCACGCGGCGGTCGATCTGACCGGCGCGGACGTCCTGGCGGCCGCAGCCGTAGATCTCGATGTTCGGGTCGGCGAGGACGCGCTGGGCGAGCGCCTCCTTGCTCATCAGCAGGATCTGGCCGATCGACGGCGTCTGTGCGTCCTTGCCGACGAACGGGTTGCGGCCCGCCGCGCGGTAGATCGCGGTCGACTCGAGCAGCTTCCAGCCGTCGAGGATCGGCTTCGGGTCGATCCGCGGGGCGCCGCGGCCGGCGGGCCGGATCTCGAACAGCACGTGCGAGGCGGTGTTCCGCGACATGCGCCCGACGTGGCCGAGGACCGTCCCGGACGTGATCCGCGCGCCGCGCTTGAGCGGCTTCATGTCGACGCCGGTGCGGTCGAGGCCGAAGACCCGGTTCACGTAGCTGCCGAAGCTCTCCGAGCGCATGTAGGACTGCTGTTCGCCGCCGGCCGACGAGGCGTTCGGGCGATCGGGGTTGGCGAACAGGCGCTCCTTGGCGGGAGCCGTATCAGCGTGCCGGCGCGGCTTGGCGGCGGAGTGGGCCTTGGCGGCCTTGGCGGCCTTGCGCGCCTTCGCCTCGGCCGCGGTCGTGACCGAGGCCGGGCCGGAGGGCGCCGCATCGCGCGTCGGCAGCTGCAGCTCGCGTGCGACGGCGCGCTTGTCGACCTTCTGCGGCTTGGGCGTCGGGAACGACTTGACGACGTCCTTGAGGTGCGCGTACGTGTAGGTGTTGCCGTAGACGTCCTGCAGCACGACGTAGTTGCCGAGCCGGCGGTTCTCCCCGGTCCGGACGATGCGGCCGTCGTTCACGGCGACGACCGGGGCGCCGGAGCGGGCGAAGATCCTGATCCCCTTGCGCTGTGAGCTGGACTCGATCACGTACGCGGGGTTCTCGCCCTCCTCGGACTTCTTGACGTCGTTGCGCGTGACGTCCTTCGCGTAGGCCGCCTTGGCCTGAACGGGGAAACGGCCCTGCGTGAGCCCGGAGAGCGAGCCGACGAGATCGGCCGGCAGGCCACCGATGTAACGCGCGCGCAGGATCACCGAGTCGACGTACCAGTCGGCGTGGTTGTAGGCGAAGATCGCGGCGCGCAGGTCCTTGTCGGCGCCGGCGGCGCGCAGGTAGCGCGCGGCGGCGAAGATCGCGTCGACCGGGCTGTACGGGTCCTTGACGCCGTCCTGGTTGCCGTCGACTCCGTACATCTCCCACGTGGCGGGCATGAACTGCATCCAGCCGAGGGCGCCGGCGGAGGAGACGTTGAGGTTGCGGCCGTAGTCGGTCTCGATCTCGTTGATCGCCGCGAGCACCTCCCAGCGGACGCCGTATTGGATGCCGGCCGCCTGGTAGATGGGGAGCAGGAACGGCGGGATGCGGAACTTCTCGATGAAGAAGTTCGGGACGCCGATCCGTGCCGCGCCCGGAGTGGCGAGCGAGACGGTCGGGTTGTCGAGGGTGGGCGATCCGTCCGTGTTGCGCGTCGGGTTCGAGCGGTCGACGCGCTTCTTGGCGCGCTCGGGGGTCGCCTGCTCGAGCGTGCCGCTCAGGGCCTCGGAGTTTGGTTTGACCGCGCCATCGTCGCCGACGATCGGCGTCTTCTCGTCGCCCTTTGAACCGCTGCCCTTGTCGGTTCCGGAAGGCTGCGTGCTGTCGCCGTCGGAGGCCTGGTCGTCGCCCTGCTGCTGCTGGAGCGGCTGCTCCTGCGCGGGCGCGGGGACCTCCGGCGTGGCCGTCACGGTGGGGACGGCGGTCGGCACCGGGGTCGCCGTGGCGGCCACGCCGAGGTCGGTGATCGACTGCACCGGCGCCGGCAGGCCGGGGATCTGGAGCGAGCCGACCGAGGCTCCGGGCGGAACGTCGACGGTCATCGTGAGCGTCTGCCCCGTGACCAGCGTGACCGAGACCCGATGCAGCTCGGCGGAAGCGGGCACGACGACGACGCCGAACAGTGCGGCGGCGGCGAGCGCGATGACCACTGGCTTCCGTCGTCTCATTGAGTGATGCGAGTCCCCTCTCCCGCAGTATCGGCGCAATTTTGGCCCCGTGCGCCGCTTCCCTCATCCCGAAGGGGTGGCCGCACCGTACTGGTGGAATATCGCTGTTGCAATTCAGGAACGGTTAAACGGGCGGTCTCTTGCGCCCTTTCGCCACATTCTTGACGATTCACGGTATGCGGCGGCTTAATTGCGCCGCGGCTAAAGCTCAAGTCGAGGATCAGTGTCAGCCGCGTGGGGCCACCCGGCAAGACTGCGGTACGTTCCCCAGCCGACTATCGAACGAAGCTTGACAGGAGGCAGTGATGGCAGACGAGGATGCGGGCGGCGAGAAGCTCCGCGATCGGATCACTCGCCAGGGCGAGGACGCGCTCGGGAAGCTGGCGCAGGACCTCCTGGAGAACCCGCTCGTGACCGGGGCGATCACGCGCGCATTCGATGCGCGCGAGAAGGCGGTGTCGGCGCAGGAGACCGCGATGAGCGCGCTCAACCTGCCCTCGGCCGCCGACCTCGAGCGGCTGACGCGGCGGCTGCGATCGGTCTCGCAGCGGCTCGAGGGGATCGAGGACGGTGTCGACCGGCTGGATCGCCGCGTAGAGGAGGCGGCTCGGAGCGCGCCGGACGACCGCCTCTCGGGGATCGAGGCCCAGCTGTCCAAGCTCGCCGCCGAGGTCGCGAACCTCGCGAGCGCCCTGGACACCGGCCCGGCGCAGATGCCGCGGGAGCAGGAGCGGTTCGAGGTCGACGACAAGGCCGCGGCGAAGAAGCCTCCCGCGCGCAAGCGGGCGGCGAAGAGGAAGCCGGCGACGAAGGCGTAGCGCCCGGCCGAGGCGCCGAGCGGCGACTTCCCCGGCCGGGCGCCGAGCGGCGACTTCCCCGGCCGGGCGCCGAGTGAGGCGCCGCTCGGCGCCCTCAGCCGGCCAGCGCGGCTACCCCGGCCGCGCCGAGCTCGCCCTCGAGCGGCCCGAGCGCGTCGTCGGCGAGCCGCTCGCCGTGCGCGCGCGTGATCGCCAGCAGCGCGCCGGCGACCGCGCCGTGCCGCCGCGCCGCCATCAGCACCGCCGCGGTCGCGAGGTCGCAGGCGAGCGCGCCGGCGTCGGCCCATTCGACCGCGCGGACGGGGTCGTGGACGTCGGCCGATGCGACGAGCCCGCGTGCGGCGGCCCCGCCTGGATGCGCAGTCGCGCAGGCGCTGGCCAGGGCATCGGCCAGGCCGGCGTCCGCCTCGACGCGGCCGTCCGCCCCGAGCGCGCGGCTCGCGCCGTCGGCGGCCAGCGCCGCCTCGGCGACGACGAGCGTTCCCAGCGCGGTGTCGCCGACGCCCGCCGCGGTGCCGACGCGGATAAGCCGGCGGGCGCCCAGCGCCACGAGCTCGCCCACGACCGCGGCTGCGCTCGGGCCGCCGAGGCCGGTGCTCTGGATCGTCAGGAGCAGGCCGTCGGCCGCGATCCCGCTGTATCCCCACAGGCCGCGGTTGTGGTTGAGCATCCGCGGGCCGTCGATCAGCTGCGTCGCGAGTCGCAGCGCCCGGCCCGGGTCGCCGGGCAGCAGCACGCGCTCGGCGACGGGCTCGTGGGGCTTGAGGATCACGGGTGCGTGCGGCACTTTCCCCACGCATTCAAGCTAGGATCGCGCAGCCATGGCCAAATCAAAGAAGAGCGGCAAGAAGGACAAGGCGGCCGCCGGTGCCGCCGAAGCCGTCGAAGCCGTCCGCTCCGCCGTCGAGCGCACCTTCACGGCGTCAGCCGAAGGTGCCAAGTCCACGCGCGGTCGCGCGAAGGACGTAACCGCCGCCGCCAACCACCTCCGCGAGGTGCTCGAGGACCGCGTGCTCGCCGAGCTCAAGGGCCTGCGGGGTGACCTCGAGGGGCTCGGCCAGCGCGTCGCCGCGCTCGAAGTCGGACCGCTCGGCAGTGCAGCGGGCGTGCGGCGCCGCAGGGGCGCGAAGAAGCCCGCCGCGCGGAAGGCCGCGTCGTCGGCGACCTCGTCGGCGCGCAAGCCCGCGTCGTCGCGCAAGGCTGCGTCGTCGCGCAAGGCTGCGTCGTCGCGCAAGGCTGCGTCCTCGCGGAAGGCTGCGTCGTCGCGCAAGGCTGCGTCGTCGCGCAAGGCTGCGTCGTCGCGCAAGGCTGCGTCGTCGCGGAAGGCTGCGTCGTCGCGGAAGGCTGCGTCCTCGCGCAAGGCTGCGTCGTCGCGCAAGGCTGCGTCCTCGCGGAAGCCGGCGTCGGCGCGCAAGGCCGCGTCGTCACGCAAGGCCGCGTCGTCACGCAAGGCCGCGTCGTCGCGGAAGCCGGCGTCGGCGCGCAAGGCCGCGTCGTCACGCAAGGCTGCTTCTTCGCGGAAGCCGGCGGCGCGCAAGGCCGCGTCGTCACGCAAGGCCTCGACGTCACGTAAGGCTGCCTCGTCCTCCGGATCCGGCGGGACCGGCTCGAGCTCGTAGCCGATGGGCGCCTCCTTCGACTCTCCAGCGGAGTTCAAGGCGGTGATCGACCGGGTCTTCACGATGATGGACGAGGACCCGGACATGGGCCCGAAGCTGCGCGACGCCGACGTGCCGATGCGCTACGAGTTCGACGACGTCGACCTCGTCGCCAACATCCGTGCCACACGTGAGGGTGAGGACGGCAACCTGTACTGGGAGTGGTCCGACGACGTCGACTGGGAGCCCCGCGTGAAGATGGGGATGTCGTCCGAGACGGCCAACAAGTACTTCCAGGGCAAGGAGAACGTCGCGATGGCGATCGCGCGCCGGCGGATCAAGTCCGGCGGCGACGTCAAGGCCGCGCTCGCCCTCATGCCGGTCACCAAGCCGGTCTTCGCGCAGTACCGCGCGATGCTCGAGGAGGAGTACCCCCATCTGGTCGTCTGATCCGGACCGGCCGGTTTGACACGGCGCGGCTGCGGCGGTAGACCTTGCGCACCAACCAAGGCAACAGGCCGGGAAGTGGAGGGCGGTAGTCCTCCGCAAGGCGTCGCGAACACCACGAACGCCGCCGGCCGAGGCAGCGGGCCGCATTGCCCGCCTGGCGGCGGGGTCTTCTCCTGAAGTCCCGCCGCTTTTCTTTGCATCGGGGCGCCTGGGGGCCCGCGGGCCGCTAGCGTCCCAGGCCTGATGGCCGAGGTCACCGCCGCGGACGTCGCGCGCCTGATCGACGTCCCGCCCGACACCCTGAGACGCTGGGTGCGGTCAGGCGTCGTGCCGTTGCCCGACGGGGACTGGACGCCGCCGGCGATCGCCCAGGCGCGCATCGTCGCTCGCCTGCGCGAACGCGGGCACACGATGGCCCAGATCCGCGAGGCCGTGGCGAGCGGACGGCTCGCCTACGGCTACCTCGAGCAGCTGTTCCCCGCCGGGCGCGGCCCGCACTCGCTCGACGACGCCGCCGAACGCACCGGCCTGGAGCCGGCGCTGATCGAGCGCATCTGGACGGCGCTCGGGTTCCCCGTCGACACGGGCGACGGGTTCACCGACGCCGATCTCGACCTGCTCGAGTACGCGGCCTCGGTCCTCCAGGCCGGCTTCCCGCTCGTCGCGTTCCTCCAGCTGATCCGCGTCTACGGCCAGGCGCTCACGCAGATCGCCGACGCCGAGGTCAAGCTCTTCCACCTCTACGTGCACGAGCCGCTGATGCGCGACGGCGTGCCCGGGCTGAAGATGGCGGAGGAGATGGAAGGCCTCGCCTCCGACCTGCTGCCGCTAGCGGCGCCGGTGATGGACGGCCTGCACCGGCGCCTGCTGCGCCATTTCGTCGAGCAGGACGTCGTCGGCCACATGGAGACCGAGGCCGACTTCGGCCTCGGTCGCCTGCGCGTCGCGATCGCGTTCGCCGACCTCGCCGGGTACACGCGGCTGACCGAGCAGGCGGGGGAGGAGCACGCGCTCGACGTCGTCGAGCGCTTCGTCGCCGGCGTCGAGGCGACGCTGCCCGACGACGCGCGCGTGATCAAGACGATCGGCGACGAGGTCATGGTCGTCGGGACGGACGCGGCCGCGCTCGTCGACTGGGCGGTCGGCTACCAGAGGCTGGCGGCGAACGCGCGGCCGCGGCCGCGGATCGGCATCCACGCCGGTGCCGCGCTGTATCGCGACGGCGACTACTACGGGCGCGCGGTGAACCTCGCCTCGCGCGTCGCCGCACGCGCGGCCGGCGGCGAGGTGATGGTGACGAGCCCCGTCGTCGAGGCGGCCGGGGCGCACCTGGCCTTCGACAAGATCGGCGCGGTCACGATGAAGGGCTTCTCCGAGCCGACCGAGCTGTTCGTCGCCGGGCAGGCGCCGTGACCGACCTGCTCGAGCCCATCGCCGCGACCGGGCTGCTCGAGCCGGGCCGGCGGGTGCTCGTGCTGCTCTCGGGCGGCCGCGACTCGGTCTGCCTGCTCGACGTCGCCGTCCGGATCGCCGGCCCAGGGCAGGTCGCCGTGCTGCACTGCAACTACGGGCTGCGCGACGAGGCCGGCGCGGACGAGGCCCACTGCGCGGACCTCTGCGAGCGGCTCGGCGCCGAGTTGCACGTGCGCAGCCCGCGCCCGCCTTCGCCGGCGGGGAACCTGCAGGCTTGGGCACGCGACGCGCGCTACGCCGAGGCGCTCCAGCTCGCGCTCGAGCGCGGCGGCGACATCGCGGCCGGCCACACGGCCACCGATCAGGTCGAGACCGTGCTCTACCGGCTCGCCGCCTCGCCGGGCCGCCGAGCACTGCTCGGGATGGCCGCGCGCGAGGGCCGGCTCGTGCGCCCGCTGCTCGGGGTCTCGCGCGAGGAGACGGCGGCGCACTGCCGCGCGCGCGGTCTCGCCTGGCGCGAGGACGCCAGCAACGACACGCCCGCGTTCGCGCGCAACCGGCTGCGTCAGGCGCTGCTGCCGGCGCTGCGCTCGCTGCATCCGGCCGCCGAGGCGAACGTGCTGCGCACGCTGGAGCTGCTGCGCGACGAGGCGGCCGTGCTCGACGCCGTCGTCGACGAGGTGCTCGGCGAGGCCGGCGACCCACCGCGCCTGGAAGCGCTGCGCGACCTGCCGGCGGCGCTGCGCCGGCTCTGCCTGCAGCGGCTGGCCGATGCTGCCGCCGGCGGCCGCGCGCCGGCCATCGGGCACCGCGCCGCCGAGCTGGTCGCGCTCGCCGAGGGCGGCGCGCTCGACGTCGGCGGCGGCCTGCGCGGCGAGGTTCGCGACGGCGCGCTGCGCTTCGGGAGCAGCCAGGGACCGGCGGCGCCGCACCCCGACCCTGCACGTCCCTAGGATGCGCGCACTGACCATGCTGCGCGACCCCGGCATCGGAGAGATCCTCGTCCAGGCGGACGACCTGAAGCACCGCGTGCGCCAGCTCGGTGAGGAGATCTCGCGCGACTACGCCGACAAGGACCTGCTGCTGATCGGCGTGCTCAAGGGCGCGGTCTTCTTCCTCGCCGACCTCATGCGCGAGATCGACGCGCCGTGCGAGGTCGACTTCATGGCGGTCGCCTCATACGGGTCGGCGACCGAGTCCTCGGGCGTCGTGCGGATCCTGAAGGACCTCGACACGCCGATCGAGGGCCGGGACGTCCTGATCGTGGAGGACATCGTCGACTCCGGCCTCACGCTGCAGTACCTGCTGCGCACGCTCGAGGCCCGCGGGCCGGCATCGCTGGAGGTCTGCGCCCTGCTGACGAAGCCCGAGCGCCGCACCGTCGACCTGCCGACGCGCTACATCGGCTTCGAGATCCCGGACAAGTTCGCGATCGGCTACGGGCTCGACCACGCGGAGCGTTATCGCAACCTCCCGTACGTGGCGGCGTTATCAATCGCATAACCAGCGCATCCAGACTGGACCGCCCTGTCTCGCAAGTTGCGGGCACGGGGCTGACCCGCTGATACCTTTGAACCTCACATGAGCCGCTTCTTCAAGAGCGCCGCGTTCCCGATCCTGATCGTGATCGTGCTGGCGTTCTTCGCCTCCAAGCTGATCTCCAACTCCGACGAGGCGCCCGCGAAGTCGTTCTCCGGCTTCCTCACGCAGCTCGAGGAGGGCGAGGTCAAGTCCGTGACCATGCGGACGAAGGACAACTCGCTCGAGGTCCGGATCAACAAGGCCGAGAAGAACAAGTACACCGTCGGCTACCCGGTCGACTACGCCGAGGTCCTGGTCAACAAGCTGCGCCAGGAGCAGGCGACCGGCAACCTCAGCGACTTCGACGTCAAGCCGGCACGCACGAACGTGCTCGTGAGCATGCTCGGGTGGATCCTGCCCGTGATCATCTTCATCGGGTTCTGGCTGTTCCTGATGAACCAGGTCCAGGGCGGCGGCTCGAAGGTCATGTCGTTCGGCAAGTCGCGCGCCAAGCGAATGTCCGTGGACTCCCCGAAGATCACCTTCCGCGACGTGGCGGGGGTCGACGAGGCGGTCGAGGAGCTGCACGAGATCAAGGAGTTCCTCGAGAACCCGAAGAAGTTCCAGGCGCTCGGCGCCCGCATCCCCAAGGGCGTGCTGCTCTACGGGCCCCCGGGCACCGGCAAGACGCTGCTCGCGCGCGCCGTCGCAGGCGAGGCCGGCGTGCCGTTCTTCTCGATCTCCGGCTCGGACTTCGTCGAGATGTTCGTCGGCGTCGGCGCCTCGCGCGTGCGCGACCTCTTCGAGCAGGCGAAGCAGAACTCGCCCTGCATCATCTTCATGGACGAGATCGACGCCGTCGGCCGCCACCGCGGCGCCGGCATGGGCGGCGGTCACGACGAGCGCGAGCAGACGCTCAACCAGCTCCTCGTCGAGATGGACGGCTTCGAGGCCAAGGACAACATCATCATGATCGCGGCCACCAACCGGCCCGACATCCTCGATCCCGCCCTGCTGCGCCCGGGCCGCTTCGACCGCCAGATCACCGTCGACCGGCCGGACCGCAAGGGCCGCGCCCGGATCCTCGAGGTCCACACCCGCGGCAAGCCGCTCGCGAAGGACATCGAGGTCGACGCGCTCGCCGGCCAGACGCCGGGCTTCACCGGCGCCGACCTCTCCAACCTCGTCAACGAGGCCGCCCTGCTCGCCGCGCGCACCGGCAAGAAGGAGATCACGCAGACGGAGCTGGAGGAAGGGATCATGCGGGTCGTCGCCGGCCCGGAGAAGAAGACGCGCGTGATGGGCGAGAAGGAGCGCCTGATCACGGCGTACCACGAGATGGGCCACGCGATCGTCGGCCACTTCCTCGAGCACTCCGACCCGGTGCACAAGATCTCGATCATCTCCCGCGGCCAGGCGCTCGGCTACACGATCTCGATGCCGCAGGAGGACAAGTTCCTCACGACCCGCGCGGAGCTCAACGACACGATGGCGATGACGCTCGGCGGCCGTGCCGCGGAGGAGATCGTCTTCAGCGAGATCACCACCGGCGCGTCGAACGACCTCGAGAAGGTCACCGCGACGGCCAAGCAGATGGTGATGCGCTTCGGCATGTCGGAGAAGCTCGGCCCGCGCGTCTTCGGCCACGACCACGGCCAGCCGTTCCTCGGCCGCGAGTTCTCCTCCGAGCCCGACTACTCCGACGAGATCGCGCGCGAGATCGACGACGAGATCCGGCGCATCGTCGAGGCGGCGCACCAGGTCGCCAAGGACGTTCTCGTGGAGCACCGCGAGGCGCTGACGAAGATCTCCGAGCTGCTGCTCAAGCGCGAGACGATCGAGAGCCAGGAGTTCGAGGCGCTGCTCGCCGGCAAGTCCGCCGAGGAGGTCTTCGGCCCCGACGACCTGCCGAGCGACATCGGCACGCCGGAGCGGCCGGAGCTGCCCAGCGCGGCCGACCGCGCGGCGGGCAAGCTCGGGCTTCCGCGCCCGGGCCTCGCCGGCGGCGCCGCCGAGGCGCGCGGCCTGGAGCTGCCGGAGAAGCCCGAGCTGGCGTAGGCGGGCGGCGGGGCTTCGTGTTCCGCATCATGGGCGTGCTCAACGTCACGCCGGACTCGTTCTCCGACGGCGGCGCCTTCCTCGACCGCGACGCCGCGGTCAAGCACGGGCTGCGGCTGGCGTTCGAGGGCGCCGACCTGCTCGACGTCGGCGGCGAGTCGACCCGGCCCGGGGCGGACGCCGTGCCCGAGCGCGAGGAGCTCGACCGCGTGATCGGGGTCATCGAGGGCATCCGCGCGCAGAACGCGCGCGTGCGCATCTCGATCGACACCTCGAAGGCGGCCGTCGCCGCGGCGGCGCTCGACGTCGGCGCGGACTACGTCAACGACGTCACCGCGCTGCGCGGCGATCCCGAGATGGCGGCGCTCGTGGCCGAGCGCGGCGTCGACGTCTGCCTGATGCACATGCTCGGCACGCCGCGCACGATGCAGGCCGAGGCGCGTTACGACGACGTCGTCGCCGACGTCAAGGACTTCCTCGCGGAGCGGATAGAGGCGGCGGTCGCGGCCGGCATCGCGCGCGAGCGGATCGAGATCGACCCCGGGATCGGGTTCGCGAAGACGATCGAGCACAACCTCGAGCTGCTCCGCCGTCTGGGCGAGCTCACCACGCTCGGCCGGCCGCTCGTGCTGGGCACCTCGCGCAAGTCGTTCCTCGGCTCGATCACCGGCCGCGAGACCGCCGAGCGGATGCCCGCGACGCTCGCGACGGTGGTGATGGGATACGAGCGCGGGGCCGAGGTGTTCCGCGTTCACGACGTCGCTCCGGCGCGCGACGCCCTCGCCGTGGCGGCTGCTACGTTGGCCCGCCCATGGCCCCAGACGACGCCGAGGACTACGACGACGACGACCTGACCGGCGACGACGAGGCCGAGGGTCCCGAGGTCGGGGTCACGATCGAGATCGTCGGGTTGTCGCTCTACACCCACCACGGCGTCAGCGCGGCGGAGCGCGAGATAGGCCAGCGCCTGGTGCTCGACGTTCGCTTCGACGTCGGCGAGCCGGACGCGCTCGTCACCGACCGGGTGGAGGACACGGTCGACTACGGCGAGGTCTGCCAGGTGATCGCGCTGATCGCGCAGCAGCGCTCGTACAAGACGCTCGAACGGCTCTGCGCGGTGATCGCCGACCGGCTCGCCTCGCAGTTCAACGCCGACAGCGTGACGGTCAAGGCGTCGAAGCCCGAGCCGCCGATCCCGCTGCCGGTCGAGGAGGTCTCGGTGGAGGTCTGGCGCGAGGAGCGCTAGACGGCGGTGCCGCGGATCGACTTCTGGCCGCGCTGGAGCTGCCAGCGGAAGCCGGTCGTCGGCATCGTCCCGAAGTTGCGCTCCTTGACCGTCCAGAGCCGTTTGAGCGTGACGTCGAAGGCCGACCGGGAGGCTGCGGCGATGCCGTAGCCGTGGCGGTCGAGGTCGAGCTGGTCGAACCACGGGTTCAGCCCGCGGTAGTGCGCCATCACCTCGGGCGGCGTCGACGGCTGCAGGTCGTTGCCGGGCAGCAGCCGCCCGCCGGGCATGCGGTAGTTGACCTCGCCGACCGTCGCCGAGGTGATCGAGCCCGCGGCGAACTCCGGCGCCACCGCCGGGCCGGCGCCCATGCCGGTGCAGACGTCTCCGGCGACGAAGCTGTGCACGTCGCCCGCGATGAAGACCACGTCCTCGATCCCCGTCTGCGCGATGTGCTGGAGCAGGTGCTCGCGCTCCTGCGGGTAGCCCTGCCAGGAGTCGAAACGCGCGAACTGGCCGTCATGGACCCGGTTGGGCATCATCAGCGACTGGCCGCCGATCACCTTCCAGGTCGCCTTGGAGGCGGCGAGCTTCCCTTCGAGGAAGGCCAGCTGGCGCGCGCCGAGCATCGAGCGCGGCCGGTCCCAGCTGCCGCACGGGTGCGCGATCCGGTCTCCACAGGGCTGGTTGTCGCGGTACTGGCGCTCGTCGAGCATGATCAGCTCCACGGTGCGCCCATGCCGTTGCGTGCGGTAGATCCGCGAGCGCCCGCGCGGGAACACGGGCATCGACTCGAAGAACGCCTGGTAGGAGGCGTCGCGGCGCGCGCGGGAGAAGTCGCTGCGCAGGGTCAGCCCGCCGTCCGGCGCGCCGTTGGCGTAGTTGTTCTGCAGCTCGTGGTCGTCCCAGGTCGCGACCACCGGGAAGGTCGCGTGCAGCTTTCGCAGCGCGGAGTCGCTG
Source organism: uncultured Solirubrobacteraceae bacterium (assembly GCA_963839615.1). Taxonomy (GTDB): domain Bacteria; phylum Actinomycetota; class Thermoleophilia; order Solirubrobacterales; family Solirubrobacteraceae; genus DASQMT01. The sequence continues at coordinate 451,261 of CAWIVY010000010.1, forward strand.
CGGTAGAGCGCGTACTTGGCGCGGTACTCCGGCAGCGTGCCGGCCTCGCGCACGATGAAGTCGTAGTGCGGGTTCGGCTTGCCGATCGGGTCGCTGCGCACCTCCCTGCCCGCCGTCGTGGCCAGGTAGGACTCCGCGTAGATGTAGTCGCCCAGGCTGATCACGAAGTCGAGGTCCTCGCGCGCCAGCAGCTCGTAGGCGTTGTAGTAGCCGTGCGTGTAGTCGGCACAGGAGAAGAAGCCGAAGCGCACCGTCTCGTTCGAGTCGGGCGGAAGCGCCGTCTGGAAGCGCCCCGCCGGGCTGTGGCGGTCGCGGGTCTCGAAGCGGTACCAGTAGCGCCGGTGCGGCTTGAGGCCCGTCACGCGGGCCTTCACGGAATGGCCGACCGCCGGCGTGGTGAGGATGTCGCGGCGCGCGACGACGTGGCGGAAGCCGGGGTCGCTCGCGACCTCGAGCCGCACGCGGCCCGCGCCGCCGACCTCGTCGACGACGGTGAGCAGCGTGACGGCATCGGGTGCGGGATCGCCCGAGAGCACGCCCTGGCGGAAGCGGCCACCGCGCAGCATGTCCGCGGGCCGCCGCCGGCGGCGCTTGGCCGCGAGCGCGTCCTGCGGGGCGAGCACGGCTACGGCTGCGGCGCCCGATCGAGCCAGGAACTGGCGTCGCGTCGGCATGATCGAAATCAACACGGCGAACCGGCGGATGGTGCGGCACGCGAGGCGCTTGACTCGGAAGTGAGTCATTACTAACGTTGGTCGGGTGAGCTCGCCACAGCCCACCCGCACCCGCAGGTCCGCCGAGGACCGGCGCGAGGAGATCGTCGCGCTCGCGATCGAGCAGTTCGCGCGCAGCGGCTACAAGGGCACCTCGACCGACGCGATCGCGCGCGAGGCCGGGATCTCCCAGCCCTACCTGTTCCGGCTCTTCAAGACGAAGCGCGAGCTCTTCCTCGCCTGTCACGACGTGGCGGACGGACGCGTCTTCGACACGTTCCGCGCCGCCGCGGAAGGCGTCCCGCAGGACGAGGTGCTGGCGGCCATGGGCCGGGCATACACCGAGCAGCTGCTGGTCGACAGGACCGCGCTGCTGTTCGAGATGCAGAGCTATGCCGCCTGCTCCGATCCCGTGATCCGGGCGCACGTGCGCGCGAGCTACGGCAGGATCGTGAACGAGGTCACGCGGCTGTCCGGCGCGCCGCCCGAGGAGGTCTGGCAGTTCTTCTCCCACGGGATGCTCCTGAACGTGATCGCGTCGCTCGACCTCAAGGAGATCGCGGATCAGGAGGAATGGGCGAAGGCGTGGTGCCGGCCGGGCGAGCTGATCCGGAAGCTGAACGAATGACGGCCGTCTCGCCGGGCGACGCCACGCACCACTTCGACGCCGACACCGCGCTCGAGCCGCTCGCCGAGCGACGCTGGCGGGCATGGGCGCCGGACCACTGGTTCGTCGGCCGCGGGCCGAACGGGGGCTTCCTGGCGGCGGTCGCGGCACGGGCGGCGGAGACGGCCGCCGGCCGGCCGCTGCGCTCGCTGGCGCTGCACTTCGCCGCCGCGCCGGTCGTGGGTCCGCTCGACGTGGCCGTCGAGCTGGAGCGCGAGGGGCGCTCGTACACCGCCGCCTCGGTGCGGATCGAGCAGGACGGGCTGCCGATGACGATCGGGCTCGCGACGCTCGGCGAGATGCCGGCGGACGGCGCCGCCTGGGACGCCGCGGTCATGCCCGCGGCGATGCCGCTGGAGTCGACGGAGCGCGTCCCGCTCGAGCAGGCCGGCATCCCCGCGTTCGCGCGCAACTACGACATGCGCTGGGCGCTCGGGTCGCAGCCGGGTGCCGCGGGCGCGGTGCCCGAGAGCGGCGGCTGGATCCGCAGCACCGAGCCGCGCCTGCTCGACGCGCCGCTCGTAGCGGCGATGACCGACGCCTGGGCGCCGACGGCGTTCGTCGCGCTCGGGCGCTTCGTCGCGGCTCCGACGCTCGACCTGACGGTCCACATCCGCCGTCCGCTCCCCGTCGCCGGGATGGCGCCCGAGGACTACGTGCTCGGCCGCTTCTCGAGCCGGCTGTCCGTCGCCGGCGTCTGGGAGGAGGACGGCGAGCTGTGGACGCCCGGCGGCGAGTTGATCGTGCAGTCGCGTCAGCTCGCCCTGGTGCGGGAGCTGCGGGGGGCGTGACCCGCGCGGGCTACCTCGGGCTGGGCTCGAACGTCGGCGACCGGCGGGCGAACCTGCAGGCCGCGGCGGATGCCCTCCCGGGCCACGGCGTCGAGGTGCTCGCCTCCTCCTCGGTCTACGAGACCGAGCCCGTCGGCGAGGTGCTCGAGCAGCCCGACTTCTACAACGCGTGCGTTCGCGTGCGGACCGCGCTGGAGCCGGAGCCGCTGCTCGATGCCTGCAAGGCGGTCGAGCGCGAGCTGGGCCGGATCGCGGGCGGCGTTCGCCACGGGCCGCGCCCGATCGACGTCGACCTGCTGCTGCTCGGGGACGAGACGTACAGCTCGGAGCGGCTCGAGCTCCCGCACGCCCAGGTCACCGGCCGCCGCTTCGTGCTGGTGCCGCTGCTCGAGCTGGAGCCCGGCCTGATCGTCCCGGGCAGCGGCTCCGCCGCGGATGCGTTGACCGCGCTCGCCGACGATGCGGCCGTGCGCCGCGCCGGCGCGCCGCTCGCGGTGGACGCGGGCGCTCGCCGGCCCTAGCGGTCCCTCCATTAGCCTTGAACCGTGAGGAGGGCCGGACCCGTCCGTCGCGCCGGCGCGATCGTGTTCGCGGCGGCGTCGCTCGTGGTCGCGGCGGCGCCCGCAGCCGCGGCGACGACGTATTGCGTCGGCCTCGACCATCCGGGCTGCGTGGTCAGGCCGACGGCGGCCGAAGCGTTCGAGGACGCCGTCGACGGCGACCGGATCGAGCTCGGGCAGCTCACCGCCACGGCGGCGCTCGACGACGCCGGACGCGACCTCGACGTGATGGGCTCCGGTGAGGGCGTGACGGTGCTCGCGGGCGGGCTGACGCTCTCCGACCCCGCCTCCGAGGTCACCGCCGCGACCATCGACGGGCTCGATCTGGCGGGCAGCGCGCGTCGGGTGCGCGTCGCGGGAACGGCCGTGCTGCACGACGGCGCGCTCCTCGCCTCCGCCGCGGTCACGGACGGCGTCGACGCCGCGGATGGCGTGTCGCGGCTCGAGACGGTCGTGCTCGACGCGACCGCGGGACCGGGCCTGCACGTCGCCTGCGGTGCCCGGCTCGACGCGCGGCACGTGACCGTCGCCGGCACGCCGGACGCCGCGGTCACGACCGCATGCGCCGACAGCGAGGCGCACATCGCCGACGCGATCCTCTGGGCGCCGTTCGACGGCCCGGGCACGGTCGTCACGTCGTACAGCGACTACCCCGCGATCGCCGGGCGGACGGATGGCCCGGGGGACCGCCACGTCGCTCCGGGCTTCGCGCCGGGCAGCCTGCGCCTCCCGGCCGGCTCCCCGCTGCTCGACGCGGGCACGCCCGCGGGGCTGGCCGAGACCGAGTGGCCCGAGGATCGCGACGACCTCCCGCGCATCGCGGACGGCAACGGCGACGGGGTCCTCGCGCGCGACCCGGGCGCGTTCGAGCTGCAGCCGCCCGCCGTGCCGCTCCCCGCCGGCAACCTGCTGCGCGACCCGGGCGCCGAGGAGGGCGGCGCGTGGGCGGCGGCGGACGGCTTCGCGCGCGAGCGCTACGGGGCGTTCCCGTTCCCCTCGGCTGCCGCCGGCGCCGCGCTCGGCGCGGGCGCCACGTTCTTCGCCGGCGGCGTTGCGCCCGCGAGCAGCGCCGTCCAACAGGTGGACCTCACGGGCTTCGCGCCGGAGATCGACCGCGGCGTCGCGACGGTCTCGCTCTCCGGGCTGCTCGGCGGCTACCGGGCCGACGCCGACGCGGGCTGGGTCGAGGCCTCGTTCCTCGATCCCGCGGGACAGCCGCTGGGCGCGCCGCTCACGCTCGCCGGACCGGCCGCCGCAGCGCGCGCGAACGCGACGACCCTGCTCCCGCGGGGCCGCACCGACGCGATCCCCCCGCTGGCGCGCTCGGTCGCGGTGACGTTGCGGGCGTCGCGCACGACCGGCGGCTACAGCGACGCGTACTTCGACAACGTCGGCCTGACCGTCTCGGCTCCCGGGGCGCCGCCTCCGCCCGCGGTCCCCGGCCCGGGCGACCCGCCGGTCAAGCCATTCGCCGGGATCCGCGTGCTCACGGGCGTGGCGAGGGTCGACCGCAAGGGCCGGATCGCGATGCGGCTGGCGTGCGTCGACGGCACCGTCGGCCGCTGCTCCGGCGTGGTGACCCTCAGGGGCGCGCTGCGACGGGGCGCCAGGCCGGAGCCGCTCGCGATCGCCGGCGTCTCGGTCGGCCCGGGCGCGACGGGCCGTGTGCACCTGTCGCTTCCCCGCCGCGCGCGCCGCGCCGTGCGGACGCGGCGGCGCATACGCATGACGCTCTTCGCCGCCGTACGTGACGGGCAGGGGCTGACGCGGGTGTCGACGGTGCCGGTGATCGTGAAGTGGCGCAAGCCGCAACGCCGGCGCTGATCAGCCGGGCAGCCACTCGGCGGGCAGCGTCCCCGCCGGCACGGCGCCCGGATACGACGGGTACCAGCGGAAGGCCAGCGCGGCCGCCGGGCGGTCGTCGAACAGCGGCCGCACGTCCTCCACGGTGAGCAGCAGGCGCAGGCTCGCGCCGATCTGCAGGTCCGCCGCGTTGGCGCGCTCGCCGCCGAGCGTGCCGCGCGCGATCCAGCGGTCGATGCGTTCGGCGTGGAACGGCAGCGAGAGGAGGTCGGCCCGGACCTCCGGGTCGCGCGCGCCGTTGGCCTGCTGCGCCATCAGCGCCACCAGCGGAGCGCTCGCCAGTGCCAGCGGGCGGGGAACCGGGAGCTTCGCGCCGTCCGTGTACGCGTCGATCGCCCCGGGAGCGCGCCGCAGCGCGGCCCAGAGCACGCGCCGGACCAGCGGCTGGAGCACCTCGTCGCCCCACTCCTCCGCACGCGCGACCTCCGCGCCGGACTCGTCGTCGGGGGGCAGCAGCGGCGGCTGCTCGACGCGCTCCTCGAGCGCGCGCAGGATCGCCCGCGAGCCGACCACGCGCGCGCCGTCGTCGAACGTCACGCCGGGCACCGAGCCGGCGCCGAAGCGAATCCGCTGGGGCAGCCGGTGGAGGATCGGGATCAGCTCGACGCGCCGATACGGGACGCCCTTGAGCTCGAGCGCCTTCGCGACGACCGCGCAGGGATGCGAGGCGGGGATTGCGTACAGCACGGCGGTCATGGCGGGCCGAGCATAATCCAGCCCGTGCTCCTGGTCGTCGACGTCGGCAACACGCAGACCCACCTCGGTGCCTTCCGCGGCGACGAGCTGGTCAACGACTGGCGCTTCGCGACCGTGCGCGAGTCGACGGCCGACGAGCTCGGCGCCCGGTTGCGCAGCCTGCTCGCCCTGCGCGAGCTCGCCTTCGCCGACCTCGACGCCTCGATCCTCTCCGCGACCGTCCCGCAGCTGCGCCCGGAGTGGACCGCGATGGCCGCGCGCTACCTCGGGCACGAGATGCCGGTCGTCGGTCCCGGGATGCGCACCGGCATGCCGATCCGGATGGACAACCCGCGCGAGGTGGGCGCCGACCGGCTGGTCAACGCGGTCGCCGCCTTCGAGCACGTCGGCGGCCCGTGCGTGATCGTCGACTTCGGCACCGCGATCACCTACGACATCGTCAGCGCGGGCGGCGAGTACGTCGGCGGCATCATCGCGCCGGGCGTCGAGATCTCGATGGAGGCGCTGACGAGCCGCGCGGCGGCGATCCCGAAGATCGACCTCACGCCGCCGCGCGCGCTGATCGGCAAGTCGACCGTCGAGGCGATCCGCTCCGGCGTGATCTACGGCTTCGCCGCCCAGGTCGACGGGATGCTCAAGCGCCTGCGCGACGAGCTTGGGCAGGACACGGCCGCGATCGCCACGGGCGGCCTGGCCGACGCGATCGTGCCGTTCTGCGAGCTGATCGACGAGATCGACCCGCTGCTCACGCTCACGGGCCTGAGGCTGATCCACGAGCGCAACGCAACCTAAGCGGTGCCAGCCCCCCTTTAGGATTGGCGCCATGCGTTCGCTGCACGACCCGTGGGAACTGGGCGGGATCACGATCCCGAACCGGGTCGTGCTCGCGCCGCTCGCCGGGATCGGCAACTGGTTCGTGCGCCTGCAGGCCAAGCGCTACGGCGCCGGGCTGGCCGTCTCGGAGATGGTGTCGAGCCACGCGATCCACTACGGGAACCGCAAGACGCTCGACGAGCTGCTCGTCGTCCATCCGGACGAGCGCGCCGGCGGCCCGGTCGCGATCCAGCTGTTCGGGCAGGACCCCGACGTGATGCGCTCTGCCGCGGCCGTGGCCGCCGCCCGCGGCGCCGACCTGATCGACATCAACATGGGCTGCCCCGTCCCGAAGGTGATGAAGACGGGAGCGGGCGCCGCGCTGATCTCCGATCCCGATGCGGCGGTCGCGGTCGCGCTCGCCGCGCGCGAGGGCTCGGGCCTCCCCGTGACGGTCAAGCTGCGCGCCGCGCTCAAGCCCGGCGGCATCGAGGGCTTCGAGCTCGCCCGCCGGCTCGTCGAGGACGCCGGTGTCGCAGGTCTGACCTTCCATCCGCGCTCGGTCGCCGTGCGCCACAAGGGGACCCCGGACTACGAGCTCGCGACGCGCCTCGTCGCCGAGCTCCCGGTGCCGGTGATCGTTTCCGGCGGCATGGAGGGTGCCGAGCACGTCCGCGCCGTGTTCGAATCCACCGGCTGCGCCGCGGTGATGCTCGCCCGCGGCGCGCTCGGCAACCCGTGGCTGTTCGCACAGGTGCTGGGCACGCGCAGCAGCGAGCCGAGCCGCGAGGAGGTGCTCGAGGAATGGCACTGGGTGGTCGACCGCGCCGTGGAGCACCTCGGACCGGATCGCGCCGCGCGCTACCTGCGCAAGTTCCACCCCTGGTACATCGACCGCCTGGGCGAGGGCAGGGCCGTCCAGGCCGCCCTGCAGCAGGCGGATACGATCGCCGGGCAGCGGGCCGTGATCGCAGGGTTGCAGCCCCTCCTCGCGGCCTGAGAACGCTGCTACCATGCGCCGCCGTTCAGCCCGCCCTGGCGGGCTTCCGTATTCAAGGACCCGACTTTCCAAGGACGACGCATGCAGAAGGACGTCATCCTCACCCCCGAGGGACTCGAGAAACTCAAGCAGGAGATCGAGCACCTCTCCGTCACCCGCCGCCGCGAGGTCGCAGAGCGCATCAAGGAAGCGCGGGAGTTCGGCGACATCTCGGAGAACTCCGAGTACGACGACGCCAAGAACGAGCAGGCGATGCTCGAGTCGCGGATCGCGCAGCTCGAGGACAAGCTCCGCTCCGCGCAGGTGATCGACGCCTCCGAGCTCGACAACAACGTCGTCCGCGTCGGGTCGCTCGTCTCGGTCAAGGACGAGAAGAGCAAGTCGTTCCACTACACGATCGTGGGCTCGACCGAGGCCGACCCGAGCGCCAACCGGCTCTCGAACGAGTCGCCGGTCGGCAAGGCGCTGATCGGCCGCAAGAAGGGGGACGCGGTCTCCGTCCCGACCCCCAAGGGCGAGCGCAAGCTCACCATCTCGAAGATCAGCGTCGCCTAGACCGATGAGTCAAGAGGGCGAGGAGCTCTCTCAGGTCCTGATCGACCGGCGGCGCAAGCTCGAGGAGCTGCGTGCCGCCGGCGTCGAGCCGTTCCCGCACGCGTTCGCGGGCGTCGAGCCGATCGCCGCCGTCAAGGCGCCGCACGAAACCCTGCCGGCCGGCGAGGAGACCGGCGTGCGCGCGCGCATCGCCGGCCGCCTTGCGGCGCGGCGCGGTCAGGGCAAGGCCGCGTTCCTCGACGTCGTCGACCGCTCGGGCAGGATGCAGCTGCACGCCCGCGCCGACGTGCTCGGCGAGGAGCGGATGGCGCGGCTGCTCGCCCTCGACCTCGGCGACCTGCTCGGCGCCGACGGCACCGTGTTCCGCACGCGCCGCGGCGAGCTGTCGCTCGCGATCGACGACTTCGCGCTGCTCGCGAAGTCGCTGCGCCCGCCGCCCGACAAGCACCACGGGCTCGCCGACGTCGAGACGCGCCACCGCCACCGCGAGCTCGACCTGATGGCGAGCGAGGAGACGCGCGGCGTCTTCATCGCCCGCGCCAAGGTGATCGCGGCGATCAGGGGCTTCCTCGACGACGCCGGGTTCGTCGAGGTCGAGACCCCCATCCTGCAGCCGGTCTACGGCGGCGCGGCCGCGCGCCCGTTCGTGACGCACCACAACCAGCTCGAGCGTGACCTGTACCTGCGGATCGCCACCGAGCTCTACCTCAAGCGCCTGATCGTCGGCGGGCTCGAGCGCGTCTACGAGATCGGCAAGAACTTCCGCAACGAGGGCGTCTCCTACAAGCACAACCCCGAGTTCACCGTGCTCGAGTGGTACGAGGCCTACGCGGACTACGACGACGTGGCCCGTCGCTGCGAGGCGCTGATCGCCCACGTCGCCGAGGCCGTCGGTTACGACGGCGAGGTCGACTTCTCGGCGCCCTGGCGGCGCGAGACGCTGGCGGGCGCGATCGGCGATCGCACGAAGGTCGACATCCTCGCCAACCGCGATCCGGAGTCGCTCCGCGCGGCGATGCACGAGCAGGGCCTCGACGCCGCGCCCGCGGACGACAGCTGGGGACAGCTCGTCGACCACCTGCTGTCGAAGTACGTCGAGCCCGAGCTGCTGCAGCCCACGTTCCTGACGGACTACCCGGTCGAGATCTCCCCGCTCGCCAAGCTGCACCGTTCCTCGCAGGACGCGCTGACCGAGCGCTGGGAGGCGTTCGCCGCGGGAATGGAGATCGCCAACGCCTTCACCGAGCTCAACGACCCCGACGACCAGCGCGCGCGCTTCGAGCAGCAGCGGCGCTATGCCGCCGAGGGCGACGAGGAGGCCCAGCCGTTCGACGAGGCCTACCTGTTCGCGCTCGAGCACGGCATGCCCCCGACCGGCGGCATCGGCATCGGGATCGACCGGCTGGTGATGCTGCTGACGGGCCAGCGGAGCATCCGCGAGGTCGTGCTCTTCCCGGCCATGCGCTGACCACATCCGGACTGCGGACCCTTGGTAGACTGCCTCATGGCCGTCAGCACGACCCCGACCTCACTAATCCGGACCGGCTTCCGTGCCGAATACGGTTGATGAGGGGCGGGGTATTTTCGTCTCACGGCTCGTACCGAATCTGTCCCTCCTACCAACTCAAAGAGAACACGACACGACCGAGCGCTAGGGCAGACTCTTAGCAGGAAGGAAGCACAGCGCCACCATGTTCGAGCGATTCACAGAACGAGCCCGTCAGGTGGTCGTCCTCGCCCAGGAGGAGGCGCGGACGCTGAAGCACAACTACATCGGGACCGAGCACATCCTGCTCGGCCTGTTGCGCGAGGAGGAGGGCCTTGCGGCCCGTGTCCTCGAGAGCCTCGACATCACCGTTGAGCGTGTGCGCGCCCAGGTTGTGCGCATCGTCGGCTCCGGTGAAGAGGTCACCTCCGGCCAGATCCCGTTCACGCCGCGCGCCAAGAAGGTGCTCGAGCTGGCCCTGCGCGAGGCGCTCTCGCTGGGGCACAACTACATCGGGACCGAGCACATCCTGCTCGGCCTCGTGCGCGAGAACGAGGGCGTAGCCGCGCGCATCCTCCTCGACTTCGACGCCGACTCGGAGAAGATCCGCAACGAGGTCATCCGCATGCTCTCGGGCCCGGGCGGGCGCCGCCAGGGCTCCGGTGCGGGAGCGGGCGCCGCCGCCGCCGGTGGCGCGGCCGGCCAGGGCGAGGGCAAGAAGTCCTCGAAGCTGCTCGACCAGTTCGGGCGCAACCTGACCAAGCTCGCAGCCGACGGCAAGCTCGACCCCGTGGTCGGGCGCGAGACCGAGATCGAGCGGATCATGCAGATCCTCTCCCGCCGCACCAAGAACAACCCGGTGCTGGTCGGCGAGCCGGGCGTCGGCAAGACCGCCGTCGTCGAGGGCCTCGCACAGCGCATCACGAACGGCGACGTGCCGGAGCTGCTGAAGAACAAGCAGATCTACACGCTCGACCTGGCTGCGCTGGTCGCCGGCTCGAAGTACCGCGGCGAGTTCGAGGAGCGCCTGAAGAAGGTGATGAAGGAGATCACCCAGCGCGGCGACATCATCCTGTTCATCGACGAGCTCCACAACCTCGTCGGCGCAGGCGCCGCCGAGGGCGCGATCGACGCGGCGTCGATCCTCAAGCCGGCGCTGGCGCGCGGCGAGCTGCAGACGGTCGGCGCGACCACGCTCGACGAGTACCGCAAGTACCTCGAGCGCGACTCCGCGCTGGAGCGGCGCTTCCAGAAGATCGTCGTCGACCAGCCGTCGCTCGAGGAGTGCGTGCAGATCCTCAAGGGCCTGCGCGACCGCTACGAGGCGCACCACAAGGTCAACATCACCGACGAGGCGCTGGTGGCGGCGGGCGAGCTGGCCGACCGCTACATCTCCGACCGGTTCCTGCCCGACAAGGCGATCGACCTGATCGACGAGGCCGCTTCGCGCATGCGCATCAAGTCGATGTCCTCCCCGCCCGTGTACCGGGAGCTCGAGGAGGAGATCGAGACGACGCGGCGCGAGAAGGAGGCCGCGATCGAGAACCAGGAGTTCGAGAAGGCCGCGCAGCTGCGCGACGCCGAGCGGCGCCTGACGAACAAGAAGCGCGAGCTCGAGGACGCCTGGGAGTCGGGCGACAGCGGTGAGCGCCCCTCGATCGGCGAGGAGGAGATCGCGGACATCGTCTCGATGTGGACGGGCATCCCGGTCTTCAAGCTCACCGAGGCCGAGACCCAGAAGCTCATGCGCATGGAGGACGAGCTGCACAAGCGCGTGATCGGGCAGCACCAGGCGATCGAGGTCATCTCGAAGGCGATCCGGCGCTCGCGCGCCGGCCTCAAGGACCCGAAGCGGCCGACCGGCTCGTTCGTCTTCCTCGGCCCGTCGGGCGTGGGCAAGACCGAGCTGGCGCGGACGCTCGCCGAGTTCCTGTTCGGCGACGAGGACGCGATGGTGCGGATCGACATGTCGGAGTACATGGAGAAGCACGCCGTGTCCCGGCTCGTCGGCTCGCCTCCCGGCTACGTCGGCTACGACGAGGGCGGCCAGCTGACCGAGGCGGTGCGGCGCAAGCCGTACTCCGTGCTGCTGCTCGACGAGATCGAGAAGGCCCACCCGGACGTGTTCAACATCCTCCTGCAGATCCTGGAGGACGGGCGCCTGACCGATTCGCAGGGCCGGACGGTCGACTTCCGGCACGCGATCGTGATCATGACCTCGAACATCGGGGCGTCGGAGATCGCGCGCAACACGCCGCTCGGCTTCTCGGTCGGCGACTCCGAGCACGGCATGACCTATGACGACATGAAGAACCGGGTCATGGGCGAGCTGAAGAAGGTCTTCCGTCCCGAGTTCCTCAACCGCATCGACGACGTCATCGTGTTCCACAAGCTGCAGAAGAGCGAGATCAAGCAGATCGTCGACCTCCTGCTGCGCCGGATCCGAGGCTCGCTCGCCGAGCGGGAGCTGCAGCTCGAGCTCACCGACGGCGCCGAGGACTTCCTCGTCGACAAGGGCTGGGACCCGGCGATGGGCGCGCGCCCGCTGCGCCGGGCGATCCAGCGCTACATCGAGGATCCGCTCGCGGACTTCGTGCTCAAGTCCGAGCTGATCGCGGGCGGGACCGTGATGGTCGAGCCCGCGCCGGAGGGCGACGAGCGGGAGATGATCCTCTCGATCGTCAAGCCGGAGAAGCCGGTGCCCGCGGCCGTCGGCGCCCGCGAGGGCGAGGCGGACGAGGAGGACAAGGCCGTCGACGACGGCGGCGCGCTGGACCAGCCGGCCATAGAGCCGCCCGCGGAAGAAACGTAAAGAGGTTTCGCCTGCCAGGCACCGCCTGTGGAGGCGGCCGGTTGCATCCGGCCGCCCCGGGGCGGTGCCTTCGGCGACGTTACAAGGGGAGCTCCTCCTCGAGCGTTTCCAATACGTGGTCGGCGTCCGCGTCGCGCAGCGCGTCGGCGTCGTAGTGACCCGTCGCGACCGCGATCGCCGTGCAGTCGACGGCGTGCGCGGCGCTGATGTCGAGCGGCGTGTCGCCGATCACGTAGATCTTGGAGTTCGGGACGTCGTCGCCGAGCATCGCCTCGCCGCGCTTGACGGCCTGGCGCACGATCTCCGGACGGTCGACGCCGGCGCTCGCGTACGCGCCGAACGTGAACCAGCGCATCAGGTCGCCGCGCGCGAGCTTGACGAACGCGGCGCCGTCGCCGTTTCCGGTGATCAGCCCGAGCAGGTGCCCCTCGCGGCTGAGCTGGCGCAGCCGCTCCGGGACCCCCGGCAGCACCTTGTACCCCTCGCTCTCGGCGACCGCCTCGGGCAGGTACTCGAGCCGGCGCTGGACGATCAGGGCGAGCTCGTGCGCCGACGGAGCGCGGCCGATCACGGCCTCGAACGTCTTGGCCCCGACGTCCGGGTCCGTCATCCCCGCGTCGGTGAACTGGCCGATGTCGGCGGGGATCCCGTGCAGGTCCTCGAACGCCCGTCGCCACGCGACGGCGCCCGCGCCGCCGGTGGACACAAGCGTGCCGTCGATGTCGAAGAGGAGGATCCGGTGAGTGCTCGCCATGGCTCCATGGTGCCCGCGATCGCCAGGGAATGCGCACGCGGGCGCCCGCTCAGCGCCTGAGCCGCAGCTTGCCCAGGCCCACGCGTGTTCGTACGAGCTTCCCCTTGACGGTCCCCGCGAGCCCGCGCAGCAGCCGCGCCGCGACTCCCTGGATCGTGGCCGCGCCGTAGCCGTTCGACGGGTTGTCGGCGGTCATCACGGCGATCGACACGCGCAGCCCGGCGTTCGTGAGCAGCGCCGCCTGATGGTCGACCTGGCGCGTGACGCCCTTGCCCCAGCCGCCCTTGAAGGCGATCTGCCAGCCCGCGGGCAGCGCCGCGGGGAGGCCCCAGCGCTGCCCGGCGACGATCCCGCGCAGGAGCCCCATCGCGTACGCGCGGTGCCGCCGCGGCACGAGCCGGTCGACGCGCAGGAAGAACCGCGCCTGGTCGGCGGCCGTCACGGTCGAGCCGCCCCAGACCGGGTGCGGGAGGAAGTGCGCCATCCGCACGCGGTGCGCGAGCGCACTCAACGCCGGCAGGCCGACACGCGCATGGACCGCATTGGCCGCGCGGTTGTCGGAGAGCCGGATCATCGGGTCCAGCAGCGCGCGCTCGCCGGCGCGCAGCGCGCGGGCGCGTACGTCGGGTCGTCGCAGGTAGGCGACGAGCAGCATCGCCTTGACGAGGCTGGCCGAGCGATACGGCGTCGCCCCGCGCCAGCTCCAGCCCCGGCGCTCCGTGCGCACGGCGAAGCTGACGTCGCCGGTTCGCTGGGCGGCCCAGGCGCGGGCGGCGGCCATGTCGGGATGCCAGCCGCGCGGCGGCGCGGCCGCGACCGGCGCGGCGAGCGCCAGGAACAGCAGCATGGTGGCGGCTGTGCGGCGCACCGCCGGGCAGGCTAGCCTCTCGCTCGTGAGCGACGCGGAGTTCCTCCATACGCTGACCCCCGCCGAGAGCGACGCGCTCGAGGACATGGGCGAGCCCGGCACGTTCGCGGCGGGCAGCGTGATCTTCGAGCAGGGCGGCACGCCCGACTGCATCCTGCTGGTCCGCGGCGGCCGCGTTCGCGTCGCCGCTCGCGGGGCGGACGGAGCGGAGGTCGTGCTGGCGGAGCGCGGGCCGGGCGAGCTGCTCGGCGACCTCTCCGGGATCGACGGCCAGCCCCGCTCGGCGTCGGTGACGGCGCTCGAGGACGTGCGCGGCCTGATCGTGCCGCTGCGCGCCTTCCGCGGCTTCCTGATGGACCATCCGCGCGCCGCGATCTCGCTGCTGGAGCTGATCTCGCGCCGCCTGCGGGAGGCCGAGGCGCGGCAGATCCCCGGATAGCGCGTGGCGCTCGGCCCCTCGACACGTGCCGTGCACGCGGGCATGCCGGCCGCCGAGCAGGGCGCGCCGCTGGTGCCCGGGCCGGTGCTCGCTGCGCCGTACCACCTCAGCGGCGACGTCGACTCCGCGTCGTACGGATACGCGCGCGACGGCAACCCGACGTGGTCGGTCGTGGAGGCCGCGCTGGGCGGGCTCGAGGAGGCCGAGAGCGTGCTCTTCTCCTCCGGCATGGCGGCGCTCTGCGCGGTGCTCGAGCCGGCGCTCGGGGCGGGCGACGTGCTCGTCGCGGTGGCCGACGGCTACCCGGGCGTACGCGGCGTGGCGAGCGACCGGCTCGCGCCGCGCGGGGTCGAGGTGCGGCTCGTGGCGACCGACACGGAGGCGATCGTCGCCGCCTGCGACGGGGCGAAGCTCGTCTGGATCGAGACGCCGTCCAATCCGGGGCTCGACGTCTGCGACATCGCCGCGATCGCGGACGCCGCCCACGCCGCGGGCGGCCGGCTCGCGGTCGACAACACGCTCGCCACGCCGCTCGGGCAGCGGCCGCTCGACCACGGCGCGGACATCGTCTCCTACAGCGCGACGAAGGCGCTCTCCGGCCACTCCGACCTGGTCCTGGGCGCCGTCACGGTGCGCGATCCCGAGTGGGCTGCCGCGCTGCGCAAGCACCGCTCGCAGGGCGGCGCGATCGCCGGGCCGTTCGAGGCCTGGCTGCTGCAGCGCTCGCTGCCCACGCTCGCGTTGCGGCTGGCACGCCAGAGCGAGAACGCGCTGGCGCTCGCCCGGATGCTGTGCGAGCACCCGGCCGTCCGCGACGTCCGCCATCCGGGGCTGGAGGAGCATCCGGGCCATGCGCTCGCCGCGCGGCAGATGCGCCACACGGGCCCGCTCGTCTGCTTCACGCTCGACGGCGCCGAGCGCGCCCAGCGCTTCCTCGGCGCGCTCGAGCTCGTCGCCGAGACGACCAGCTTCGGCGGCGTGCACTCCAGCGCGGAACGGCGCGCGCGCTGGGCCACGGACGCGGTGGCGGAGGGCTTCATCCGCTTCTCCGCGGGCTGCGAGGACGTCGCGGACCTGCTGGCCGACGTCGAGCAGGCGCTCGCCGGAAACTGAGAGGCCCGCCGGCGGGCGGGCCTCTCAAGGTCACTCGGAGACGCAGCGCCCCGGGTCCAGGGGCCGCTGCGCCGACTGTTGCGACGTCCGTGTCGCGTGCAGGCTCCGAAGTCTGGAAGGTCCGTAGCGGAGCCGCGGGAGGATGATCCGCCGTCGACGTTGGCAAAACCTTGGCGTCACCTTGGATCCCGGGTAGCTTCCGTGCTCGTGGAAGGTTCGGGCTCAGGCTGGGTCGTCCGTCTCTGCGGGCCGCTGGAGGTTCGCGCAGGCGATCGCGAGCGCGGCGCGCGGATCCCTGGCCGCCAGGGGCGTCTGCTGCTGGCGTACCTCGCGGTCAACCGCGATCGTGCCTGCCCGCGCGCGGAGCTGATCGACGTGCTCTGGCCCGAGTCGCCCCCGGCCGCCGCAGACACGGCGCTCAGCGCGCTGTTGTCGAAACTCCGCCGCGCGCTCGGCGACGGGGCGCTGACGGGGCGCTCGGAGGTGCGGCTGACGCTGCAGGGCGACGTCACGGTCGACGTCGAGCGGGCCGCCGCGGCGGCGCGCCGCGCGGAGGTCGCGCTCCAGGACGGCGACTGGGGCGCCGCGGCCGCCGCCGCGCGTGACGCGCTCGCCGCGGATCCCGCCGGCTTCCTGGCCGACTGCGACGGACCCTGGCTGCATGAGCAGCGCGCCGTCCTGCATGAGCGGCGGGTGCGCGCGCTCGAGCTGCTGGCGGAGGCGTCGCTGCGGCGCGGAGAGCTCGCCGAGGCGGCCGATGCGGCACGCGCGGCCCTGGCTGCGGCGCCGTTCCGCGAGTCGGTCCACATGCTGCTGATGGAAGCCCACGCGGCCGCCGGCAACCCGGCGGAGGCGCTGCGCGCGTTCGACGATCTCCGGCGCCTGCTGCGCGAGGAGCTCGGGGCCGTGCCGGGGCCGTCCGTGCTGGCGCTGTACGAGCGGCTGCTGCACGGCCGCGCTCACGCGCAGCCGGCAGCGCCCGCGCCGCCGCAGGCGATCGCGTCCCGCCGCTGGCCCGCGCCGCTCGACGCCGCGCGCGGCCGGCACGAGTTCGTCGGCCGCGCGCCCGAGGCGCTCGTCCTGCAGGAAGCCTGGCTGCGGGTCGCCGAGGGCGCGCGCGGCCTGTTCGTGATCGCCGGCGAGGCCGGCATCGGCAAGACTCGCCTCGCGGCCGAGCTGGCGGCGCACGCCCACGCCGACGGCGCCGTGGTGCTCTTCGGCCGCTTCGACGAGGAGGCGCCCGCGCCCTACCAGCCGGTCGTCGGGATGGTGCGCGGCTGGGCGGGCGGCGCCTCGCTCGCACCGCTCGCCGAGCGGCTCGGCTCGCGCGCGGCGGAGCTCAGCGTCGTGCTGCCCGAGCTCGGCCCGCCGTCCGCGGGCCAGGACGGATCGTTGCGCAGCGGCGAGGCCGACACGAAGCGGTTGCGCCTGTTCGACGCGATCGCGGCGCTGCTCGCGGAGATCGCCGGCGCGGCGCCGCTGCTCGTCGTCCTGGACGACCTGCACTGGGCTGACCTGCCGACGCTCCAGCTGATCGGCCACCTGGTGCGCGCACCGGCGCCGGAGCGCGCGATGTTCCTCGCCACCAGCCGCGCCGACGAAGGCAGCGAAGAGCTCGCGGCGCTGCTCGCCGCGCTGCGCCGCGAGGGGTCGCTCGAGCGGCTCGACCTGGCCGGGCTCGACGCCCCCGAGACGGGCGCGCTCGTGACCGCGCTCGGGGGCCGGCCGGCGACGCCGTCGTTCGTCGAGGAGTTGCGCGACGTCACGGACGGCAACCCGTTCTTCATCGGGGAGGTCGTGCAGCACCTCGCGGATGCGAACGGCCACCTCGGCGGCGCGATCGCGCTGCACGAGGGCGGGGTCCCGGATGGCGTGCGCGAGGTGACGTCGCGCCGGCTCGCGCGCCTCGACGGAGCCGCGCGCGAGATGCTCGCCACCGCGTCGGTGATCGGGCGCGAGTTCGACTTCGACGTGCTCGAGCAGGTCGGGCCGCTGGCCGGCGACGAGCTCGTCGCCGCGCTCGACGAAGGCGTGCGGGCGTCCGTCCTCGTCGAGGTGGCCGAGCGCGTCGGGCGCTACTCGTTCGGTCACGCGCTGATGCGCGCAACGCTCTATGACGGGCTCTCCGCGCTGCGCCGCGCGCGCCTGCACGGCCGCGTCGGGGAGGCGCTGATCGTCTGCCGCGGCGGCCAGCTCGACCCGTACCTCGGGCAGCTCGCCCATCACTTCGCGCTCGCGGCTCCGGTCGACAGGCCCGAGCGCGCGGTCGATTTCGCGCTCGCCGCGGGCCGGCGCGCGGACAGCCTGCTGGCGTGGGAGGAGGCGGCCGGCCACTACAGCGCCGCGCTCCGTGCCCGTGAGCTGTCGGGCGCGACCGACGACAGGCTGCGCTGCGAGCTGCTGCTCGCGCTCGGCTCGTCGCAGGAGCGCGCCGGCGTGGCAGGGCACCGTGCGACGTTCGCGCTCGCCGCCGACGCCGCGCGGGCGCTCGGCGACCCGGGCCTGCTCGGCCGCGCCGCGCTCGGCTACGCCGGCCGCTGGTCGCAGCTCGGACGCGTCGAGGAGGACGTCGCGGGGATCCTGCAGGAGGCGCTCGGCCTGCTCGGGGGCGAGGACTCGCCGCTACGGGCGCGGCTGCTCGCCCGGCTGGCGCTGGAGCTCTACTACGCGAGCGACTCCGACCGCCGGCTGGCGCTCTCCACCGAGGCGGTCGCGCTCGCGCGCCGGATCGGCGATCCGCTCACGCTCGCCACCTGCCTCGACGCCCGCCACTACGCGCTCTGGCGGCCGGAGACGGTGCAGGAACGGCTGGCGGTCGCCTCCGAGCTGCGTCGCCTGGCCGAGGCGGTCGGCGACCCCGAGCTGGAGCTGGAGGGTGCCGGCTGGACTGTCGTCGACCTGCTCGAGCTGGGCGACGTGGCCGGGGCCGACATCCAGATCGCCGCCGCATCGCGGCTCGCCGCGGCGCTCCACCGGCCGCTCTACGAGTGGTGGACGTCGATGTTCCGCTGCGCGCAGGCGCAGCTCGCCGGCGACTTCGACGAGGCCGAGCGGCTCGCCCAGGAGACGCTCGCGATCGGGCAGCGCGGGCAGGCCGAGAACGCGGTGCACGTGTTCTCGCAGTCGATGTACTACATCCGCTGGGAGCAGGGTCGCCTCGCCGAGCTCGAGGAGGCGGTGCACGGGTTCATCGCCATGTACCCGGCGGTGCCGGCGTGGCGCTGCTCGCTGGCGCTGTTGCACCTCGAGCTGGGCCGCGCGGACGACGCGCGAGCGGAGTTCGACGCGATCGCGCAGGCGGGCTTCGGCACGCTGCCGCGCGACGCCCAGTGGCTGATCGCGATGACGCTGCTGGCGGAGGTCTGCGGCCGGCTCGGCGACGTCGCGCGCGCGGACGAGCTGTACGAGCTGCTGGCGCCGTACGCCGGCCGCAACGTGGTCGTCGGGCGGGCGGCGGCCTGCAACGGCTCGGCGTCGCGGCTGCTCGGCTCGCTGGCGGCGGTGAAGGGCGAATGGGCGCGGGCGGAGCGCCACTTCGCCGACGCGCTGGCGATGCACGTGGCGATGGGAGCGCGCCCGTTCACCGCGCGCACCCAGCTCGCCTGGGCGGAGATGGAGCTCGCGCGCGGCGACGTCCCGCGCGCCCGCGAGCTGCTGGCTGACGCGATCGTCGCCGCGGACGCGCTCGGGATGGTCGTGGTGGCCGAGCGCGCGCGGGGGCTGGTCTCCGCGGGCGGGGTCGCTGCCCCGGCGAACGGCGGGCAGTAAAGGGGTGGGTCCGGGGTGGGCGGCGGGCCCGATCCCACCGAACGTCCGTCAGTCGTCCCGGTAGCCGGTATTGACGGACGTTCGCCGCCGAACGTCGCTGAGCACCCCCTATAGGGCGTACTCCGCGACGTTCGGCGCCGCCGTCAGCCGGGGCTATAGCCCGTACTCACGGACGTTCGGCGCCGAACGTCGCTGAATAGCCCCTATGGGGCGTAGTCCACGACGTTCGGTGCGCCGGAGCGCCACCCGCCGCCGGTCCCTCCCTTCGATGCCGCTGTTCGCCGGGACCGCCGGCGCGCCGAGGGGCGAACCGTCCGGCTCGGCGCCTACCGTCACGGACGAACCATGGCCCGCGCCTCGACCACCTTCACATGCTCCGCCTGCGGCCACGAGGCGCCGAAGTGGCACGGCCGCTGCCAGGGCTGCGGCGAGTGGAACTCGCTCGTCGAGGAGACCCGTGCTCCCGCCCCTGCGCGGCGCGGCGGCGCCGCCGCGGGCCGCGCGGTCCGCCCCGTCCGGCTCGCCGACGTCGAGGCCGTCAAGCTGGCCCGCCTGAGCACCGGCATCGCGGAGCTCGACCGCGTGCTCGGCGGCGGCCTCGTCCCCGGCTCGCTGGTGCTGCTCGGCGGCTCGCCCGGGATCGGCAAGTCGACGCTGACCTCGATGGCGCTCGGCAACCTGGCCGGCGCCGGCCGGCGCACGCTCTACGTCTCCGGCGAGGAGTCGGCGGCGCAGATCAAGCTCCGCGCGGAGCGGCTCTCGGGGGCGGCGCTCGAGGTCCCCGTTCTGGCCGAGACCGACCTCGACACGGTGCTCGCCACGCTCGACGCCGAGCGCCCCGAGGTGTGCGTGATCGACTCCGTGCAGACGCTTCACGCCCCCGATCTCACCGGTGCCGCCGGGTCCGTCGGCCAGGTCCGCGAGGTCGCCGACCGGATCACGCGGCTGGCGAAGGCGCGCGACATCGCGGTGCTGCTCGTGGGCCATGTCACGAAGGAGGGCGCGCTCGCGGGTCCGCGCGTGCTCGAGCACCTCGTCGACTGCGTGCTGCAGTTCGAGGGCGAGCGCGAGCGCACCTACCGCACGCTGCGGGCGCTCAAGAACCGCTTCGGCTCGACCAGCGAGGCGGGCGTGTTCGAGATGCGCCAGGGCGGGCTGGTCGAGGTCCAGGACGCGAGCGCGCGCTTCGTCGGCGAGGCCACGCGCGCGCCCGGCAGCGTGGTGCTGGCGGCGATGGAGGGCTCGCGGCCGCTGCTGGTCGAGGTCCAGGCGCTCGTGTCGCCCTCCGAGCTGGTCCCGCCGCGGCGCGTCGCGAACGGGATCGACCGCAACCGGCTGGCGCTGGTGCTCGCCGTGCTGGCGCGGCACGCGGGCGTCGGCGTCGGCAGCGCCGACGTCTTCGTCAACGTCGCCGGCGGCGTCCGCGTCGACGAGCCCGGCGCGGACCTCGCCGTCGCCCTGGCGGTCGCGAGTGCCGCGCGCGGCGTGGTGGCGGGGGCCGGCGAGCTCCCGATCGCGTGCTTCGGCGAGATCGGCCTGACCGGCGAGCTGCGCAGCGTCGCGCACCCCGAGCGCCGGCTGGCCGAGGCGGCGAAGTTCGGGCTGACGCCGACGATCGCGCCGGCCGGGGCCGGTCGCCAGGCGACCGAGGCGCCGACACTGCGCGCGGCGCTGAAGTCGGCTCTCGCGGCTCGGCCGGAGGCCGCGAGGGCGCGGGCGGCCTGACTGGCCCGTAGCACGTTCAAATCTCTTTGACAACCCCTCTTTTCCCCGCTATAGAGCCAAATAGAGGGGTAAACTTCGACTAAATCCGGTGCTAGAATTAAGTCTTGATGACGCCGCGATCAGGGGAAGAGCTCGCTGAGCTCGAAGGGCGTCAGGAGCCTCGTCTCGTCAAGTCGCTCGAGATGGTGGCGCCCGGATCTGCGGTCCGCGAGGGCATCGACAACATCGTCCACGCCCGCACCGGCGGCCTCATCGTCATCGGCGACCCCGACGAGCTGGCGTTCCTGTTCTCGGGCGGGATCAAGCTCGACATCGACTACTCGCCCGCGCTGCTGTACCAGCTCGCCAAGATGGACGGCGCGATCGCGCTGAACGCCAACGCGACGAAGATCCCGTGGTGCAACGTCCAGCTGATGCCGGACCCGACGATCCTCACCACGGAGACGGGCACCCGCCATCGCACGGCCGAGCGCGTGTCGAAGCAGACCGACGCGCTCGTGATCGCCGTCTCGCAGCGGCGCGACGTCGTCTCGCTCTACGTCGACGGCGCCAAGTACATCCTCGAGGAGATCCCGGCGGTGCTCGCCAAGGCCAACCAGGGGCTGGCGACGCTCGACAAGTACCGCAGCCGGCTCGACCAGGTGTCCACGCGCCTGACGGCGCTGGAGTTCGAGGGCGGCGTCACGCTCCACGACGTCCTCACGGTGCTGCAGCGCGCCGAGCTGGTGACGCGCATGGCGGTCGAGATCGAGCGCTACATCGTCGAGCTCGGCACCGAGGGCCGGCTGATCGAGATGCAGCTCGAGGAGACGATGGTCGGGGTGGCGTCGGACAAGGCCGCGCTGCTGCACGACTACCTCGCCGAGCCCGACGACGAGGCCTTCGCGAGCGCGCTCGACGGCATCGCCCGGCTCCCGCACCAGGACCTGCTCGACTTCGGCCGGCTGGCCGAGATCTCGGGCTACGACCGCAAGGTCAACACGCTTGACTATCCCGTCTCGCCCCGGGGCTACCGCATCCTCGGCCGCATCCCGCGGCTGCCGAAGCTCGTGGTCCAGAACATCGTCCGCGAGTTCCGCGGGCTGGACGAGATCCTCGCCGCGACCGACCCCGAGCTCGAATCGGTGGACGGCGTCGGCGAGATCCGTGCGAAGGACATCCGCGAGGGCCTTCGCCGGTTGCAAGAGATCAACCTCGTGGACCGTTACCTGCAGACATGAACGCCCGGTGGTCCGGCAAGCGGACCGACCCTGATGAAGGAGGACACCATCCCTGAGACCATCGTTCAGATCGAGGATCTTGAGCTGGAGCGCGAGGTCGAGTGCATCGACTTCGAGATCGGCGACCACGTGGTGTATCCGCATCATGGAGCAGGTCAGGTCCTGAAGAAGGAGGACAAGGAGATCCTCGGCGAGGTGCGCCAGTACCTCACGATCAAGATCCTCCACAACGACATGACGGTCATGGTCCCGTGTGAGAACGCGGGCAAGGCCGGGCTCCGGCGCATCATCGATGCCGAGACGGTCCAGAAGGTGCTCAGCGTGCTCTCCGCGGACATCTCAGAGATGCCCAAGAACTGGAACCGCCGCTTCAAGCACAACCGCGACAAGATCAAGACCGGCGACATCTACGAGCTCGCCGAGGTCGTTCGCAACCTTGCCATCCGCGAGCAGGACAAGGGCCTGTCGACCGGCGAGAAGCAGATGTACACCCGCGCGAAGAAGATCCTCGCCTCCGAGCTGATGTACGCGCTCGAGAAGTCCGAGGACGAGGCCGAGGCATATCTCGACCACGTGCTCACGCGCGAGAAGCTGGCGACCGCCGGCTAGTACGACAACCCGGCTTCGACGCACGCTCCGCGGCCATGCGGCCAACGGATCGTGCGTCGGAGCAAATGCCGGACAGCTGCGCGGCGCTGGTCGTCGCCGCCGGGAGCGGCGAGCGCCTCGGCGCCGCGCTGCCGAAGGCCTTCGTCGCGGTGGCCGGCCGGCCGCTCGTCCGCTGGTCGCTGGACGCGATCGCCGCGGCGGGCGTCCTGCGCGTGGTCGTCGCCGTGCCGCCGGGCCACGGCGCCGCCGCCGAGGAGGCCTTGGCCGCGTCCGCAGCCGGATTCCCGCTCGGGCTCGCCCTGGTCGAGGGTGGCGCCACGCGCTCGGAGTCGGTGCGCAACGCGCTCGTCGCCGCCGGGGACGTCGAGGCCGTGGTGGTCCACGACGCGGCACGGCCCCTCGCGACGCCCGAGCTGTTCCGGCGCACGCTGATCGCGCTCGCGGAGACCGACGCCGCGATCGCGGCGGCGCGCCTGACCGATACCGTCAAGGAGGCGGGGCCCGACGGCCTCGTCGTGCGCACGCACGACCGCTCGCGGCTCTGGGCGATCCAGACGCCGCAGGCGTTCCGCACCGAGATCCTGCGGCGGGCGCTCGACGTGCCCGCCGACGTGCTGGCGGCCGCGACCGACGACGCCTCGCTCGTCGAGCGGGCGGGCGGCAGCGTGCGCGTCATAGAGTCCCCGCCCGCGAACTTCAAGGTGACGACGCCGCACGACCTGGCGATCGCCGAGAGCCTGCTGTGCTGACCGACTACCACGTCCACCTGCGCCCCGACGACGACGACACGCCGGCGGAGCGCTACTTCACCGCGGCGAACGCCGAGCGCTACCGCGAGGCAGCGTCCGAGCACGGCATCGCCGAGCTCGGAGTGGCCGAGCACATCCACCGCTTCAACCAGGCGCTCGAGGTCTGGCAGCACCCGTGGTGGCGCCGCTGGGCGCGCGACGACGTCGACGACTACTGCGCGTTCGTGCGCGAGCAGACCGAC
The DNA here is from genome assembly GCA_963839615.1 of uncultured Solirubrobacteraceae bacterium. Lineage (GTDB taxonomy): Bacteria > Actinomycetota > Thermoleophilia > Solirubrobacterales > Solirubrobacteraceae > DASQMT01. The sequence goes on from CAWIVY010000010.1 coordinate 474,704, forward strand.
CTGCGGCTCGGCATCGAGGCGGACTACGTGATCGGGCGCGAGGACCAGCTCGCGCGATTCCTCGACGGCCGCGACTGGGACTACGTCGTCGGCTCGGTGCACTTCGTCCACGACGCCGCCGTCGACATGGAGGGCGCCGAGTGGGAGCACGTCTGGGGCCGCGGCGAGCGCCCCGAGCGGATCTGGGAGCGCTACTTCGCCACGCTCGCGCAGGCCGCTCGCTCGGGGCTGTACGACATCATGGCCCACCCGGATCTCGTCAAGCTCTGGGGCAGCGCGCGGCCGATGCCCGAGCGCGATCCGCGCTACTACTACGAGCCGGCCGTCGAGGCGATGCTCGACGCGGACGTCGCGATCGAGCTCTCCACGGCAGGCCTGCGCAAGCCCGTGGGCGAGCTCTATCCCGCGCCGGCGCTGCTGGAGATGGCGGTCGACGCGGGCCTGCCGATCGCGCTGTCGAGCGACGCGCACGAGCCCGGCCAGATCGGCTACCGCTACGACGACGCGCTGGCCGCGCTCGCCGACGCCGGCGTGACCGAGCTGTGCGTCTTCGAGCGGCGCGAGCGGCGGATGGAGCCGATCGGTTGACGGTCCGCACCGGCCTCGGCATCGACACGCACGCGTTCGCGCCCGACCGCGCGCTGGTCCTCGGGGGCGTGGAGATCCCGCACGAGCAGGGCCTGGCCGGCCACTCTGACGCGGACGTGCTCACGCACGCGGTGATCGACGCGCTGCTCGGCGCGGCCGGGCTGGGGGACATCGGCGGTTACTTCCCCGACACGGACCCGCGCTTCAAGGACGCCGACTCCGTGGAGCTCTTGCGGACGGTCGTCGCGTCCCTGGGCGAGCATGGCTTCGCGATCGTCAACGTCGACGCCACGGTCGTGCTGGAGCGGCCGAAGCTCGCGCCGCACCGCGAAGCGATTCGCGACACGCTCGCGGCCGCCCTCGGGCTCGCGCGCGGCTCGGTCAACGTCAAGGCCACGACCGGGGAGGGAATCGGCTTCGTCGGCCGCGGCGAGGGCGCCGCGGCGATGGCGGTCGCCACCGTCGAGCAGCGCTAGCGGCGCTCGCTTCGGGGTGTCCCGAGGCCCATGCGAACAATGAACGTCGCGTACCTGGCGGTGATCGTCGTCGGGTTGACCTACTTCACGATCATCGGGCTGACGCACCACTGATGCGGCGATTCGCCCGCGAGCAGAGCCTCAGCCTCGTCTTCCTCGCGCTCTTCGTCGCCGCCCTCGCGGGACAGGCGATCGCCGGCTGGCACGAGTACAACAACGACGAGACGTGGCACGCGCTGATGGCGAACGAGACGCCGCAGACGCTGAGCCTCGGCCGCTACCTGACCTCGTCGAGCTTCGCCCAGGCCGTGACCGAGAACTGGCAGTCGGAGTACCTGCAGTTCACGCTCTTCATCCTGCTCACGGTCTGGTTCATCCAGAAGGGCTCGCCCGAGTCCAAGCAGCCCGGGGAGGAGGGCGGCGAGTCCGACGAGCAGCAGTCGCTGGGCGAGCATCTCAAGCGGGATTCGCCGAAATGGGCCAAGGCCGGCGGGTGGCGGCTGGCGATCTACGAGAACTCGCTCGTGCTGGTGATGGCCACGATCTGGATCTGGTGCTGGTTCGCCCAGTCGGTGTCGGGCTGGAGCGAGCACAACGCCGAGCTGCTCGACCACGAGCAGCCCGCGCTCTCCTGGGTCGGCTACCTCGGCTCGGCCAGCTTCTGGGAGACGACGCTGCAGAACTGGCAGTCGGAGTTCCTCGCCGTCGGCTCGATGGCGGTGCTGGCGATCTACCTGCGCCAGCGCGGCTCGCCTGAATCCAAGCCCGTCGGCTGCCCCCATCACTCCACCAGCGTGGAGGGGTAGGGTGCGCCGCGATGCGCACGATCCGCCTGCACGACACCTACAGCGGTGAGCTGAAGGAGCTGCGCCCGCGCGACGGGCGCAAGGTCGGCATCTACGCCTGCGGCCCGACCGTGTACGGGCGGATCCACGTCGGCAACGCGCGCCCGTTCGTCGTCTTCAGCCTGCTCGCCCGCTTCCTCGCCCATGAGGGCTATGAGCCGACGCTCGTCGCCAACATCACCGACATCAACGACAAGATCTACGACGCCGCGCGCCCCGCCGGACGCCGCTCGGACGAGCTCGCGGCCGAGATGACCGCCCACTACATCGCCGACACGGAACGCCTCGGGCTCGGCCGGCCCGACCACGAGCCGCAGGCGACGCTGATGGTGGACGAGATCGTCGCGCTGATCGAAGCGCTGATCGAGCGCGGGCACGCATACGCCGTCGAGGGCGACGTGTACTTCCGCGTCCGCTCGCTGCCGCAGTACGGCGAGCTGTCGCACCGCGACGTCGACCAGATGGACCAGGGCGAGGGGATGGAGGGCACGGGGCTCAAGGAGGACCCGCTGGACTTCGCGCTCTGGAAGGCGCAGAAGCCGATGGAGGACACCGCCTGGGACGCCCCGTGGGGGCGCGGCAGGCCGGGGTGGCACATCGAGTGCTCCGCGATGGCCGAGGCGACGCTCGGGGCGCCGATCGAGATCCACGGCGGCGGCAACGACCTGATCTTCCCCCACCACGAGAACGAGGCGGCGCAGACGCTGGCGGCGCGCGGGGAGCCGCTCGCGCAGATCTGGATGCACAACGGGATGCTGCAGCTGGGCACCGAGAAGATGGCCAAGTCGGTCGGCAACATCCGCGGCCTCGCCGAGGTGCTCGACGACGTGGGCCGCGACACGCTGGTCTGGTTCTTCTGCGAGGGCCACTACCGCCAGCCGCTGGCGTTCTCCGCCGAGCGGCTCGAGGACGCGGCACGGCGGGTCGAGCGGATCCGCGATCTGGGGCGGCGGCTCGCGCCCGGCGAATCCCCCGAGGCACTGGCTGGACACCGCGACGCGTTCTTCGACGCGCTCGCGGACGACTACAACACGCCGCGCGCGCTGGCGGCGCTGGCGGCCTGGACCCGCGACGCCAACCGTGCGGACGGGCCGGTCGGCGCGGAGCACCTGCGCGAGATGCTCGGGGTGCTCGGGCTGGAGAACCTGCTCGATGACGACGAGGGGGCGCCGCCCGAGGTCGTCGCGCTCGCCAAGGGCCGCCAAGCGGCGCGCGAAGACCGCGATTTCGCCGAGGCCGACCGCCTGCGCGACGAGTTGCGGGCGCGCGGCTGGGAGGTCCGCGACGGTGCCGGCGGCCCGGAGCTGATCCCGATCGGGCCTTGATCGTCTACGGCCGGAACGCGGTCCGGGAGGCGATCCGCGGGCCGCGGCGCGTGCAATCGGTGTGGGCGACGAAGGGCGCTGCCGGCGAGTTCCCGGGCGCGCTGCCGGCCCGCGCCGAGGAGATCGCGCGGCGGGCGGGCTCCGACGGCCACCAGGGCATCTGCGCCGACGTCGAGGAGTACCGCTACGCCGACGCTGCGGTGCTCCTGCGGGCGCCCGATCCGGTGCTCGTCGCGCTCGACGAGGTGACGGATCCGCAGAACCTCGGCGCGGTCTGCCGTACCGCGGAGGTCACCGGCGCGACGGGCGTGATCCTGCCCGAGCGGCGCTCGGCCGAGGTCACCCCGGCCGTCTGCAAGGCGTCCGCCGGCGCAGTCGAGCACCTTGCCATCGCGAGGGTGCGCAATCTCGCCGACTTCCTCGCGGAGGCCAAGGCCGCCGGCTGCTGGAGCTACGGCGCGGCGGTCGGCGCGCGCACCGGATATCGCACCGTCGACTGGCGCGGCGGCGTCGTGCTCGTGCTCGGCGCGGAGGGCCGCGGCCTGCGCCCGCGCGTCGCCGCCGCATGCGACGAGCTCGTCGGATTGCCGATGCGCGGGCGCATCGGGTCGCTCAACGTGAGCGCCACGGCGGCGGTTCTGTTGTACGAGATTTTGCAGCAGCGGCTTGACGCGTCCACATAACCGTGCCAGACTGATCACATCACGTTGAACTTGAGGGTTAGCGATGACCCTGAAGGCTCATCAATAGGCGCCGGGGGAGGTGTGCGTCACGACCATTTCACGGGCTGAGAGGCCCGGGAAGGATCATTCGTGGCCAAGATCTCTGCAAAGTCTCAATCTCTAGTTCAGATTGATGACGGTTATCTGCTCGCGCTGGCAAAGCAGGGCAGCCCAGACGCTTACGAGCGGCTCGTGCGCCGCTACTACTCCTTCGTGCGGCTCAAGGCGTCGTCGTACTTCCTCATCGGAGGCGATTCCGACGACCTGATCCAGGAAGGGCTCGTCGGGCTCTACAAGGCGATCCGCGACTACCGCACCGACCGTGAGTCGTCGTTCCGGAACTTCGCGGAGCTGTGCATAACGCGCCAGATCATCACGGCGGTGAAGACGTCGACGCGCAACAAGCACACGCCGCTGAACGGCTACGTCTCGTTCTCCTCCACGCCCGCGGGCGCCAGCGACAGCGAGCCGACGCTCGACGAGATGCTCCCGGGCTCGACGGTCCACGATCCCGTCAACCAGGTGATCTCCTCCGAGGAGCTGCGGTCGCTGGTCGCCTGTATCTCCACCGTGCTCTCCGAGCTCGAGTCGCACGTGCTCGGCCTCTACCTCGACGGCCACTCCTACACCGCGATCGGCGAGCAGCTCGGCTGTGACTGCAAGACGGTCGACAATGCGCTGCAGCGCGTGAAGCGCAAGGTGGGAGCGCACCTCAGCTCGCGCAACGTGATGCTGTAATCCCTGCGCATGCCGACCTGGCTCGCAATAGTCCTGGGCGTCTTCGCCGCGCTCGTGATCATCCTCGCCGTCGGCGGCGCGTACGCTCGCCGGCGCCAGCTCGAGGCGAACCGTGGGCGCTTCGACGCCCACCTCGCGCAGGTCAACCAGGACCTCGCGGCCGCGCACGCGCAGGACCGCGGCTGGGCGCGCGACGGCCTCGAGACCGCCGCCGGAGCCGCGTACGCGTCCGAGCGCCCGGGTTCCGAGCCGGACGAGCTGACGCTCGTGCAGATCGTCGATCGTCCCGGCACCGACGAGGACAAGGCCGTCTTCCGCGTCATGTCCGGTGGCCGCGAGGAGCGGCTCACGCTCGGCCGCGAAGGCGGCGAGTGGGTGCTCGAGCAGCTCACCTGACCGTGCTCCTGACCCCGCTCGATCTCGGCCCTGTGCGATTGCGCAACAGGGTCGTGTCGACCTCGCACCAGACCGGGCTGGTGCACGAGCACCTGCCGACGGCGGACCTCGTCGCCTATCACGCGGCGCGCGCCCGCGGCGGCGTGGGCGCGATCTTCCTCGAGGCGACCGCGGTCGACCCCTCGGGCCTGCTCACCGCGCACACGCTGGGCGGCTTCCTGCCGGAGATCGTGCCCGGCTACCGCGCGCTCGCCGCCGCCGCGCACGAGCACGACGCGCGCTTGCTGGTGCAGCTCTTCCACGGCGGCCGCGAGCAGATCTCGGCGGCGCCGCGGGCCCCGGCGGTCGCGCCGTCGGCGATCCCGTCGCCGCGCTTCGCGAGCGAGCCGCGCGCGCTGACGACGGCTGAGCTGCGAGCGCTGATCGAGGGCTACGCGACAGCCGCGCGCCATTGCGCCGAGGGCGGGATCGACGGCATCGAGGTATCGATGTCGCACGGCTACCTGATCGCCCAGTTCTTCTCGCCGCGCTCGAACCGGCGCGCGGACGTCTACGGCGCGGTCGCCGGCGGGCGGCTGCGCTTCGCCGAGGAGGTGCTTGCGGCGGTGCGCGCGGCGGCCGGTCCCGAGCTGGCGATCGGGGTCCGGCTCGCAGCCGACGAGCTGGCGCCCGAGGGGTTGGACGAGGCGGCCTGCGCCGAGATCGCGGGTGAGCTCTGCGCGACGGGGCTGACCGACTTCGCCTCCTTCGTGCTCGGGCATTCCGCATACGTGGCCGCATCTAGCTGGATCGCGCCGCCGCCACCCGTGCCCGAGGCCGCGATCGCCGATTCGCTGTCGGCGGTCCGCGCCGCGGTCGACGTGCCGGTGATCGCCACCACGCGCGTCGTCGACGTGGCGGCCGCGGAGCGGCTGGTCGAGTCCGGCGCGGCCGATGCCGTCGGGATGACGCGCGCGCTCATCGCCGATCCCGAGCTGGTCGAGAAGGCCGCGCGCGGTCGCGACAGCGAGGTGATCGCTTGCATCGGCTGCAACCAGGCCTGCATCGGCCATTACCACGCGGGCGTGCCGATCGGCTGCCTCGTCAACCCCCGCACCGGGCGGGAGCGCACGCTGCCCAGGCGAGCGGGCGTCGAACGCTCGCTGCGCGTCCTCGTGATCGGTGCCGGCCCGGCGGGCGTGGCGGCGGCGGTCGAGGCGGCGGCGCACGGCGACGCCGTCACGCTGATCGACCGCGCGGGCGACTTCGGCGGCCAGCTGCGGCTCGCGGGCCGCGCGCCGGCCCACCACGAGCTGTGGCGCCGCTGGCGCTCGAACGCCGCGCGCCGGCTCGACCACCCGGGGATCACGCTCCGGCTCGGCGATGAGGCCGGGGCCGACGAGCTGGTCGCCGCGGACGTCGTCGTGCTCGCGACGGGCGCGCGCCCGTTCGTGCCCGACTGGGCCACGGGCGAGGTCGAGCACGACGAGCCGTTCGTGCGCGATCGCGTGGGCGGACCGGAGCTCCTCGGCGCATGGGACGCGATCGCCAACCCGGCGGCGGTCGTCGGGCCCGTGCTCGTCGCCGACTGGGGCGGCGGCTGGGACGGCCTGGACGTGGCCGAGGTGCTGGCGGAGCAGGGGCTCGAGGTGACGCTTGCCTGCGCGGCGCCGTGCCCCGGCGGGACGCTCCACCAGTATCAGCGCAACCTCTACCTCGCCCGCTTCGATGCGCGCGACATCGCGATCCTCCACCACACGGAGGTGACGGCGGGCGGGCTTCGCCATCTCTTCTCGGGCCGCTCGAGCCCGCTGCCGCAGGTCGCCACGGTCGTCCACGCCCAGGGCCGCGCGCCCGAGGACGAGCTCTGGGCCGACCTCGAGGGAACACCCGGCCGCGTCCGCGCCGGCGACGTGCTCGGCCCACGCTCGGCCGAGGAGGCGACGCTGGAAGGCGTCACCGCCCTCCAGGCCGCGCGCGCCGCGGTCACCTGAACGGCGCCTAAACGGTGCCAGCCCCCGTTCAGGTTTTCTTGAGGTTCAGACGACCGCGTCGAGGCCCAGCCGGTGGGCTACTCCGGCGGCCTCCGTGCGCGAGCGGACGTCGAGCTTCGAGAGGATCCGTGAGACGTGGACGCTGGCGGTCTTCTCGGCCATGTAGAGCTGGCGACCGATCTCGCGGTTGGTCGCTCCCGCGGCGACCAGCGCCAGCACCTGGCGCTCGCGCGGCGTGAGGCCGAACGGGTCCTCGGACTCCTCGCTGGCGACGGGCGCGGCGCCGTCGCCGTCGCCCAGGCGCAGGCGCGCGCGGGCCGCGAGGCTCTCGAGCTCGCCGGCGAGCCAGGCTGCGCCCAGCCGCTCCGCGGCCGCCATCGCCGCCGTCGCCACCGGGACGGCCGCCTCGCGATCGCCGGCGGCGACGAGCGCCTCGGCGTTGCGCCAGCGCGCCACCGCGGCCGGGTACGGGCGTCCCAGCGCGTCCCAGCGCTCGGTAGCGGCCACCCAGCGGTCGGCCTGGTCGGAGCCGACCGCGCGGCAGTGGTCGGCCTCGGCATGCGCCAGGTAGGCCAGCTCCAGCGGCCCGCCGTCCTCCGCGCACGCGCGCACGCGGGCGAGCAGCAGCTCCGCCTGTGCGAGCGAGGCCTCGACCGCCGCGGTGTCGCCGATGTCGCGCGCGTGCTGCGTCGCCGTCGCCTCTGCCGTCAGCCCGGCTGTCGAGACCATCGCCATCCGCAGCGCGTCATCCGAGCAGAACTCGATCCGGTCGAGCGCGTCGTCGACCGCGGCGCGGGCGCGCTCGATGTCGCCGTCGCGCGCGGCGAGCTCCGCCTGGAGCGCGCCGAGCACGCCGAGGTACTGCGGCTCGCGCGAACCGACCGCAAGCTCGGCCGCACGCTCCAGCTGCGCGCGCGCGACGTCGCGCTCGTCGCGGCCGAGCGCCAGCTCCGCGTGCCGCAGTCGCGGCTCGAGCTCCCAGTTGCCGCCGGTCGGCCGGCGGCGATCGACGTCTTCGAGCGCCGCCTCCGCCGCCTCCCAATCCCCGGCGTCGAACGATGCCTGCGCGATCGCGAGCGTCAGCCAGGCCTGGCGCGTCGGCAGCGAGGCGACCTCCGCGTGCGCCTCGCGCGCGACGGCGAGCGCCTCCTCGGTGCTGCCGGACTGGTGCAGCGCGTCGGCCAGGTTGACTGCGGCAACGGCGATGTCCTGGAGGTGCCCGCGCTCGCGCGCGAGCGCGAGGGCCCGCCGCAGCGCCGCGGCGCCCTCCTCCAGCTCGCCCGTCGCCATCAGCGAGACGCCGAGCGCGTTGAGCGCCCCGATGTCGTCGACGTGGTAGCCGCCCGGGGTGTCGAGCTGCGCCTGCTCGGCGAGCGCGCGGCGTGCGACGCCGACGGCGCGGTGGTAGCGCGATTGCACCATCAGGCTCTTCGCCTGGCGCGCGAGCAGGCCCGCGCGCTCGGGGCTCGGGTCGTCGTCGGCGAGCAGCGCGAGGCCGCGCTCGAGCGCGGCGACCGCCTCCTCCTGGCGCAGCAGCGCCCAGAGGCCGCGCTGCATCAGGCCGTACAGCCACGCGGCGCGGCGCGGCTCGGCCGCCTCGTCGATCAGCGACAGCGCCCGCTTGGAGACGGTGACCGAGCGCTGGACGTCGTCGGCATAGAAGTGGCAGGCGGCCGCGCGCTCGAGCACCTCGACCTGATCGGTCTCGGTCAGGCCGGCGGCGTCGGGCACGCGGTCCCAGAGCTCGAGCACGCGCTCGAACAGCGTCGCTCCCTCGCGGTAGGCCTGCACGTCCATCGCCGCGACGCCGGCGCGCATCGACGCCGCGAGCGCCGCCGGCTGGTCGCCGGCTGCCAGGTAGTGGTGCGCGATCGCGGCGGCGCGCTGGGCGCCGGGCACGTCCCCGCTCGCCGCGCCCTCGAGCGCACGCGCCAGCGCACGGTGCAGCTCGGCGCGCTCGCCGGGCAGCAGATCGTCGTGCACCGCCTCGCGCAGCAGCGCGTGGCGAAGCGTGTAGAGGTCCCCGTCGAGCACGACGATGTGGTTCGCGACCGCCTCGCGCAGGCCCTCGCGCAGCGCGCGCGCATCCAGGCCGGCGACCTCGGCCAGCACCGCGTCGTCGAGCCGCCCGCCGGCCGACAGCACGCGGACCACGTGCTGCGCGTCGTCGCCGAGCCGCTCGATCCGCAGCGCGAGCGCGGCGGCAAGGCTGGGCGGGACCGCGCCCAGCCCGTCGAGCCCCGCGGCCAGCAGCTCCTCGGTGAAGAGCGGATTGCCCTCGCTGCGCGCGTAGAGGCGGTCGACGAGCGCGCCCTCGGGCGGCGCTCCGAGGATGCCGGCGAGCTGCTCGCTCAGCTCGTCGCGGGTCAGCCCGTGCAGGTCGATCCGCAGCGCCCGGACGCGCTCGAGCTCCGCCAGCAGCGGGCGCAGCGGGTGGCGCCGGTGCAGCTCGTCGGGCCGGTAGGTCGCGACGAGCAGGATCGGCTCGTCGCCGAGCGCGGAGGCCAGGAAGCGCAGGAAGGCGCGCGTCGATGCGTCGGCCCAGTGCAGGTCCTCGATCACGAGCAGCACCGGCGCGCTGCGCGACAGCCCGTCGAGCACGGCGAGCAGCGCCTCGAAGACGCGTCCCTGATCGCCGGCGCCGCGCATGCGCTCGCGTCGCTCGCCGAGCCCGGGCAGCAGCGTCGCCAGCTCCGCGCGGATGTCGTCGGGCAGCTCGACCAGCACGGGATCGGCCTCGCGGACCAGCGGGCGCAGCGCCGTCACGAGCGGCGCGTAGGCCAGCTCCCCCTCGCCCAGCTCGACGCACTCGCCGTTGAGGACGCGCGTCCCATCCGCGGCCGCGCGCGATTCCAGCTCCGCCACGAGCCGGCTCTTGCCGACACCGGACTCGCCGACGATGAAGGCGAGCGAGGGCTGCCCCGCCGCGGCGTCGGCGAGTGCCGCCTGCAGCTGGGCCAGCTCGAGCGAGCGGCCCACCAGCCGGGTCGAGGTCACACCTGTGGCCATGGCCCCAAGGATCGCAGGGCGCGCGCGGTCAGGCGGCTGCGCGCGGGCGCCTGTGCTCGGCGGTCTCGACGACGCGCAGGACCTCGTCGATGCTGTCCGTCAGGATCAGGCGCTCGGCGTCGGCGGCGCTGATGTTGCCGTTGCCCGCGACGACCCCGAGCAGCCAGTCGACGAGCCCGGCCCAGTAGTCCGTCCCGAACAGAACGATCGGGAAGTGGCGGATCTTCCCGGTCTGGCGCAGCGTGGCGGCCTCGAACAGCTCGTCGAGCGTGCCGAAGCCGCCCGGGAAGACGACGAACGCGCTCGCGTAGCGGACGAACATCACCTTGCGCGCGAAGAAGTAGTGGAAGTCGAGGCTGAGGTCGACGTACGTGTTCTCGAACTGCTCGTGCGGCAGCTCGATGTCCAGGCCGATCGACGGGACGCCCGCGTCGCGCGCGCCACGGTTTCCCGCCTCCATGATCCCGGGGCCGCCGCCGGTGATGATCGAGAAGCCGGCGCGACCGAGCGCAGCCGCCGTCTCGCGTGCCTTCTCGTACATCGGGTCGTCGCGGGGCGTGCGCGCGGAGCCGAAGATCGACACGGCCTTGCCGACATGCCCGAGGCGCTGGAAGCCGAGCCGCAGCTCCGCCTGGATCCGGCGCAGGCGCGCAGCGTCGTCGAGCTCGGAGAAGATCGCCGGCGAGTCCGCCTCGAGCAGCTCCTCGTCGGACGAGGTCGGCGCGCGCGGGTGGGTGCGCTGGAACTCCTCTTCGTCGGCGTCCGTCCAGTTCAGGTCGGCGCCGGGGAGGACCTCGTCCTCGCGGGGCTGATCCATCCGTCCAGGTTAGTCGGGCCGGACTCATGGACGATTGCCCGGAACTGCGTCGATCCATAGCCTGGATCGGGATGCGGTGGGCATGGACGGCGACTGCGATGGTGCTTGCGGCGGGAACCGCGGCCGCGCCGGCCGTGGCGATGCCGGACTCGCGCAACGCGCGGCCCAAGGTCGTCTCCGCGGAGCTGACTCAGCACGGCGCGAGCGTGACCGTCGCCGTGGTCGGGCGCGACCGCGACGACGTCGTCCGCGGCGCCGACATCTCGTGGGGCGAGGGACAGCCCGCACAGGGCCTGAGCGCCTGCGAGATCACGCGCCGCGGCAAGGCGGATCGCGGCCGTCGCCGCGGGTCGAAGGAGCGCTTCCGGCTTCGCTACGACTATCCCGCCGCGGGCGACTACACGATCACGGTGCGGGTCTACTCCGGCGGCTGCGGCAAGCGCCCCCTGCAGCGCTCCGCAACGCGCACGCTGCCAGTGCACGTCGGCTGAACGTCAGCGCAGCGCCCCCGGGACGCCGCGGAGGTCGGGCAAGGGACGCGGACGGACGCGCTGCCAGGCGAACGCGCCGACCAGCAGCAACAGGCCGAGCGCGATGCACGAGCCGACGCGGTACAGGGACGTGAGCGACGCGAGGTCGAAGACGAAGACCTTGCCGGCCGTGACCGTGAGCAGCGCGAGCGCCGCCAGTCGCAGCGGGCGCGAGTCGCGCAGCAGGCCGGCGACGAGCGCGGCCACGCCGGAAAGCGCCCACAGCGCGCTCAGCAGGACCTGCCCGCGCTGGCGTACGTCGAGCTCGGCGATCGGCAGCGCCGCCGTGCCGGTCCCCGGTTGGAACGGCGTGACGAGCAGCACCGACGCCAGGTAGAGGCCGAGTGCGGCCGCCCCGGACTCGAGCGCAAGGCGGACGCGAGCGTCGGGCGCGGAGCGAGCGACGATCGCCGCTCCCGCAGCGACGGCAGCGAGCCCGATCGTGGCGAGCAGCGGATCCGGCAGCCCGCCGACGAGCGCGGCGGGCGGTGCGAGCACGACGATCGTGTGCGCGAACGCCACTCCGAGGAACGCAAGCGCGGCCGGGAACGGCACGGGGTCGGTGGCCTGGCGCCGCGCCAGAGTCGCGAGCGCGATCGCCTCGCCGGTCAGGGCCAGCGTCAGCGCGGCGCCGTCCAGCGCGAGCGCCGAGAACAGCGCGAGCGCCACGAGCGCGACCGCGTCGAGCGCGACCCGGCAGTCCTCGCGCCGCGGCGCGATCAGGCGTGCGGCCGCCCACGCGGCCGCTGCAAGCCCCGCCAGGGCAGCGAGTGCGGTGGCCGGGTCGGCGAGCCCGCCGCCGAGCGCGGAGAGCTCGACCGCGCCGGTGGCGGCCGTCGTGATCGCGAGCAGCATGTGGCCGCCGAGGCCGGCGAGCGCAGCCGCGGAGTCCGAGCGGTGGCGCGCGCCGCGAGCCAGCGCGGAGAAGGCCACGGCGCCGGCGGCCCAACCGAGCACGAGCGGGAGGCCGTCGGCGACGGTCGCGAACGCTACGTCCGCGAGCACGATCCCGAGTCCGGCCGCCGCGAGCGCCAGCTCGCGGGTCACCGTGCGGCTGCGCTGTGCGACGAGCGCGGCGGCGAGGTGGGCGAGTGCCAGCGCCCCGAGCCAGAGATACGTGTCGAAGTCGAGACCGATGGCGCCGAGTGCGGCCAGGGCGAGCGCGTTCAAGGCGAGCAGGACGTGCGCCGAGACGCGCAGTCCCGAGGACCGGGCACGCCATTCGAAGCCCGCGGCGCCGACGGCGCTGACGGCGCCGAACACGCTGAGCGCCGCGACGACCGCGACGGCATGGTGGTCGGTGCTGCCGTCGACGAGCCAGAGCGCGATCTCGGCGCCGGCGACGAGGAACGCGGCGCCGGCCATCGCGTGCCAGCGCTGCCACAGCAGCACCGCGCCGGCGGCGGAGTAGGCCACGAGCATCAGCGCGATCGAGGTGCTGTCCTGGACCGCGCCGACGAGCAGGGGAGCCGACAGCGCGCCCAGGATGCCGAGCCAGGCGATGCCGGGCGCCTCCCAGCGCAGCGCGAGCGTCGTCGCCAGCGCGCCGGCAGCGAGGGCGAGCGCGATGGCGGCGAGCGCCGGAACGAGCGCGTAGACCGGGCCCGCGACCACGATCGCCGCGAACATGCCGGCGATGCCCGTCGCGGCGGCCGCCAGCGCCGCCTCGGTCCGGCCGCGGCGCTCGTGCATCCAGGCGCCGCCCGCGAGCAGCAGCAGTGACGCGGCGGCCGCCATGACGACGCGCGCCTCTTCGCCGATCCAGCCCCGGGACGCTGCGATCACGAGGAAGAAGAGCAGTCCCACGAGCACGGCGAGCCCGCCGACCCAGCCGAGCACGCGTCCGCCGAGTAGCTCCTCCAGGTGGGCTGCCCGCACGGTGGGCGCGGAGACGGCACGGGGTCGGGCGGCAGGGGCGGGCTTCACGGGCGCCGGGCCCACGGGGGCTTCAGCCGGCCGGGGCGCAGGCTGCTGGGGAGGCGGCTCGCTGCCGGCGTCGAGTCGCTCGACGCACCACTCCAGGCGCGCCGTGCGCGCCTCCAACTCCGCGAACCGCTCCTCGATGACGTGCATTCCCGACCGACCTCCATGTGCTGTTAGTTGACCGACGGTCGATAACGTAGCATGTCTATCGACCGCTGGTCAAGAACTTGTCGACCGACGGTCGGCTAGCATGGGCCGCATGTCCGCGCGCGAGCCCGCCTACCAGCGTCTCGACGTCGACGAGCGCCGCCGCCGGCTGCTCGAGCTCGGCGCGGAGCTGTTCACGCGGCACACATACGCGGACCTCTCGATGGCTGCGATCGCGCGCGAGGCCGGCATCTCGAAGGCGCTGCTGTACCACTACTTCCCGAGCAAGCAGGCGTACTTCGTCGCGACCCTCCAGCAGCAGGCCGGCGAGCTCGGCCGGCTGATCGCCGTGGACCCTGCGCTGCCGCCCGTCGAGCAGCTCACGCGCGCACTCGACGCGTTCCTTGGCTGGGTCGAGGCCAACGCCGAGGGCTACGCCAAGCTGCTCGAAGGCGCCAGCACGCACGCCGAGGTGCGCGAGCTCGTCGACGAGGTGCGGGCCGGGACGGCGCGGCAGATCCTCGCCGGACTGTCACCGGACGCGCCTCCGCCGCCCGCCTTGCGCGCCGCCGTGAACGGCTGGCTGTGGTTCATGGACGGCGCGCTGATCGATTGGCTCGAGCACCGCGACTTCGACCGCGGACAGCTGCTCGGGCTGCTGCTCGGCACCCTGCTGGGCGCCGTGACCGCGTCCGGCGCGCCCGGCCTCGCCGAGCGCCTCACCGGCTCGGGCTAGCCGATCTTCTTCAGGTCGACGACGAAGATCAGCGTCTCGTTCGGCGCGATGTCGGGGCTCGGGCTCTGCGCGCCGTATGCGAGCTCGGGCGGGACCACCAGGAGGCGGCGGCCGCCGCGCTTCATGCCCGCGACGCCCTGGTCCCAGCCGGGGATCACCTGACCGGCGCCGAGCGGGAACCGGAAGGGCTCGCCACCGCGATCCCAGGAGGCGTCGAACTGGGCCCCGGTCGACCAGGAGTTGCCGACGTACTGGACCGAGACGGTGTCGCCGACCTTGGCGGCCTTGCCCTTGCCCTTGACGATGTCCGTCTTCTGCAGCTCCGCGGGCGGCTCGCCCCCGGGCTTCGCGACCTCCGGCTTGGCGGTCAGGTCCGTGCTGATCGCGGCGGCGTCGACGCTGCCGGCCGCAGCGGGCGTCGCGGCCGGTGTCGCCGCGGGAGCGCTCGCTTCCTTCTCGTCGTCGCCGCAGGCGACGGCGAGCAGCGCGAGGAGCAGGCAGGCGAGGAGGAGCGGCAGGCGGGTCATGCAGGGCCAGGATACGAGGCAGCTGTGTTCAAGCCGCGCGCGGCAGCGGACGATATCCACCGGGATGGCCGTGCCAACGGAGTCCCGTCGTGCCGCCGCATCCGCTCTGGAAGCGCTCGTCGACGCAGCCGCCGGCATCCTCGCCGCGGATTCGCTGTCCGACACCCTGGGGCGGATCGCGCACCATCTCGCCGAGCTGCTCCACTACGACGAGCTGTCGCTCTACGAGGTCGATCGGGTCGCCGCGATGCTCGTGCCCGTGTTCGCGCTCGGCGCCTACGCCAACGAGGTGATGGCCGATTCCTTCCCCGTGACCGAGGGCGTGACCGGCTGGGTCGTCTCCAACCGCTGCACCCGCAACGTGCTGCGCGCCGACGAGGACCCGATCGTGGCCATCGTCGAGGGCACCGAGATGGAGCCCGAGTCGCTCGTCTCCGTGCCGCTGCTGGTCGAGGACCGGGTCGTCGCCGTGCTCAACGTCTACCGGATCGGGCTCGACAAGGCCTTCAGCGACGAGGAGGTCGCGCAGGTCGAGCGGTTCGCGACGATGGCGGCCCTCGCGTTCGAATCGGCGCGCCAGCGCGACACGTTGCGCGAACAGGCGCGAACCGACGGGCTCACCGGGCTCCTGAACCATCGCGCCTGCCACGAGCGCCTGAGCGAGGAGATCGCGCGCGCCGCGGCGCTGGGTCGCCCGCTGAGCGTGGTCGTGCTCGACCTCGATCGCTTCAAGGCCGTCAATGACGCCTACGGGCACGCCGAGGGCGACAAGGTGCTCGTCGCCGCGGCGGCGAAGCTGCGCTCGATCGTGCGCGAGGGCGACCTCGTGGCACGGCTGGGGGGCGAGGAGTTCGCGCTGATCCTGCCCGGCGTGGGCGGCGAGCGCGCGGCGGAGGCCGCCGAGCGCGCGCGCTCGGCGATCGCGGAGATCGCCGTCGGCGGCGAGGCGCTGACCTGCTCCGCCGGCGTGGCCGCGTATCCGGAGGACGCCCGCGACGCCGGCGCCCTGCTGGAGCTCGCCGATGGCGCGATGTACTGGGCCAAGCGATCCGGGCGCGACCAGAGCCGGCGCTACGACCGCCGGCGCGTCGGACAGCTCTCCGGCGACGGGCAGCGAGCGGAGATCGAGGCGCTGCTGGCGCGCGAGGGCTCGATCGTCCCCGTGTTCCAGCCGGTGCTCGAGCTCGCGACCGGCCGCATCGCCGGCTACGAGGCGCTCGCGCGCATGCCCGACGGCCCGTTCCGCCCGCCGGACCAGTGGTTCAACCAGGCGCATCGCGCCGGGCTCGGGCCGGCGCTCGAAGCCGCTGCGCTGCGGGCAGCGCTGTGCGCGCACGGCCGGCCGGACCGGACCTGGCTCGCACTCAACGTCAGCCCCGGTGCGCTGCTGTCGCCCGAGGTCCGCGACGCGCTCCCCGCCGACCTGTCCGGCCTGGTGATCGAGCTCACCGAGCACGAGCTGTTCTCGACCGAGGCAGGCCTCGACCGCGAGATCGAGCTGCTGCGCGCACGCGGGGCGATGATCGCGCTCGACGACGCCGGCAACGGCTACGCCGGCCTACAGCAGATCATCCGCGTGGCCCCCGACATCCTCAAGCTCGACCGCTCGCTCGTGGACGGCGTGCACGACGACCCGCACCGCTTCGCGCTGCTCGAGGCGCTGATCTCGTTCGCCTCGACGACGCAGGCCGCGGTCTGCGCCGAGGGCGTCGAGACGCTCGCCGACCTCAACGTGCTCGCGGGCATGGACGTGACCTACGCGCAGGGCTGGGCGCTGGCCCGGCCGGACGCCCAGTGGGCGCTGCTCGCGCCGCGGGCCGCCGCCGCCGCGTCGGCGGAGGTCCGGATCGGCATGCGCATCGCGCGCGAGCCTCGCGACGCGGGCAAGCCGACCCTCGGCGACCTGATCGCGCGGCTCACGACCGTGAGCTGCGTGGACGACATCGCCGACGCCGCGACGATGATCCCGCAGGTGCTCGGGGCGGACGACGCGGCGGTCTCGCGCATCGTGCCGGGGGAGCACTGCGTGGAGGACATCAGCCGCCACGGCTGGTCCGAGCCGGGCGAGCGCTACCCCCTCGGCGACTACCCCACGACCGAGCACGTGCTGCGCACGCGCACCGCCGGTCAGATCGTCGTCGGCGACCCGGCGTCCGATCCCGCCGAGGTGTCCCTGCTCGAGCGGGCGGGACACCAGGCGCTGCTGCTGGTGCCGCTGGTCTTCGGCGGCCAGGACGTCGGCCTGCTGGAGCTCTACCGTCGCCACGCGATGCCGTGGAACAGCGGCGAGATCGAGCGCGCGCAGCTGCTTGCGCATCAGCTCGCCGCCGTGATCGACCTGCTCGCACGCGAGTTCAAGCCGCGCAACGCCTGAGGCGAGCGACCGATCGCCAGACTAGGGCGCCGGATGGCGATCCTCGTCGACGAGCTGCGCGAGTACCCGGGCGTCGCGCTGCCCTTCACGGTCTGGTGCCACATGACGACCGACGGCTCCGTCGAGGAGCTGCACGAGTTCGCGGCCCGGCTCGGCCTGCGCCGCGCCTGGTTCCATCGCGATCACTACGACCTGCCGGCGCACGGGCGCGCCGCGGCGGTCGCGCTCGGGGCCGAGGAGGTCACGACCCGCGAGCTGCTGCTCCGGATGGCCGGCCCGCGCGGCGAGCGCACCCGCCGCCGCCGGTCGTAGAGCCGGAGAGGGGACTCGAACCCCTGGCCTGCGGTTTACAAAACCGCTGCTCTACCAACTGAGCTACTCCGGCGGGAGTGCACGAGTCTAGGGCCGGCGCGCGCAGGCCGATACCGATGCGATGACCCGCGCCTATCCGAGCACGCCGCTGTGGGTCAAGCTGACGATCGCGGCGCTCGTGACCACCGCGCTCGGGTGGTGGATCGCCGACCGCCAGGACCGGCGCGGCAACGAGCGGCGCCTGGCCGCGATCGCCTCGGAGATCGCCGGGCGTGACGTCCGCGTGTCGTGCCCCGGCCCGGTCGGACGGCTGATCGGCTGGGACATCGTCGAGGGCAGCGTGCGCTTCGATGCCGACGGCAAGCCGGCCGACGAGACGAAGATCCGCAAGCAGTCCTGCGCCGAGCTCGATGCGCTCGCCGAGGGACGGCGCAAGCAGGAGCTCGAGTGCATCGGCCGGACCGCGATCGCGTGCGGTCGCAACGGGCGCGAGACGGTGATGGCGGTCGACGTGCTCGCACACGAGGCGTGGCACCTGCACGGCGTGATCGACGAGGCCGAGACCGAGTGCCGCTCGCTGCAGACGATGGCCTGGACGGCGCAGCGGCTCGGGGCGACTGCCGAGCAGGGTCGCGCGATGGCGCAGGCCCAGTACTCGGGCAGCTACAAGGAGATGCCGGAGCAGTACCGCAGCAACGACTGCGCCGACGGCGGCGAGCTCGACCTGCGTCCGGACGACAAGCGCTTTCCCTGAGCGCTACTCGTGCACGCGGCCGCCGGCGCGGCCGGCCCGGATCTCGTCGCGCCACCAGCCGACGGTGTCGGCCAGCGTGGTCGAGAGCGCGATCTCCGGCTCCCAGCCGGTCGCCGCGCGCATGCGCTCGGCACTGCCGCGGACCTCCATCACCTCGTGCGCGCGCACGAGCGCCGGGTCGACCGTGTGCTCGATCTCGACCCCCGCGGCGGCGCCCAGCGCGACGAGCAGCTCGCGCGGCGAGGTGGAGCGCCCGGAGCAGACGTTGAAGACCCCCGGCTCGCCGGCGGCGGCCAGCAGCCGGTACGCGCGCACGACGTCGCGCACGTCGGTGAAGTCGCGGCGCGCGTCGGGATTGCCGGTCACGAGCCGGATCGGGACGTCGCCCGCCTCGAGCCCCGCCGCCACCTGGCGGGTGAAGGACGCCAGCGCATAGAGCGCCGGCTGCCCTGGCCCGGCGTGGTTGAAAGCGCGCGGGCGCACGACGCGCAGTCCGTGGGCGTCCGCGTAGAAGCCGGCGAGCAGGTCGCCGGCCGCCTTGCTCACCGCGTACGGGTTCTGCGGGCGCAGCGGGGCCGACTCCTCGACGGGCAGCGTCGCCGGCGCGCCGTAGACCTCGCCGGAGGAGACCGCGACGAGCACCGCTCCGGGCGCCTCGCTGCGCACCGCCTCGAGCACGTTGAGGTCGATCGCCTGGTTGCGGGCGAGCGTCGCGGCCGGATCGCCCCAGGAGCGGCCGACGTGCGCGAGCGCGGCGAGGTGGTAGACGACGTCGGGCGCGGCGGCGGCGATCGCGGCGCGCGCCGTCGGGGCATCCAGCAGGTCCGCGGCGACGCCGCCGGGCCCGGCGCCCGAGCGCGAGAGCGCGACGACGTCGTCGCCCGCCGCGGTGCACGCCGCCACGAGGTGACTGCCGGCGAATCCCGACGCGCCCGTGATGAGGACGCGCCGGCTCAGGGCGTGGCCGGACCCGGGGTCGCCAGGTGCTCGACGGAGCCGTGGCCGTTCGTCGAGACGGTGGCGTCGTCGACGGGCAGGTTGATCTCCTCGGGCGGGTTCAGCCGGCGTTCGAGCTCCCCGAGCACGAGCCCGAACAGCGCGTGGCGCCAGGCGGCCTGCGCGAAGGCGCGGCCCGAGCCCCAGAGCTGCGGCAGGTCCGAGCGCGCGGGGTGGACGCGATCGATCACGGCCGTGCCCGGCCACGTCGCGAGATGCTCGGCGAGCCCGGCGAGCGGGCCGCGCAGCGCGGCGGGAACGGGCAGCGAGGGGGCGATGTTCGCGTAGACGGCTCCGAAGACCGCGCCGTTGGCAAGGTGCAGGCCGACGCCGGCTGCCTGCCATCCACCGGAGCGGACCACGAGGCGGCCGAGCACCTCGGTGTCGTCATACGGGACGCCGAATACGCGGCGGTCGAGCGGCTGCTGTGCCGCCCACACCGCGGCGGCCGCAGCGCCCGCCAGCGCGCCGCGAAGGGTCCGGGTGGCGGTCGTTGACATGGGCTGACTGTAACGAGCGCGCGCCGTGCGGGTACCGAAGGGACGTGACCAGCCACGCCGAGTCCGACAGCGGCCACGCCGCCCTGCACGCCCGCGCACGCCACAAGGGCGTCAACCCGCTCGTCTACTGGCTGGTGCGCGCCTTCCTGCAGCCGTTCTTCCATCTCTACTTCCGCCTCTCGCGGATCGGCCGCGAGCACGTCCCGGAGTCGGGCGGCGTGATCTTCTGCTCCAACCACCGCTCGTTCCTCGACCCGTTCGTGATCGCCACGATCGCGCGCCGGCCGATGTACTACGTGGCGAAGCAGGAGCTGTTCAAGCACCGGGTCCTCGCGTGGCTGCTGAACGCGCTCGGCGCGTTCCCGGTCAACCGCGGCGCGGCCGACCAGGACATGCTCGCGACCGCCAAGGCGATCCTCGCGCGTGGCGACTGCGTGCTGATCTTCGCCGAGGGTACGCGCATCCGGCCGGGCGCGCTGGGCCGGCCCAAGCGCGGCGTCGGCCGCCTCGCGCTCGAGAGCGGCGCGCCCGTCGTGCCGGTCGCCGTGATCGGCACCGAGGCGATCCGCAAGGGCTGGCGGATCCGCCCCCACAAGGTCCGCATCCGCGTCGGCAGCCCGCTGACGTTCCCGCAGGTCGAGCAGGCCTCGCCGCAGCTCGCCGCCGCCGTGACCGATCGCATCTGGCCGAACGTGATGCTGCAGTGGGAGTGGCTGGGCGGGCTGCCGCCGTTGCGCCGCGCCGCCGTCATCGGCGCCGGCTCGTGGGGCACCGCCGTCGCGGTCATGCTCGCCCGCGCCGGGCTGCAGGTCGACCTCGGCGCCCGTACCCGCGAGCAGGCCGAGGAGGTCGGGCGCAGCGGGCGCAACGACCGCTACCTGCCCGGGGTCGAGCTGCCCGAGTCGGTCAGCGTGCTGCGCGCCTCCGAGCTGGAGCTCTCGCGCCACGACCTCGTCTGCTTCGCGGTCCCCGCCGGCGCGCTGCCGGCCGCGGTCGCCGCCTACGGCTCGCACATCCCCGGCCGCGCCGGCGTGCTGGTGCTCTCGAAGGGGATGGTCCCGCCGCTGGCAGCGCTGCCCGCCGCCTACGTCGCGGAGCGCACGGAGAGCTGGGCGATCGGCGTGCTGGGCGGCCCGGCGCACGCCGGCGCGGCGCTCGACGGCGGCGCCTCGCTCGTCTTCGCGTCCCAGAACGCAGCCTTCCGCCGCCAGGTCACCGAGGCGCTGGGCGCCGCGGGCTTCGATGCGGCCCCGACCGCGGACGTCGTCGGCGTCGAGCTGGCCGGCTGCGCCAAGAACGCCGCCGCGCTCGCCGCGGCGGCTGCGGCCCACGCGGGCCCGAACGCCTCCGGCAGCGCCGCGGGCAAGGTCTTCGCCGAGGTCGAGGCGTACGCGCGCAGCGCGGGCGCGAGCCCCGGCACGTTCGCCGGGCTCGCCGGCGCCGGTGACCTCGTCGCCACCGTGCTGGCCGTCGAGTCGCGCAACCGGCGCGCGGGCGAGCTGCTGTCGCAGGGCGTGGCCGGCGGCGACATCGAGCCCGCGCTGGGCCAGACGGCCGAGGCCATGCACTGCGTCCCGCTGCTCGCCGATCGCGTCCGCGGCGCCGGCGTCGACGCGCCGGTGCTGCGCGGGCTGGCGAACCTGATCGAGGGCAAGGTCGAGCCCGAGCGCTGGACCGCCTCGCTCACCGCGCCGCGGCCGGCGGCCAAGCGGGAGAAGGTCCGGGCGGCCTGATGGGGGTAGGGTCCGTCACCGATGGCCGCCACCGAGATGACTCGCGAGGAGAAGGCCCGGCTCGACGAGGCATTCACGCAGCTCTACAAGGCGCATCTGCGCGACGTCTACTCCTATTCGTACTACCGGGTGGGCAACCACCACGACGCCGAGGACCTCACCGAGCAGACCTTCCTGCAGGCCTACCGGCACTTCGAGCGCGCGCAGCGCGAGTCCGCCGGCCGGCCGCTGCGACCCTGGCTGATCCGGATCGCGCACAACCTCGCGGCGAACTACTACCGCGACCGCGCGCGCAAGCCGCAGACGCCGATCGACGACGCGGGCGTGATCTCGGCACCGCACACGACCGAGGCGCTCGTCGAGGATCGCGACGACCTCAAGCGCATACTCGAGGGCGTCCAGAAGCTTCCCGACGACCGCCGCGAGGCGCTGATCATGCGCTTCGCGCTGGGCATGGACAACCGCGAGATCGCGCGTGCGCTGGGACGCACGGACGGCGCGACGAAGGTGCTGCTGCACCGCGCCATCAAGCAGCTCGAGGAGATCGTCAAGCAGGACGAGGGGCCGACTGAGCCATGAGCGAGCAGTTCGCCGACATCGAGATGCTGCTCAAGCGCGCGCTCTCCCCGGTGGAGCCGCCGAAGGAGCTCGAGGCGCGCATGGAGGCGACGCTCGGCTCGCTCGTGATCATGGCCACCGAGGAGCTCGAGGCCTGGGAGCTGTCCGCGATGCGCGACCCGCGCAACTGGGTCCGCCCGGTGGCCGCCGCGGCAGTCGGCTCCGGCGCCGCCGTCGGGCTCGTGCTGGTGCGCACCCAGCGGCGCCGGCACAAGCGCCGCAAGGAGTCCGACAATCGCGTCGACCTCTTCGGCCGCACGCTGCGCGACCTCGCGCGCGAAGCTCGGCGGGTTGCCGACGACGTGTTCTGATCCGCCCGCCCGGGCGCCGCGTAGCAACGTCGACGGCCATGTCACAAGAACTCCGCTCCCTCGCCGACGAGGACCTGATGCAACTCATGCGCCGCGGACAGGCCGCGGCGTTCGAGCTGATCTACGAGCGCCATTCGCAGGCGGCGTTCTCGCTTGCTTACCGGATGTGCGGCTCGCGCGGGCTCGCCGAGGACGTCGTACAGGAGGCGTTCTTGAACATCTGGCGCTCGGGCGCGCGCTACGAGCGCGCGCGCGGGTCGGTCCGGACGTGGCTGCTCGGGATCGTGCATCACCGCGCGATCGACGCCCTGAGGCGCTCGCTCGTGCATGAGAAGCGGCGCGCGAGTGACGAGGGCATCGACGAGACGCTCGCGACGGAGGAGCGCACCGACGTCGAAGCGGCGCGCCACGAGGAGGCCGCCACGGTGCGCGCGGCGCTCGGCCACCTGCCCGCCGACCAGAGCCAGGTGATCGAGCTCGCGTACTTCGGCGGCTTCACGCACACCGAGATCGCCGAGATGCTCGAGACGCCGGTGGGTACGGTCAAGGGGCGCATGCGGCTCGGGCTGGAGAAGATGCGCCACGCGCTCGGGACGGGGCAGGTGAGCTTGGGATGAGCACGCGCGGGCCGGATCACGAGCAGTGGGCCGACGCCGTCGGCGCGTACCTGCTCGGCGCGCTGGAGACCGACGAGTGCGAGCGCTTCGAGGCGCACCTCTCCGCGTGCCCGCTCTGCCGGGCCGACGTCGCCGATCTGCGCGTCGCCGCCGACGCGCTACCCGTGTCGGTGCCGCTCGTCTCGCCGCCGCCGGAGCTCAAGGGCCGGATCATGGACGTCGTGAACTCCGAGTCCGAGCTGCTCGCCGCGGCCGGCCGGCGCGCCGACGAGCCCAGGCGAAGCCGCGGCGGAGCGCGGGGGCGGTTCCTCGGCGGGCTGATGCTGCGCCCGGGCGTCGCGCTCGCGTGTGCGCTCGTCCTGCTCGCCGGCGGTGGCCTCGCCGGCGTGCTGCTGAGCGGCGATGACGCCCGTACCGTCGTCGCGCAGACGCAGGCGCCCGGCGCCGAGGTGGAGCTGAAGATCCGCGACGACGGCTCGACCCTGGTGGCGCGGAACATGCCCGCTCCCCCGGGCGGCCGCATCTACCAGGTCTGGCTCAAGCGCCCGGGCAAGGACCCCGAGCCGACGTCCGTGCTGTGGTCCACCCGCGGCGACGGCTCGGCCGAGGTCGCCGTGCCCGGCTCGCTCGACGGCGTCGAGGCGGTGCTCGTGACCGACGAGCCGGCGGGCGGGTCGGCGAAGCCCACCCGGCCCCCCGTGATCACCGCCGCGACCGCTTGACCTGACGCAAAAGCGTGGCTGCTAGGTTCGGCGGCCGATGGCCACGTGCTACCGCCACCCCTCGCGTGAGACCGGAGTCTCGTGCTCGAACTGCGGCAACGCGATCTGCCCGGACTGCATGACCTCGACGCCGGTCGGCATGCGCTGCCCGGACTGCGCGGGCAAGAAGCAGCGGGTGCACACGATGCGCTCGATGCACGTCGACCCGATCGTCACCTACGTGCTGATCGGGATCAACGTGCTGCTCTTCCTCGGCTCCGGCGGCGGCGGGTCGATCGTGACCGGCAGCGGCGGCTCGTCGCAGGTCTTCCAGGACCTGGCGCTCTGGGGACCCGCGATCGACCTCGGCCACGACTACTGGCGCCTGATCACCGCCGGGTTCCTGCACTCCGGCCTGCTGCACGTCGGCTTCAACATGTACATCCTCTACTGGCTCGGCACGATGCTGGAGCCTTCGCTCGGCCACGTGCGCTTCGTCGCGCTCTACTTCGCCTCGCTGCTCGCCGGCTCCTTCGGTGCGCTCCTGCTCAACCCGAACGCGGTGACAGTCGGCGCGTCGGGCGCGGTGTTCGGGCTGATGGGGGCCGCGTTCGTGATGCAGCGCGCGCGCGGCATGGACCCGATGCAGTCGGGGATCGGGCCCGTGATCCTGTTCAACCTCGCGCTCAGCTTCCTGATCCCGAACATCTCGATCGGCGGCCACCTCGGCGGCCTGATCGGCGGCGCCGCGGCGGCCTTCGCGATGGAGCGGCTGGCCAGCCGCCGGCCGGGCATCGCGGGCCCGGTCGCGGCCTGCGTCGTGGTCGGCGCGATCGCAGTCGTCGCTGCGATCGCCGTCTCGGGACGCAACTCGCCCTTCGCGGGCTAACGTCCGCGCAATGTCCGAGAACCTCGTCGCGGTCGTCGAGATCCCCAAGGGGTCGTCGAACAAGTACGAGTGGGACGAGGAGCTCGGCGCGATCAAGCTCGACCGGCTGCTCTTCTCCTCGCTCGGCTATCCGACCGACTACGGCTTCTTCCGCGACACGCTGGCATCCGACGGCGATCCGCTCGACGCGATGATCGCGGTGTCGGAGCCGACGTTCCCGGGCTGCCTGATCGAGGTCAAGCCGGTCGCGCTGTTCCGGATGCGCGACCAGAACGCGGAGGACAACAAGATCCTCTGCGTTCCCCACACCGACCCGAACTGGTCGCACATCGAGCGCCTCGAGGACCTCTCGATGACGCTGCGCGACGAGATCTCGCACTTCTTCTCGATCTACAAGACGCCTGACTGGAAGGTCGTCAAGGTCGACGGCTGGTACCCGCGCGAGGACGCGCTCGAGTCGATCGAGCGCGCGCGCAAGCGCTGGCGCGAGTCGCGCGCCTAGAGCTTGAAGACCGCCTGCGCGTTGGCCCCGAGGAAGCGGGCGCGCGCCTCCTCGTCGAGCTCGAGGCCGTCCAGGTCCTCGAGCGCCTTCTGCGGCGCGATCATCGGCCAGTTCGTGCCGAACATGACCTTCTTGCGCCCGTCGCCGCGCAGGTAGCGGACCAGCTCCGGCGGGTAGCGGCGCACGGTGTAGGCGGACGTGTCGATGTGCACGTTCGGGTACTTGCGCGCGAGCGCCACCATCTCCTCCGTCCACGGGTAGCCGATGTGCCCGGCGACGATCACCAGCTCGGGGAAGTCGAGCGCGACGTCGTCGAGGTACGGGATCGGGCGGCCCGTCTCCGAGCTGCGCAGCGGGCCGGTATGGCCGACCTGGGTGCAGAACGGCACCCCGAGCTCGACGCACTCCGCGTAGAGCGGGTAGTAGCGGCGGTCGTTCGGCGGCAGTCCCCACAGCCACGGGATCACGCGCAGGCCCTTGAACCCGTGCTCGGTCACGCAGCGGCGCAGCTCGCGCACCGCGCGGACCGGATCGCGCAGGTCGACGGCCGCCAGCCCGGCGAGCCGGCCCGGGTACGCGGCGACGAAGCCGGCCACGGCGTCGTTGCCGATCAGCGGCCCCTCCGGCGCGTGCCAGGCGCTGAGGAGGCCGAAGTCGACGCCGCCCGCGTCCATCGCGGCGATCGTCGCCTCGAGCGGCGGCTCATCGGCGGGCAGCTCCGCGCCGACCCAGCGGCGCAGCGAGGCGAACGACTCGTGCGAGAGCAGGCGCAGCGTCGGGTGCTGCATCCAGGCGTCGACGATCATCGGCGGTGACTCTATGCGGGCGGGCGCGCGCCGCCGTCGTAAACGCTCGGGTTAGACGTGGACCTCCCGCACCTCGCCCGGCGCCTCGTGCACCAGGTCGGGATGCAGGATGTGCGCCATCAGCTCGAGGCCGTCGACGAGCCGTGGCCCCGGACGGGAGAAGTACGCGGCCGCGTCGACAGCGACGACCCGCCCCGCGCCGAGCTCGCCGAGCTCGTCGGCGAACGACTCCGCCTCCTCGAGCGCGCGCTCGGCGTCGTAGCCGCACGGCATGCAGACGACGACGTCGGGCTTCGCCGCCGCGATCTCCTCCCACGTGCGCGTCTCCGAGCGCTCGCCCGGCATCCCGAACAGGTCGACGCCGCCCGCGTACTCGATCAGCTGGGGCGTCCAGTGCCCCGCGACGAAGACCGGGTCGAGCCACTCGAGCGCGGCGACGGAGACCGGCGGCGCGCCGCGCACCGCGAGGCGGACGCGGTCGATCCGCGCGGCCGCGGACTGCACGAGATCGGTGCCTGCGTCCTTCGCGTCGGTGGCCTGGGCGAGCGTGCGCACGTCGCCGAGCATCTCGCCCAGCGTGTGCGGGTCCAGCGCGACGAGCCTCGGGGCGGGATCCATCTTCTCCGCGACGGCGCGCACGTCGTCGAAGGAGACCGCGCAGACGTCGCAGAGCGCCTGGGTCACGATCAGGTCCGGGGCGAGCGACTGCAGGGCGCGCTCGTCGAGCTCGTAGATCGCCCGGCCCTGCTCGGTCAGCTCGCGCACCGCGCGGTCGATCTCGTCGGGCGGGAGCCCGGGGCCGATCACGTCGCGCGTGATCTTCGGCAGCTCGAGCGCCTCCGGCGGGTGGTCGCACTCATGCGTGACGGCGGTAACCTCGTCGCCCACGCCGAGCGCGAACAGCAGCTCGGTGGCCGACGGGACGAGGGAGACTATGCGCACTCAGACAGTATGGCCGGAGGCAGGATGAGCGACTGGTCGCAGCGACCCGACGCGCTTGAGCGCGATTTCGAGTTCGAGGACTTCAAGGCCGCGATGGCGTTCGTGAACCGCGTCGCGGACGTGGCCGAGGAGGCCAATCACCACCCGGACATCCTCGTCCACGGCTGGAACAAGGTGCGGATGACGCTGTCCACGCACTCCGAGGGCGGGCTGACCGACGCCGATCACGCCCTCGCGCGACGGATCGACGAGGTCACGAGCGGGTAGTCAGCTCCCACGTGTACGCCTCGCAGCTTGCTACGCTCGCGCCGTCGCCCTGATGCCTGACGACGACGAATCCCGAAGTAGCGGCGCGCCGTCCCGGCGCAGCCGCTTCCGCGCATGATCACTGCGCTCCTCCTCCTCGCGGTACTCGTGCTGGTGCTGCTGAACGGCTTCTTCGTGGCGGCCGAGTTCGCGTTCGTGCGCGCGCGCAAGGCGCACCTGCAGAAGGAGGCCGAGGAGGGCAAGCGCGGCGCCGCGCTCGCGGTGACGATCGCCGACGACCTCTCGCGCTACCTGTCGGCCTGCCAGCTCGGCATCACGCTGACGTCGCTGGGCATCGGCTTCCTCGGCGAGCCGGCGATCGCGTCGATCTTCGAGGACGTGATCGGGACCAGCATCCCGCATGGCTGGTCGCTCGCGATCTCGCTCGCGCTCGCGTACCTGATCTCGACCTCGCTGCACATCACGATCGGCGAGCAGGTCCCGAAGATCTACTCGATCCAGAAGTCCGAGGCGGTGGCGCGCTTCGTCGCCCGGCCGCTGGACCTCTTCACGCGTGCGTTCCACCCCTTCATCCAGCTGCTGAACGGGACGTCGAACGCGATCCTGCGCGTCATCGGCGTGCGCACGAGCGGGAACCTCGAGGACGGCGAGACGCCCGAGGAGCTCAAGGTGCTGATCCAGCAGTCGCTGACCGGCGGCAAGCTCGATCCGGGCGAGGCCGGGATGCTCACGGGCGTCTTCCACCTGCACGAGCAGGAGGCGCGCCAGGTGATGACTCCGGCGCCCGCGGTCGTGACGGTCGACCTGTCGGAGAACGTCGAGACGGCGCTACGCCGCTGCGTCTCCTCGGGGCACACGCGGCTGGTCGTGACCGAGGACGAGAACCACGACCGCGTCAAGGGCATCGTGCACGCCAACGCGCTCGCCCAGCTGCTGCTGACCGAGGGGCCCGAGGCGACGCTCGAGGGGCTCGTGCGCGAGGCGCCGATCGTGCCCGAGACCAAGCCGCTCGACGACCTGCTCGCCGACCTGCAGCGGCAGCGCACGTCGCTGGCGATCGTGATCGACGAGTACGGCCGCACCGCCGGCATCGTGACCGTCGAGGACATCATCGAGGAGGTCGTCGGCGAGATCGACGACGAGACCGACCCGCTCGGCGGCGCCGTGCGCCGGCTCGCCAACGGCGACTGGTTCGTCCGCGGCCACGTCGCGATCACCGACCTCGAGGACTACGGCCTGAGGCTCCCGGTCGACTCCGATGCCTACAACTCGGTCGGCGGCTTCGTGTTCGGCGAGCTCGGGCGGCTCCCGAAGCGCGGCGACACGATCCAGCACAACGGCTACACGATCCGCGTCGAGTCGGTGCGTGAGAACCGCATCGAGGCCGTCAGGATCCGCCAGCGCGAGGAGCAGCCCGCAGCCCCGTCGTGACCGGTAGCAAAACGCTACCTGCGTGACAGATTGCACAAGTGCGCGAGACGCGCTACCTTGCCCGCGAACCGACGAGACCGCTTCGGCGGTTGAGGAGGAGAGAGGGAGATCCTGGGGAGGATCGACCGAGAGAAACACTTACGGCCGCCGGACTCAGGGGAGCGAGTCCGGCGGCCGAAGTGTTTCTGGAGGAGGGGTTGCGATGAGGGGTACGTTCGTCGCAGTAGGCATGGTTCCAACCTCACCTCAATCTGCGCTAAACATTTCCCACGCTTCTCAATAGGCGTAGAAGCCCCGCCCGACCTTCTTCCCGAGCGCTCCCTCGGCGATCATCGCCTCGACGCGCGCGGGCACCTCGGCGCCGATCGAGCGGCCGATCGCCGCCGCCACGTCGAGCCCGACGTAGTCGAGCAGCGCGAGCGGCCCCATCGGGTGGCCGGCGCCCATCCGCATGCAGTCGTCGATCGCCTGTGGCTCCAGGCCGCTCTGCTCGAGCAGCGCCACGGCGTCGAAGAGGAACGGGAAGAGCAGGCGGTTGACGACGAAGCCCGGCGTGTCCGGGACCTCGACCGCGGTCTTGCCCAGCGCGGCGCAGAGCGCGTGGGCGCGCGCACGCGTCTCGTCGTCGGCCGCAGGCGGGAAGACGAGCTCGACGAGGTCCATCTTCGGCACCGGGTTGAACACGTGCAGCCCGACGAAGCGCTCCGGGCGCCCGGTCGACTCCGCCAGCGCGGCGATCGACAGCGCCGAGGTCGTCGTGGCCAGGATCGTGCCGTTGGTCGCGCCGCCGCCGAGCTCGCGCAGCAGCCCGGCCTTGGCGTCGTGCTCCTCGGCGATCGCCTCGACGATGAAGGTGGCGTCGAGCAGCGCCCCGAGGTCGTCGGATACGGACACGTTGCCCGCCCCGACGCCGCCGCGCCGCTCGATCAGCTTCTCCACCTTCGCGGTCGCGGCGTCCGGGCGGCGCGCCCATAGCACGACCTGGCCGTGCTCGGCCGCCACGCACGCAAGCCCGGAGGCGATGGCGCCGCCTCCAGCGATCCCGATCCGTTCTGACACGGTGTCGATTCTCCCTCGTTGACTGGTCAGTCAACTCGTAGACTACGCAGCCCAGCGCCCAGACAGCGGAGGTTGCACGAGATGGAAACCGGTCGGGAAGTGGTGATCGTCGAGGCGGTTCGGACGCCGATCGGGCGCGGACATCCGGAGAAGGGCTACTACCGGGACACTCATCCCAACGAGCTGCTCGGCCGCTGCTTCACCGAGGTGATCGATCGCGCGGGCATCGAGCCCGGGCTGGTCGAGGACGTGATCGGCGGCTGCGTGCAGCAGTACGGCGAGCAGATGTTCAACGTCACGCGCAACGCCTGGCTGCAGGCCGGGCTCCCGATCGAGACGCCCGCGACGACCGTCGACCGCCAGTGCGGCTCGGCTCAGCAGGCGGTCAACTTCGGCGCCGCGCTGATCGCGGCGGGCGTGCACGACGTCGTGATCGGCGGCGGGGTCGAGCACATGGGGCACATCCCGATGGGCGTCGGCTTCAAGTGGGTCGACGAGGTCGGCTCGCCATGGCCGCCGGCGATGCTCGAGCGCTACAACCTCGTGCCGCAGGGGATCTCGGCCGAGATGATCGCCGACAACTGGGAGATCCCGCGTTCGGAGATGGACGAGCTGGCCGTGCGCTCGCACCAGCGCGCCGCGCGCGCCACCGAGGAGGGGCGCTTCGAGCGCGAGACGCTCCCGTTCAAGGTCAACGGCGACACCTACGTGTCCGACCAGGGCATCCGGCCCGATTCGAACCTCGAGTCGCTCGCGGCGCTCAAGCCGGCGTTCAAGCCGGACGGCAAGGTCACCGCCGGCAACGCGTCGCAGATCTCCGACGGCGCCGCTGTGGTGCTGCTGATGGCCGGCGACAAGGCGCGCGAGCTCGGGCTCACGCCGCGGGCACGGGTCGTCGACCAGACGACCGTCGGCGTCGATCCGGTGATGATGCTGACCGGCCCGATCCCGGCGACGCGCAAGCTGCTCGAGCGCAACGGAATGAAGATCGGCGACATCGACCTGTTCGAGGTCAACGAGGCGTTCGCTCCCGTGGTGCTGGCGTGGCAGCGCGAGCTGAAGCCCGACATGGACCGCGTCAACGTCAACGGCGGCGCGATGGCGCTCGGCCATCCGCTCGGCTCGACCGGCGCGCGCCTGCTGACGACGCTGCTGCACGAGCTGGAGCGCTCGGACTCCGAGATCGGGCTCGTGACGATGTGCTGCGGCGGCGGGCTGGGCACCGGCACGATCATCCAGCGGATCTGACGGGAACCGGGCGGCATCCCGGCGCGGCCGGGGTGCCGCCGGTCAGTCCGGCGGCGGGTCGCGCCGGCGCGGCTCGCGGTGCAGCGTGCCGCCGAGGATCGCGAGGAAGCCGTGCGGGGCGCGCGGCTCGCGGCCCATCACATCCGCCATCTGGTTCGCCTGCTCGACGCTGTCGTATGTCTTCTCGCCGCCCGACGGGCAGCCGCGCGCGCACCACCAGCTGAGCACCGGGCCGTCGGCGCCGAAGCGCCAGCGGCAGCCGAAGACGCGGCAGATCAGCGTCTGCGGCGCGAACGTCGTGTTGCTCGGGCCGCGCCGGGGCACGGGCAAGTGCCTCCCCCGGAGGGCACGCTCGAAAACGCCCGCCGGCCGCTCGCGCCGGCCGGCGGCGCGACGTAGAATCGGGCGCGATGGACACTCCCCTCGCACTGGACCTCGCCTCGCCCGAAGATCTCGAGGCGCGGCGCGAGGCGGAGAAGGGCGGCGCCCCCTTCCTGATCCTGCGCGACGACGAGGGCCAGCAGCGGATCGTCGGCCTCGACGAGCGCGCCGGCTCGGTCACCGTCGGGCGGCGCCTCGAGGCCGACGTGCCGCTCGCCTGGGACCCCGAGGTCTCGCGGCTGCACGCCGAGCTCGAGTTCAAGGCCGGCGAATGGACCCTCTGCGACGACGGCTTCTCGCAGAACGGGACCTACGTGAACGGGCTGCGGATCCACGGCCGCCGGCGGTTGACCGACGGCGATCTCGTCCGCATCGGGCAGACGCCGATCGTGTTCTGCGACCCCGGCCTGACCGGGCTCGGGGTGACGCTCGCGCCGGGTGAGCTCGGGATCGCGCCGAAGTTCTCCGAGCAGCAGCAGCGCATCCTGCGCTCGCTCTGCCGGCCGCTGATGGGCGACGGCGAGGGCATCAACCCCGCCGACGATGCGACGATCGCGACGGAGACCGGGATCGCGGAGGAGGTCGTGACGACGGAGCTCGACCACCTCGGGCGCTCGTTCGGCCTGCAGGACATGCCGCCCGCCGACCAGCGCGCCGAGATCGCGCTGCTCGCGCTGCGCTCCGGGCTCGTCAAGACCGACGAGAACGGCTAGGCCTAGTCCGCCCGCCCGGCCTCGAGCCGGGCGACGAGCTCGTCGAGCTTGAGCTCCTCGAGCCCGCGACCGACGGCCTCGAGCTCGCCGCGCGCAGAACTCGACCAGGCGGCGGCCCTCCTGGCACAGCTCGAGCGTCTCGCGCAGCCCGGCGTCGCCCGAGTCCAGGCGCCGGATGATCTCCTCGATGCGGGCGCAGGCGGTCTCGTAGCTGATCGTGGTCTCGGCCATCGAACTCTCCATCAAGGCTAGGACTCCGGCCGGACGGGGAGCGTGCCGTCGGCCATGCGCAGCGTGAGCCGCTCCTGCTCGCGCGCGGCGGCGGCGGTCGTCACCGGCGCGCCGGAGCCGTCCTCGACGAGCGCGTAGCCGCGCTCGAGCGCACGCTGCGGGTCGTGGGCGGCAAGCGCCAGGCGCAAGCGCTCGAGATCGCGCGCGCGCCGCGTCGCGACCGCGGCCGGCGATCCCTTGCGCGCCAGCACGTCGGCCGCCGCGGCGGCGCGGTGATCGCCTTCCGCGATCCCGCGGCGCGCGCTCGCGCGCAGCTCGCGCAGCTGCTGGTGCAACCGCGTGCGGTGGCGCGCCACGTGATCGGCGGGCGCGCGCGAGAGCCGCGCGAGCGCCCTGGCGCGCTCGACGATCGCGCGCCGCCCCTGGCGCTCCAGGCGCGCGGCGAGGCCGCGCAACCGGGCCCGCGCCTCGCCGCAGTCGATCGGCACGGCCGCCTCGGCGGCGTGCGTCGGGGTCGAGCAGGAGACCGCCGCAACGTCGTCGATCAGCGTCCGGTCCGCGTGATGCCCGACCGAGGCGATCACCGGCACGCGCAGCAGCGCCACGGTGCGGCACAGCGTCTCGTCGCAGAACGCGAACAGGTCGGCGAGCGAGCCGCCGCCGCGCGCGACTATCACGACGTCGACATCCTCGATCGCCGCGAGATCCTGGAGCGCGCGCGTCACCGCCGGGGCGGCATGCCGGTCCTGCACCGGCGCGAACGCCCATACGAGCCGCCCGCCCCAGCCGCGCCGCCGCAGCCCGGCGAGCACGTCGTCGCGCGCCTTCCCCCCTTCGCCGGTGACGACGCCGATGCAGCGTGGCAGCGCCGGCCGGTCCAGCTGCTTCTGCGGCTCGAACAGCCCTTCGGCGTGCAGCGTGCGGCGCAGCCGGTCGAGCTGGGCGAGCAGGTCGCCCTCGCCGGCGACGCGGACGTCCGCGACGGCGAAGGAGAACGACGGCGACGCCGTGCGCGAGCCGGGGTAGTAGTCGCAGCCGCCCGCGGCGACCACGCGCTGCCCGTCGCCGAGCGGGGCGGGCAGCGCGTCGAAGTCGCGCCGCCACATCGAGCACGGCAGTGCGCCGCGCTCGTCGCGCAGCTCGAACCAGACCCGCGCGCGCCCGGCGCGCAGGTTGAAGACCTCGCCGAACACCTGGACGCGCGAGAACCCGCGCAGCTGGTCGCGGAGGCGCGCGGCGTACTGGCCCACCGGCCATGGCCCGGTCAGCTCGGAGCCGGGGATGCCGTCCGGGCGTCGCGGCGCGGATTCGAGTTCGTCGGGCATGCCTGCGTGGACCGTACAACCCGACCCAGCCGGATCCGCCCGGCTACGCAGTTTCGGCGCAGATCCGGCGCGCTTCAGCCGCGCGTCGGGCCTTCGACGCGGCGCGTCGGCTCGTCCTCGCCCAGGCTGGGCAGGGGACGCTCGCCGTCCTGTCCGGGCTCGCCGCGGATCTCACCCGCGAACGCGATCCGATCGAGGCGGGCGATCTCGCGCTCGCCTTCCAGCCGCGCAGGGTCGTCGGGCGGCAGCGGGGCGATCAGCTTGCGGATCCGGTTGCGCAGCTGGAGCGCGAAGTGCGGCGTCGAGGCGCCGGTCAGCTGGCGCACGTCCTCGACGCTCACGCGATGGTCGGCGCGCAGGCGCTCCGGCTGTTCGGCTTCGGCCACGGCGCGTGAGTCTACGCGCCGTCCGTCCGGTCCACGGCCTGGATCTCGAGCAGGGCGTCGATCCGCGCCTGCACGTCGACCGCGATCGCGCCCTCGTCGCCGATCATCCAGCCGTGGTTGTAGACGCCGCGCACGGGGTCCTCGTCGTACCCGGGCTGGATGTCGAGCAGGTAGTCCTGGAGCGGCGCGGGCAGCACGTTGGCGGCGGTCAGGAGCAGCTGCGGCCCGTATGTCCCCGACGCCGAGAGCGGGGCGGCCGCGGCGGCGTCGAGCGGCCGCTGCGTGTTCAGGAACACGAGCCCGTGCCCCGGGTCGACGACGTTCCAGCCGAACGAGCCGTCGGAGAAGCGCGCGAACGCGATCGCGCCGGCGACCGGGTCGGCGCCGCCGATGCGCCGGGCCTCGCCGAGCTCGGAGAGCTGGTCGAGCACCTTCTTCGACACCGCCGCCTCGGGCCCGAGGACGTAGATCTTCGGTCGCTTGTGCGCCGTGATCGCGGCGCGCGTGGGCGCCGGGATCGCGTCGCGCGTCACCCACAGCACCGGGTCGCCCGACTTGGCCGCCCAGCCCGCCGCGTGCATCGAGAACCCCGGCTGCTCGGACGACGCGACGACGACCGCCGGCGACGGCTTGCCCGCCGCCGCGGTCTGCAGCCGGTCGATCGCCTGCGCGAGCGCCGCGTGATCGGCGCCCTCGACGGGCGTCGTCTTGTAGCCCTCCGTGACAGCCGCCTCGCCGACGCGGATCACCTGCGCGCCGCCGGCCTCCTTCGCCCCCGTCGGGATCAGCCGGCCGAGCGCCTGCTCGGTCGCGGGCGGCAGTTCGCCGCGCTCGCTGAACAGCAGCGGCGCCCGTAGCGGCGCCGACATCAGCTGCGCGGCCGACACCGCTACGCGCCAGTCCGTCGTGTCGACGAGCGTCACCGCGCGCGGGCGCGTGTCGCGGTCGCGCGAGGGGTAGATCGCCTGCGCGACGCCCGCCGCGTCGGCGATCGGGTCCGCGCCGCCGACCCGCGTCGTGTTGCGTGTCGCGAAGGCCGGGAAGCCGAGTTCCGCCGCCGCCTGCTCGTCGCCGCCCTCGCGGCCCAGGACGGGCGCGTCGTCGGTTGGTCCGCCGCCCTGATCGGGCTCGCTGGGGCCGCCGTCGCCGCCGCCACATCCGGCCGCGGCGAGGACGAGAGCGCACAGAATGGCCGGCGGCAGCGCGAAGCGCACGGCCCCCACGCTAGCGCCCGCAGAAGATGGCGAAGATGTTGATATGGCGAGCGCAGGAACGGGTACCTGCGTCGCGAAAGTTGGAAAATGGACACTGGCACCGGGCCCGTCTGCCGATTGACCTAGTACAGTGCCCGCCGTAGCCGAACCCCCGGAGGGATCCCGGGGGACGGGGGAACCAATAAGTTGGGGCGAACCGCGACCTGAGCGTCGTGGAGCGCAGGCTCTTTCAGCGCCAGCCCGTCAGCTAACCCCGCAGGCCGACGAAAGAGGTCTATGTCGTTGTTCCCGCGGGCGCTAGCCCCAATCTTCATAGTGCTGCTATGGGTCATCGTCCCGACAGGGGCGATCGCTGCGACCCCCACGGGCGGCACGGCGTTCGAGGAGGAGCCTCCGCCCCCGCCGATGCTCGAGCCCGGGCTCTGGACCGGCGTCGAGGTGCCGGGCACGAAGGCGCAGCTGCTGGAGGACGGCACCGCCGCCGCCCCGGCCGACGCGCCCGAGCAGGTCAAGCAGGCGATCTGGGCCGCCAACGCGCTGCAGGCGCTCCCGTATCGCTACGGCGGCGGGCACAACCTCGAGTTCGACGTCGCCGAGGGCGCGGACTGCTCAGGCACCGTCTCGTTCGCGCTGCACGCCGCGGGGCTGCTCAAGACGCCGCTGGACTCCGGTCGCTTCATGCGCTGGGGCCGCCGCGGCAAGGGCCGCTGGATCACGGTCCTCACGAACCCGGGCCACGCGTACGTCAAGCTCGCCGGCCTGCGCCTCGACACGAGCGTCGCCGGTATGAGCCGCACGAGGGGGATCGCCGCGTCGGCCTTCGAGAGCGGCCCGCGCTGGCGCCCGATGTCGCGCTCGCCGCGGGGCTTCGTGAAGCGCCACCCCGTCTCGTTCTGAACGCGCGCCCAATCCTGTCCGGGTTTTCGCGCCCGGCCGGATACGCTTGGGGGAGGACCCCAACGCGGAGGTAGCTGTGCCCGGAATGGGCGGACGCATGTCCACCGTCATCAAAGCGAAGATCAACAAGCTGCTCGACAAGGCCGAGGACCCGTCCGAGACGCTCGAGTACTCCTATGCCAAGCAGATGGAGTTGCTCCAGAACGTCAAGAAGGGCATCGCCGACGTGGTCACGGCGAAGAAACGGCTCCAGCTGCAGCAGCAGAAGCTCGAGCAGCAGGTCGTCAAGCTCGACACGCAGGCACGGCAGGCGCTGGCCGCGGGCAAGGAGGATCTCGCGCGCACGGCGCTCGAGCGCAAGCAGTTCGCCCAGACCGAGCTGCAGACGCTCGACCAGCAGGTCGTCGAGCTCGAGCAGCAGCAGCAGGGCCTGATCGACAAGGAGCAGAAGCTGCGCTCCAAGCTCGAGCAGTTCCGCACCAAGAAGGAGGTCATCAAGGCCCAGTACTCGGCTGCCGAGGCCCAGGTCAAGATCTCCGAGGCCGCGACCGGCGTGGGCGAGGAGATGGCCGACGTCGGCATGGCGATGCAGCGCGCGATGGACAAGACCGAGAACATGCGCGCCCGTGCCAGCGCGATGGACGAGCTCGAGGCGTCGGGGGCGTTCGACGACAACCTCTCGCTCACGGCCGGGCAGGACGACATCGACCGCCAGCTGCACGAGCTGACCTCGGGCAGCCAGGTCGAGGACGACCTCGCGAAGATGAAGGCCGAGCTGGGCCAGGGCACCGCGCCCTCGCCGGCGCTGGAGGAGGGAAAGCCCGCCGACCAGCAGACCCAGGGCGGCCAGCAGTGATCGTCCGCATCGCGACGGAGGACCAGTATCGCCTGCCGGACGAGGACGCCGCGCGTCTCAACGAGCTCGACAACGACGCGGTCGCGGCGGTCGAGGCAGGCGACGAGGACCGCTTTCACGCCGCGTTCGAGGAGATGCTCCAGATCGTTCGCAGCGGCGGGCAGAAGCTGGGCGAGGACGAGCTCGCGGAGTCCGACGTGATCCTCCCGCCGCCCGACCTGTCGTTCGTCGAGGCCGGCAAGGAGTTCAACGGGGATGGGCTGATTCCGGACTAGATGGGGATCCCCCAGAGGGGGAACCAGCGCTCGAGCTCCGGCTCCACCGGGAGCTCGCGGCCGATCTGGGCCTTGAGGCGGAGCTCGCGCTCGCTGTCGCGCCGTCCTTCGCCGCCGGCCGGCACGAACGGGTAGAACGAGCCGCGCTTGTAGTTGTAGATCCAGTAAACCGCCTGGTCCTGCGGGTCGCGGAAGGCGAACACCGCGCAGAGGATCCGCTCCCCGTAGCCGCCGTCCTGCAGCGCCTGCGAGACGACATTGATGCCGACGACGAGGTCCTCGAAGTCCTCGTCGGTCAGCACCATCCAGCGGTAGCCGAAGCTGTCGTCGGTGCGCTCGACCTTGGTGGCGGCGTCGTCGCCGGTGCCGCGCAGCACTTCTTCCATGTCGGTCACGATCGACGTGAAGTCCGCCGTCGCGAGCGGCTGGAACACGATCGCGGCCTTGCCCGCGCTGCGCAGTTCGAGCGTCATCTCGAGCGTGACCGCGGCGGTCGACATCGCGAAGAGCCGGCTCTCGGCCGGCGCCTTCATCTTGCGCTTGCCCGTCAGGATGTCGAGGAAGCCCATGCGCGCGGCTACGCGGTGCCCTGCAGCTGCATCTCCAGGCGGCTGAGCGCCTCGATCCGCTTCTCCATCGGCGGGTGTGTCGAGAACAGGGCGCCGAGCTTCTTGCCGGCGCCGGGCGGGAAGAAGTAGAAGGCCGCGAGCTCCTGCGTCGCGCGCAGGTCGCGGTCGGGGATCCGCTGCATGCCGCTCGAGATCCGCGTGAGCGCCGAGGCCAGCGCGCTCGGGCGGCCCGTGATCATCGCGGCGCCGCGATCGGCCGCGAACTCGCGATAGCGCGAGAGCGCCTGCATGAGGAAGAACGAGACGACGTAGACGCCGATCGAGACGAGGAGCAGAACGAGCATGCTCGGGTTGTCGTCGTCGTCGCCGTGGCCGCCGCCGAACAGGAAGCCGAACTGGACGATGTAGGCCGCGATCGTGGCGAAGAACGCCGCCAGCGTCATCACGAGCACGTCGCGGTTGGCGATGTGGGTGAGCTCGTGCGCCAGCACGCCTTCGAGCTCGGCGGGCGAGAGCAGCTCCATGATCCCGGTGGTCGCGCACACGGACGCGGACTTCGGCGAGCGGCCGAGCGCGAACGCGTTGGGCATGCGCGTGTCCGCGACCGCCACCTTCGGCTTGGGCAGGTCGGCCTGGACGCACAGGCGGTCGATCATCGCGTGCAGCTCCGGCGCCTCCGCCGGGGTCACCTCGCGCGCGCCCATCGCGCGCAGGGCGAGCTTGTCGGATCCGAACAGCTGGAACGCGGCCAGGCCGCCGGCGATCAGCGCGACCGTGATCCCGTTCACGCCCGATCCGAGCAGGACGACGATCAGGATCACGTAGACGAGACCGAGCAGGAACATGGTGAAGGCCATCCGGACCTGGAGCCCGGTGTCCTTGCCGAAGGATGTGGGTCGTGGCATGTGTCCGATCATTCTGGCAGCCGGAAGCGCTGCTTGAGCGAACACTTAGGTAGTCTTTTCCGCGCCGAGTCCCACCCGTCGCGCGGGTGGGAGCGGGGGACCCACGAGCGGTTCTGGGGCGAATCCGGGCCTGTGCGCCCGGTAGCGCGTTGCGCGAGCCCGTCAGCTAACCCCGCAGGCCATGCGCATGAAACGGCTCGGAAAATCCCTGCACCCTGCATGGTTCGTTGCATGCTCCATAACGGGGCGCGGATTTGTGGTCGCACCCCCCGGAGGGGCCTAGCATGGCCCGCCGGATGTCCCGACTACGCCTCTTGATCCTGGTGGCGGCAATGCCGCTCGCGCTCTGGCTCGCCGTGCCCGTCATCTCCGACGGCGCGCCGCTGACGAGCCGGATCGAGGCCAAGAAGCGCGCGATCGAGAAGAAGAAGGGCCGCGAGCGCGTGCTCACGACGACGATCTCGACGTACACGGAGCGGATCAACCTGCTCGAGGGCGACATCACGACGCTGCAGGAGCGCCAGCTGCGCATCGAGACCGACCTCGCCAACAAGCGCGAGGAGCTCGCGCGCATCCAGGACGATCTGCGCCGCGAGCGCATCCGCCGGGACCGGCTGCGGGCGCGCCTGGCCGAGGCGCGCGCCGCGCTGAGCGACCGGCTCGTCGAGCTCTACAAGGCCGACGAGCCCGACGTCGTCACCGTGATCCTCGAATCCGACGGCTTCGCCGACCTGCTCGAGCGCGCCGAGTTCATGCAGCGCGTCTCGCAGCAGGACGCGCGCATCATCGACCGCGTCCGGGAGGCCAAGGAGGAAGCGGTCGCGGCGGAGAAGCGCCTGGACGCGCTCGAGGAGCGCCAGCGCAAGGTCACGGCCGAGGTCGCGCGGCGCGCGGCCGAGGTGGACGCGATCAAGGACCGCCTCGTCGACCGCCAGAACGAGATCGTCGGTGCGCGCGCGGTGAAGTCGGACGCGCTCGCCACGACCCGCGCGCACCGCCACGACCTCGAGGGCGACCTCGCCGCGCTCGAGAAGGAGCAGGCCGCGGTGCTCGCCAAGATCCAGTCGGCCCAGGGCGGCGGCGCGGCGGGCCCGATCCGCCAGGGCTCGGGCGCGCTGATCTGGCCCGTCAACGGACCGGTGGTCTCCGGGTTCGGCATGCGCTGGGGCCGCCTCCACGCCGGCGTCGACATCGCCGTGCCCGCGGGGACCGCCATCCGGGCCGCCGACTCGGGCACGGTCGTGCTGCTCGGCTGGACCGGCGGCTACGGCAACTACACGTGCATCGCGCACGGCGGATCGCTCTCCACCTGCTACGCGCACCAGTCGAGCTACGCGACCTCGATGGGCGCGCGCGTGAGCAAGGGCCAGGTGATCGGCCGCGTCGGCTGCACGGGCCATTGCTTCGGCGACCATCTGCACTTCGAGACGCGCGTCAACGGGGCGCCGGTCGACCCGTTGGGCTACCTCTAGCCGCTGCGTACCCTGTAGCCCATGCAGCCCGAGATCGAGCTCGGCCCGCTGACCCTGCAGACCTTCGGCCTCATGCTGGGGCTCGGATTCGTGGTCGCGGGCATCTTCGCCCAGAAGTACCTCAAGGAGCTCGGCCGGCCGGCGGACTGGGCCTACGAGATGGTGTTCGCCGCGATCGTCGGCGGCATCGTCGGCGCGCGCCTGTGGGCGGTGGTCGAGAACTGGGACGAGTCCAAGGACGACCTCTTCGGCTCGCTCCTCTCGGGCTCCGGGCTGGTCTTCTACGGCGGGCTGCTGGGCGGCGCGATCGCCGTGCTCGGCTGGGCGCGGCACCGCGGCGTGCTCGACCTCAAGACGCTCGACACGGCCGCTGTGCCGCTGGCGGCCGCGTACGCGATCGGCCGGATCGGCTGCCAGCTCGCCGGCGACGGCGACTACGGCAAGCCGTGGGACGGGCCGTGGGCGATGGCGTATCCCGACGGCACCGTGCCGACGACCGAGGAGGTCCACCCGACGCCCGTGTACGAGACGCTCACGATGGGGCTGGTGGCGTGGTTCCTCTGGAGCCGCCGCCACAGCATGCGCCCGGGCGGCCTGTTCGCCCTCTACCTCGTGCTCGCGGGCACCGAGCGCTTCCTCGTCGAGTTCCTGCGGGTCAACGACCGCGTCTTCGCGGGCCTGACCCTGCCGCAGCTGATCGCGCTGGCGATGGTCGCCGCGGGCTCGATCTGGCTGCTGCGGATGCGCAGCGCGCGCGGCGTGCCCGCGACAGCTCGGTCCTGAGGACGCTCAGCGCTCGCGCTTGCGGGCGACCACGAGCAGGTATTC
This sequence comes from uncultured Solirubrobacteraceae bacterium, assembly GCA_963839615.1. Classification (GTDB taxonomy): domain Bacteria; phylum Actinomycetota; class Thermoleophilia; order Solirubrobacterales; family Solirubrobacteraceae; genus DASQMT01. The sequence goes on from CAWIVY010000010.1 coordinate 515,568, forward strand.
GTAGCCGTACTCCGCCGGTCCCTCCGGCGCGCCGCGGTTCGCCCGCTCGGCGAAGCCCAGGAACTCGCGGTTCAGTGCCGCGGCGCGCTCCGGCTGGTCCGCCAGGCTCGCGAAGATCGCCACCGCCGGCCCGAATGTCTGCTTGAAGAACTCGCGATAGGCGCGCGGGCCGGCGGCTCGCTCGACGTACTCGGCGCGGGTGAGCCGGAGCGATTCGACGCGGTCGCCGAACAGCTCGCGGACGTGCTCCTCGCTGCCCCAGAGGAGCGGCGGCAGCGCTCCCGGCGGCGGCGCCGGGGCGTACGGCGCGAGTACGCCGAAGAAGTCGGCCGCGAGGCCCTCGGGCGTGAAGTTGGCCATCCCGATCGTGCCGCCGGGGCGGCACACGCGCACCAGTTCCTCCGCCACCGCCGCGTGGTCCGGGGCGAAGATCGCGCCGAACGACGAGGTCACGGCGTCGAACTCGCCGTCGGCGAAGGGGAGCTCCTGCGCGTCGGCCTGCACCCATTCGAGCTCGACGCCGCGCTCGCTCGCCTCGCGCCTGCCGGCCGCGAAGTGCTCGGGCGTGATGTCGCTCGCCACGACCGTCGCCCCGGCCTCGGCCGCCCGGATCGCCACGTTGCCGGTGCCCGCCGCGACGTCGAGCACGCGCTGGCCGGGACCGATCCCGCAGGCTTCGACGACGACGGGCCCGATCTCCCAGACGAGCTCCTTCGCGAAGCGGTGGTAGTCGCCCAGCGCCCACATGGAGAGCGACGGTAGTCCCAGGTCCGCCGCGATTCATCGCCAGGACCGGCCATCTTGCGGGATGGCCGGTTCTGGCTACAGCCCGGCGCGCACGGCGTAGACGGCCGCTGCCGCGCGGGAGGGCAGGGCGAGCTTGCGCAGGATGCTGGTCACGTGGCGATGCACGGTGTGCTCGCTCACCACGAGGCGCGCGGCGATCTGGCGGTTCGTCAGTCCCTCGGTCAGGAGCAGGAGCACCTCGTGCTCGCGCGGCGTCAGCCCCGCCGGCCTGGTCCGCGGCGCGTCGAGCAGCGCGCGCGCCCGCTGCGCCTCGACCGCGGCACCGAGCTCTTCCAGCCGCGCGAACGCCGCTCGCAGCTCCTGCTCGGCCATGTCGGCGCGACCGAGCGCGACAAGGCTCGCTGCCAGGCCGATCCGCGCCCGCGCGGCCTCGAACGGCGTGCCACCGCGCTCGAACGCGTCGACCGCGTCCTCCAGCAGCGGACGCGCTCGCTCGTGGCGGCCGCGGGCCGCCTCGAGGGCGCCCTGCGCCAGGTCGGCCGCGGCGCGCAGCGCTGCGACCCCGGCCGGGAGCTCGATCGCGCGCAGGGCCTCCACCGCCGCCGCGGCCGCTTCGAGCTCGCCGCGCGCGATCCGCGCGTGCGCGAGCAGCTCGAGCGCGGGCAGCCTGCCGAGCCGCTGCTCACCGCCGCTCTGCCGCAGGCAGCGTTCGGCAAGCTCGGCCGCGCGTGCGGCGTCGCCGCGGTCGAGCGCCAGCGAAGCACGGCAGAGCTGCGCCCCCGCGCCCTCGCCGGCGTCTGCGAGCAGGCGCTCGGCCTCCGTGGGCCGGCCCTGGCGACGGCGCAGCTCGGCGAGCCACACGAGCGCGCCGGGCACGTAAGCGGGACGTGAGCGCGACAGGTCGCGCACCGCCGCATCGAGCTCGGTCTCAGCGTCCTGCCAGCGGCCGCGTGAGAGATGGACCGCGCCGTAGTGCTCGCGGCAGAAGCCGCGCATGTATCCGCTGCGGTAGCGCTCGGCGAACTCCGCGATCCGGTCGCACCACTCGAACGCTCGCCTGTAGTCGCGCACCTCGACGCAGGCGGAGACGAGCATGCAGCACGTCCAGGCGATCGAGATCGGGATCGTCGCGTCGCCCTCGAGCGCGGTCGCAGTCGCCTCGTCCAGGCAGCGCATGCCCTCGCTGACGCGAGCGCAGGTGACGAGCACCCTGCCCTCGAGCGCGAGACCCAGCATCTCGAGGTCCGCCACGCCGCAGCGCCGCCCGAGATCGGCCGTGCTCACCGCCAGTTCGCGCGCGGACGCGGTATCGCCGCTCAGCGCTGCGATGAAGCCCGTCTGGAACCACAGCCAGCCGTGATCGGGGCCGGGCTCGAGCGGTTCGAGCAGCCGCGCGGCACGCCGCAGCCAGCCGGACGCCACGGCGGTGGCGCCGTTGAAATCGAGCTCGTCGCAGGCCAGCCAGGTGGCCATGCGCGCTGCGCCCGCAGGCTCCCCGCGGCGCTTGTACAGGCGGAAGGCCCGCTCGCGCGCGGCGAACAGCGTCGCGGCGTCGTCGAGCCACCACGCCGCCCAGCTGAGCCCCTCGAGCGCCTCGGGCTCCTCACCCGCCTCGAGCGCCCTGACGAACGCGGCCCTCGCTGCCTCCCAACGACCCTCGGCCAGCTCGGCGAGGCCCAGTTCGACGCCGGGGGCGATGACCTCCTTCATCCGATCGCCTCGCGCAGCCACGCCAGTGCCGCCGCCTGAGCGGACGGGTCGTGCTGCACCGAGCGGTGGTCACCGCCGGGCGTCACCTGCAGGCGCGACGCGGGATTGCGGAACCATGCTGCCAGCTCGCGCGAGCCGGCCACCGGCACCTGCTCGTCGCCCTCGGCGTGCTGGATCAGGACGGGCAACTCGAGCGCGGCGACCGCCGGCTCGAGCGGGTGCGCGGCGAGCAGCGCCTCCAGCGCGGCGGTGTCGGCAGCGACGTCGAGCCTGCCAGTGCGCAACCCGCGCGCCAGCAGCGCCGCCGGCGCGGGGCAGATCGCGACGACGGCGGCCGCCCCGGCGAGCTCCGCCGCGACGAGCGCCAGATAGCCGCCCATGCTCGAGCCGCGCAGCGCGAACGGGATCCCCGCCGGCAGCAGCGCCGCGGCCGCCGCGACGTCGTCGACGGCGCTGCCGTCGAGCATCCCGCCGCTCTCGCCGTGCCCGCGCATGTCGTAGCGGACGGCGGCGAGCCCCGCGGCGGTCGCCGCCGCGGCCATGTCGGCGTGATTCTCCTTGCGCGAGCCGGCGCCGTGCAGGATCAGCAGCCCGCCCCAGGGCTCGCTCGCCGGCAGGTCGAGCAGGTGCGCGAGGGCGGAGGCCGAATGCGTCATGCTTGCGCCGATCATGGCCGCCGCGACCCTCGCCGTCTACCCCGAGGCATCGTCCGTGCAGGACGGGCGGCTCGCGATCGGCGGCTGCGACGCGGTCGAGCTGGCGCGCGAGTTCGGCACGCCCGCCTACGTGATGGCCGAGGACGACCTGCGCGCCCGCGCGCGCGCGTTCAGGACGGCGCTCGAAACGCACCACGACGGGCCCGGCGAGGTGATCTTCGCGTCGAAGGCCTGCCCGGCGACCGCGGTGCTGCGCCTGTTCGCCGAAGCGGGCCTGGGCTGCGACGTCGCCTCCGGCGGCGAGCTGCACCTCGCGCTGAAGGCCGGCTTCGCGCCCGAGCGCCTCTACCTGCACGGCAACGCGAAGTCCGAGGACGAGCTGCGGGGGGCCGTCGAAGCCGGCGTCGGCTGGGTCGTCGTCGACAACGTCGAGGACGTCGTCAAGCTCGGGCGCGTGCTGCCCGAGGACGGGCGCCAGCGCGTGCTGCTGCGGATCCGGCCGGGCGTCGACGCCGACACGCACGCGGCGATCCTGACCGGGCACGCCGAGTCCAAGTTCGGGCTCGACCCGCGCGAGGCCCGCGCGCTCGCGGCGGACCCGCCGGACCACCTCGACGTCCAGGGCTTCCACTTCCACCTCGGCTCCCAGCTGGCCGACCCGACGCCCTACCGCGCGGCGATCGGCGTCCTCGCCGGGCTCGGCGAGCAGCCGGTCTACAGCCTCGGCGGCGGGTACGCCGTCGCGTACACGCCCGACGACCGGCCGCCGGGGATCGACGCGTCCGTGGGCGCCGTGGTCGAGGCGGCGCACGACCTGCTCGGACCCGGCAAGCGGCTGGTGATCGAGCCCGGCCGCGCGCTCGTCGCCAACGCCGGCGTGACGCTCTACACGGTCGAGTCGGTCAAGCGGCTGCCGGGCGGCGGGAGGATCGTGGCCGTCGACGGCGGCATGTCCGACAACCCGCGCCCGATGCTCTACGACGCCGCCTACGAGGCCTGCCTGGCCGACCGCTGCGGCGAGGAGGGCGAGCCCGCGACGGTCGTCGGCAAGCACTGCGAGTCCGGCGACGTGCTCGTCCGCCGCACGCGCCTGCCGGACGCGCAGCCGGGCGACGTGCTCGTGACGCCCGTGACCGGCGCCTACGGGCATGCGATGGCGTCGAACTACAACGGGCTGCCGCGCCCGCCCGTCGTCTTCTGTGCCGGCGGCGAGGCCCGCGCCGTCATCCGCCGCGAGACCTACGAGGAGCTGGGTGCCAGAGACGTTTGAGGTCGGCCTGCTCGGTCATGGGACGGTGGGCTCGGCGTTCGCGGAGCTGCTCGCGCAGCGCGCGGACGCGATCGTCCCGATCACGGGCCTGCGCCCGCGCGTCAGCGGGGTGCTCACGCGCTCGCGCGGCGACTTCGACGAGATCCTCGCCGGCTGCGACCTGATCGTCGAGCTGATGGGCGGCGTCGACCCGGCGCGCGACTACGTGCTGCGAGCGATGCAGGCGGGCAAGCACGTCGTCTCGGCCAACAAGCTGCTGCTCTCCCAGCACGGGGAGGAGCTGTGGGCGTGCGCGCGCGAGCACGGGGTGCAGCTGCGCTTCGAGGCGGCGGTCGCCGGCGTCGTGCCCGTGATCCGCGTGCTCCAGGAGTCGCTCGCCGCGGCGCACGTGGAGCGGATCCACGGGATCGTCAACGGCACGACGAACTACATCCTCACCGAGATGGCGCGCGGCGGCCTGTCCTACGAGGCGGCGCTCGGGCAGGCCCAGAAGCTCGGCTACGCGGAGGCGGACCCGACCGACGACGTCACGGGCCGCGACGCCGCGGCGAAGATGGCGATCCTCGCGCGGCTCGCGTTCGACACGCCGGTGCACCTCGACCAGGTCCGCTACGAGGGCATCGAGCACCTCACCGCGGACGACATCGCCTACGCGCACCAGCTCGGTCTCGGGCTCAAGCTGATCGGGACCGCCGAGCGCGTCGACGGCGGACTCTCGGTCCGCGTGCACCCGGCCTTCCTCTACGGCGGCCACCCGCTCGCGTCCGTGCACGGCCCGTTCAACGCGGTCACGGTCGAGTCCGACGCGATCACGGAGATCACGATGTCGGGCCCCGGCGCGGGCGGCGCGCAGACCGCCTCGGCGGTGCTCGGCGACGTGATCTCGGCGATGATCCCGCCCGCGACGACGCCGGAGACGAGCCAGCGGCTCGAGATCGTCAACGACGTCGACAGCGCTTTCTACCTGCACATGGAGGTCGCCGACCGGCCCGGCGTGCTCGCCCAGGTGGCCGAGCTGCTGGGCATGCAGGGCGCCTCGATCAAGTCGGTCGTGCAGCGCGGGCTGGGCGACAACGCGTCGCTCGTGATGGTGCTGCATCCGCTGCGCGAGTCGCGCTTCTATGCCGCCGTGCGCCTGATCGGGCAGCTCGACTTCATGCGCTCGGCGCCGCGTGCGATCCGCGTGATCGAGGAGGAGTTCACCTGAGCCCGATGAGTCGCGTCGGCCTGATCGAGCGCTACCGCGACAGGCTGCCGTTCGCTCCCTCCGATCCGGTCGTCTCGCTCGGGGAGGGGTCGACTCCGCTCGTGCTCGCCGAGCGCGTGTCCGAGCGGGTCGGGGCAGAGGTCTGGCTGAAGCTCGAGGGCGCCAACCCGACGGGCTCGTTCAAGGACCGCGGCATGACCTGCGCCGTCTCGGCGGCGGTGCGCGAGGGCGCCGAGGCGGTGATCTGCGCGTCGACCGGCAACACGGCGGCGAGCGCGGCGGCCTATGCGGCGCGGGCCGGGCTGAGGGGCGCGGTGATCGTGCCGGAGGGCAAGATCGCCACCGGCAAGCTCGCGCAGGCGCTGATGCACGGCGCGCGCGTGATCGCGCTGCGCGGCAACTTCGACGAGGCGCTCACGCTCGTGCGCGAGCTGGCCGAGCTCCACCCGATGGCGCTGGTCAACTCCGTCAACCCGTTCCGGCTCGAGGGGCAGAAGACTGCGGCGTTCGAGCTGGTCGACGAGCTCGGCGAGCTCGACGCGCTCAGCATCCCCGTCGGCAACGCGGGCAACATCACCGCCTACTGGAAGGGCTTCACCGAGTCCGGCGCCTGCCGGCCGCGGATGCTCGGCTGGCAGGCGGAAGGGGCGGCCCCGCTCGTGCTCGGCGCCCCGGTCGCGCAGCCCGAGACGGTCGCGAGCGCGATCCGGATCGGCAACCCGGCGCGCTGGGAGGAGGCGATGGGCGCGATGGCCGCGTCGCACGGCGCGATCCGCGCGGTCTCCGACGCCGAGATCCTCGACGCCTACCGCTTCCTCGCCGCGCAGGAGGGCGTGTTCTGCGAGCCGGCCTCGGCTGCGGGCGTGGCCGGGCTGTTCAAGCACGGCGCGGAGGACTCGCGGCGCGTCGCCTGCGTGCTGACCGGGCACGGCTTGAAGGACCCGCAGGCCGCGCTGACGCAGGCCGGCTCCGTCGTGCCGTGCGAGCCGGACCTGCGCGCCGTCGAGCACGCCGTGCTGGGCTGATGGAACGGCGCCGGCGCGTCCGCGTCCCCGCCTCCTCGGCGAACCTCGGCCCCGGCTTCGACGTGCTGGCCTGCGCGCTCGGGCTGCACGTCGAGCTCGAGGTCGTGGAGACGGGCCGTTTCAGGGTCGTGACCGATCTCGCCATCGCGCGCGACCGGCGCAACCTCGCGGTGCGCGCGTTCGAGCTGCTGCACCCGGTCGAGGAGATCGAGTTCCGCATCCGCTCCGACGTGCCGCTCTCGGGCGGCCTGGGCACGAGCGCGGCGGCGATCGTCGCCGGCCTGCTCGCGGCCGATTCGATGTACGAGCTCGGTGCCGACCTGCTCGCGCCCGCGGCGCGCATGGAGGGCCACCCGGACAACGTCGCCGCCGCGCTGCTGGGCGGCTTCGTGATCTGCGCGGACGGCCGCGCGGACCGCTTCGAGGTGCCGGCCGGGCTCGAGGCCGTCCTGGTCGTGCCGCACGAGCACGTCCGCACGGCGCGCGCCCGCGCGGCGCTGCCCGCGCAGGTCCCGATGGCCGATGCGGTCTTCAACGCGGCGCACACCGGGCTGCTCGTGCTCGGCCTGGCGCGCGGCGACTGGGATCTCGTCGCGCGCGGGCTCCAGGACCGGCTGCACCAGCCCCACCGCGAGCACCTCTATCCGCGCTCGATGGCGCTGGCGCGCCGCGTGCACGAGCTCGGCGCGCTCGGGGCGACGATCTCGGGCGCGGGCCCGGCTGTGCTCGTGTGGTGCGCGTTCGACGCCACGGGCGCGGTGCTCGCGCGGCTGCAGGAGGATTGCGACGGCTGGGCGCAGGTCCGCCACGTCGGGTTCGCTCCGCACGGCGGCGACGTGGTGGCGCTGTGAGCGTCCGCGTCGTCCCGACGGTGGCGGAGATCGAGCTTGCCGCGCGCGGCCTCGACCCGGTCTTCGCGAATTCGCCGCTGCTGCAGGGGACCGCGCTCGACGACGAGACGGGCGCGCGCCTCGCGCTCAAGGTCGAGACGCTCAACCCGATCCGCTCGTTCAAGGGGCGCGGCGCGGTGATGTGGATGCGCGAGGCGGGCGCCGGCGCACCCGGCGTCGTCTGCGCCTCGGCCGGCAACTTCGGCCAGGGCCTCGCGTACGCGGCGCGCGACGCGGGGATGCCCTGCCACGTCTTCGTCGGCCGCACCGCCAACCCGGGCAAGATCGAGGCGATGCGCCGGCTCGGCGCACAGGTGGAGGTGGGCGGCGAGGACTACGACGCCGCGATCGCGACCGCCGCGACGTTCGCTGCCGAGGCCGGCCTGCGCTTCGTGCAGGACGGCCGCGACCGGTGGATCGCGGCCGGAGCCGGGACGATCGCCGTCGAGCTGACCGAGGCCGGGGTGCGGCCCGACGTGGCGCTCGTGCCGGTCGGCAACAGCGCCCTGATCCTGGGCGTCGCCGCCTGGCTGCGGCGCCACGCGCCAGGCGTGCGGATCATCGGCGTGTGCGCCGAGGGCGCGCCGGCGCCTGCGCTCTCGTGGCGGCGGCGCGAGCCGGTGGCGAGCGAGCGCGTGGACACCGTGGCCGACGGGATCGGCATCCGGGAGCCGTTCCCGGAGTCCGTCGACGGGATGCTCGAGCTCGTCGACGACATGGTCATCGTCAGCGAATCCGGGCTGCGCGCCGCCGTGCGCCGGCTCGCGGAGGTCACGGGCCTGCTCGTCGAGGCGGCGGGCGCCGCCGGGGTCGCCGCGCTGCTGGCCGATCCCGGCGCCTTCCGCGGGGCGCGCGTGTTCACACCGCTGTGCGGCGCCAACCTTCCGCCCGGCGCGCTCGCGTGGTCGCCGGGCTGGCGCGACCGGACGCCGGCGGCCGGCCGAGGTCAGAGTGAGTACTAGACCATCGGGGAGGATTCAGTTCGCGCAGCGCTCAGCGCTCCGTGAATCCACTAGCTTCGGCCAAGCCAAGTTGCTACCCGATGGTGGCTGACAGGAGCGACGCGTGGGCACTGAGACGTTTGAGCTCGAGCGGTTCGTCTGGGCGACACCGGACCGGCTGGAGATCGACGGCAGGTTCGTCGGGCTCGGCGACACGCCGCCCGGAGATCCAGTGCTCGTACTTCGCGGGGAGGACCAGACCCATCGCCTGCCCGCCGTGTCCAACGGCGCCGCGATGGACGATCAGGGACAGTGGCATGCGGCGTTCGCCTGGCAGGAGGCACCGACGGCGTTCGGCGCGGTCGAGCTCGAGCTCGGCGATGAGCTGCTAGTCGCGCTCCCCGAGCCCGGGGCGGATGACGACGAATCGGAGCTCGGTGTTCTCGACGTCCGCCGGCGGAGCGGGGCGGAGCGTCTACGCCTGAAGAACGATTTGCTCTCCGTCCGATCGGAGCTCGACGAGGCCGGTGCCGTGCGCAAGCGGCTCGAGAAGGAGCTGGCCCGAGCACGCGAGGATCTCGCCGAGGAGCGAGCTGCTCGCGCCGAGGATGCCGAGCGCTTCCGGGGGGATCTCGGTGAGGCCCGGGAGCTCGCCGAGGAGACCGTCGCTGGACTGCTCGGCGAGATGCAGCCGCTGCGAACGCGCGTCGAGGAGCTCGAGGACGCCGGGGGCGAGGTGGAGCGGCTCCGGGCGCGCCTCACGGCCGTCAGGGCTGCCCTCGGCGATGAGCACGGCTCTCAGGACGTCGGTGCTGGCGCCGTCTCGGCGTAGGCCATGGCTTCCCGGGCCTGGACGTACCCTGCGGTGTGGAGTGGCGCTGTTCCTCGTGGTCTGGAGCCTGCTGCTGGGCGCGGCAGATCGCGTGTCCGGGCAGGAGAAGACAGCGACCCCGTCAGCCGAGGAGCTCTGGGAGGCCTATCCGCTCGAGGTTCGCCCGGATCCCGGCCCGGCACCGAAGGCGACCCTCGACGAGACGCGTACCGTGGGCGTTCCGGTGGCAGCCGACGAATCCGATCGCGGGTCGCTGACAGCACCGCTGATCGCCGTGCTGATTCTTGTGACAGGGGGATTGACACTGCTCTGGACGTTCCGCTCGCGAACCGGGGGAACGTCCCCCGTCCGACACGCAAGCTCGCGCGCCCTCGTCGCCGCGCCACCGCGGGCTGCGAGAAGCGCCGCCGTGCCACCTGACGCGAATCAAACGTGGAGCGCGGAGATCCGCTGGGTCGGAACGGAGTCCCGCGCACACTTCTCGGTATTCGCACGCGTCGAGAGCGAGGAGCGCGAGCAGGTCATCGCCGAGTCGCCTTCGCTCGAGTGGCCTCCGTCCAGCCCGCCTGCTGTTCAGGCGTTGACCGCCGCGGTCGCCGAGCTCGAGCGAAGCCTGCTCGACGCGGGCTGGACGCCGCTTCCGGACGGGACCGAATGGTACGCGAAGCGCTTCACTCGGGAGCCGGCGCCGGAACCCGTTCCGTGGGTCCGGTCGCAGGCATCGCAGCAGCCTGCGGCGGGATCGGCCGGGAAGAATCACGAGGAAGAGCGTGCCGCGCGCTTCCTGCGGCGTCCGCTCTGGCCCGAGGGAAGCGAGCGGTTGTGGCGCTGCGAGATCCGCTGGGATGCGGGCATCGTCAACTCCCGCTTCTCGGCGATCGCCTTCGACCCCGAGGAGCGCCTCGGCCACGGGGTCCGTGACAGCGCGACGTTCAAATGGCTGATGATGGCTGACCCGGATCCCGGCGCAGAGGCATTTCGGACGGAGTTGCATCGGCTGGTTGCGACGCTGCAGGCCGGCGGCTGGGAGTACGTCGGGCGGGGTCCGAAGTGGTACTCCGCCCGGTTCGTGTGGCGCAGGGAGGCGACGCCGCCGGAATGCGTGCGGGCCGGCATGGCACGAGCGTCAGAGGCTTCATGAGCGCCGCCCGAGCACTGCAGCCCGACGCAACGGGTCACCGCGATTGGGGAGGAGGGGACATGGACGGACTCGAACGATGCCCGATAGGGGTGCGCTGGACCCGCGCGCGGCTGCTGCGTGGGGCGCTCGGAGGTGGAGCGCTTATCGCTGGAGGCGCCGTGCTCGGAGGTCGCGACGGTGGGATGTCGCTGGCGGCACCGTCGAAGGACACGGACGACGAGATCCTTAGGCTGCTGCTGCTGTTGGAGCAGGTGCAGCAAGGTTTCTACGAGGCGGCGCTAGAGCGCGCGACCTTGAGCGGCGAACTGTTGCGATATGCGACGGCCGTCCACACTCAGGAGCGAGAGCACGTCGCCTTCCTGGCGCAACAGCTCGGCGGCCGCACACCCGCTCGGCCACGGTCGGAGTTCGGCGAGTCGCTGCGCGATCCCGATCGCTTTCGCGACACCGCGATCGAACTCGAGGAGGCGACTCTCGGCGCTTACATCGGACAGGGCGCGAACCTGACGCGTCCTGTGGTGGCCGCGGTCGCCGGGCTGGTCTCCGTCGAAGCGCGCCAGGTCGCCTGGCTGCGCGATCTCGCCGGTGTCTCGCCCGCCCCGAACGCGGCTGATCCGGCGCGGGAGCCCGAGCAGGTCCTTTCCGACCTGAGAAAGCGAGGGTTCGTCGAATGAGCGAGCTGACGCTTGCAGCGATCGACCAGGACGACGTGCTCGGGGAGGCGATCGAGGTCTTGCACGGCTCGACGCGAGCGGGATTCCTGCGCTCGGCGGCACTCGGAGGGACGGCGATGCTCTCGGCCCTGGCGGCCCCTGCTCACGCCTCGGCCCGCATCAGCGACGTCGAGATCCTCCAGTTCGGCCTGCGCTTCGAGCGCCTGCAGGCCACCTTCTATACGCAGGCGGACGAGCTCGGCACGATCGCGCGCATGTCCGATGCGAAGCGGCGCTGGGCGCGAACGCTCGGCGCCCATGAGCGCGCGCACGTGAAGATCATCAAGGAGGTTCTGGGTTCCAACGCGGAGGCGCGCCCATTCTTCTCGTTCGGGGATGCGATCGAGAGCGATCAGCGGTTCACGCGGACTGCCGTTGCGATGGAGGATCTCACCGTCGCGCTGCTCGCCGGTGTCACGCCCGCGGTGCGAGACCGCAAGCTCACCGCCGCGCTGTTCGGACTGCTCACGGTGGAGGCGCGGCATGCCGCGTGGGCGCGCAACATCGTCGGGGCCCACCCGGCTCCGGACGTGATGGACGAGGCACGGTCGCTGGCATCCGTGCGCGCCGCCGTGGCACGAACGCACTTCATCGTCCGCAAGCCGAGGATGACGGGACAGGGCCGTCCGAAGTACGCAGGCTGATGGTCCGCCGGCGCGTGCTGGCCGGCCTCGGCCTGGCCGCCGTGGGCGCGCTCGTGACCGTGACCGCCGCAGCGATCGCTCCGCCCGCAACGGAGACCGGGCGTCCCGCGCTCGGCGGAATTCCGGCGCCGCTGGCGCCGGCGTTCAGGCCCGGCCCGGCCCGGCCACTCCGGTCGACCCGCTACCTGTCGCACTGGGCTCCGGTACTGCGGACGGACGTCGCACGGGCCGCTCCCGATCGTGCTTCGCCGATCGTCGCTCACGTCTCGCCGCGCACCCCGGAGGGCACACGCAACGTGGTCAGCGTCATGGCGATCGACGCAGACCGTGCCGGAAACGGCTGGGTGCGGATACGCTTGGCAGCGCTGCCCAACGGCCTGACCGGGTGGCTCCGACGTTCGTCTCTGGGCGGCTACGGGACCGTCGTCACCCGGCTCGAGGTGAATCTCGACGCACTTCGCGCGGTGCTCTACCGCGACGGCCGTCCGGTCCTGCGAGCGCCGGTCGCGGTCGGGACGGCGAGTTGGCCGACGCCGCGAGGAGAGTTCTACGTGCGCAACAAGCTGACTCGGTACAGGAGCCCGGAATACGGACCGGTCGCGTTCGGCACCAGCGCCCGCTCGCCCACCGCCACCGACTGGCCCGCGGGCGGCTTTGTGGGCATCCACGGCACGGATCGGCCGGAACTGGTTCCAGGACGTGTCTCCCACGGCTGCATCAGGATGCGGAACTCGGACATCGTCGAGCTCGCAGCGCAGATGCCCGTGGGGACGCCGTTGACGATCCACTGACGCGCACTAGGCGCGGATGAAGACCGGGGCGCCGAGCGGCACCGCGCGCATCAGCCGGCGCAGGTCACGCTCGCTGGCGTGCATGCAGCCGAGCGACGCGGCGACGCCGATCGTCTCCGGCGACTGCGTGCCGTGGACGGCGATCCGGTCGAGGCCGTCCCAGGTTGCCGGCAGGTCGGGCTGGTGGGCCGAGAGCGCGATCGCGCAGCAGCCGTAGGTGGTCCCCGGGCCGTCCATCTGGAGCTTGTCGGTGACGGCGAAGCGGCCGGTCGGCGTCTGATGACCGGGCGCCCCGACCCCGATCGTCACGCGCTCGAGCACGCGGTCGCGGTCGCGTACCGTCAGCGTCCGCGCCGAGCGGTCGACGTGGAGCGAGACATCGGTGGCGCCGATCCGAGCGCGCGCGGCGGGGACCCAGCCCGGCCGCGCGTTCGGCCGCTCGGGCACGACGACCTGCAGCCACGCGCCGCGCTTGCGCAGGACGCTGAGGACGCGCGGGCCGCCGAACTCCGTCCGCGGCCCGATCCCACCGACCGCGCGCCCGCCGGGAGCCGAGCGCAGCGCGACCCGCCGGCTCAGCCGCGCAGTCGCCCAGCGCCTGCGTACGCGTGGCGCGGCGGCCCCGACCTCCGGCGCGCGGTCGCTCGCGACCTCCGGCGGGCGGCCGCTCGCGACCGGCGCGGCGCGGCCTTCATCCACCCGGGCGGCCTCTTCAGGCGGCCCGCCGCCACAGCCGGCCAGGCCGGCGGCGAGCACGAGCAGGGCGCGGCGCATCGCCCCCAGTATCGCCGCTCAGCGCACCATGGTCACGGGCGTGCCGCGCGGCACGGTGCGCATCAGCCGCCGCAGGTCGCGGGCGCTCGCCCGCGCGCAGCCGTTCGACGCTGCCCGGCCGAGACGCTCGGGTGCGGGCGTTCCGTGGATCGCCAGGCGCACCCCGGCGAGCCGGCCGCGCGTCTGGCTCCCGCTCAGCGCCAGCGCGCAGCAGCCGTAGACCGAGCCCGGCTCCAGCCACAGCTTGTCGGTGACCGCGAAGCGGCCGAGCGGCGTGGGGGAGGACGGGGCGCCGATCGTCACGAGCATCCGGCGCACGACCTGCCCCGATCGGCGCAGCGTCAGGCGCCGCGCCGAACGGTCGAGCGTGATGCTCAAGCGCACGGAGCCGAGCACGACGTGCTCCGCGGCGATCCAGGCCGCGCGCCCGTTCGGGCGCTCGGGAGCCAGCACCGCGAGCCAGCGCCCGCGCCGGCCGACGACCCGGTAGACGCGCGGGTCGCCGTACTCCGTGAAGCGCCCGATCGGCGCGAGGACGCGTCCCGCCGGCGAGGCGCGCAGCTGCGCGCGCTCGATCACGCGGGCGGTAGGGGAGTCTTGCGGCTGGTGCCCAGCGCAGCCGGCAACGGCCGCGGACACCAGCATGCAGGCTGCTGAGAGGGCCACACACCTGTGATCGACCGCACGCGCGCGCCCACGCAACCGGGGACGCGCCGGCTCGGACGTATGGCCAGCTCAGGCGGCCGTCAGCAGCGGCGTCAGCTTGCGCCGCCAGCCGGTGAGCCCGGTGCGGGTGAGCACCTCGCCGGCCAGCTCGAGATAGTCGCGGCCGAGGTCCGGGCGGTGCTCGAGGATCGACCGGCCCGACTCCGCCGACTCGGCGTAGGCGATCGACTGCCGGACGACCGTGTCGAAGACCTTGTCGCCGAAGTGCTCCCGCAGCGACGTGTAGGCGTCGCGCGAGTGCACCGTGCGCATGTCGGCGATGTTCATCACGACGCCGAGGAACTCGAGGTCGTCGTTGTAGAACTCCTTCGCCTGCTCGACGACCTCGAGCGCCCCGTTGACGCCCTGCAGCGCGAAGTACTGCGCCTCGGAGGAGATCATCGCCCAGTCGGAGGCGACGAGCCCGTTGATCGTCAGCAGCCCGAGCGCCGGCGGGCAGTCGATCAGGATCAGGTCGTGCTGCTTGCGCGCTTCCTTGAGCGCCTTGCGCAGCACCAGCTCGCGGCCCATCTTGCCGCTCAGGCCGCGCTCGACCTCCGCCAGGATCGGCGTCGCGGGGATGATCCCGTCGTGCGTCGCCGCCTTCGGCTTGGCCGCGCCCGCGAGCACGTCGGCCATCGTCGGCGTCGCATCCGCGGGGACGTCGAAGTAGTCAGAAAGATTCCCCTGGGGGTCGAGGTCGACGCACAGGACGTCGAGCCCGATCCGCCGGAAGACGTCCGCCAGGGTGCGAACGGCTGTGGTCTTGCCCGTGCCGCCCTTGAGCGACAGGACCGCAATCGTCTCGGCCATCGAGCGCAGCAGCCTAGCGGCCGCGCCTTCTAGTCGGCGACGGCGGCGGGAGCCGAGTCGGGCAGCGCCGGATCGCCGGCGGCCGTATCCATGTAATGGATCGTGTGCCGGCCCACCACGATCTCGTCGCCGTCGGCCAGCGGCGACCATTCGACGCGGCGGCCGTTGACGTAGACGCCGTTGAGCGAGCGGTCGTCGAGGACCCGCACGCCGTCGGCCTGGGCGACGATCAGCGCGTGCCGGCGCGAGACGGTGGAGTCGTCGAAGCGCACGTCGGCGGCGAGCGAGCGGCCGATCCGCGTCCATTCGCGCGCGACGGGCACGACGATGCGCCGGCCGGAGTCCTCGTACGCCAGGTACTTGCCGGGGGCCGCGAGGTTGCTGCGGGCCTCGTCGATCCAGTCGGGCCGGCTCGGGGCGGGCGGCTCGGACGGAGACGAGATCGGCAGCGCGCCTTCCCCCGCTACTGGCAGGGTGCCGGTGGCCTCGATTTCACCTGGCGTGCGTGGATCCATGTACGTGTCTCCTTTGGCACGGGGTCCCCCGTGCCGTCCCGCAACCCCACTCCTCGAGGAATTGTAGGCAGCCGGTCAATGGGGTCTTCACACCAGGGACGGACACAGGGGAGGCTTCCCCGCCCCGCCGTCGAAGTTGACCGAGACGATGCCCGCGATCAGCCTCCGCCGCATGGCGGCACCAGCCGTCCCGCAACTCGAGAAGGCGCTCCTGCGCCGCAGCCTGGGGGAGCACGAGTCCCAGCGCCACAGCTGCGTCCACTGCCGCCGCACGCCGCTGACGGGCGAGGTCGTCCACATCTACTCCACGGGGGCGGGCGACCGCTTCGTCTGCGAGCTCTGCCGCCCGCTGCGGCGCCAGCCGCCGGCCCGCTCGGAGCTCATGCACGCGCCCGAGCACGAGCGCTCCGTGCGCGTGGCGCGCCGCGCCGCCTGACGGACCGCTCCATTAGGCTTCCGGCCTCGTGGACCCCGTCACGCTGCACGTCAACATCGACCGCCCGCGCGAGCAGGTGTTCGCGTACCTCGCGGACGTCGCCAACCACCCCGAGTTCACGGACCACTTCCTGAAGGGCTGGCGGCTCACGCGCGAGCAGTCCGAGGGCCGCGGGGCCGGGGCGCGCTACCGCCAGAGCGGGCGCTTCGACCGCTTCGGCTACTACGACCTCAACCTGGCCGAGCTCGATCCGCCGCGCCGGATCGTCGGCGTCGGCCGCGGTGGCAAGTACAACCGCATCAAGACCTTCCACCAGTGGACGCTCGAGCCGACCTCCGGCGGCACGCGGCTCGAGTACGTCTACGAGACCGAGCCGCCACTGGCGACGGACCGCTTCATCGAGGCCGTCAGCGGCCGCCGTGGCTGGTTCCGGCGCAACAGCGGCAAGGCCCTGCGCCGCCTCCAGGGAATCCTCGAGGAGAACCGCGATCGCGGCGCGCGCGCAACGATCGCCGGTCTAGACTGACGCGCCCGATGAGCCGCCCCACCCGCATCGTCCTGCTCGCGCTCACCGCGCTGGCCGCGCTCGCGACCGGCGGCTGCGGCAACAAGACCGACACCGCGATCATCGCCGAGACCGAGGGCATCTACGTCTCGGTCGACGACCTGACCTACCAGGTCCAGCTCTCGCGCATCCTCGATCCGGCCAGCCCGGAGGACAAGACGTACCTCTCCGGGCTGCCCGAGGGCGAGGAGGTCACCGCCGACGAGGTCTGGTTCGGCGTCTTCATGCGCGTCGAGAACGAGACCGACGAGGAACTCCCGGCGGCCGAGCAGTTGCGCATCATCGACACGCAGCACACCGAGTTCGAGCCGATCGAGATCGATCCGGAGGTCAACCCGTTCGGCTACCAGCCGCGGCCGATCCCGCCCGGCGAGCTGCTGCCGGAGCGCAACTCACCGCCCTCGGACAACACGATCCAAGGTGCGCTGGTCCTCTTCAAGGTCAAGGTCCAGTCGCTCTACAACCGGCCGCTCGAGCTGGAGATCGAGAGCGACACCGGCGGCGACAACGCCGTCGTCGACCTCGACGTCTAGGCGCCCGGGCGCTCGAGCGCCGCCTCGAGCACGGCCCTCGCCACCGGCGCGGCGGTGTCGCCGCCGGCGCCCTGGCCGACCAGCAGCACGCCGACGGCCACGTGCGGCCGCCGTGCGGGCGCATAGGCCGCGAACCAGGCGTCGGTGTCCGTGGGATCGTCGGCGGGCGGGGCGTTCGGGTCCGTCGGGTCGGCAGGCTCGGTCGTGTCGCGCAGCTCGGCGGTGCCGGTCTTGCCGGCGACCCGGACACCCGGGATCGCCGCGCCCACGCCGGTGCCGGACGTCACGACGGCGCGCATGTAGCGGCCCACCGTCCCCGCGACCTGCTCGGACGTGGCGCGCGTGCGCTTGGTCGCCGCTCCCTTGCGCAGCGTCGGGCGCACGAGCATCCCGTCCATCGCGATCGCCCCCGCCACGCCGGCGATCGCCAGCGGGGTCGCGAGCACCAGTCCCTGGCCGATCGCGGACGAGCCGACCGCGAGGTCGTCGCCGATCTCGTCGGCTGCCGGGATCGTCGACGGCAGCGCGCCGGCCAGGGCCGGGTCCTCGTTGAAGCCGAACCGCTCGGCGGCGGCCACGAGCCGTTCGCTGCCGAGCTTCGCGCCCAGCGGCGCGAAGACGGAGTTGCACGAGTGCGCGAACGACTCCTTGAGCGAGCCGCCGCACGACTCGCCGTGTGCGTTCTCGAGCTGCACCCCCTCCAGCGTCGCCGCGGTCTGGACCGGGTAGTCGCTCGACGGCTTCGCGACGCCGGCCTCGAGCGCCGCAGCCAGCGTGACGATCTTGAATACGGATCCGGGCGGCTGCGGCGCCGAGTACGCGATGCCCGCGAGCGCGAGCACCTCGCCGTCGGACGGGCGGATCACGGCGACCCCGCCGAAGCGCCCCGCGAGCGCCGTCACGGCCGCGCTCTGGATCTCGGGGTCGATCGTCGTGCGCACCGTGCTGCCGCGCCGCGGCGCGACCGAGGCGAGCACGCGGTCGCCGGCGCGCAGCACGCCGCCGGGACGTCCGGTGAGCTCGGCGTCGAACTCGCGCTCCAGGCCGGTGAGCCCGACCGATGCGTCCGCCGGGACCCCGCGCCGGGCGAGCTCGGCGGCGCGCTCGGCCGGCGCCGGGCCGACGCGGCCGGCCACGTCGGCGGCGATCGCCCCCAGCTTCGAGACGCGCGCCTCGCCCTCGGCGAGCGGCGTGCCGTCGCGTGCCTGGATCGCCGCGCGCGGGGGCAGCGATGTCGTGCGCGACAGCTTCTCGCCCGGGCGGAGCCCGGGATGGACCAGGTAGGGCCGCCAGTCGACCGCGGCACCGTCCTCGAGCTCGACGACGGGCAGCGCGCTGCGGCCGGACAGCGTGCCGAAGATGCGCGTGCGCAGCACGACCGGGACCGGGACGATCCCGTCCTCGGGCTTGCCGGGCCCGCCGGCGCTGAGGCCGGAGAGCGTCACCACCTTCGCGGCGTCGCGGTAGGCGGCGGCGAACCGCTCGAGCGGCACGCGTCGCTGCGCCTCCCGCGTCAGCAGCGCGTGCATCGCCGCATAGTCGCTGCGCTCCCAGGCCGCGGCGAACGCGCGCGCCGTGCTCCGGCGCGGGTCGTCGCCGCCGCCGCCGATCGCCGCGCCGGCGATGAACGCGACCACCGCGGCGGCCACCAGCGGCGCGAGCCGCGTCCACATGGCTCGGCGACGAGCTCGCCCCTTGGGCGCTCCGGAAGCGGCGGATGACCGGCGCGCAAGGCGGGTGGACGTCGACATCTGTTGCCGCCCCATCTTGACGCGCTCAAGCCCGACCTACCAGAGGCATGGTCAGCAGATCGCGCGTCCGGTCTCGTATGGGGCGCCAGCGCGGCCAGTACGCTCGGGGCCGTGACCGGCTTGGACTGGATCATCGTGGGCCTCGTCCTGCTGCTCGCGCTGTTCGGCTGGGCCCAGGGCTTCATCAGCGGCGTGCTGGCGTTCGCGGGTCTGGCGCTGGGGGCATACCTCGGGACCCGGATCGGCCCGCTGCTGCTCCCGGACGGCTCCCGCTCGCCGTGGGCGCCGGCGTTCGGGCTGCTCGGCGCGCTGATCGTCGGCGCGGTGCTGGCCGGCCTGTTCGAGGCGTTCGGCGCCCCGGTCAGGCGCGCGCTCGCGGCGATGCCGGGATTCGCGGCCGCCGACGGCGCCCTGGGCGCGGTGCTGGTCGCGGTCGCCGGCCTCGGCGTCGTCTGGATCCTCGGCGCGCTCGCCGTGCAGAGCAGCAACTACCGGATGCGCCAGGAGGTGCAGCGCTCCGCGATCCTGCAGCGCCTGAACACGATCCTGCCGCCCTCAGGGTCGCTGCTGAACTCGCTGCGGGCGCTCGACCCGTTCCCGCGCATCGATGGGCCCGACGCGAGGGTGGCGCGCCCGCGCGCCGGCATCGCGCGCGACCCGGACGTCCAGGAAGCCGCCGCGAGCGTGGTGAAGGTGCTCGGCACCGCGTGCGGCCTCGGGGTCGAGGGCTCCGGCTGGGTCGCCGGCGACGGCCTCGTGGTCACGAACGCGCACGTCGTGGCCGGCGAGCGCGACACGCAGGTGCTGCTCGGCGGACGCGAGCCGGGCCGGTCCGCGCAGGCAGTCCACTTCGACTCCCGCAACGACCTCGCGGTCCTCCGGGTCGACGGCCTCGAAGCCCGCCCGCTGCCGCTCGCGGACGAGATCCGCTCCGGCACGTCGGCGGCGATCCTCGGATTCCCGCTCAACGGGCCGTTCGACATTCGCGCGGGAAGGCTCGGCCCGACGCGCCGCGTGCGCTCGTCGGATGCCTACGGACGCGGGCCGGTCGAGCGCTCGATGACCGCGCTGCGCGGGCTCGTCCGCTCCGGCAACTCGGGCGGGCCGATGGTGGACGGCGAGGGGCGCGTCGTCACGACGATCTTCGCCGCGACCACCAGCGGCGAGCCGGGGGGCTACGGCGTCCCGAACCCGGTCGTCGCGCGGGCGCTCGACGACGCCGGCGGGCCGGTGTCGACGGGTCCCTGCGCGGGAGGGTGACGACGCCGAAGGCGAGTGCGAGCAACGAGTCGCTCGCCTGGCAGGCGAAAACCGAATCCCGCTACCCTCGGGCTGCGATGGGCAAGACCCTTGTCATCGCCGAGAAGCCGTCCGTCGGCCGCGATCTGGCGCGCGTGCTCCCCGGCGCGTTCCAGAAGCACGAGGGCTACCTCGAGACGGACGAGCACATCATGACCTGGGCCGTCGGGCACCTCGTGCAGCTCGCCGAGCCCGACGAGTACGACGCGAAGTTCAAGAAGTGGCGCATGGCGGACCTGCCGATCGTCCCGGACGCCTTCAAGCTCGTGGTTCGGGACGAGCGCTCGAAGAAGCAGATGAGCGTGATCACCAAGCTGCTCAAGCGTGACGACGTCGACCAGGTCGTCAACGCCTGCGACGCCGGCCGCGAGGGCGAGCTGATCTTTGCCTGGACGTTCGAGAAGGCGAACGCGAAGAAGCCCGTCGAGCGGCTCTGGCTGTCCTCGATGACCACGGCGGCGATCAAGAGCGCGCTGGCGGACCTGCGGCCACGCTCGGACTTCGCGCGCCTGGAGGAGGCCGCTCGCTCCCGCTCGGAGGCGGATTGGATCGTCGGCATGAACGCGACGCGCGCGGCGACGATCCGCCTGCGCTCCTCGTTCGACGGCGCCGTCTCGCTCGGGCGCGTGCAGACCCCGACGCTCGCGCTGATCGCCCGGCGCGAGGAGGAGATCCGCGCCTTCAAGCCCGAGGCCTACTGGCTCGTCGACGCGATCTTCGAGCCGACGTCCGGCGAGCCCGGCCGGCGCTACTCGGGCCGCTATCACGCCGGTGCGCAGCCGCGCCTCAAGACCGCCGCCGAGGCGGAGGCCGTCGTCGCCGCCGTGCGCGGCCAGGCCGGCGAGATCACCAAGCTCGAGAAGTCGACGAAGAAGGAGCGGGCCCCGCTCCTGTACGACCTCACCACGCTCCAGCGCGAGGCCAACACGCGCTTCGGGTTCTCCGCGCGGCGCACGCTCTCGGCCGCCCAGCGGCTCTACGAGGAGCACAAGGCGCTGACCTACCCGCGCACCAACTCGCGCTTCCTGACCGGTGACATGGCCGGCGAGATCAAGCCGACCGCTGCGCTCGTCGGCAAGCAGCGCGAGTACGCGCGCGCCGCCGCCTACGTCACCGGGCTCGACACGCTCCCGCTCGGCCGCGTGGTCAACGACGCGAAGGTCACCGACCACCACGCGATCATCCCGACCCGGACCGAGCACCAGCCCGGCAAGATGTCCGACGACGACCGCCGGATCTACGACATGGTCGTGCGGCGGTTCCTCGCCGCCTTCCACCCCGAGGCCGTGTTCGAGAACACGCGCCTGGAGACGACGGTCGCGGACCACGTCTTCCGCACGCGCGGCCGGGTGCTCGTCGTGCCGGGCTGGCGCGGGGTCTACGGCGAGGGCTTCGAGGACCGCTCGGCGACCGACGACGACGAGATCGCCGACCAGGCGCTGCCGAAGGTCGAGCAGGGCGAGCCGGTCGACACGCGCGAGGTCGGCGCGGAGGAGAAGGAGACCAAGCCGCCGCGGCGCTACTCCGACGCGTCGCTGCTCGCGGCGATGGAGACCGCCGGCAAGCTCGTCGACGACGACGAGATGCGCGAGGCGATGAAGGACTCCGGGATCGGCACGCCGGCGACGCGCGCCGCCATCATCGAGCGGCTGATCGACGTCGCCTACATCGAGCGCGAGGCGCGCTCGCTCGTCTGCACCGAGAAGGGCCTGAACGTGATCCGGCTGCTCGACGGGCATGCGCTGACGCTGCCGGAGCTGACGGGCGACTGGGAGCACCGGCTGGGCCGGATCGAGCACGGCGAGGAGACGCGCGAGCGCTTCATGCGCGACATCGCCGAGTTCGCCCGCGGCACCGTCGTCGAGCTCGACGCGAAGCTCAAGGAGGTCCGCATCCCGCGGGCCAACCTCGGCCCGTGCCCGGTCTGCGGCCATGACATCGTCGAGAACCGCAAGGGCTTCTCGTGCTGGTCGCGCGAGGATCCCGGCTGCGGCTTCGTGATCTGGAAGAGCAAGGCGGGCAAGACGCTGCCGATGGCCGTCGCGAAGGAGCTGATCACCACCGGGCGCACAGCCAAGGCGGTGACCGGCTTCAAGGGACGCTCGGGCAAGTCCTTCCGCGCGCGGCTCGCGCTGCAGCAGTCCGAGGAGGGCAAGTGGCGCGTCGAGTTCGACGAGCCGTGGGCGCGCGAGGGCGCCAAGCCGCCCGAGGGCGAGGACTCGGGCGCCGGCGCGGCGACGGCCGAGACGCCCGCGACCGACGCTCAGGCCGAGGCTGCCTGAGCCGCTGCGCCGCGGCGGCGCGCGGCGCTCCAGAGCACGCGCACGACCTCGATGACGAGGCCCAGCGTGCCGTGCCGGCGCGGGACGGCCACGCGCAGCTCCGCCGCGACCTCGGGGACGGCATGACCGTGCTCCCGCGTCCACGCCACGTGGAGCTCGCCGCTGTCGATCTGCTCGGCGATCTGGCCGGCGAGGACGAGGTCGGCATCGGTGTGCGCGGCGGGCAGGTACAGCTGGGGCATGGCTCCTCCCTGGAAACGGTGCTCTGGAGCGGGTAACGGCCGCCGCGGGCTCGAGCTTTAGCCCTCGCGGCGTCAGATGTCCGGGCGGGCAGCGACCCTTATCGGTTCGATGTCGCTCACCCTGATCACCGGTCCCGCGAACGCCGCGAAGGCGGGCGCCGTGCTCGAGCGCCTGAGCGCGGCGATCCGGCACGATCCGCTGCTCGTGGTCCCGACCGCGGCCGACGTCGAGCACTACCAGCGCGAGCTGGCCTCCTCCGGGGTCGTGTTCGGCGTCGAGGTGCTGACGTTCGCGCGCCTCGTGGGCGAGATCGCGCGCCGCGCGGGGCTCGAGGCGCGACCGCTCGGCCGGGTGGCGCGCGAGCGCGTCGTCCGCGCCGCGATCGCCGGCGTGCCGCTGAGCGCGCTCGCGCGCTCGGCCGCGACCCCGGGCTTCGCCGCCGCGGCGGGCGCGCTCTTCGCCGAGCTCCAGCGTTCCCTCGTCACGCCCGCGCGCTTCACCTCGGCGCTGCGCGCGTGGGCGGCCGGCAACGGGCGCGCCACCTACGCGAGCGAGCTGGGTGCGCTCTACTCGGCCTACCGGCGCCGGCTCGAGCGGCTCGGCCGTCCCGACCAGGAGGGCTATGCGTGGGCCGCGCTCGACGCGCTGCGCGCCGCCCCCGCCTCGTGGGGCGGCCGGCCGGTGTTCCTGTACGGCTTCGACGACCTGACCCCGATCCAGCGCGACGCCGTCGAGACGCTCGTCGGCCACGCCGGGGTCGACGTGCTCGTCGCGCTCCCGTACGAGCCCGGCCGCGTCGCGTTCGCCGGCCGCGCCGCCACGGTGGAGGAGCTGCGGCCGCTCGCGGACGTGGTCGCGCTGCGCGAGCGCTCGGAGTACTACGCCGCGTCGGCGCGCCCCGCACTGCACCACCTGGAGCGCTCGCTGTTCGAGCCCGGCCGGGACAGGCTCCCGCCGAACGGGGCGGTGCGGCTGCTGGAGGCCGGCGGCGAGCGCGCCGAGGCCGAGCTCGTCGGCGCCGCGGTGCTCGAGCTGATGCGCCAGGGGATCGAGCCGTCCGACATCGCCGTGCTGCTGCGCGGCGACTCCGGCACGACCGCGCTGTTCGCGCAGATCCTCGCTGGCTACGGCATCCCCGTCAGCCACGACCGCCGCGTGCCGTTCGCCCGCACGAGACTCGGCGCCGGTGTCCTGGCGGGCGCGCGGGCCGCGCTCCCCGGCGGCGAGGCGGCGGACCTGCTCACCTGGCTGCGCACGCCCGGCCGGCTCGCCGATCCCGCGCCGGCCGACGCACTCGAGGTGCGCGTGCGCCGCGGGGAGCTGCGGGGCGCGCGCGCCGCCCGTTCCGTGTGGGAGTCGCGCCTGGGTGGCCCGCCGCTCGTGGAGCTCGACCGGCTCGCCGCCGCGGCCGCCGAGGGCGCCGAGCAGCTGCTGCGCGCGCTCGAGGCCGAGGCCGACGCGATCTGGACCGCGCCGCACCGCCGCCGTGCCGACGTGCTCGCGGTCGAGGAGCTGGCCGACGCGCGCGTCGCCGCCGACATGCGGTCGGCCGTGGCCGAGCTGGCCGGCCTGGCGGCCGCCGACGCGGAGCTCGTGGGCGGCCCGCACGAGATCCTCGAGGCGCTCGGCGCCGTCGAGGTCCGCGAGCCCACCTCGATCGCGGGTCTCGGATCGCCGGCGCGGGGCGCCCCGCCCGCCGGCGTCCTGCTTGCGGACCCGCTCGCGATCCGCGCACGGCGCTTCCGGGCGGTCTTCGTCTGCGGGCTCCAGGACGGGGAGTTCCCGCGCCGGCCCGTCCCGGAGCCGTTCCTCGCGGACGAGGACCGGCGCGGGCTGATGGCTGCATCCGGCCTGCGGCTGCCGCTGCACGAGGACGTGCTCGATCGCGAGCGGTCGCTCTTCTACGCGGCGGTCTCGCGGCCCGAGGACGTGCTGTTCCTCTCCTGGTGCTCGTCGGACGAGGAGGGCGCCCCGCTCGCGCCCTCCGCGTTCCTGGACGACGTCCGCGCGCTGTTCACCGAGGATCTCTGGGAGCTGCGCGGCACGCGGCTGCTCGCGGACGTCACCTGGGCACCGCGGGACGCGCCGACGCCGCACGAGCTGCGGCGCGCCTACGCGGCAGCGCAATCCGCGCCCGAGCCCGCGCCGCTGGGCGCGCCGGCGACGCCCGCGGTGCTCGGGCTGCTCGCCGCGCGCGAGACCGAGCCGGCACGCGGGCTCGAGTCGTTCGCCGGCTGCGGCGTGAGCTGGCTGGTCGAGCAGCTGCTGCGGCCCCGCCGCACCGAGCCCGACCCCGAGCCGATGCGGCGCGGCGCGCTCGCGCACGCCGTGCTCGAGCGCACGCTCGAGCTGTTGCGCGAGCGCACCGGCTCGGCGCGGATCGTGCCGGAGCGGCTCGACGCCGCGCTCGAGGCGCTCCAGCAGAGCCTCGCCGAGCGGGCGGGCGGCGCGGAGCCCGCGCGCCGCCGCGTCGTGCTGCGCGGTCTCGAGGCCGATCTGGAGCGCTACCTGCGCACGGAGGCGGAGTGCGGCGCCGGCTACGAGCCGACGGAGCTCGAGTGGTCGTTCGGCCGCCCGGACGATGCCCACGGGCCGCTCGCGCTCGGCGGCGACGGCGGCATGGTGACCGGCCGCGTCGACCGGGTGGACATCGGCCCGGGCGGCGCCGCGATCGTGCGCGACTACAAGGGCCGCACCGTCGTCGGCGGCGTGAAGTGGGCCGACGCGCTCCAGCTCCAGGTCGCGCTCTACCTGCTCGCCGTCCGCGACCTGCTCGGCCACGAGCCGGTCGCCGGCCTCTACCAGCCGCTCGTGGGCCGCAAGCTCGGCGCGCGCGGGCTCGTCCGCGACGACGTCCCGGGCTCCTACACGCGGACCGACGTCGTCGACGGCGACGCCTTCGGCGTCGCGCTCGAGGACGCGCGCGAGCTCGCCGCGCGCACCGCGGCCGACCTGCACGCGGGCCGGCTGGAGCCGTGTCCCGAGCGCTGCTCGAGCCGCGGCTGCCGGCTACCCCGGCATCTGCCGCGCCGGCGAGCCGCGCGCGGAGGCGCCGGCGTGATCCGCACGACGAGCGAGCAGCGCGCGGCGATCGCCGATCGCGGCCGGTCGTCGCTGCTCGCCGCCGGCGCAGGCTCGGGCAAGACGGCGGTCATGGTCGAGCGCTTCGCCGAGGCGGTGCTTCACGACGGCGTCGCCGTCGGGTCGATCCTCACGCTCACGTTCACCGACAAGGCCGCGGCCGAGCTGCGCGAGCGGATCCGGAGGCGGTTCGGTGAGCTCGGCGAGCCCGAGCACGCACGCGCGGTCGACGCGGCGTGGATCGGCACGATCCACGGTTTCTGCGCGCGGGTGCTGCGCAGCCAGCCGCTGGCGGCCGGCCTGGACCCGCGCTTCACCGTGCTCGACGAGGCTGCGGCGCGACGCCTGGCGACCGCCGCGTTCGAGATCGCGCTGGAGGACTGGACGCGCGCGTGGGGAGCGCCCGCGGTCGATCTCGCCGCCGCCTACGGGCGCGACCTCGAGCCGATGGTCACGCGTGCGTACTCGACCCTGCGCAGCCGCGGCGCGACCCAGCCGAGGCTGCGCCTGCCGCCGGAGGTCGCCGCGCCGGATCCGTCGCAGCTCGCCGCGGCGGCGCTTCGCGCCGCCGCCGGCATGGGCAAGGCGCCGGCAGGCGCCCGTGTGACCGCCGCGCTCGAGGCGCTCGAGGCCTGCCGGCGCCTCACGGCCGGCAGCGGGCCGCCGCCGCTGCCCGGCGCGCTCGACGCGGCGCGGCTGCCGACCGGCGCGAAGGCGCTCGAGCACGACGACTGCGTCGCCTACCGCGAGCAGTGGGAGGCCTACCGCGCCGCCTGCGCGGACCATCACGCCCGCCCGTCGCTCGTGCTGATAGACGCGCTGCTCGACCGCTTCGGCAGCGCCTACGCCGATGCCAAGGCGGCCCGGGCGGGCGTCGACTTCGAGGACCTCGAGCTGCGCGTGCGCGACCTGCTCGCCGGTGACGCCGCGCTGCGCGCGCACTGGGCGGAGCGCTTCGCGCTGATCATGATCGACGAGTTCCAGGACACGAACCGGCTCCAGCTCGAGCTGCTCGAGGCGCTGGAGCGAGGCAACCTGTTCGCCGTCGGCGACGAGTCGCAGTCGATCTACGGCTTCCGCCATGCCGACGTCGGCATCTTCCGTGCGCGGCGGGCGGCACTCGGCGCCGACGCCGTGCGCGGACTGACCGTCAACTTCCGCTCCCGGCACGAGATCCTCGACGTCGTCAACGCGGCGTTCGCGCCGCTGCTGGGATCGGGGTTCACGGCGCTAGTGGCGGGCCGCGGGCCCGACGAGCTGCGGCTGTTCGCGCCCGACCCTCCGGAGGAGCCGCGCGTCGAGCTGCTGGCCTGCGAGACGTCGGGATGGGAGGAACGCGAGGCGGAGCTCGGGCTCGCGGGCCTCGCGGCGCAGCCCTGGCGCCGGGCCGAGGCCCGGGCCGTCGCGGCGCGGCTGCGCGCGGAGGTCGACGACGCCGGCCGCGCCCTGCACGACCTCGTCGTGCTCGTGCGCGCGACGAGCTCGCTGCGCCTGTACGAGCAGGCGCTGGAGGAGCAGGGCCTGCCCACCTATGTCGTCGGCGGCCGCGGCTACTGGTCGCAGGAGCAGGTCCGCGACGGCATCGCGTACCTCTCGCTGCTGGCCAACCCGCACGACGAGGCGGCGCTCTACGCGGCGCTCTC
Organism: uncultured Solirubrobacteraceae bacterium; assembly: GCA_963839615.1. Lineage (GTDB taxonomy): Bacteria > Actinomycetota > Thermoleophilia > Solirubrobacterales > Solirubrobacteraceae > DASQMT01. The sequence goes on from CAWIVY010000010.1 coordinate 542,775, forward strand.
CTCGCCGTTCTGCGGCGTCGGCACCGACGCACTCGTGCTGCTCTCCGAGGCCGGCCGGACCGGCGGCGAAGGGGCCTGGGCCGCGCTCCGCCAGGCGGCGGGCGATCCCGGCTGCTGGCTTGCCGACCTGCCCGCGGACGAGAGCGGACGGCTCGTCGCGTTCGCACGCTTCGCCGCCGGCGAGCGGCTGCGGGCAGAGCGGCTGGGGGTCGAGGTGCTGCTCGAGCGGGCGATCGCGACGACGGGCTACGACCTCGCGATCCTCGCGCGCGCCGGCGGCGACCGCCGGCTGGCGAACCTGCGCAAGCTGATGCGCCTGGCGCGCGAGTACGAACGCTCGGAGGGGCGCGACCTGCGCGGCTTCCTCACCTATGCCGTCGGCCAGGACCTCGCCGAGGCGCGCGAGGGCGAGGCGGCGCTCGAGTCCGAGGGGCTCGACGCGGTGCGGCTGATGACGATCCACCGGGCGAAGGGGCTCGAGTTCCCGGTCGTATGCGTGGCCGACCTCGGCCGCGCGGGCATGACCGCGCGCGAGCGGCTCCTGATCGCCCCCGACGGGACCGCCGGGCTGAAGTTCGCGACGCTGGCCGGCGGCGACCCCGTGCCCGCGCTCGGCCACGACCGGATCGCGGATCAACTCGCCGCGGCCGAGGCCGCCGAGGAGCGCCGGCTCCTCTACGTGGCCGCGACGCGCGCCGAGGAGCGGCTGATCCTGTCGGGCGGCGTCGACACCGCCAGGTGGCCGGCGCCGCGCCCGGGCGGCCCGCCGATCGCCTGGCTGGCGCCGGCGCTGCTCGGCGACCCCGCAGCGGTGCTCGTCGGCGAGCCGGCCGTCGCCGCCTGCGGCGCCGGGGCGGTCGCCGCGCAGCTCGTGACCGCCGGCAACCTGCCCATGGAAGCGGCTGCTCCGGTCGCGCGCAAGCGCAGTCCCGGCGCCGGGACCGCGCTGCCCGTCGAGCCGAAGGTGATCCCCTCCGCGGGCCGGCCGCAGCCGGCCCAGCGCCGGCTGTCGTACTCGTCGCTGCAGGACTACGCGCGCTGCTCGTACCGCTTCTACCTCTCGCGCGTACTCGGCCTGCCGCGGGTCGCGCCGCCGCCCGACGAGGAGGAAGCGGCGGCGGCCGCCACGGAGGTCGCGCCGCTCGAGGGGCGCATCCGCGGCACGCTCGTGCACCAGCTGCTCGAGCAGATCGACTTCGCCCGGCCGGCGCCGCCGGACGACGAGCAGGTGCGCGCGCTGGCGGCATCGCTCGGAATCGAGCTCGAGCCCTTCCATGTCGAGGACATCCGCGCCCAGGTCGCCGCGTTCGGCGCATCGCCGCTGTGTGCGCGGCTCGCAGACGCGAGCGACGTGCGGCGCGAGGCGGGCTTCGCGTTCGAGCTCTCGCCCGGGGGAGGCGGCCCGCTCGTGTCGGGCTTCGTCGACGTCCTCGCGCGCGAGCGCGACGGCACGGTCCTGATCGTCGACTACAAGACCGACCGGCTCGGCGAGGAGAGCCCGGCCGCGCTCGTCGAACGCTCCTACACGACCCAGCGCATGGTCTACGCGCTCGCTGCGCTGCGCGGCGACGCGGCCGCGCGTCGAGGTCGCCTACGCGCTGCTCGAGCGTCCCGCGGAGCCGGTCGCCGCAACCTTCGGCGAGGCCGACGCGCCGGCGCTGGCTGACGCGCTGCTCGACCTGGCCGCCGGTGTGCTCGCCGAGGAGTGGCCCGTGGCCGAGCACCCGCACCGCGAGCTCTGCGGCGACTGCCCGGGCCGGCGCTCGCTCTGCTCCTGGCCCGAGGCGATGACGCTGCGGCCGGTCGAGGCCGCCTACGAGGACTCCGCCGGCTCCTTGGCGGGCAGCGGCGGGCCCGCGTAGTCACGCGGCAGCTCCGGCGAGCGGCGCACGTCGATCGCGGCGTTGAGCTCCGCGCCGAACAGCAGCACGACGTTCGTCAGCCAGAGCCAGACGAGCAGGATCACGGCCGCGGCGAACGCGCCGTATGTCGCCGAGTAGGACGAGAAGCTCGAGACGTAGAGGAAGAACAGCGCCGAGGCGACGATCCACATCAGCACGCCGAAGACGGCGCCCGGGGGTGATCCACTGGAAGCGCCGCACCTCCACGTTGGGCGCCGCGTAGTAGACGACCGCGTAGACGAGCATCGCCGAGACGAGCGCCCCGGGCCAGCGCGCATAGCGCCACACGTCCGCTGCGGTGTCGCCGAGCCCGAGCCAGCCGAGCACGTCCGAGGCCAGCCCGCCGCCCAGGAAGAGGAGCACGCACGTGATCAGCACGAGCACGATCACGACCAGGGTCCAGAGCAGGTCGTTGGCCTTGCGGCGGACGAACCCGCGCCCCTCGTCGACCCGCCAGGCCTGGTTCAGGGCGCGTCCGACCGCGCCGAACGCGCCCGAGGCGCTGTTGAGCGCGAGCACGAGCCCGAACACGAGCGCTGTGATCGCGGTGTCGCGCTGCGACTGCGCGGAGTCGAGCGCGGAGGTGACGGCGTCGACGGTCTCCGAGGGCGCGCCGGCGGACTTCAGGTAGTCCGTGGTGTCGGGGATCAGCGTCTCCTGGCCGAACAGGCCCAGCAGCGCGACGCCGAACAGCAGCGCCGGGAACAGCGACATCAGCGAGTAGTACGTCAGCGCCGCGGCGTGGTCCGACATCTGGTCGGACTGGAAGCGCTTGAACGCCGCCTTGAGGTCGGAGAGGACGAACGGCTTGCCCGGGCGGCCGTCTTCGACGACCGCCCGGAGCGCGCTTTCGTTCGTCCCCCGTGTCAGAGCCGGTTCCCGCCGCCGAAGCGGCTGCCGAATCCGTAGCCGCCCGTCGGGATGCCGGCGAGCAGGACGAGCACCGCCGCGATGATCGCGACGATCGCTGGGAGGCCGAGTGCCATGCACAGGAAGTACACGAGCGCTGCCACGAGGACAGCGATCAGGATGCCGATCATGTTCAAGCACGCTCCTTGCGTGGATGACGGGTGTGTGCTGACCTCGGTTCTTCCCGGCGCAAGCGGTCCGCTAACAGACCCGATCTCCGCTACGTGCGCTTCGGCAGCAGCGCGTGGCCGTCGACGACGGCGATCGCGACGTCGACCACGCGGCGGCTCTGGCCCCGGGCGTGGTCGCGCATGAGCTCGAACGCTGCGCGCTCGTCGAGGCCGTGACGCTCCATCATGATCCCCTTGGCGCGCTCGATCACCGCCCGGCGCTCGAGCGCCGACTCCAGCTGGTCCACCTTGACCTGCAGCTGCGACGCCTCCTCGTAGCGCCGCAGCGCCACCTCGATGGCGCCCTGGACGACCTCGGGCGCCGTCGACTCGATCCAGGCGGAGATCCCGCGCTCGGCTGCCCGCGTGACGAACTCGACATCGCCGTCGCGGGTCTGCGCGATCACGGGGCCCGACGCGTACTCCACCGTCTCCTGGATCAGCGCCAGCGCGTGTTCGTCGTCCTTGTGCACGACCACGATCGCGAGGTCGGGGTCCTCGGTCGAGATCAGGTCGATCGCCTCCGCGACCGAGACCGCGTATGGCGTGACCTCGTGACCGAGCTCCTCGAGCACGCTCCCGAGGTGGTTGAGCGAGTGCTTGTCCTCATCGGCGATCAGCACACGGAGGTGGCGTCCCGTGCCGGAGCCGCCCGATGTTGGCATCAGGACCCCGCGATAGAATTGCCGGCGGTCAGGCCCAGACACCCGCCCGACCTCGTACTGCGCCCCTGCGCCCCGGCGCGCACATTCTGGAATGACTGCGTGTTAGTGGGCGTGGTGAGCATCGACGAAAAAACTGACTCAGGCCGCGAGCGCGGCATCCCAGCATATCCTTCGTCCGACGATCGAGCCGCGCGTTCGCTCGAGGATCGGAGGCTGCTGGTCCGCTACCACCGCGACGGCGACCCGGTCGCACGCGAGCAGCTCGTGCAGCGCTTCCTGCCGCTGGCACGCCAGCTCGCACGGCGCTATCAGCGCGGCGGCGAGCAGCTCGACGACCTGATCCAGGTCGCCTCGCTCGGGCTGCTCAAGGCGATCGACCGCTTCGACCCGGAGCGTGAGACGGCGTTCTCGTCGTTCGCCGTCCCGACGATCCTCGGCGAGCTCAAGCGCCACTTCCGCGACAAGGGCTGGTCGGTGCGCGTCCCGCGCGACCTGCAGGAGATGGCGGTGCGCGTGGACCGGATCGCGGACGAGATGTCGCGCGAGCTCGGCCGCGCGCCGACGACGGCGGAGATCGCGGAGCGCACGGGCGCCTCGGTCGAGCAGGTGCTCGAGGCACGCGAGGCCTCGGCCGCCTACCGCGCCGTCTCGCTGGATCGCCCGCGTTCGGAGGACGAGGACGAGAGCGACTCCTACGCCGATGCCTTCGGCGTCGACGATCCGGGCTTCGGGCTCGCCGAGGACTCGGCCACGGTCGAGCGCCTGATGCGCGCCCTGTCCGAGCGCGAGCGCGAGGTGCTGCGGCTGCGCTTCGCGGAGGACCTGACGCAGTCGGAGATCGGCCAGCGCGTCGGCGTCTCGCAGATGCACGTCTCGCGCCTGATCCGCCAGTCGATCGCGCGCCTGCGCGAGGAGGCCGACGCGGCAGAGTAAGCCGGAGCGGGGTAAGTTCCACTCCATGGAGCACTGGGACCTGCGCACGCTCGACGTGCAGCCGCATCAGCCGCAGATCCTGCACTCGTCACGCGGCGAGTCGCGGACGATCGCGATCCACCTGCCCGCCGGCGAGGGCCTCCAGGACCACGAGGTGCACGAACGCGCGCACCTTGTCGTACTCGACGGCCAGATCGAGGTCGACGCCGACGGCGGCAGCGTCCGCGGAGGGCCCGGCTTCGTCGCGGTGTTCGATCCCCAGGAGCGCCACGAGGTGCGCGCGGAGAGCGACGCGCGGCTGCTGCTGGTGCTCGCGCCGTGGCCGGGCCAGGGACACCCGGGCGCACGGGACGCTGGATAGCTCCGCCGGTCATCCGGACGGCGTTCTGATTGGCATGCCGGACAATCTGCCTCGGCCGGAGGCCTCGTCACCGGCTTCGCCTCGGTCCGGGCTCGACCGGGCTTCGCCCTCATTTTCGGCGCCGGTGCGTCCCCCTGCGTCGCTCCTCGCCCTGGAGGCGCGCGAGGATGTCGCCGCTCCACTCGTGCGTGCGCAGCAGCTCGTAGCGCGCCGTGACCACGCGCATGTAGGCGTCGCCCTCCGTCTCGGACGGGCGGACGAAGCCGCCCTCGCGCAGGGTCTCGACGACGGGTAGGAAGTCCTCCTCGAACCAGAGCCGCGCGACCTCCTCGCGGTCCATGTACGCGCGCCGCTCCTGCATGACGCGGAAGCCCCAGGCCTCGACGCCCTCCGCCAGCCGCCCGAAGTCCCACGGGTCCGACGGGCGCACGCGGGCCAGCTGGTCGCGCCCGAGCGGTACGCGCTCGCCGAACAGCCGCTCGTGGCTCTTCATCGGCAGATCGGCGAGCCGCAGCGTGTCGCCGGTTCCGACCCGCGTGCGCACCTGGGTGACGTGGGCGTCAATGTCCTCCCGGCCGAGCGACTTGGCGACCGAGACGCGGTGGTGGCCGTCGCGGACGAAGTGCAGGTCGCCGATCCGGTAGACCGATATCGGCGGGAACGACTCACCGCGGCGCTGGGCCGCCGCGATCCGCTGCCAGCGGCCGCGCACGCGCGGGGTGGTGGGGCGGAAGCCGCGGTCGAAGTCGCGCGTGCGGTCGACGGTGCCGACGATCGAGTCCAGCGGGATGCTCTCCAGCCCGAGCTCGACCTCGCCGACCATGCCGAGCGCGTCGACGACCTCGTCGAAGGGCAGGATCAGCGCTACGTCGTCAGGCTCGCGGCGCAGCCGCCGGCCGAGGTCCGCGAGCAGCTGCGAGCGCCGCGCCCTCGAGAAGTCGTCCTGCGCATCGGCGCTGGGGAAGCCGGTGCCGCCGTCCACCAACCAGAGGCTACGCTGCCTCGGCGCGCTCGCCGAGTGCGGCCTCCACCGAGTCGACGAGGCTGAAGACGCTGTCGAGCCCGGTGATGCGGAACGTCTTCACGATCGCCTCGTTGTCGCAGGCGACCATGAGCCGCCCACCGCGCGACTTCAGCCGCCGGTGCGCGCCGATCAGGACGCCCAGGCTCGAGGAGTCCACGAACGTCGTCTCGGTCAGGTCGATGATCACGTGATCGACGCCGGCTGCGATCGGCGCCATGACGCGCTGCTTGAACTCCGGCGCGGTGAAGAGGTCGATCTCGCCGGTGACCGCGACCACGTGGGCGTCCCGGCCCGCGGCGCGGTCCTTGATGCTGAACTCGATAGCCATGGCCTCCTGCCTTTGCCCGCCGGGAGCGGTTCCTAATCAGCGCCGGCGTAGGCCAGCCGCACGCGCAGGAACTCGTGCTCGCCCTCGGTCTCGACCTCGACGGAGTCGGCGAGCTGCTCGATCACGTTGCCGACGCCCGGCACCGCGGCGTCGGTCGACGAGGGCGCGGCCGCCGCCGGCGCGCAGCGGCCCGACGCAGAGGTCGAGCGAGCGGGTCTGCGAGGTGAGCGTGACGTCGACCGTCTCATCGGCCACGTGTGCGGGCGCGCGCGCGGCGACCACGTCGGCGACCAGCACCGCGTCGTCGAGCCGGTCCAGCGGGAGGTCCGCACGCGCGGCGAACATCCCGACGACCCGGCGCAACACGGGGCCCACGAGCGGGCCCGCGGCGATCGAGACGCGCGTCGGCGGCTCCGCGCTGGTCACGCGAAGCCGACCGCCCGGCTCTTGCGCCTGAAGGACATCCGCAAGCGGCTGCCCTTGTCTGCCGAGCGCTCGATGTCGAGCGAGTCCGCGAGCGCCGCGATCAGCGGCAGCCCCAGGCCCGGCCCGGCCTCGTCCTGGCTCGGACCGTCGCCGCGTCCCGTGTCGGCGACGATCACCTCGAGGTCGCCTCCCTCGGATCGCACGACGACATCGATCGTCCCCTCGCGGCCGGCGTAGGCATGGCGCACAACGTTAGTGCAGGCCTCGGTGACCGCGAGCCGCACGTCCTCGGTCACGGCCTGCGGCAGCCCGAGCGACTCGGACAAGGCGCCGAGCACGTGCCGCACCACAGCGACGTTCTCAGGCCGCGCGGGAAGCGTGAGGCGGACGTCCGACTGGAGCGAGGCAACCGGATCCGTTGTGGAACGCATCTGCATCCCGGATCGCGTACCCGACGCCCGTGGGCCGGTAACGCGACACGACGCGGAACTTACAACCGCGTGGGCGCGCCGTCGCCTCAAGCCGCTCGCCGAGCGGCGCTGAACCGGCGCGGCCGGTCGGCGCCCGGCTCGCTCACGGCATTCGCGCGCGCGCACAGGATCGAGAACGCCGTCTGCAGCATGTCGTTGCCGGCGGAGGTGGCGAGGACAGCCGTCGCGGTGCGCCCTGCGGCAGGGGAGTGCAGCCGCAGCGCTACGAGCCCGAGCGCGGACCAGGCGCCCACGCAGCGCGTGCAGTTGAGCAGCTCGCCGACGGCGTAACGCAGGCGCCGGCCGCGCGGGCGCTTGCCCTCGGGGCGCTCCTCGACGAACGGCCGGCGCAGCCACGTCTCGACCTTCTCGTGGACGACCAGCTTCGAGAGCGCGAACGTCGCGGCCGAGAGCGGCACGAGCTCCGCGCCGGGGATCGGCTCGCGGCCGCGCGCCGAGTACACGAGCCCGGCGACCAGCGAGCCATAGAGCGCCGAGATCGCCGCGTAGTCCGCCACCTCGGTCGGTGTCTGTTCGACGGGCTTCACCGCGTCAGATCGGCAGCGGGTCGGGGTTGGGGGGCAACGGGTTCGGGTCGGGCGTCGGAGTCGGCGGCGCCGGGTCGGGCCCCGGCGTCGGCGGGAGCGGGTGTGGGGTCATCTCGATGGAGCTACCCAGGCACGACCGCGTGAAACAGATCGGGGCGCCGTGGGCGCCCCGATCAGGAGGAGGGTGTAGCGCCATCCGGCTGTTTGGAGGGCATCCGGAAACGTGCAGTGACGCGACGCGGTGATTGTCCCCCCTGGCCGCGCAGACAAAACACGCGCGCGCAAGAAAATCTCAACCTGCGGTCAACGGAGCGCTCACGCGTCGCGGTCGGCGAGTCGCTCGGAGGCCGGCCGCGGCTGCTCGCGGTCGAACGTGAGCCGCTCCTTGCCTTCGCCTTCGCCGGGACGCGCGACGTGTGCAGCGGCATCCGGGTCTGAGCGCCGGTCCGCGTCGGACTCCGGGTCCGCCGTCGTCTCGCCGTCCTCGCTCACCTCTCCCGCGTGCTCCGTCGTGTCGCCGAGCGGCGTGTCGTCGCGGCCGATGCCGGGTGCATCGGCGTCCGAGTCGGCCACGGGTCCGCTCTTCTCGGTGGCGTTGAGGACCAGGTACGTCACGAAGCCCCCGACCAGGACGACGACGAGCACAACCGGGATGACGTATTCCATGGCCGCGGAGCTACCCCTGGGTGTCCGAGACCAAACGGTCGCGCCGCGCGAGGTTTGTGGGCCCCGAGCGAGGTGAGAACACGAAGGTGAACCCGATTTGAAAGGAGCCGACATGGCCGGCAAGCTCGAAGGCAAGACGATCGCGTTCCTCGCCACCGAAGGCGTCGAGCAGGTGGAGCTGACCGATCCGTGGAAGGCGGTCCAGGACGCCGGGGGCACGGCCGAGCTGATCTCGCTGGAGGCCGGCGAGGTGCAGGCGTTCAACCACCTCGACAAGGCCGACACGTTCCCGGTGGACCACACCGCGGGCGAGGCCGACGCGTCGCGCTACGACGGGCTGGTGCTGCCCGGCGGTGTCGCCAACCCCGACCAGCTGCGCGCCGACGAGGACGCGGTCGCGTTCGTGCGCGCGTTCTTCGAGGACGCCAAGCCGGTGGCGGTCATCTGCCACGGCCCGTGGACGCTGATCGACGCGGGCGTCGTGACCGGCCGCACGCTCACCTCGTGGCCGTCGCTGAAGACCGACCTGCGCAACGCGGGCGCCAACTGGGTCGACGAGGAGGTCCACGTCGACGAGGGGCTCGTCTCGTCGCGCAAGCCCGACGACCTGCCCGCGTTCTGCGAGAAGCTGGTCGAGGAGTTCTGCGAGGGCAGGCACGAGGGCCAGCGCCAGCGCGCGGGCAGCGCCGCGTGACGCGCCCGCCCGCGGCGATCCTGGACATCGACGGCACGCTGGTGGACACGAACTACCAGCATGCCCTCGCATGGTTCCGCGCCTTCCGCAAGGTCGACCTGACGCTGCCGCTCTACCGCATCCACCGTCACATCGGGATGGGCGGGGACCAACTGGTCGGCGCGCTCGCGGGCGACGAGTTCGAGCGCGCGCACGGTGACGAGGTGCGCGCGCTCGAGGGCGACCTCTACATGGAGCTGATCGAGGAGGTCTGCGCGCTGGAGGGAGCGCGCGAGCTGATGCTCGCGCTCAAGGATCGCGGCCACCCGCTCGTGCTCGCCTCGTCCGCGAAGGAGCACGAGGTCGACCATTACGTCGAGCTGCTCGACGCGCGCGAGCTCGCCGATGGCTGGACGACCTCCGCCGACGTCGAGCAGACCAAGCCAGAGCCCGACCTCGTCGCGGCGGCGATCGCCAAGGCGGGCGGCGGCGACGCGGTGATGGTCGGGGATTCCACGTGGGACTGCGAAGCCGCCAAGCGCGCCGGGATCGCGACGATCGGCGTGCTGACCGGCGGGTTCTCGGACCAGGAGCTGCTCGACGCGGGAGCGGTCTGCGTGTTCGAGCGGATCGAAGAGCTGAGCCGCCGGCTGGATGAGACGCCGTTCGCGGCGTTTGGGTCAGCACGCTGACGGGCAGCCCGGTTTCGTGGACCGGGGCGAACACTGCTAAAGATGTCAGTGGTGTCCGCGAGCCCTCGGCCCCGCATCAACGTCGCGTCCGACGCAGAGGACGGCGCCACGCGCGCGGAGGAGGATCGCAGGCTGCTCGTCCGCTACCACCGCCACGGCGACCAGGCGGCCCGCGAGGCGCTCGTCGAGCGCCTGCTCCCGCTGGCCCGGCGCATGGCGCGGCGTTACCGGCGCTCCGACGAGCCGCTCGACGACCTCGTCCAGGTGGCGACGCTGGGCCTGATCAAGGCGATCGACCGCTTCGACCCCGGCCGGGAGACCGCCTTCTCCTCCTACGCCGTGCCGACGATGCTCGGCGAGCTCAAGCGCTATTTCCGCGACAACGGCTGGGCGGTGCACGTCCCGCGCGGGATGCAGGAGCGCGTGATGCAGGTCGACAACGCCGTCAAGGACCTCTCGCGGCGCAAGGGCCGGTCGCCGTCGGCGGCGGAGGTCTCGGAGGCGCTCGGGCTGAGCGCCGAGCAGGTGCTCGAGGCGATGGAGGCCGCGGGCGCCTATGACGCCGTGTCGCTCGACTCCTACCGCTTCGGCGATGACGGCGACGGCGAGACCTATGCCGAGTCGATCGGCGTCGAGGACGAGCGCTTCGAGCTGGTCGAATACGGCGTCACGATCGCCCCGACGCTCGCCGCCCTGCCCGCGCGCGACAGGATCGTGCTGCACCTGCGCTTCGTCGAGGACCTCACGCAGGCCGAGATCGCCGACCGCGTCGGCGTCTCCCAGATGCACGTCTCGCGACTGATCCGGCGGGCGCTCGAGCGGCTGCGCACGGTCGCCCAGCACAGCGCATAGAGCCCTGCCGAGCCGGGTATGGCCACCGGCATGGGACTCACAGACAAGATCACGGGACGCGTGAAGCAGGCCGCCGGAGACCTCACCGACGACGCCTCGATGCGGCAGCAGGGCCGCAAGGAGGAGCGCAAGGGCGAGGCCAAGGAGCAGCAGGCCCGCGCCGAGGAGCGCGCGGACGCCAAGAAGGAAGAGGTCCGCGACCTCGAGCGCGAGACCTGATCATCGCGAGCGGGCGGGGCTAGCCGAGCGCGCGTAGCGCCAATACGGCGATGTCGTCGCGCGGCGGCGTCCCGTCCGCCCCGATCGCGAGCGCGGTGAGCTGCTCGACGAGCTCCTCCGCCGTCTCGCCGGTCATCGCGGCCAGCGCCTCGCGCAGCTCCTCTGGCTCGAGCACGCGCGCCGGCGCGCGCGCCTCGGTGATGCCGTCGGTGTAGAGCATGAGCGCATCCCCCGCGCGCAGCTCGGCGCGCTGGTCCTCGAGGCTGGGGTCGGGCACGAGCCCCAACAGCGTGCCCGGCACGCCGACCTCCTCGACCGCCCCGTCGGCGCGCCGTAGCAGCGCCGCTGGATGCCCTCCGCACGCCACCGCGATGCGGATCACCGGCCGCGACGTGTCGATGTGCACACAGGCGATCGTGCAGAACCGGCCCTGGAGGTCCTGGCGGCACATGGCCGCGTTGAGCCATTGCAGGATCGACGCCGGTGATCGCCGCCGCACCGCCGCGGCACGGATCGTGTAGCGCGCGAGCGCGGTCACCGCCGCCGCCTCGGTGCCCTTGCCGCAGACGTCGCCGATCACGGCGATCCACTCGTCGTCGGCGACGCCGAACAGGTCGTAGAAGTCGCCGCCGACGTCGATTCCCGCACCGGCGGCGCGGTACAACGCGGCGGCCTCGACACCTGCGATCTCGGGAAGCACCGGCGGCAGCAGCGAGTTCTGCAGCGTGTGCGCGATCGCGGAGCGCTGTTGGTACAGGCGCGCCGAGTCGATCGCGACCGCGGCACGGTCGCCGAGCTCCTCGAGCACCTCGAGCTGCTCGGAGCCGAGCGTGCGGCCGGATTCGGCGGTCGAGAGCGTCATCACGCCCAGTCGCTGGCCGCGCACCGCCATCGGCACGCTCGCCGCCGAGCGCACGCCGATCTGCCGCACGAGGTCGAGGTGCGCCGGGTTGTGCGCGGCGGCGCGCAGGTGCTCCTCGTCGACCTGCGGGTGCAGCTCCGCGCGCCCGGACTGCGCGACAGCCGCGGGCCCGATCGTTCCCGCGGGGTCGATCACGAGACCTCGCATCGCCTCGGCGAGGCCGGCCCGCGCGGGATCCGCGTGGGCGACGGCGACGCGTTCGAGGCCGTGTTCGCCGGCAACGTCGACCATGCACCAGTCGGCCAGGTCGGGCACCGCGAGCCAGGCCACGCGCTGCAACGTGTCCTCGTAGTCGAGCGAGCCTGCGAGCACCCGTCCGGACTCGGCGAGCAGCCGCTGGCGCTCCTCGGCCTGCTTGAGGTCCGTGATGTCCTCGATCACGTTGATCGCCTGCGTGACGCGGCCGTCCGGCGAGTGCAGCGGTCGCGCCTTCACGCGCGACCAGCGCGATTCGCCCGTGGCGCGCGTCCGGTAGCGGATGATCACCGGCTCGGGCTCCTCGCCGCTCAGGGCGAGCCGGCCCGGCAGGCGCTCGATCGGGAACGGCTCGCCGTCCTCGCCGAGCATCTCGAAGCCGGCCGCGAGCTCCGCGGGCGGCGCCGCGAGCAGCGCCGCGCGATCCGGGAACCCGAGCGGCTCCCCGAGGAGCCGCACCGCGGCATCGTTGACGTAGGTCAGGCGGCCGTCGGCGCTCTGGACCGTGACGGCGTCGGCCACCCCGGCAAGGATCGCCTCGAGCTCGCTGTGCGCCCGTTCGAGCTCGCGGTACAGCCGTGCGTTCTCGAGGTACAGCCCGCAGCGATCGGCCAGATCCTGGGCGGCGGCGAGGTCGCGCGGACCGTAGCGCCGGCCTGGGGAAGCGCTGACGAGAGCCAGGTCGCCGATGACGCGGCCGCCGCTGCGCAGCGGCACGATCATCGAGGAGCGGAACCCGAGCGCGCGGAGTATCTCCAGGTGCTCGGCGTCCTGCGCGACCAGCTCGAGCATCGCGTCCGGGATCTCGGGCTGCAGGTCCGGCTCCCCGGACCTGATCACCTGCGCCGAGCCGGCGGTCGCGTCCGGGTCCAGCGGGTAGCGGCGGTCGTATTCGCGCGCGTGCTCGCGCAGTGCCGGGTCGTCCGCCTCGATCGCGACGCGGTCGATGCTGCCGTCGTCGCGCAGCAGCTCGACGAAGCACCAGTCGGCCAGCCGCGGCACCGCGATCCGTGCGATCACCTGCAGCGTCTCGTAGAAGTCGAGCGAGCCCGCGAGCAACGCGCCCGCGTCCGCGAGCGCGTCCGTGCGCCGGCGTGCCCCCTCGAGCTCGGTGATGTCCTCGAACGTCAGCACCGCCACGGGCGGCAACCCGGGCGGGACGATCGTGTCCGCGGACGCGACGAGCGAGCGGGTGCCGCCGGGCGTTTCCCAGTCGACGCGAAGGTTCGTGAACCGCTCGCCCGCGGCGGCGCGGAGCTGCTCCGGCGCCGCGCGGTCGATCGGGAACTTGCCGCCGGCGATCTCGTCGGCGGCGCGGTTGGCGTAGAAGACGCGACCGGTGGCGGGCGCGATCAGCAGCAGCGGCGACGGCAGCAGGTCGAGCAGCGGCTCGTACCAGCCGCTACCGGCGACCCCCGAAGACTGCTCGACCCCCTCGATCAAGTAAGTCTATGCAAGCCCCTCTACTTCGTATTCGCGCAGGTAGCCCTCGAACAGGCGCCGGTGGCCCTCCTCGTCGCGGAGGATCGCGATCACCATGTCCTGCGTGACGAAGTCGATCCCGTCGGTGAACTCGATGATGCGGTTGTAGTGCTCGATCGCGCCGGTCTCGGCCTCGATCACGCCCTTGATCACGTGCACGATGTCGGTCTGGTGCTCCGGCGGCTGCAGGTAGGACTGCTCGGCGTTGAACTCGAGCGATCCGGGCACGACGCCGTAGAGCTCCTTGATGCGGGCGGCGAACTGCTGCGCGTGGCCGAGCTCCTCCTGGACGTCCTCCTGGAGGGACTCGATGATCTCCTGCGCGCGCACGCCGTCGGGGTTGACGGAGTTGGCGATGTAGCTCATCACGGTCTCGAGCTCCATCCAGTAGGCCTTCTTGAGCAGCTCGAGGATCTCCTCGCGCTGGGCGGCCTTGTCGTCGGACAGGATTCCTTCCGAGGCGGAACGGACGGTCATGGGGTCTCCTTGTTCGGGTGCGGCGGCGATCGCGCGATTACGTGGTGCCGATGTGCGCGCCGTTCGTCGCCCGCGTGAACCGGCGCGCCGGCCGCAGCAGGTCGCCCACGCGCGCGTGACGGGAGGCGGAGCGCTCGAGCGTCGAGGCGTCCGGGGGGTCCCCGCGCAGCAGCCAGGAGCCGTCGGCGCGGCGCACCAGCTCGTCGCGCTCGGCGAGCTCGGACAGCGCCGTCGACACGGTCGGGCGGCGGGCGCCCACGAGCTGGCCGAGGATGCGGTGCGTCAGCGCCAGCGGGATCACGACGCCCGCGCCGCCGACGCGGCCCCAGCGCTCGGCGAGATGCCAGAACAGCGCCTTCAGGCGCCGGTCCACGCGTGTGAGCTGCGAGATCGCCTGCGTGGTCGCCAGACGCATCGAGCGCTCCGAGAGGCGGTCGAACAGCGCTGCCGTGATCTCCGGGTAATGCGAGACCTCGGCCGCGAAGCGGCGGTCGAGCACGGCGAGCGTCGAGGGCGAGAGCACGCTCCATTCCGCGTCCACCGGCAGCAGCTCGCTCTTCGCCTGCTGCCAGGGGCGGATCAGGTCACCGGGACCGAGCAGCTCGGCGCTCACGTGGTCGGCGACGATCAGCTCACGGGCGATGACACCGTCGAGGACGAGCAGGCCGATGTGATCGGCGCTGGCGCCCGAGAGGCGCGTCACGTCCCAGGGTCCGACCGCGAGGCGGTGCGTGCTCACGAGCAGCCGTCGCTCGGCCTCGGAGCGGCGCGGCTCGGCGAGCAGACCGCCGAGGTCGGGGTCGGCGCTAAGTAGGGAGATCTGTTCCGTTCTCATGCGTGGGTTCGCTTTGCGTGGGGGTGGCGGGGTGGGTACGACAACTTTGTCCTCCCCCGGGGGCGGGGCCATGCGTGTGTGAACGGGCCGGTCCAGTCCGCACCGGTTGGCGGCGCCGGACAGTCCCTGCCGGGCTCCGGGTGCTTCGGCTCCTCCGCTGCGTGCGACGGCTGCCTTGGCTGCTATCGGACTACCCGGCCGGGCGCGAAGTGATGCGCCCGGCCGGAAAGCCCTTGCGTCAGTCGACGAAGCCGGCGCGGTCGACGCGCTTGTGGTAGCGCTCGCCCACCTTGCCGCCGAACATCGCCGCGAGCAGCGAGCCGATGACGATCGCAGCCAGCGCGATGACCCCGCCCGTCGCGAGCGTGTCCTCGCCGACCGGCAGCGACGGCAGGTTGAGCTGCTCGAGCACGTTGTACTCGTCGCCGAGGATCACGGCGGCCACTGCGAGCGCGACCGTGACGAACAGGCCGATGGCCCAGGTGCCGAGGCCCTGGCGGGCGCCGTCGAAGCGCGACATCCGTCCGGCGACGTACCCGCCCGTGTAGTAGGCGAGCATCAGCACGATCACGAGCGCGATGCCGCCGCCGAGGCCGATCTCCTCGGCGTTCGCCGTCGCCTCGGACTCCGTGGTCGCCGTCAGGCCGACCGCCGCGCCGGCCGCCGCGAGCAGCGAGGTGAGCAGTACCGCGACACCGACGGCTACGAGCCAGCCGAAGAAGCTCGCGCCCCAGTTGATGCCGCCGAACTCGTCGCGCTGGCGCGCACGCGCCGTATCGAGCGCAGCGGCCGTCGCGGCGCCGTTGCTCGTCCGCGAGACCGGGCGGGTGGTGCGGTCGTCCGCGACGGTGCGGTCGTCCGCGGCGGTGCTCTCGCGGCGGATCCCGCGATCGGTGACGGTGGCGTCGCCGCGCGCCGGATCGTCGGTGGTCGTGGCAGGCCGATCCGCGGTCGCCACGGCACCCGTATCCCGCGCGGGAGCGTCGTCGCTGTTGCTGCGCTTGAAGCGTTCGAGCATTTCCCCTCCAGTTGGTCACCATTGGGGTTCCACGAGCCGACGCGGGGCAAACGCCGCTGCGGCGTACGAAGCGTTTAGGCACATGCCTATTCGGTGAGGACAATGCGGGTATGGCTCGGCCCATCAGCGACGCCCTGGACGGCCCGCTCGCCGCCTTGATCGACCGTGGCGAGCAGCACGGCTGCATCACGCTCTCGGAGGTCGACGAGCTCGCCCGGGCGCTCGATCTCGACGACGCCGACCTCGGTCGCGTATACGAGCAGCTCGATACCCGCGGAATCGACCTGCGCGACGACTGCGGTCGCGACGACGAGCAGCCGCCACTCGACGACGCCCAGCTCGCGAGCGCCACGACCGACGCGCTCCAGCTGTTCCTGAACGAGATCGGCCGCCACCGGCTGCTGACGCCGGCCGAGGAGATCGACCTCGCGAAGCGGATCGAGCGCGGCGACCTGGCGGCGAAGGACCGCATGATCAACGCGAACCTGCGCCTCGTGGTGTCGATCGCGAAGAAGTACCAGGGCTCCGAGCTGACGCTGCTCGACCTGATCCAGGAGGGGATCCTGGGGCTGATCCGGGCGGTCGAGAAGTTCGACTGGCGCAAGGGCTACCGCTTCTCGACCTACGCGACCTGGTGGATCCGCCAGGCGGTCGAGCGCGGCATGGACGCGAAGGCGCGCACGATCAAGCTGCCGATCAACCTCGTGCGCAACCAGCGCAAGCTGGCGCGCGCGCAGAACGCGCTGGCGGTCAAGCTCGACCGGGCGCCGACCGACAGCGAGCTTGCCGCCGCGGCCGACCTCTCGGTCGACGAGCTGCACGCGCTGCGCGACGCCGCGCGCGCGGTCACGTCCCTCGACCGGCCGCTGGGCGAGGACGACGACGCAGCGTTCGGCGACCTGCTGCCGTCCGATGCGCTGACTCCGGAGGACGAGGTCCACATCTCGCTGCGGACCGATGCGCTGCTTTCCGCCCTGCACGAGCTGCCCGAGCGCGAGCGCAAGGTGGTCGAGATGCGCTACGGGATCGCCGGGCGCGAGCCCACCCCGCTGCGCGAGATCGGGCGTCAGCTCGGCATCACCCCGGAGCGGGTGCGCCAGATCGAGTCGCGCGCGCTCGGCCGCCTGGGGCGGATGCGCGAGCTTGCCGCCCTGCGCGAAGCGGCCTAGCGCGGCCGCCGGAACACGGCTGCGGCCTGCTCCTGGCCGGCGCGGCTGCACACGTCGGCCAGCAGCGGGCGCGCCGAATCGGGCTGCTCGGGCAGCGCCACGAGTGCGCTCGCCGCACGGCTGAGGTCCTCGAGGTCGACGCGCGTCCGCTCGAGGCAGAGGCGCCCCAGCCAGCGCACCGCGGCGCGCTCGTACTGGTCAGGCTCGACGCGCAGGATGACGAGCAGGATCGATGCCGCCTCGGCGACGCCGATCCGCGGCAGCTCCGCCGCCGCGGCACGGACCACGTTGAGGTTCCCGGTGCCGAGAGCGCGCTGGAAGCGGGCGTAAGGGCTGCCGGAGCTCGTCATCGAACATATGTTCGCATACTTTCACCTCTGCTTGCGACCTGACCCGCGGGTATCGCGCCGCGCCGCGAGCTCGGCCTCCTCGCGCTCGAGCTTCTCCATCCCCGCCAGCCGGTCGGCGGGAAGCCTGCCGTCGGCGATCGCCTCCGCGACGGCGCAGCCCGGCTCCCCGCGGTGCGAGCAGTCGCGGAAGCGGCAGCGCAGCGCCAGCTCCTCGACGTCGGCGAACACGCTGCGCAGTCCCGCGGCCTGCTCCCACACGCGCGGCAGCCGCAGGCCGGGCGTGTCGATGACCAGCGCCCCGCCCGCCAGCTGCACGAGCTCGCGGTGGCTCGTGCTGTGGCGTCCGCGGTCGTCGCTCTCGCGCACGGGCAGCGTCGGTCGCTCCTCGCCGGTGAGATGGTTGAGCAGGGTCGTCTTGCCGACGCCCGACGACCCGAGCAGGACCACCGTGCGCCCCGGCGCCAGCCAGGCGCCGAGCGCCTCCATGCCGGTGCCGTCGCGGACGCTGATCGCGAGCACGGGCACCGAGTTCCCGAGCGCCAGCCGCACGTCGAGCGCCTGCGCGGCGGGGTCGGGGCTCAGGTCGGCCTTCGAGAGCACGACCAGGGCCTCGGTCTCGGCGTCCGCCGCCAGCGCGAGGAAGCGCTCCAGGCGGCGGATGCTGAGGTCGCGGTTCAGCGAGCCGACGACGAGCGCGAGATCGACGTTCGCCGCGAGGATCTGGGCCTCCGCCCGGCCGTCGCCCGCCGCGCGCGCGATCCCGCCGCGGCGCGGCAGCAGGGCGTGGACGAGCCCGGACTCGGGATCCGCGGCGACCCAGTCGCCGACCCCGGGAAGCTCGGCGGCGGTCACGGCCGCATGCGACAGCCGCCCCGCCGGGATGCCGGACAGCGCGCCGCCGGCGCCGAGCAGCTCGAGCCGGCCGCGGTGCACGGCGGCGACGCGCGCGGGGACCAGCTCTCCCTGCCCGAGCGCGGCGAACGCGGCCTCGAGACGGGGGGTCCAGCCTAGGGCGGCGAGCAGGGCGCGCGCGTCGGCGGAGATGTCGGCGTGGGAGGGCAGAGGCCTTCCCGGCGGAGGCTACAGGCGCCCCGAGGGGGCGTCGAGCGGCGCTAGCCGGCGGGCGCCTCGCGCGTGCCGTCCGAGTCCCAGCGCCCGTCGTCGCCGATCGTGCCGGTCACCGGGTTGACGGAAGCGGGATCGGACTCGCGCAGGTAGGTGAACATCATCCGCACCTCGGTTCCCTGCCCGGCGCTGCCCTGCAGCTCGTAGGAGTCCGAGAGCGCCGCGATCAGCGGCAGCCCGAGCCCGAGCGCGGGCACCTCGCCGGTGCGGTTGACCTGCGGCTGGATGCCGCTGCCGTGGTCGCGCACGCGGATCTCCAGACCGGCCTCGTCGGCGGACATCTCGACCTCGAGCGTGCCCTCGCCGTCCTGGTAGGCGTGCACGACGACGTTCGTGCAGGCCTCCGAGACGGCCATCTTCATGTCGGCCAGCACCGCCTCGTCGAAGTCCAGCGCGTCGGCCATCCCCGCGAGCGCCTGGCGGACGACCGCCACGCCCTCCGGGCGAGCCGGCATCGTCAGGCGCACGTCCGCCGCCCGGCTCATGCGACGGGGCCGTTCCCGTTGGTGCGCGCGGTGTCGATCGCCGCATCGCGGCCGCTGATGACCGGGAGCACCGGCACCAGGCCGGTGATGTCGAGGATCCGCTGGACGCCCGGCTCGACGGCCTCGCCGACGCATACGACGAAGCCCTGGCGCGCCGCCAGCGCCCGGCGGCGCGCGTCGAGCAGCGCGCCGAGCACCGACGAGTCCACGAACGTCGCCCCCGTGAGGTCCACGACGACGCCTCCCCCGCGGCCGATCGCCTCGTCGAGGCGCTCGCGCAGCGTGGGCGCCGTGTAGATGTCGTGCTCGCCCTCGACAACGACGATGACGACGTCTCCGGCGTCATCGTCGAGCACGATCGGGTTGGCGTCCATCTGGCGCGCACGATACCCGTCCGCACCCCACGGTAACCCGGTTGCCGTCCGCGGCGGCGCGAATCCGGTATGACTCGTCGATGGCCGATCGGCTGGAGCGCTACCGGGGCAAGCGCGACCCGGGGGCGACGCCCGAGCCGGCAGGGGACGCGACCGGGCAGCCGTCGCCGCAGGAGGCCCGCCGTTTCGTCGTCCAGGAGCACCACGCGCGCCGCCTGCACTGGGACCTGCGCCTGGAGCACGAAGGGACGCTCGCCTCGTGGGCGGTGCCGCGCGGGATCCCGCCCGGGCCGGAGCGCAACCACCTCGCCGTCCGCACCGAGGACCATCCGCTCGAGTACCTCGACTTCCACGGCGAGATCCCGGCAGGGCAGTACGGCGCCGGGACGATGAAGATCTGGGACCGCGGGACCTACGAGGAGCACAAGTTCCGCGAGGACGAGGTGATGGTCACGTTCCACGGAGAGCGCGTGCGCGGGCGCTACGTCCTGTTCCGTACCCGGGGCGACGACTGGATGATCCATCGGATGGACCCGCCCGACGACCCGGAGCGCGAGCCGATGCCCGAGAAGCTCGAGCCGATGCTCGCGCGCACCGGATCGCTGCCGCCCGACGACGGGCGCTGGGCGTTCGAGATCAAGTGGGACGGGGTGCGCGCGATCGCGTTCGTGCAGGGCGGTCGCCTGGTCTTGCACGCCCGCAGCGGGCGCGACGTGAGCGCGCGCTACCCGGAGCTGCGCCCGCTGGCGGAGGCGCTCGCCGGGCACGAGGTCGTGCTCGACGGCGAGGTGGTCGCGTTCGACGGCGCGCGGCCGAGCTTCCAGAAGCTGCAGGGGCGAATGCACCTGACCTCGGAGCACGCGGTGCGGCGGCTCGCGCGCGAGGACCCCGTGCAGTACATCGCGTTCGACCTGCTCTACCTCGACGGCCGGTCGCTGATGGAACTGCCCTACGACGAGCGCCGCGCGGCGCTGGCCGCGCTCGAGCTGGGCGGCCCGACGTGGCAGGCGCCGGCGCACCACGTCGGCGACGGCGCCGCGATGCTCGAGCTGACGCGTGCGCAGCAGCTCGAGGGCGTGATCGCCAAGCGCCTCGACTGCCCGTACCTGCCCGGCCGCCGCTCGCCGGGGTGGGTCAAGGTGAAGAACGTCAACTCGAACGACGCCGTCATCTGCGGCTGGCTGCCCGGGGAGGGCGGCCGGTCCGGGCGGATCGGCGCGCTGGTGATCGGGATCCCCGACGAGGACGGGATCCTGCGCTACGCCGGGCGCGTCGGGACCGGGTTCACGCAGGCCGAGCTGGTCCGGCTCGCCGGGCTGCTGGAGCCGCTGGCGCGTCCGGACAGCCCGCTCGAGGGCCGCCAGCCGCCGAAGCAGACCCGGTTCGTCGAGCCGCGGCTGGTGGCGCGCATCGATTTCAACGAGCGCACCCAGGCCGGGACGCTGCGCCAGCCGTCATACAAGGGACTCCGCGATGACATCGCGCCCGAAGACGTGCGCTTCGGGTAGTCACCAGGAATGACCACGACCAAGATCACACGCACGCTCGGCGACGCCGAGGTCTTCCCGATCGGCCTCGGCGGGATGCCGCTCTCGCTGGAGGGCCGGCCCGACGAGGACCGCGCGATCCGCACGATCCACGCCGCGCTGGACGCGGGGGTGAACCTGATCGACACCGCGGACGCGTACGCGCGCGACGATCACGACATCGGCCACAACGAGCGGCTGATAGCCAAGGCGCTGCGAGGCCGCCGCGACGGCGTGCTCGTCGCCACCAAGGGCGGCCACACCCGCGCGGGGCAGGCGTGGGAGCTCGACGGGCGCCCCGACCACATCCGCGCCGCGTGCGAGGCGTCGCTGGTGGCGCTCGAGACCGACGTGATCGACCTCTACCAGTTCCACCGGCCCGATCCGGACGTGCCCTACGCCGAGTCGATCGGCGCCTTCAAGGAGCTCCAGGACGAGGGCAAGGTGCGCTGGGTCGGGGTCTCGAACGCGACCGTGGAGCAGATCGAGCTGGCGCTGGAGATCGTCGACCTCGTCAGCGTGCAGAACCAGCTCGCGCTCGACTTCACCTCGCCGCTGCCGAAGGGCGAGCTGGCGGCGGCGACGGAGCGGGGGCTCGCGTTCCTGCCCTGGTCGCCGCTCGGCGGAATCGGCAACGCCGACGGCGCCGGCAGCTCCGCGCCCGTCACGGAGGCGGCGGAGCGGCACGGGGTCTCGCCGCAGCAGGTCGTGCTGGCATGGCTGCTCGCGCTGGGCCCGACCGTGATCCCGATCCCGGGCTCCTCGCGCCCGGAGACGATCACCGACTCCGCCCGCGCCGTCGAGCTCGAGCTGAGCGCCGACGAGGTGGCGGCGATCTCGGCGGCCGCCGGCGTGTGAGCTTCGCGGTCCGGTTCCCGCCGCAGCCGGAGACGGACGCGGCCGGGGAGTACTTCGAGGTCGAGTTGGAAGAGGTAACGTCGCCGAAGGCGAGCGGCGAGGAACGAGCCGGCTCGCCTGGCAGGCGAAACCGAATCGAGCGCATGCGCGTCCAGGACTACGAGCGCCTCTACGCCGTGCCCGGCCTCTACGAGGAGGTCGTGCAGCGGCGGCTCGGCTGCCGCACCCCGGACCGCATGGCGGCGCAGCTCGCGGCCGTCGCGGCGCGGCTGGGGCGGGAGCCCGCGAGCGTGCGGATCCTCGACGTGGGCGCCGGCAACGGCGTGTCGGGCGAGGCGCTCGCGGGGCGCGGGCTGCGCCCCGTCGTGGGGCTCGACATCCTCCCCGCCGCGCGGGAGGCCGCACTGCGCGACCGGCCCGGGGTCTACGACGCCTATCTGGCCGCCGACCTGTGCGCGCTGACGCCCGACGAGGAGCAGCTGATCCGCGACGCCGCCCCGAACACGCTCGCCTGCGTCGGCTCGGTCGGCGCCGGGCACCTGCCCGCGGAGGCCGTCGCGGCGGCGCTGGAGCTGCTCGGACCGGACGCCCTAGTTTCGTACGCGTACGACGTCGAACTGCCCGCGGATCCGCTCCAGGAGCTGCTCGCGGGCGCCCGGCCGCTCGCCCGCGAGCGCGCCCTGCACCGGCGCACGGTCACCGGCGGCGAGCGCCATTGGGAGGCCGTCGTCGTCGGGCTGGAGGGCCGCTGATCGCGCAAGCCGCCGTGCGGACGTTGGCGATTCGGCGCTCGGGGTACCACAATGTGCCCATGGCAAGGTCAATGTGGAGCGGAGCGATCTCGTTCGGGCTCGTCAACGTGCCCGTCAAGCTGTACTCCTCGGTGAGTCGCAAGACCGTGCGGTTCCATCAGCTCAACAGCAAGACGGGGCACCGGATCTCGCAGAAGCGCGTCGACTCGGTCACCAACGAGGAAGTCGCCTACGAGGACATCGTCAAGGGCTACGAGCTGACCAAGGAGCACTACGTCGTGATCACGCCCGACGAGCTCGAGGCGCTCGACCCGGAGCGGAGCCGGACGATCGACATCGAGGACTTCGTCGATCTCGCCGACATCGACCCGATCTACTACGACCACCCGTACTACCTCGTCCCCGACACCGGCGCGGCGAAGGCTTACGGGCTCCTGCTCCATGCGATGGAGGCGTCCGAGAAGGTCGCCGTGGCACGGGTCGTGCTGCGCTCCAAGGAGCAGCTGGTGGCGATCCGCCCGGCGCCGGGCGGGGTGCTGATGATGGAGACGATGATCTTCGCCGACGAGGTCGTCGAGCCCGACCAGATCGACGACCTGCCGAAGGCGAAGGACCTCAAGGTCTCCGACCGCGAGGTCAAGATGGCCCAGCAGCTGATCGACTCGCTCTCGTCGGACTTCGAGCCGGAGAAGTACCACGACCAGTACCGCGAGAAGGTGCTCGAGCTGATCGAGCGCAAGGCGGCGGGCGAGGAGATCGCCGTCCAGCCCGAGGCGCCGGAGCCGAAGAAGGTCCCCGACCTGATGGCCGCCCTCGAGGCCAGCCTCGCCGCCGTCAAGAGCGACAGCAAGGGCAACGGCAAGACGGAGTCGAAGAAGAAGCCCGCGTCGGGCAAGAAGGCCGCCGCGAAGAAGTAGCGGCCGGTCGGGCTAGGCCGCTTCGCGGTCGAGCTCGAACCAGACGCGCGTCTCGGCGGTGCGCTCCACGCCCCAGCGGTCGGCGAGCTCGCGCACGAGGTAGAGGCCCCAGCCGGAGGGGCGCGCCGGCTCCGGATCGCTCTCGACCGGCTCGAACCCCGAGCCCGAGTCGCAGACCTCGATCCGCAGCGCGCCACCGCGGGAGACGACGACGAGCGTGATCACATCGTCGAGCTGGAGGTCCGCGTGCCGGATCGAATTGGTGACGAGCTCGGAGACGAGCAGCTGCGCGTCCTCGAGCCGCCGCGGCGAGAGCTGGTCGGACACCTCGCCGACCGCGCGCCGCGCCTCCGCGGGGGAGTCGGCATCGAGGGCGAGAGCCACCTCGTATCTCATGGCGCCCCGGTCACGTCCCGCGGATCGTCGACGAAGTCGAGCCGCTCGCGCATGCGGGTGACATCGAACACGCGCATCACCTGCTCGGTGCCGGGCACGAGCGCGAGCCGGCGGCCGAGCTCCCGCGCGCGCTGCGCGGAGAGCGTGATCTGGCGCAGGCCGCTCGAGTCCATGAAGTCGACGTCGCGCAGGTCGAGTACGACGGCGGTCGCGGACGCGGCCTCGACGCGCGCCAGCTCGCGCTCCAGCGCGGTGGCGCCGGCGAGGTCGAGCTCGCCGCTGAGCGCGATCACGGCTGCACGGCCCGCGATCGAAGTCTGAAGGGAGAGGTTCGTCACGACCAGGGAGCCTAAAGCCCGCGTCGATGGGAAGAACGCAGTGCATGCCTCCTCGCCTGCGTCGAGCGGACTGCTCCGGCCCCGGAATCCGGCGCCGGCGGCGCGGTCGCGGCTTCGGATACGTCGACGAGGACGGCAGGCGCGTCGACGATCCGGAGGTGCTCGCGCGGATCGCGGAGCTCGCGATCCCGCCCGCCTGGGAGGACGTCTGGATCTGCCCCTACCCGAACGGTCACCTGCAGGCGACGGGCACCGACGCCGCCGGCCGCAAGCAGTACCGCTACCACGACGTCTGGCGCGCGCGCCAGGACCTGCAGAAGTTCGACGACATGGTCGAGTTCGCCAAGGCGCTGCCGAAGCTGCGCCGGCGGGTCAAGCGGGACCTCGCCGGCGCTGCGCTCGACCGCGACCGGGTGCTGGCCTGCGCGGTGCGGCTGCTCGACCGCGGCTTCTTCCGGATCGGCTCGGAGGCCTACGCCGAGGAGAACGCGTCCTACGGGCTGGCCACGATGCTCAAGGAGCACGTCACGGTCGAGGACGGCGGCCTGATGGTGTTCGACTTTCCCGCCAAGAGCGGGCAGCGGCGCCAGCAGGGCGTGCTCGACGAGCGCACCAGCGAGATCGTCGCGGCGCTCAAGCGCAGGCGCGGGGGCGGCGAGGAGCTGCTCGCCTACAAGCAGGGCCGGCGCTGGCACGACGTGCGCTCGGACGACATCAACCTGTACCTCAAGGAGGCCACGGGCGGCGATCACAGCGCCAAGGACTTCCGCACCTGGAACGCGACCGCGCTGGCGGCGGTGGCGCTGGCGGTGTCCGGCGCGTCGCTCGGCACGAAGACCGCGCGCAAGCGCGCGGTCAAGCGCGCCGTCGACGAGGTCGCCGTCTACCTCGGCAACACGCCCGCCGTGTGCCGGGCGTCCTACATCGACCCGCGCGTGTTCGACGCGTTCGACGCGCGGCTGACGATTCGCCCTGCGCTCGAGCGCGTATCGGCGAAGCTGCAGCCCGGCGAGCTGCCGATCCACCAGCCCGAGCTCGAGCAGGCGGTGCTCGACCTCATCGACGAGCGGTCGAGCGCGGAGGGGCTGGAGAAGGTGGCGGCCTGAACATGCGCCGCATCGACGGCCCGGCGCTGATGCCGTGGACGACGATCGAGAGCAGCACGCACGCGATCACCGTCCAGACGAGCAGGTCGCGCTCGTCGGCCGCGAGGAGGCCGGTGTTCACCGCGGTCGCCACGTAGAACAGCGAGCCGACTCCGCGCACGCCGAACCAGGCGACGAACGTCTTCTCGCTCGGGCGCTCGAGCTGCGAGCCGGCAAGCGCGACCAGGCAGGCGAGCGGGCGCACGGCGGCGATCACCAGCGCCGCGAGCAGCCAGCCCTCCCAGCCCGGCAGCCCGAGGCCCGGCAGCGTCAGCATCGAGCCGAGCAGCAGGATCACGGTCAGCTCGAGCAGCTTCTCCGTCAGCTCGGCGCCCTCGTGCACGCTCGCGTTGACGTCGTGGTCGTGCTCGTAGCGCCGGAATGCGAGCCCGCCGGCGAATGCCGCGAGGAACCCATAGGTCCCGGCGACCTCGGCGAGCCCGTAGATCACGAGCACCGTCGCGATCGCGTGGTAGCCGTCGAGCGCGGGCGCCAGCAGCTCGCGGTCGCGCAGGCGCTTGACGCTCCACGCCGCGGCCAGCCCCACTGCGGCGCCGATCGCGGTGCCGCCGGCGATCGCGTAGACGACGTCCGCCACCAGCCACTCGGCGACCCATCCGGAGCCGCTCTCGCCCGCCATGTAGAGCGCCGCGAGCACGAACGGGAACGCCAGCCCGTCGTTCAGCCCGGCCTCGGACGTGAGCGCGAAGTTGGGCTCGTGCTCGTCCTCGTCTCCCGGCGGGCCGACGCCGATGTCGCCGGCGAGCACCGGGTCGGTCGGCGCGAGGCAGGCGCCGAGCAGCAGCGCGCCGGCCGCCGACAGCCCGAGCAGCTGCGATCCGAGCAGCGCGACGAGCCCGATCGTGACGGGCATCGCGATCAGCAGCAGGCGCGCCGTCGAGCCCCACGCACGCCACGTGAGCGGCCGGTCGAGCTTCAGGCCGGCCGAGAACAGCGCGATGATCACCGCGACCTCGGTGAGGTGGTCGATCACGCTCGCGTCATCGATCGGCGATAGCCAGTCGATCTCGGAGAGGTCGATGACGACCGCCGCCCCGCATCCGAGCACGAGGTAGATCAGGCTCGCCGAGAAGGCGCGCTCGTGCTGGTGCGAGAGCGCGCCGACCGCGGCGAAGATGGCGACGCCGATGAAGAGCAGGCCGACCGCGAACGGGTCGGCGAACGAGAATCCGGTGTCGGCGGCGAGCGGCCCGGTCAACTAGCCGGTCTCAGGCGCGCCCGGATCCGGCGCGGGGACCTCCGGGCCGTCCGGGGCGGGCGGCAGCGGATCGTTCGGCTCGGGCGCGTCCGGGCCGTCCGGCGTGTCAGGCGCCTCGGGGCCCGGCACCGGATCTGCGGGCACGGTCGGCGTCTCCGGCACGACCGGGCCGGTGGGATCGGAAGGCGTCGGGATCTCGAGTGTCGGGGCCATGCGGGCTGGCTACCCGCGGTCAAGCGTCGCGGAACCCGGCTCGCGGGTACGGTCTCGGGGTGCCCGCGGCGAAGCGCATGGAGGTCGAGGTCGAGGGGCGCCGGCTCTCGCTCTCCAACCTCGACAAGGTCTTCTATCCCGCGACCGGCTTCACCAAGGGCCAGGTGATCGAGTACTACACGCGGATCGCGCCGGTGCTGCTGCCGCACCTGCGCGGCCGCCACCTCACGCTCAAGCGCTACCCCGACGGGGTGGAGGGCCAGTTCTTCTACGAGAAGCAGTGCCCGGGCCACCGGCCCGACTGGGTCCGGACGGCGGGCGTCTACTCGCGCCACAACGAGCGCGAGATCGACTACTGCCTGGCCGAGGACCTCGCGACGATCGTCTGGCTCGCCAACCTCGCGGACCTCGAGATGCACACGCCGCTCGGTCTCGCCGCGACGCCGAAGCAGCCGACGATGCTGGCGTTCGACCTCGACCCCGGGCCGCCGGCGACGATCGTCGAGTGCGCCGAGGTCGCCTGCCGGCTGCGCGAGGCGTTCGACCACTTCGGGCTCGTGGCGTTCCCGAAGACTTCGGGCTCGAAGGGGATGCAGCTCTACGTACCGCTCAACACGCCGACCTCGTACCAGGCGACGAGGCCGTTCGCCCAGGGCGTCGCACAGGTGCTCGCGCGCCGCCATCCCGAGCTCGTCGTGTCCGAGATGCGGAAGGACCTGCGGGTGGGGAAGGTGTTCATCGACTGGAGCCAGAACGACGAGCACAAGACGACGGTGTGCGTCTACTCGCTGCGTGCGCGCGAGCGCCCGACCGTCTCCGCGCCCGTCACCTGGGACGAGGTCGAGGCGGTGCTGCGCTCGCGCGATCCCGACGACCTCTCCTTCACGAGCGACGAGGTGCTCGAGCGCGTCGCCCGGCACGGCGACGGCTTCGCGCCGGTGCTCGAGCTCCAGCAGGAGCTGCCCGCGTGAGACGCCTGCTGCTGACCGGCGCCGCGGGGCGGATCGCCGCGGCCGTGCGGCCGGTGCTGCGCGAGCTCGCCGAGGAGGTCGTGCTGACGGACCGCGTCGAGCCGGGCGGCCTCGAGACCGGCGAGCGTTTCGAGCGAGCGGACCTGGCGGATCCGGAGCCGTGGCAGGCACTCGCCGCGGGCTGCGACGCGGTGCTGCATCTCGGCGCCGTCCCCGACGAGGCCGCGTTCGACGTCCTTGCCGGCCCCAACCTGCACGGCGCGTTCCACGTCTACGAGGCGGCGCGGCGCGCCGGCGTGCGGCGCGTCGTCGTCGCCAGCTCCGGCCGGGTGACCGGGTTCTACGGGGTGGGCGAGCGTCTGGACGGAGGCGCGACCCCCCGGCCCGACGGGCTCTACGGCGCGACGAAGGCGTTCTCGGAGGCGCTGGGCCGGCTCTACGCCGACAAGTTCGGGCTCGAGGTCGTCGCGCTGCGGATCGGCACGTTCGAGCAGCGCCCGCGAACCGCCCGCGACCTCTCGACCTGGCTCAGCCCGGGCGACGCGGGGCGGCTCGTGCGCGCCGCGCTGACCGGGCCCGTCGACGGGTTCCTCGCGGTCTACGGCGTCTCCGCCAACAAGCGCGCGTGGTGGGACCTTCCGCCCGCGCTCGGCTACGCGCCGGTCGACGACGCCGAGCACTACGCCGCCGCCGTCGACCCGGACGACGGGATCCCGTTCCAGGGCGGGCCGAACACGTCGCGCGAATCCGGCGGCTGGGCGCTCTAGGTGTAAGTCCTAGGCTGGTTGTTTAGCTCGCGTAGGCGGGCTGCCGGGGGCTTGTGGCTGAGTGAGCCGTGTGGGCGGCGATGGTTGTATGTCCAGAGCCAGCCGTCAAGCGCCGCGGTGCGTTCGACGCTGGTTCCGTAGATCGCGCCGTAGGCCCAGCCGCCCAGGAGCGTGCGGATGAAGCGCTCCGCCTTGCCGTTGGTGCGCGGCCGGTAGGGCCGGGTGCGCAGGTGGTGCAGGCCCAACAGCCGGCAGGCGACGGCGTGGATCGCCGATAGGTAGCAGGCGCCGTTGTCGCTCATCACGCGCTGCACGGTGATGCCGTAGCTGGCGTAGAAGCGGACGGCGCGGCGCAGAAACCCGGCGGCCGTGGCGCCTTGCTCGTTCTCGAGCACCTCGACGTAGGCCAGGCGGGTGGCGTCATCGACGCAGACGTGCACGTACTTGCCGTTGCGCCGCGTCTTCTTCTGGCTCTTGCGATGCCCGCTGACGCGGTGCCCGGCGCCGCGGATGCGCCCGAGTTTCTTGACGTCGACGTGGATCAACTCGCCCGCGCGGGCACGCTCATACCGATTCGGCGGCTCGGGCGGCTCGAGCCGGCTGAGCTTCCCTAGGCCGATCCGCGCCAGCACGGCCGAGACCGTCGAGAGCGGCATGCCCAGACAGATCGCGATCTCCGCGCCGGTCATCCGCAGCCTGCGCAGCGCGGCGATCGCCTGCACGCGGTCCTCGGGCGTGCGATGCGCGACCGATCTGGGCGCCGAGCTGCGATCGATCAACCCCGCCTCGCCCTCGGCCCGATAGCGCGCGACCCACTTAGCGACCGTCCGCTCAGAGATCTGGTGATCGGCCGCGATCTTCTCTCGGGCCTCCCCGTCGAGAGCCCGACACACAATCTTCAGTCGACTATTCGGACATGTCGCCGCGTTTAGCGTGCAGCTTCATCCGGTGTCCTCCTCGGAGCGCTGGGAGTGGTTCGCACCCCTCAGCCTCCAAGGAGGCCCGGATGAACAACCTCGCTAGGACTTACACCTAGGCGGCGCAGCGAGCCGCGGGGGGCGTCGATGCCCGGGCGTCGACGTCAACTGCGGCATTAAGGGGAGCGGGTCCGCAGGCCGTAAACGTCGAGCGTGTGCCTGATCCGCGGGGACGCTCGACGTTTGCGGGCTATAGGCGCAAACATCGCATCGGCGGGCTCCAGTCGGTGACGTGCGACGTTCTGCGGCCTCTGGGCGGATGACGTCGCATGCGCCCGCAGATCGCGCGGCAATGCGACGTTATGCCCTTATACGTGCAGAACGTCGCACCCGCTCGCGAGACCGGCCGGCATGCGACGTTTTGCACCGCATGCCCGGACCTGCCTCCCTCAATGCGAGCAGCTGCCGACCGGCACCCATCACCCGGCCGAACGTCGCTCAGTAGCCCCTATGTGGCGTACTGAGCGACGTTCGCGCCCGCGGAAGCGCCACCGCGATCCGCGCCGCTCCTCGCTGCCGCCGTTGACGTTGCTTGCGGACGACCGGCCGCGCCGGGATAACCCGCCTCGCGCTCAGCCGACCCGCTCGCGGACCAGCGTGCGGGCGGTGCCGGCGATGCCCTCGGCGTCGATGCCGGCCCAGTGCAGCAGCTCGTCGGGCGATCCCGAGGTCGGCATCTCGCGCACCGCGAGCTTGTGCACCGGCGGGCGGTCGTCGGTCTCGGCGAGCGCCTCCAGCACCGCGTCGCCCAGGCCGCCCTCCGGCCAGTGGTCCTCGACGGTGACGATCACGCCGCACTCGCGCGCGGCCGCCCGCAGCGTGGCGGCGTCGATCGGCTTGATCGAGTAGGCGTCGATCACGCGCGCCTCGATGCCGTCTCCGGCCAGCTGCTCCGCCGCCGCGAACGCCTGGTCGACGGTGATGCCGCAGGCCACGATCGCGACGTCGTCGCCGTCGCGCACGATCCGCGAGCCGCCGATCGCGACGTCCTCGTCCGGCGCGGTTCGCACCTCGGTCTTGCCGCGCAGGGTGCGGAGGAACGAGATGCCCTCGCGGTCGGCCATCGCGGCGACGAGCTTCGCCGTCTGGTTGGCGTCGGAGGGGTGCAGCACCGTCGAGCCGTGGATCGCGCGGAACGACGCGATGTCCTCGAGCGCCATCTGCGACGGGCCGTCCTCGCCGATCGAGACGCCCGCGTGCGAGCCCGAGAGGCGGATGTCGGCCTGGGAGATCGCCGCCATGCGGATGAAGTCGTATGCGCGCGACAGGAAGGCTGCGAAGGTCGAGCCGAACGGCACCCAGCCCCGCACCTGCATCCCGACCGCCGCGGCGACCAGCTGCTGCTCGGCGATGAACATCTCGAAGTAGCGCTCCTCGTGCGCCTCGCGGAACATCTCCGAGTGCGTCGAGTTCGAGACCTCGCCGTCGAGCGCGACCACGTCTCCGCGCATCGCGCCGAGCGCGGTCAGCGCCTCGCCGTAGGCCTTGCGGGTGGCCTCCTCCGCGCCGAGCTCCCACGTCGGGAGCTCGCCGCCCGGAACGCTGAACTCGTGCGGGCTGCCGGGCTCGGGCGCGGCGATCTCGACCGTGAGGTCGCGCTCGCCGCCGAGCTCCTCGATCGCCGCCTCGGGATCGTCGAGCGGCTTGCCGTGCTTGCCGGGCTGGTCCTCGACGGCCTTGACTCCCTTGCCCTTCTTCGTCTGCGCGACGATCACGGTCGGCCCGCTGTCGGTCGCGACGGCCTGGTCGTAGGCCGCGGCGATCGCGTCGGTGTCATGGCCGTCGATCGCGATCGCGTTCCAGCCGAACGCCTCGGCGCGGCGCACGTAGCGGTCGAGGTCCCAGCCGACCATCGTCTCGCGCGTCTGCCCGAGCCGGTTGACGTCGATGATCGCCGTCAGGTTGTCGAGGCCGTTGAACGCGGCGTGCTCGAACGCCTCCCACATCGACCCCTCGGCCATCTCGGAATCGCCGCACAGGCACCAGACGCGGTAGGGCAGGCGGTCCAGCCTGCGGCCGGCCAGTGCCACGCCGACGGCGATCGGGAGCCCCTGGCCGAGCGAGCCGGTCGCCACGTCGGTCGGTGGGATCCGCGGCGTGGGGTGGCCCTCCAGGCGCGAGTCGAGCTTGCGGAAGGTCAGCAGCTCCGCGTCGTCGATGATGCCCGCGGCCTTGAGGACCGCGTAGTAGAGCGGCGACGCGTGGCCCTTGGAGAAGATCAGGTGGTCGTTCGCCGGGTTGCTCAGGTTCTTCGTGTCCATGCGCAGGTAGCCGCCGTCGAGCAGCACCGCCATCAGGTCGGCGGCCGACATCGAGGAGGTGGGGTGGCCGGATCCGGCGGCCGCGCTGGAGCGGACGGAGTCAACCCGCAGCTGCTGACCGAGCTCGTCGAAGCGCTCGCTCATGCCGCGACCATCTCGTCGCGCTTCGCCTCGACGTCGGCGAAGAGCTGCTGGAAGGACTTGGCGAACTTCTCCACGCCTTCGCGCTCGAGCGTCTCGACGACGTCGTCGTAGTCGATCCCCGCCGCCGCGAACGCCTCGAGCGTACGGCGCGCGCCGTCGACGTCCTCCTCGAGCGAGTCGCGGACCTTGCCGTGGTCCTGGAACGCCTCGACCGTCTCGCGCGGCATCGTGTTGACGGTGTCGCGGCCGATCAGCTCCTCGACGTAGATCACGTCGCGGTACTCGGGGTTCTTCGTCGACGTCGATGCCCACAGGCAGCGCTGCGCCGACGCGCCCTTGGCGCGCAGCGCCTCCCACTGCTCGCCGGCGAACACCTGCTTGTAGGTCTCGTACGCCAGCTTCGCGTTGGCGATCGCGAGCGTGCCCTTGAGCTCGTCGTGGCCGCCGACCGCGTCGAGGCGCTTGTCCGCCTCCGTGTCCACGCGCGAGACGAAGAACGAGGCGACGGACGCCATCCGCTCGAGGTCCCCGCCGGAGTCCGCGAGCCGCTGCACGCCGCGCGCGTACGCCTCGGCGACCTCGCGGTGGCGCTCGAGCGAGAAGATCAGCGTGACGTTGATCGGGATGCCCGCGGCGATCGACTCCTCGATCGCGGGCAGGCCCTCCTTGGTGGCCGGGATCTTCACGAACAGGTTCGGCCGGTCGACGAGCGCGTGCAGCCGCTTGGCCTCGTCGATCGTTCCCTGCGTGTCATGCGCCAGGTTGGGGTCTACCTCGAGCGAGACCCAGCCGTCGCGGGCGTTCTCGCCGACCTCGTCCCAGGTCGGGCGCAGGATGTCGCAGGCGCCGCGGATGTCCTCGACGGCGAGCGCGAGGAAGACCTCCTTGGGCTCGGTCTCCGTCTTGAGCACCTCGCGCAGCTGCTCGTCGTAGGAGTCGCCCTCGGCGATCGCTGCCTGGAAGATCGTGGGGTTGGACGTCACGCCGGCGACGCCGTCGCGGACGAGCCCCTCGAGGTCGCCGTCGTCGACGAACGGGCGCGAGAGGAAGTCGATCCAGACGCTCTGGCCGTGGGCTGCGAGCTGCTTGAGCGGCGTGTCGGGCATGGGGCCTCCTACGAGGGAGCCGAGGGATTTCCGGAAGTCAAGGAAGAGGATGCCACCACGGCATCCCAGGGTCGGCTACCCGCGCGGCGGCACGGAAAATCGGGCCCGTGTCAGCGAGTGCGCCCGGCGATCTCGCGCAGCCATGCGGCGACTGCCTGCTCGTCGCGCCGGGCGGCGCGCCGGTGAGCCGCGCGCGCCTGGCTGGCCGAGATCGAGTTGCCCTGCGGCACGCCGGGGCGCGGTGCGAGGCTGGGGCGGGGGGTACCGGCGCCGAAGCGCCCGGACCGTGTCGCGTCGTAGACGGAGGACATCGGGCGCCGGACAGTATCGCGGCCCTCCGAAAAGGACAAGGACAAATTGGTTCGTTGTGCGACCCGTCGAATTTCTGGACTGTCAGCGACCGATCAGAGCGTGCGTGATCGGGATCCCGAAACGCTCCTCGGCGCCCGAGAGGCCCTCGTCCTCGCGGTAATCCCGCTCGCCCTCGGGGTGCGAGAAGACGACGATGCGATCGGCCGCGAACGTCGCCAGGGCGTCCTCGAGCGCGACCACCGGCTCGGATTCGCCCGTGTCGCCCGCCGCGTCGACGCCCTCTTCCTCGAGTCGCTCGACCGTCTCCTCCTGCGCGGCGTCGGCCTCGGCGATCGCCTCGTCTGGGTCGGAGACCCAGAACGCGACCTTCGACTGGTTCGTGGCCGGCGAGATGACCAGCACCTCGGCCCCCTCGACCTCGTCGCCGAGCGTGGATCGCAGCATCCCGGCGTCGACCGGCTCCGGGGTCAGCACGAGCAGCTTCATGCCCCGACCGCTACCCCACCGCACAGCGAACCTAAACGGTGCCAGCCCCCGTTTAGGTTGGCTCACGGGTCGCTGGGCGCGAACGCCGCGGCGGTCGCGACGCGGCTGTAGCCCGCGCCGAGGCAGGCCATCAGCGTGATCCGTGCCGCGGCCGGCGAGAGGGCGGGCGCCGGCATCAGCCCGGCCGCGCGGACGTCGCGCTCGGCGCCGTCGAAGCCGTAGGTCGCGCGCAGGATCCGCCCCGACTCCGGCCGCACGCAGGCGACGACGGGAACGCGCCGCGCAGCGGCTCGGCAGGCGGCGAGGAACGCGGGCGGCGCGTGCCCGGCGCCCAGGAGCACGACGACGAGACCGTCCGCGCCGGCGGCGACGGCCGCCTCGACGAGCGCGCCGTCGCTGCCCAGGCCCGCTGCGACGATCTCGACGCGGGCGTCGAGCTGCGCGACCGGCAGCGGCGGGCGACGGGTGGGCGCCGACCAGATCTCGACGCTCTGCTCGCTGATCCGGCCCAGCGGCCCGCTGCGGGGTGAGGAGAATGCCCGCGGCGAGACCGAGTCGGACTTGCGCACGGACTGCGCGGCGTGCAGCTCGCCGGCGAACGCGACCAGTACGCCGAGTCCCGCCGTCGCCGCGTCGCCTGCTGCGCGGACGGCGTCGAGCAGGTTCGCCGGCCCGTCGGCTCCGACGGCCGAGGCGGGGCGGATCGCGCCCGTCAGGACGATCGGCGCTTCGCCGCCGTGCATCAGGTCGCACAGCACCGCGGTCTCCTCGAGCGTGTCGGTGCCGTGCGTGATCACGGCGCCGCGGCCGCCGGCCGCCTCGGCTATCGCCGCGCGGGCGATGTCCAGCGCGTCGGCGGTGCCCACGTGCACTCCGGGCCAGCCGCCGAGCGTGCGCGTCCGCAGCCCCGGCAAGCCCGCGAGCGCGGGAACCGCGGCGATCAGGCCGGCCGCGTCGAGCGCGGGGGTGGCGCCGCCGTCGCCCGCCATCGCGATCGTCCCGCCGGCCGCGAGCACTGTCACCTCGCGCACGGGCGGCATCGACGGGACCCTACCGCCGGCGGGCCGGTGTGGCCCGATCCGCGTACCGCGAAGCCGGCTCGCGCAAGATCGTTGCGCGAGCGCCCTGTTTCGAGGTTCTCGGGCCCGTAGGGCACGCAGCGAATCACCGTCCAAGGCTCGTCGCGGCGCCTTGCCCGCTGCTACCTTTCGGACCTCCAGTGCCCACGCCGCGCCCTTCGGGAGCACTCGCTTGCCGCCACGCCCACGGCCCACCGAGCCGGTCGGACTGTACGACCCGGGATACGAGCACGACGCCTGCGGCGTCGCGTTCGTCGCGCGGCTGAGCGGCGAGGCGAGCCACCAGACCGTCCAGCGGGCGATCACCGCGCTGGAGAACCTCGAGCACCGCGGCGCGGCCGGCGCGGACCCGAACACCGGCGACGGCGCGGGGATGCTGCTGCAGCTGCCCGACGAGCTCTTGCGCGGCGTGATCGGCGGCGAGCTTCCGCCGGGCGGGAGCTACGGCGTCGCCGTCTGCTTCCTGCCGCAGGACGCCGAGCGCCGCGCCGAGCTCGAGCAGCTGCTCGCCGACACGGTGGAGGCCGAGGGCCAGCGCATCGTGACGTGGCGCGACATCCCGGTCGACAAGGACTACGTCGGCATCACCGCCAACTGGTTCGCGCCCTACATCAAGCAGCTCGTCGTCGCCGCCTCGCCGGAGCTCGCGGGCGACCAGGACGCGTTCGAGCGCAAGCTCTACGTGATCCGCCGCGTCGCCGAGCTGGCCGCCGGCCCGGACCTCGTGATCCCGTCGTTCTCGAGCCGCACGATCGTCTACAAGGGCATGCTCACGGCCCCGCAGTTGCTCGGCTACTACCCCGACCTGCAGGACCCGCGCACGAAGACCGCCCTCGCGCTCGTGCACTCGCGCTTCTCGACGAACACGTTCCCGAGCTGGGAGCTGGCGCACCCGTACCGCATCATCGCCCACAACGGTGAGATCAACACGCTGCGCGGCAACGTCAACTGGATGCGCGCGCGCGAGTCGCAGCTCGCATCCGAGCTGTTCGGCGACGACCTCGCGAAGGTGCTGCCGGTCGTGCGGCCCGGAGGCTCGGACTCGGCGACGTTCGACAACGTGCTCGAGCTGCTCGTGCTCGCCGGCCGCAGCCTCCCGCACGCGGTGATGATGATGGTGCCGGAGGCGTGGGAGGGCCGCGACGACCTGCCCGAGCACCTGCGCGCGTTCTACGCGTTCCACTCGTGCGTGATGGAGCCGTGGGACGGCCCGGCCGCGATCTCCTTCACCGACGGCCGCGTGATCGGCGCGACGCTCGACCGCAACGGGCTGCGTCCCGGACGCTGGATGGAGACGCGCGACGGCTGGGTCGTGCTCGCCTCGGAGTCCGGCGTGCTCGACGAGCCGCCGGGCAACATCCTGCGCAAGGGCCGCTTGGCGCCGGGCAAGCTGTTCCTGGTCGATCTCGCCGAGGGCCGGATCGTGGCCGACGACGAGGTCAAGGAGCGGGTCGCGACGGCCAAGCCGTACGGCGAGTGGTACGGCGCGGGCGTCGTGCGCCTGGAGGACCTCCCCCAGCGCCAGGCCCGCGAGCACCACGAGACGCTGCGGACGCGCCAGCTCGCGTTCGGCTACACGCAGGAGGACCTGCGCGTGCTGCTCGCGCCGATGGCTGCCAAGGGCGAGGAGCCGATCGGCTCGATGGGCACCGACGTCGCGCTGGCCGTGCTGTCGGACCATGCGCCGCCGCTTTTCTCCTACTTCAAGCAGCTGTTCGCGCAGGTCACGAACCCGCCGATCGACCCGATCCGCGAGTCGGTCGTGATGTCGATCCGCACGGGTGTCGGGTCCGAGTCCAACCTGCTGACCGAGGGGCCCGACCACGCCCACCAGCTGATGATCCCGCACCCGATCCTGCGCAACTCCGAGCTCGAGGCGCTGCGCGGCGTCGACTCCTCCGTGTTCCGCTCGCACACGATCCCGATCACCTGGCGGGTCGACGACGGGCCCGAGGGCATGACCTGGGCCGTGCGACGGATCTGCGAGCAGGCGGCCGAGGCGATCGCCTACGGCGCGAACGTGCTCGTCCTGTCCGATCGCGGCATCGGCGCCGAGCGCGCGGCGATCCCGTCGCTGCTCGCCGTCGCCGCCGTGCACCACCACCTCGTGCGCGAGGGCACGCGCCTGCAGGCCGGCCTGGTGCTCGAGTCCGGCGAGCCGCGCGAGGTCCACCACTTCGCGACGCTGATCGGCTACGGCGCCTCGGCGATCAACCCTTACCTGATGCTCGAGTCGCTGACGGAGCTCGCCGCGCCGGGAGCTGTCGAGCAGGCCGAGCGCAACGTCGTCAAGGCGATCGGCAAGGGCCTGCTGAAGACGCTCTCGAAGATGGGCATCTCGACGATCCAGTCCTACAACGGCGCGCAGATCTTCGAGGCCGTCGGGCTCGCATCGGACATGGTCGAGCGCCACTTCACGGGCACGGCGTCGCGGATCGGCGGGATCGGGCTCGACGTGCTCGCGCGCGAGACGCTCGCGCGCCACCTGCGCGCCTATCCGGACGCCTCCGAGCTGCTCCCCGTGGGCGGGATCTATGCCTGGCGGCGCGACGGCGAGCACCATCAGTGGAACCCGGGCGCGATCGCGAAGCTCCAGCACGCCGTCCGCCATGGCGGCCAGGAGGGCTACGACGAGTGGGCCGCCGAGATGAACGAGTCCTCGACGCGGCGCGCGTCGCTGCGCGGGCTGATCGGGCTGCGCTTCGCGGACGACGGCGGCGTGCCGCTCGACGAGGTCGAGCCGGCGAGCGAGATCGTCAAGCGCTTCGCGACCGGTGCGATGTCGCTCGGCTCGCTCTCGCGCGAGGCGCACGAGACGCTCGCGATCGCCATGAACCGGGTCGGCGGCCGCTCGAACACCGGCGAGGGCGGAGAGGACGCGGCTCGCTACATGCCCGACCCCAACGGCGACTCCCGCAGGTCGGCGATCAAGCAGGTCGCCTCCGGCCGCTTCGGCGTGACGGTGCACTACCTCACGAACGCCGACGAGATCCAGATCAAGATGGCGCAAGGCGCCAAGCCCGGCGAGGGCGGTCAGCTGCCGGGCCACAAGGTCGACGGCTACATCGGCAGGATCCGCGCCTCGACCCCGGGCGTCGGGCTGATCTCGCCGCCGCCGCACCACGACATCTACTCGATCGAGGACCTCAAGCAGCTGATCTACGACCTGCGCTGCGCCAACCCGGCCGCGCGCATCTCGGTCAAGCTGGTCGCCGAGGTCGGCGTCGGCACCGTCGCGGCAGGCGTTGCGAAGGCCAACGCGGACCACATCCTCATCTCCGGCCACGACGGCGGCACGGGCGCCTCGCCGCTCTCCTCGCTGCAGTCGGCGGGTGTCCCGTGGGAGATCGGCCTGGCCGAGACGCAGCAGACGCTGGTGCTCAACGACCTGCGCTCACGCGTCTGGGTGCAGGCCGACGGGCAGATGAAGACGGGACGCGACGTCGTGATCGCCGCCCTGCTCGGCGCGGACGAGGTCGGCTTCTCGACCGCCCCGCTGATCGCGGCGGGCTGCATCATGATGCGCGCCTGCCACCTGAACACCTGCCCGGTCGGCATCGCGACGCAGGATCCGGAGCTGCGCAAGCGCTTCGAGGGGACGCCGGAGCACGTCGTGAACTACCTCTTCTTCGTCGCCGAGGAGGCGCGCGAGCTGATGGCGCGGCTCGGCGTCCGCAGCTACGAGGATCTCGTCGGCCGCAGCGAGCTGCTCGAGGCGGCTCCGGCCGTCGACCATTGGAAGGCGCGCGGCATCGACCTCTCGCTCGTGCTCGCTCAGCCCGCGGCCCCGCCCGACGCGCCGCGCCGACGGGTGCGCCCGCAGGCCTCGCCGCTCCCGGGCGCGCTGGACTGGCAGCTGATCGAGGCCGCGCGCGAGGCGATCGACCACCGCCGCCCGGTCACCGGCAGCTTCCGGGTGCGCAACGTCAACCGCACCGTCGGCGGGCTGCTCTCGCACTGGGTCGCCAAGGTCCACGGCGCCGCCGGGCTGCCGCCCGAGACGATCCGGTTCGACCTGCGCGGCTCTGCCGGGCAGTCGTTCGGCGCCTGGCTGGCGCCGGGCGTCGAGCTGTCGCTGGTCGGCGACGCGAACGACTACTCCGGCAAGGGACTCTCCGGCGGCGTGATCTCGGTGCGGCCGCCCGACGACGCCGGCTTCCTGGCCGAGGAGAACGTGATCGTCGGCAACACGGTGCTCTACGGCGCCACGTCGGGCCGCGCGTTCTTCCGCGGGCTCGCGGGCGAGCGCTTCGCTGTGCGCAACTCGGGTGCCGACGCCGTCGTCGAGGGCGTCGGCGACCACGGCTGCGAGTACATGACGGGCGGGCGCGTCGTGATCCTCGGGCCGACGGGGCGGAACTTCGCCGCGGGCATGAGCGGCGGGATCGCCTACGTGCTCGATGCGGAGGACCGTTTCGCCGCGCGCTGCAACACCGAGCTGGTCGGCTTCGACGAGATCGACGCGACCGATGCGATCGAGCTGCACGCGCTGATCGAGGAGCATCACCTGCGCACGCTCTCCGCGGTCGCCGCGCGAATCCTCGAGGGCTGGGACGAGTGGCTGCCGCGCTTCGTCAAGGTGATGCCGCACGACTACAAGCGCGCGCTCGCGGACATGGCCGGCGCCGAGCACGCGATGCGGGTCGACGACGAGCGCGACGCGGTCGCCGACCCGATCGGCGTGCCGCACACGGGAACGAGCAGCCAGTCGTGAGCATCCTCGTCCTCCTCCTGCTGCTCGCCGTCCAGGGCCTGATCATCGGCGCGTTCGCCCGGCTCGCGCTGCCGGGCAAGGACCCGCTCTCGCTCGTCCAGACGATGGGCGTCGGTATCGCGGGCTCCCTGATCGCCGGGCTCGTCACCTACCTGATCGCAGGTGAGAACGCCGCCCCGGGCTTCCTCGGCGGGCTGATCGCCGCGGTCGTGATCATGTACTTCATCCGCCGCTCACGTGGCGGCGGGCTCACGAGCCCGGGCCGCGAGGAGCCGCCGCGGGGGTTCTGAGCGGCACTCCGGACCCACGCCCTCAATGCCGCCGTTGACGTTCGCCGGGGCTCCGACCCCTCAGGCGGGCGCCTCCTGCGACGCGGACGCCGCGGGCGCTCCCGCGCCCTCGGCCACCTCGCGCACCGCCTCCACGAGCCGGCGCGCGTCGTCGGCGTCGTTGTAGTGCACGAACCCGGCGCGCACGGCGCCGTCGGGATCGAGGCCGAGGAAGCGCTCTAGCTCCCAGGCGTAGTAGTTGCCGTCCCAGACGGCGACCTCGCGCTCGGCCAGCGCCGCCGCCACCTCGGTCGAGGTCTGCCCGGCGACGTTGAACATCAGCGTCGGCACGCGGTCGGGCGGGTCGCCGTAGAGGGTCACGCCCTCGATCCCGGCGAGGCCCTCGGCGGCGATCGCCATCAGCTGCTCCTCGTGTGACCGGATCGCGTCGAAGCCGACCTCGAGCATGTACTCGGCCGCCGCCGTCACGCCGGCGAGCGACTCGAACGGGAGCGTGCCGAGCTCGAAGCGGTCGGGCGGCTCGTCGGGGGCGGGATCGAGCTTGTCGGGCACGAGCTCGGCCATCAGCCCGGGCGCGCCGCAGAGGATGCCGATGTGGGGGCCGTACCACTTGTAGGAGGAGCAGGCGAGCGTGTCGGCGCCGAGCGCGGCGAGGTCGAGCTGCCGGTGCGGGGCGGCCGCGACCGCGTCGAGCGAGATGCGCGCGCCGGCGGCGTGCGCGGCGGCGATGATCGCGTCGAGCTCCGGCACCGTGCCGACCGCGTTCGACGCGGCGGTGACCGCAACCCAGCGCGTGCGCTCCGAGAGCACGGCCTCGACGGCCGCGGCCGGTAGCGCGAGCGTGTCGCGATCGGGCTCCGCCCAGCGCACGGTCGCGCCGGCACGCTCGGTCGCGATCACCCAGGGGCGCACGTTCGCGTCGTGGTCCAGGCGTGTCACGACGACCTCGTCGCCCGGCGCCAGCGTGCGCCCCACGGCGGCCGAGAGCCGCATCGTCATCGCGGTCATCGACGGGCCGAAGGCGACGTTGCCGGGGTCGGCGCCGAACAGCCGGCCGACGGCGGCGCGCGCC
Organism: uncultured Solirubrobacteraceae bacterium; assembly: GCA_963839615.1. GTDB lineage: Bacteria > Actinomycetota > Thermoleophilia > Solirubrobacterales > Solirubrobacteraceae > DASQMT01. Next base: position 583,587 of record CAWIVY010000010.1, read on the forward strand.
TGCTCGACGCACTCGTCGGTCGCATGCGCGGCGGCGAACACGCCGCCGTGGTTGGCGCCGCGCCCGGAGCGCATCCAGTCGTCCATCGCCGCGATCGAGCTGTCGACCATCTGCGTCCCGGCCGGCCCGTCCAGGCGCGCCCAGCTCCCGGCGGCGCCGGGGAAGCGGTCGCGGTTCATGCGCGCGCGCCGGCGACGCGCACCAGCTCGGCGTCGTGCGGATAGCTCAACAGCTCGGCCGCGGCGGCCATTTCCACCCAGCGCATCTCGTCCACCTCGTCGTTCGGCTTGAATAGCGCGTCGCCGTCCTCCGGCTCCATGAGCCAGTAGCGGACAGCCTTCTCGCGCCCCTTGTTGTCGCGGTAGGACACCGGCGGCAGCTCCTCGCCGAGCCGGCAGCGCAACCCGACCTCCTCCTCGACTTCGCGCAGCGCGGCCTGCTCCCACGTCTCGCCCGGGTCGAGCTTGCCCTTCGGCAGCGACCAGTCGTCATAGCGCGGCCGGTGCACGACGACGAGCTCGAGCTCCCCGCCCGGCGCGCGGCGCCAGACGACGCCGCCTGATGCCTTGACCTCGGCCGCCTCGGGATCCATCGACGCATCCTGGCATCCGGCAAAGGTGACGCCCCCGTCATCTTTTCGCTAGGGTCGCGCCGATGACGCTGCTGCCGTCCGTCTGCGTGATCGGCGCGGGCTCCTCGGGGATCGCCGCCGTCAAGGCGCTGCACTCGCGCGGCTTCGAGTTCGACTGCTTCGAGGCGTCCGACCGCATCGGCGGCAACTGGGTGTTCAAGAACCGCAACGGGATGTCGGCCGCGTACCGCACGCTGCACATCAACACGTCGCGCAAGCGGATGGAGTTCGCCGACTTCCCGATGCCCGCGAGCTATCAGGACTTCCCGCACCACACCCAGATCGCCGAGTACTTCGAGGCGTACGTCGACCATTTCGGCTTCCGCGAACGGATCACGTTCGAGACGCTCGTCACGCGCGCCGAGCGGCTCGCGGGCGGAGGCTGGGAGGTGAGCACCGACACGGGGATCAAGCGGACGTACGACGCGCTCGTCGTGGCCAACGGCCACCATTGGGATCCGCGCTGGCCCGAGCCCGCGTTCCCCGGCCAGGAGCGCTTCGCCGGCACGCAGATCCACGCGCACGACTACACGGGCGAGGACGCCGGCCTCTTCCGCGACAGGTCGGTCGTGGTGCTCGGCATGGGCAACTCCGCGATGGACATCGCGGTCGAGGCCTCGTTCGTCGCCACCGACGTCTTCCTCGCCGCCCGCCGCGGCGCATGGGTGATCCCGAAGTACATCCTCGGGCGCCCGTTCGATCTCATCAGGCCGTCGGCACGGGTGCCCTACGCGGTGCGCGGCCGGGCGCAGCAGGCGGTGCTCCGGCTGGCGGTCGGCGACATGGAGCGCTACGGGCTGCCGAAGCCGGAGCACACCCTGCTGCAGGCGCATCCGACCGTCTCCGACGACGTGCTCGCGCGCCTCGCGCACGGCAAGATCACGGCGAAGCCGAACATCGCCGGGTTGACCGAGCGCACCGTGCGCTTCGCCGACGGCAGCGAGGTCGAGGCCGACGTCGTCGTCTACTGCACCGGTTACAAGGTCACGTTCCCGTTCCTCGATCCCGAGCTGATCGCCGCACCGGACAACGATCTGCCGCTCTTCCGCCGGGTCTTCCATCCCGAGGTCGGAGGCGATCTACTTCGTCGGCCTCCTGCAGCCGCTCGGCGCGGTCATGCCGCTGGCCGAGCTGCAGTCGGCGTGGATCTGCGACCACCTCGACGGCCGCTACCACCTCCCGCCGGACGCCGAGCTGCGGGCCGATATCGAGGCCGAGCGCGCGGCGATGTTCAAGCGCTACGTGGCCTCGAAGCGCCACACGATGCAGGTGGACTTCGAGGACTACGTGCTCGCGACCCGGCAGGAGCGCCGCCGCGGCGAGCGCCGCGCCGCCCTCGCCGGGTACCGATTGCCCGTCCCGCCGGCGGTCCCGGCGTGACGGCGACCGCCACCGGGCGCCGCGAGCGCACGAAGGCCGCGAACCGCGCGGCGCTGCTCGAGGCGGCCCGCGGCGCGTTCGGCGAGCTCGGCTTCGAGGCCGTCGGCGTGCGTGACATCGTTCGCCGTACCGACCTCGCCTCAGGCACCTTCTACAACTACTTCGAGGACAAGGAGTCGGTCTTCCGCGCGGTCGTCGAGGCGACGGGGGCGGAGGCGCGACGGCGGGTGCGGGCGGCGCGCGCCGGGGCGCGCAGCCTGACGGAGTTCGTCGAGGCCGGCTATCGCGCGTACTTCTCCTTCATCGTCGAGGATCCGGCGACGTTCCTCTTCCTGCGCCGCAACCTCGATGCGGCCGCTGCGGTCGGCATCGAGGTCTCCTCACCGCTCGGCGCGGCCGAGCTGGCGGAGGACCTCGCGGCGCTCGCGGCGCGCGGCGAGCTGCCGGCGCTCGACCTCGACTACTGCGCCCACGCGATGGTCGCCGTGGGGATCGAGCTCGGCGCGCGCATGGCCGAGCGCGAGCCGCCCGACGTCGAGGGCGCCACCCGGTTCGCCACGGGGCTGTTCCTGGCCGGCCTCACGCGGGGCTGACGCGCAGCCGGTAGAGCACGTGCGGCAGGCCCGCGTAGGTCGTGTCGCGCTCGAAGCGGAAGCCGAGCTTCTCCATCACACGCCGCGAGGCGACGTTGTCGGGCAGCGTGAACGAGACGGCGGTCCAGCCCGCGATCCGCTCGTCGACCGCCGCCGGGCCGGCGACGCCGCCGAGCGTCGCGCCGACGCGCTCGTCGCCGAGCAGCGCGATCAGCGCGTCGCGATGCCGCGGGCCGATCGGCTCGGCGCGCAGGCGCGCGGTCTCGAAATCCGTCGACGGCGATCACGGGTCCGGGAAGGGTGCCACCCGCAAGCCGTGGTCGTGCTCCCGCATGCCCAATTCGTAGACGCCCCCGTGCGCGGTCGCGAGCCTGCGCCCGCCGGCCTCGACCTCGAGCGCCGCGATCGAGCAGTTCGCCGAGTGGTGCTCGCCTCCGGGCGGGTCGGCGTAGACCCAGGCGATCGTCTGGTCGAGCGGCGCGCTGACGCGGATCCTCACGTCGCCGAGGCTCACCTCGGCCGTGCCCGGCCGGGCATCGACCGCCACCCGCGCGCGCATGCCGCCGAGCACCTGGGTGCGGCCGTCGGCGTGCAGCGCGCCGTTCGCCACCCACGGCGTCGTCGCGGGCCCGATCTTCACGCGCCCGATCGCCACGTCGAGCCACGCGTCCGGCGCGCCGTCGAAGCCGATCCCGTGCAGCCACAGCCAGCGCTCGGCGTGCTGCGAGCCCCAGTTGTGCCCGATCATGCCGGGCCAGCGGTCGAGCTCCAGCCGCCGCCCGTCCGCCTCGACACTGCCCGACACGCGCGCCGCGGGAGCCGGGCTCTCGAGCTTCGTGCGCGGCAACGGGGCGGTATAGAGCCGCGGGTGGTGGAGGTGGCGCAGCGGCGGCGCCGCGTCGTCCACGGTCAGGTCCCAGGCCGCCGCGTGCGGCCCGGCGGTCGCCCGGCCGCTGATGGCGCCGGGCCCGAAGCGCGCGCCCGCGATCTCGAGCCACTCGCCGGGCACCGCGAGGCCGGGCGTCGCCTTGACCGCGACGGGAGGCCCGGCCGCGGCGTCCCACACGGTGCACCAGAGCGAGCCGGCGGGCGCGCCGCCGGGCCGCCGCAGCACGGTGTTGCGGATCCAGACGCCGCGCGCGGCCTCCGGATCGACCGCGCGCAGGTAGTAGGACTCGTAGTGGCCGCGCGTGCCGTTGCCTGCGAAGACCGGCGCGCTCATCGGCGGCCGTGCCTCCAGCCGAGCCAGAGGAAGACCGGGTAGCTGGCGAACAACGCGGCCGCGGCCGCGTGCGTGCCGGTCCCCGCGTTGCGGTGGTCGAAGCGGAACACGCCCGAGTTGAGCATCCAGTCGCGGCCGTCGTCGGCTCGGCAAGCCTCCCAGACCCGCTTCGTCCAGCCGCGGTTCAGGTAGAGCGAGACGCTCACCGCCCAGAAGCCGGCCATCGTCGCGGCGCCGACGGCCGCCGCGGTGCGGCCCTGCGCCCGCTCGGGCGCGAGCGCCGCGTAGGCGCGGCCGTTCGCGTACAGCCAGGGCGGGTCGATCAGGAAGGACATGGCTCTCCTCTCAGGTGGAACGCCAGGCGGGTGGCCAGCGCCATGATCGTGATCTGCGGGTTCACGCCGAGCGCGCTCGGGACGGCACTGCCATCGGCGACGTAGACGTTCTCGGCGCCGTGCAGCCGCAGGTCGCCGTCGAGGACGCCGCGCGCAGGGTCGGCATCGGCGCGCGCGGTGCCGAGCGGGTGGAACGCCATCAGCTTGAGGTCGCGGCGGCGGATGTCGAGCGCGCGGAGCGGCGCGGGATCGGCGCCGGGCAGCTCGGGCATGCGCGCGAGCGGGAGATAGAGCGTGCTCGCCCCGGCGGCCGCGAGCAGCTCGGCCAGGCGGATCAGGCCGGCGTGCACGGTCGCGACGTCCTCGCGGCAGAGGTCGTAGCGGATCAGCGGCGCGCCGGGCCGGCCCCGCACGCGCCCGCGCGAGCGGTCGGAGACCATCATCCCGCACTGCCCGACGTGGCTGTAGCGCAGCATCAGCTCGCGATGCCGGTCGCCGCTCAGCGGCGCCGCCATCGCCAGGTAGTCGGGCGCGCCCGCGATCCCCTCGAGCATGATCCCGTCGGACGCGAACTCGTCGACGTAGTAGGACTGCGGCACGCCGCGCACCATGTCGACCGGCTCGTCGAACAGGCCCCACACGGCCGAGGCCGGATGCAGGCTGAGGTTGCGCCCGAGCTGCCCCGAGCGGCCGCCGAGCCCGCTCGCCCCGAGCAGCAGCGGCGTGTGGATCGTCCCCGCCGCGATCACGATCGCGTCCGCCTCGACGGTGACCCGCCCGCCGTGCTGCGTGCGCGCCTCGACGGCGACGGCTCGCGTCCCGCGCATCACGAGCCGCTCGGCGCGCGCGCCCGTGCACGCGAGCGCGCCCGCCGCGCGCGCGGGCACGAGATACGCGTCGCCCGCGTGCTGCTTGGCGCCGGTCGGGCAACCGAAGGCGCACACGCCGCTGCCCTGGCATCCGCGCGCGTTGCGCCGCAGGTAACCGCCCGACCAGCCGAGCCGCTCCGCGCCGCGGCGCGTCAGCGCGGCGTTCGCGCCGGCCAGCTCGGCGGGGACCTCGGCGACGCCGAGCGTCTCCTCGACGCGGTCGAACACCGGGGCGAGCGCGGCGGGGGTGAGCTCGTCGAGGCCGAACTCCGAGCGCCAGCGGGCGAGGACGCGGTCGGGCGTGCGGAAGCAGGTGCCCGAGTTCACGAGCGTGGTCCCGCCGATCCCGCGGCCGAGCGGCAGCACGATCGGGGGACGCCCGAGCGTCGCGATCTGGCCGCCGTCGCGGTACAGCCGGGCCATCATGTCCCGCGGCCGCCCGGTCATGTCCGCGGCGGGATGGTCCCCGCCCTCCTCGAGCACGACGACGCGCGCGCCGCCCTCCGCGAGCTCCTTGGCGACCACGGCGCCGCCCGCTCCGGCGCCGATGATGCAGACGTCGGCGTGCAGGGTCCGCGGTGCGGAGTGCGAGCCGGCGCGCAGGTACGGCGTCGGCTCCGGCGCGACGGCGGGCTCCGCCGGCACGCGCTGCGTGCTCATCGCGCGGCGGGCGCGGACCTCGCGCATGCGCGCCGCGGCGTCGTAGCCCAGCACGGCCATCACGCGCGCATCGCCGTGGTAGCTCACGACGGCAGCCGAGCGCAGCGCCTCGGCGAGCTGCGCCACGGCCGGGACGCGCGAGCGCTCGAGGCGCCGGAGCACGGCAAGTCGCCCGGCGCGGTCGAGCGACCGGAAGCGCCGCCGGCCGGTCGCCCGCTCGAGCAGGAGCAGCGCGGCGCGGAGCGCGATCCTGTTGCGCGGCGGGGCGGCGGCGAGCCAGGCGTCGAATGCGACGGCGGCGTCGGTCGCCGACACCGGCGGCAGCGGCGGCTGCGGCGCCGCGGCGGCGTCGGCGAGCGCGGCGAGGATCGAGGCCTCGCGCGGCGCGATGACCGCGAATCCCGTGGGTGTGCCGGCTCACGCGAGCGCCTCGATCAGCCGCGCCTCTTGCGCGGTCGCGAGCGACGTCATCGCCGTGCGTGCGCGCGCGCCGTCGCCGGCGGCGATCGCGGACGCCACCGCGGCGTAGTCGAGCTCCGCGCGACGCGCGACGATCGCGCGGAAGAGGTCGAGGTGCTCGAGGTACACGTCGCGGATCGAGTTCGCGATCAGCGAGAAGGCGAGGTTGCCGGCCGCCTCGATCACGGTGGCCATGAACGCGAGGTCGAGCCCCTGGGCCGTGGCGTCGTCGGCGACGCCGCCCAGCTCGCCCGCCAGCCGGCCGAGCAGCGCCGCCTGCTCCTGCGTGCGCCGCGCGGCGGCGAGCGCGCTCGCCTCGGCCAGCAGCAGCCGCCGCGCCTCGAAGACCTCGCGCACGAGCGCCGGGTCGAGCGTGCCGCCCTGGGCGATCGCGTGCACGAGCACGTCGAGCCCGCCCTGCGCCCGCCAGTCGCGCACGAGCATCCCGTCGCCGTGCCGGGTCTCGACGAGCCGCAGCTGCTCGAGCCGCTTGACGCCCTCGCGGACCGAGGCCATGTTGACGCCGAGCTCCGCCGCGAGCGCCCGCTGGGTCGGTAGTCGCTCCTCCGGCGCGTAGCGGCCGGAGAGGACGTCGCCCACGAGACGGCGAAAGACCTGGTCGGGGAGGGATGTGCGCGGAAGCTGCGGCATCATTCGAGAAACAGTGTTCCAGTGTTCCGAACAATTTACACCCTAACTGGCGGGTCACGCGCCGCCGGCCGGGCGCGAGCCCAGGCTCGGCGCGGTCTTGCCGTCCGAACCTGGGCGTAGCTTCACCGCATGCCCCTGTGCTTCATCGAACCGCAGGACGCGATCCGCGTCATCGCCGAGTCGGTCGGCCGTGAGGCTCGCCGGCAGCTGCTGGGCGAGCTCGTGCGCGCCTGGGTCGACGAGATCCCGGAAGAGGAGCTCGCCTCGCACTACGCCAAGGCGGTCGACGACCTCGACGAGCACGACCTGTCGATGCTCGCCGCCTGGCACGCCTCGATGGAGGTCGGCACGCCGATCGCCAACAAGGACTATCTCGTGAGCGCGTTCCCGACTCTGGGCGAGAACCGGCGCGAGGCGCTCAAGATCGCCGCGGGCCTGCGCGGCGAGGACGCGTTCAACGCCGGCGTGGCGGAGGAGCAGGCGCTCGAGACGGTGCTCCCGTGGCTGTCGCGCAACCGCTGCGAGGAGCTCGTCGCCGAGTGCATCGAGCTCTACTGCTGGGACCGGCTCGGCTCGGAGAACTGACCGCCCGCAGGGTGGCGCCGCGGTACTCGATCCGGCCGATGACGGCCGCCGACGCGGACGCGATCGCCCGCCGCGAGGACGAGCTCGAGATCGGGCTCGCCGTCGCGGCGTTCAACAGCCGCGCGATCAGCGTCTACGAGCGGGCTGGGTTCCGCGCGGTCGAGCGCTACGAGCACGCCACGGGCGGCGGCGTCCACCCGTTCATCCGGATGGAGCGCTGATCAGCAGCGCGTCGAGCTCCGCGATCGCCTGCTCGGTGCTCCGGAAGTGCACCCCCGAGAAGCCCAGCGAGCGCGCAGCCTCGACGTTGATCGCGATGTCGTCGACGAACGCGCAGGCCGCGGCGGGCAGCTCCAGCCGCTCGAGCACGATCGCGTAGATCGCCGGATCGGGCTTGCGCATCCCGACGAAGGCGGAGTCGACCACCGTCTCGAAGATCTCGTCGACCGGCAGCTTCGCGCGCCAGAGCGGCTCCCACTCGCGCACGTTGTTGGTCAGCAGCGCGAGGCGCACGCCGCGCGAGTGCAGCATCCGGTAATGGGCGAACAGCTCATCGTTCGCGTCGAGCGCCGCCACGTAGCGCTCGCCGAACCCGTGCAACGCGACGGCGCTGGCCGAGCCCCGCCTCGAGCTCGCGCTCGAGCGTCGTCAGGAACTCGTGCTCGGAGATCGCGCCGACCTCGAGCTCGAACAGCGGGTTGCGCCCAGCCGTGGCCGTGGCGCGCGCCAGCGCCGCGCCGAACGCCTCCGGCGGCACGCCCGTGTCGGCCTGGATGCGGGTGAAGCCCTGCAGCAGCGGTGCCGTGAGCACGCCGCCGAAGTCCGAGACGACGGCCTCGATCACGCGGCGCGGGTGAGGATGTCGTAGCGGCCGACGCCGGCATGCCCCTCGAGGTGCCAACGGAAGAACGAGCAGTCGAGCCGCAGCGAGCCGAGGTCGAGCGAGGAGCCGCACAGCACCTCGCCGGCGGCGCGGCGCGGCCACTCGGCGCCCGTCGCCCACAGCTCCAGCCCGGCGCGCCGGGTGTGGCCGTCGGCGTCATAGGTCGTCGACAGCCGCCCGTCCTCCACCTCGAGCACGTACTGCCTCGCGTCGCGGCCCGCCGGCGCTCCGTCGGGCTCCCAGAGTGCGGCCCACGTCGCCTCCTCGGCGTGATCGTGCGCGCCGGCGGGGCGGACCGCGGTGAGCGAGGCGCAGCCCCCGTCCGACCACGCCGTCACGGTGCGCGCGAGCTCGATCCGCTCCCAGTCGGCGTCGCCCCACGAATGCCCGCGCTGGCCGAGACCGTCGAACGGCCGCTCGCGCCCGCCGACGCGGATCGACCCGCGCGCGCGGCACGGCTGGTCGTAGCCCGCCATGCCGCCGAGCCTGCCGGCGGGCGCGGCCGCGCCGAGCTCGGCGGCGTCCCCGAGCGCCGAGAACTCGAGCGCGAAGCCCTGGCCGTCGGCGGCATCGAAGCGCACGTTCCAGCGTTCGAGCGGCTCGTCGACCGTCGCCCGCAGGCCGGCGAGGGCGAGCGTCTCCCAGCCGTCCTCCTCGCCGACCGGCAGGGCGCCGCGCGCGAGCGCGGCGACAGGCTCGCGACCGGCGAAGAGCAGCGCGAGCGCGCTGCCCTGGCGCGTCCCGTCGGCCGCGCGCGACAGGCCCAGCCGGGCGAGGCCGTAGAGCTGGGCGGTGGCGTCGCCGAAGGCGAACGTGACGCTGTCCGTGGCCGCCTCGCGCACCGCCTCCCGCGCCGCCGGCGTCACGCTCCGAGTCCCCGCCTGGGCTCGGCGTCGACGGCCGTGCCCTCGAGGTCGTCGTCGCGCTGGCCGGCGCGCCGCGGCGGGCGCGGCCCGGCCGTCGTCATCGTGACGGTCATACGTCGCAACGCCTGACGCAGGAACACGCGCCGGATCACCGCGCGCGTCGGCGGCAGCAGGAAGAGGAGGCCGAAGATGTCGGTGAGGAAGCCGGGGGTCAGCAGCAGCGCGCCGCCGAAGATCACGAGCACGCCGTCCGCCACCTCGCGCGCCGGCGCCCGGCCGCTCTGGAGCGCCTCGTTGAAGCGCCGCCACGCCGCTCGCCCCTGCGAGCGCATCAGCAGCGAGCCGAGGATCGAGTCGGCGACGAGGATCGCGATCGTCCACCACACCCCGATCGCCTCGCCGACCTGGATGATCACCGCCAGTTCGGCGATCGGGACGGCGATGAAGAGCGCGATGAGCAGGAAGGGCATCGCCCGACAGGCTACGCGCAACGGGTCGGGCGGGACGGATCATGGGCGGAGTACGATCGCCGCCATGGCCGCGCCGCGCCTGGCGACCTGGGGCAATGCGCACGGACGGGCGGCGATCACGCCGCTGTTCGAGGGATCGGTGGTCGCGCTCGGCGCGTTCGCCTGCGATGCAGCCGATCCGCTCTGGGAGCGCGAGAACTGCATCGGCGACGGCGCACACGTCGTCTTCCCGTCGACGGCCGTGCGGTTGACGCTCGAGGGCCGGCCGCCCTCGATCGCGAACATCAACCACGTGGTCGTGTACCGCGGCCGCCGGCGCTTCCGCCGCGAGCTCTGCGACCGGCGCGGGGACCGCTCTCTGTTCGCCGTGCTCGACCCGGCGGCGCTCGACGAGCTGCTCGGCGCGGACGCGCCGCCGGAGGGCGTCGGCCGGCTCGAGCCGGCCGCGTTCGTCGCGCTGCGCTCGCTGGCGATGGCTCCTCCCGGCGACCCGCTGGAGGCGGAGGAGCGACTGCTCGCGCTCGTGCGCCTGAGCGTCGGGGCGGCACCGGCGCCCTGTGTGGGTGGTGACGGCCAGCGCCGCATCGTCGAGGCCGTCAAGGAGCTGCTCACCGCGCGCTTCGAGCAACCGCTGACGCTCGCCGCGATCGCGCGCGAGGTGCACGTGTCGCCGTTCCACCTCGCCCGCATGTTCCGGCGTCACACGGGCTACTCGCTGCACGAGTACCGCACGCAGCTGCGCCTGCGCAGCGTGGCGGGCCGGCTCGGCGATCGCGATCGCCCGCTCGTCGAGCTCGCGCTCGACGCGGGCTTCGCCAGCCACAGCCACCTCACCGATGCGTTCCGCCGCAGCTTCGGCGTGCCGCCGTCCGCGCTCCGGCCCGGCACGCGGATGCGCACGATCACGGAAGCCGGGCGGCCGCGACGCGCCTAGCGTCGCGGCCATGCGACTTCACCTCCTGCACCCGGCGCGCCGGGTCGCGCCACTCTGCGCGCTGGCGTTCCTCGCGGTGGCGCCCGGGGCCCACGCAGCGGGCAGCTTCGTCGAGCCCGTGCGCGTGATCCACACCTTCACCGGCGTCCAGGACGGGTACCTCGGCTGGGCCGTCTCCGAGCTCGCGGACATCGACGGCGACGGCGTGACCGACCTGATCGCCGGCGAGCCGAACACACCCGATGCGGCCGGCAACACGTGGGTCTACTCGGGCCGGGCGGGCACCGTGCTGCACCAGTTCTCCGGCGCGCCCGGGGACAACCAGGGCTTCGCGGTCGCCGACGCCGGCGACACCGACGGCGACGGCGTCCACGACGTCATCACCGGCGCTCCAAACGTCGATCCGGCGGCGGGGCCGGGCGTCGCCTACCTCTACTCGGGGCGGACCGGCTCGCTGCTGCGCCTGTTCCGCGGCGCTCACACCGGCGACCAGTTCGGCGCCGCGGTGGCGAGCGCCTCCGACCAGAACCGCGACGGTCGTGCCGACGTGCTGATCGGCGCGCCCGGCAGCGACGCGGGCGGCGAGGACTCCGGCCGCGCGTTCGTCTACAGCGGCCGCCGCCACACGCTGCTGCGCAAGCTCGACGCCGGCCGCGCCGGGGCCGCGTTCGGCGCCGGCACCGATTGGACCCCCGACGCGACCGGAGACGGCGTGCCCGACCTGATCGTCGGCGCGGGCGCCGGCGGCCCGCTCGGTAACGGCGCCGTGCACCTGTTCTCGGGCGCCACCGGCCGTGAGCGCTGGGGAGCGTTCGCGCCGCCCAGCGGCCGTACGCTCGGGACGTTCTTCGTCGCGGGCGTGGGCGACGTCGACGGCGACGGCGTGCCGGACGTGTACGCCGCCGACTACGCCGACCGCTCGCTCGGCCCGGGGACCGGGCGCTCGGCGCTCTACTCGGGCGCGGACGGGCACGAGCTGCACGTCTTCACGGGCGCTGCCGCGGGCGCGGGCCTCGGCCCGGGTCGCGAGGCCGGCGATCTCGACGGCGACGGCCGCAACGAGCTCGCGATCGGCTCGTACGGGTCGAGTGCCGGCGCGCCGGGGGCCGGGCTCGTCGAGCTCTACACGCCTGCCGGCGAGCTTCTGCGCACGATCACGAGCACGACCGAGGGTGAGAACCTCGGTTTCGACGTGGTCGGCGTCGGCGACGTCGACGGCGACGCGATCGGCGACCTCCTCGTTTCCGCGGCCGAGGGCGACACCGTGTACGTGATCGCGGGAGAGCCGGCGGGCTAGGCCGGGGCGCCCGCGGCCTGCGGGACGATCACGAGCACGGAGGGGAGGCGGTGCAGGCCCACGAGCTCGATCAGCTGCCGGACGTGCGGCTGGGGATGGCGCAGCGACAGCGTGCGGCCGTGTGCGCGCAGTCGCTGCGCCAGGCACGCCAGGTCGATCATCAGCGAGGGGTCCGCGAAGCTCAGCTCGGACAGGTCGACGATCACGTCGCGGGTCGCCCTGAGGGCCGCGGAGATGGGCCGCCTGCGGTGGCCGATCGTCGAGCGGTCCTCTTCCCCCGTCACCCGCAGGACCCCGAGTTGTTCGTCAAACGAGACGATGGGCAGGAAGCTAGACAAATCCGCGGCTAGACTCAAGCGTATGGTCGACGAAGATGACGTCATCGACGCGCTGAGCAACGTGATCGACCCGGAGCTGGGTCTCGATTTCGTCGAGCTCGGGCTGATCTACGGTGTCGAGATCGACGGCGGGACGGTGAACGTCACGTTCACGCTCACCACCCCGGCCTGCCCGATCGGGCCGCAGGTCTCCGAGCAGATGCAGGAGTTCGTGGGCGAGCTCCCCGAGGTGACGGAGGTCGTCACCTCGATGGTCTTCACGCCCCCGTGGTCGCCGGAGAAGATGTCCGAGGACGCGAAGTTCGCGCTCGGCTACTGACCTTCCCGTTCCCCGTCGACTCCCCGGCCGCCGCGAGCAGCTCCGCGAGGCTCGCGCCGAACATCGCGCCCAGGTCCTCGAGGTCGGGCATCGCGTCGTAGTCCCCGAGCAGTCCGAAGTCCATCCCGCCGTTGTACGACATGATCGCCACCGCCAGCGCGTGGTGCTTGGGCAGGAACGCGACGGGGAACAGGTCCTGGAGCCGGCGTCCGAGGACGTAGAGCGGGAGCTGCGGGCCAGGCACGTTCGTGACGAGCAGGTTGAACAGGCGCGTGGAGAAGTTCAGCCGCGATGCCTGGGCGAAGATCGTCGGCGGCGCGAGCGCCTGCATGCCCGCCAGCACCTCGGCCCCGAGCGCCTGCTTGGAGTCCTTCAGCCCGTCCATCGCCTGGCGCACCACGCGCAGGCGCGCCACGGGGTCCTCGACGTAGACCGGCAGCGGCGCGCGCATCGCCGCGATCCGGTTGCCCATCTGGTTGCGCTGGTCGCCGCCGCGGATCGAGACGGGCACGAGCGCGCGCAGCTCGAGCCCCTCCGTGCGCACGCCGCGTGAGCGCAGCCAGCTCCGGAGCGCGCCCGCGGCGACGGTCAGCACGACGTCGTTGACAGTGCCGCCGAACGCGTCCTTCACGCGCTTGAAGTCGCTCAGCTCGTGCCGCACCCAGACCAGCCGCCGGTGCGGGCCGATCTCGACGTTCAGCGGCGTCTCGGGCGCCGGGTTCAGCCCGGCCCAGACGATCTCGCCGATGCCCTCGAGCGCCTCGCGCGTGCCCGCCAGCGCATCGGTCGGCCGCGCCGCCGCGCCGACCGCGCGCGAAGCGACGTCGAACGGCAGCGACGCCACGGCGCGGACGCCGCGCGCGGCCATGTCGAGCCCGCTCGGCGTCTCGCGCGGCACCCACGGCGTGTCGTCGTGCGGGATCTCGGCCGGGGTCGGCTGCAGGTCGAACAGCACCGTGGCGAGGTCGACGCCGGCGACGCCGTCGACGAGCGCGTGATGCGTCTTGGAGAGCAGCGCGAAGCGCCCGCCCTCGAGGCCCTGTACGAGCCACATCTCCCACAGCGGCTTCGAGCGGTCCAGCGCCTGCGAGTGCACGCGCGCGGCGAGCGCGCGCAGCTGCTTCTCCGAGCCGGGCGCGGGCAGGGCGGTGTCGCGCACGTGGTACTCGAGGTTGAAGTTCGGGTCGTCGATCCAGAGCGGCCTGCCGGTCTCGAGCGGCGGGAACGCGAGCTTCTGGCGGAAGCGCGGGACGAGGTGCAGGCGCTTGCGGACGTGGTCGGCGAGGTCCTCGTACGCCGGCGCGGGACCGTCGAAGATCATCACCGCGCCGACGTGCATGTGGGCGGTCGGGCCCTCCTGCGCGAGGAACGAAGCATCCACCGCGGTCAGCCGGTCTCCGTGTTGCTGAGTCATGTCTTTCGCTCCTCGAGTGCGATCCCGTGCCGCAGCCTACTCCGGGTCGATCAGCGCGACAGCAGCACGCTCGCCAGGCCCGCCACGACGGTCGCGAGCAGCACGAGGGTGAGCACGCGCTCGTAGGACCGGCCCGCCGCCAGCCGGGCGAAGACCGGCCGCCCTGCCACGTGTCCCAGCGCGGTCACCGGGATCAGCGCCGCGATCGCGGCGGCGGTCGGCACGGCCTCGCCGGTGCTCGTCAGCAGCAGCGCCGTCGTGCTCACGGGCGCAAGGCCGACGAACGCGGCCGTGAGCGTGTCGCGCACGACGGCCGGGCGCAGGCCGCGCGACATCAGCAGCAGCACGAGCGGCGGGCCGCCGGTGCTCGTCGACGTGTTCAGCGCGCCCGAGAGCAGCCCGGCCGCGGGCCGCGCCCAGAACGGCGGCTCGTGCGTCGCGCCGGGCGGCGGCGGCGGGCGGTGCGCGGCGCGCAGGTTGACCACGAGCGCGCTCAGAACGCCGGCCGTGACGAGCAGCTGCAGGGCGAGCTCGTCGAGCGCGCGCAGTACCGCGACACCGACCAGCGCGCCCGGCAGCGCCCATGCCACCACCGCGATCACGTCGCGCCACACCGGCGCGGGCCGGCGCCGCTCGGTCAGCAGCGTCAGCAGGCTCACCTCCAGCCCGAGCAGGATCATCAGCCCGACCGCCTCGGGCGGGGAGGTCGCCGCGAACAGCAGCGGCGCCGCGACCAGCGCGAAGCCGAAGCCGACCGAAGACTGGAGCGCCGCGCCCGCCAGGACCGCGCCGGCGGCGGCCACCGCGAGCAGACTCATCGCGTGTCACCCTACGAAACCGATGGCGTGGGACTTCTCCACCGAACCGGAGTTCCAGCGCAAGCTGGACTGGATGGCCGACTTCGTGCGCGCCGAGGTGTGGCCGATCGAGACCGTCTTCGAGGAGCTCGGGCAGGACGGCTTCGAGCGCGCGATCGCGCCGCTGCGCGACGCCGTCAAGGAGCGTGGGCTGTGGGCCGCGCACCTGCCGCCCGAGCTGGGCGGGCAGGGCTTCGGCCAGGTCAAGCTCGGGCTGATGCACGAGATCCTCGGCACGTCCCCGTACGCCCCGTTCGTGTTCGGCAACAACGCGCCCGACTCGGGCAACGCCGAGATCCTCGCGCTGGCCGGGACGCCGGACCAGAAGCAGCAGTGGCTGGAGCCGCTGCTGGCGGGCGACCTGCGCTCGGCGTTCTCGATGACGGAGCCCGACACCGCCGGCTCGGACCCCACGCTGCTGGCCACGCGGGCGGTCGCCGACGGCGACGGGTGGGTGATCGACGGCCACAAGTGGTTCTCCTCGAACGGCTCGGTCGCCGACTTCCTGATCGTGATGGCCGTGACCGACCCGGACGCGCGCCCGCACCAGCGCGCGTCGATGTTCATAGTGCCCGCCGGCACGCCGGGGGTGCGGATCGTCCGCGACGTCGCGACGATGGAGCACCCGGCCGAGCACTTCGGGCGCGTCGGCGGCCACGCCGAGATCGTCTACGAGGACGTGCGGGTTCCCGCAGACAGCCTGCTCGGCGCCCGCGGGGCCGGCTTCGAGATCGCCCAGCAGCGGCTCGGGCCGGGGCGGATCCACCACTGCATGCGCTGGCTGGGCGTGTCGCGACGCGCGTTCGACATGCTCTGCGAGCGTGCGCTCACCCGCTACTCGCACGGCTCCGCGCTCGCCGAGAAGCAGACGGTCCAGAACTGGATCGCCGACTCGGCGGCGCAGATGCAGGCGGCACGGCTGATGACGCTGCACGCCGCCTGGAGGATCGACACCGAGGGCGCGTCCGCGGCGCGGCAGGACATCGCGCTGATCAAGTTCTTCGGCGCCGGCGTGTTGCACGACGTCGTCGACCGTGCGCTGCAGGCGCACGGCGCGCTGGGCTACTCGACCGACCTGCCGCTCGAGGCGATGTACCGCCACGCCCGCGCCGCGCGGATCTACGACGGCCCCGACGAGGTCCACCGGCAGTCCGTCGCGCGGCGCGTCCTGCGCGGTTACGCGCCGCCCGCCGACGGCGTGCCGAGCGAGCACGTGCCGGCTCGGCGCGCGGCCGCGCGCGAGCGATTCGCCGAGCTGCTCGAGGCGGTGACCTCGAACGATTGAGCGGCGGGGGCTGGTGATCACGGGGATCGGCGCGGCGCTCGCCGCAGCCGCGGTCGTCGCCGTGCTCGCGTTCGGCGGCGGCGGCGGCACGGACGACCCGCCGGCGCCGCGCCCGGCGTCGGCGCCCGCGCGCGTCGACCACTTCAACTCGGGCCGCGCGTGGGCGGAGCTCGAGCGCCAGGTCGAGCTGGGGCCACGGCCAGCCGGATCGCGCACGCTGCGCCGGCTGGCCCGGCGGCTGAAGCGCGCGCTGCCGCGCGGCAGCTTCGAGTCCGTGCCGGGCCATCCCGGGCTGCGAAACGTCGTCGGCCGGCTGCGGGGCGCGAAGCCCGCGGTCGTCGTCGCGGCGCACTACGACACGAAGCAGCTGCCCGGGTTCGTCGGCGCCAACGACGGCGCCGCCGGCACGGCGGCGGTCGTCGAGCTCGCCCGCGCGCTGCGGCGGATCGACCGGCCGGCGGGCGCTCCCGCGCTGCGCTTCGTGCTGTTCGACGGCGAGGAGGCGACCGACGACAGCCGGCCGTTCAGCGCCACCGGGCTGCGCGGCTCGACCGCCTACGCCAAGCGTCACGCGGGCGAGGTCCGCGCGCTCATACTGCTCGACTTCATCGCCGCCAAGGACCTGAGCATCGCGCGCGAGGCGAACTCGGACCGCCGCCTCTGGAACCGGTTGCGGGCCGCCGCGAAGGCCGTCGGCGCGGGCGCGGTGTTCCCGCCCGTGACCGGTGACCCGATCACCGACGACCACTCGCCGTTCCTCGCGCGCGGCGTCCCGGCGATAAACCTGATCCAGTGGCCGTACGACTGCTGGCATCAGCTCTGCGACGACCTGCCGGCGCTCAGCGAGGACTCGCTCGACCTGTCCGGCGAGGCCGTGTTGCAGCTCGTTCGTACACTGGGCAGGTAGTGTCCGCCACTCCCGAGAAGCTGCTGCTCGCAGCGCCGCGCGGTTACTGCGCCGGCGTCGACCGTGCCGTCCAGACCGTCGAGCGCGCGCTCGAGCTCCACGGCGCGCCCGTCTACGTGCGCAAGGAGATCGTGCACAACAAGCACGTGGTCGAGGAGCTCGCCGAGCGCGGCGCGATCTTCGTCGACGAGCTGTCGGACGAGATCCCCGAGGGCGCCGTGACGGTGTTCTCCGCCCACGGCGTCTCGCCCGCCGTCCAGGCCGATGCCGAGTCGCGCGGGCTGCAGACGATCGACGCCACGTGCCCGCTCGTGACCAAGGTCCATCGCGAGGCGGTCATGTTCGCCGCCGACGGCTACACGATCGTCCTCGTCGGCCACGCCGGCCACGAGGAGGTCGAGGGCACGATGGGCGAGGTGCCCGGATCGATGCAGCTCGTCGAGACCGAGGCGGACGTCGAGACGCTCGAGGTCGAGGACCCGAGCCGCATCGCCTACCTCACCCAGACCACGCTCTCGGTCGACGAGACGACCGCGATCATCGCCCGCCTGCGCGAGAAGTTCCCCGCCATCACCGGGCCGCGCACCGACGACATCTGCTACGCCACGACGAACCGCCAGCTCGCCGTCAAGCAGATGGCCGAGCAGTGCGACCTCGTGCTCGTGATCGGTTCGAAGAACTCGTCGAACTCCAACCGCCTCGTCGACGTCGCGCGTGCGGCCGGCGCCGACTCGCATCTGATCGACAACGAGCTCGAGGTGCGCGAGGAGTGGCTCGACGGCGCGCGCGTGGTCGGGATCACGTCCGGCGCGAGCGCTCCCGAGGAGCTCGTCCAGCGCCTGATCGGCTTCTTCCGCGCACGCGGGACGAACGACGTCGCGGAGTTCGAGGTGCTGCGCGAGGACGTGCGCTTCATGCTCCCGAAGGTCATCCGCCAGCAGATGGCGGCAAAGTAGTGCTCCGCGGGTCGTCCGGACCGCGTTCTGATCGGGATGCCGGACATCCCGTCCGGTCTTAACTGGGCTTCGCCCTGAGCCACGCCCGCAGCTCGGCGCCGTGCTCGTCGAGCCCCGGCGGCGGCCTGCGAATGGCGGGGCGCTCGCCGTCGAGCCGCAGCGGCGGCGCCGGCAGCGGATAGCCGCCGGCCTCGCGCACCGGCTCCATGCCGAGCGACTCGGCGAGCGCGAACGCCTCGGCGACGTCGTTGATCGGGCCGGCCGGCACGGCGGCGGCGCGGAGCGCGTCGACCCACTCCGCGGCGGCGCGAGTGCGGAGCACCGACTCCAGCCGCGCGGCGAGCTCGTCGGCGTTCGCCACCCGCGCGCTGTTCGTGGCGTAGCGCTCGTCGCCGGCGAGCTCGGCCAGGCCCAGCGCCTCGCACAGGCGCGCGAAGAGCCGGTCGTTGCCGACCGCCACGGCGATCGGCCGGTCCGCGCACTCGAACGTCTCGTAGGGCGTGATGCTCGGATGGCGGTTGCCGCGGCGGTGCGGGACGACGCCGCCGAGGACCCAGGCCGAGCCCTGGTTGAGCAGCGACGTCAGCGCGGCGTCCATCAGCGAGACCTCGACATGGCGGCCGCGCCCGGTGCGCGCGCGCTCGACGAGGGCGGCCTGGATGCCGACGACCGCGAGCAGCCCGCAGACGAGGTCGACCACCGCCGCGCCGGTCTTGAGCGGCCGGCCGTCCTCCTCGCCCGTCACGCTCATCAGGCCCGACATCGCCTGCGCGAGGAAGTCGTAGCCGGGTAGCGCGCGGGCCTCGTCGGTGCCGGTGCCGAACGCCGTCACGGAGCAGGTCACGAGGCCCGGGTTGGAGGCGCGCAGCGTCTCGCCGTCGAGTCCCCAGCGCGCCATCAGGCCCGGGCGGAACGACTCGATCAGCACGTCCGCGCGGCCGGCGAGGCGGCGGGCGAGCTCGACGTCCGCGGGGTCGGCCAGGTCGAGCGCGAGCGAGCGCTTGTTGCGATTCAGCCCGAGGTAGTAGGTCGCCTCGCCCTCGCGCCACGGCGGGCCCCAGGCGCGCGTGTCGTCGCCGCCGTCCGGCCGCTCGACCTTGACGACGTCGGCGCCGAGGTCGCCGAGCAGCATCGCGGCGAGCGGGCCGGCGAGCACGCGCGAGAAGTCCGCGACAAGGATGCCGTCGAGCGGGGTCATCGCCGCGGCACACTAGTGCTGTGCGGACGCTCGTCATCTCCGACCTCCACATCGGCGCCGCGAACCGCAAGGACCTGCTGCGGCGGGCCGAGCTGCGCGCGCCGCTGATCGAGGCGCTGAGCGGCGTCGACCGGCTCGTCGTGCTCGGCGACGGGCTCGAGCTGCGCGAGGCGCCGCATCGCGCCGCCGCGGAGCTCGCGGCTCCGTTCCTCGCCGAGGCGGGCGCCGCGCTCGGGCCCGCGGGCGAGCTGCTGATGCTGGCCGGGAACCACGACCACGGCCTGGTCGCCGGCTGGATCGACGCGCGTCTTCAGACCGAGGACTCCGGCTTCCTCGGCCTCTCGGCGCCGATCGAGCCGCCGGCGGCGGGCCCGCTCGCGCAGCGCATCGAGGAGCTCGTGGCGCCGGCGCGGCTGCGGCTCGCCTATCCCGGCGCCTGGCTGCGCGACGACGTCTTCGCGCTCCACGGCCACTACGTCGACCTGCACTCGACCGTGCCGACGTTCGAGCGGCTCGCCGCAGGCGCGATGGCGCGCTGGGTCGTGCGGCTGCCCGAGCAGGGCGCGCGGCCCGACGACTACGAGGCGGCGCTCGCGCCGATCTACGCGTTCTTGCACCAGCTCACGCAGCGCTCCGACCACGCGGCGGTCAGCGCCGGCGCCGGCGCATCCGCCCGCGCCTGGGTCGCGCTCGCGGGCGAGGGGCGCGCGCGCCACCCGGTCCGCGCGGCCGCGCTGGGCGCCGGCTACGTCGCCGCCGTCGCCGCGCTGAACAAGCTCGGGCTGGGCCCGGTCGACCGCGACCTCTCCAGCGCGTCGCTGCGACGCGGCGGCCTGCGGGGCATCCGCGAGGTGCTGCGACGGCTCGGCATCACGGCGCCGCACGTGCTCTTCGGGCACACGCACCGCTCGGGCCCGTGGCCGCGCGACGATCCCGCCGAGTGGATGACGGAGGCCGGAACGCGGATCGTGAACACCGGCTGCTGGGTCTACCAGCCGCACTTCCTCTCCGACACGCCGAACGACTCGCCCTACTGGCCGGGCACCGCGGTCCTCGTCGAGGACGACGGCCCGCCGCGGCTCATCCGGCTGCTGGGCGATCGGGGGCACCAGCAGCTGCGACCCCCGGCGTGAAGCACGTGGCGTGGCAGGTCACGCCCGCGCCGACCG
This sequence comes from uncultured Solirubrobacteraceae bacterium, assembly GCA_963839615.1. GTDB lineage: Bacteria > Actinomycetota > Thermoleophilia > Solirubrobacterales > Solirubrobacteraceae > DASQMT01. Next base: position 603,865 of record CAWIVY010000010.1, read on the forward strand.
ACAGGTCGAGCACCCCGGCCGTGTGGTGCGCGTGCTCGACGAGCGGGTAGCAGCCGGGGGCCGTGACGCTGAAGCTGCGCCCGTTGGCGACCACCTCGCCCGATCCCTCGAGCACGGCCCAGGCGCCGCCCGCCTCATAGGGGCCGGAGTAGGCGCCCGGCTGGTCGGCGGTCTGCGCCGGCAGCAGCACGTCCTCGACGTCCTCCGGACGCAGCGGCGGCACGAGCTCGCGCTCGATCCCGAGCAGCGCCTGGATCTCGCGCTCGGTCTCCTGGTAGGCGCCCTCGCCGTAGTGCAGCGAGTACAGCGCGCCCTGCTGGTCCCAGAGGTAGCGCGCGGGCCAGCCCTCGTTGCCGTAGAAGTCCCAGATCTCCAGCTGCTCGTCGACCACGACCGGATAGGGGATGCCGAGCCGCTCGACCGCCGCGACGACGTTCTCCGTGTTGCGAGCCGGCTCGAAGCCCCCCGTGTGCACACCGATCACGCGCAGGCCGGCTCCGGCGTAGCGCTCGTGCCAGGCCGCCAGGTAGGGCATCGTCCGCAGCGAGTTGACGCGGCAGAAGTCCCAGAACTCGACCAGCACCGGCCGTCCGCGCTGCTTGTCCATCCGCAGCGGAGCGACACCGACCCAGGTCAGATCGCGCGGGAACGGTGGAGCGGGGATCGCGTGCTCGGGAGCGCGCATCGGGCGAAGCTAGCAGGGGGTTGGCGCGGGCTCGCGCGGCCATTAGGATGGCCGCGGCGCGCGCTTGGACGAATATTCATCTACCCGTTCCGCGAAACTTCCGGCGCGCGCGGTGTTCTAGTAGTGGTCACGGGCGACATCTGCCGTCGCCCGGCCTTTTCCCAGAGGAGATCCAACTTGCGCAAGCTGCTCACGGGCGCCATCGTCGCGTCTGCAACCCTCGCCGTCGCGGTCGGTGCCGTCGCCCAGACGCCCGAATCGACCTTCGACGCGACGGTCTCGCCGAAGGACGCCGGCACCAAGCGGAAACCGAAGAACACCGAGCTCAACTTCACCGTCACGCTCGCCAAGCCGGGCACGACCGTCGAGTTCATCGACCTCGGTCTGCCGAGGGGCCTGAAGTTCTCGGCCAAGGGCCTGGGCAGGTGCTCGGTCGACACGCTCGCCGCCGAGGGTCCGTCCGGCTGCCCGTCCAACTCCAAGGCCGGCCCGACCGGCAGCGCCACGGCCGACCTCGGCCCCCCCGGTCCCAGCCAGAGCAAGCTGGTCTTCGAGGTGCATCCGTTCGTGCTCGACTCGAACACGCTCGTGTTCTACGTCGCGTCCGAGAGCGGCAGCGGCGTCGCCGTGCAGTCGCCGATCACCGGCGAGATCACGGGCAAGGGCCGCAAGATGCGCATCCGGATCCCGCAGGAGCTGCGTCAGCCGGTCCCCGGAGTCGACGCCTCGCTCACCTCGCTCAACCAGACGTTCGAGGCCAAGCGCGGCAAGCGCTACTTCGTCAAGAGCGTCGGCTGCAAGAACCGCAAGCACAAGTTCACCGGCAAGCTCACGTTCACCGAGCGCGCCGATGGCGCAAGCGGTGCCGGCCCCGGTCGAGCTCGCGACGAGCGCCCCCTGCAAGAAGTAGCGCGCTGAACCAAGCACGCTCCGCTGTAACGACGGCCCCGCCACGGCGGGGCCGTCGTCGTTCATAGACTCGTCCGCCGTGCTCGTCTTCGCCCACGGGATCGTCGGTCGCGCCGACCTGCCGATTCCGGAGGCGCTGTTCGGGGCCGCCGCGGCGGCGGTGCTCGTCGTGTCGTTCGTGGCGCTCGCGCTGCTCTGGTCCGAACCGCGCTTGGAGCGCCGGCGCGAGCGCCGCCTGTTCCGGCTGCCCGCGGCCGCCGACGTCGTGCTCGGCGCGCTGGGCGTCTTCCTGCTCGCCGTGACCGCCTACGCCGGCTTGGCCGGCACCGAGGCCGAGCGCGACAACCTCGCGCCGTGGATGGTCTACATCGCGTTCTGGGTCGCCGTCCCGTGCGCGTCGCTGCTGCTCGGCGACGTCTGGCGGCTGCTCAGCCCCTGGCGCGCGATCGGGCGCGGCACCGGCTGGCTCGCCGCGCGCGTCGGAGGGGATGCGCTGCCGGCGCCGCTCGCCTACCCCGAGCGGCTCGGCCGCTGGCCGGCGGCCGCCGGGGTGCTCGCCTTCGGCATCTGCGAGCTGTGCTGGGGGACCGCGCGCGAGCCGGCGCCGCTCGCCGTGCTGATGCTGGTCTACGTCGTCGCGATGCTCGTCGGGATGAGCCTGTACGGGGTCGAGGCATGGACGCGCAACGCCGATGCGTTCGGCGTCTACTTCGGGCTCTTCGCCGCGCTCGCCCCGCTCGCGCGGCGCGACGGCGTGCTGGTCGTGCGCCCGCCCGTGGTCGGCGCCACCGAGATCGACGTCCGCGTCGCCGGAACCGCCGCGGTGCTGCTCACCGGCATTGGCGTGACCGCGTTCGACGGCGCGAGCGAGGGTCCGCTCTTCAACGAGCTGCTGCCGCACCTGCAGGACCTGTTCGCCGGCCTCGGCTTCGCGCAGCCGCGCGCGCTCGAGCTCGGCTTCACGACCGGGCTGTTCGCGACGGTCGCCATCGTCGGGCTGATCTGGACGCTCGCCCGGGCCGGTCGGGAGCTGGCGCACTCGCTCGCGCCGATCCTCGCCGCCTACGTCGTCGCGCACTACTTCTCGCTGCTCGCGTACAACAGCCAGGACCTCGTGCGGCTCGCGTCGGACCCGCTCGGGGACGGATCGGACCTGTTCGGCGGCGCCGGCTCGATGATCGACTACGGCGTCGTCTCGGCCACCACGATCTGGTACGTGCAGGTCGGAGCGCTCGTGCTCGGCCACGTGGCGGCGCTGGTGCTCGCGCACGACCGCGCGCTCGTCCTGCACGGCAGCCAGCGTGCGGCGACGCGCTCGCAGCTCGTCATGCTGGTGCTCATGGTCTGCTTCACGTGCCTCGGCCTGTGGCTGCTGTCGGCGGCGAACGGATGACCGCCCCGCCGCTCGCGCACGCCGGGCACTGGCTCGTGCAGATCGCCTACCTCGCTCCGCTCGTCCTGCTCGTCGGGATGCTCCTGCTCGGCAAGCTGCGCGAGCGCCGCGAGCGCAGCCGCAACACAGACGTAACGGATTCGTAACGAACGCAAGCGTCCTACCGGCCTGTTCATGTGATTGTGCAGGTGACGCAGCGGGCAACCGGAATTCCGTCTCGCACGTAGTAGGAGGCAGCGATGAGCACAACCGAGCTGAGAGCACTCCTAGACCAGGTCGCCGACACGCGCGAGCTCGTCCTGCGCCGCGCCGCCTCGTTCGGGCCGTCGTTCAACGCGGTGTACGACGCGTGGAGCGACGCGCACGAGGAGGCCGAGCACGCCTACGTCGGCTGGCGCGCCAGCGGCAGCCGGTACGACTACGCGATCTACCGCGCCGCCCAGGACCGCGAGGACGCCGCTCAGGACGCGCTCGCGGTCTCGATCCCGCGCTAATTCTCCGCCAGCGCTTGAGAGGGCGCTACCGAACGGCGGCAGCGAGGGAGGGTCGCGAGCGGGCCGGGACCCGGTGGCGGTTCGCTGGAGCGCGAACGTCGCTCAGTACCCCGCATAGGGGCCACTCAGCGACGTTCGCTCGCCCCACGTCGCCGAACGTCCGTCAGTACCGGCTATAGCCCCGACTCACGGACGTTCACTCGCGGGAGCGCTTCCGCGGAGACGCCGCCTCGCTCCCGACCCTCCCTCAATGCCGCGGTTGACGTCAACGGCCGGTCCCGCCCAGCCGTGGCGCGGAGACCGCGCGCTAGCCCGTGGTCAGCCTGCGGATGTCGTGCGCCAGCGCCTCGGGCGTGAGCTCGGCGTACGGGAACCCCACCCGCTGCCGCCCCTGCGCGTCGACGAGCACGACCGCGGCCGAGTGGTCGAGCTCGCCCCGCTGCGGCTGCACCCCGTAGCCCTTCCAGACCGGCGCGAGCCGTTGCCTGTCGCCGAGCAGGAAGCGCGCGCGCCCCGTCATCCGGCGCTCGTTGAGGAAGCGCCGCGCGCTCGCGGGCGTGTCGCCCGCGGGGTCGACCGAAACGGCGAGCAGCGGCACGTCGGCGTCCGTGTCGTCGAGCGCTCCGCGGACCTGGTCGACCAGCGCCGGGCACGTGTCCTCGCAGGTCGAGTAGACGAACGTGACCGCGACTGGGCGGCCGCGATACTGGCCCATCGTGGCGAGCTTCCCGTCCTGGTCGCGCAGCGTGAAGTCAGGCGCGACGGCGCCGGGCGGCCGCACGAAGCCGGCCCATCCGGACTTGCCGACGGCGACCCGCGCCTCCCCGTCGGCGCCACGCGATGCGATGAAGACGCCCGCGACGGCCGCGACCGCGCAGAGGGTGAGTGTGAGCAGTGCGTACGCGACCCGTGTCGGCACGCGGTTGAGCGTAGTCGGCGGCCTCAGGCTTCCGTGAGCCCGCGGCGGATCGCGTAGCGGACGAGCTCGACGCGGTCGCGCATGCCGAGCTTGCGCAGCAGGTTGGCGCGGTGCGACTCGACGGTCTTCTCGGCGAGGTGCAGGATCTCGGCGATCTGCTTGTTCGTATGCGCCTCGGCGATCAGCTTGAGCACCTCCTGCTCGCGCGGGGAGAGCGGCTCGTCGGGACCGGCGGCGTCCGAGGACATCCAGTCACGGATCAGCGAGCGCTCGACCGCGTTCGTGAGGAACGCATCGCCGCGGTGCACCGCGCGGATCGCGCTCAGCAGCGCCTGGTCGACCTCGCGCTTGAGCACGTAGCCCGAGGCGCCGGCCTTCAACGCGTCGAACACGTAGCGCTCGTCGTCGTGCATCGACAGCGCGAGCACCTGCGTCGCCGGCAGGTGCGCGCGGATCTGGCGAGCTGCCTGCAGCCCGGTCATGCGCGGCATGGACACGTCCATCACGCACAGGTCGGGCTTGGTCTTGAGCGCCTGCTCGAAGGCGTCGACGCCGTCCTCGGCCTCGGCCACCACCTCCATGTCGGGTTGGCGGTCGATCAGCAGCTTCAAACCGCCGCGCACGATTCCGTGGTCGTCGGCGATCAGGATTCTCATGTCGCTCCCATGGTCAGCTCGATGGTGGTGCCCGCGCCTGGGGCAGTGAAGATGTCGAGGCTCCCGCCGACGAGCAGCGCGCGCTCGCGCATGCCGCTCAGTCCGAGGCCTCCGGGCCGGCCGCGCACGCGGCCGCCGACGCGCCGCGACGCGCCGTCGTCGAAGCCGCCGCCGTTGTCGCGCACGCGCAGCAGCGTGCGGCCGACGAACGAGAGCTCGACCTCGACGCCGCGGGCGTTCGCGTGCTTCGCGATGTTCGAGAGGCTCTCCTGGGTGACGCGGAAGATCACGAGCTGCTCCTCGTCGGAGAGCGTCGGCACGTCACCGTGGTGGTGGAAGTGGGCCTGCATCCCGGTGCGCTGGCCGAAGTCGCTCACCTGGGAGGCGAGCGCGGCGACGAGCCCGTGGTCGTCGAGCGCGGTCGGGCGCAGCTGGCGGGCGAGGGCGAGCAGCTCGTCCATCGCCTGGGCCACGAGCTCCTGCGTCTCGACGAGCTCGGAGCGCAGCCCCCAGGGCGCGTCACCGATCGTGGCCGAGAGTCGCAGCAGGATCGCCGTCAGCGCCTGGTTGACCTCGTCGTGCAGGTCCTGGGCGATGCGGCTGCGCTCCTGCTCCTGCGCCCGCAGGACCGCGCGGCCGGACTCGCGGCGCTGGTCCTCGATGCGCACGATCATGCGGTTGAAGGCCTCGGTCAGCAGGTGCAGTTCGCGCGCCGAGCGCCGCGGGGTGGTCGCGCGCATGCCCGGCCGGGCGAGGTCGACCTGCGTCATCGCGGCGATCAGCCGGCTCATCGGCTCGAGGCGCGCGCGCAGCAGCAGCGAGTTCAGCAGGATCGCGCTCGTCACGGTGAGGCCGAGCACGAGCAGACCGTCTCCGCTGGTGGCGTCGGGCAACCTGTCGCGCGCGACGACGGCGGCGATCAGGGCCGTGACGCCGACGAGGACGGCGTTGACGGCGAGGACCTGCGTGAGGAGAGTGCTACGGCGCATCAGAGGGGTGCCCTTGTCATCGGCAGAATGGGGCCGAGACTTATGCGGCGGTCACCCCATGCGCCGCTATACTTCGTGAAGTATTGAAAGCCGACCGAGTTCAAGAGGAATCGAAATGAGCCCGTCCGGAGCCGAGGTAATTCGGCAGATCAAGCAGCAGGTCGAGGAGGTCGATCCGGCCGCGGTCTCCGAGCACCTCGGCAACGGCGTCGTGCTCGTCGACGTGCGCGAGTCCGAGGAGTGGGATCGCGGGCACATCCCGGGCGCCGTCCACGTCCCGCGTGGCTATCTCGAGTCGCGCATCGACGCCGCCGTGGCCGATCGCGACGCGCGCGTGGTCCTCTACTGCGCCTCGGGCCAGCGTTCCGCGCTCGCCGCCCACACGCTGGCCGAGATGCTCGGCTACACGAACGTCGCATCGATGACCGGCGGCATCACGCTGTGGAAGGACCGCGGCTACAAGGTCGACGTCCCGAAGGTGCTCAGCACCGAGCAGAAGGAGCGCTACGGGCGCCACCTCCTGCTGCCGGAGGTCGGGCCCGAGGGCCAGGCCAAGCTGCTCGACGCGAAGGTGCTGCTGCTAGGCGCCGGCGGCCTCGGCTCGCCGACCGCGCTCTATCTCGCGGCAGCGGGCGTCGGCACGCTGGGGATCGTCGACGACGACGAGGTCGACCTCTCCAACCTGCAGCGCCAGGTGATCCACACGACGCGCACCGTCGGCACCCCGAAGGTCGACTCCGCGGAGGCGGCGATCGCCGCGCTCAACCCGGACGTCGACGTCGTCAAGTACCCCGTGCGCCTGGACGCCTCGAACATCATGGCGATCATCGACGGCTACGACGTGATCGTCGACGGCGTCGACAACTTCCCGACGCGCTACCTGCTCAACGACGCCACGGTGCGGCTCGGCATCCCGGTCGTGTCGGCGTCGATCCTCGGGTTCGACGGCCAGCTGTCGATCTTCGCGCCGCACGACGGCCCGTGCTACCGCTGCCTCTACCCCGTGCCGCCGCCCGCCGAGATGGCGCCCTCGTGCGGCGCCAACGGCGTGCTCGGCGTGCTCCCGGGCACGATGGGCCTGCTCCAGGCGACCGAGGTCGTCAAGCTCGTGACCGGCATCGGCGAGCCGCTGATCGGCCGGCTGCTGCTCTACGAGGCGCTCGGCGCGACGTTCACCGAGCTGAAGGTCCGGCGCGACCCCGAATGCCCGATCTGCTCGCGCGACCCGGCGGAGATCACCGACGAGGAGATGGGCGTCTTCCCGGACTACGAGGCGTTCTGCGCCGCCGCCGGGTAGCGTCCCGCCGATGCCGCTGATCAAGATCCCCGTCGTGCTCCGGCAGGCGGTCGGAGGCGAGAAGGAGGTGAGCGCCGACGGCGAGTGACGTCGGCACCGTCCTGCGCGCGCTCGCCGACCGCTATCCGGAGCTGAGCTCGCAGCTGTTCGCCGCCGACGGCTCGCTCAACCGCTACGTCAACGTCTATCTCAACGACGAGGACGTGCGCGTGCTCGAGGGGCTCGAGACCCCGGTCGGCGAGTCCGACGTCCTGAACGTCCTGCCGGCGATGGCCGGCGGCGCGTAGCGCCTCCCGGGGAGTTCGTCCGGGCTGCGGACGTTCTCGCCCTAGTTTCCGGGGTAGTTAGTGCGAGGACTTGACAAAACATGGGTCCTGCGGTCAGGATCCAAACTGGATGAGGGAGCGGTCTGAGGGCTCGCTGGCATCGCTGCGCCGGCTCAATCGCGGTCGCGTGATCAACGCGCTGCGCGAGCACGGCATGGTCAGCCGTGCCGACATCGCGCGCCGCACCGGGCTCTCCCGCTCGACGGTCTCGAGCCTCGTCTCCGATCTGCAGTCCGACGGGCTGGTGATCGAGCGCGAGGAGCAGGGCGCGGCGCACGGCGAGCAGGGCGGACGCCCGCCGATCCTGCTCGCGTTCGACGCGTCGGCCGGGGCCGCGCTCGGAATCGACTTCGGCCACAGCCATGTGCGCGTGGCTGTGAGCGACCTGTCGTCGAACATCCTCGCCGAGCGCGCGGCGCCGATGGACATCGACCACGCCGCGCACGAGGGCCTCGACGTGGCGCTCGACCTGATCGGCGAGGCGCTCGCCGAGGCCGGGGTGGAGCGCTCGCACGTGATCGGCGCCGGCCTCGGGTTGCCCGGTCCCGTCGATCACGCCGACGGCGCCGTCGGCTCCTCGGCGATCCTCCCGGGCTGGGTCGGCGTGGCCGCCGGCGACGAGATGCGGCGGCGGCTCGACATCCCGGTCAGCGTCGACAACGACGCGAACCTCGGCGCGCTTGCCGAGCTGACCCACGGCGCGGGACGCGGCGCGACGGACCTCGTCTATCTCAAGCTCTCGTCCGGCATCGGCGCGGGGCTGATCCTCGGCGGGCGGCCCTACCGCGGCGCCGGAGGCGTGGCCGGCGAGCTGGGCCACGTCCTGGTCGACCCGGAGGGCGCCGTCTGCCGCTGCGGCAACCGCGGCTGCCTCGAGACGGCCGCCTCGACAGGCGCGCTGCTGGAGATGCTGCGCCGCAGCCACGGCGACCTGACCGTTCCCGAGATGCTGCGCCTGGCGCACGAGGGCGACCTCGGCTGCCGCCGCGTGATCGCCGACGCCGGCCGGGTCGTGGGCAGCGCCGCGGCGTTCGTGTTCAACCTGCTCAACCCGCAGCGCCTGATCGTCGGCGGCGACCTCGCCGAGGCGGGCGACCTGCTGCTCGACGGCGTGCGCGAGTCGGTGCGCCTCGCAGCGCTCCCGGCCGCGGCCGAGACCGCCGCCGTGGTGGCCGGCGTGCTCGGCGAACGCGCTCAGGTGCTCGGCGCGCTCGCGCTGGCCGTCGGCCACGCCGACGTGGCGCTTGACTTTCCCGAATCAATCCATCCCATTCCCGGAGGGGGAGTTCCATGAAGAAGGGTGCAGTGTGGCTCGCCACGGCGCTGGTCGCGACGAGTCTCGTCGCGGCGGGCTGTGGCGACGACGAGGAGAGCGGTGGCGGCGGTGCCGGCACGGCGGAGGAGAGCGGCGGCGAGGCCGGCAAGGTCGCGGTCCTGTTGCCGGATTCGAAGTCCTCGGTTCGCTGGGAGACGTACGACCGGCCGCTCCTGCAGAAGGCGTTCGACGACGCCGGCATCGAGGCGACGATCTCGAACGCCGAGGGCGACAAGGCGACCCAGCAGCAGCAGGCCGAGCAGGCGATCACCAACGGCGCGAAGGTGCTCCTGCTCGTGAACCTCGACTCCGGCTCCGGCGCCGCGATCGCCGCGAACGCCAAGGGCCAGGACGTCAAGGTGATCGACTACGACCGCCTCACGCTCAACACCGATGCGAACGACTACTACGTCTCGTTCAACAACGAGAAGGTCGGCCAGCTCCAGGGCGAGGGTTTCGTCGACTGCATGGGCGACAAGCAGGGCGCGGAGGTCGCCGTGCTCAACGGCTCGCCGACCGACAACAACGCGACGCTGTTCAAGAAGGGCTACGACTCGGTCATCAACCCGAAGTTCGACTCGGGCGATTGGAAGAAGGTCGACGACCAGTCCGTGCCCGATTGGGACAACCAGAAGGCGCTGACGATCTTCGAGCAGATCCTGCAGAAGAACGGCAACAAGATCGACGGGGTCGTGGCTGCCAACGATGGCCTCGGCAACGCAGCGATCTCGGCGCTCAAGCAGCGCAAGCTGCCGCAGGTCCCGGTCACGGGCCAGGATGCGACGTTGCAGGGCCTCCAGAACATCGTCAACGGCGATCAGTGCATGACCGTCTACAAGCCGACCAAGAAGGAGGCCGACGCGGCCGCGGAGCTCGCGATCGCGCTCGCCAAGGGCGAGGAGCCGACAGTCGAGACGACGCCGGTCAACAACGAGACCAAGGACGTGCCCTCGGTCCTGCTCGACCCGGTGTTGATCACCAAGGACAACATCAAGGAGTACCTCGGCGAAGTGGACTTCCCGAAGGTGGAGGAGATCTGCGCGGGCAAGGTCGCCGCGAAGTGCAAGGAGATCGGCCTTCAGTAGAGAATGCCGGGGGGCGTCCCGCCGGGACGCCCCCCGGATTCGCTGAGGGCGACGAGGAGGAGCTGAGATCGTGACCGACACCCCGGTCCTGGAACTGCACGGAGTCTCGAAGAGCTTCGGCGCGGTCCAGGCGCTGTTCGAGGTCGACTTCCGCGTGTCCCCCGGCGAGGTCATGGCCCTCGTCGGCGACAACGGCGCCGGCAAGTCGACGCTGATCAAGTGCATCGCGGGCATCCATCCCGCGGACAGCGGCGAGTTCCTGTTCGAGGGGGAGCAGGTGCACATCCACGGGCCCAAGGACTCCGCGCGCCTGGGCATCGAGGTCGTCTACCAGGACCTCGCGCTGTGCGACAACCTCGACGTCGTCCAGAACATGTTCCTCGGTCGCGAGAAGGTCGACGGCGCCCGCCGCCTCGACGAGACCGCGATGGAGGCCAAGGCGAAGGAGACGCTGAGCGGCCTGTCGGTGACGACAGTGAGCTCCGTGCGCCAGACGGTCGCGGGGCTCTCCGGAGGCCAGCGCCAGTCCGTCGCCGTCGCCAAGGCGGTGATGTGGAACTCCAAGCTCGTGATCCTCGACGAGCCGACGGCCGCGCTCGGCGTCGCGCAGACCCATCAGGTGCTCGAGCTCGTCAAGCGGCTCGGCGAGCAGGGTCTCGCCGTGATCCTGATCTCGCACAACCTGCACGACATCTTCCAGGTCGCCGACTCGATCACGGTGCTGCGGCTCGGCCAGAACGTGGCGGTCTACAAGCGCTCGGAGACCAACCAGCAGCAGGTCGTCGAGGCGATCACCGCGGGCAAGCTCTCCGAGGTGCCCGGCCAGCAGCAGGAGGCGCTGACATGAGCACCGTGACCGAGCCTGCCGCAGCGCCCGGGGCCCCGGCGGGCGATACCGTGGGCGCCTACGCGCGTCGCTGGCTGACCGACGTCAAGTCCGGCGACCTCGGCTCGCTGCCGATCATCGTCGGCCTGGTCGTGATCGCGATCGTCTTCCAGATCCAGAACGACCGCTTCCTCACCGCCTCGAACTTCGTCAACCTGATCGTGCAGACCGCGCCGTACGCGGTGATCGCGATGGGGGTGACGTTCGCGCTGCTGCTCGGCGAGATCGACCTGTCGATCGGGTTCGTCTCCGGCGTCGGCGGCGTCCTCGTCGCGCTGCTGCTGACACCCGACGGCAACGAGGTGCCGACGGCGGTCGCGATCATCCTCGCGCTCGCCGCAGGCCTCGGGATCGGAGTGCTGCACGGGCTGATCATCACGAAGATCGGCGTGCCGTCGTTCGTCGTCACGCTGGCCGGCCTGCTGGCCTGGAACGGGGTCGTGCTGCTCCTGATCGGCAGTCGCGGCACCGTGATCCTCCAGAACGACTTCGTGATCGGGCTCGCGAACGACTTCATGGCGCCCGGACTGGCCTGGATCCTGATGCTGGCGTGCGTCGTGCTTTACGGCGCGGTGCAGCTCGTGCGCCTGCGCAGCCGCGAGAAGGCGGGCCTCGCGAACGACCCGGTGGTGATCATCGCGCTGCGGATCGCGGGACTCGCGGTCGTGCTGGCGATCGTGGTCGCGGTCGCCAACGAGGATCGCGGGGTCCCGTACAGCGGGATCCTCGTCGGCGCGCTCGTCGTCGGCCTGACCTACCTGCTCAACCGCACTCGCTTCGGCCGCCACATCTACGCGGTCGGCGGCAACGCGGAGGGCGCGCGGCGCGCGGGCATCGACGTCGACCGGGTCAAGATCGCCTGCTTCGCGCTCGTCTCGGTGCTGGCCGTGCTCGGCGGCATCATCCTCGCCTCGCGCCTGCGCTCCGTCGACACGAACACCGGCGGCGGCCAGGCGCTGCTGTACCCGATCGCCGCGGCGGTGATCGGCGGCACGTCGCTGTTCGGCGGCCGCGGGACGATGAAGGCAGCGTTGCTCGGCGCGCTCGTGATGATCTCGATCGACAACGGGCTCGGCCTGCTCGGCCTCTCCTCCGGCACGAAGTTCGTCGTGACCGGCGGCGTGCTGCTGCTGGCCGTCACCGTCGACTCGATCTCGCGGCGCGGGCGGGCGCAATCGGGACGAGCATGACGCTGCGCGTCGGCCTCCTCTCGACGGCCAACATCAACCTCGCTCTCCTCGGCGGCGCCCGCGCCGCCGAGGGGGTGGAGGTCGTCGCGGTCGCCAGCCGGTCGCTCGAGCGCGCCGAGGCGTACGCGGCCGAGCACTCGATCGGGCGCGCACACGGGTCCTACGAGGCGCTGCTCGGCGACCCCGAGGTCGACGCGGTCTACGTGCCGCTGCCGAACTCGCTCCACGTGCCATGGTCGATCAAGGCGCTCGAGGCCGGCAAGCACGTGCTGTGCGAGAAGCCGCTCACGCGCCATCCGCACTACGCGGAGGAGGCGTTCGCCGCAGCCGAGCGCGCCGGCCGCGTGCTGGCCGAGGCGTTCATGTGGCGCCATCACCCGCAGGCGCGGAAGCTTCAGGAGCTGGCGGCCGAGGGCGTGATCGGCCAGACGCGGCTGGTCCGCGCCGCGTTCTCGTTCGACATCTTCGGCATGAACCGTCCCGACGACGTGCGGCTCCAGTCGAGCCTGGACGGCGGCGGGCTGATGGACGTCGGCTGTTACTGCGTCAGCGGGATGCGGCTGCTGGCGGGCGAGCCGGTGTCGGTCAGCGGGCGCCGGATCGACGGCGGCGACGGCGTCGACGTCCGCTTCGCGGGCACGATGGCGTTCTCGAACGGCGTGCTCGGGAGCTTCGACTGCGGGCTCGACATGGTCGCGCGCTCCGAGCTCGAGCTGATCGGGGACGGCGGCTCGCTCTTCCTGGCCGACCCGTGGCATTCGCGCGCTGCGCGGATCGAGCTGCGCCGCCCGGACGGGAACCGAGACGGTCGCGGTCGCGGCGGCCGATCCGTATGCCTGCGAGCTGGAGGATTTCGCCGCCGCCGTACGCGGCGAGCGCCCGCATCCGTTCGGGCGCGCGGACGCCGTCGCCCAGGCGCGCGTGATCGCGGCGCTCTACCGGGCCGCGGACTCCGGAGGCGAGGAGGCGCCCTGAGATGCCGGTTCACGACCCCGAGGGCTCGGGCCAGTTGCTGCTCTCCGACGGCGAGCCCGTCGCCACGGTCGTCTGGGCGCACGACTTCGCCGAGCGCTCGCAGACGGGCTGGTTCTTCATCCCGCTCGGCGACGACGGCGAGCCCGATCACGCCTGGTCACGGCGCCTGGCCGTCTCCGAGGACGTCGAGGGCCTGGCCGCCGACACGGAGCTGAGCCGCGCCGCGTGGATCGCGCGGGCGGAGACCGTCGAGCTGGTCACCGCCGCGGCCGCGGTCGCTGCCGCCGAGCGCCTGCTCGCCGAGGACTCGAGCTGAAACCGCATCGGCCCGTTAGGGTCGGGACGTGTCGACGGACGATCCGCGCAGCGCGCCGGCCAACCAGCGCTCGGTGCGGCGCCACAATCTCGGCGTCGTGCTGCGTCACGTCGCCGAGCGCGGGCCGCGCTCGCGCGCGGCGATCGCACAGCAGACCGGGCTGAACAAGACGACCGTCTCCAGTCTAGTCGGCGAGCTGATCGAGTTCGGGCTGGTCCGCGAGACCGAGGTCGAGCTGCGCGGCACGGTCGGGCGCCCCGCGCTCCCGGTCGAGCTCAGCGGGCGCCGGGTGGTCGGGCTCGGGCTCGAGATCGGCGTCGACTTCCTCGCGGCGCGCGCGGCCGACCTCACAGGCACCGAGCGCCACCGGGCGCTCGCGCGCTGCGACAACCGCGCCAGGTCGCTCGACGAGGTGCTCGACGATCTCGCCGGCATGGCCGGCGACGCGCTCGACTCGCTGCGGGGGAAGCGGCTGCTGACGGCGGGCGCGGTGATCGCGCTGCCCGGCCTCGTCGAGAGCGACGGCCGCCTGCTCGTCGCGCCCAATCTCAGCTGGGGCGACGTCGACGTGCCGGACCTGCTGCGCGCGCGCCTCGGCGGCCCTGCATTCCCGATCCGGGCCGAGAACGAGGCGAACCTCGGCGCGCTCGCCGAGCTGTGGGAGGGCGCCGGGCGGCGCTTCCGCGACTTCCTCTACATCTCGGGCGAGCTCGGCGTGGGGGCGGGCATCATCATCGACGGCGCGCTGTTCCGCGGCGCGCGCGGGTTCGGGGGCGAGCTCGGCCACGTGACCGTCGATCCCGGCGGCGAGCTGTGCGCGTGCGGCAACCGCGGCTGCGTCGAGACGCGGGTCGCGCTCGGAGCGCTGCTGCGCGGCGCCGGCCTCGCCGCGGACGCCGGTGTCGCCGAGGTGGCCGAGCGCGCGGAGGCGGGCGACGAGCGCACGCTGGCCGCGTTGGAGGAGGCCGGCCGCTGGCTCGGAGTCGGCGTGGGCTCGGCGGCGAACCTCCTCAACTCCAGCGGGATCGTGATCGGCGGCTACCTCGCCACGCTGGCGCCCTGGCTGGCGCCCGCGCTCGAGAAGGAGCTGAACGAGCGCGTGCTCGCGGCCGCGTGGGACGCGCCCGTCGTCGTGCGCTCCGAGCTCGGCGGCGAGGCCGCCGTGCGCGGCGCTGCCGCCGCGGCTCTGCGCCGCGTCTTCGCGGATCCCGGCGTCGTAGCGGAGCTCTAGGGCGCTAGCGCAGTCCGAGCAGGACCTCGACGAGCAGCTGGTCGAGCGCCTCGTTGGCGTAGCCGCGCTGCGCCAGCTCACCCAGCCCGTCGGCCTCGGCCTTCAGCGTGTCGGCCTCGTCGGCGCCGAGCGTGGTCGACGCCTCGGCGAGCTCGGGCGCCGAGGCGGCCGCCAGCGCCTCCTGCACCTCGGGCAGCGCATCGAACTGGCGCGCCCGCTCGGCCAGCGCGAGGTACGTGCGCATGCACCCGCGCGCGAAGTCCCAGACGCCGTCGGCGTCCTCGCTGCGGTACGCGTGCGCGTCGAAGTGCCGTGGGCCCTCGTAGCCGGCGCGCTCGATCAGGCGCACGAGCAGGAACGCCTCCTTGAGGTCCTCGGCGCCGAAGCGGAAGTCCTGGTCGTAGCGCGCGATCCGCTGCCCGTTGAGGTCGATGTGGAACAGCTTGCCCGCCCACAGCGCCTGGCCGACCGCGTGGTGGAACGACAGCCCCGCCATCGTCTCGTGCGCGACCTCGGGGTTGACGCCGACCATCTCGGGCCGCTGCAGCGTCGAGATGAAGTGCAGCGCGTGACCGACCGTCGGCAGGAAGATGTCGCCGCGCGGCTCGTTCGGCTTCGGCTCGATCGCGAAGCGCATGCCGTAGCCCTGGCCGACGGAGTAGTCGCACAGGACGTCGACCGCCTCGCGGTAGCGGTCGAGCGCATCGCGCGGATCCTTCGCGGCGCCCGCTTCGGTGCCCTCGCGGCCGCCCCAGAACACGAAGGTCTCGGCATCCAGCTCGGCGCCGAGGTCGATCGCGCGCATCGCCTTGCCGATCGCCGCCCGGCGCACGCGGCGGTCGTTGGACGTGAACGCGCCGTCCTTGAAGGCGGGCTGGCCGAAGAGGTTGCTCGTCGCCATGCCGACGCGCAGGCCGTTCTCTTCGAGCGCCGCCTTGAAGCGCGCGACGATCCGGTCGTGCTCGGCCGCCGGCGATCCGTACGGCACGAGGTCCTCGTCGTGCAGGCTGATCCCCCAGGCCCCGAGCTCGGCCAGCCGGCCGACCGATTCGACAGGATCCAGCGGCTCGCGGGTCGGGGCGCCGAACGGGTCGCGGCCCGGGTTCCCGACGGTCCAGAGCCCGAACGTGAAGTGGTGCTCGGGGCGCGGTGTGAGCTCTTCGGCGGTCATGCCGAGACGGTATCGCCAATTCGGGGGGGAACAGGAATAATCTTCCGGGCGTGCGCGCGGCGATCGGCCTCGATGTCGGCACGACTGCGGTCAAGGCGCTGGCCGTCGACGAGACCGGCGCTGTGCTCGGCCGCGCCGAGGCCGGTTACCCGCTGTCGGTCCCGCGCCCTGACTGGGCCGAGCAGGACCCCGAGGACTGGTGGCGCGCGACGGAGCAGGCGCTCGCGGAGCTCGGCGTCGACGAGATCACCGGGATCGGGCTGAGCGGGCAGATGCACGGGCTGGTCGCGCTCGACGCGGCCGGCGCCGTGATCCGCCCGGCGATCCTGTGGAACGACGGCCGCACCGCGGCGGAGTGCGCGGAGATCGAGCAGCGGATCGGCCTCGCCGAGCTGATCGCCCGCACCGGCAACCGGGCGCTGACCGGCTTCACGGCGCCGAAGCTGCTGTGGCTGCGCCGGCACGAGCCCGATGCGTACGCGCGGATCGCGCGGATCGCGTTGCCCAAGGACTACGTGCGCCTGCGGCTCTGCGGGGAGCATGCGACCGACATGGCCGACGCGTCCGGCACGCTGCTGCTCGACGTCGCGCGCCGGCGCTGGAGCGAGGAGGTGCTCGGCGCGCTCGAGCTCGATCCCGCCTGGCTGCCGCGGCTGCTCGAGTCGCCGGAGGTCTCCGGCGAGACCAGCGGCGGCATCCCCGTCGCCGCCGGTGCGGGCGACCAGGCCGCGGGCGCGCTGGGCGTCGGCGTCGACCGCCCGGGGCCGCTCTCGATCGCGCTCGGGACCAGCGGCGTCGTGTTCGCGTCCCTGCCGGGGTTCGCGGCGGACGAGCATGCCCGCGTGCACGCGTTCTGCCATGCGGTGCCCGGCGGCTGGCACGCGATGGGCGTGATGCTGTCCGCGGCCGGCTCGCTGCAGTGGCTGCGCGACACGGTCGCCCCCGGGGTGGGGTTCGCCGAGCTGGTGGCCGAGGCCGAGGGCTGGGCGCCCGGTGCCGAGGGGCTCACGTTCCTGCCCTACCTCGCCGGCGAGCGCACGCCGCACGCCGACCCCGGCGCGCGCGGCTCGTTCACCGGCCTCTCGCTGCGCCACGACCGCGGCGCGCTCGTGCGCGCGGTGATCGAGGGCGTCGCCTACGGGCTCCGCGACTCGCTCGACCTGCTGCGCGCGCTCGGCGTGGCGCCCGAGCGCGCACGGGTCTCCGGCGGCGGCGCGCGCTCGGAGCTCTGGCTGCGGATCCTCGCCTCGGTGCTGGAGCTGCCGCTCGAGCGCCCGATCGTGGAGGAGGGCGCCGCCTACGGCGCGGCGCTCCTGGGCGGCGTCGCGGGCGGAGTCTGGCCCGACGTGGAGGCCGCCGTCGCGGCGTGCGTGCGGGTGCGCGGCGAGGTCGAGCCCGACCCCGCGTGGGTGCCCGGGTATGCGGACGGACGCGAGCGGTTCCGAGCGCTGTATCCCGCGCTGCGGAGTCACTACACTTCGTAAAGCAATGGCGCAACAGCTGGGAAATCGGCCCTGCGGCGGCCGCTACGGAGACATCATCCAGGCCATCGGCAACACGCCGCTGGTCGAGCTCAAGCGGCTCTCGCCCAAGCCGGGCGTCCGCATCTGGGCCAAGCTCGAGTCCCACAACCCGACGGGCTCGGTCAAGGACCGCGTCGCGCGGGCGCTGATCGAGGACGCCGAGGAGCGCGGCGCGATCGCGCCGGGGCAGACGATCCTCGAGCCGACCTCGGGCAACACCGGTATCTCGCTCGCGATGATCTGCTCGCGCAAGGGCTACCGCCTGAAGGTGGTCATGCCCGACAACGTCACGCCCGAGCGCACGCAGCTGCTGCAGATGTACGGCGCCGAGATCGTCTACTCGCCGGGCCGCGAGGGCTCCAACGGAGCCGTCGCGATGGCGCTCGACATGGCCGGCTCGGACCCGTCGTACTACATGCCCTACCAGTACGGCAACCAGGCCAATCCCGACGCGCACTACAACGGCACGGCGCTCGAGATCCTCGAGGAGCTCGACGAGGTGACGGCGTTCGTGGCCGGGCTCGGCACCGGCGGCACGCTGATGGGCAACGGCCGGCGGCTGCGCGAGGAGTTCGGCGATGCGGTGAAGATCGTCGCCGCGGAGCCGATGCAGGGCGAGCCGGTGCAGGGCCTGCGCTCGCTCGACGACGGCTTCATCCCGCCGATCATCGATCTCTCGCTGCTGGACCGGAAGATCTTCGTCACGAACCACGACGCGATCGTCTGGACGCGCAAGCTGCTCGACGAGGAGGGCATCTTCGCGGGCGTCTCCTCGGGCGCGATCGCCTCGATCGCCGTGCGCGTCGCGAACGAGATCGACGAGGGCAACATCGTCTTCATCGTCTGCGACGACGGCTGGAAGTACCTGTCCTCGGGCATCTACACGCGCCCGGTCGAGGAGATCGAGAACCTGGACTCCACCGTCTGGTGGTAGCCCGCTGCCGGCGCTCCACCCAGGCGATAACCTGATCTGGAACACCATTCGAAGGGACGCGAAGCAAGATGCCATTCAACGTCGGCCCGCTCGAGCTCGTGATCGTGCTCGTCATCGCCCTGGTCATCCTCGGCCCGAAGCGCCTCCCCGAGGTCGGTAAGTCGATCGGCAACGGGATGCGCGAGTTCAAGGACGCGATCAGCGGCAACTCGAAGGACGACGACGAGGACGAGATCACCTCGCTGAAGGCGTCCGAGCGCGAGCGCACCACCTGAGCGCCCGCGAGCGTTCGCCCGCCGTATGCGAATCGCTCGCTCGCTGCTGGACGAGATAGTCGCCCAGGCGCGCGCCGAGGCGCCGAACGAGTGCTGCGGGATCGTCGCCGGCAGCGAGGGCCGCGCCTTCAAGCTGTTCAAGGCGCGCAACGCCAGGGCCAGCCCGCTCGCCTACGAGATCGACGGCTCCGACCTGATGCGGATCTACGACGAGATCGACGCGAGCAGCCTCGAGGTCGCGATCATCTACCACTCCCACACGCGCTCGGACCCGGTTCCGTCGCAGACCGACATCAACCTCGCGAGCCCGTTCCTGCCGGATGCCGTGTACCTGATCGCCGGCGTCAAGGATCCCGAGCGCGATGACATCCGCGCCTGGCACATACGGGACGGGAAGGTCTCCGACGCGCCGCTAGAGGTCGAGGAGGGCTGACGTGGCCGCTCCGCTCGTGTGCCCGGGCTGTGGCACCGGCGGCGGACTCGGCGACCGGTTCTGCCCGCAGTGCGGCTCGCCGTTCGTGCTCGCGCCCGGGGTCGCCGGCCGCGCGTCGCCGCGCGAGGACGACGCGAGCGTGCGGGCGCGCAAGATCCACCCGCCCTACGCCGAGGGCGAGCCGGTGCGCGTCGCCACCGCGCAGAACCAGCCCGAGGCCGAGCTCGTGCAGGGGCTGCTGCTCGAGGCGGGGATCCCGTCGCTCGCGCGGCGCTCCGGCGGGTTCGACGTGCCCGACTTCCTCGCCGCCGGCCCGCGCGACGTGCTCGTCCCGCGTGGAGGCGAGGCCGCCGCGCGCGAGCTGCTGGGAACGCGCCCGGCGCCCGCGGTGGCGCGCACGCCGGCGCCGGCCTGGGTGCGAATGCTGGCGCTGGCGCTGGCTGCGCTGGTGATCGCGCTCGTGCTTGCCGGCGTGGTCTCCGCGATCCTGAGCTGAGCCGCGCGGCGAACGTCAACTGCGGCATTGAAGGGGAGCGGGTCCCGGGGGCGACTCGATCGGCCGAACGTCGCTCAGTACCCCGTATAGGGGCTACTCAGCGACGTTCGCGCGCGGACGGGGGGCGTTTCCGCGGAAGCGCCATGGCGGACGGGGCCCCTCCTGAATGCCGCAGTTGGATGTTCGCCCGCGCACGCGGCCGGCGCCACCCGCCGCCCCGCCGCCGGCCGCGCGGCGAACGTCCGTCAGTAGGGGCTATGACCCCGACTCACGGACGTTCGGCCTGGCCTGGCGTTCCGCAGAAGCCGATTGCGGTCCGGGCCTGTCCTCAATGCCGCAGTTGACGTTCGCCGGCGGAGACCGGCGCCACCCGCCGCCCCGCCGCCAGCCCCGCGACCGCCGCGGCGGCGCCGGCCGCGAACACCAGCGCCAGCGCCGTCGCCGTGTCCCAGCCCTCGTCGAGCCCGATCGCGATCACCGTGCCGCCGATGCCCGTGAAGACCGCGACGCCGATCGTCTCGATCAGCTGCAGCGCGGCCGAGACGCTGCCCTCCGCGCCGCCCGGCGCCTCCGAGAGCACGATCGCCCCGATCGAGGGATAGCCGATGCCGATTCCGAGCCCCGCGACCGCCCAGCCGGCGATCCCGATCGCGATCGGGAGGCCGTCGGCGATGACGCCGATCGCCGTCGCCGCGATCCCGGCCAGCAGCACGGCGAGTCCCGCCAGCAGCCGCCTGGGGCGGCCGGTCCCCCCGTCGAGCCGGTCCAGGCGCGCCTGCAGGAACGAGCCGATGCTCCAGCTCAGCGAGGCCGCGCTGATCACGAGCCCGGCCTGCGACACGCTGAAGCCGCGCAGCTCGGTCAGCGCGAGCGGCAGGAACGCGTCGCAGCCGAGGAAGGCGACGGCGAGCAGCCCGCGGACGACGATTCCCGACGGCAGCCCGCGCGCGGCGCGCAGCGTTCCCCGCGGCATCAGGGTGCGGAACGCGGGCAGCGCCAGCGCGAGCCCGGCGGCGGCCGCCGGCGCGAGCAGCAGCGGCTCGTCGAGGCCGAGCGCGCCGAGGAACAGCCCCGTCCCCGCCGCGAGGGCCAGCGCCTGCGGCAGCCGGCGCGGGGCGGCCACGCGCTCGGCGCGCGAGAGCGCGCGCAGCCCCGGGAGCGTCAGCACCACCGCGACCGGGAGGAACGGCAGCAGCAGCACGAAGACCCAGCGCCATGTCGTGTGGTCGGCGATCAGCCCGGCGACGGCCGGACCCGCGAGCGACGGGAGCACCCAGGCCGAGGACATCAGCGCGAGCATGCGCCCGTACATCTCCGGCGGGTAGGCGCGGCTCGCCGACGCGTACGTGACCACGCCGAGCGCTCCGGCGCCGAGCCCTTCGAGCGCTCGTCCCGCCAGGAGCAGCGTCCACGACCCGGCGAGCGCGGCAAGCGCGCTGCCGACCGAGAAGGACGCGATCGCGCCCACGTACGCCCGCACCGGCCCCGCGCGATCCGCGTTCTGCCCGGCTGCGACCGAGCCGATCACGCTCGCGAGCATGAACGCGCTGAAAGCCCATCCGTAGCGCTCGAGGCCGTCGAGCTCGCGCGCGACGGCCGGCATCACCGTGCCGACGCCGAGCGCCTGGAACGCCACGACGGTGACGCTCATCAGCACGCCCACGCTCATCGCGCGGTAGCGCGGGGCGAAGACCGACTCGGTCACCGCGCGCGGCGGGTCTGCAGGCCGCCCGGCTCGCCGAGCCGCACCAGGTGCGAGCGCCACGCCGCCTCGGTATGGCGGATGTCACGGCCGTCGAACGCGCGCGTCAGCGCGGCGCGCGCGCCGTCGCGATGCGGGCCGCAGGCGAGCGTGACGCAGGCCCGGTCGCCCTCCTCGCGCGCCAGCAGGTCGAACACCGTCCCGCCGAGCAGCGCCGCGTCGCGCCGCCCGGGCGGGAACGCCGGCGTGCCGCTCTCGCGCAGCCGCCGCGTGACCGCCGGGCGCACGTGGCGGATCTGGCCGGAGAAGTACTGCGCCGCGCCCTCGAGCAGCCACGCCCAGCGCAGCCAGCGCGCGAACGTGCGCGGCCCGAACGGGGGCGGCATGCCCGGGTGGTTGGCGGCGACGTAGCGCCGTGCGAGCAGCGCGGCGGGCGCGAGCATCAGCAGCTCGAGCGAGCCTTCGACGTTCGAGGCGCGCTGGGCGAGAAGCCGCGGGGCGAGCACGTGCAGCTCGCGCTCGGCGGCCCAGCCGACGAGGTAGCGTCGCCCGGCCGGCGCCGTCAACCGCCGCTGCAGCGGCAGCCACGGCTCGGCGGCGTCGAGCTGCGCGGCCGAGCCGTGCACGACGACCGCGAGCTCCCCGAGCCGCTCGGGAAAGCGATCGTCGAGCCGCGAGCGCGCATGCTCGAGCAGGGCGAGCACGCGCTCGACGTCGGGCGCATCGCGCTCGTCGTGGCGTGCTACGAACGTGTCGGAGGCGGTTTCGAGCCAGGCCAAGTGAGGCCGGATTCTGCACGCCCGCGCCGCGCCCTGCGCGGGCCGGTCAGCGACCGACCCGCTTGGTGATCTCGTTCGCCTGCTGGTAGGTCGGCCGGTTGATCCAGTGGATCAGGGGCTGCGTGGCGCCGCCGGTGGGCCGCTGGCGCACGGCGTCGTAGCACCACTGATCGCCGTCCCTGCCGGCCTCTTTGCAGACCTCGTCGCCGCCGTAGAGCTCCGAGCGCGGCACGTCGAGCGCCGCCTTGAGCGAGCGCCTCAGCACGCGCCGGCAGGCCTTCCGGCGCCCGCGGCCGCAGAACTCGCGCGCGTAGCGGCCGCGCACGTTGCGGCCCAGCACCGTGCGCAGGTCCTTGCGCACGAAGCCGTACCAGGAGCCCTGATACGCGGAGCCGAGGTGATCGCCGTGGTTGTTCGGCGGATTGTCGATCTCGAGCGCGGCCTCGAGCTTGTCCATCGCCGTCGGGCCGAGCACGGGCTCGAACTGCCGCTCGATCCACAGCGGCCACCAGGCGTCCATCAGCGCGACCGCATCGCTGTGGTCGTAGACGTTGTCGCGATTGGCGTCCTTGCGCAGCCCGCCCGCCCGGCGCCAGGCGCGCAGCGCGTCGACCGCCGCGCGCAGCCGTGCGTCCTTCGGCTTGCCGATGATCCGCAGCGCGAGCTTGAGCACCGAGTGGGCGCGCAGGTCGCCCGTGCCCGCCACCTCCATGATGTCGATCAGGCCCGGCAGCGTCAGCTTGCGCTCGCCCTTGATCGCCGCCCTCACGCGATCGGACAGCATCTGGGACCGGTAGACCGAGGAGTACGCGTTCGTCTCGGCGGACGCGTAGCCACGTGCCTGCTTGTTGTTCCAGTTGACGAGGAAGCGCTGGTCGATCACCTGCGGGTGCGCCTCCGGCGGTGTGATGGCGGACTTCCAGGCGGCCGGGTCCCAGCCGCGCCACGCGAAGCGACCGGCGACCGGGAGGTCGTGGTCGATCCGCCTGGACCGCACGGGGTTCGCGCCCGAGTTGAAGTAGGAGATCTTCTCGGAGTCGGCGTAGAACCAGTTGAACGTGTAGCCGATCTTGCTCGCCGCCTGCCGGAACGACTCCGGCCCGGTGATCGCTGTCGGCGTGTTGAAGTCCATGAAGCCCGCCGCCGAGTCGACCTCGTGGAAGTAGGTCGAGCGCAGTTTCGTGAAGATCACCGGCTTCCCGCGGATCGTCCCGCGCCCCGCCACGAGCCCCAGCTTGGTGCGCTCGGCGCGCAGCGTCTGCGAGCCGGCCGGCGTCTGATCCGCCGGCGTCGGCGACCACGAGACGGTCTTCTCGAGCACCTCGATCGGCTCGCACACGCCGCGATAGCGGTAGTGCGTGTCGTCGCACAGCTTCAGCGCGAACGTGTCGATGTTGTCCTGGCCCGCCGACGTGGCGCTCCAGGCGTAGTCGCGACCGCGGCCGAGCTGGACGTAGAGGTTGACGCCGATGAAGCTCGCTCCGCGGGCGTCGATCGCCGGGCGGCCCTCGCTGGCGGGGGCGTGCACGTCCTGCTCCATCAGGATCTGCGGGTTGAAGTAGGCGACCTGCGGCCCCGCGACCATCAGCGGGTGGCCGGAGGCCGACTCGCGCCCCGATACGAGCAGCGCGTTCGAGGCGGTCGCCGGCAGCGCCATCAGCCCCCCGAAGGGAGAGCCGGCGCTCGCGCCGGCTCCGCCGCCGCCCTGCGTCGTCGCGACGTCCTGGTAGCGCAGCGAGCCCGGGTCCGGGACCGCGCGACTGCCCTTGCGCGGGCGCCGGACGGGACGCTGGTACGGGAAGCGCGTCCGGCGCACCGTCACCGGCGCCTCGGGATCCTCCGCCGAGCGGAAGTTGCGGAACACGCGCTTGCCGCGGCGCTTGCCGAAGCGGGTGCGCAGCGCCTGGCGGATCTCGGCCCACTGCAGCTCGGCGCCGCCGCCCTTGCCGAAGATGCCCCCGACCAGCGAGGCGGTCGCGATCACGTCGGTCGGCTTCCACGGGTCCGGGCCCTGCGGCCTGCCGATCGCAACGTACTCGCCCGGCAGCTTGGAGGGATCGAGCTTCGCCTCCGAGATGTACGCGTTGATGCCGGCGAGGTAGTGCTCCACGTCGCGCTGGATCGTCGCTCCGTCGGGGCCCAGCACGTCGTCGAGCTGGTCGGCCTGGCGCTGCAGGTCGGCCTCGGTGTACGGAGCGACCTCCCACTGCTCGGCGTCCATCGCCGTGTTCGAGCCGCCGGCGAAGCCGGAGAGCTCGCCGCGGCCGGCGTGGCGCAGCACGTCCATGAAGAACAGCCGGTCCTCCGCGGCCGCGTAGCCGAGCCCGAACATCGCGCCGTCGCGCGTCGCGCCGTAGACGTGCGGAACCCCGAATCCCTTGTCGCGCACGATCGTGACGTCCGCGCGCGGCGAGTAGCGGCGCTCGACGTCGCCGGCGCGCGCGCCGAAGGTCGCGTCCTTGAAGAACCGGCCCACCTGGTCGGCCGCCAGGCCGGGGGTGGAGTAGACGAGGTCGCCGTACATGCCGAGCTGGTCGCAGCAGTGCGGGACGGTCTTGCCGGTGCTGAGGAACCCGGCGAGCTCGACGGCGTTGTAGTGGCCGCGGGTGCCCGAGGGCAGGATGTCGCGGAAGCCGCCACCGTCGTCGGTCCCGTACGGGAGCGGGTCGGGCCCCGGGTCCGGGACCACGGTCGGGACCGGGACCACTGTCGGGATCGGCAGCTCCGGGACCTGGGCTGCGGCGGATGGCGCGGCGGCGGCGGTCAGGACGACCGTGGCCGCCAGGAGGGCGGCGACGCGCATCGGGAGGAAGCTACGCCCGGTGCCGGGTTGATGCGCCGGTAAACGGTCCGGTGCTCGCCGTCCGGCTGACGGTGTCGTGACACGGAACCGCCCGGTGGGCAGCCTCCCGGCTGTGCTCCGCTAGTTACGCATACGCTGGAACGCCGTCGGAGCGGACGATCCCGATGATCTCCTCCGACGCGCGCTCGAACTCCTCGTCCGAGAGCACGGGCGTGCCCTCGAAGGGAAGCTCGCGGCTGATCTCGAGCCAGGACCGGCAGCCGCCATGGTCGTCGCGCACCTTCACAGTGACCGGGCGCGGGATCCGGTACGTGCGCAGCAGCAGCACGTGCAGCGGGTGGCGGCGCTTCCACGACAGGCGCTTCTCCGCGTAGTCCGGGGTCCAGACGTAGAACGGTGAGAGCGCGTCGACCGCCCGGCGGTCGGTGACCGTCCAGGCGCCGGCGACCTCGGCCCAGGCGCGGATGCGGACGCGGTCGGGCTGGGAGATGCCGCCGTCCATCGTCAGCGCGTGCGCCGGCGGCTCCCCGTCGGCCCAGACGCCCTCCTCGAGCGCGCGGCGCAGCTCGGGCTGGTGGGACTCGCGCACCAGATCGCGGCGCTGGTGGTCGAAGGTCGGGTACAGGAAGAAGCGCTCGTGATCGAGCGAGAAGTGCTTGTCGGGCTCACGGATCCCACCCTTGCGGAGGGTGACGAGCTGCTCCCCTTCGGCGAGCGCCCGCACAGTGACTGCCCATTCCTTGAAAGCGATCGGCATGCAGAGATGTGGTTCGAGAAGAAAAGAGGGTCCTGCGTACCTACGACCCGCCGGCGCGCAAAGCTGGTGCCCTGCCCTGCGACCTGCGCTTCCACCCGGAGCGTCTCCACATACTATGCACAACCTCGCCGGATCCCATAATCATCCCGCAAATCAATGACATCGGCTGCCATACAAGCCGCCTTGCCGACGCTACGTCAGATCCTGACGCCCGCCAAGCCCTCGGCCGCCTCGAGCACTGCCGCGAAGTCCTGATCGCCCAGCCCGCGGCCCATCGCCGCGGCGTAGAGCTCGTGCGCGAGCGCCGCCGCCGGGAACGGAGCGCCGGCCGCCTCGCTCTCCGAGAGGCAGATCGAGACGTCCTTGAGCATGTGCTCGAGCCGGAACAGCGGCGTGTAGTCGTGCTCGAGCATCGGCTCGGCCTTCAGCGTGACCATGTAGGAGGCGCCCGAGCTCGCGCCGAGCACGCTCACGAGGCTCGGCAGGTCGACGCCCGTCGCCTTGCCGACGACGAGCGCCTGGGCGAGCGTCGCGCAGTTCGTGGCGCCGACCGAGTTGGAGATCACCTTCACGGTCTGGCCCTGCCCGAGGTCGCCGACGTGCAGGATCACCTCGCCCATCGCATCGAAGAACGGCCTGGCGCGCGCGACGTCGGCCTCGCTGCCGCCGGCCATGATCGTCAGCGTGCCGTCCTCCGCCTTGGGCGCGGAGCCCGACACGGGCGCGTCGACGAAAGCCAGACCCCGCTCGGCGAGCGTCGTGCCGATCCGGCGGGCGTCGGCGGGCGCGATCGTCGACATGTCGACGAAGAGCGTGCCGGGAGCGGCCCCGTGCACCGCGCCGTCGTCGCCGAGCAGCACCTGCTCGACCTGCGACCCGTCGACGACCATCGTGATCACGACCGCGGCCCCCTCGGCCGCCGCGCGCGGCGTCTCCGCCACGCGGCCGCCGTGCTCGGCGACAAAGGCCTCGGCCTTCTCGGCCGTGCGGTTGTAGACCGCGACCTCGTGCCCGGCGCGTGCGAGGCACGCGGCCATGCGCGCGCCCATGATCCCCAATCCGACGAACCCGACGGGCTCACCCAAAACCGCCACCTCCCGGCGTCTCGATCCTCAGTCTCTGGCCGGGCCGCAGGGTACCGCTCGCCTTCGGCGGCAGCTCCTCGCCGTCGAGCAGGTTGCGGCCCCGCGCCCCGGGCTCGCCGCCGGCGGCGCCCGGAGGCGCGTGGCGGCGCCGCTCGGTGAGCAGCGAGAACGCCATCTCCTCCCGCGCCTCGAGCTCGCGGACCACGCCGTCGCCGCCGCGGTGGCGCCCGGATCCGCCGGAGCCGCGCCGCACCGCGTAGCGGCGGACGAGCAGCGGGAACTCCAGCTCGAGCGCCTCGACCGGCGTGTTGAGCGTGTTCGACATCGCCACGTGGACGCCGCTGGGGCCGTCGGCGTCCTCGCACGCGCCCTGTCCGCCGCCGAGCGTCTCGTAGTACGTGAAGGCCTGCGAGCCGAGCGTGAGGTTGTTCATCGTCCCCTGCCCGAGCGCGCGGCCGAAGGCGGCGAGCACGAGGTCGGCGACGCGCGAGGAGGTCTCCACGTTGCCCGCGACGACGGCGGCCGGGGCGCGCGCGTTGAGCAGGCTGCCGGCGGGCGCGATCACCTCGATCGGGCGGTAGGCGCCCGCGGTGGGCGGGATGTCGGGGTCGGTGAGCACGCGCACCGCGAACCAGCACGCGGAGCGCGTGACCGAGAGCGGGCAGTTGAGGTTGCCGCCGTGCTGGGGGGCCGATCCGCTGAAGTCGAGCGTCAGCCCGTCGCCGCGAACCGTCGCCTCCAGCCGCAGCTCGAGATCGCCCTCGCGTGCCTCGAGCACGTCGCGGGCGTGGCGCGTGCCGTCGGACAGCGCGGCGAGGCAGGCGCGCATGCGGCGCTCGGAGTAGTCGATCGTCTCGTCCATCGCGGCCTGCAGTCCGCCGCGGCCGTGCAGCTCGCGCATCCGCTCGACGCCCGTCCGGTTGGCGGCGAGCTGCGCGCGCAGGTCGGCGCGGCGTTGCGCGGGCTGGCGCATCTGGGCGACGAGCTCGTCGATCGCGGCCGCATCGAGCCGCCGCGGCGCGATCACGACGCCCTCGTCGGCGAGCGTGGACGAGTCCGCGGGCATCGAGCCGGGCGTCGGCCCGCCGACGTCGGCGTGGTGCGCGCGGTTGACGGCGAAGCCCAGGTGGGTGCCGTCGGCGGCGAAGGCCGGGGTGATCACGGTGATGTCGGGCAGGTGGGTGCCGCCGCGATAGGGGTCGTTGAGCACCCAGGCGACGTCCGGCGCGTGCTCCTCTCCGGCCACGGCCTCGACCGCCGCGGGCATCGCGCCGAGATGCACGGGGATGTGCTCGGCCTGCATCACCATCCGGCCGGCCGGGTCGAACAGCGCGCACGACGCGTCCCGCCGCTCCTTGATGTTCGCCGAGTGCGCCGAGCGGATCAGCACGGCGCCCATCTCCTCGCAGGCCGCGCGCAGCGCGCCGGAGACGACCCGAAGGGTGACGGGATCAACGCTCACGCGCGCTCCAGCCGGATCGTGCCGGAGGGCTCGACGCGGCCGGCCCAGCCAGGCGGCACGGCGAGGGTCGCCTCGGGCAGCTCGCAGATCGCGGGCCCGGACAGCTCCGTGCCGGGGTCGGGCTCGCCCGTGAGCACCGCGGCCTCGTGCTCCTCGGCGCCGAACCAGGCGCGCCGGGACGATCGCTCCGCGCCGCTGCCGGCGGCGCCCGCCGCGGCCGCGTCGATGCGCGGGCCGGGATCGGTGGCGGTCACGCGCAGCGTCACGAGCTCGACCTCGCCGTCCTCGTCGCGGTAGCCGTACGCGCGCTCATGGGCGGCGGCGAACGCCTCGCGCAGCGCGTCCGGCTCGGGCTCCTCGCCGCAGTCGACGGCGAGCTCGAACGACTGCCCGCGGTAGCGCAGCTCGGCGGTGACGCGCTTCGCGCCGGGGCCGGCGCGCTCGCCGAGCGCGGCGATCTCGTCCCGCAGCGCCGCGGCGGTGAGCGCGGTTCCCGACAGCAGCACGCTGCGCTGCGCGTCGCGCCGCCGATCGGAGACCACCAGCCCGAGCGCGGCGAGCACGCCGGACGCGCGCGGGCAGAGGATCCGCGACATGCCGAGCTCCTCGGCGATCGCGGCGGCGTGCAGCGGCCCAGCGCCGCCGAACGCGAGCAACGCGAGGCCGCGCGGATCGACGCCGCGCTCGACGGTCATCACGCGCAGCGCCCGGATCATCTCGGCGTTCGCCACGCGCCTGATCCCCTCGGCGCAGGCGAGCGGCTCGAGCTCCAGCTCGCCCGCCAGGCGCTCGATCGCGGCGCGCGGCCGCGTCCGCGTCCAGGGCGATCGCGCCGGCGAGCGGCGCCGTCGTGCCGAGCAGCCCGAGCATCACGTTCGCGTCCGTCACCGTCGGCTCGGTCCCGCCGTGCCCGTAGGCGGCAGGGCCGGGCCGCGCGCCGGCCGAGCGTGGCCCGACCCGCAGCGCCCCGCCGGCATCGGGCCAGGCGATCGAGCCGCCGCCGGCGCCGACCGTGTGCAGGTCGAGCATCGGCAGCGCCACCGGGCGACCGCCGACGAGGCGGCCCGCGGTCTCCCGCGCGGCGCCGTCCTCGATCACGCAGACGTCGCATGACGTGCCGCCCATGTCGAAGCACAGCGCGCCCTCCTCACCGGAGGCCAGCGCCGCCCATGCCGCGCCGGCCGCGCCGCCCGCGGGGCCGGAGAGGACGGCCAGGGCCGCGTGGGCGCGGGCCTGGTCGAGCGTGGCCAGCCCGCCGGAGGACTGCATCACGTCGGGCGCCGGCAGGTCCGCGCCGGCCGCCCGTTCCGCGAGCGCCGTCAGGTAGGAGGCGAGCAGGGGGGAGAGCGCGGCGTCGAGCTCGGTCGTCGCCGCGCGCTCGAACTCGCGGAACGTGCCGACCACCTCGTGCGAGAGCGAGACGTGCACGCCGGGCAGCCGCTCGCGCAGCGCCGACGCCGAGCGCCTGCTCGTGCGCCGGGTGGCGGTAGGCGTGCAGCAGGCAGACGGCGACCGCCTCGGGCTCGAGGGCGGCGACGTCGTCCGCGACCGCGGCCGCATGCTCGAGCGCGCGCAGCACGCCGCCGGGTCCCATCCGCTCGGGCGCGCCGACACGGCGGTCGGGCGGGACGAGCGGCGCCGGATGCGCGGCGCAGAGGCGATAGAGGTCGGCGCGGGCCTGGCGCCCGAGCTCGACGACGTCCTCGAAACCCTCCGTGGCGACGAGGACGGTGCGTGCGCCGCCGACCCTCCAGGAGCGCGTTCGTCGCCACCGTCGTGCCGTGCGCGAACGCGCTCACGCGCGCCTCGGAGCCGGCTCGCTCGAGTGCGGCGTCGACCGCGGCTATCACGCCCTCGGATTGGTCCTCCGGCGTCGTCGGCGCCTTCGCCGTGACCAGCCGGCCGTCCACGAAGACGACGGCGTCGGTGAACGTGCCTCCGACGTCGACGCCCAGGAGCACGCTATGCGGCCGCGAGAACCTCTTCGGTCTCGGCGAGATGCTGGTGTGACGGGCAGTAGCCGTTGCGCGGGAGCGGCATTCGCTGGCACGGCGTGCCCTTGCGCGTCGTCGCGCGGCATTCGAGCTTCTGGCCGGTGAGCTGCATCACGGCGCTCGGGCGCGAGGCGAGGAAATCGCCCGCGAAGCTCAGGTAGCGGTCGACGACCCGATAGACGTGGAGCTGCGCGGACATCGGGAAGTACGTCCGGATGTCGTTGAAGAGCGTGCGCGACGGCCGCGCGAAGTAGTGCCGGTCGGTCGCGAGACGGTGGACCGCCTCCTCACAGGCGCGCAGGACGCGCTCGTGGTTCGTCGGGCCCTCACCCCACAGACGGCCCTCGATGATCTCAGCCTCGAGCTCCCTGTAGATGGAGCGGCTGATCTGGTACATGGCGGTCCCCCTGGTTTCGGCTCATGAAACGCTGAACCGCGGGGTTCGGATCGAACCCCGCGCGGGGAGGTTTGCGCGCTCCCGTGAAGTCCCAAACGTATCGTATGTTGAGTTGATGTTAAGCGCCGAACGCTCACGTCCATTTGACGAATGCCGGCGTCGCGGAGCCGGCGGGGATGACGCTGTGACGGGCGTCGAGATCCGGGTCGTAAGCAGGGAAATCGGAACGCGCGTGCGCGCCGCGGCTCTCCTCGCGTGCGAGTGCCGAGCCGGCGACGAGCCGCGCCAGCGGATGCGAGTTCTCGAGTAGCCGGCGCAGCCCCTCGGCCGTCCGCTCGAGCCCGGCGTCGCGCCACATCGCCGCGCGCGTCTCGCGCGACGGCGGCGGAGCGAGATCGACGTCGGTCGGCGCGGCGAGCGCGGCGCGATCGGGCGGCGCCGACTCGTCGAGCCCGGCGAGCGCTGCCCTGCGCCCGAAGACGAAGCACTCCGAGAGCGAGTTGGAGGCCAGCCGGTTCGCGCCGTGCAGCCCGGTGCACGCGCATTCCCCGACCGCGTACAGGCCGGCGACGGTGCTGCGCCCGTGCAGATCGGAGACGATCCCGCCCATCATGTAATGGCTCGCGGGGGATACCGGCACGCGCTGCGTGACCGGATCGTGGCCCGCTTCGCGCAGCGCGGCGACGACGTTGGGGAAGCGCGCCGGATCGATCGCCGTCATGTCCAGGTACACGGCCGGCGCGCCCGTCTCCACGAGCAGCCGGTGGATCGCTCGGGCGACGGCGTCGCGCGGCTGCAGCTCGTCGACGAACCGCTCGCCCGCGGCGTCGTGCAGCGTCGCGCCCTCGCCGCGCACGGCTTCGGAGATGAGGAAGCCCTCGCGCCCCGGGATCCCGACCACGGCGGTCGGATGGAACTGGGCGAACTCGAGGTCGGCGAGGTCGGCGCCGGCCGCGCGCGCGAGCAGCAGGCCGGAGCCGTAGGAGCCGGGCGGGTTCGTCGTGCGCGACCACAGCGCCGCAGAGCCGCCCGAGGCGAGGATCACCGCGCGCGCCGCGACGACGCGCCCGTCGTCGCAGGCCACGGCGCCAACGCGCCCGTCTCCGTCCGGGAGCAGCGCGCGTACGCGCCGCCGCTCGAGCACCTCGATGCGCTCTTCCTCGACCACGTCGGCGGAGAGCTGGCGCAGGATCCGCCGCCCGGTCGCGCTGCCGCCGGCGTGGACGACGCGCCGGATCCCGTGACCGCCCTCGAGCCCGAGCGCGAGGTTGCCGTGCCGGTCGGCGTCGAAGCGCACGCCGAGCGTCTCGAGCTCGTCGAAGCGCGCGGGCGCCTCCGCGCACAGCACCTCGGCGGCCGAGCGGCGCACGAGCCCGCGTCCCGCGGCCACAGTGTCCTCGAGGTGCAGCGCCGGGGAGTCGTCCACCGCGAGCGCCGCGGCCAGGCCGCCCTGCGCCCAGTAGGACGCCGTCTCGGCCAGCGGCCGCGCCGAGACGAGCGTCACCCGGGCGCCCTCCCGTGCGGCGGTGAGCGCCGCGAACAGCCCGGCCGCGCCCGCGCCGACCACGACGACATCGCTCGGCGGCGGCTCGTGCACGGTCGGTACGGTACCCGCGTGCCACACCACTGGTTCCGCCATGACGCCGCGCGCGCGCACGCGATTCCCGGCCATCCGGAGCGCCCCGCCCGGATCGAGGCCCTCGAGGCCGAGATGGAGCGCCACGACTGGTTCGGCTGGGAGCGCGTGGAGGCGCCGCGAGCGACGCGCGACCAGCTCTCGCGCGTCCATTCGCTCGAGCACGTCGACCTGATCGCGGAGCTCTCGGCACGCGGCGGCGGCGCGATCGACATGGACACGACGGCCGTCGCCGGCACCTACGAGGCGGTGCTGCGCGGGGCCGGCGGGGCCGTGGCCCTGGTCGACGCGCTGCTGCGCGACGGCGACCCGTGCGGCGTGTCCGCGCTGCGGCCGCCCGGTCACCACGCCGACAGGTCCCGCGCGATGGGCTTCTGCTTCTTCAACAGCGTCGCGGTCGCGGCCGCGCATGCGCTCGCCGAGCACTCAGCCGAGCGCGTCCTGATCCTCGACTGGGACGTCCATCACGGCAACGGGACGAACGACATCTTCCACGCCGATCCGTCCGTGTTGTTCTGCTCGATCCACGAATGGCCGCTCTATCCCGGCACGGGCCCGGCGGACGACGCCGGCTCGGGCGCCGGCGAGGGCTTCACCGTCAACCTGCCGGTGCCCGGCGGGTCGGGCGACGCGGTGCACACCTCGCTCGTCGAGCACGTCGTGGCTCCGCTGATCCGCGCCTGGGAGCCGCGGCTCGTGCTGATCTCGGCAGGCTTCGACGCGCATCGCGCCGACCCGCTGGCGACGCTGCAGCTGACCGAGGCCGGCTTCGCCGCGATGACCGGCTCGCTGCGCCGCGCGTGCGCGGACGTGTCCGCGCCGCTCGGGCTCGTGCTCGAGGGCGGCTATGCGGTCGACGCGCTGGCCGCCTCGATGGCCGCCGTCGTGCCGGTGCTCGGCGCGCCGGAGGTCCCGGCCGGCGGCGAGCTGTCCGTGCACCCGCTCGCGGCCGCGGCCTGGGACCGGCTCGCGCGGTGGTGGCCCGAGCCCGCCGCTCAGGCGGGTTCGATGCGGCGGATGTAGGCGTCCCGCGCGTCGATGCTGTCGAGCGCGTCGCTCGCTTCGGACTGGCTGTCGTAGCGGCCCGCGAAGACGACATAGAAGCCGCCCTTGAGCGAGGAGAAGTTGTCGGAGTCCAGCACGCCGACGCCGGAGATCCCGTCGGCCGCGAAGCGCTCCGCCCGGGCGCGCGCCTCGGTCACCGACGGGTCGGATGCGAGCACGACCGTCCAGCCCGACTTGCCGGCGGGCCATCTGGCGTCGGCGGTGCCGCCGCTGCTCTCCTCGGTCGGCTCGGGAGTCTCCTCCTCAGTCGGCTCGGGGGTCTCCTCCTCAGTCGGCTCGGGGGTCTCCTGCCCGCTCGCCTCCGGCAGCGTGGGGTCAGGGGTCAGGGCGGGATCGGGCGTCGTCTCCGGCACCGGCGTGACCGCTGCCGGCGAGGGGGTGACCACCGGCTGGTTCTGCCCGACCTGGTCGGTGTCGTCGGCGAGCTGCACGATCGCGATCGCGATCGCGACCGCAGCGATCGCGAGGATCACGCCGGCGATCGCGATCGGCATGCGCCAGCCCGGGGCGGCGACGACCCGCGTACCGACGGCGGCGCCGCAGTTCAGGCACCACTCCTGGCGGTCGGTCATCGCAGCGCCGCAGCGGGGGCAGTGCTGCGCGGCAGGCTGCTCCGGCACGGGCGCTTCGGGCGCTGGGGGAGTCTCGACGCTCACTCGCCCGCCTTGCGGACCGTGAGCGGATCGCCCGAGGAGAGCTCCGGCGGAGTCCCGTCATCGCTGCGCCCGTTCGTCAGGCTGGAGAACGGGTTGCGGTCGTCCTTCGGCTCGTCCGTGGGCTCGGGCCCGGTCGCCGGGGGCTCGGCTTCCTCGGCCGCCGGTGTCGCGCCCGGTTCGGCCGGCGATTCGGCTTCCTCGGCTGCCGGTGTCGCGGCCGGTTCGGCCGGCGATTCGGCTTCCTCGGCCGCCGGTGTCGCGGCCGGTTCGGCCGGGGCGTCGGCTGGTTCGGCCGGCGCCTCGTCCGACGCGGCCGGCGCCTCGTCCGTGGCGCCGAGGACCTTCGTCTCGTGCTCCGCCGGAGCGGCCTCGGCGTTCGGCGCGGGCGCGACGGGCGCCTTCGGCATGGCGGGAACCGGGCGGGGCTCCGCGACGGGCTCCGGCGTCGCGCGCACCGCCGAGCCGGTCGGCGATCCGCAGCTCGAGCAGAACCGGGCCGCGCTCCCGTACAGCTCGCCGCAGAAGTCGCAGGTGCCGCCGACCCCGGGCTGGAACACGATCGCCTCGGACCGCGGGGCCCCGAGCGCCGCCTCGATCGCGGCGGCCTCGGCGTCGACGCTCGCGAGCCGCTCGACCTTCGTCGCGACGACCGCCGAGTGCGGGGCGAGATCGCCGCCCGCGGTGCGGTGCACCTCGTAGAACAGCCCGCCGAGGTCGCGCAGCATCAGCTCACGCGCCCGCCGCAGGTAGCGCAGCCGCCGGCGCAGCCTGCCGCGGCGCCCGGTCACGAGCGGCGCGTCGGACTCCGCGGGATCGAGACCCGCGGGCACCTCCGGATCCGCTTGGATGACCGGCGCGGTGGCCGTCAGCTCGGCCGTCCTGGCGGTCGCGTCGTCGGCGGCCGGGGTCTCGGCCGTCGTGGGCGCGTCCTCCGGCCCGGCAGCCTGCTCCTCGGCAGGGTTCTCGCCGGCTCCGGCGGCGCGCGATCGCTTGATGCGTCGCAGAAGTCCGCTCATGGTCGGTCGTGAGCGCGTTCGTCGACGCACTCGAACCGCCGAGTATAGGCCGGGTCCTTCGCGGCCCGGCGCGGTCGGCCGTTCTGAGCAGCGATTTCGCGCCACGCCTCGACGACTCGCTCCGCCATCCGGTCGGCTGAGAAGAGCTCCGCCCGGGCGCGGCCGTCGACGCGCGGATCAGCCGCCTCGACCACGGGGCGCAGCGCCGCGCGCCAGCGCGCGGCGTCCCACTCCGCGCAGAATGCGCCGTCGATCCCCTGCAGCGCGACCGGATGGATGCCCACCGGCGTCCCGAACGCGGGCACGCCGCAGGCGAGCGCCTCGATCACCGAGAGCCCGAATCCCTCGTCCTCGGAGGGCACGAGCACCGCGTTGGCGGCGTTGATCCAGTAGGGCACCTCGTCCGGCGCGACGGAGCCGAGCGTGAGCAGGGGCACGTCGCCGGCAGCCTCGCGGGCGCGGTCGAAGCGCTTGAGCGGGCGCTGCGGATCGTGCGGGAACAGCAGATACGGGCCGGCCGGATCCAGGCCGAGGCGTGCGCGAGCCTCCGCGCGCGGGATCGGCCGGAAGCGCTCGAGCGCGATGCCGACCGGCAACACGGCGACGCGCCGCCGCACGCCCGCTCCCGGCAGGTTGCGGCTGAACGCGCGCGATACGGCCGCGGGGAGCGCGGTGAAGGGGAGCGCCGCCCGCGTCACGAGCCTGGAGCGGCGCACGAACAGGTCGTTGCCGTGCAGCGTGACGGCGACCGGACCGCGCCCGGCCGCGAGCGCCGGCAGCGAGGCCAGGCCGAAGTGGGCGTGCACCACGTCGAACGGCGCGCCGCGCGTCCTGCGCCGGATCGTCGCGATCGCGCGCAGCAGCGCCCGCGGCCCGGACGGGAACGCGAACACCTCCACCTCGACGCCGGGCAGGCGCTGCAGCGCGGCGACCTGGTCGCGCACGAACACGCCGCGCTGCGGCGCGGCGGCGGAGGGCCACATGTTCGTGACTACGAGCGCGCGCAGAGGCCCGAGCGTACTTTCGTCACCGACTTGTCGCACTTCCCATCCGAACGTGCGTGGATGCGTTCGGTTGCGCACCCGAGCATGCCCCCAGGCTCCGCCCACGCGGCGGGGGACACGGATCACGACGGGAGGTCTCGAGGTGCAGGGGCTCTATCACGAGGCGCAGGGACGGTTGCATGCGGCGATCGCGAGCGCCGCGAATGGAACGCGAGGACAGGGGACGGTCGAGTACGTCGGGCTGATCCTGCTCGTGGCCGTGATCCTCGCGGGGGTCGTGAAGGCGAGCGGCGGCCTGAAGGACTCGACGATCGCCGAGGCCGTGATCGAGAAGCTCGAGGGGGCGATCGACTCGGTCGGCGAGGGCAAGTAGCCGTGCGGCCGCCGCCGGGCGGTCGTGCCAGACTCAGCGGCGATGACCGTCGCTCCGGATGAGGTCCGGCGCCGGCCGGTCGGGGTCTTCGACTCCGGCGTCGGCGGGCTCACCGTGCTGCACGAACTGCTCGTGCGGCTGCCGCACGAGGACTACCTGTACCTGGCCGACTCGGCGCGGCTGCCCTACGGCGCGCGGGCGCCCGAGCAGCTGCGGGAGTTCGCGCTCGAGGTCGCCGAGGCGCTGATCGCACGCCGCATCAAGCTGCTCGTCGTCGCGTGCAACTCCGCGACGGCCGCGGCGCTGCCCGCGCTGCGCGAGCGGCTGATGCAGACGACGCTGGGCGTCGAGGTGCTCGGCGTCGTGCAACCGGCGGCGGTGCAGGCCGTCGCGGCGACGCGGCGCGGCAAGGTCGGCGTGCTGGGCACGCCGGCGACCGTTGCGACGGGCGCCTACGCGGCTGCGATCGCGGCGATCGACCCCTTCGTCGAGGTCGTCTCGGTGCCGTGCGGAGATCTGGCGATGCGGATCGAGGAGGCGACGATCGACGAGCCGCTGGTCGACCAGGTGCGCGGCTACTGCGCGCCGCTGCGCGACGCGGGCGTCGACACGGTGATCCTCGGCTGCACGCACTATCCGCTCGTGCGCCCGATCATCCAGCGCATGCTCGGGCCCGAGACCGCGATCGTGAACTCCGGCGCGCCGCTCGCCCGCCAGGTCGAGCACGTGCTCGGCACGCGCGGGCTCGACAGCGCGCGCCGCGGCGAGGGCGCCTACGGCTTCCTCTGCACCGGCGACCCCGGGCGCTTCCGCGCGCAGGGCACGCGCTTCCTGCAGCTGCCGCTCGGCGAGGTCGAGCAGGTGCGGCTGAGCAGCTCGGTCGGCGGGGCGGTGGCGGCGTGACCGGCACGCGTGCCGACGGGCGCGAGGCCGGCGAGCTGAGGCCGGTGGCGATCCAGCCCGGCTTCGTCGCGACCGCGACCGGGTCCGTGCTGATCTCCTGCGGGGAGACCCGCGTCATCTGCACGGCCTCGATCCAGGAGTCCGTGCCGCGCTGGATGGCGGGCAAGGGCCGCGGCTGGGTCACCGCGGAGTACGGGATGCTGCCCGCGTCGACCGGCGATCGCAAGGCGCGCGACGTGACGAAGGGCCGTCCCGACGGGCGCACCGTCGAGATCCAGCGGTTGATCGGCCGCTCGCTCCGCGGGGTCGTCGACTTCGCCGCGCTGGGCGAGCGCACGATCTACGTCGACTGCGACGTGCTGACGGCCGACGGCGGCACCCGCTGCGCGTCGATCACCGGCGGCTTCGTCGCCCTCGAGCTCGCCCTGCGCCGGCTCGTGGACGAGGGCAAGCTTGCCGCCGTGCCGCTCACGGGAACGCTCGCCGCGGTGTCGTGCGGCGTCGTCGACGGGGTCGTGCTGCTCGACCTCGACTACGGCGAGGACTCGACGGCCGAGGTCGATGCGAACGTGGTCATGACCGGCGACGGCGGGCTCGTCGAGGTGCAGGCGACAGCCGAGCGCACGCCGCTCTCGCGCACGCACCTGGACGAGCTGCTGGCGCTCGCCCAGCAGGGCATCGACGGCCTGCGCGCCGCGCAGGCGGCCGCCGTCGGCTAGGCGAGACGGATGCGGCTGGTGCTCGCCACCCGGAACGAGCACAAGCTGCGCGAGCTCGCGCGCATGCTGGGCGGCGTCGCGCTCGAGCCGCTGCCCGCGGGCGTGACGCTGCCGCCGGAGGACGGCGACACGTTCGCCGCGAACGCCATGGGAAAGGCGCGCGCGGCGGCCGCCGCCCTGGGGCGGGCGGCGATCGCCGACGACTCCGGTATCGAGGCAGCGGCCCTGGACGGCGCGCCGGGCGTCTTCTCCGCGCGCTTCGCCGGCCCTGACGCCACGGACGCCGAGAACCTCGCGCTGCTGCGCGAACAGGCGCCTCCGGGCTCCGCTCTGCGCTATTCGTGCGTGATGGCCTACGCCGAGCCCGGAGGGGTCGAGCGTACCTTCGCGGGCGCCTGCACCGGGACGCTCGCGGGCACCGCGCGGGGCGACGGCGGCTTCGGCTATGACCCGGTGTTCCTGCCCGACGACGTCGCGGACGGCCGCACGATGGCCGAGCTCACCGACGCCGAGAAGGACGCGATCTCCCACCGCGGCCGCGCGGCGCGCGAGCTGCTCGCGTGGCTCGCGGCGGAGCGGGCGGCGTGACGGCCCGGCCCGATCTGCATGAGCGCGCGGCGGCCGCAGCGGCCGTGACGCCCGACCAGGCGCGCGGACGCAGCCGCTCGGCGCTCTTCAGCGTCGCCGCGGCCGTCTTCCTCGTCGCGCTCAAGCTGGGCACGGGCCTCGCCACAGGGTCGATCGCGTTCCTCGCCGAGGCTGCCCACTCCGCCACCGATCTCGTCGCCGCGCTGCTGACGCTGTTCGCGGTGCGCGTCGCGGTGCGCCCGCCCGACCAGGAGCACCACTACGGCCACGGCAAGGCGGAGCACCTCGCCGCGCTCGCCGAGAGCGCCGTCCTGCTGATGGTCGCGCTCGCGATCGGGTTCGAGTCCCTGCGCCGTCTGATCAGCGGCGGGAGCGACGTGGTGGAAGCGACGTGGTGGTCGTTCGTCGTGCTCGCCATCGTGATCATCATCGACGTGACGCGAATGGTCGCGAGCGGCCACAGCGCCCGCCGCTACGGCTCGCCCGCGCTCGCGGCCAACGCGCTCCACTTCGGGTCCGACCTCGCCGGCTCGCTGGCGGTCCTGGTCGGCACGATCCTCGTCGCCGGCGGGAACCCGGACGCGGACGCGATCGCGGGCCTGCTGGTGGCCGGGCTGGTGATCGGGCTCGCGCTGCGGCTGCTGTGGCTCTCGGTGCAGGTGCTGATGGATCGCACGTCGACCGACGCTGAGGGAAGGATCCGGACCGCGCTGGCGAGCCTGCGCGAGCCGCTCGAGTTGCGCCGCGTGCGCGTCCGCCACGCCGCCGGGCGCCACTTCGCCGA
Source organism: uncultured Solirubrobacteraceae bacterium (assembly GCA_963839615.1). GTDB lineage: Bacteria > Actinomycetota > Thermoleophilia > Solirubrobacterales > Solirubrobacteraceae > DASQMT01. The sequence goes on from CAWIVY010000010.1 coordinate 643,086, forward strand.
TCTCGTCGTCGGCGTGGCGCCCGACAAGGGCGTCGGCCAGGCGCATGCGACCGCGGACGCCGTCGAGGACCTCGTCCGCGACGCCCTGGGCAACGCCGACGTCGTCGTGCACATCGAGCCGGTCACGCCCGAGGGCGGCCTGCGCGAGCGCGCGACGGCCGCCGCCGCGGCCGTGCCGGAGGTGCGCGAGGTGCACAACGTCAGCGTGATGCGCGTCGGCAGCGCATACGAGGTGTCGCTGCACGTCAAGCTCCCGCGCGAGCTCAGCCTGGCGGAGGCCCACGACGTGATCGAGCGCCTCGAGGACGCGGTCCACGAGGCGGTGCCGGAGCTGCGCAGCGTCCACACCCACATGGAGCCGCTCTCGCGAACCGACTGGGCCTCGGCCCCGCCGCCGGACGTCACCGCCTCCGAGCGGGCGGCGGTCGAGGAGACGGTGCGCGGCATCACCGGCACGCCGCCCGCCTCCGTCCGCTTCCGCGACGCCGAGCGCGGCCGCGTCGTGCTCGTCACGATCATGCTGCCGGGCGAGCAGCCGCTGCCGTCGGCGCACCACCACGCGGGCCGGATCGAGGAGGCGGTGCGCGAGCGCTGCCCGACCCTCGCGGACGTGATCGTGCACACCGAGCCGGAGCCGGCCGGCGCTCCGGACGGCGTCAGCGCAGGTTGATCGCCGCCGAGAGCGCGATCGCGAGCAGCACGCCGGCGTAGCCGAGATATCCCGAGACGAGCAGGATCAGGCTCAGGATCAGGCAGGCGCCGACGGTCGTCAGCCACACGATGCGGGAGAGCGGCACGGCTCCCTATTCTGCGGCACGCCGATGCCGCCTGCTCCCGTCCTGTCTTGAGCCAGGCTCTGACGCCCGCCCTCGCGCTCGACTACGTGCGCGAGCTCTCCGCGGACGTACGGGCCGCGATCGTGCTCGACGGCGCGGGCCGGCCGCTCGCCGGCCCACCGGAGCTGGGCGAGCTCAGCCGCGCGCTGCTGGCCGCGGCGGGCGACGCCGTCGAGCTCGAGGCGGCGACCGGCGACGGCGTCGTCTGCGCAGTGCGCTCGACCGAGCACGCCGCGGTCGCCGTCTGTGGCCGCTTCGCGATCCCCGCCGTCGTGAGGCAGGATCTGCGCGCCGCGGTGGCGGCGCTCGCGGGGCGCCGGCCGGGTTCCGCGGCGCCCGCCGCGGCGCTCGAGGCGCCTCCCGGAGACCCGCTCGCGCGGGCGGCGCAAGCCCTCATCTCCGCGGTCCAGCGGGCTTCCGAGGTGTAATCGGCACAACGCGTGGGAGCTGAAAAGCGCGCAAATTGCGAGCTTTTCTGCGCGACTTACGGCCTAGAGCCAAAACGGCGTCCGGGCCCCTTGTTAGCTTCGCGCCACCACGACCCCTACGAGGGACGAAGGAGGAGCAATGACGAAGTCGGATTTCGTCGACAAGGTCGCTGACAACAGCGGCCTGTCCAAGAAGGACGCCGGTACGGCGCTCGAGGCAGTGCTCAAGTCGATCGAGGATGCCCTGCGCTCGGGTGAAGAGGTTTCGTTCACGGGCTTCGGCAAGTTCCACGTCGCCCAGCGCGGCGCGCGCGAGGGTCGCAACCCGCGCACCGGCGAGACGATGCAGATCGCCGCGAGCAAGGTCCCGCGCTTCAGCGCCGGCTCGGGCCTCAAGAAGGCCATCAAGTAACGGCGACGGGCGACGCTTTGTCGGCCTCCGGCGAGGCGTCGCCCGCCATCCCGTTCGGTGATCGCCTCGCCGCGGCCGTCGCCGCGCGCGAGTCCCAGATCGTGCTCGGGATCGACCCCGATCCCGCGAAGCTCTGGCCCGCGGCGGTCGATGGCATGGCCGAGTCGCGCGCCCGGCTCGTCGTGGCGCTGGCCGACGTCGAGCGCGCGGCTGCGCTCGACCACGGCGCGGGCGGTCGCGACGGCCGGCTCGAGGTCGCCGCGGCGGTGCTCGCGCACTGCTTCGGCCTGATCGAGGCGGCCGGCGCCGCGTGCGTCGCGGTCAAGCCGCAGCTGGCGTGCTTCGAGCGCCTCGGCTTCCCCGGCTGGCTCGCGCTCGAGGCGACCGTCGCCCGCGCCCGCGAGCATGGGCTGCTCGTGATCGCCGACGCCAAGCGGGGTGACTTCCCCGGCAGCGCGCTCGCCTACGAGCAGGCGGTCTTCGGTGGGATCGGGACTCCCTACGGGCACAGTCCCGGCCTCGGCGCGGACGCGGTGACGCAGAACCCGCTGCTCGGCCGCGACGCGCTCGCGCCCTTCGTCGACGGCGCGCGCGCCGCCGGCGCGGGCGTCTTCGTGCTCGTGCGCACGTCGAACCCCGGCGCCACCGACCTCTTCGACGTCGAGCTCGCGGCGGGCGGGCCGCTGTGGGAGCTGATCGCCCGCATGGTCGACGCAGCCGGCGAGCCGGGACCCGACTCCGGATTGGCGGGCGTCGGGGCGGTCGCAGGCGCGACCGCTCCGGAGCACCTCGCGCGGATGCGGGAGCTGATGCCGCACGCGCCGTTCCTGCTGCCGGGGATCGGGGCGCAGGGCGGCTCCGTCGCCGACCTGGCGCCCGCCTTCGCCCCCGGCCGTGCCGGCGGTCTGGTGAGCGCGTCGCGTTCGATCGCGGACGCCCACGAGGCCGGCGGGGGCGCGCCCGCCGACGCCGCCCGCGCCGAGGCCGAGCGGCTTCGCGACGAGGCCTGGGCGCTCGGCTGAGCGCCGCGCGTCCGGCGGCTCCGCCCGGACCCCGGGCTATCATCGATCGCGATGGCCGGACGCAGCCCTGCGCGCTTTCTCGCGCCGCTCGCGCTGGTGGTCTTCGCGGTGGCACTCTTCGTCGTCGTCTCGAACGCGACGAAGGAGGATCCCGGAGAGCCGGGCGCGAAGGGCACCGCCGCGCCGGCGCAGGCGACGCCGAGCCCGAGCGCGAAGAAGAAGCGCCGCGGGCGCAAGTCGTACACGATCAAGGCCGGCGACACGCCGTCGGGCATCGCCGTGAAGGTCGACGTGCCACTGGACCAGATCCTCGAGCTCAACCCGGATCTCGACCCGCAGACGCTGACGCCGGGTACGAAGATCAAGTTGCGCTGATGCGGCTCCGGGCGCACCTGTCGATCCTCGCGCTCGCGGCGCTGCTCGCCCTGGTCGGTCCGGCCGCCGGCGCCGCGCGGGCCGCCGAGGGGCCGCCCGCGCTGAGCGCACCGTCGGCGATCCTGATCGAGGCGAGCACCGGCGAGGTCGTCTACGGGCGCGCGGCCGAGAAGCGCCGCTCGATCGCCTCCACGACGAAGCTGATGACCGCGCTGCTCACCGTCGAGGAGGCGCGGCTGTCCGACAAGGTCTCCGCGTCCGACTACATCGCCGCACCGATCGAGTCCAAGCTCAGCCTGCGCCCGGGCGAGCGGCTCTCGGTCGCCGACCTGCTGCGCGGACTGATGCTCGAATCCGCCAACGACGCCGCCGTCACGCTGGCCGAGCACGTCGCGGGCTCGCGCATGGCCTTCGTGCGCCAGATGAACAAGCGCGCGCGGGAGCTGAAGCTCGAGAACACGCATTTCTCGAACCCGATCGGGCTCGATGCGCCCGGCAACTACTCCTCGGCGCACGATCTGGCGCGGCTCGCGGTGCTCCTGCGCAGCCACAGGTTCATCCGCAAGGTCGCCGACCGCACGTCGGCGACGCTCGTCACCGGCGACCGGACGCGCACGATCCGCAACCGCAACACGCTGCTCTCGAAGGACCCGGCGGTCAACGGGCTGAAGACGGGCCACACGATGGCGGCCGGCTACGTGCTGGTCGGCACGCGCTCGCGCCGCGGCGTCACGCTCGTCTCGGTGGTCCTCGGCACGCCGTCGCTGGCCGCGCGCGACCACGACGCGCTCGAGCTGCTGCAGTGGGGCGCCGGGCGTTACGAGCGGATCCACCCGGTGACCGAGGGCAGCATCGTCGGGACGCCGGAGATCGAGTTCCGGCGCGGCGCGACGCTCACGCTCGTCACCCAGGGATCGGTCAAGCGCACGGTGCGCGCCGGCGCGGAGATCACGATCAACGACGTCGGCGTGCCGAAGTCCGTCACCGGCCCGGTCAGGCGCGGCCAGCATTTCGGCTATCGCGAGGTGCTCGCGGACGGCAAGCGGATAGCCGCAGTGCCGATCGTCTCGTCGGCCTCCGTCCCGGCCGCCGACCTGCCGCAGCGCACCAAGGACTGGTTCACGAACCCGGTGGCGCTGCTGCTCGCGGCCGTTGTGCTGGGCGGTACGGTGCTCGTGGCTCGCCGGATGCGACGCGGACCTCCGCGTAGCAGCCGGCGCTCGGAGCCGGAGGCCGCATGATCCTGACCGTCACCCTCAACACCGCGATCGACAAGACCCTGGCGGTGCCGAACTTCCGCCTCGGCCGGCGTCACCGCACGGTCGAGCAGACGACGTTCCCCGGCGGCAAGGGCGTCAACGTGGCGCGGGTGCTCAAGACCCTCGGCGCACCCGTGATCGCAACCGGGCTCGCCGGCGGCGCGACCGGCACGCGGCTGGTCGAGCAGCTCACGCAGCTGTCGGTGCTCTCCGACTTCGTCCGCATCCGCGAGGAGTCGCGCACCAACACGGCGGTGATCGACCCGACGACGGGCGAGCAGACCGAGATCAACGAGCGCGGCCCGTCGGTCTCCGACCAGGAGATCGAGCTGTTCGTCGACAAGCTGCTCTACCTCGCCAAGGGCGCCTCGATGTGCGTGTTCGCGGGCTCGCTCCCGCGCAACGTCGACATCGACGTCTACGCCGGGCTGATCCGCGAGCTCAAGCGCCTCGGCGTCTTCACGCTGGTCGACACCGACGGCGACCCGCTGCGTCGCGCGGTCCGCTCGGAGCCCGACGTGATCTCGCCCAACGTGCTCGAGGCCGAGGAGCTCGTCGGCCACGAGTTCAACGAGCCGGAGGACCACTTCATCGCGGTGCGCGAGATGGTGGAGCTCGGAGCGCGCGAGGCGATCATGACGGCGCCGGACGGCTGCTACGCGCAGACCATCGCTCGCCGAGCCGGGCGCGCCGCCGTCGCTGTACCGGGTGCGCGTGCGCCCGGGGGCGATCGAGCCGCGCGCGACGGTCGGCTCGGGCGACGCGTTCCTGGCGGGCTTCGTGGCCGCCCGCTACAACGGCCTCGGGATCGAGGACTGCCTCGTGCACGGCGTCGCCTGCGGCGCGCAGTCGACCCAGCACCTCGGCGCGGGCCTGATCGACCCGGGCCAGGTCGGGCGCCTGATCGCGGAGATCGAGGTCGAGCGCCCGGCGCTGCCCGCCGAGGTCACATAACTTCGCTGGTAGCGTGGTCGGCGCCCGACACGTCCGCCGCGAAACCTAGGATCCCGTCATGGAAGTTGAGATCGGCCGAGGCAAGAAGGCGCGCCGCGCCTATGGATTCGATGACGTCGCGATCGTGCCCTCGCGGCGAACGCGCGACCCCGATGACGTCGACATATCGTGGACGCTCGGGCCGTACCGGTTCGAGCTGCCGCTGCTCGCGTCCGCGATGGACGGCGTCGTGTCGCCCGAGACGGCCGGCATCGTCGGCAAGCTCGGCGGTCTGGCGGTCCTGAACCTCGAGGGGATCTGGACCCGCTACGAGGACGCCGACGCGCAGCTCGAGCGGATCGCGACGCTCGACCGCGAAGAGGCGACGCGCGAGATGCAGGAGATCTACAGCGAGCCCGTCAAGGAGGAGCTGATCGCGCAGCGGATCGGCGAGATCAAGGCGCACGGCGTCGTCGCGGCCGCCTCGCTCACCCCGCAGAAGGTCGAGCGCTACTACGAGCTGGTGCTCGACGCGGGGCTCGACATCCTCGTGATCCAGGGCACGGTGATCTCGGCCGAGCACGTCTCGACCCAGGGTCACGTGCTCAACCTGAAGGAGTTCGTGGGCGAGCTGCCGATCCCGGTCGTGCTCGGCGGCTGCGCGAGCTACCACACCGGCCTGCACCTGATGCGCACCGGCGCCGCCGCGGTGCTCGTCGGCGTCGGCCCCGGCGCGGCGTGCACCACGCGCGGCGTGCTCGGCATCGGCGTCCCGCAGGCGACGGCGATCGCCGACGTCGCGGCCGCGCGCTCGCAGAACATGCTCGAGACGGGCGACTACTGCAAGGTGATCGCGGACGGCGGCATGCGCAACGGCGGCGACGTCGCGAAGGCGATCGCCTGCGGCGCCGACGCCGTGATGATCGGCTCGCCGCTGGCGCGCGCCTACGAGGCGCCGGGCCACGGCTTCCACTGGGGCATGGCGACCTTCCACCCGTCGCTCCCGCGCGGGGCGCGGGTGCGCACGACGCAGAACGGCTCGCTGCAGGAGATCGTCGCCGGTCCGGCGCGCGAGAACGACGGCACGTTCAACCTGATGGGCGCGCTGCGCACCTCGATGGCGACCTGCGGCTATCGCGACATCGCGGAGTTCAACCGTGCGGAGCTGATGGTCGCGCCGTCGCTGCAGAGCGAGGGCAAGCAGCTCCAGCGCGACCAGGCGGTGGGAATGGGAGCGCGCGGCGGGGCGATGGCCCTGGCGGCGACGGAGTAGTGCCGGCCGCCGCGGGAACCGCTAGTGGAGGTGCGCGGCACCACGGTCGCCGAGCAGCCCGTCGAGGAGCTCGCGCTCGAGCGCGAGGTCGCCGCGGACGAGGTCGTCGTACTGGACTACGGCGGGCAGTACTCGCAACTGATCGCCCGCCGGGTGCGCGAGCTCGGCGTCTTCTCCGAGCTGCTGCCGCACCACGTCGGCGCCGAGGAGGTGCGCAAGCGGCGGCCGAAGGGGCTGATCCTCTCGGGCGGGCCGGCCTCCGTCTACGCGGAGGGCGCGCCGCGGCTCGACCCGGCGCTGCTCGAGCTCGGGATCCCCGTGCTCGGCATCTGCTACGGCATGCAGGCGCTCGTGCTGACCGCCGGAGGCCGCGTCGAGGGCGCCGAGGTCGGCGAGTTCGGGCGCTCGCAGCTGACGGTGACCGAGCCCGGGCGGCTGCTGGCGGGAACGCCGGCCGAGCAGTCGTGCTGGATGTCGCACCGCGACACGGTCTTCGAGGCGCCGCCCGGGTTCACGGCCCTGGCGTCGTCGACCGAGTCGCCGGTCGCGGCGGTCGAGGACACCGCGCGCGGGATCTACGGGATCCAGTTCCATCCCGAGGTCGTCCACACGCCGTACGGCCAGCAGATCCTGACCACGTTCCTGGCCGACATCTGCGGCTGCGAGCGCACATGGAGCGCCGCCTCGATCATCGAGGAGCAGATCGCCGCGATCCGGGCGCAGGTGGGGGACGGGCGCGTGATCTGCGGCCTCTCCGGCGGCGTCGACTCGTCCGTCGCCGCGCTGCTCGTGCACCGCGCGGTCGGCGCCCAGCTGACGTGCGTCTTCGTCGACCACGGGCTGATGCGCAAGAACGAGGGCGAGCAGGTGATCTCCGCCTTCCGCGACCACTTCAAGGTCCCGCTCGTCGCCGTCGACGCCGAGGACCGCTTCCTCGCGCGCCTGGCGGGGCTGAGCGACCCGGAGGCCAAGCGCAAGGCGATCGGCGCGGAGTTCATCCGCGTGTTCGAGGAGGAGGCGGTCAAGCTCGGCGAGGCCGCGTTCCTCGTCCAGGGGACGCTCTACTCCGACGTGATCGAGTCCGGCGGCGGCACCGGCGCCGCGACGATCAAGTCGCACCACAACGTCGGCGGGCTGCCGGACGACCTCCAGTTCGATCTCGTCGAGCCGCTGCGCGCGCTCTTCAAGGACGAGGTCCGCGCGGTCGGCGCCGAGCTCGGGCTGCCGGAGCGCCTCGTCTGGCGCCAGCCGTTCCCCGGCCCCGGGCTGGCGATCCGCGTGGTCGGCGGCGAGGCGACGAGGGAGCGCCTGGACACGCTGCGCAACGCCGACTTCATCCTCCAGGACGAGATCCGCAAGGCCGGCCTCTACCGCGAGCTGTGGCAGTCCTTCTGCGTGCTGCCCGACGTGCGCACGGTCGGCGTCCAGGGCGACGAGCGGACCTACGGCTATTTGATCGCGATCCGCGCGGTGACCTCCGACGACGCGATGACCGCCGACTGGGCGCGGCTGCCGTACGACCTGCTCGAGCAGATCGCGTCGCGCATGATCGGCGAGATCCGCGAGGTCAACCGGGTGGTGCTGGACATCACGTCCAAGCCGCCGGGCACGATCGAGTGGGAATAGCTCACTCCGTGCGCCGGGGCGCTGGCTGTGCCTCCGCGACGCTGCGGCGAAACAGGAGGTCCCAAGGCCTTTCCCCGCTGCCTGACTGCCGCCATCCCGCACCGGTCAGCTCCTCGACGAGCACGTCAAGCGCCTGCGGGGGGCTCGGCCCGGGGTCACCGTGTGTGTAATTCATCCTGAAGTGTGGAGAACGTGCGATCACGGTCCCGTCCTTGAATGAAGTCGCGTAGAAATGAGCCGTGACCGAGCGGTTGTGGAGGTCCACACGGCACGTCTCCGCGGACAACGGAGGCTTCGCGAACCGGTTACGCCGCTGCTCAGCCGTGATCCGCTGGGCCGGAGGGCGCGGAGCGTGTGCTCGCTTGGCCTGGGGCTTCGCTTGTGGTCGCACCTCGCCAGGGGCCGACGGCTCGGCGCGCGACCGGGCTTTCGACACCGGGCCGGCGATCGGCAACGACGGTCGTGACAGCGCCCACCGCGACCTCGGCGACCACTCGCGACCGCGGTTACGCCGCCCGGCGGGGCGCGCCGCCAGCGCGCCGACCACCGCGGCAACGATCAGGAGCGCGATGAGCATCGCGGTTGGCATACCGCCGGAATCCCGCTCGCGAGCGAGCGGCGACGGAGTCGGCTGCGGTCCCGCGCCGGCCGGCGGCGCCGTCGCGCCGGCCGGCGTCGCGGTAGCCTCGAGCGGGAACTCGTCCCAGAGCTCCTTCGGCGGGCGGTCTTCGTTCTGCGCGGCGGCCACGGCGGGCGCGGCGAGGGCCAAGGCGGAGCACAACAGCACGCGCGCGAGGCGAAGATTCACCGGAACTCCACCGGTGTGCCGATCGGCATCAGCCGCGCGAGGCGGAGTATGTCGTCGTTGCGCAGGCGGACGCAACCGTGTGATACACGGCCCGGTATGAGATCGGGCCGGTCGGTCCCGTGGATCCCGATGTATCCGCCGGCGGGCCAGTCGGTGAGCGTGGGTGAGCGTGCGCTGGTCCCGAACGCCACCGGTCCGTACTCAGGGCTCGCGTAGCGCTCCAGCCGACTGCGGATCAAGAAGGTCCCGCGCGGCGTCGGCCAACGGACGCGGCCGACGCCGACCGGGACCTGCAACACCATCCGCCCGCGTCGCATCAGGGTGAGCCGCTGGCGCGCCAGGTCCACGATCAGGCGATGACGACTGATCTCGTATGCGCCCAGCGCGCGGCGTGGCAACCATCCGCTACGGCCGTTGGGGAGCGCCGGCAACGTCACGCGCAGCCAAAGCCTGCCGTCGTCGCTCGCTCGGCGGCCCGTGACCGGCACTGCCGTCACCGTGCCCTCCGGGGAGAGCCGGGCGATACGAGCCACGACGCTCCCCCCTGGCGCGGCGCGGGCGTACACCCTGCGACGCACGTGCGCCCAGCGCGTGAGTTGCGGTTCGTCGGCGAGCAGTCGAGGGTGGGGGATGTCGAGCGCGGGCGTTCCCGGGGCCGGCAGCGCTCGGCGCGGCGGCGGGTCGACCTGCTCTGCAGGGCCTGCGGCGACGAAGGCTACGCCCGAGGCCGCGCCGGCCGCGAGCCCCAGTGCGATCGCAACCTCACGTCTCACCCGGTGTAGCGCGGTTCGCGTCTGATCGTGGTTCGCGGGCGGCTGGCGATGAACCCCGTCGAGGCCACGATGCCGTTGATCTTGCGCCGGCTGCGTGGGAGGTCAAACGCGTCTGCTGCGGGCGTGTTCCCGTTCAGGTAGCGCATCCACGCGGCGTGCCGGGCCTCCACGGTATGAATACCCAGCGCGGATGTCAGCACCGACTTGGAGCGTATGCGGCGCGCCTGACCCTTGTATGCCGCCACCGCGAGATCCTCGAACGCCACCGCGGTCTTGAGGAACGCGCGATTGGTCTCAGTCACGCCCTGGAAGTCGAAGTGTGGGCGGCCGACCGCCTTGTTGCCGAGCAGGTCACGGAACGCGTTGACGTGAGCGCGCTCGACCGCCCCCACGACCCGCGCCGCCTCGGCCGTTCTTCCGGTGAGTGCTTTCGCGCGTTCCGCCTCGCTATAGAACGCGGCCTGAAGGTACTCCAGAACGAGTGCGTAGTTGAGCACGTCGACGTCGGATGGCGGGATCGCCGCCTGCGCGTCGTCGGACATCGTCAGCGAGAAGCCGGCGACGGTCGCAGCGGCGGCGACGATGAAGCCGGCCCGCGTCAGCCCGTCCCGGGCCTCGAGAAGCGCGCCGTCGACATCAAGCGCATCCAGGCGGTCGAGATTCATGACGCAAGCCCGATCGCCTTCAGCTCCCGCCGCACCTTGGCTTCGTCGTACGGCACATCGACAGCGTCAGGGGCGGGATCGCCATCGCGGATGCTCCTGATCCAGGCCGCGTGGCGCGCCTCGACCGACACGATCCGTGCGGCGGCGAGGAACGCGCCCGGGGTGACATTCGTCGCCTGGCCGTTGTACGCGCCCACGGAGGTGTCTTCGAGTCGTGCGGCCGTCCTGGCGAACGCGTCGGGATCGCGTGTCGCGGCGGTGAAGTCGTAGTCCGGTTCCGGGTCGGCTTTGCTGCCCAGCGCTCCCTCGAGATAGCTGACGTGCTCACGCTCGTGGGCGAGGACGGCAGCGGCAAACTCCTTCAGCTCTCCTCTCAGGCCCGCGTCCTGCAGGGCGGCCTCGTAGAACGCGACCTCGACGTACTCCACGAGGAGGAGGAGATTCAGGATCCGAACGTCCTTCGCGGCGGACGGTGCCGCGGCGAGGCGATCAGCGGAGCCCAGCGCCGCGACCACAACGAGCGTGCCACCGACCGCCTGGGCCGCGGTCCTCAACGAATGGCGGCGGGTGGTGTCGAACGTGACATCCCGGTCGGGGGCCGGGATGTTGCGGTGATCAGACAAACCGACCCCTTCACGGCATATGGCGGAGTACACGAGTCTGGTGACATCCTCAGGCGTCGGCAACCCCCCATCGGTCAAGGATCCTTCGTGGGTCGTCGCGCGACGCCTGCCACCATGGCTGTCGTGAGTCGTCGCAGCATGGTCATCGTCGGGATCTGTTTCGGGATCGCGTACGCAGTCAGCAGCGCCATCCGCGGCCAGGTCCTCGCCGGCATCGTGACCGGCGCGATCGGTGCGGTGCTCGTGTATCTCGTGCTGCTGCGCGTGCAGGAGCACAACGCAGCTCGTCGGCGCGAGCACCGGTCGCCAGAGCATCGGCCTTAGCGCTTGTCGCGTCGCGCATGATCGGCGGCGCGTGACAGACTCGGGGCCGCATGTCATCCGACTCCTTCTGGCGCGGCCGCTCCGTCCTGGTCACGGGCGCCACCGGCTTCCTCGGCTCGCACCTTGTCGATGCGCTCGTTGCGCTTGGCGCCGCAGTCGTCATCGTGCGGCGGGATCGCCGCCCCGCCACGGCGGTGAGCGCCGGATGGCTTGAGGGCGTCGCGATCGTCGAAGGCGACATCGGCGACACGCCGCTGATGCTGCGCGCGTTGGAGGAGTTCTCGGTGCGGAGCGTTTTCCACACGGCAGCCCAGACGCAAGTCGGAGTCGCGCGTCGTCAGCCTGCGTCGACCTTCGCATCGAACGTCCAGGGCACCTGGAGCGTCCTCGAGGCGGTCCGCCGATCTCGCGACGTCGAACAGATCCTCGTAGCCTCGAGCGACAAGGCGTACGGGGAACAGCCGAAGCTGCCGTACGACGAAACGATGCCGTTGCTCGCCCGGGAGCCGTACGACGCGTCGAAGGCATGTGCAGAGATCGTGGCCGGCACGTACTTCGCCGCCTACGGCGCGCCCGTCGCGATCACCAGGTGCGCAAATTTGTATGGACCCGGTGATCGGAACTGGCGTCGGCTGGTTCCCGGGACCCTGCGCAGCATCCTGCTGGGCGAGCGGCCGATCATCCGGTCGGACGGCTCGCTCGTACGCGACTACCTGTTCGTGCGGGACGCGGCGTCGGCGTACTTGCAGCTCGCCGAGGCGATGGCGTCCGACTCTTCGCTCGCCGGCGAGGCCTTCAACTTCTCGGCGGAGCTGCCGCTAACCGTCATGGAGATGGTCCAGCGATTGCAGGATGCCGCGGGAACGCAGCTCGAGCCGATCATCGCCGACGAGGCGGTAGGGGAGATCCCCGAGCAGCACCTGAGCGCACGCAAGGCACGCGAGGTCCTGGGCTGGGCGCCCAGATTCACGCTCGACGAAGGCCTCTCGGAGACCGTGGACTACTACCGGACGCTGCTGGACGCGCGTGATGCCCTCAGCTTTGCGGACGGCTAGGACTGCGCGTCCCAGGCCCGCAGGTCGGGCAGGGGATCGAACGCGCTGCCGCCGCTGTACCAGCCCGGCGCGGTCCACTCCTCGAAGTGCAGGTGACAGCCGCTGGCACGTCCGGTGGAGCCGACGAAGCCGATCGGCTGGCCGGTCTTGACGCGGTCGCCGACGCCGACCAGCGCCGCCTCGCGCAGGTGCATGTAGCCGAAGTCGACGCCGGTCCGAGCGCCGTCGATCACGACGTAGTTGCCGGCAGCCGACTGGAACTCCCTGAACTTCACAACGCCGCCGCGCGCGGCCACGATCGGCGTCCCGCAGGCCGCGAACACGTCCTGGCCCTGGTGGCCGCGGCCGCCGCCGAAGCGTGCTCCCTCCTCGGCGTAGTCGTGCGCGCCGATCAGCGGGAAGCGATAGCGAAGGAACTTGAACGCGCCCGGCGCCGACGGGGACACAGTGCCGGCCCGGCTACCGCGGGCTACCGGCGCCCCGCGCGCTCCCGACACGTCGACCGCGCTCGACGTCGCGGCCAGCCCGGAGGCGTCGGTCGCGGTGACACGGAACTGGTAGAGCCCGTCGGCCTGGACCGCGCCGTCGACGGTGCCATCCCAGCTCACGGTCTGGGGGATCCCGGGCGCGACCTCGCCTGGCGCCCACTGCTCGACGACGGCGCCGTCCGCGTCGCGGACGAGCTCGACCTGGACGGCTGCGGGCCGCGATCCGCCGACGACATAGGAGAGCTCGGCCGGTCGCCGCGCCCCGAAGAAGACCTTCGCGCCCTGGACCTCCGCGTCGACGATGCCGGCAGGCACGTCGGCGGGCTGCGGCTCGACGGTGAGCGGCCGGCGCGAGGCGGGCGAGCGCGTTCCGTCCGCGCGCACGACCGCGAGCGGGCCGCTCGCCGCGGTGCGGGGCACGACTGCCAGCGCGGAGCGCCTGCGCACGCGCCGCGGCGCGACCGAGGTGTCGTCGGCGTCGCCCTCGGCGCCGAGGAAGACGACCTCGTCGAGCGGCGCGAGGTTGCGGCCGCGGATGCGCACGAGCGACCCGGGTCGCGCCGCCGCGGCTGCGCCGCAGTCGCTGCGGCACCTGAAGCGGCGGATCAGCGGCGCCGGCTTCCCGTAGAGGTTGGCGGTCGGCGGCGGTGCGAGCGAGCGGGCGCGGGCCGACTCGGACGGCTCCGGCTCGGTCGGAGCGGTGCCGCCCGTCGGATCCTGAGCGAAGGCGCCGACCGGCGTGGCGGCCACGGCGAGCCCGAAGATGGCGAGCGCGATCGCCGCAGCCGACGTCAACGATTCAGTTTTCCGGCACGGCCGGGCGACCGCTGTTCGCGGCATCCACTTCCTCTCGTCGGCCTACGGGGTTAGCTGACGGGCTCGCGCTGACGCGCTACCAGGCGGCAATGCCTGGATTCGCCCCCGGGCTCGGACTTCGAGCCCTTCGGATCCCCCGCTCCGTCCTCCCCAGGACGGACTCGGCTGGCGTTATGAACGCGCGGGAGTATAAACACGGAACGGTCGGAAACGGACACCGTCCGGCCCGCGGAGCCCCGCTATCATCCTGCGCCGCTGCCACGCACGCCGCGTGGCTCGTTCTGTGCCCGCACCGATGAAGACCTACGTCGCCACTCCACTTGACCGCGAGCGCAACTGGCTGCTCGTCGACGCCCAGGGCCTGACCCTCGGGCGGCTGGCCACCCAGATCGCCGACGCGCTGCGCGGCAAGCGCAAGCCGACCTACACGCCACACGTCGACGTGGGCGACTTCGTCGTCGTCGTCAACGCCGAGAAGATCTCGGTCACCGGCGCGAAGCTGCACGAGAAGATGTACTACCGCCACTCGGGCTACCCGGGCGGGCTCAAGAAGCGGACGCTCAACGACATGCTCGAGCGCCGCCCCGAGGAGGTCATCCGGCTCGCTGTGCGCGGCATGCTGCCGAAGAACCGCCTGGCCCGCAAGCAGCTGACCAAGCTCAAGGTCTACGCCGGACCCGAGCACCCGCACGAGGCGCAGAAGCCCCAGAAGCTGGAGATCACCACCCGATGACGGACGAGAAGAACGGCGAGGTCAACGAGCCCGACGAGGCGAAGCGAAGCGCCGCCGGTGACGAGCCCGAAGGGCGAGGCAGAATCGCGGCCGAGGATTCGGTCGGCGCCCAGGAGACTCCGAGCGAGGAGCAGCAGCAGCGCGAGCAGGAGATCGTCGCGGAGCCCGTGGCCGAGGAGCCCGCCGCCGCGCCCGCGCCGGCCGCCGAGCCCCAGCCCGCCGCGGCCGAGGCGGAGCAGGACGACGATGAGGTCGACGAGACCCCGCGGGTCAAGCCGGAGATCCCGGGCATGGACCTCGAGGTCGACATCGTGCGCGAGGGCGAGGAAGTCCTGCGCGGCGAGGACGAGGACGAGTACGGCGACGGCGACGGCGACGCCGCCGAGGAGGATTTCGCCCAGCCGATCGCCGACGCTGCGATCGACCTTGCGGCCGGCGCCCGCTACACGGCGACCGGCAAGCGCAAGACGGCCGTTGCGCGCGTCATCCTCAAGCCCGGCACCGGCGCCTACCTGATCAACGGCCGCACGCTCGACGTCTTCTTCCCGCGGCCCGCGCTGCAGCGCACGATTCGCACCGCGCTCGAGACGGTCGGGCTGGAGGAGAAGATCGACGTGGTCGCCTCGATGCACGGCGGCGGCGTGTCGGCCCAGGCCGGCGCCCTGCGCCACGGCATCTCCAAGGCGCTCGTCGACGCCGATCCGAACCTGCGTTCCGAGCTCAAGCGGCGCGGGTTCCTGACGCGCGACGCGCGCGTCAAGGAGCGCAAGAAGGCAGGCCTGAAGAAGGCCCGCAAGCGGCCGCAGTTCTCGAAGCGCTAGCCGCCTTGGCTCGTCAGCTCTTCGGCACCGACGGTGTCAGGGGAGTCGCCGGGGAGTTCCTGACCGCGGAGCTGTCGCTGGCGCTCGCACGGGCCGCGACGCAGCGCGTGGGTGCCGCGCGGCCGCGCGTGCTCGTGATCCGCGACACGCGCGAGTCCGGCGAGATGCTCGAGGCCGCGATCGCGGCCGGCGTCGCCGCGGCCGGCGGCGAGGCGCTGCTGGGCGGCGTGCTGCCCACGCCGGGCGCGCCGCTGTTGATCGAGCGCTACGGATTCGACCTCGGCGTCGTACTCAGCGCGTCGCACAACCCGTACCGCGACAACGGGATCAAGTTCTTCGGCGGCGACGGCTTCAAGCTCTCCGACGCCGCCGAGCTGGAGATCGAGCAGGCGCTGGAGTCGGCGGCCCATGGCAACGGCGCCGGACCGGTCGGCCGCGTGCGCACGCTGGAGGGCGCACTGGAGGACTATCTGCGCGCGCTGCACGAGCGCTTCGAGCAGCTCGACCTGAGCGGCCTGCGGATCGCGCTGGACTGCGCGAACGGCGCTACACATCGCGCGGCGCCGGAGATCTTCCGCCGCCTCGGCGCGAACGTCGACGTGCTCGCGGACGCGCCGGACGGCCGCAACATCAACGCCGGCTGCGGCTCGACGCACATCGACGCGCTCGCCGCCCACGTGCGTGCGGGCGGCCACGACGGCGGGTTCGCGTTCGACGGCGACGGCGACCGCGTGCTCGCCGTCGACCGCCGCGGCGTCGTCGTCGACGGCGACGAGCTGATCGCGCTCGCCGCGCTGCACCTGCGCTCCGCCGGACGCCTGCCGGGCGGCGGCGTGGCGGTGACGGTGATGACGAACTACGGCTTCCACACGGCGATGCGCGCCGCCGGCGTCGAGGTCGCGACGACGGCCGTCGGCGACCGCTACGTGCTCGAGGCGCTGCGCGAGCGCGACTGGGCGCTGGGCGGCGAGCAGTCGGGCCACATCATCGACACGGGATTCGTGCCCTCCGGCGACGGGATCGCCGCCGCGCTGCTGACGCTGGAGTCGCTCGCGGGCGGCGATCTGGCCGACCGGCACGCGATGGAGAAGCTCCCGCAGCGGCTCGTCAACGTGCGCTTCGCCGACCGCGCCGCGCTGACCGGCGCCGTCGAGGCGACCGCGGCGGAGATCGAGGCCGAGTCGGCGGCGCTGAGCGGGCGCGGGCGCGTGCTCGTGCGCCCCAGCGGCACCGAGCCGCTCGTGCGCGTGATGGTGGAGGCGCCGACCGCCGAGGAGGCCGATGCGGTCTCCGGGCGGCTGGTGGCGAGCGTCGAGGCAGCGGGCGGAGCAGGACCCCGAAGCTAGAATTCGCCGGCATGTGCGGAATCGTCGGCTACGTCGGTCATCGCCCGGTCCAGCAGATCCTGCTCGACGGGCTGGAGAAGCTCGAGTACCGCGGCTACGACTCCGCGGGCATCACGCTCCAGGGTGAGCAGGGGCTCGAGGCAGTGCGCGCGGTCGGCAACCTCGCCCACCTGCGCGAGGCGGTCGCCGAGCGCGACGGCGAGGGCGCCGTCGCGGTGCTCGCGCCGCCCGCCACGACCGGCATCGGCCACACGCGCTGGGCGACGCACGGCCGCGTCTCGGAGGCCAACGCCCACCCGCACTTCGACACCGACGACCGCGTCCACGTCGTCGTCAACGGCATCGTCGAGAACTACATGGAGCTCAAGCAGGAGCTCCTCGACGACGGCGCCGTCTTCACGTCGGAGACCGACGCCGAGGTGATCGCGCATCTGGTCTCCCGCCACCTCGAGGGCGGCGGCCTCGTCGAGGCGGTGCGCGGCGCGTACGCGCGTCTGCGCGGCCACTACGCGTTCGTGGCGATCGCCGCCGACGCCACCGGCGTGATCGTCGCAGCGCGCAAGGAGTGCCCGCTCGTGGTCGGCCGTGGCGAGGGCGAGCAGTTCCTCGGCTCTGCGATCCCCGCCTTCCTCGCCCACACGCGCCGCGTGCAGACGATCGAGAACGACGAGATCGTGATCGTGACCGCCGACGACGTCCGCTTCGAGCGCTCTGACGGCACGCCGGTCGAGCGTGCGATCGAGGAGGTCCACTGGAGCGCGGAGGTGGCCGAGAAGGGCGGCTACGAGACGTTCATGCTCAAGGAGATCCACGAGCAGGCCGAGGCGGTCGCCGAGACGATCGCCGACCGCACCGCGCGCGGCGACGGCGTCGACCTCGGGGATCTGGGCACGATCGACGACGAGCTCCTGCGCACCTGCCGGCGCGTGGTCGTCGTCGCCTGCGGCACCTCCTACCACGCGGGCCTGATCGGCCGCTACGCGATCGAGGAATGGGCCCGGGTCGGCGTCGAGATGGACGTCGCGAGCGAGTACCGCTACCGCAACCCGGTGATCGGCCCCGGCGACCTCGTGATCGGGATCTCGCAGTCGGGCGAGACCGCGGACACCCTGGCCGCGATGCGCCTGGCGTCCGAGCGCGGCGCAACCGTGCTCGCGCTCACCAACGCCATGGGCTCGCAGGCGACGCGCGACGCCGACGGCGTGCTCTTCACGCGCTCGGGTCTGGAGGTCTCGGTCGCCGCCACGAAGACGTTCGTCGCCCAGGTCTCCGCGATGTACCTGCTCGGCCTGCGCATGGCCGAGCTGCGCGGCACGCTCACGCCCGAGCGACTGCACGAGCTGGTCGCGGCGCTCAAGCGGATCCCGCACTGCATCGAGGAGCTGCTCGTGGGCGTGGAGGACGCGGTCGAGCGCGTCGCGCAGGCCCACCAGGGCGCGGATTTCTTCCTCTACCTCGGGCGCCACGTGGGCCTGCCCGTGGCGCTCGAGGGAGCGCTGAAGCTCAAGGAGATCTCCTACGTGGCGACCGATGCGTACGCCGCGGGCGAGATGAAGCACGGCCCGATCGCGCTGCTCGACGAGGCCACGCCCGTGGTCTGCGTCGCGACGGACTCGCCCGTGCTCGAGAAGGTCGTCTCGAACATGCAGGAGGTCCGCGCTCGCGGCGCGCACGTGATCGCGGTCGCGACCGCGGGCAACGCCGAGATCGCCGCGCACGCCGAGGAGGTCCTCTGGGTGCCGGAGACCGACTGGATGCTGCAGCCGCTGCTCGCCGTGATCCCGCTCCAGCTGCTCGCGTACCGGATCGCGCGCCTGCGCGGGTTGAACGTCGACCAGCCGCGCAACCTGGCGAAGACGGTCACCGTGGAATAGGAGCCGGGTCCGCACCGGCCCACTTTCGCCCGCGAGGCAAGTTCGACCGCGGGCCGCGCGTTGATCTCGCGATGGGGATATCGCCGTCGCCCTTCGCGTTCCACCCCGCGGACGCCGCGATCCCCGCGATCGAGGTCGCGCGACTGACGCGGCGCTTCGGCCGGTTCGAGGCACTGCGCGACGTGTCGCTCGCGGTCGCCCCGGGGGAGGTCCACGCGGTCCTGGGACCCAACGGCGCCGGCAAGACGACGCTCATGCGGGTGCTGAGCGGGCTGGCCGAGCCGAGCGGGGGCAACGCGTACGTGCTCGCCCGGCGTGCGGGACGCACGCGGGACCTGCGCCGCGTCATCGGCCTCGTACCGTCGGGCGACCGGTCGTTCTACGAGCGCATCTCGGCGTTGGAGAACCTGGTGTTCTTCGCCCGCCTGCGAGGGATCAGCGCCCGAGGCGCTCGCACCCGCGCGCTGCAGGTGCTCGCCGACGTCGGCCTCGAGGGTGTTGCGCGGCGGCCGGTCAATGCGTTCTCGCACGGCATGCAGAAGCGCCTCTCCTTCGCGCGCGCGCTGCTGACCGCGCCGCCTGTCCTGCTGGTCGACGAGGCCACGCACGACCTCGACCCGCGCGCTGCCCGCCAGGTGCGGGCGCTCGCGACGGCCCGCGCAGAGTCCGGTACCGCGATCCTATGGGCGACGCAGCGGATCGAGGAGCTGCCGGGCTTCGCCGAGCGCGTCACCCTGCTCGAGCGCGGGGCCGTCCGCTTCACGGGCTCGGTTACCGCGCTCGTCGCCGTCGCCGGCACGCAACGCCACGTCCTGCGCCTCGATCCCGCCGGGAGCGTGGCGCTCGACGAGCTGGCAGCCGCCCTCCAAGACGGTGGCCGCCTGGAGGCCGCGGCGGACAGCGACCCGGCCCACGCCGTGCTCGTGCTGGGCCCCAACATGCCGCTGGGCGCGGCGATCGCCGCGCTCCAGGCGGCCGGCGCCGAGATCCTGGGCTGCCGCGACGAGCGCCCGCCGATCGAGCGGGCGTTCCTCAACCTCACCGAGGATCGCGCGGCATGAGCGCGGCCGCCCGGCAGCGGCTGGCGGTCGGCTTCGCGGAGACGCGCAAGCTCCAGGCGTTCGTGCGCCGCGACCTGCTGGTGATGCTCAGCTACCGCGTCGCCTTCGTCAGCGACCTGATCTTCATCGCAGCCCAGGCCGTCCTCTTCTACTTCCTCGCCCGGATCGTGGATCCCGCGCAGCTTCCGACCTATGGAGGCACCACCGCGACCTATATGGAGTTCGTGATGATCGGCGTCGTGGTCAGCACGGTCGGCGGCCTGTTGCTCCAGCGCGTGGCGAGCGCGATCCGCGACGAGCAGATGATGGGGACGCTCGAGTCGCTGCTGATGAGTCCGACGTCGCTCGCGACGATCCAGGCCGGGTCGATCGCCGTCGACCTGCTCTTCGTCCCCGTGCGCATGGGCGCCCTGCTGGCCGTCGTCGCGATCGCCTTCGGCCTCGACCTGCACGCGGACGGGGTGATCCCGGCGGTCATCATCTTCGCCGCCTTCGTGCCCTTCGTCTGGGGACTCGGGCTGGCCGGCGCCGCAGGCACGCTGACCTTCCGCCGTGGCGGCGGCCTCGTGGCCGCCGCGGTGAGCGTCCTCGCTCTTGCGTCGGGCGCGTTCTTCCCGCTCACCCTGCTGCCCGCCTGGCTCCAGACGCTCGCCGAGGTCAATCCGCTCGCCATCGCCATCGAGGGGATCCGCGAGGCGCTGATCGGCGGCGCGGGGTGGGAGGCGGTGCGCTCCGATGTCCTGTTGCTGTTGCCGTTGTCGGCGCTCGCGATCCTGGTCGGCGCGGTCGCGTTCCGCGCCGCACTGGCGCGTGAACACCGGCGTGGGACCTTGGGTCTGTATTGACGATGACCGGCCGAGGAATGGCTTGCACATGACATCCAGACGACTTCGACTGCGGGCCACCGACCTGCACTGGCGCGAGATCGACGGCGAGCTCGTCGCCCTCGACGGGCGGCTGTCGACGTATCTGGCCGCCAATTCGGCAGGTGCCCTGCTGTGGCAGACGCTCGTGGAGGGCGCCACCCGCGACGACCTCGCGGACACACTCGTGGCGGCGCACGGAATCGATCGCGAGCGCGCGGTCGCCGACGTCGAAGCCTACGTCGCCGAGCTGGCGGCCCAGGGCCTGCTCGAGTCATGATCGCCAGGTTGCGCGCGACGCTGCGGCGTCACGCCTCCCGGCTCGACCCGGCGGCGCTGCAGGGCGCCTGGTGGACGCTGCGCGCCGTGCGGCGGGCTCGCCGCGAGCTGCGCGCAGACTCGGTCGCGGCCATCCGCCTGCCCGCACCGCCCGACCTTCCCGACCGCGCGGAGCGCGGTGTGAGCGCAGTCCTGCGGAGGCTCGAGCCCAGTTGCCTGGAGCGCGCGCTCGTGTTGCAGCGCTGGCTGGTCTCGCGCGACGATCCCCGGGCGGTCGTGATCGGCGTGACCGCGCCCGGCGACGACTTCCGCGCCCACGCCTGGCTCGACGGCGAGCCTGCGCCGGAGTACCACGAGATCAGGCGGATCGCACCGTGAACGCGCTCGCATCGCTCGAGCTCGCGGTCGGGTTCGCGCTCGACGGCGGCGATCCCACGCCGTTGCCGTGCGCGCGGCAGGGGAGTCCGCTCGCAGCGCTCGACGCCGCGATCATGCCCGCGCTGCTGCGACCACCGTGCCTCGTCAGCTTCTCCGGCGGACGGGACTCGTCCGCCGTGCTCGCCGTCGCAGCGCGTATTGCGCGCGGCGCGGGCCTCGCGGATCCGATCCCGATCACGATTCGCGTCCCGGCTGCGCGGGCGGCGGGCGAGTCCGAATGGCAGGATCGTGTCATCCGCCACCTGGAGCTCGAGGATTGGGTCCGCCTCGAGTTCACGGATGATGAACTCGACGCCGTGGGGCCGGTCGCGCGCGCCGCGATGAACCGCCACGGCCTCCTCTGGCCCTTCAATGCTCACGTCCACATACCGTTGCTCGAGGCGGCGCGCGGCGGCTCGCTCCTGACGGGCATCGGCGGCGACGAGCTCTTCACGGCCGCCACGAGCCCGCGGGCGGCCGCCGTGCTGGCGCGTCGCACGCGCCCCGTCGGCCGGGACGTGCGGCGCGTCGCCCTCTACGCAGCGCCGCGGCCGCTACGGCGCTGGTGGTACGGGCGTCGAGAGCTCCCGCTCCCCTGGCTCACCACAGCCGGCCGTGGGGCCGCATCGGCGGCCTTCGCGGAGCTGGACGCCGCTGAGCCCCGCCGGCTCGCGGCCCGTCTGGCCTGGCTGCGCAGCCTTGGCGCGCTGACCCGCGGCCCGGAGAGCCTGTCGATACTCGCTGTAGCCGCAGGAGCGCAACTCGTGCATCCGCTGCTCGAACGCGGACTCTGGGCCGCGCTGGCTCGTGAGGCCCCGCGCGGGGGGTACCTCGGGCGGACCGAGGCGATGCGGGGGCTGTTCGGCGGCCTCCTGCCCGATCGGGTTCTGGCGCGGTCCGACAAGGCCGGCTTCGACGAGGTGTTCTTCGCGCGCCACAGTCGCGCGTTCGCCGACACGTGGGCGGGGGAGGGCGTGCCGGCTGAGCTCGTCGATGCAGTACGGTTGCGCGCGCACTGGGCGGAGCCGGCCCCTGAGGCGCAGTCGTTCACCCTCTTGCAGGCAGCCTTCCTCGCGTCAGCCGCAGAGCGCGTCGAGCAGCCGCTCGGTCGCCTCGCCGAGCGCGTCCCAGCGGCGGGGACGGCGGAGCCGCCACACCGGCAGTGAGCTCAGCTCGACCAAGGCCGCCGGGCTCGTCGGCGCCAGCCGCACCGTGCGCCCCGGGAGGAGCGTGAGGAGACGCTCCGGCCCCCGCAGGGACTCGAGCGAGAGTTGCGAGTGCCAGGCGAGCGTGACGAAGCCCCGCAACGGCACCTGAGCCGGTACGACGCCGAGGGCCAGCCGCCAGCGCTCGCGCTGGCCAACGACGCCGAGGGACTCGCCCACGCCGAGCCGTTCGGACGTCTCCTGACGTAGGTCGATGCATCGTGGCCCGGCCAGCGCGGCTTCGCCGTTGACGACGAGCAGGTCGTCGGTCAGCACCGGATGACCGTGCAGGGCGAGCCAGGCGAGCGTAGTGCTCTTGCCGTTCCCCTTGTCGCCGAGGATCGCCCACGCTCCGTCCCCCACTACCACCGCTCCAGCGTGGAAGCTGTCGCGACCCATCCAGCGGGCCGCGACCGCCGCCGCCGGCGCGAGGTAGGGATGGACCAGGTCGCGGTCGGGCGGACGATCGTCGAGCCGGAAGGTCACCCGCCCGGCGCGCCGGTCAACATCGACCCAGCCACGCTGGAGTTTGAGCTGCGCGCCGTCCGGGCCGACCGCGTCGAGCGCCGGCGCGTCGTTGCCGGGCTGCGCATGGCGGAGCTCGAGCGACGGCCAGGCGGGCGGCGCGTCCACCAGCAGACCATCGGCGCCGTGCAGGCCCACGAGCCGGAAGCCGTAACAGCCGGCGGGCCTGGACGTTCGCCCAGTAGTCAGCGGATCAGGGAGGTTGGACAATCCGGTGCTCGGAAAGCCGCGAGATCGGATAGTGGCGTGACGCCAGAACAGTCTCCCCAGGAAGAGTACGAAGCCCCCAAATTGCAGGTTCTCGGCTCAGTGGCCGAGCTCACGCAGGCATGCAAGAGGCTCGGCGGGTCGGACTTCTTCATCTTCCGAGGCTCGCAGCTCGTGTGCAGCTCCGGCTGATCGATGCCGCGCTGCGCCGCCCACATCGGGTGGGCGACCGTGGCCCGGTCTGCAGTTGATCGTTCGGTCCCGGCCGACACCGACGTCGGCCGAGGAATCAGGAAAGGACATGACGCCGCAACTCGCCGCAAGGATTCGCATCCACGAGCCGATAGTCGTCCGCGAGCCCGTCGCAGGCGAGCACGTGCTCGGGATGCCGGCAGTGGCGCCAGCTGCGCGGTTCGCGCGCGTGGTGCGGCCGGAACTCGAACAGGATTGCCTACCGTCGCTGTGGCGCCGCGAGGCGCTCCACCGGCGCCTGCTGGGTGTGGCGGACATGGGGGCTACGGCGCTGGCGCTTGTGGTCGTCCTGAACCTCCTGGGCGATGGCCGGGCGGCGCTCGCCGCGCTGATCGGAACGCCGCTCGTCGTGGTGTTGTTCAAGATCGCCGGCCTGTACGACCGCGACGATCTTCGGCTCGTGCACTCGACGCTCGACGAGGCGCCACTACTGCTGCAACTGACAGGCCTGTCCGCGCTCGGCGTCACGATCCTGCAGCCGATCATGGTCGACGGGTCGCTCGGCGGCGCGCAGATCGCGGCGCTCTGGCTCGGATCCTTTGTGGCGATCATGGGCGGACGCATGCTGGCGCGGTGGCTCGCCGGACGCATCTCACCGACCGAGCGCTGCCTGGTGATTGGGGAGCCCGAGCTCGCCGAACGCGTCCGCGAGCGGCTCGGCGCGAGCCGCGCGCGCGCCGTCGTCGTCGCCTCGTTGCCTCTCGTGGGCGAGGACGTCGAGGCACTGGACAGCCCCGAAAGCGTCCGGTCTGTCGTCTCGGAGCTGCGCGTGCACCGGCTCATCCTCGCGCCGACGACGGCGGACTCGAGCGATATGACGAAGTTGATCCGGATCGCGAAGGCGGTCGGCGTCCACGTGAGCATCCTGCCGCGCATGTTCGAGGCGGTCGGCACGGCCGTGGAGTTCGACGACGTGGGCGGGATGACCATGCTCGGCGTGAGACGGTTCGGCCTCTTGCGCTCTTCCCGCCTGCTCAAGCGGGCGTTCGACCTCGTCGCCGGCTCCCTGGCGCTCCTGCTCGCCGGTCCACTGCTGGCGGTGATCGCGCTCGCGATCCGGCTCGATTCCAACGGCCCGGTGTTCTTCCGTCAGCCCCGGGTGGGCCGTGACGGAGGGCATTTCCGGATCTTCAAGTTCCGGTCGATGGTCAACGATGCGGACGAGCAGAAGGACCTGCTCCGGCCGCTGAACGAGGTCGGCGACGGTCTGTTCAAGATCTCGGAAGACCCGCGCGTCACCGGCGTCGGCAGCTTCCTGCGCCGCACGTCGCTCGACGAGTTGCCCCAGCTCTTCAACGTGTTGCGCGGCGAGATGAGCCTCGTCGGCCCACGGCCGCTCGTGATCGACGAGGATGCGCTCGTCCTCGGTCTCGACCGCAGCCGGCTGCACCTGACGCCGGGCATGACCGGGCCCTGGCAGGTACTGGGGACGCGGGTGCCGATGCAGGAGATGGTCGGCATCGACTACCTGTACGTCGCCAACTGGTCGCTGTGGCTGGATCTCAAGCTGTTGCTGCGGACGGTGCGCCACGTGGCGCGGCGCGGCAACGTGTGAGGCTCCGGCGACTGTGGATTGCGGTCGCGTTCGCGTCCGCGCTAGTAGCTGTGACGGTCCTCGCGCTCGTGCGGCGCTCGGGAGAGGTGGCTGGCAGAACCGGCGCCGTCCCCGCAGCGGTCGCCGGGCCGAGCCCGAATCTCCGGCCGGTCGACGGCGGCCCGAAGTACTACGCGCGGTTTCCGCGATCGCTGCCGAGCGACCCGTCGTACTTCCCGCTCGGAGTCTGGTTCGAGAGCGTCAGATCGCCGGTTGACGTCACGCGGGACAAGCGGGCGGGGCTCAACCTCTACGTGGCCTTGACGGCCGACAGCGACCTACGGCTGGTCTCGCGTGGTGGGATGAAGGTCATCGCCCAGTCCGATGAGTGGCTCGATCGCGGCGGCGCGCCCGGCTCCGAGGCGATCGCGGGCTGGCTGCTGGCGGACGAGATGGACATGCACGCGAGCCCGCGGGTCGGACGGGCCAGAATGCGGGCCCTGGCCGAGGCGACCCCAGGCGGCGACGGACGGCTGCGTTACGCGAACTACGGCAAGGGGGTCGTGTTCTGGAACACCGACGCGGAGGCGGAACGGTACGTCAACGACTTCCAGGACGTCGTCTCCGCCGACGCCTACTGGTTCACCGACCGGAACCTCTGCGGGTCGTCCGAGGGCGGCGTGCTGCTGGGCGCCGGCAGGCGGCTCGAGCGGACACGGTGTCATCTGGCGGCCAACTACGGCCGCACGGTCGACCGGGTCCGCGAGCTGGTCCGGCCCGCGGGCAGCCGGCCGGTGTGGGCGTTCGTGGAGGTCGGACATCCCTTCTCGAATGCGAGCTGGCCGAGTGTCGAGCCGGTCGAGGTCAGCGCGGCGGTGTGGAGCGCCATCATCCACGGTGCGCGCGGCATCGTGTACTTCAACCACAGCTTCGGAGGGCCCGCGCCGACCCAGCATGCGCTGCGCGAGCCGGCCTACGCCCGCGTGCGGACAGAGGTGGCGAGGACCAACGCACGGATCAGACGCCTGGCGCCCGTCCTCAATGCTCCGTTCGTGGACGGGTTCACGCGCACCACGGCGGCCGTCGACACGATGACGAAGCTCTTCGACGGGCACGTCTACGTCTTTGCCGGGTCCCGCGCGCGAACGGCACAGCGTGCGACGTTCCGTGTTCCCTGCTCCGGCGAGGGCGAGGTCGGTGTGCTCGACGAAGGCCGGACACTGCGGCTCGCCGGCGGGGCCTTCGAGGACTCCTTCGCCGGCAGCGACGCAGTCCATGTCTATCTCATCGACCCTGCGGCCTGCGGGCCGTCCGTCGGCTGAGCGCGCGCCGCGAGATTGGGGCGGAGTCACTGAGGCATCGGCTAACGTTGCGAGCCGTCGCGACGATCCGTCGGTTGCATCATCGCCTCCTCGCATGCTCGTGCTGCCCTTGATCATCCTCGCCGCGCTGGCCTTCCCGGCCGGCGCCGTCGGCGCGCAATCGCGTGAGACGACGGGCGCGGTCGCTCAAGTGGTCACACTCGAGCAGGTCGATGGCGGCCTGGACTGGTACGGCGAGTTCTCGCACCCGCTGCCCAGCGACGCGTCGCACTTCCCGATCGGCGTCTGGTTCGAGAGCGTCGTATCTCAGGAGGACATTGACCAGGACAAGGCCGTCGGACTCAACACCTACGTCGTCCTGACGGCCAATAGCGAGTTGCCGCTGCTCGCGTCCAACGGGATGCACGTGCTGGCGCAACACGGCGAGTGGACAAGCCGCAGCGGCGACGCGGGCGCCGGGGCGATCGCTGGGTGGGAGCTCCACGACGAGGTCGACATGGAGCTCGGTCCGGACGAGGGCTACGAGGAGGTGCAGCGGATCCTGGCCGGCCTGCCGGCAGACGGCCGCCTTCGCTACAACAACTACGGCAAGGGCGTGATGTTCTGGCAGTCCGACGCGGAGGCGGCACGCTTCGTCGGCGCGCAGGACCTCGTGTCTGCCGACACCTACTGGTTCACGGACGAGAACATCTGCTCGCAGACCGAGGGTGGGGCGCTGCTGATCGGCGGTACGCGTGACCTGTCGCCCGCTGAGTGTCACCGCGCGGCCAATTACGGCGCCACCGTCAAGCGCATGCGCGATCTCGTCAGCCCGTCAGGGTCGAAGCCGGTGTGGGCGTTCGTCGAGGTGGGCCACCCGTTCACGGAGGACCACTGGCCGAGCATCGCGCCCGCCGAGATCCAGGCCGCGGTCTGGCAGAGCCTGATCGCGGGGGCGCGGGGAGTCATCTACTTCAACCACTCGTTCGGCGGACCCGATCAGACCCAGCACGCGCTGCGGGACCCCGCGTATGCCGCGGTCCGGTCCGCCGTCGGGGACACGAATCGGCGCATCAAGGCCCTCGCCGCTGTGCTCAACGCGCCGACGGTCAGCTCCGGGTGGTCCCAGGCGCCCGGGACGACCGCGACGGTCAAGTGGGCGAACGGGCACTTCTATGTGTTCGCCGGGTCGGCGGGGGCCGCCGTGACCGGGCGGTTCTCGCTGCCATGCGTGGGTGACGCGACCGCGGCCGTGCTCGACGAGGGACGGACGATCCCTGTCCGCGGCGGGGCGTTCGAGGACTCCTTCGCCAACGGCAACGCCATCCACATCTACCGCATCGACGGCGGGTCGACGTGCGACCTCCCGGTGGACACCGGCGGCAGCGGTGGCGGCGCGCCGGTCGCGGGTGACGGTCCTGGAGGCGCGATCCCCGCCACGTCGCGGGTGCGCCGCCTGCCCAGGCGGGTCTCGCTGCGCTCGGGCCGGCTGAAGGTCCGGGTGCTTTGTGCGACCGCGTGTACGGTGCGGAGCCGGCTCACGACACGCCGCGCGTCCCACCGCATCCTCCTGGCGGCCGCCGTGCGGCGGTTCGCCGCCGGTCGGCACACGGTGACCCTCCGCCTCTCCCGGCGGGATCGGCGGCGGGTCGCCGGCGGTCGCCCGATGCGGCTGCGGACGGTCATCACCGAGCGCGGTGGCCAGGTGAAGCGGACGCAGCGGCTTGTTGCGAAACGGAGCTAGCCCTCGGGTGGGTGCCCCGGCGCAGCCGCCTTCGCAGGCGGTAGACGCGCTGCGCCGCGAGGCGCGACGCGGTGCGCGCCCGTTCCTCGAGCTTCGAGCGGCCGCCGGCGACCGGTGCGGGCTCTCGCGTCGTGCTGCGCACGGGGAGATGCCGGCTCGCGACGACGGAGATGTCGCCGGCAGATAGACCGCTGCTGCTCTGTACGACGGCGAAGAGTCCGGGATCTCCTGCCGTGAACAGTCGGTCCACCTTCTCCGGCGTTGCGTCCGCCGCGTCCCAGATGCTCGCGGCGGGGTCGGCGTGAAGGTGGGCGGGCGCGCCGGGGCTGCCCGCCCAGACGTGGTGACGCGCCAGTAGCCCGGCGTGTTCCGCCGCGAGGAGGTAGAGCGTGTACTCGGTCCAGTCGCAATAGCTCGTCAGGAGCACGTCCATCCACGGTCGTCCGCCGACCGTCTCGATCCGCCGATGCAGTTCGCGGAGCACCGCGGTCGAGAGCAGCGCCGGCGTCACGTTGACGCCCGGGCGCTCGAGATCGGGATCGACATCGAGCAGATCGGCCGAGTCAAGCCACCACCTGTGATGGACGCTCCGCGCCTCAGGCTCCAATAGCGCCCGTCCGCCGACCACGAGCAGATCCCGGCGCAGGGGCTTGACCGCCATCACGTCGGGGTCCAGAGTGAGGACGAAGTCGGCGCCGGTCAGCGACGGCGCGTTCAGTTTGATGACCTGCTGGCGCTGCCACGGCCGCACCTGCCACGGACGCGTGAAGCGGCGGAATGCGGGGAAGTGGTCGTCCTCGACGACGACTCGCAACGGCAGATCCGGCCATTGGGCGAGGTGGCGCCGGATCAGCTCTGCCTCGTCAGCGCGCACGACCACGACCAACTCGTCGAGGAGGCCCGGTGCGGCGAAGCGGACGAGCGAGCTGAACAGCAGATCGAGGCGCGCGAGGTTGTCGCCGTAGTGTCGACCGCTGACCTTCAGCGGGAGCAGGGCGGCGAGTGACGGGGGCTCCGTGCCCTGCAGCGTGCTCACCCCCGCGTCGGCCGGCCGGCCGACTCGTCGCGCTGCCCTTCGACGGGCGGCGCATCCTCGATGTGCCGCCCGTTGTTCGAGACGTTCTCATCAGCGGGCGGGTCCAGTTCCGGATCGGGACCGAACTCCCATGGCTCGGCGGCCCATAGCAACGCCGCCCTGCGTTCTTGCCGGAGATTGTCCAGCGCGTCGGTGACCGAGACGACGATGAACAGCACCACAGCGCCCAGCACGAGCACGCCGACGAGCACCCGCAGCTTGCCGGAGGCCTGCAGTTCGGCCTTGTCGGGCGCGTCGACCTCAAGCGCCTTGATCCGGTAGTCGTCGTCGACGTCCTCGACCGCTTGCATGCGGTCGAGTTCCTGCTTCGCGGCTTCGCCGACCCTCTTGGCCGTCCGGACGGCGATCTCCGGAGTCGTGGCCGCGGCCATGATGCTCACGATGGGACTGGCGTATCCGAAGTCGGCGCTGGGGGCGACCGTGTACTCCCCGCCGGCATTGTCGAGGGCGTGCCTGGCGGCGTCACCGTTCATCGTGCTGGCCAGCACCTCGATGATCACCGACTGGTCGCCGAAGCGCGTGTAGGGGTTGTCGGTCTTCAGCCGGCCGAGTGCCGGATCGCGGGCGACTTCCTCCGCGGTCGGCGGCGCAGGGGGATTCAAGAGGACGAAGCTCGACTTGGCCTCATAGACCGGCTGCTTGACGGCGACGACGTACGCGGCAGCAAACAGCGTGAGCACGATCACCGGGATGGTGAGAAAGCGATGGCGCAACACCTTGCGCACGAGGGACAGAAGGTCCACGATCAGCCTCCCGCCGACAGGACGGTCTGACCGCCGGCGAGCGAGCCGGCACGTCGGGGTGCGATCGCACGGGCCTCCGCGCCGGCAACGAGGCGCCAGCCGGCGCCGATCACGCCGATCACGAGGGCGTGCACGCTCGCGAACATCGGGAACGAGAGCGAGTCGAAGGTGAACGAGCAGACCGTCGCGGCGAGCGCCGAACCGGCGAGTGCGGCGCACAGCAGCTTGACTTCAGGATCGTCGGTGTGGCTGCGGGCGATCAGGGCGGCACATGTCGGCACCACGAAGAACGCGACCAGGGCGATCAACCCGACGAGTCCGAGCTCGACCGCCGTCTTGAGGTACTGGTTGTCCAAGATGTCGATCGCATTGCTGGAGATATACGTGCCGCCGCCATGGCCGACCCACGGCGACTCCTGCACCAGCCGCTCCACCAGCGGGTAGTCCTCGACCCGGGTGGCGATCGACTGGTCGCTGGTACCCGCTGCGAAGAAGGTACGCAGGGTCCCGATCAGGCCGTGCGCGGTCATGAAGACGGCGACGACGGCAAACGGCACCGCGCACAAGGCCACCACCCGCTGCCGCGGCGGCATCAGCACGATCAGTACGGCGAGCGCGACCACTGTGGCGAGGATCGCCGATCGCGACACCGACGCCGGGATCGCAAGGCCGATGAGCAGGACCGGCGTCCATCGTCGGCGCCAACTGCGCTCGGTGTCGCAGATCCCGAGGTAGATCGCGAGCGGCAGCAGCATGGCGGCCACGACCCCCAGCTCGATGGGGTGGATCGCGGTGCCTGCGGCCCGGTTCAGCGCCGCGCGGGCGATGATCCCAGGGTTGTCGAAGTTCAGCGAGAACCCGGGGAGCTCGCGCAGGAGGGGCGCGAGGTCGAGGCTCAGCCAGAACTGCAACCCGGCCACCGCGCCGCAGACGGCACCGCCCCATGTCAGCGCCCTGAGCACGCGCCGGATGTCATCCAGGGAGTTGAGGCACTCGGCAGCGATCAGCGCGACGCCGGTGATGGCGGCGAGCTGCAGCAGGAGGCGATCGGCGCCCGCGAGCTCCGCGATGCTCAGCGCGGAGCGGTCGATGTTCACGTACGACGCGAGCGTGGCGAGCCACAGCAGGCAGATCACAGTCCGCACCGGGTGCCGGCGTTCCAGGGGGTTGTGGAGCCCGAGCAGCGTCGCTGCCAGGAAGACGGCGAAACCGAACATGCCCACCAGCGACGCCGGGTAGCCGTTCGCCCCGATCGCCCTGATCACGGTGTCGGACGGGATCACCATCACCGTGAGCGCGAACAGCTGCAGCATCGGTACCGCGTGTGAGCGCGTCGTCATCAACGGCTCCTCGAGCTCTCGTCGCGCTCCCAGCGGACCCCTGCCGTCGGCTCCGTGCCCGCGAGCCGGGCGCCCATCGCGAACGCGGCGTAGGTCGCGGCGTCGAGGGCCGCAGACGGACCGGTCCCGGCGAGACGCCGCAGTTGTCGCACCGTGGAAGCGGTCGTCTGGTGTGCCCGGTCGTAGGGGTCCAGATCTGCGTTCTCCGCCTTTCCGCGGTATGTCCGGCGCAGCACCCGGATGAGGGCGGCGGTGGTCTGCGGCACAGTGACGACCACGGGTGTGCACCCCACGATCTCGATCTCGCCGGCCGCGAAATGCCGGTCGACCCAGAGATCGTCGGCGGCGACGTCCGGGAACGCGCCGAGGCGGCTTCTGCCCGTCTCTGAGAGGCCGTAGACGCCCGCCCCCCACAGGGATCCGAGCAATGCCGGCACGCGCGAGCGCGCGCGATAGTAGCTACGGACGGGCGCCGAGGACTGGCTGCTGTCGTAGCGGACAGGCGGTCGGGCGGCGACGGCCCCGGCCCGCAGGCGCCGCAGCACGGCGCGCGCCGCCGGGCCTTGCATCACGACATCGGCGTCCAGGTATATCCTCCGTGGCGCGATCGCCGCCTTGTCACCGGCCCGCAGGGCAGCCGACTTCGACGCCGCCTTCAGCTCGATCACCCGTATCGGATGGCCGGAGGACCGCGCGAGCGCCGCCGTGTCGTCCGTGCAGCCGTTGCAGACCACCACCACGTCGAGCTCGCCCGGCCCAAAGCCGGCGTACAGCGCGTCCAGGCAACGGCGGATCCCTGCGGACTCGTCGTGCGCGGGGATGATCACCGAGCCGAGAAGTTCCGGTTGCGAGGCGAACTCCACTTAGAGAAGCAACGGGTCATCAGGAGCGGAACTTCTGCCGGCGGCGTGTGTGGACACGCGTGGCAGCGACAGCGGCCGAGCGCCGTTGAATGGAATGTGACCGCCAGCACGCATGAGGCGTCGGGCGCCGCGGCTGCGCCGGACGGATCCTCGGCGGACCTCGAGCGGCAGGTCGGCGTGGGTGCCGCGTGGAAGCTCGTCGGGCAGGTAGGCGTCCAGGGCATCCGGCTCGTCACCGTGGCGATCCTGGCCCGCCTGCTCGTGCCCGCCGACTACGGTGCGGCGGCCATAGCGGTCACGCTGGCGTCGTTTGCGCCGACGGTCGCGGACATGGGCATGGGGGCCGCGCTGGTCCAGACCCCCCGGGACACGCGTATCGCACGTTCAACGGCCTTTTGGGCGACGCTCGGCTTCGGGATCCTGCTCGCGACGGTCGCGGCGCTTGCAGCGCGTCCCATCGGCGCCTTCCTGGCTGAGCCGGAAGTGGGGTGGATCGTGGCGGCAGGCGGGCTCACGTTCGCGATCTGCGCAGCGTCGTCCACCATTCAGGCGCTCTTCATCCGCGGTATGCGGTTTCGCGCGCTCGAGCTCCGCTACTGGCTGGCGCTCGTCATCGGGAGCGCCGTCGCGGTCCTCGCGGCTGCCCTCGGCGCCGGCCCGTGGGCGCTGCTGCTGCAGCAGATCGCCTTGCTGACCACGTTCGCCGCCGCGCTCTGGTGGCGCTCCCGGTGGTACCCCACGTTGGAATTCTCGACCGGCGCCTTCCGTGAGCTCTGGCGGTTCGCCGTGCGGGTGGCGGGCGGCCGGTGGGCTCGCCTTGCTGAGTTGCTCGTCCTCTCCCTGCTCGTCGGCAAGCTCGTGGGCATCCCGGCGCTCGGCGCCTGGAGCTTCGCGATGAGCACCGTGGTCCTACCTTTGACGGTGATCGCGATCCCCATCGCGGAGGTGCTGTTCTCGGCGTTCTCGCGCATGCGGGAGGATCCGAAACGGATCGCCGCGCTATGGCTCGACAGCGTCCGCTTCCTGGTTGCGGTCATCCTGCCGCTGCTCTGCGGGCTCATCGTCGTCGCGCCGGACGTCATCCCGCTGGTGTTCGGAGCCCAGTGGCACGTCGCGGTCGGGGTCGTCCAGGTCCTGAGCGTCTACGTCATCATCCGCAGCCTGCAGTCGGCGAGCTCCGTCGTCATGGACGCCGTCGGACGGCCTCAGGTTACGTTCTGGACACAGCTCGCGGCCCTCTTCCTCACGCCGATCGGCGTCGTGGTGGGATCGCACTGGGGCCTTGAAGCGGTCGCGGTCGGATTCGTGCTGAGCCAGTTGCTGGCGGTCGAGATCCCGATGCTGATCATCGTCCTGTCAGAGCTCGAGGTGTCGGCGGCGACCTTCGGAGCGCGGCTCGCCGGTGTCTCGGCGGCCGCACTTGTGATGGTCGGGGCCTGCGTACTCTGCCGCGGAGCACTCTCGGCCCTGGGGGTCGAGATGGCCGCGCGGGCGGCCCTGACGATCGCCACCGGGGCGATCGTCTACGTGACCGCGCTCGCGTGGCTCGCGCCCGACGTGGTGCGGCGCGGGGCGACGCTCGCCCGCGGCGCGTGGGGGAGGGTGGCCGACGTTCGACGCCGGCACGCCCTCCCGAGCTAGCTGAGGTTCCTACGAACCGGCCGCGGCGGAGACGG
This sequence comes from uncultured Solirubrobacteraceae bacterium, assembly GCA_963839615.1. Classification (GTDB taxonomy): domain Bacteria; phylum Actinomycetota; class Thermoleophilia; order Solirubrobacterales; family Solirubrobacteraceae; genus DASQMT01. The sequence continues at coordinate 676,682 of CAWIVY010000010.1, forward strand.
GACGCCTGTCGTACGCCGCGATCACGTCCTCGGGGAGCGGCTCGAGGTCGCTGGCGCGCAGGAAGTCGCGCAACGTGGTCCCCGTGCACCCCGAATCGACGTTCGCCGCCCCGACGCCCTCGAGCAGATCGTCGAGGTTGACCGTGCGGAAGTCGATGCTGAAGCGCGTGTGGCTCGTGGTGTTCGGCACGGTCGAGTGGAGCTGCGCCGCCGAGAACACGATCGCCCCGCCGGGTGGGGTGACGACGCGGACGTCCGGCATCAGCTCGAGCGCCTCCTCGGGTTGGGGCTGCTTGCGCGTCTCCTTCTTGACCTGCTTCGCCGCCTCCTGCCGTCCCGTCTTGCTCCACCGCTCGTAGTCGTAACCGGAGGAGCTGTTGCGGATCGGCCGCTCGAAGTACTGCGGGTGGAATGCCATCGAGTTCTCCGACTCGATCTCGTATACCGGCAGCCACCAGTTGAGCTGCTGCTGGGGAGCGGAGAACCACGTGTCGCGGTGCGCGTGGAACTGGTACGCGAGCCCGGCGTTGAGGTAATCGCCGTGCGCCATGGTGCGCAGCCGCGGAACGTCGAAATACGTGCGCTCGATGTCAGCGCCGACGTCCGTGAGGATGCCGGCGATCAGCTCCTTCGCGCGGGGGTCATGGATGAAAGCGGGCTTCAGCTCCGCGAGGATCTCCACGTAACGCTCGGGCGACATGCTCTCCTGCGCGACCGGCGGGTCATGCGGCGCGAAGGCCGCCTCGCTCATCTCGCGCGCGAGTTCGGCGAGCTGCGTGGCGTGATAGCTCACCGAGAAAGCGAACAGATCGCCGGCATAAAGCCGGTGGCGGCGCTTCTCATCCGGCAGCGCCGCATCGATGTAGATCGTCGGCATACCCATCAACGGTCCCTGCAGGTCCGATCTTCCGGAGGTTCGTATGCGACGATGGCGGGGTTCGCTCCGCTGCGCACCCCACGCTCGTCGACATCACAACGGTCGAACCGTCCGAGCTCACTGCGCTCCTCGCTGCGAGGCAACGTGAGCTTGCCGCCGTCCATCCGGGCACGTCCACCCGGTATACCGACGCGACTGCCTTGACGGAGCTTCTCGCGAGCTCGCCCGTCGAGCGTGGCATCGGCGCCCGCGACGTCTCAGGTCGGCTCGTCGGCTGGCTCGGGGGCAACGCGTCCGGCATATTCGGCTTCGCCAGCTCCGTGCACCACGCGCTCGACAGCTCGTGGCCCGACCCGACCGGACTGTACGGCCGTATGTATGCACAGCTCGCGAGCGAGTGGTGCGACGCCGGCGTCACCGTGCACGACGTCGAGATCCCCGCGCTGCCTGCGATCGAATCGGCCTGGTTCGATCTGGGCTTCGGACGCCGAACCTGCTTCGCAGTGCGCACGACGCGCGACGCTCCTGCACGTGCGGGTTCCACCGGGGTCGAGGTCAGGATCGGTGGGGAGGACGACCTCGGCGCGATCGCGCGGCTCGCGCTCGGCGAGGCCGAGGCCCGGAACGAGCCGCCGCTGTTCGCGCAACAGGCGGAGCTGCGCGTCGAGGATTTCGCGCGCGCACACCGGGACCTGTTCCGCCAAGGCGCCGTTCACTTCCTCGCCCGCGCCGACGGCCACGACCTCGGGCTGCTCACGCTGGAGTTCACCAGTCCGGCTCAGCTGCTGACCGCCGACGACGCACCATTCATCGGCGCGACGGGTGTCGACCCCGCGTCGCGGGGAACGGGGGTCGGAAGGGCTCTGCTCGACGCTGCGCTCCGGTGGGCTCGCGAACACGACCATGATCGTCTCGGCGTGAGCTTCAACACCTCGAACCTGTCGTCGCGACCGTTCTGGCGTGGCTGTGGTTTCCAACCGACGGGCTGGAAGCTGGCGCGACGGCTCCCGCCCCCCTGACGGTCAGTCGCCGCGACGAATGTCGTCGAGCTCGCTCGCGGTGATGGTCGAGAACGCCAGACCTGGAATCTCCGTGCGGCGCCGGAGCGCGTCGCCGTAGCTCCTGCGGATCTGGGCGAGCACGCCGTCGACGGGCTTCTCCGCGCCCTCGATCTCGGAGACATGGCTGATCTCGGTGATCGTTCCGACGAGCGCGATCTCGTCGGCGACGAGCAGCTCGGACCGTTCGACCGGCCGGCGCTCGAAGCGGATCCCGATCTCGTCGCACACGAGCTCGACCGCCTCGACCGTGAGGCTCTCCAGTGCTCCCTCAAATGGCGGCGGGGTGAGCACGGTGCCGTCACGCACGCACATGACGCAAGAGCTCGTCGCCTCCGCGACGCGGCCAGCATCGTTGAGCAGCACGGCGTCGTCGTAGCCGTGCCGGGTCGCCTCGATCCTGGCGACCCGCCCGAGCTGGTAGCTGGCTGCGCTCTTGATGCGCGCGGGCATCGACACATCCGCGGGGCGCCGCCAACTGCTGACGCCGATGCGATACGGCGGGACAAGCTCCTTCGATTGCGTGAACGCCGTGATCACGAGCTGTCCGCGCGTTCCCTCGCCCCAGTGACCCTCGGTCACGTACAGCGTGGTGCGGAACCAGATGTCCCGCTCGGGCGTCGCGAGATGCCCGGCAAGCTGGTTCATCCACGCGATGTACTCGCCGAGCGTGAAGTGCACCGGGATGTGCAGCAGAGCGCACGTTCGGTGCAGCCGCTCGTAGTGCCGCTCCGGCCAGCGCAGCGCGAGCTCGTCGCTCGCGTCGTTCCAGTACGCCTTCAGCCCTTCGAAGACGCTGAGCGCACGGGTGAGTGCCTCGGCGCTGACGTGGATGCACACGTCCTCGTAGGGGGTGATCTTGCCGTCGACGCTCGCCACCGCCGGGTTCTGCAGTTGTGACAGCGAAGCCGTGTGTCCCATCCCGCGGGCATTGTGCTGCACGGACCGGCGGCAACGACCACGAACGCGACGGAAGTCCCGGGCGCCGCGATCCGTTGAAGGAATGTGCCGGAACCTCTGACGGATCTCATCGACGCAACTCCCGTCGCCTTCTCCTACTCACCGGCGTGCCGCTTCTGCTCAGCTCCGCTGCGCCGCACGTTCGTCGATCTCGGCATGTCGCCCCTGTGCGAGAGCTATGTGTCGTCCGAGCGCGTCAACTCGATGGAGCCCTTCTACCCGCTCCACGCAAAGGTCTGCGAGCAGTGCCTGCTCGTACAGCTCGAGGAGTTCGTGACCGCCGAGGACATCTTCAGCGAGTACGCGTACTTCTCGTCGTACTCGGAGTCATGGGTCGCGCACGCCGGCGCCTACGTGGAGATGGCCGTCGAGCGGTTCGGGCTCGGTCCCGACAGCCTCGTCATCGAGGTGGCGAGTAACGACGGGTACCTGCTGCGGCACGTCGTCGAGCGGGGCATACCGGCGCTCGGCATCGAGCCGGCCGCCAACGTCGCCGTCGCCGCGCAGGGGCTGGGGATCGAGACCATCGTGCGCTTCTTCGGTCGCGAGGCGGCGGCCGACCTCGTGGCCGAGGGGCGCCGGGCCGATCTGCTCGCGGCGAACAATGTCATGGCCCACGTGCCTGACCTCAACGACTTCGTGGCGGGGATCGAGATGGTGCTCGCGCCCGATGGCGTCGCGACGATCGAGGTGCCACACCTGCTGCGTCTCGTCGCGGCGAACCAGTTCGACACGATCTACCACGAGCACTTTTCCTACTTCTCGTTCCTCACGGCGCAGCGCGTGCTCGCGGCTCACGGGCTCGAGGTCTTCGACGTCGACGAACTCAAGTCGCACGGCGGTTCCCTTCGTCTATACGCCCAGCGACGCGGAACCGGCAGCCGGCAGATCGGCGATCGGGTCGTCGAGCTCGCCGAGCGCGAGCGGCGGCTCGGCTACGACTCGCTGGAAGTGCACGAGGCCTTCCGGCGGCAGGTCGAGGAGACGAAGTGGAGTCTGCTCGAGTTCCTCATCGCCCGGCGTCGCGAGGGCATGCGGATCGCCGGCTACGGTGCGCCGGGCAAAGGCAACACGCTGCTCAACTACTGCGGCATCCGGACCGACCTGCTCGCCTATACGGTCGACCGCAATCCGTACAAGCAGGGGCAGTACCTGCCCGGAACCCACATCCCGATCCTCCATCCCGAGGTGCTCAAGCAGGACCGCCCCGACCTGATCCTGATCCTGCCCTGGAACCTCAAGGAGGAGATCGTGGCCCAGCTGAGTTTCGCGCGCGCGTGGGGAGCGCGGTTCGTGGTCCCGATTCCGCGGGTGGAGGTGCTGTGAAAGTCGTCCTCTTCTGCGGCGGGCAGGGTCTGCGCATGCGCGAGGCGTCCGAGGTGGCGCCGAAGCCGATGATCGCCGTCGGCAACCGGCCGATCCTCTGGCACGTCATGAAGTACTTCGCGCACTTCGGGTTCGACGACTTCATCCTCTGCCTGGGCTACAAGGCGGAGCTCATCAAGCAGTTCTTCCTGACCTACAACGAGGCGATGGCCAACGACTTCGTCCTCTCGGAGGGCGGGGCGAAGGTCCACCTGCTCAAGACGGACATCTACGACTGGAAGATCACGTTCGTCGACACGGGCCTGCATTCCTCGATCGGCGAGCGCCTGCGCGCCGTCCGTCATCTGCTCCGCGACGACGAGCTGTTCCTCGCCAACTACGGTGACACGCTCACCGACGCCCACCTCCCGACCATGATCGAGCGCGTGAAGGAGACCGGTGCCGTCGGGAGCTTCCTCGCCGTGCGCCCGAACTACAGCTTCCACGTCGTATCCGTCAACGACGACGGGCGGGTGAGCGCCATGAAGGACGTCACGCGTTCGGACATCTGGATCAACGGCGGCTACTTCGTCATGAGGTCTATGTTCCTCGACGACCTGCGTCCCGGCGAGGATCTCGTCGAGGAGCCGTTCAGGCGACTCGCGGCCGGCCAACAGCTGTTGGCTCATCGTCACCACGGCTTCTGGGCACCGATGGACACGCTCAAGGAAAAGCAGGCACTCGAGAGCATGCACGAGAGCGGCCAGGCGCCCTGGCAGCTGTGGGTTCCCGACCGTGAACGTGAGCGCGCCGTCGCGGGGCTCGTCCCCGCCTGATGCTCAGCCTTGCCCCGGGCGGGCCTGACGGGGCTCCGATCCGCGTGCTCGTGCTCGGGGCGCACCCGGACGACGCCGAGATCGGGTGCGGCGGCACGATCCTGAGGCTCGCGGCCGACAGGGCCGTGGCCTCCGTGTGCTGGGTCGTGCTCACGGGCGAGGGAATGCGGGCGGCCGAGGCGCGTACCAGCGCCGAAGCGCTGCTCGGCGGCGTGCCGGAGACGCACATCGCGGTCGCCGGCTTCCGGGACGGCTTCCTGCCCTACGACGGCGCGGAGGTCAAGGCGTTCTTCGAGCAGCTCAAGGGCGACTTCTCGCCTGATCTGATCTTCACGCACCAGCGAAATGACCTCCACCAGGACCATCGCATCACGTGCGAGCTGACCTGGAACACCTTCCGTGATCACCTGATCCTCGAGTACGAGATCCCCAAGTACGACGGCGACATCGGCGCGCCGAACCTGTTCGTGACGCTCGACGAGGCCATCTGCCGCCGCAAGGTCGAGCACCTGATGACGCAATTTCCCTCGCAGGTCCCCAAGCGCTGGTTCAAGGAGGACCTCTTCTCCGGGCTGCTGCGCTTACGGGGCATGGAGTGCAACTCGCAGACCTCGTACGCGGAGGCCTTCTACAGCCGGAAGGCGGTGGTCGCGTGACCGGCGAAGGCGCCTACCGCCTGATGGAGCGCCTGTTCCCGCTCTGCAGGAGCCTGACCGGCGACGGGGTGCGGGCCACGTTCGACATCCTCGCGGAGCACGTCCCGATCGTCCGCACGGAGGTGCCCAGCGGCACGCGCATATTCGACTGGATCGTGCCCGACGAATGGAACATCCGCGAGGCGCGCATCACCGCGCCCGACGGCGCTCGCGTGGTGGACTTCGCGGACTCCACCCTCCATGTGGTGTCCTACAGCGAGCCCGTCGAACGGACGATGCCGCTGGCGGAGCTGCGCGAGCGGCTGCACACCCTCCCCGACCAACCGGATCTCGTCCCGTACCGGACGTCGTACTACAGCCGGACGTGGGGCTTCTGCATGTCGCACCGGCGGCTGCTCGAGCTCCAGCCGGGCGACTACCGCGTCGTGATCGATTCGTCGCTGGGCCCGGGACACCTCACGTACGGGGAGATCGTCCTCGACGGGGACACGGACGAGGAGATCATCATCTCGACTTACGTCTGCCACCCCTCGCTCGCCAATGACAACCTCTCCGGCATCGTCGTCGCGACCATGCTGGCCGAGGAGCTGGCGAAGCGCGACCTGCGCCACACGTACCGCTTCCTCTTCGCGCCCGGGACGATCGGCCCGCTCGCCTGGCTGCACGCCAACCGCGACCGGTTGGACCGCGTGGTGCACGGACTGGCTCTGTCCTGCATCGGTGACGCCGGGAGGCTGACGTACAAGCGCAGCCGGCGGACCGATGCGGTCATCGATCGCGCCGTCGCGACGGTCCTGCGCGACTCAGCCAAGCCTCACCGGCTGCTCGATTGGGAGCCGTGGGGTGGCGACGAGCGTCAGTTCTGCGCGCCGGGCTTCGATCTTCCCGTCGGCTGCCTCATGCGCACGCCGCACGGTGAGTTCGCCGGCTACCACACGTCGGCCGACGGTCTCGACGGGATCTCGCCCGCTGCGCTCGAGGAGGCCGTCGCGACATGCGTCGCGGTGGTCGACGTGCTGGACACCGATCGGACGCTCGTCAACCTGGCGCCCTGCGGTGAGCCGCAGCTCGGCCGGCGCGGCCTCTACCGCTCCGCGGGCGGCGCTGTCGCGACGCCCGACGACGAGCGCGCGCTGCTGTGGGTGCTGAATCAGTGCGACGGCGACGCAAGCTTGCTGGACATAGCCGCGCGTTCCGGCCTCGCGTTCCCCGTCATCGAGAGGGCGGCGCGCCGGCTGGAGCAGGCCGAGCTCCTCGCTCCGCGTCAGCGAGCGGGCGGCGCCGCTGGTGAGACCGGCCCTGCCTGTCGCACCGGCTTGTAATCCGGCCAGTCGCGGTCACGCTCGGACATCAGCCGCTCCGGCGCCGGTGGCCACTCGATGCCGAAGGCGGGGTCGTCCCAGCGGATGCCGCCGGCGGCCTCGGGCACGTACTCGTGAGTCATCTGATAGACGACCTCGGTCTCGTCCTTCAACGTCTGGTAGCCCTGGGCGAATCCCTCGGGAACGAGCAGCAGCCGGCCGTTGTCCGGGGTGAGCTCGACGCCGAGCCAGTCAAGGTACGTCGCTGACTCAGGTCGGAGATCGACCATGATCACGAAGGCGCCGCCCCGGGTGCAGCGGACGAGCTTGTTCTCCGCGTGGGGCGCCTTCTGGAAGTGCAGTCCGCGTAGCGTGTGACGCTCCGCGCTGAAGATGGTGCTTCCCTGCAGGAACCGCGTCGGCAAGCCGTGGTCCGCGAACTCTCGCTCGCAGAACACACGGGCGAGGTGGCCGCGCTCGTCGGCGCGGCGTTCGACGTCGATGATGAAGGCCTTCGACAGCCGCGTCGGCGTGAAGAGCACGTGCTCGGGCCTCGAGCTCAGCTCACGCCGACCGCCGCGCGCCAGCGCAGCTCGTCGTCGAGCCGACCTGCGTCCTGGAGCTCGCGTACGCGTTTGAGGCGCAAGTAGCGCGGTCCGCTGAAGTCGGCGAGCGTCATGCCGGCGCGGCGGTACGCCGCCAGGAGCTCGTGGGTGCCGCGGGCGACCGTCCACTGCGGCCGGGCCTCGGGCAGCACACGCGCAAGCTTGGAGCAGTCGACACGGTACGAGCGCTTGTCAGCGCCGCCGCCATCGGCGAACGTCGCTTCGGCACCCGGCACGATCCCGGCGATGATCTCGGCGACCTTGCGGATCTTGTAGTTCTCCTCGTTGGCGCCCACGTTGAAGGGCTCATTGTGCACCAGCCCGCGCGGCGCGTGCAGGACCGCGAGGAAGGCACGCGAGATGTCCTCGACGTGCACGAGCGGGCGCCACGCCGCGCCGTCGCTCTGGAGCACGAGTTGGCCGGTGGTGTGAGCCCAGCCCACGAGATTGTTGACGACGACGTCCAGGCGCAGCCGCGGGGAGGCGCCGTAGGCGGTCGCATTGCGAAGGAACGTGGGGCTGAAACCGGCGTCCGCCAGCGGCGCGATCCCCTGCTCCGCGAGCACCTTCGATTCGCCGTACGGGGTGACCGGCGCGAACCCGGCGCGCTCGTCGAGCATCGCGTCGCGGTCTCCCTTGCCGTAAAGGCTGCACGAGGAGGAGAAGACGAACCGCGAGACGTCGGCCTCCTTCGCCTGCTCGGCGAGCCGGACCGACGCGAGCTGGTTGATCTCGTACGTCGTCTGCGGGTTCATATCGCCGACCGGGTCGTTGCATACCGCGGCCAGGTGCACCACCGCGTCGAAGCCCGCGAGATCCGAGGCCTCGACGTCACGCACGTCCTTGCGGATCGCCGGGACCGCGGGCGGCGCACTGCCGAGCAAGCAGTCGGCGAAGAGGTCGGAGTCGAGCCCGGTTACCTCGTGGCCCGCCTGCTCGAGAAGCGGGGTGAGGACAGAGCCTATGTAGCCGTTGTGACCTGTGACGAGAACTCGCAAGGAAACCCTCCCGAAGCAGACGCGATCGGCCATCCAACGGATGGGCGCGCCCCGGACTTCCACGCACGCGGCTATCGTCACGCCCCGTGCCTCAGGCTTCTCCCGTGCTGTCGATCGGTCTGCCCGTGCGGAACGGCAGGGATGCCGTCGGGCGATGCGTCGAGTCGGTGCTGTCCCAGGACTTCACCGATCTCGAGCTCGTGATCTGCGACAACGTCTCCGACGACGGGACGATCGCTCTGCTCGAGGACTATACGCGGGCCGACCCGCGCATCGTCCTGAACGTCAACGACAACAACATCGGCGTCCACGCGAACCTGAAGCGCACGCTCGAACTCGCCCGCGGGACCTACTTCCGCTGGATCAGTGCTGAAGATTGGCTCGAACCGGGCGCATTGAGCGCGTGCGTGCGGGCGCTCGAGCGCCGGCCGGACGCCGTTGGCGTCACGACCTGTTTCACCGTGCACACGCCGGACGGTGCCCGGTACGAGGAGTACCGAGGTGAGTTCCCGACGTCGCCTGATCCGGCGCGCCGCTTCGAGCGCATGCTCTGGTTCTTCCACGCGGGCGACGCGAACTACGACCCCGTGTACGGGGTCTTCCGTCGCGCTGCGCTGACGAGCGCGCATCCCTTGCGCCCGTCGGAGCGGACGGACTGGCTGCTGAGCGCGGAGCTGGCGCTGATGGGTCCCATCGTCCACCTGGGGGAGCGGCTGGCCAACCGATCCCGCGACTACCCGGTGGGCATCGACCGCACCGCGTTCCGCCGCCGGCTCGACCCGGTCTACGGCGAGCGTTTGAAGACCTCCGCGCGTCGGATGCACCGCGAGCTCTACGCCCTCGCGCTGATGGCCGACCTCACGCCGGAGCAGCTCGGGCGCTGCCGGCGGGCCCTTGCCCGCTTCTGGGCCAAGGAGGCCGTCCGCGACGCCCGCACGCTCGCCGCCGACGCGCGCCATCGCGCGCGCCATCGGCGCGCGGGCTGATTCAACCGCGCTCTGCGCGCTCCACCGGCTCGACCCACGACTCGCGCCAGTACGCGTGGATCTGGCGGGGGCAGAACCAGTGCCCGGGGGTGCTCTCCCCCCGGCACACGGCCCCCTGCAGGATCAGGCAGTCCTTGCGGATCTTGAGCATGCGACCCGTCTTCTCGTCGATGATGCGCTCCACCCGGTCCTTGACTCGCATCGTCCGACCGCAATATGGGAGCTCCTCCCGGTCGAAGGACAGCTTGCGGTTGAAGCCCTCCTCGTCGAGTGTGGCCTCAATCTGGTCGCGATCGCGGACGCGCACGAGATCACCCGGTTGAAGGTCGAGATCGACCGGTTCTTGTCCCGTCCCCGGCCCACTCAGCGGCAGTGGCTTGAGCTTGCCGAGTCGGCTCATGACCTCGAGGACGAAGCCGCGGGCCAGGAGGAAGAGGAAGCGAGGCAGCGTGTAGTTGCCGTTACGCATCTCGCGCCAGTACTGCAGAAGGTTCGAGGTCTTGAGTCGCTCCGTGGCCTCGAGCGCGTCGGTCGCCTGGCAGCGCCAGACCTCCTCGGCGCCCTCGGTCCGGACCGTGCGGGTCGACGGCTCGATGACGCGGGCGAGCTCGGCGGTGACCCCGTCGGAGCCGTTGACGATCTGCTTGACGTCCGGCTGGGTGGTGCTGCCGAGGTCGTCGGCAGGGCGCAGCCACGCCTCCTTCCAGTACAGGAGGCAGCCGGCCTGGCATCCGCCGTGACCGGACCCGTCGCACCGCAGGTCGTCGAGATACACGGTGTCGCGCGCGCGGCGGCTGCCCGTCGCCGAGATCGTGTCGCAGATCTTGTCGACCCGTCGGGTGACGGTGAAGCGCTGACCGGCGAGCTTGGCCATCTCCGGCATGAACAGCGTCTTGTCGAGGGTGCCGTCCGCATCGAGCGTCTCGAGGATCTCGGCGGCGGAACGGACCTCGACCACGTCGCCCGGGCGCAGCGGGCGCTGGCTAGCCTGACGTTTGGTTCTCACAGCCCATCAACGATGCCGGTCGCGGAGAACTGCCGCCGACATCGAACGGAGGGCCGGTTTCTTGACTCCCCGATCGTATGGCTACGGCTGTGCGCGGATCCGGGAAACTCGGTGTCGTGCGCCGTAGGGATCGGAACCGCACCCTTCTCTGCGGCGTGCTGCTGCTCGCTGCCGCAGCGATCGTCGGAACGGGGCTCTGGCATGGTCCGGTGCTGCTCAACCTGTCCGCCGGGCACGGCGTTGACACCGGCGATCTTCCCGCGCTCGTCCTGGTCGCGTTCTCGATCGCGGTGTGGCGCCGAGGCCGCGCGCAACCGCGAAGCGCCGCCCGTGTCCGTCGGCTCGTCGGCGTCCCGGCGGTGCTGCTCGGCGGGCTGCTGCTGGTCGCCGGCGTCGCCGGCAGGGCTGGAGGCGGGCCGCTCGTGCCGGCCGGCGGCGGCACGCTCGACGGGACGATCGTGGACGCTGTCGGGAAGTCCGCCGTGCCCGTCGATCGATGGACGGACGTGGCCGTCACATTCGACGGGGCGAGCGTCCGGCTCTACGTGAACGGCAGGCAGGTCTCGAGCCGCGCCGCACACGGCCCGCTGCAGAACTGGCGGGCGCCGGTCTGGATCGGCGGCAACCAACCTTACGGCGAGCACTTCCGCGGCGACATCGACGAGGTTCGCGTTTACGCGCGCGCGCTCGACGCCGAGGAGATCCGGCAGGACATGGATCGGCAGGTCGCGGCCGCGCCGGGTCTCGTCGCCGCGTACGGATTCGATGCCAGGTCGCCGACCGTGGCCCACGACGCTTCCGGCCGGCAGAACGACGGAGCCGTCATCGCCGCCACTTCCGTGCCCGGACGCTACGGCGGCGCATTGCGCTTCGACGGCGAGCGCTCGGTGGTGCGAGTCCCGGCCTCGCGGTCGCTGATGTTCCATGACGCGATGACACTGTCGGGCTGGGTCCGGCCCGTCGAGCGACAGCAGGGCTGGCGTACGGTCGTCCAGCGGCAGGCTGATGCCTATCTCGACGCGGGGAGCGACGAGCAGTTCCGGCTCGGGCGGCTCGACGACCTCCGAGCCGCGTTGCTGGTCGCGGTCTTCGCCTGGCTCTGCTGGCGCACGGCGTCGGGAGCAGGCGACGACGCCGGTCGCGCCTGGTGGGTGGTTGCCGTGCTCCTCCTGGCCGGGTCGGTCGCCGACGCGGCGCTCGCCCCGAGACCCACGCTGATCGGCCCCGGCCTGCTGGCGCTCGGGCTTGCTCACACGTCGCCGCGCTCCGCCGCCCGTGTCTTTCTCCTTGCGGGGGCCACGGCGGCGTCCGTCACGCTCGCCGCGGTCACGGACGTGGCGGGCGTTGGCGAGGCGCTCTCACGCGGGGATGGGGCGGTCGCTCGCACGAGCGCAGTCGGGGTGATACTCGTGCTCGCCGGAGCCGCGCGACGGCACGCCGCCTGCACGCGGCAGGCCGGTGGGCGGAGTCGGTCGGGCCCGGAAGTCGCGGCGCGTCTGCCGCGCTCCACAGGGTGACCAATCTCGGCGCGAGCAATGCCGCCGGATCGTCGAGCTCGACCTCGCTGAAACGCGCGACGGCACCGACCGTCCATTCGAAGTACTCGACCACCACCGTGTGCTCGCCTTCCGTGAGTTCGACGTCGCTGCTGTAGGTGGTCGGCGCCTGGTAGAACCAGCCGTTGACCGCCTCGGAGCCGTCGATCAGCACCCTGATGCCGTCGTCGCCCGTCACGCTGAAGCGGTACGTCCCGGCGTCGTAGTGCTTGCTGCGTGTCCACCGCACCGAGAAGCGGTCCACTGGCAGCGACGGGTGCGGTGCGGCCTCGCCCCAGTCGAAGTCGATCGCGTTGTCGGTGCGGACGAGCGTCGGTGCGCCGGCGAGAACACTGTTGTCGAAGTACTCGGCGAGGAACGGTTCGGGTGGTGGCGGCGGAGGGTCCGCCGTCGGCTCGTACGTCATGCGGGCCTCGGCGTCGCCACCGGCCTCGAAGTACTCGAGCACGACTTGGTGGGTGCCTGCCTCGAGCGCCCGCGTCGCCGTGTGCGTCGTCGCGCTCTGCAAGACCCACCGGTCGAGGAGAACCTGACCGTCGACGAAGAGCCTGACGCCGTCGTCGCTCGTGACCGTGAACTTGTATGTGCCCCCCGTCTCGAGGGTCAGGGCCTTCGTCCAGCGCGCGGAGAAGTTGTCGGCGGGGATGCCGTCGCCCGGAGCCCCGCCGCCCCAGCTGAAGTCGATCGCGTCGTCCTCACGGGTCAGCGCCGGTGGTCCCTGGAGGGAGCGGTTGGCGAAGTACTCCGCCGTGTAGCCGCCGTCGCCGGCGACGACGTCGCCGATCCGGTCGTAGTTGAGCTCGGCGCGTGCCCCACCGCCTCCCTCGAAGTGATCGACGCGCAGCTCGTGAGAGCCGCCGGTGACGACTTTGTCGACGCTGAACGCGGCATTGCCGAACGTCCAGCGGTCGATGATCTCGACGCCGTCGAGAAACACGCGCATGCCATCGTCGCGAGTGCCGGCGAACCGGTAGACGCCCGCGGACAGCGTGACGGTCCGCGTCCAGCTTGCGACGAAGTGGTCTCCGGCAATCCCCGCGCCCGGCGAGCCCTCGCCCCAGTCGAAATCGAGCGTCTCGTCGTCACGCTCGAGGTCCGGAGCCTCGGTTGGGATCTCCGGGATCCCCGCGACGTCGGGCGTGTTCCAGAATCGGCCGTGCCATGCGGTGTCGGCGGGTGGATCGCCGACGGGCGTGATGCGCAGCCTGGCCACTGCCCCGCCGCCGTCCTCGAAGTACTCCAGCACGAGCGAGTGCGGCCCGCCGTCCATGGGCAGCGTAGTGCGATATGTGGTAGGACTCTGGTCGATCCACTGGTCGATCACGCGCACCCCGTCCACGGTGAGCCGCACCCCGTCGTCGGCTGTCGCCGTGAACTCGTAGTCACCGGGCTCGAGGTTCAGGGTGCGGGTCCAGCGCGCTACGAACCGGTTGGTCCCGATGCTCGGCCCCGGGGACCCCTCGCCCCAATCGTGATCGATCTCGTCCTCGTCGCGCTCGAGCTCCGCTGATGTCCCGGGGATCGCGTTGACACCCGGCGGCGCGTTCCAGTACTGCGCGCGATAGGTCCCCGACGGCTGGTCGGCGACACTGTCCCAGGCAAGCTTCACGAGCGCGCCGCCGCCGTACTCGACGTACTCCAGCCGGATCGTGTGCCGGCCTTGGCCGAGATCGGCGACATGGGTCAGCTCCGTGTTGGCGGGTCCCAGCCAGCTGTTGATGACCCGCTTGCCGTCGATGAACAGACGGACGCCGTCGTCGGCGATGGCGGTGAACTCGTAGCGGCCGGCGCCGAACCACTGGGTCTTCTTCCAGCGCACCGCGAAGCCGTTGTTGGGCAGCGCAGGGTCGGGTGCGCCCTCGCCCCACGCGAAGTCGATGGACTGGTCCTGACGGGTGAGCACGGGCGCGCCCGAGAACGTCGTGTTGTCGTAGTACGCCGCCGTGAACGGTTGCGCCGGCACGTAGCTCGCCGTGTAGGTGCTGTCGTCTTCCGGCGTGTTGATGACGTGGCGCACGCTCTTGCCGTCCGACCACCCCGCGAACTGCAGCGCGTTCCCGCCCTGGTCGACCGCCGCAACCGGCGCGGCGAGATCGCGCTGGAAGCCCTCGACGCCGGTGAACGTCCGCGGCGTCGAGACCGGAACACCGTCGACAAAGATGCCGAGCCCTGGCGGCGACGTCGCCAGGCTGATCTCGGTCTTGCGCGGGCGGATGGTGATCGCCTTGCTCGTGAAAAGCCCGTTGGCGTCAGTCGCCGTGACCTTGATCTCGTACGAGGTGTCGGCGGACGCTTCGCCGGTCTTAGGAATGGTGAACGAGCCGGCCCGGCCGGTCAGGGGACCGGCGAACGGATGGAAGTGGGTGCCGTGATGCAACCTGATCTCGGTCTTGATGTCGCCGTCGTCGAGGTCGAATCCGCCCGCGTCGCTGGCGAACGCGTTGTACGTGATCGTGTCTCCCGCCCGGTAGAGCTGACCCTCGGTTGGCGCGGAGACGGTCAGCGCGGGCGGCAGCCCCACCTGGATGACGATCGGCTGGGCCTGGGCCTGCTCACCGGCCGCCGAGACGGTCAGCCGGGCCGTGTAGACGCCCTTCTCGGCATAGGTCTTCGTCGGATTCGCCTCCACGCTGGTCGTGCCGTCGCCGAATGTCCACTGGTGGCTGAGCGGGTCCCCGTCGGGATCGCTGCTCCCCGCGCTGGAGAAGTGGACCGTGAGCGGCTCTACGCCCTTGGTCACGTCGGCGGACGCGACGGCGACAGGCAGGTGGGATTGCGTGTTGTAGCTCACGCGGTACAGCGCGCCCGGGTAATAAGTGAGGTAGTAGAGCGAGCCGTCCGGCGCGACCTTCAGGTCGACGACAC
The DNA here is from genome assembly GCA_963839615.1 of uncultured Solirubrobacteraceae bacterium. Classification (GTDB taxonomy): domain Bacteria; phylum Actinomycetota; class Thermoleophilia; order Solirubrobacterales; family Solirubrobacteraceae; genus DASQMT01. Next base: position 691,691 of record CAWIVY010000010.1, read on the forward strand.
TGCCCGCCTGGTCGTCGAAGTCGGTCACGTCGGTGATGTCGCCGTTCGCGTCGAGTTCCGCGGTCTTGATGAACCCCTTCGCGTAGTCTCCGAAGAACAGGTCGCCCTGGTACTGGGGCGGGAACTGCCCGGACCGGTAGACCGGGCCGCCGGTGACGGCCGCGCTCTCCTCCGCGTGCGGGTAGGCGTAGAGCGGGGTGACGTATCCGGGGCAGCCCGTCTGGCACGGGCCCTCGTGTAACGGCCAGCCGTAGTTGCCGCCCTTGACGATCCGATTGACCTCCTCCCAGCTGAAGTCCCCGACGTCGCCGCCGTAGAGGCGACCCGTCGCGCTGTCGAACTGGAACCGCCATGGGTTGCGCATCCCGTACGCCCAGATGGCGCCGAGCTTGCCGGGCTCCCCGAAGAACGGGTTGTCGAGCGGGATCGAGCCGTCCTTGTTGATCCGCAGGATCTTGCCGTGCGGACTGCTGAGATCCTGGGCATTGGGCCCGTAGCCGTTGTCGCCGACCGCGAAGTAGAGCTTGCCGTCCGGTCCGAACCGGATGCTGCCGCCGACGTGCAGCAGCTGCGACGGCGAGGACGTCCGGAACAGCTCGAAGGGGCCGTCCGCCGCGACGTCGTCGGCGGCGCTGAAGCGGACGAGGTGGTTCAGGAGGTCATGTCCCGTGTAATAGAAGTAGACGTAGTGGTTGGAGACCCCGAAGTCAGGGTCGAACGCGATGCCGATCAAGCCACGGTCGCCGGTGTCCTCCGACGGCAGATCTGCGAACGGGGCGGGCAGCAGCTCACCGTTCTCGACGATCTTGATCTTGCCGCTGCGCTCAAGGATGAAGATGCGCCCGTCGGGAGCGATCTCAAATCCGCTCGGGCCGTCGAGCCCGTCGCCCTGCACCAGAGATGTCTGGAAGTCCGCGGGTGGGGCCGCGTGGCTGGTGGGCGGTGAAGTAAGCGCGAGCGGCAGGACGGCAAGGCCCACCAGGAGGGCTGCCAAGGGTCGCACGTACCATTAACGGGTGCGTCGGCTCATTCCTTCTTTGAGCATGCGAGGAAACTTCTTCACAACTGTGGCGGCGGCGTGTAGCGCGTTGCGGCCGCCGACGACGACGAGCGGGGCGTCACGCAGTCCGTAAGTCGCCCGCACGAAGGGCATGGGCTGCAGAACGTAGCGCCGCACGAAGCCCAGCTTGTCGCGCCCGCGCGACAGCAGGACGTCGATCAGCATCAGCTTCGCCTCGACGTCCGCCGTCTCGTCGAGGAGCATCGGATCGGCCAGGCCGACGGCCCGGCGCGTGCTGCGGTCGGCCACCGCGTCGCTCAACAAGCGGCTCGTCCAGGCCCCCAGCAGCGGCTCGAGAGACATCGCGGCCGCCACGAGGGAGCGCCGCAATGACGGATGCCGGGACGCGATGCCGTCGAGGGCGCTGGGCTCCAGCTCGCTCCTGTGCACGTCCCACCAGGTTGCGATGTCCACGGCCAGCCGCGGGCCGTGCAGTCCGTCGCGGCCGAAGATGAGCAGCAGGAGCGCGAGCTCATGTGCCGGCTCGGCGCGCAGGAACCCGTCCGGGGCCGGACGGCTGGCGCGCATGAGCTCCTCGGAGAAGCCGCGCTCGGCCCAGTGGACACGCCAATGGAGCTCGACCCGCAGGCCGGCGTCGCCCGCGGGGAACGTGTAGTGCAGCTCCGGCAGACTGTCCGTCCATGCCGGGTCCTCGGGCGCCGGATACCCGAGCGTCCGCAGCGCCGTGACGGCAGCGTCGAGCTGGTCGCGCGACACGAGCACGTCGACGTCCGTGACCGGCCGGACACCCGCGTCGCCATGCACCCGTTCGGCGAGCGTCGTGCCCTTGATCGGGAGTGCCGGCACCCCGGCGGCCGTAAGGCAGGCAACGACGCGCCCGAGGGTCATCTCCAGAGCAAGCGCGCGTAGGCGGGTCTCGCGAAGTGCCGCCTCAACTTGCAAGCGGAGCAGGTCGTCGGCGGCCGCGGGGGCGAGCTCCAGCGCGCGCGCACCGAGAAGCGGCAGCAGACCTCGCTCGGAAAGCCGCACCGCGTACACGTCGCCGTCGATGCGGGCGAGCAGCTCAGCGATCCTCGACGCCGCCGCCGCGCGTACCGGCGCCGTCGAGCCCAGGCACGTCGTCAGCTCCGCCTCGACGGCGTTCAAGCGTTTCTCGCGGTCACGAAATCTGCGATGGTGGAATTCCGGCGCGCGGTGAGCCGTTGATCCACCAACGGTGGATCTGGAAGTCGTCATAGTCTCCCACCGCGACGGGCGGTGGCTCGAACCGTGCGTCGCCTCGCTGAAGAGCCGCGCCGGTGGGTGTGCGTACCGGACGACGATCGTCGAGAACGGACGCGGGACCGTCCCGCTCGCCGAGAGCGAGACCGTTCGGGTGCTCAGGGTCGAGAACCGCGGCTTCGGCGCGGCCAACAACGCGGGGGCGCGGGATTCGACGGCCGCGGTCATCCTCTTCCTCAATCCCGACACGGAGCAGGTGGACGGAACATTGGAGCGTCTGGTGCAGACCATGCGCGACGAGCCGGACCTGGGACTCGTCGCGGTGCGGCAGGTGGCCCTAGACGGAACGGTCTGGCCGTCCCTCCACCGTTTCCCATCGCTCGGTCGTGGACTGGCCGCCGCGGTTGCGTCCGAGAAGTGGCCCGTGCTGGGAAAGCGCCTCGGCGAGCGGGTGCTCGAGGAGGAGGCGTACTCGCGCCGCGGCCGCTTCGACTGGACGACCGGAGCGGTCCTGGCGGTCCGCCGGCAGGCGTTCGAGGCTGTCGGCGGGTTCGACGAGGATTTCTTCCTGTTCTCGGAGGAGACGGACCTGTGCAAGCGCATCCACGATGCAGGCTGGAACGCGCAGGTACAGCCCGACATCGCGTTCGTGCACCACGCGGGCAGGGCCGGGGTGGATCCGACGCGTGAGGCACAGATGGCTCGTGCCCGCGTGCAGTACGCCAGGAAGCACTTCACGCGGCCGCGCGCCGCGGCCTACCACGCGATCCTCGTCGGCCACCACATGCTGCGCTTTGCGCTACTGCGCGCGCGCCGGGCGACGAGCTCGTCGAGCGCCGCCGCCTCGGCAGCGGCGCTCCGGGTGCTCCTCGGGCGGTCGCTGCCGCCGATCCCGACGGTCGAGCCGCGGCCGTCGACCGTCGACGTGATGGGCGTGCCATTCGACCGGCTGGATCAATCCACGCTCGTCCGGAGCTTCGTGGATGCAGCGCGCAACGGGCGCGGCGGGTGGATCGTCACCCCGAACCTGGACATCCTGCGCCAACTCGTAACGAGTCCTGAAACCCGGCAGCTCGTCGGAGCCGCGACGCACCTTCTGGTCGACGGGCTCCCAATCGTGTGGGCCTCTCGTCTGGCCGGCAACGCCCTGCCGGAGCGCGTGCCCGGGAGCGACCTGGTCGTGACGTTGCCGGAGGCGGCTGCGCGGACTGGATTGCCCGTGTTCCTCCTTGGAGGGAACCCGGGCGTGGCTGAGGTCGCGGCGGCCCGCCTCGACGCCGAGCATCCTGGCATCCGGGTGAACTTCTATTGCCCGCCCTTCGGCTTTGAGGACGATCCCGAGGAGCTCGGCAGGATCAAGCAGCGGCTGCTGCGCGCGCAGCCGTCGCTGGTCCTGGTCGGCCTCGGCTTCCCGAAGCAGGAGCGCGTCATCCGCATGCTGCGCCCGGATCTGCCCGCCACCTGGTTCGCCGGGGTCGGCATCTCTCTCAGCTTCCTCGCCGGCGACCAGCCGCGGGCTCCCCGCGTGCTGCAGCGGCTCGGGCTCGAGTGGCTGCATCGCCTGTGTCATGAGCCCCGTCGCCTTGCCAGGCGATACCTCCTGCTTGGACCGCCGTTCGCTGCCCGGCTATTCGCCTGGGCGCTCGTGGAGCGGCTGCGGTTAGGTCGCTGAACGCGGCAGCGAGATCGCCGCCAGGCCCTCCTCCGGGTCGAGCAGCAATGCGGCGGCATCCTTGCGGGACCGCACGCCGAGTTTCGTGAAGACCGACGCCAGATGGCTCTTGACGGTGCTCTCGGCCAGGTAGAGCCGGCTGCCGATCTCGCGGTTGCTCAGCCCGGCGACGACGAGGCTCAGCACCTCCTTCTCCCGATGCGAGAAGGTCGGCTTCGCGAGCAGCCGGCGCACGTCGCGCGGCGCGCACACGAAGCCCGCGATCACAGCGTGCACCGCCGGGGCGAGCGACCGGCGGGCGGCGCTCCGCGCAACGAATGCGTCCGCGCCGGCGTTCAACGCTTGCCTGGCCTGCAGCGAGGAGCGATCATCGTCGGCTGCGACCACGATGATGCGTGTCCTGGGCGCCAGCCGGCGGACACGTCGCAGCGCGGTGAGACCTGGCGGTCGACGCAGGTCGGCGACCAGCACGAGCGCATCCGGGGGATCCACCAGCAGGTTGTCGATTCGACTGAGCCTGAGGGCACCCGCGTTGACCGGCAGGCCGGCAGCGCGGAGCAGCGTCACGAACGTGTCACGCTCGCCCTCGTCCTGGAGGCCGACCGCGATCCGGACGAAGCCCAGGGCTTCCACGCCCGGGAGCGACGGTGCAGAGTCGAGAGACGGCTCGTTCACGACACCGTAACAACGCGGCGCAAGCGGCGGAACTTCCCAACGAGCGGATCCAGTCGTATTTCCTCCCACCTCGACGGACGTAGAGGTGCTGCCCAGCCGTTGGATCCCACATGCAACTAGCCAAGGCGGTCGTACTCGCAGTGGACTGTCGAGGTTCGGCGCAGTGGCCCGGTCTGGGATTCGCGGCGCGTCAACTCGTCCCGGTAGCGAACCGGCCCGTGCTCTTCCACCACCTCGATGCCCTCGTCGGCGCCGGTGTGCGGGAAGCGGCGATCGTGACCGACGCCACAACCGGAGCGAGCATCCGGGAGGCGTTGGCAGACGGATCGGAATGGGGGCTGGACTTGACCCATCTCGAGCACGACGGGGCCTTCAACGTGCTCGCCTCTCGGCCCGTGGCGGCTTTCGTCGGATCGGCGCCCGTGCTCGTGCATCAGGGCGACATCCTCCTGCGCGAGCGGCTGTCCGCGCTTGAGGACGACTTCGCCGACCAAGACCTCGATGCGCTCATCATGCGTCCGAGATCCGGCGAAAGTGCGCCGGCGCAGGATTTCGCGGGGTACATCATCGGCCCCGGCGTCCACGCGACGCTGCGCCGCGAGGGCGCTGCGCTTGACGACGCGCTCGAACGACTCCGGGCCGCCGGCGGGCGGATCGCCGTGCGCGAGGTCGACGCGTGCATCCCCTGCCGGGGCGGAGCCGACGAGCTCCTCGAAGGCAACCGCCGGATGCTCGAGCAGCTGGCACACGATCATCAGGGGGAGCGGATCTTCGACTCCAAGATCCAGGGACCGGTGTCCGTCCACCCGTCGGCCGAGATCCGAGCCAGCGTGATTCGCGGCCCCGTGGCGATCGGGCCCGACGCGCGGGTCAGCAATGCCTACATAGGTCCATACACCTCGATCGGAGCCGGCGTCGAGATCGACTGCGTCGAGATCGAGCATTCGATCGTTCTCGACCGCGCTCAGATCCGGTTTCTCTCGTCCCGGGTCGAAGGGAGCCTGGTCGGCCCCGGCGCGCGCGTGACGCGCGGCTTTCACATGCCGCGAGCCGTGCGCCTGTCGATCGGAGAGGGCGCGCAGGTCTCGCTCGCCTAAGCTGCCACGCGCCCGGCATTCGTCATCGGCGCGCATTCGAGTTCGCGCAGGTGCGACTGAAGCGCACGGCGGCCACGGTGGTGCAGCCCGTGGATCGAGTGCTCGGAGCGGCCGAGCCGCTGAGCGATCTCGACGGGCGTGAGGCCCACCACGTGGCGCAACACGACGACGGTTCGCTGATCCTCGGACAGCGCCGCGAGTGCGTGCGAGATCATCTGCACGTTCTCGGTGCGGCTCCCGGCAGCGCGCTCGTCGGGGCTGCGCACCTCCTCGGTCGGCGTGGGCAGCCGGCGGCGACGATGGTCGAGCGCTGCGTTATGGGCCAGGCGCAACAGCCAAGACGTGAACGGGACCTCGCGCGGCTCGTACTTCGGCAGCACTGTCATCAGCTTCGCGAAGACGTGCTGCGTGACATCCTCGGCCTCGTGCTCGTCCCGGAGGATGCTCGCGACGTAGCTGAAGACGTTGTCGGCGTACTGAACGTAGAGGTAACGCAGCGCCTCGCGGTCCCCCTGCTTGGCGCGCGCCACGGCGAGCGCGACTCGGCGGTGGCACGTGTCGCTCTCGTCCAGGCTTGTGGAGCGCCGGAAGTGTCCCGCCAGGACCCCGGCCGAGCCGGCCTCGGCGTGATGGAGGCCGAAGGTGCGCTCGAGCGGCGTCGCTGCGTCGCCCTTCCGCGTCGCTGCGGTCCTGTCCCTAACGTCGCCGCCGGCGCGGAGATCGTTGATCATGGTCATGTGGCCTTCCGTGTTCAGTCGGTGCACTCCGTGCCGTCACGCGGCGACGCCACGTGACGTGGTCTCGAACAGTCCGTGGACGTAGGCGTAGTGACTCGCCTCGGTCCGGTTCGAGACGCCGAGCTTCCGGTACACGTTCGAGAGGTGGAACTTGACCGTCTGCTCGGTGATCCACAGCTGAGCGGCGATGCGCCCGTTCGATGACCCCGCAGCGGCGAGCCGCAGGATCTCGATCTCTCGAACGGTCAGATCGAGATGTCGACGCTCCGCCACCCCCGGCTGATCGCTGTGCAAAGCGGCGAAGCTGTGGAACACATTGCCCGCCGCGACTTCGCGGACGAGCGCGCCGATCCCGTCGGGAGGGAAGGTCCTGGCGACCGCGGCGTCTGCGCCGGCGATCATGGCGTCTCGCAGGAGGCCCGGCTGCATCCGGGCCGCCAACAGGATGATCTTCGCCGCCGGCACCTCATCACGGATCTCGCCGATGCGCGCGACGGTGTCCCCGTGTGACCCCAGCTGATCGATGACGGCGACGTCGGGTCGGTACGCCGCCACCATGCCCGCGCATGGGCCGCGACCCTCGACGTAGCCGTCAATGACATCGAACGAGGCGGTCGCGCGGAGGGCGCGCCGCACCGCGGAGGCGGAAAGCGAGTCGTCCGCGACGAGCAGGAGCCGGAGCGTCATGCCGCCACCGCGGGCTGCTGGACACGCCGTGGGGGCTGCGGCGCGCGCGGGGTCGTCGCGAGGACCTCGCGAAGCACGAGCCCCAGTGTCTGTGGCTCGAGGCTGCCCGGCAGCACGGCGGAGGCGTCCGCGCGCAGCGCGTCGGCGAGCCAAGCGGCCTCCGGCGTCGAACTCAGGACGACGACCTTCGCCGCCGGCGCAGCGCGGCGCACGTCGGCGATGCTCGTGAGTGCATGGTCGGGAGCGAGTAGGTCCCCGATCACCACGAGATCTGGTGCCAGTGGGGCGACGAGCCGGCCGAGCGGGCACGTACTACTGGCGTAGCGCGCGACGTATGCGCCGGGCAGGGTCGCCACAGCTGCGGTCAGGCTTTCGAGGGCACGGGCGCTGTCGGCGACGATGACGACGCGAGTCATGAGGTTCCCTCTTTGGCCGCGCGCCGTTCGAGCATTGCCCGCAGCTGCTCGAGTACGTGGGTGCATGACCGCCGTTCCGCTTCCGCGAGGTCATGGAAGGCGGCTGCGCACTCGGGGTAGCCCTCGGTGTCGGCCTCGAATTCGAAAACGGGAAGGCTGGCGCAGAGATCGAGCTTGGCGCTCAGGACGCCCAGCAGGTTCTTCAGTGTCGCGTCCGCGTGCTGCGCGCGGCGCAGGTCGCTGATGCGACGCGTTGCGTCGCGGGAGTCCGGCCGGCTGATCACGCGTATCACCCTCCCCGTGGAAGGCGCTCGCTGGAAGGTGAACCCTCCCCGCAATTTGGGGGATCTCTGTGCCGCGCCGAGAGGGAGGCGACGGGTTACGCAGCGGGGGATACCTGAACGTTCGTCCAGGGTGAGAGGACTACCCCGCTGGTGCATGCCCCCGACTCCCGCCGATGAGTTACGTTGCGTCCCGTGTCAGAGGCGATGTCAGCCGACGGGGACGACGGGCGCGGCGACGCGCCCCTGCGCGCGATCATCGTCGACGACGACCCGTTCGCGCGCAAGATGATCAAAGACGCTCTTCAACGAGCGGGCGTGACCGTGATCGCCGAAGCGCACAACGGCCGCCAGGCGGTAGAGCTCACCCGTCACTATCACCCGGACGTCGTGCTGATGGATGTCGTCATGCCCGAGCTCGACGGGATCGCGGCCACCCGCCGCATCATCAAGGACGATCCTCGCCAGGTCATCATCATCCTCACCACGGCCGACAGCGACGAAATCGGACTGCTCGGATTGAGCGCCGGGGCGAGGGGGTTCCTTGCCAAGGACGTCGACGTCGACATCCTGCCGCAGGCGATCCATGGGGCGCTCAGCGGCGAGGCGGCGATCTCACGCAGGATGAGTATGAGGCTGGTGGAGCACCTCCGCAGGACGCCAAACAGTCCCCGGGGGATGCGCCCGGTCAAGTCGCCGCTCACGCCGCGCGAGTGGGAAGTCATCGACCTGCTCGAGGAGACGAAGACGACCGATCAGATCGCCGACGAGCTCGTGCTCTCGAGTGAGACGGTGCGGTCGCACGTCAAGCACATCCTGCGCAAGCTCGATGCGCGCTCGCGCGAAGAGGCCGTGGCCGTCGCACAGCGCATGCGCGGCGAGCCGCCTGGTTGAGCGACCAGCTTAAGCCGGGAGTGTGAAGAAGAAGCGGTTGGTGGAGTCGCTGGGCGAGGTGACCCCGACCTGGCCGCCGTGGCGTTCGACGATCTGACGGACGATCGTGAGGCCAAGACCTGATCCTCGCGTGCGGCGCTCGACGGAACCTCGCTCCCATACGTTGAAGATGCGCTCGCGGCTCTCCTCCGGGATGACCGGCCCGGCGCTTTCCACCGCGAACGTCCATCCGTTCGAGGATCGCGCCGCGGTGACCCAGATGTCGCCGCGACTTCGAGGTCCGTACTTCAGGGCATTGGTGAGGAGATTGCCGAACACGCTGCTCAGCATTGCGTAATCACCCTGGATGACCGGCATCGAGTCAATGTGCAGACGTGCGCTCCGGGCCGCGATCTCAGTGGCGAGCATGTCAACGCAATCCTTGATCAACTCAGACAGATCGACCGTGGTGGGTTCTAAGGGCCGGCCGCTCGCACGCGCCTCCGCGAGCAACCCCTCGACGAGCCGGCGCACGCGCGCGGCGACGCGTCGGATCGCGTCGAGCTCGTGCCGCGAGTTCAGGTCGAGCGCGTAACCCGCGCGCTCGCTCACCATCGTCGCGTACGCCTCCGTCATCACCAGCGGCTCAAGAAGCTCGTGCGCTGCAATCGCTGTGATGTGCTCGAGCTGCTCCCGCTCGCGCTCGAGCTTTTCGACACGCGCTGACAAGCGCAGGACCTCGCGCTTGAGCGCCTCGCGCGAACGTGGCTGTGCCAGCCCGCCCGGTTCCCCAGCGGATGCTCTTGCGGCGAACGCGTGTCCGACTCGCTGAGTGCGCTTCATCCGTGTCGCTCCCTTCCCCAAGAGAGAGTCCAGCCGAAGTCCATTCGGCGGATGAACCGGGGGTACGCCAGTCATCGGCGGATCCCAGCTCGAGACATCTTCCGGCTACCGCTTGAGAACTTCAAGCACCAATGGACGAATAGTCGTCCTTTCAGGTTAGGGCAATGAAACGCAAGGTGCCGGCGGCGCGGGACGGTAGGGTCCCGGCGGCGTGACCGGCGTCGGCCTGGACCTGCTTGAGATCGATCGCCTCGCGCAGGCGCTGGAAAGGCGTCCGCGGCTGGCCGAGCGCCTGTTCACGCCGGGCGAGCGCGCGTTCGCGGCGGATCGCGGGCAGCCGGCGCGCCACCTGGCCGTGCGGTTCTGCGCCAAGGAGGCGGTCGCCAAGGCGCTCGCGCTGCGCGACGGCGACTGGCACGACGTCGAGGTGCTGGGCGGCGGCGATGGGCCGCCGGGCGTGCGGCTCTCCGGTAGCGCCGCCGCGCGCGCGACCGAGCTGGGTGTCGAGGTGGAGATTTCGCTCACCCACTCCAAGGGTATGGCCGGCGCGGTCGCGATGCTGAGGTGAGCCGCCCGCGCTGGCTCGAGCCGCTGCCCGACGCCCAGCTGATGCGGGCGACCGACGAGTGGGCGATGGCGACGAAGAAGATCCCGTCGCTCGAGTTGATGGAGCGCGCGGGGGAAGGGCTCGCGCGCGTGGTCGCCGAGCACGTCCCCGCGGGGCGGATCGCGGTCGTCTGCGGGAAGGGCAACAACGGCGGCGACGGCTTCGTCGCGGCGCGGCTGCTGCGCCGGTCCGGGCGCGACGTCGACGTGCTGGCGCTCTCGCCCGCGCAGTGGTTGAGCGAGGACGCGCGCGCGATGCTCGCGAAGCTGCCGGGCGAGGCGCCGGTCGCCTACGACGCCGCGCTGCTGGCCAAGGCGCACGGCATCGTCGACGCCCTGCTGGGCACGGGCTCGAGCGGCGCGCCGAAGGATCCGGTCGCGCGGGCGATCGAGGAGATCTCCGGTGCCAAGGGCAGGGTGATCGCCGCCGACATCCCGAGCGGCGTGGACGCGAGCACGGGCGAGGTCCCCGGCGTGGCCGTGCGCGCGGTGGCGACGGCCACCTTCCACCGCGCGAAGCCGGGCCTCTGGATCGCGCCGGGCAAGGCGCACGCGGGTGCGGTGACCGTGATCGACATCGGCATCCCGAGCGGCGCGCCGGGCGACGCCGACGCGGGACTGATCACCCCGGGCGTGCTGCGCGACATGCCCCGGCGCGGTGTCGACTCGACCAAGTTCAGCTCCGGCAGCGTCGTGATCGTCGGCGGCTCGCGCGGCCTGACGGGCGCGCCGTCCATGAGCGCGCTGGCGGCGATGCGCGCCGGCGCCGGCTACGTCACGGTCGCAGCCCCGGCGTCGCTCGAGCTCGCTTTCTCCGTGCGGCTGCTGGAGTCGATGTTCGTCGGCCTTCCCGAGGACGACGGCGCGCTCTCCCCCGAGGCGCTGAAGGACACGCAGTCGGCCGTCAGCCGCGCCGACGCGGTGGTGCTCGGGCCGGGCCTCGGCCGCACGCCTGGCGTGCAGGAGCTCGTGCGCGAGCTGGTACAGCGCATCGATGTGCCGCTGGTGATCGACGCCGACGGGCTCAACGCGGTCGCCGGCAGCCTCGACGAGCTGCGCCACCGCCGCTGGCCGACGGTGCTGACGCCGCACGCGGGCGAGCTCGGCCGGCTGCTCGAGGTCGACTCGGCCGAGGTGGCCCGCGCGCGCCTGGACCATGCGTGCGCCGCCGCGGCGCGCTCGAAGGCGCTCGTGGTGCTCAAGGGCGACGACACGCTCGTCGCCTCTACGTCGGGCGGCATCGCGATCTCGCCCGGGGGCGCGCCCGCGCTGGCGACCGCCGGCACGGGGGACGTGCTCGCCGGCGTCACGGGCGCGATGCTCGCGAAGGGCCTCTCGCCTGCGCACGCCGCCTGTGCGGCGGTCTACGCGCACCTGCGTGCCGGCCGGCTCGCCGCCGAGCCGCACGGGCCGGACGGCGTCATCGCCTCCGACGTGATCGCCGCGCTGCCCGCGGCGCTCGCGGGCTAGATCGCGCGTCGCCGCCGGCGGCGCGGGCCCAGCGGACGTGCAGCTCGCGGCGTTGACGTCAACGGCGGGCATCTGAGGGGTGGGTCCGGAGCGCCCCGAGAGCCGCGCGGGACGCGAACGTCGCTGAGTCGCCCCTATAGGGGGTGCTCAGCGACGTTCGGCGCGGTCGGTGGCCCGCCGCCGCCGGTGCGCCCCGGCACCCGGCACGCGAACGTCCGTGAGTACCGGCTATAGGGACGACTGACGGACGTTCGGCGGGATGTGGCCGACCCCTCGGTGCCGCGGTTCGCCGGTTCGAACTAGGATTCGCGGCCGATGCCCCTGACCGTCGCAGACATCATGGATACGGACGCGCCGACTGTGAGCCCGGAGGACACGGTCGAGCACGTGCTGCGGGTCATGAACGACTCCGAGCTCAACGGCGTGGCAGTGGTCACCGCCGGCGGGCGCTGCGTCGGGATCATCACCGAGTCGGACCTGATCATGACCGGCGAGAACGCCGACCTGCACCTGCCGCACTACTTCGAGCTCTTCGGCGGCTTCGTCTTCCTCGAGTCGCTCGGGCACTTCGAGGAGCGGCTGCGCAAGGCGACCGCCGCGCTCGCCAGCGACCTGATGACCGAGGACCCGGTCACGATCGAGCCGGACGCGAGCGTGCAGCAGGCAGCCCGGCTGATCTCGCGCTCCAAGCACAACCGGCTGCCGGTGATCGAGCACGGGCGCCTCGTCGGCACGGTGACCCGCGTCGACGTGCTCGAGGCGCTGACCCGGGAGTAGTCGTGCGGGCGCTCGCCCGGGTCGACCTCACAGCGATCGAGCGCAACTGCGCGCTGCTGGCGCGCGTCGCCGCGCCGGCCGCGCTGTGCGTGGTCGTCAAGGCGGACGGCTACGGGCACGGCGCCGAGCCCGCCGCGCGCGCCGCACAGGCCGCCGGCGCCGCCTGGCTCGCGGTCGCGACCGCGGACGAGGCGGCCGCGCTGCGCGCCGCGGGGATCGACGGGCCGCTGCTCGTCATGGGCGCGCTGTCGGCGGCCGAGCTGACCATCGCCCTGCGGGCGCGCGCCGATGTCGTGGCGTGGCGCGAGGGGTTCGTCGCGGCCGTTGCGGCGCATCCCGACGGTGAGGGCGCCGGCGTGCACGTCAAGCTCGACACCGGCATGGGCCGGCTCGGCACCCGCGATGCCGCCGAGGCCACGCGCACGGCCGCGGCGATCGCGGCCGCGACGCGGCTGCGGCTCGTGGGGGCGATGACGCACTTCGCCACGTCCGACGACGACCCCGCCTTCGCGCGCGAGCAGCTCGCGCGCTTCCTGCCCTGGGCGGACCAGCTGCGCGCGGACCACGGCGACCTGCTGCTGCACGCCGCCAACTCGGCCGCGACGCTCGGGATCCCGGAGTCGCGCCTCGGCATGGTGCGTTGCGGCATCGCCGCCTACGGCATGGACCCGTTCGGCGAGGATCCGGCGCGCCACGGGCTGACGCCCGCGCTCGAGCTGCGCTCCTACGTCGCCGAGGTCAAGCCGCTCGCGCCGGGGGAGAGCGTCGGATACGGCCGCAGCTTCGTCGCCGACGCGCCGACGTGGATCGGCACCGTGCCGGTCGGCTACGCCGACGGCGTGCGGCGGGCGCTCGGCAACGACTGCGACATGCTCGTCGGCGGCCGGCGCGTACCGCTCGTCGGCACGGTGTCGATGGACAACGTCACGGTCGACCTCGGCCCGGAGCCGCCGGAGCGCGGCGCGGAGGCCGTCCTGATCGGCGCGCAGGGCTCCGAGCGGGTGCTCGCGGAGGAGTGGGCGCGGCGGCTCGGCACGATCAACTACGAGATCACGTGCGCGATCAGCGCGCGAGTGCCGCGCGAGCACCACGGCGGGGCGGCGCGAGCGGGCATCCGGACCGGGGCCGCGGCGTGAGCGCTCCGACGCCGCTGGAGGCCGCGCGCGAGGTCTTCGCCGGCCGCGATGCCTGGATCGTCGGCGGCGCCGTGCGCGACCGGCTGCTCGGCCGCGCCACGACCGACCTCGACCTGGCGGTGCGCGACGATCCCGACGCAGGATCACGCGCGCTCGCGCGCGCGACCGGCGCCGCCCGCTTCCAGCTGTCGGGGGCGTTCGGCGCGTGGCGCGTCGTCGGCCCCGGCCACGCCTGGCACGTGGACCTCGTGACGCTGCGCGACGGCGACATCGAGGCCGACCTCGCAGCGCGCGACTTCACGCTCAACGCGATGGCCGAGCCGCTCGCGGGCGGCGAACTGATAGACCCGCACGGCGGTCGCGCCGACCTCGAGGCGCGGCGGCTGCGCATGGTCGCGCCCGGCGCGCTGGCCGACGACCCGCTGCGCACGCTGCGCGCGGTGCGCCTCGCGATCGACCTCGACCTGCAGATCGAGCCCGGCACGGCCGCGGCGATCGGCCGCGAGGCGCCCGGGCTGGAGCGGGTCGCCGCCGAGCGGATCTTCGGCGAGTTCAAGCACGTGATCCGCTCCCCGGCCGTGCGCACCGGACTGCAGCTGATGGATGTCCACGGCATCACGGCCCAGGTGCTGCCGGAGCTGCTCCCCCTGCGCGGCGTGGAGCAGAACGTGTTCCACCACCTCGACGTGCACGGCCACACGCTCGAGGTGCTCGACCAGGTCGGCGCGATCGAGCGCGACCCGCTCGCGGCCGGGTTCGGAGAGCACGCCGCGGCGGTCGGCGACCTGCTGCGCGAGCCGCTCGCCGACGAGCTCACGCGCGGCGACGCGATGCGGATCGCCGCCCTGTTGCACGACGTCGCCAAGCCGTGGACGCGGACCGAGCGGCCCGGCGGCGGATTCGGCTTCCCCGGCCATGACCGCGAGGGGGCGGAGATCGCCCGCACGGTCATGCGCAGGCTGCGGGCATCGGGCTTGCTCGCCGACCACGTGGCCGCGCTGTGCCTGCACCACCTGCGGCTCGGGTTCCTCGTCCACGAGCGCCCGCTCGACCGGCGCGCGATCTGGCGCTACCTGCGCGCGACCGAGCCCTACGCGGTCGACGTGACCGTCTTCACGGTCGCCGACCGCCTCGCAACGCGCGGCAAGAACGCGGAGCCCGCGATCCGGGCCCACGTCGCGCTGGCCCGCGAGGTGCTGACACCGGCGCTCGCACGGCGTGCGGAAGGGCCGCGCGAGCCGTTGCTGCGGGGTGACGAGCTGGCGCGGGAGCTCGGCCTGCGCCCCGGGCGCGAGCTGGGCGAGCTGCTCGCGCAGCTCGAGGAGGACCGCTTCGTGGGCGCGATCGAGACGCGGGCGGACGCGCTCAGGCGCGCGCGGGAGCTGCGCGCCGGCTGAGCGAGCGGATCGCCTCGAGGCAGACCGCGGTGCACGCTGCCACCGTGCCGAAGTCGAGGTTGGCGGCGACGTCGCGCTGGGAGTGGTAGTTCGGCGCCATCTTGTACTCGTCGATCGCCGCGAGGACGCCGGTCGGGTAGCCGGCCTTCAGCGTGATCAGCGCATCCGTGGCGAAGCCGGTGCGGAGCCCGCGCCGCAGCGTATGCCCGGCGCGCTCGGCGCACCCCGCCAGCCAGTCGCGGATCGCCGGCGTGTAGTCGCGCATGCGCAGCATGCCCTCGCCCTCGAGCAGGATCGCCTCCGGCCCGCCGACGCATTCGAGCACGACGAAGCGCGTGCGCTCGCGCGGGAGCGCGCCGGCGTGACGCGCGACGAAGCCGCGCATGCCCTCCAGGAAGGACTCCTCGCTGCCGGTCGACAGGAGGATCACGCGCACGCCGTCGGGCGGCTCCTCGCGCAGCAGCCGCGCGAGCTCGAGCAGGACGGCGACCGCGGCGAGGTTGTCGTTTGCGCCGGGCACGACCGAGCGCGTCGCGATGTCGCCGACGGCGAGCATCGACGCCAGCGCCATCATGCCGCCCAGGCGGCGCATGCCGCGCAGGCCGAGGAGTGCGCCGGTCCCTGCGAGCGCGGGCCCGGCGACGACGAACTGCATCAGCGGCGGCGAGGTCTCCTGGCGGTCGTACCAGTCGGGGAACTTGTCGGCGACCCAGCGGTTCGGGCCGGGGTGGAAGATCAGCCCGCCGCGCGCTGCGTCGTGGTGGGCGACGAAGACGACCGTCTCGGCGCCATCCCGGTCGCCCGTCTCCGCGACGACGTTGAACGTGTCGCGCCGCGGCAGCAGGCGGCGGAAGAGGTGCGGCCCGGCCGCGACGTCGTCCGCGATCCCGGCCGCTGCCGCCAGGCCGGCGGCCGCGGCGAGCGGCCGCGCGCGCCGCGCCAGGCCCGCCGCCGCCCCCGCGGCGCACATCAGCGCGACCGGGATGGCGAACGAGCCGGTGGCCCGCTCCTGCTCGATCCGGGCCTCGAGCCCGAGCTCCGCGAGCCGCTCGCGGATCCACTCGGCGGCCCGGCGCTCCCCGTCTGAGGCGGACGGCCGGTCGATCGCCTGGAGGTGCTCGACGGTCTCGCGCAGGCGGCTGGAATCGGGCGGCACGGAGCTCGCAGGCTAGTACGGTGCGCCCATGCGAGACCCCGATTGCCTCTTCTGCAAGATCGTCGCCGGCGAGATCCCCGCCACGCGGGTGCGCGAGGACGAGCGGACCGTCGCGTTCATGGACATCAACCCCGCCACGCGCGGGCACCTGCTGGTGGTCCCGCGCGAGCATTCGGCGGACCTGCTCGAGATCGGCGCCGAGGACCTGTGTGCCTGCACGGCCGCCGGGAAGGAGCTGGCCGCGCTGGTGACCGAGCGTCTCGGGGCGGACGGCGTGAACCTGATCAACTCGTGCGGCCGCGACGCGTGGCAGACCGTCTTCCACTTCCACCTGCACGTGATCCCGCGCTACGTGGCCGATCCGCTGCGCCTGCCCTGGACGCCGGAGCCCGGCGACCGCGACGAGATCGCCGCGACGGCGGCTGGGCTGACCGGCGCCTGACTGGACGGAAGTCCTAGACCGCCGGCGCTTGCACTGACAAAGCAGTTAGGAATAGGTTTGTCAGCGTCGGGACCGGTCGAGCTCCGGCCGGTCGTCACTGGGGGCTCCCGGGGAGCACCACCGGAAGTGGGGAAGAGCAGGCATGTCATCAGGGACGGTCAAGTGGTTCTCCGACGACAAGGGATTCGGCTTCATAACGCCCGACGAGGGCGGCCGAGACCTGTTCGTGCACTTCTCGGGGATCATCGGCGACGGCTACCGCTCGCTGCCCGAGGGATCGAAGGTCACGTACGAGGAAGAGAACGGGGAGAAGGGCCCCAAGGCCGTCAACGTACAGAAGGTCTGACGGTGCGTCGGGGCGGTGGAGCGGCGTCGCCACCGCCCCGACAGCAACCTTGACCGGCCGCTCGTGTTCAATGCGGGCATGTACGGGACCCTCATGAGGCTCCTCCTCGTCGCATTCGCGGCGGCCTTGCTCCTGCCCGGCGCCGCCTCCGCGAAGATCATCGAGGTGGGCGACATCGGCGCGGTCGCGCCGCCCAGCTGTCCGACGAGCCCCTGTGAGGTGATCTCGCGGACGACCGCCTTCCAGACGCGCGCGGAAGGCAAGCGGAAGCTCTTCGTCGCGCCGAAGGCCGGCAGGATCGTCGCCTGGACGATCACGCTCGGCACCCCGAAGCCCAAGCAGCGCAAGTACTTCGAGGAGAACCTCGGCGGCGTCGCTCAGGCCGGTATCACCGTGCTCAAGCAGGGCGATCGCCGCTACGGACGCGTCACGGCGGAGAGCCCGGTGCAGACGCTGACGCCGTACTTCGGCCAGACCGTCCAGTTCCCGCTCAGCACGTCGCTCGCGATCAACAAGGGCGACGTCGTCGCGCTCACCGTCCCGACCTGGGCGCCGGCGCTCGGCCTCGGCATGGGGCGCGACAGCGTCTGGCGCGCGAGCAGGGACAAGGACGCCTGCGATGACACCCAGACCCAGAGCGCGCAGACCAGCCTCCAGGACCTGACGCAGTACAAGTGCGCCTACCGCACGGCCCGGCTCACGTACAGCGCGACGCTGATCACGACGCCGGTCCCGCCGAAGCCGCCGACCTAGTGTCGAGCCGCTAGCCCCCGAGCAGGTCGAGCAGGGCCACTACGACCGTCGGGTCGAATTGCGTGCCGGCCCGTGCGCGCAGCTCGGCCACCGCCTCCGTATGCCCGCGCGAGGGCCGGTAGGGCCGCTCCGTGGTCATCGCGGCGTAGGCGTCGCAGGCGAGGACGATGCGCGAGCCGATCGGGATCTGCGCTCTGATCAGCCCGTCCGGGTAGCCGGTCCCGTCCCAGTGCTCGTGCTCGTGGCGCACGATCGGCGCCACCGGCGCGAGCTGCGGGAGCCTGCGCAGGATGCCCTCGCCGATCACGGGGTGCTCGGCCATCACGCGCCACTCGGCGTCGTCGAGCGAGCCGTCCTTGTGGAGGATCTCGTGGGGGATCGCAAGTTTGCCGACATCGTGCAGCAGCGCGGCATGGCCCACGCGCTCGACGGCGTCGGCGGTCAGGCCGAGCAGCATGGCGACACCGGTCGCCAGCCGGACCACCAGCTCGGAGTGGCCCTGGGTGTACTTGTCGCGCGCCTCGATCGCAGCGGCAAGCGCCTGGATCGCAGCGGGGGACGCGTCCGCCTGCTGCAGCCGCGCGAGCTCCTCCTCGGCGTCCGGGTTGGCCACGGCGACGCGGCCCTTGCCGGTGCGCTTGGCGAGCAACAGCGCGCGGTCGGCGGCGGCGAGCAGGTCGTCGGCTCCCATCGGCGGCTCCCACGAGGAGATGCCGATCGAGCAGCTGCTCAGATCCTCGCCGGCTCCGGGCGGTGCGCCGTTCCGGACGCGCACGCGCACGCGCTCCGCGATCACGCGCGCGACGTACTCCGCCGTGCCGGGCAGCACGAGCACGAACTCGTCGCCGCCGTAGCGGGCGACCCGGTCGTAGGGACGGACCTCCGCGCGCAGGGCGTCGGCCACGCGGCGCAGCATGGCGTCGCCGGCAGCGTGGCCGAGCTCGTCGTTGACGCGCTTGAAGTCGTCGAGGTCGATCAGCACGCAGCAGAGCGGCTGGCTGTCGCGCGCGGCCCTGGCGATCTCCTCGCGCACCCGGAGCTGCATCGCACCGTGATTCAGCAGGCCGGTCAGCGCATCCGTGCTCGCCGCGGTGCGGACGTCGTCGTAGGCCTCGGCGTTGTGGCACGCGATCACCGCGAGGTCGGCGATCGCCTCGAGCACGCCCAGGTCGTCGGGGGTGACCTCGCGGCGGTCCAGGAAGCCGACCGAGAGGGCTCCGCGCAGCTCGCCGTTCCAGCACATCGGCACGCCCACGCCGGAGCACACGCCGGGCAGGATGATGTTGGCGGGAACGGTCACATCCTCCTCGTATGCGGACGTCAGGACCGCCTGCCCGGTGGCGAGCACCTGCCCCGCGATCCCCTCGCCGGGTGCCAACCGGTAGCCGAACCACTCGTCCGGGCAGTTGTGCCCCGCCGTCGCCAGCCCGTTGCCGTCGACGTCGATCAGGTAGACGCCCGCCATCGCGCCGTCGACGGCGAGGCTGGCCTCGCGCGCGAGCGTGTCGAGCACGGCCTGCCGTTCGAGCGACACGTTGAGCGCGTGGGCGGCACGCGCCAGCGCCTGGTCGCGCTCGGACTGGGCGACGCGGCGCTGCTCGGACTCGAGCCGTGCCAGCCCGAGTGCAGCCTGGTTGGCGAGCGTCTCGGCGATCAGGATCTCGTCGGGGCTCCAGACGCCCGCGGTCCGGCGTGCGAGCACCGCGACGTGACGCACGTCGCCCGCCCAGGCGAGCGGCACGAGCAGCGCGCTGCGGGCCTCGAGCCGGGCCGCGCGCTCGGCACCGAGATCGGACACCATGCGTGACTCGTCGAGCGCCAGGGAGTGGGCCGTCGCGGCCACATGCGCCGGCCCCGGCGCGAGCGGAGCGGGTTCGGCCGCCGGCGCGAGCAGCTCCGCGCCGTCGAGCCTGAGCGCGCTTCGCGCCTCCGCTACGAACGCGGCGACCAGCTCGCCCTCGGAGCACGCCGACAAAGCCACCTCCGAGAGGCGGCGCAGTGGGGCATGCGCTGCATGCGTTCTGGTCGTGGATACGGGGGTCTGAGAAATGACAGCCTTCGGCCAAGGTGTACCGTCCGATATCGGCCCGGGAAGCACCCGGCTTGATCCCACGCACGCCGGGAACCACCGCAACTAGCGGCTTCGCCACGCGAACGCGCGGCTCAGCAGGCGCCGGCGTTCTGCTCGCAGAAGCTCTCGAACTGCTCCGGCGCAGATCCGGCCGCCGGCGGCTCTTCGGTGGTCGTGTCCTCCGGCGCGGCCTCGGCCGTGGGCGCCGCGGTGCCGCCGCTCGTGTCCTCCGTGGCTTCCGGCACGGCGGCGCCGGTGTCCGGTTCGGCCGTCTCGTCCGTCGCGGCGGCGTCCTCGTCGGCGGTGGCGTCGGCGTCGGCGTCGGCGTCCGTGCTCGCGTCCGCGTTCGACCCGGAGGCGCCGAGCTCGCTGTCGCTCGGCACGATCAGCGCCGGCGGCGCGCCGGGCACCTCGTCGGCCGGGACGTCGCCGGCACCGCAGCCGGCGGCGAGCAGCGCCAGGACGGCGAACGCGAGTGCGAGGAGGCTTGTGCGCGGTGCGGGGCGCATAGGTCAGGCGAGGTCAGCGTGGCAGGGCGGCCATGCGGCGGCCGCAGTGCGGGCAGTCGTTGAGGTCCTTCTGAGCGAGCTGATCGCACCAGTTGCAGAAGCGCAGGTTCTCGACCGCCCACGGCAGCGCGGACTTCGACGGCGCGGCGGGCAGCCCCATGCCGACGATCTCCATCGGCTCGCCGGTTTCGCGGTCGAGGTAGGTCTCGCCCTCCTCGGCGGGCAGCAGCACCTCACGGCCGGTGGACGGGGTGCGCAAGCGATACAGCTGGCGCGAGCTCATCGGCGTGCAGCCTACCAACGGGCTCGGCGCCGTTACGGTGGAGAGCTTGCGCGTACTGATCTTCCACGGCTACCTGCTGCGCGGCACGGGGTCCAACGTCTACAACGCGGAGCTCGGGCGGGCGCTGGTGGGGGCGGGGCATGAGCTGCATCTGCTCTGCCAGGACCGCTCGCCGCTGGACCTCCCGTGGGTCGACGCGGTCGGCGACTGGGACGGCGGCGAGCTCGAGCTCTCGGTCCGGCGCGACCCGCCGCGGGCCACGGTCTACAGGCCGGACATAGGCGGGCTGCTGCCGGTCTACGTGGCCGACCGCTACGACGCGATCGAGGCGCGTCCGTTCGAGGATCTCGACGAGTCGGAGGTCGCTGCGTACGTGGACGGCAACGTGGCGGCCGTGGCGGAGGTCGTCGCAAGGGCTCGTCCGGAGGTCGCGCTCGCCAACCACCTCGTGATGGGCCCGCTCATCCTCACCAGGGCGCTCGCAGCCGCCGGCGTGCCCTACGCGGTCAAGATCCACGGCAGCGCGCTGGAGTACACGGTCAAGCGCCATTCCCGCTTCCTGCCCGCCGCCCGCGAGGGGCTGGCGGGCGCTCGCGGGGTGCTCGTCGGCTCGAGCCACACGGCTGAGAGCCTGTGGGCGGCCCTGCCGGAGCCCGGGCTGCGGGAGAGGACCCGCCTCGGCCCGCCCGGCGTCGACGTCTCCCGCTTCGCGCCGCGTGAGCCTGACGCGGCCGCGGAAGGCCTCGCCGGGCTGCGTGCGCGGCTCCTGGAGGCGCCGGAGGCCGACGGGCCGGCCGGATCCTCCTTCACGCGCTCGTCGGCCGAGGCGGCTGCCGCGCTCGGCGCGCTCGACCCGGGGCGCGACCGGATCGTCGTCTACGTCGGCAAGCTGATCGCCTCCAAGGGGGTCGAGCTGCTGCTCGCCGCCTGGCCGCTGGTGCTTGCGCGGGTCCCGGACGCGCGGCTGCTCGTGGTCGGCTTCGGCGGGTTCCGTGCGGCGCTCGAGGGCCTCGCCGCCGCGCTCGCCCGCGGTGACCTCGATGCCGCCGCCTCCCTGCGGGGCGAGGACGGGCGCGAGCTGCCCGAGCTGGCCGCGTTCCTCGCCGGTCTCGGGCCCGAGGCCACGTCGTACCTTTCCGCGGCGGCCGGTATCGCCGACCGGCTCCACTGGGTGGGCAGGCTCGAGCACTTCGAGCTCACCGACGTCCTGCCGGCGGCGGACGCGATGGCGATGCCGAGCACGTTCCCGGAGGCCTTCGGGATGGTCGCCGCCGAGGCCGCCGCGTGCGGCGCGCTGCCTGTCGTGGCCGGCCACTCCGGCATGGCGGAGGTGGCGCGGGCGCTGGCCGCGGCGGCCCCGGCAGAGGTGCGGCCGTGGCTCACGTTCGAGGTCGGACCCGACGCGGTGAACCAGCTCGCCGACGGCCTGGCGTCGTGGCTCGAGGCGGAGCCAGGCCTGCGGGCGGAGACCCGCGCGGCGATCGTCGGCGTCGCCCGCGAGCGCTATTCCTGGGACGGCGTGGCGGCCACGGTGATCGCGGCAGCCGAGGGCCGCCTGGAGGGCCTGCCTGAGGCCTGAGCGCCTCTCATCCAAGTAGGATGCCGCGCCATGAACGGAGGAAGGTTCCGGACGCTTCTCCTCGCGGGCTTCGCGGTCGCCGCGCTGACGGGCTGCGAGCTCAAGGACGACGGCGACAACCTCGTGAACGGCAAGACGCTGTTCGTGCAGGAGTGCTCCTCGTGCCACACGCTGGCGCGCGCGAGCGCGAAGGGCGTCGTCGGGCCGAACCTCGACGAGGCCTGGCAGCAGTCGGCGAAGGACGGCCTCGGCCGCTCCACGTTCGAGGGCCTGGTGCACAAGCAGATCCTGGACCCGAACCGCAACGTGCAGTTCGACACCGAGACGGGCAAGCCGCTGCAGCTGATGCCGGCGGAGCTCGTGAAGGGCGAGGACGCGCAGGACGTCGCCGCCTACGTCGCCTCGGCTGCCGCCGCGCCCGGCGAGGACCCGGGTCGGCTCGCCGACGCGGGCGGCGCGAAGGCAGAGGGGACGGCGAAGGCGGAGGACGGGAAGCTCGCGATCCCCGTCGGCACCGGGCTCACCTACAAGTTCGCCGACGCCGAGGCGCCGGCCGGTCCGCTGGAGATCGATTCGGTCAACGAGCAGTCCCAGGACCACAACATCGCGGTCGACGGCGGCGGCGTCGACGAGAAGGGCGAGGTCGTCAAGGACGGCGGCACGTCGAAGGTCGAGGTCGACCTGAAGCCGGGCGAGTACGCGTTCTACTGCTCCGTCCCCGGCCACCGCGAGGGCGGCATGGAGGGCAAGCTGACGGTCAAGTAGCCGCGCGGGCCCGCTCGCTGGCCTCGTCGCGGTCGTGCTGCTGCGCGGCGTGCCAGAAGAAGAACGCCAGCGCGAAGGCCATGATCACGATGTCGAGCGCGACCATCATCGCGCCCGCCGTCTGCTGGTCGGCCAGCGCGTCGATGCCGCGCCGCTCGCCGCTGCCGTACACGCCCGTGTAGATCGGCTCGCGGATCAGCACGAACGCCATCCCGAGGAACATCCCGATCATCCGCGCCGCGATGATGTGGCCGATCTTCCACAGCTCGCCGCGCAGGCGCCGGCGCTTGGGCTCCAGCGCGGGCCACCAGACGATGACCCCGGCGAAGATGAAGCTCGCGTGCTGGCCGAGGTGGACGAAGTCGTTGCGCACCGCGCCCTCGAACGCGAACGACAGGTGCCAGCCGTAGAGCACCAGCGTGTAGACGGGGATCGCGACGAGCGGGCGGCGCAGGAAGCGGAAGGCCCCGCGCAGGCGCCGGCGCCTGGCCAGGCCGACCAGGACCGAGCGCGGCAGGAAGAATCCCAGCACCGGGTTGCGCAGCCCCGCCAGCAACAGCGGCGCGCCGAGATCGGCGAGCAGCAGGTGCTCGGCCATGTGGGCGCTCAGCAGGTCGTCGGCGAGCGATCCCAGCGGCGAGAGCAACGCGACCGCCTGGAGGCCCAGCCCGACGTGCCAGCAGGCGATCTGGGCGCGCGGCACGGTCACGCCGCGGCCGCCGAGCACGCGCAGCGCGCGCACGTACAGCCACTCGGCGACGATGAGCCAGATCAGGATCGCCATCTCGCACCAGTGTGGCGCGTCGGGTGTGAACCTGTCTCAAGTCCTCAGAGCGCGCGAATCACCAGGCTGATCGCCACCACGACCAGCGCGACGGCGATCACGTACAGCAGGAAGCGGAACGCACCCGCCTCCGAGCGCAGCGGGTTCTGCACGGTCTAGAGGATGTAGACGGTGACGTAGACGACGATCCACATCACGTCGACGAAGTGCCAGTAGATGCCCGGCACCTCGATGCCACGGTGGTCCTCGGCCGTGAAGTGGCCGCGGAAGGCGCGGATCGTGACGAACAGCAGCAGCGTCAGGCCGATGAAGACGTGCGCGCCGTGCAGGCCGGTGAGGCCGTAGAAGATCGTGCCCTGGGCGTGGTCCTGCGGTGAGAAGCCGATGTGCACGTACTCGTTGATCTGGACGAACAGGAACGTGCAGCCGAGCAGGAACGTGGTCAGGATCCCGGCCTGCAGCCCACGCCGGTTGCCCATCTTGTGCGCGTGCTCGGCCCAGTGCAGCGTGAACGAGGACGAGATCAGGATCGCCGTGTTGACGCCCGCGATCAGCTTCGGCAGGTGGGTCGCCTCGGCCGGCCAGTCGGCGCCCTGCACGATCCGGATGAAGAAGTACGCCGTGAAGAAGGCCCCGAAGACCATCACCTCGCTGATGATGAAAAGCAGCATCCCCAGGAGGGACGGGTCCACGCGCGAGGAGCGGTTGGCCGGCGGCGGGCCGTGGTGCTCGTGCTCGTGATGGCCGGCCGCGAGGGCGCCGGCCTCCATCAGGCCTCCACCGGCGACTCGGCGGACTCGACGTGCTCGACGGGCTTGTTCGTCGCGTTGTGCACGCGGTCGACGAGTTTGTCGGCCACCCAGGCCGAGCGGTTCGAGGGCAGGGTCGAGATCACGATGTCGGAGATGTGGAAGAACTGGACCGCGTTCATCGTCGCGGCGTAGGGATCGGGGTCGCCGATCATGCCGGCCGCGACGATCTTGTCCTCGGCGAGCGAGGCGAGCAGCTTCTCGAGCCGCTCGCGCGCGGCCTGGACCGCGCGGCCGTCGCCGTCGTCCTGCGGCACGACGATGATGAAGCGGCGCGGGCCGGACTCGGCGAGCTTCTCGAGCCGGTCGACGAGATCCTGACCCGCAGCGGTCTGATTCGCGACCACGAGCGTCACGTCGAACGGGAGCCCCTCGCGCGCCAGGTCGACGACCACGTGGTTGACCGGCAGACCCGTCTCGGCCTCGAGCGCCTCGATCAGGTCGCGCTTCATCCAGCCCGAGGACTGGGCCGGCAGCGTCGAGACGATGATCTCGCTGATCCCGTGATCGGCGATCGCGTCCTTGGCGGCGTTGAGCGGGTCGCCGTCGCCGACCTCGCCGGAGCCGTCGATGCCCTCCTCGCGCATGAACGCGAGCGCCAGGTCGACGCGGACCTGCGCGGAGTCGCGCACCGCCTCGTCGTAGATCACGTTGCCGTGGCGCGGGCGCGTCATCGGGACGACGACGTGGAAGCGCGCGTCGCCCTGCGCATGGCGCTCGCGCACCGCATCGAGCAGCTTCTCGCCGCCGATCGTCTCGTTCGCCAGGACGAGGATCTCAGCCATCTCGACTCACTCCCGGCTCGTGTCCCCGGCCGCGACGGCCGGTTGCGGTCTGGCGGCCTCCTCGCCGGCGGGCCGGAAGATGCCGTGGACCGCGCCCGGCACGCCGTACTCGTACGGCCCGCCGACGACGGTCGGCACGTGGTCGAAGTTGAAGATCGGCGGCGGCGAGGAGACCTGCCACTCGAGCGTCAGCGCGCGCCACGGGTTGGCCTCAGCGCGGGCGCCGGTGCGCCACGAGGAGACCATGTTGTAGACGAAGACCAGCGTCGAGAGCCCGAGCACGAACGATGCCAGCGAGATCATCAGGTTCCAGGTCGCGAACTGCTCGGGGTAGTCGGCCACGCGGCGCGGCATGCCCTGGATGCCGATCACATGCATCGGCCCGAAGGTGAGGTTGAACGAGACGAACGTCAGCCAGAAGTGCAGCCTGCCGAGCCGGTCGTCGAACATCCGCCCCGTCATCTTCGGGAACCAGTAGTAGACGCCCGCGAAGATCGTGAACAGCGAGCCGCCGTAGAGCACGTAGTGGATGTGGGCGACGATGAAGTACGTGTCCGAGACGTGGATCGTGATCGGCAGCATCGCGAGCATCACGCCGGATATCCCGCCGAGCGTGAACATCGTCAGGAAGCCGAGCGCGAACAGCATCGGCGTGTCCAGGTGCAGCACCCCGCGCCACAGCGTCGCCAGCCAGGAGAAGATCTTGATCCCGGTCGGGACCGCGATGATCGCCGTCGTGACCATCATCGGTATCCGGATCCAGCTCTGCATGCCGGAGACGAACATGTGGTGCGCCCAGACGGTGAACCCGAGCAGCACGATGGCCAGCAGCGAGAAGGCCATCATGCGGTAGCCGAAGATCGGCTTTCGCGCCTTCACCGACAGCACCTCGGAGATGATCCCGAAGCCCGGCAGCATCATGATGTAGACCGCCGGGTGCGAGTAGAACCAGAAGACGTGCTGGTACATCAGGACGTCGCCCGCCCGCTCCGGAACGAAGAAGTTGAAGCCGAGCGCGTAGTCGAGCAGGACGAAGAACTGCGACGCCGCCACGAACGGCGTGGCGATGACGACCAGCAGCGAGGTCGAGAAGTTCGCCCACACCAGCAGCGGCATGCGCCAGAAGCTCATCCCCGGCGCACGCATCGTGATGATCGTCACGAGGAAGTTCAGCGCGGTCGCGATCGAGGACGCGCCCGCGAACTGGACGCCGATCGTGAAGAAAAGCTGTCCCATCGGCACCGACGTCGACAGCGGCGCGTATGCCGTCCAGCCCGTCGCGAACGACCCGCCCGGCGCGAAGAACGACGCGGTCATCATCGTGCCCGCGACCGGGAGCATCCAGTACGACAGCGCGTTCAGGCGCGGGAACGCCATGTCCGGCGCGCCGATCATCAGCGGCAGGACGTAGTTCGCCAGGCCGGCGAAGACCGGGATGATGAACAGGAAGATCATCAGCGACGCGTGGACGCTGAAGAGCCCGTTGTAGGCGTTGGAGTCGACGAACTGCGCGCCCGGCGCCGCCAGCTCGGCGCGCACGAGCATCGCCAGCAGGCCGCCCACGAGCATGAAGAAGAACGAGGTGACGACGTACTGGATGCCGATCACCTTGTGGTCGGTGTTGACGCGGAAGTAGTCGCGCCAGCCTGTCGCCCCGTGGCTCGAGTGGTCCTCGGGCCGGGTCGGGCGCCCTGAGGCCCAGTAGAACCAGTAGTCGAACGCCCCGAGGCCGACGAGGAAGAACAGCGGCGCGGCGATCAGGGAGACGATCAGGACCGCGTCCTGCCAGGCGGCGTCCCACCCGTCGGCGCCGTCGAACGGCGTCGAGAAGCCGTAGGCCAGGCGGATCACGGTCACCAGCGCGGCGGAGAACAGCACGCCGGCGAGAACGTAGGCCCCGGCCCGGTACCAGCCCGGGGCGCGCAGGTTGGCGGTCATCGGCGTCCCTTCATCACTTCGTCACCTCAGCAAGGTACTTCACGAGCGCGTCGAGCTCTGCCGGTTGCAGCGTGTCGCCGTAGTTCGGCGGCATCAGCCCGTCCGAGAAGCCCTCGGTGACCTCCGCGGAGGGGTCGACGATCGACTCCTCGATGAACGCCTCGTCCTTGTCCGGGAGCTCGTCGTCGAGTGAGGGGCCGACGCCGCCGGCCGTGCCTGCGTCCGCCAGCGCGTGGCACGAGCCGCAGCCCGCGTCCGTGAAGACCGTCTTGCCGTCGGGCGCGCCGCCGCCGCCGGTCTCCTCGTCGGCCCCCGCGCCGCCCTCGCCGCCGCCCGTGCCGCCCGCGGCGCGGTCCTTCAGCCAGCCGTCGAACTCGGCCTGGTCGACGACGTGCGCGGTCTGGCGCATCGCGGCATGCCCGAGCCCGCACAGCTCCGCGCAGACGACGGGGTACTCGCCGTTGGTCTTGGGCGTGATGCGCAGGTGCGTGTCGATCCCCGGCACCGCGTCGATCTTCATGCGGAAGGCGGGCACCCAGAAGTCGTGGATCACGTCGAGCGACTGCACCGTGAAGTTCACCGGCTTGTCGCGCGGGACGTAGAGCTGGGGTGAGGTGACGTCCTTGCCCGACGCGTCCTTGTAGTGGAACGTCCAGGTGAACTGCTCGCCGACCACGCGGACCTCCAGCGAGTCCGCCTTGGCCTCCTCGATGTCGGTCAGCGCGACGTAGGAGTAGGAGCAGAGGCCGACGAGGATGATCGCCGGGATCGCGGTCCAGATGATCTCGAGCCGCGTGTTGCCGTGGATCGGCGGGCCGTCCATGAGCTCCTGGCCCGGCTTCATCCGGTAGCGCCAGACGCAGTACAGGACGACCACCATCACGAGCACGAAGACAGGGACGGAGAAGATGATCAGGACGTCCCAGACCGTGTCGACGGTCTCTGCCTGCGTCGAGGCCTGGGTCGGGAACCAGTCGATCGCGAGGCCGAGGGCGATCCCGATCAGGGACGCGATCAGGCCGATAGCCAGCAGCTCCTTCAGGTGGCTGCGGCTCTCCTCGCTCGTATTGATCTCCTCGCTGCCCATCAGCTCTCCGGACCCATGGACGCGGCAAGTTACCGAAGTGCCGGGACGGAGGGAACCGATGCCGCCCGCGGCGGTCAGAGCGTGGCCTAGGCGGCCAGGCCCCGCATGCCGCCGGCGGCGCGGTAGTCCGACGGCGCGACGCCCTTCTCGCGCCGGAACGCCTTGGCGAACTGGGCCGGCTGGCGATAGCCGACGCGGTTGGCGACCTCGCGCACGGTCACGCCGCGCCGCGCGAGCATCTCGGCGGCCCGGTCCATCCGGACGCGCGTGAGGTGCTCGCGGAAGGTCGTGTTGCCGACCTCTGCGTAGACGCGCTGCAGCTGGCGGCGCGAGGAGGCCACGCGGCGGGCGATCAGGTCGAGCGAGAGGTCGGCGGCGTACTCGCGCTCGACGATCGCCGTCGCGTCGGCGTAGAGGCTGGAGCGCAGCTCGACTGTTGCGGCACGTTGCGAGGTCACGGAAGGATTACGCACCCGGGCGGCCGAAGGATGGGCCTAGACCGGTCGTTGGCGCGTTGCCGCTACTCTGCGCCACCGCTGCCGCCATCGGTAGGCTTGTGCCGATCGTCGCATTCTACGAGCTCGGAAGGTGAACCACATGCAGGTGCGGGACGGGATGAGCACGAGGGTGCTGACCGTGGGGCCGGGACACACGCTCCGCCAGGCGGCGACGCAGATGGCCGAGCGCGGAGTGGGAGCGGCGGTCGTGATCGATCCCGAGGGCATGGGACCGGGCATCGTCACCGAGCGCGACCTCCTGATCTCGCTGGGGCGCGGCGAGGATCCCGACACCGAGAAGGTCTCCGACCACCTGACGTCCGACCTGGTCTTCGCAGGGCCGGACTGGTCGCTCGAGCAGGCGGCGGTCGCGATGGTGCGCGGCGGCTTCCGCCACCTGATCGTGATCGAGAACGGCGAGACGTCGGGAATCCTCTCCGTGCGCGACATCGTGCGCTGCTGGACCGACGACGGCGCCAGCTGCGAGCTGCCGCAGCCGCCCGGGCTCGCGCGCGCCTCGTAGCGCGGCCGACCGCGTTTGAGCCGCGCGCGTGGCGCCCCGTGGCGACCGGTGGCACGACGGCGCGCCCGACGTTCACGCGCGCCTCGCGAGCCGCTACCGGCACCCCGGACTCTCCCTGAATGCGCCGTTCGCTGGCCTCCGCCAAGAACGCCGGCGGAGACCTAGTGCCCGTGGTGCTCGAGCGGGAGGTCCTCCATCTCCCGCCGGGCGTCGCGGATCCACGCGATCGCGGTCCCGACGAAGAGCAGCAGGCCGCCGACGACGAGGATGGTCGAGATCGTGATCCCGACGATCGCGATCGAAAGGCCGACCGCGTTGAGCACCGGCAGGATGCTCGGCGCCGGCATGTGGATCCGCTCGCCCGCGGGCGGCGCTTCCCGGCTGTCGTCGCGGCCGTCCGTCATTGCGTGTAGATCAGCGCCGCCACCCAGGTCATGGCGAACATGAAGAGCATGATCGCGATGACGACGAAGGCGGTCCGGAGGTTCTTGCGGGCTAGGCGGCGGTCCATCGGGGCGGCAGTCTACAAGCGGGTATCGAGCACCATCGCGCAGAACAGCAGCGCTAGGTAGGCGAGCGAGAAGAGGTACGTGCGCAGCGCGCTGCGGCGCTCCGCCTCGCGCCAGAGCCGCAGCGCGAGCGAGATGAAGACGCCGCCGAGGAGCAGCGCGACGGCGCCGTAGATCAGGCCGAAGTAGCCGAACACGACCGGCATCAGCGTCAGCGCGACGAGCAGCACCGTGTAGAGCACGATCAGCTGCCGCGTCTCGTTCTCGCCGCGGACGACGGGCATCATCGGCACGCCGACGCGGGCGTAGTCGTCCTTCATCAGCAGCGACAGCGCCCAGAAGTGCGGCGGCGTCCAGTAGAAGACGATCGCGAACAGGTACAGCGCGGTCAGCTCGATGCGGCCGGTCACGGCGCTCCACGCCACGAGCGGCGGCACCGCGCCGGCCGCGCCGCCGATGACGATGTTCTGCGGCGTGGTGCGCTTGAGCCACATCGTGTAGACGAACACGTAGCCGAGGAAGCCGGACATCGCCAGCACCGCGCTGAGCACGTTGACCGTGAGCGAGAGCTGCACGAACGACAGCGCCGCGAGCACGATCCCGAACGTCAGCGCCGCGCGTGGCGAGATCCGCCCTGCCGGCACCGGCCGCGTGGCGGTGCGGGCCATCTGGGCGTCGATGTCGCGGTCGTACCAGTGGTTGACGGCGCCGGCGCCGCCCGATGCCAGCGAGCCCCCGAGCACGGTCCAGAACACGAGCGAGAGCGACGGGTCGCCCGCGACGTACATCGTCGTCACCGTGGTCAGCAGCAGCAGCGACTGGACCTTGGGCTTGGTCAGCGTCACGTAGTCGGCGACGACCTGCCGCACGTTCCCGGCGGCGAGGGCTGCCGGAGCGGCTGTGGTGGCGATGCGAGAGGCTTCCATCGAGATCACACGTGCGCCATCGGGCGTCCGGACTCGAAGCGCTGCGGCGCGCCCGACTGCTCCTCGACCTGGCGCCGGTAGTCCTTCATCGGCTCGACCGAGCGCACACGCGGCACGACGTCGAAGTTGTGCTCGGGCGGCGGCGACGACGTGAACCACTCGAGCGTGTTCGCCTTCCACGGGTCGGGCCCGGCGAGCGTGCCGTGCTTCAGCGAGCGCACCACGTTGATGATCGTGATCAGCACGGCGAGCGCGATGATGAACGCGCCAATCGTCGAGATCAGGTTGTAGGCGTGCCAGCCGGAGTCGGACTGGTACTCGAAGATCCGCCGCGGCATGCCGCTCAGGCCCGCCGAGTGCTGGACCAGGAAGGTCGTGTGGAAGCCGATCAGCGTGAGCCAGAACGAGACCTTGCCCAGCCCCTCGGAGAGCATCCGCCCGGTCAGCTTCGGGAACCAGAAGTAGAGCGCCGAGAACATCGCGAACGCGCTGCCGCCGAAGGCGACGTAGTGCATGTGCGCGACCACGAAGTAGGTGTCGGTGAGCTGCCAGTCGACCGGGAAGACGGCGAGGAAGATGCCGGTGATGCCGCCGATCACGAACGTCCCGATGCCGCCGACGGCGTACAGCAGCGCGACGCGGAACTCGATCGTCCCGCGCCACAGCGTGGCGATCCAGTTGAAGATCTTCACGCCCGTGGGCACCGCGATCACGAAGCTCGAGAGCATGAAGAAGGCGAGCACGACCGTCGCGCTGGGCGTCGAGAACATGTGGTGGGCCCACACGAGCATGCCGAGGAAGGCGATCCCGGCGGTCGCGGCGGCGATCGCCTTGTAGCCGAAGATCGGCTTGCGCGCGAAGACCGGTATCACCTCGGAGAAGACGCCGAAGGCCGGCAGCACGAAGATGTAGACCTCTGGGTGGCCGAAGAACCAGAACAGGTGCTGCCAGAGCAGCGCCGAGCCGCCCTCGGACGGGTCGAAGAAGTTCGTGCCGAAGTGCCGGTCGGTCAGCAGCATCGTGACCGTCGCGGTCAGCGACGAGAGCGCCAGCACGATCAGGTACGAGTAGATCAGGATCGTCCAGACGAACAGCGGCAGCCGGCCCCAGCCCATGCCGGGGGCGCGCATGTTGTGGATCGTCGCGATGAAGTTGACCGCGCCGAGCATCGACGAGAGGCCGGTGAGGTGCGCCATGAAGATCCACGCGTCCTGGCCGCCGCTGGGCGAGTACTGCTTCGTCGAGAGCGGCACGTAGGAGAACCAGCCGGCCTCCGGCGGCGTCCAGAACAGCGACGCGTACAGCGCCAGGCCGCCGAACAGGAACATCCAGTAAGACCAGGCGTTCAGGCGCGGGAAGGCGACGTCGCGCGCGCCGATCATCAGCGGCAGCAGGTAGTTCGCCAGGCCTGCCCACACCGGGACGACGACGAGGAAGACCATCGTCGTGCCGTGCATGGTGAAGAGCTGGTTGTAGCGCTCGGGCGTCAGCAGCGTGTTCTCGGGCGCACCGAGCTGCACGCGCATCAGCAGCGCCTCGACGCCGCCGAGCACGAAGAAGACCGCGACCGTCCAGAGGTAGAGGATCCCGATCCGCTTGTGGTCCGTCGTGGTGATCCACGAGGTCCAGCCGGTCGGCTTCGGCCGCACCTTGTCCGTGATGATCTCGGGTCCGGGGGCCCTGCGGCTGGGGGTTTCGGCTACGGCCATCGTCTATCCGGTCTCGCCGCTCGACTCGGTCTCGCCCTCGGTGCCCTCGAGCTTGTTGCGCTCCTCGGCGGCCGCCTTCTCGGCCGCCGCGATGTCCTCCGCCTGCCGGTCGTACCAGGCCTTCCACTCGTCGTAGGGCAGCCCGATCACGCGCGCGTACATGTTGGCGTGGTTGCGCCCGCACAGCTCGGCGCACTGGCCGGGCCACTCGCCCGCCTCGGTCACCTTGAACCACGTCTTGTTCGTGTAGCCGGGCAGCGCGTCCATCTTGCCGCCCAGCTCGGGGATCCACCACGAGTGCTGCACGTCGTTCGAGCGGATGTCGAGCGTCACCGTCATCCCGACCGGCACGTACATGTTCGTGAACGAGTAGACCTTCTTGTCCTCGATCGACGGGTAGGCGAAGCGCCAGACGTACTGCATCCCGTCGACGTCGATGTTCATCACCTCGCCCTTCGGGGGCGCCTCCTGGTCGGTCGACGCGAAGGCGGCGTTCGACGCCACGGGGTTGCCGTTGATGTCGATGTCCGACGCCGCGGGGTTCTTGATCCCGGGCAGCATCACGAAGGTCGCGACCGTCAGGAAGACGAGGATCACGGCGGCGCCGACGGTCCAGCCGATCTCCAGCCGCGTGTTGCCGTGGATCTGCGCGGCGACCCGGCCCTTGCGCGCGCGGTACTTGAACATGCAGTAGATCAGCACGCCCTCGACGCCGACGAACACGATCACGGCGATCACGAGCACGATCAGGTAGAGCGTCTGGGTGTCCTCGGCCTGCTTGGATCCGCCTCCCGCCTCGGGCAGGATCAGCCCCGCCGCGGCCGGGAATGCGGTGATCAACAGCGCCAGCAGAGCGGGCGCGAGCGCGCGCCGCACGAGGGTCTGAAGGCGGGACCGGGCCATCGGGCAGCGCAGTGTATTGCTTGTCCGGGCGGGACCACTCACTTGCCGTTGAACCGCGCCGCGCGCTTCTCCAGGAAGGCCAGCACGCCCTCCCCGAAGTCCTCCGATCCGGCCATCTCCTGCTGCAGCGACGCCTCCAGCTCGAGCTGCTCGTCGAGCCCCGCGTAGACGCGCGCGTTGAGCTGCTCCTTGGCGGCGGCGTAGGCGCGCGTCGGGCCGGTCGCGAGCTGCTCGGCGAGCGCGTCGACCTCCGCGTCGAACGAGTCGGCGGCGACCAGCCGGTCGACGAGCCCCCAGGCCCGCCCCTGTGCGGCCGGCACGCGCTCGCCCAGCATCGCCATCTCGGCCGCGCGCCCCGCCCCGGCGCGCGCCGGCACGAACACCGACGAGCCGCCGTCGGGCGCGAGGCCGATGTTGACGAAGGCGAGCAGGAAGTAGGCCGTGTCGGCGGCGAGCACAAGGTCGCAGGCCAGCGCCAGCGAGCAGCCGATCCCGACCGCCGGGCCGTTCACGGCCGCGAGCACCGGCTTGGGCATCCGGCGGACGCCGGTGATGATCGGGTGATAGCGCTCACGCAGGGCCGTGCCGACGTCGGGATGTCCCTCGGGCGTCGGGTCGAAGCCGGCGCGCAGGTCCGCGCCGGAGGAGAAAGCGCGCCCGGCGCCGGTGATCGTCACGGCTCGGACACCGTCGTCGCCGGCGGCGAGCTCGACCGCGGCGAGCAGGTCGAAGCCCAGCTGCTTGTCCCAGGCGTTCATCCGCTCGGGCCGGTTGAGCTCGATCCGCAGCTCCGCTCCGTTGGACGCGCCGCGGCGCAGGGTGACCGTCTCGAGGTCGGGCAGGGTTGCGGCCATCGCGGGACGTTACATTGGCCGCGTGCGCATCTCGACCGCCATCCGTACCGCGGCGGTCGCGGCGCTCGCGGCCGGCCTCGCTGCCCCGCTGGCCCGCCGCCGGCTCGCGCTGCCTCCGCCCGTCGTCACGGCGACGGCCGCGATGGCGCCGATCGCGCTCTGCGTTCTTTACCCGCGCTCGCGTGCGCGCGACGCGGCGGCTTGCGTGCTGCAGATGTGGGCCTACGTCGCGACGTACGAGATGCCCAACGACGACCCGGAGGCGCTCGAGCGACGCGTACGCGTCGCCTACCCCGTGCACGTCGACCGCTTCATCGGCGGCGGCACGACGCCTACGCTGCGGCTCCAGCGCGCGCTCGGCCACCCGGGCGGCTTCCGCCGCTGGGAGAAGGCGCTCGTCTGGTCGCACTGGCTCTGGTTCCTGTTCCCGCACGGCACCGTCGCCTACCTGCTCACGCGCCACCCGGAGCGCTTCCCGCGCGGGGCCGCGCACGTGTACGCGACCTTCGACCTCGGGCTCATCGGCTACTGGGCGATCCCGACCGCGCCGCCGTGGTACGCGGCGCGGAAGGGCCTGATGGACGACGGACTGACGCCCGAGTTGCGGCGCATGATGGTCGAGTACGGCGAGGAGTTCTGGGGTTCCGGCTGGGGACCGCTGTACGGTCTCCTGGGAGGCAACCCTTTGGCCGCCATGCCCTCGCTCCACTTCGCCACGTCCGTCATGGCCGCTCATCTGCTGGCCGAGACGGGTCCGGTGGCCGGCGCGATCGGCTGGGGATACGCCGGCACGCTCGGCGTCGCGCTCGTCTACCTGGGCGAGCACTACGTCGTCGACCTCGCGGCCGGGCTCGCCCTGGCCGAGGGGATCCGCCTCGCGGCGCCGTCCGCGAGGCCGCTGCTGGCGAGCCTCTCCGCCGGCGTCCAGGCGCTCGAGGCGCGCGCGCGCCCATGAGCGAGGCGCGCGGGCGAACGGAGTCAGCGCCGCAGGATCCCCAGGTGAACCCGGAGCCGCGCGAGGACGAGCATGAGGAACGTCCGGCGCTTCAGGTCACCCAGCGCAACCTCATCGTGCTCGGGGGCTTCCTGGTCGCCTCGCTCGCCGCCCTCTACTTCCTGCTGCCGCAGGTGGCCGGCCTGGACGACACCTGGAAGCGGATCGAGGACGGGCGGCCCCAGTGGATCGCCGCGTCGCTGGTGTTCACGCTCGGCATGTTCGCGGGCTATGTCGCGACGTTCCGCGGCGTGTTCGTGCGCGTCGGCTCGCGGATCGGCTGGGCCGCGAGCTACCAGATCACGATGGCCGGGCTCGCCGCGTCGCGCCTGTTCGCGGCCGGCGGCGCCGGCGGGCTCGTGCTCACCGCCTGGGCGCTGCGGCGCGCGGGCATGCGCAAGCGCACGGTCGCGGACAAGACGATCTCCTTCCTCGTGATCACGTACCTGCCCTACTGCGCGGCGGTCGTGATCTGCGGCTTCGGCCTGCACTGGGGGCTCTTCTCCGGCGAGGACCCGTTCTCGCTGACGTTCGTGCCCGCCGTAGTCGGGGTGGTGCTGCTGGCGCTCGCGCTGGCGGTCGCGTTCATCCCGACCGACCTGCAGCGGCGGATGCTGCCGTTCGCCCGCAAGGAGGGCCGGCTCGGGCGTCTCACCCGGCAGCTCGCCGCGGTCCCCGCCGCCAGCTCCGCGGGCGTGCGCGACGCGCTCGAGCACCTGCGCTCGCGCGATCCCGCCCTGCTCGGCGCGGTGATCTTCTGGGGATCCCAGATCGCCGTCCTGTGGGCCGCCTTCCACGCGTTCGGCGACGCGCCGCCGGTCGCGGTGCTCGTGCAGGCGTTCTTCATCGGGATGCTCGGGAACCTGCTGCCGATGCCCGGCGGCGTCGGCGGGGTGGAGGGCGGCATGATCGGCGCCTTCGCGGCCTTCGGCGTGGACAGCGGCCTGGCGGTCGTCGCGGTGCTCGTCTACCGCGCGTTCACGTTCTGGCTGCCGCTGCTGCCGGGGGTCGTCGCCTACTTCAGGCTGCGCCGCACCGTCGAGACGTGGAAGCATGAAGCGGCCTCCGCCGCCGTCTGACGGCTACACTATACAAAGTGAAGTAAGGAAAACGGGTACGGAGAGACCAACGTAATGGCAGACCACGAGCAGGTCATCATCATCGGCAGCGGGCCGGCCGGCTACACGGCCGCGCTGTACGCCGCGCGCGCGGACCTCTCGCCGCTGGTCATCGAGGGCTTCCTCTGGGGCGGATTGCTGCAGCAGACGACCGAGGTCGAGAACTACCCCGGCTTCACCGAGGGCATCATGGGCCCGCAGCTCATGCAGACGATGCGCGACCAGGCCGAGCGCTTCGGCGCGCGCTTCCTCACCGACAACGCCACGCGCGTGGAGCCGGCGACGGAGGAGGGCGGCCTGCACACGGTGTGGGTCGACGACGAGTCCTTCGAGGCGCGCACGGTGATCCTCGCGATGGGCGCCGAGCACAAGAAGCTCGGCGTGCCGGGCGAGGAGGAGCTGGCCAACGGACGCGGCGTGTCCTACTGCGCGACCTGCGACGCCGCGTTCTTCAAGGACCGCGAGACGATCATCGTCGGCGGCGGCGACTCCGCGATGGAGGAGGCGATCTTCCTCGCGAAGTTCT
Source organism: uncultured Solirubrobacteraceae bacterium (assembly GCA_963839615.1). Classification (GTDB taxonomy): domain Bacteria; phylum Actinomycetota; class Thermoleophilia; order Solirubrobacterales; family Solirubrobacteraceae; genus DASQMT01. The sequence continues at coordinate 728,466 of CAWIVY010000010.1, forward strand.
CCTCCAAGGTCACGATCGTGCACCGGCGCGGCGAGTTCCGCGCCTCGCAGATCATGCTCGACCGCGCCAAGGCGGTCGACAACATCGAGCTGCTCACGCCCTACGTCGTCGACGAGTTCCTGGCCGGCGAGAACGGCTCGCTCGGCTCCGCGCGGCTGCGCCACTCCGAGACCGGCGAGGAGCGCGAGATCCCGATGTCTGGCGCGTTCGTGGCCGTCGGCCACGAGCCGCAGTCGGAGATCGTGGAAGGGATCGTCGAAACCGACGCGGACGGCTACGTCGCGGTCGACGAGCCCTCGACGCGCACGAACGTGCCCGGCATGTTCGCCGCCGGCGACCTGGTCGACCACACCTATCGCCAGGCGGTCACGGCGGCCGGATCCGGCTGTCAGGCGGCGCTCGATGCCGAGTGGTACCTGCGCGACAACCCGCTGGTGCCGACGCCCGCGGCGCTCGAGGGCACGGGCGACCTCGCGGAGACGCAGTGGGTCCACCACGAGCCCGCCGCTCCGCGCCCGTAGGGCGCGGCACGCTCAGCGGACGCGCAGCACGTAGCTCGTGTTGAAGAGCTCGACGTCCTTGCGCGCGTTGAAGCCGACGGCGACGTAGAACGTGCGCGTGCCGCGGCCCTTGTTGCGGATGCGGATCCGCTCGGTCGCGCCGCCGGGCTTCGACGAGCTGCGCAGCGAGCCGCTCTTGCGCACGCTGCGCGTCCCCGAGCCGAACACGAACAGGTCGGGATCGCCGACGACCGGGAGGAGTGCGAGGCGCACGCGCCTGTGCGCGCGGACCTTGACGCGGTAGACGTCGACCGGATCCTCGGCGAAGTCGGCCGTCGCCGCGATCGACGCGGCGCGGCCGGTGAAGAGCGGGGGCGCCGCGTCACGGAAGGCGCGCCCGTTGACGTAGCGGATGTCGTTGTTCGGCTCGAGGGGGTCGTCGGCAGGCGCGGGCCGCGAGAGCGCGCCGGCCATGTTCAGCACGCCGAACCCGGTCGCGTTCTCGTAGCCGGGCGCGCCCACGTCGCGCGCGCCGAGGCGCACGACCTGGCCGGCCTGGAACGGCGTCAGCTCCGGGCGCGCCGCGCGCACCCAGGCGACGGCCGCTGCGACCATCGGGGAGGCGAACGAGGTGCCCGCCAGCGCCGCGAAGCCATCGGGTGTGCCGTCGGGGTCGAACGCCGCCGGGACGGCTGTGAGGATCCCGATGCCGGGCGCGCTGAGGTCGACCGCGCCGCTCTCGTTCGAGAACCCGGTCGGCTTGTCGTCGGGCCCGATCGCCGCGACGGTGATCACGTGCGCGAGGCTCGCGGGGAACTCGAGCGGGTTCCCGCTCTCGAACTCGTTGCCCGCGGCGGCCACCGGCACCGCGCCGAGCTTGACCGCCCGCTCGATCTGCTGCTCCTCGGCGGTGCACTTCGAGGGCGAGCCGTAGCTCATGTTGAGCACGGAGGCCCCGCCCTTGAGCGCGCGCCGGATGGCGCGCGCCGAGTCGGCGCATGTGATCCGCTGCCCGTCGGGCAGCGGCACGTTGAGCGCGCGAGCGCCGGGCCAGATGCCGAGCATGCCGACGCCGTTGGACGGCGCGGCGGCCACCGTGCTCGTCGCGGTGCCGTGGAAGTCGTTCAGCCCGGTGCCGCCGGTGGTCGTGATGTTCGAGCCCGCGATCTCCGGGTGGCTGACGTCGATCATCGTGTCGACCACGCCGAGCAGCGGGCTGGCAGGCCCGACGGCGGGCGGCACCTGGTCGCCGACCACGAAGTCGCGCCAGCGCGCCTGACCCGAGAGCGGGTCGGGCGCCGGGGCCTGTGCGCTCCGGCCGAGCCGGTTCGGCTCGGCGTAGTCGAGCAGGCCGCGCGCCGCCAGCGCCGCTGGCGAGCGCCCGCGCGCGGCTGCGCGGCACCAGCCACGCGCGCCCGGCGATCCGGTGCGAGCCGTGGGCGCGGGCCAGCGCCCCGCCGCCGCCGCGCACGCCGACGATCCAGGTCGCCCGGTCGGCCGCGACCGCTGCCGTGCTCGCGTCACCGGGCAGCGCGACAGTGGGCGCGGAGGGAGCATTTGCGAGGCCGGCGCCGAGCGCCGTCGAGCTGGTCGCGGCAAGCGCAGCCAGGGCGGCGAGCGTCGCCGGGAGGATCCGAGCCTTCACGACGCCAGCGTAGTGCTTCAGCGCAGCGGCGTCTCGGCGCGCGCGGCCCGGACGAGCGCCGGCGCCGGGCGGTAGCGCTCCTCGCGGTACTCCTCCCACAGCGCCAGCAGCGTGTCCAGCACCGCCTCGGGCCCGATCCGGTCGCCCCATGCGAGTGGTCCGCGCGGGTGGTTGAGCCCGAGCTCCATGCCCGCGTCGATGTCGGCCGCGCTGCCGGCGCCCTCGCCGAGCGCGAAGCACGCCTCGTTGACCAGCTGCGCCAGCATGCGGCCGCTGACGAGCCCCGGGCCGTCGCCGACCCACTCCGCTCGCCGCCCGAGCGTGGCGAAGAACCGCTCCGCCGCCGCCGCGGTGGCGGGAGCGGTGGCCGGCGTGCGCGTCAGCTCAACCAGCCCGCCGTCGAGCATGGGGGTCGGCAGGAAGAAGCCCGCCGAAGCGCCGGCCGGGTCCTGCGCCGCGAGCGGGGCGACGTCGCAGAGCAGCAGCTGTGGCCCTCCCTGCAGCGGCACGTCCTGCTCGCCACCCCCGCAGTCGACGATCAGGAACGGCACCGCGCCCTCGGCCTCCCAGGGCGCCGCCGCGTCCCAGCCGGCCGCGACGGCGGACTCGAGCACCCACGCGGCGGTCTCCGACCCGCCCGCCACCACGATCAGTCCGTCGCCGCCGCCGCGCGCGGGTGCCGGCGGGTCCGGCGGGCGGCCCGGCGGATACTCGTACCAGCCGCCGCCGGACTTGCGCCCGAGCCGCCCGGAGCCGGCCATCCGCGCCGCGAGCGGCGACGGGCGCCAGCGCGGCTCGCCATGCGACTGCTCGTAGAAGGAGCGCGCGACCGCGTAGCCGACGTCGATGCCGACCAGGTCCATCAGCTCGAACGGGCCCATCCGGAACCCGCACGCGAGCCGGCAGATCCGGTCGACCTGCTCGGGCGTGGCGAGCCGCTCCTGCACGATCCGCAGCGCCTCGAGCGAGAACGGCCGGTTGCAGCGGTTGACGATGAAGCCGGGGGCGTCGGCCGCGGCGATCACGTGCTTGCCCAGCGCCTCGCCGACCGCGCGCGCCCGGGCCAGCGCAGCGGGCGAGCTCTGCGCGCCCGCGACGAGCTCGGCGAGCCGCATCTTCGCCACCGGGTTGAAGAAGTGCAGGCCGACGACGCGCTCGGGGCCGGGGACGCCGGCGGCCACCTCGCTCACGAGCAGCGAGGAGGTGTTGGTGGCGAGCACCGCGTCGGGTGCCACGACGCCGGCGAGCGCGCCGAAGAGCGCCCGCTTGACCGCGAGGTCCTCCGGCGCGGCCTCGATCACGACGCCGCAGGGCGCGAGATCCCCGAGCGCGGCGCCCCACTCGACGCCGTCGACGCGCTCCCGCGCCGCCGGGTCGGGATCGTGCAGCACCACGCGCAGGCCCGCGTCGCGCGCCGCGGCGGCGATCCCGGAGCCCATCGTCCCGGCGCCGGCGATCCCGAGCGGCGTCCGGTCGAGGTCCATGGCCGCGGAGGGTACGCTCGTGCCGTGCCCGTCGCGATGGAGCTGTTCAGCCTGGTGATGATCGCGATCTTCGTCGGCTTCCTCGGCGGGATCCTGCTGCTCGGCTTCTACTCGCCCCGGTCGGGCGCTGACGTACTGAACTGGCGCCCCACCCGCTCGCCCGAGGCGGAGAGCCAGAACGAGCTCGACGACGTGGCGCAGATGCTCGAAGCCTCGAACGCGATGCGGCGGCGCCGCGGTGCCCCGGAACGCACGGAGGACGACATCGCGGCCGCCGTGGACGCCGACCGGCGCGAGCTCGGGCAGCGCGCGCGGCGACTACGGCGAGCCGGATCGGTAGTGGCGCGCGTGCTGATCGTCGGCTGCGGCTGCCGCGGTCAGGCGCTCGCCCGCGATCTCGGCGCCGCGGGCCACGCCGTGCGCGGCACGACCCGCGACCCGGCGCGCCGCGACGCGATCGCGGCGGCCGGCGCCGAGCCCTACGTCGGCGATCCCGACCGCATCGCGACGCTGATGGAGGCCCTGGCGGGCGTCACGATCGTCTGCTGGCTGATGGGGACGGCCACCGGCGACCCCGATCGCGTGTCGGCGCTGCACGACGGCCGCCTGCGGATGTTGTGGGAGAAGCTCGTCGACACGCCCGTGCGCGGCGTCCTGCACGAGGCGGCCGGACCGCTCGCGCCCGCGGTCCTGGCACGCGGCCGCGAGGTCGCGTCGGCCGCGCACGCGACGTGGCGGATACCGCTCGAGCTGCTCGACACCGACCCCGCCGACCACGAGCGCTGGCGCCGCGACGCGGGCACCGCAATCGCCAGGCTCCTCGGCGGCTGATAGGACTCCCGCCATGGATCGGGACGAGATCGAGTTCAGCGTCGACGTCGGGGGCGGCCCGGACGGCACCAGGATCGCCCCGCGCGGAGAGCTCGACATGGCCACGCAGGGGGAGTTGCGGACCGCGATCGAGCAGCAGGCGGCGCGCGGCGCGGTGACGCTCGACCTCTCCGGGCTGCGCTTCCTCGACACCTCCGGGCTGCGTCTGGTGCTCGAGACGGCGGAAGCCGCGCGCACCCAGGGATTCGCGTTCACCGTGCTGCCGGGCATCCCGGCGGTGCAGCGCCTGTTCGACGTCGCCGGCGTCACCGAGCTGGTGCCGTTCGCAGCGCGCGAGGAGGGAGACTCGCCCTGACCGGCGGGGAGGACGAGGCGAGCCACCGGCTCGAGCTGCTCACGTCGGCCGGCGAGATCGCCGACGGGCACGTGCCGCTGGACGAGCTGATGCCGCGGCTGCTCGATCTCGTCGTTCCCGCCCTGGGCGATCGCTGCGTCGTCTACGGAAGCGGTCGCGAGCCGCGCGTCGTGGGGCTGCGCGTCGCCGGCTCGGACGCCGCCCCGCTCGAGGCGGCGATCCGCGAGCGGCCGCCGCTGGAGCTGCCGGCCCGGGCGCGGCTGCTCGCGGAGGGCGAGCTCGCCTCGTTCGGTGCGCGCTCCGGCGCATTGCTCCCGCTCCGCGCGCGCGGGCAGCGGACCGGCGCGATCATGATCGCGTCGAGCACGCCGGAGGCGTACGCGAGCACCGACCTGCGCTACCTGCAGGTGTTCGCGGGGCGGCTCGCGGTCGGGCTCGACAACGCCCGCCTGCTCACCGCGGAGCGCCAGCTCGAGGCGCTCATCGGCGCGCTCGACGACGCGGTCACGGTGGTTGACCCCGACGGCCGGATCGTGATGGCCAACACCGCGGCGGCGAGCCTGATGGGGGTTGCCTCGGTCGATGAGCTGCTCGCGACCCCGATGGCGGAGATGTTCGAGCGCTACGCGGTCTACGACCCCGACGGCCGCCCGCTGGCCGAGGACGATCTGGGCTGGATGAGCGCGCGAGCCGGGGAGCCCAACCCGCCGCCGCTGCTCACGCGCCGCGTCGACCGCGCGACCGGCGACCAGCGCTGGCTGCTCGCCAAGTGCTCGATCCTGCATGACGACAACGGCCTCCCGGCGATGGCGATGTACGTGACCGAGGACGTCACAGCCGTCAAGCGCGCCGAGCTCGGGCAGTGGCTGCTCGCCGAGACGGGCCGGCTGCTCAGCTCGTCGCACGACCTCGATGTCTCGCTCCAGGAGGTCGCGCAGCTGACGGTCCCCGCCCTCGCCGACTGGTGCGGGATCGAGCTTCCGGGGCCGGGCGGGTTCCTGCACCTCGCCGCGATCGCTCATATCGAGCCGGCCAAGGTGGCCGTGGCCCACCGGCTGCGCACGCGCCATCCGGTCCACGTCGACGACGAAGGCGCGGTCGCGAGCGTGATCCGGACGGGCACACCGGCGCGGCTGGACAACATCACGACCGCGATGGTGCGCGAGGCCGCCGAGGACGACGACGAGCAGTTCGAGCTCCTCCAGACGCTCGGACTCTCCGCACTGCTGGTGGTCCCGCTGCGCTCGGGTGAGAACGTGCTCGGGGCGCTGACGCTGGTCGCGTCGCAGCCGCACCGGCGCTTCGACGACGCCGACCTGGCGACCGCCGAGGCGCTCGCGCAGCGCATCGCCGATGCGCTGCGAAACTCGCGCCTGCTGCGCGACCGCTCGGAGATCGCGAAGGTCTTGTCGGCGGGATTGCGGCCGGACGAGTCGCCCGTGCTGCCCGGCTGCGAGGTCACGGCGGTCTACCAGCCGGCCGGCGAGGACGTCTACGCCGGCGGCGACTTCTACGACGTCATCGACAGCCCGTCGGGATCGATCGTCGTGATGGGCGACGTGGTCGGGAAGGGCGCTCCCGCCGCGGCACTGAGCGCAGTGTCGCGCGTCACCCTGCGGACCGCAGGGCGCCTCACGGGGCAGCCGGCCGCGGCGCTGGACGAGCTCAACCACCAGCTGCGCCGGCGCGGGGCGATGAGCCTCTGCACCGTCGTGGCGATCGCGCTGCCGACCGCGCTGCCGGGGCCGGCCGAGGTGCTGCTCGGCGGGCACCCGCCGCCGTTGCTCGTGCGCGACGGCGTCGCCTCTCTGATCGGCGAGACCGGGCCGATGCTCGGCGCCGTCGAGGTGCCCGACTGGAAGCCCGTCACGGTCGAGCTCGAGCCGGACGACGTGATCGTGCTCTACACGGACGGCGTGCTCGACAGCGTGCTGGCCGGCGGCGAGCGATTCGGCGAGGACCGGCTGCGGCAGCTCGCCGAGAGCTCCGGCAGCGATGTCGATCTGCTCGCCTACCGGCTCGAGGTCGAGCTGGGTCAGCTGCGGCTGCGCGACGACGTGGCGATGCTCGCGATCCGGTGCCCCGGACCGCCGCCGCTGCTCGTGCGCGGCACGCTCGACGACGACGAGGCGGAGTCGCTGGTCGAGCTGACCCTGCGCGGAGGTCCGGAGGCGCCGGGCGAGGCGCGGCATGCGCTCGCCGAGGCACTTGCAGGCCGGCTGTCCGCCCGGCTCGAGAATGACGCGCTGGTAGTCGTCTCCGAGCTGGTGACCAACGCGATCCGCCACGGCGGCGCCGGCGCGGCCACCGACGAGATCGGAGTCCACGCCGCCATGCTCGACGCGGTGCTGCGGGTCGAGGTGACCGATCCGGGCCCGGGCTTCGAGCCCGGCGGCCACGGCCCGCGGCCCGACGGGGGATACGGGCTGCACCTGCTCGACCGGCTCGCGATCCAGTGGGGCGTCACGGGCGGAGAGCCCGTCACCGTCTGGGCCGAGCTCGCGCGCTGAGCGTCAGACGCGGTCGAGCAGGTCCGCGACGATGCGCGCCGTCGCGCCCCAGATCACGTGGCCGTCGACCTCGTAGGTGTCGGTGCGGAACGGCATGCCGCGGCGCACGAGCCGCCGCCGGCCGTAGCCCTGCCGCACCGAGTCCAGCGACAGCTCGAGCACCTGGCCGACCTCGGCCTCCTCGAGCACCCAGTCGAACCCGGGCTCGATCAGCCCGACGAACGGATAGATCGCGTAGTTCGTGACGAACGTCGGCGTCGGCTGCAGCGCGCCGACGAGCTCGACCGCGTCCGGCGGCAGGCCGATCTCCTCGAAGCTCTCGCGCAGCGCCGTCGCGCAGAGGTCAGAGTCCGCGTCCTCGCGCCGGCCGCCCGGGAAGGAGATCTCGCCGGGATGCCGGCGCAGGTCGGCGCGGCGCTCGGTGAACACCGCGTGCAGCGCGCCGGCGGGGTCGAGGTAGAGCGGAACGAGCACCGCCGCGTGCTTCGCGCCGGGTACCGAGAGCGTGACCGCCTCGGCGGGATCGAGCAGGACGCCGCGCAGCGCGGCCGCCACTTCGCCGCGCGGCGTCAGACGAGCTCCACCCGCTCGTCGAAGGCGACCTCGCCCTCGAGCGTCCGGTGGACGGGGCACTTGGCCGCGATCACCTGGAGGCGCTCGACCTGATCCTCGGAGAGGTGCGCGGGCATCTTCATCACGAGGCCGAAGCGCGTCGGGCAGCCGCGCTCGGCGGGCGTGTACTCGCAATCGACCGTCAGCCCGGCCACGTCCCAGCCCTTGCGCCGGGCATACATCTCCATCGTGATCGCCGTGCACGAGGCCAGCGAGGCCGCGAGCAGCTCCTGCGGGCTCGGCCCGTTGTCGTCGCCGCCGTGCTCCTTGGGCTCGTCCGCCGTGAGCGTGTGCGAGCGGACCCGGACGTCGTGGCGGAAGTTCTCGAGCTTGTTGGCGGATGCGCGCATCGGAGCCATGCTAGGCGAGCGGGTTGAAGACCAGGCCCGTGAGGACCTTGGGGTAGAAGTAGGTCGACTTCGGCGGCATCACCTCGCCGGCCGCGGCGACCTCGCGCACGAGCTCGACCGGGGCCGGGCCCATGAACAGGCCGGCCTGCACGTCGCCGGAGCGGACGCGGTCGCGCGCCTCGGCGGTCGAGCGGGCGTAGTCGAGACCGCGCAGGTGCGAGATGTCGTCCTCGCTCATGCCCAGCGCGCCCTCGAGCAGCAGCGCCTCGGTCACGGCGGTGTCGAGCCGGCGGTAGGCGGCCGGCTTGCCGGGCAGCGCCGCGTCGGCGATCGCGGGGTCCTTTAGCGTGAGTCGCAGCGGGCGGTCGTGGTGGGAGTCGAGGTAGCCGATCCGGACGCGCCCGTCGGGCGGCGGCTCGAGCTCGTCGTCGCCGACCTCCTCGACGTCCCAGTCGCGCCGGATCGCCTCGCGCAGCGCGACGCGCCGCTCGTCGTCGAGGCCGCTCAGCAGCCGGTGCGTGGGGAAGATCGTGAGCCCCGGGTCGGCGAGCGAGACGAGGCACATGAGCACCTGGCGGTGCGGTCCGTCGCCGCCGATCTCGTCCGCGTACACGCGCGCGGTCTCGTAGCGGTGGTGGCCGTCGGCGATCAGCAGCTCGGCGGGGCGCAGCGCCTCCTGCGCCGCTGCGATCGCGGCGCTGTCGCCGACGCGCCAGAGCCGGTGCGCGGTGCCGTCGTCGTCGGTGAGCTCTCCGAACGGCGCGTCCTCGAGCTGCGGCGCGAGCGCCGACCAGGCATCCCCGTCGTAGAGCGAGAAGATCGGCGAGAGGTTGGCGCGCGTCGCGCGCGTCAGCCGCAGCCGGTCCTCCTTCGGCCCGGGATGCGTGCGCTCGTGCGGGCGGATCCGGCCGGGGCCGTAGTCCTCGACGCGCACGCGCGCGAACAGGCCGTGGCGCGTGCGGCGCCTTCCGTCCGGGCCGGTGTAGTCCTGCTCGAGCGCCCACAGGGCGGGCTCGGGATCGGCGACGACGACGCCCTCCGCGCGCCAGTCCCGCAGCGTGGCGGCGGCGTGCTCGTACGGGTCCCCGCCCGCGGGATCCCGGGGGAGGTCGATCGCGACGACGTTGTAGGGCGAGCGCGCGAGCAGCCGCTCGCGCTGCTGGGCGTCGATCACGTCATAGGGCGGGGCCGCGACCGGGGCGAGACCGCCGGTGCGGTCGAGGTCGAAGTGCAGCGCGTGCAGGGGGGTGATGGCGGTCACGGCGGCGGCGGATGCTAGAGCCTCCGCCGCCGCCGCGAACCGAACTGCCTCCCAGCCCGTCCCGCGGGAGTCTTCAGCTAACGACGAACTCCGAAGTCCGCCGTGTAGGTGGCGCCTTCGAGTCCGCCGGCGGGCGCCGGAGCGCCGATGGCGATCCCGATCCCGATCTCGCGGAACTGGCGCCGAAGGATGTTGGCCTTGTGGCCGGGGGAGGTCATCCATGCACGTTGGATCGCATCTGCCGTGCCGAGGCTGCCGGTGCCCCAGGCGATGTTCTCGCCCAGCGACCAGCCGCGGTTGCGCGCGTAGCCGGTCTCCAGGATGCGCGCGGACATGTCCGCTCCCGAGCGCGACTCATGTGCGAAGAAGCGGCCCTGCACCATGTCCTCGGAGTGTCGGCGCGCCGCACGGCGCAGCTTCGCGTTCTCGCGCAGCAGCGGCAGCCCGTGCGCGCTGCGCTCGCGGTTGTGCAGGCACAGCACCGCGGCGCGCACCAGGCCGAGGTTGCCCGCCGCCGGCTGCAGGCCGGCGTTCGCGCACTCGGCGGGCTCGCTCCCGGCAGCGTCGGCCGAGGCGGCCGGCAGCACGACGACCACACAGGCTGCCAGCACGAAGGCGAGCAGCAGCCTGGGAACGTCGAACATGCGCATGCGTCGTCCATCGGCAGGTGGACTCGAATCCCCATAACGCCGCTCGCGTGCGTGGACGCTCGTTGTGCGCGTGCCATGATTCCGGGCGAAGACGGGGCGTGGCGCAGCCTGGTAGCGCGCCTGCTTTGGGAGCAGGAGGTCCCCGGTTCAAATCCGGGCGCCCCGACTATTCGGAACCCGCGCTACAGCGCGGGTTCCGTCGTATGTGGCCCGGACTCGTGGTAGCAATGAGGTAGCAATTCCTCCAGCGCCGCGTCACCGTGCGCGTGGCGGAAAGGCTGCACCCAGGCCGTTTCGGGCTCCTGGGGAGTCCGCTCGACGGGCCACTTGACAGGAACGCGCTCAATCTTGAGCCGCGTGCCAGCTTCTACGCGGGCTTCTTCGAGGAGCTCGCCTGACCAGATGGACCTGCAGATCACCACCAGCCTGATCGGGCGATGAACGTCACCTGCGCCGTCTTGCTGGTCATGCGCAAGCAGCGCTGCGGGCACGTCATGACGATCTCGCTTCCAAGGCTGGCCAGACGGACCAGGCCGTCAACCTGGCGACCCGAGTCCTATCCGTCCAGATCGCGCCAGAACGTCCCATGCGTCCAGCAATCAGGACGCAATGGACGTAATGGACGGGATGGATGTTGTCACGAAAGTTGTCACGGACCACGTCTGTCGCCGGGGCGCTCCAGGGTGGGAAAGCGGGTCGCTCGATCTGCGCGAGATCCGGTCGCCTCGCCGCGTTCAGCAGGGCCCCATTTTCTCGGCGAGGATCCTCATCGAAGCCGAGGTGCTCGACAGCCTCGAGTTCCCGACCGGTCGGGCTCGCACCGGAAGATGCCCGCAGAAACGTGCTCACCCGCGGAATCGACCTCAACGCGCTCGTCAGCAAGCCGTGCACCATCGGAGACGTCCAGTGTCTCGGTCAGCGGCTGTGCGAGCCGTGCGCGCACCTCGAGCGCCTGACCGCACGGGCAGGAACGCCTGGCACTCTGCGAGCGCTCATCCACACAGGAGGCCCACGCGCCGATGTCCTCATCGACGGAGAAATCCGCATCGGCGACGACATCACAGCCCGCTGACCGAAACCACAGAGACGAACGCACGCTCGCCCTCACGCTGCTGGGCTAACAGTGTCAATGTCGGCTGGGGCGTTACGCCTGCGCTGTCCGATCCGAGAGGCACAAGGGAACACGCGGCGCCATGTCGCCGCGCTATCGCAACGGACCAATCGGAGCAGCGAGCTGCAGCCTGTCGATGCATCCGCGACTGCCCCCTAACGCGTCGTCGCGACGAAGCTGCGGTAACCCGAGCGGCGCCCCGGGGTAGCTGATGGTGGACGGTCGATTCGAGCCGTTCCCGGACGAGGAGTGCGCGCCGTACCCGGACGGTCAAGACGACGCGCCGGCCCACAGGAGGCCTTCTCGTCATGGAGCAGCTCATTCAGATCACCGGCGCCGTCCTTGTCCTCGCCGGCTTTGCGCTCGCCCAGGTGGGGCGACTTGACCAGCATTCGCCGGTCTACCTCGGCGTGAATCTCGCCGGCGCGGCGATTCTCGCCGTGGATGCCATGCTCGGCCACGAGCTGGGCTTTCTGCTGCTGGAGGGCGTATGGGCTGCCGTCTCGGCTTGGGGTCTTGTGCAGCTCGCGTGGCGGCGCACTTCTGCGTCCGCATAGAGCCCCAGGTCATCGAGAGCACGACACGTGAGCGCACGATCGAAGCGACAAACAGAACCGCGCCGCGCTCGTCCGGGCATGTCCGAGAATTCCCGTTCCCGGAGATGGCCCGCATCGACAAAGCGCATCGCAACGCTTCGCATGGTTCGTGCGCGGCGGATGCTCGGGACGTGTTCCGCGCCGTAAGCGAGAACGAGCGCCGGATGTGGCCGGGCCGTCGGCCCGTGCCCGCTGCGCTCGCGCTCAGCGCCGACCCGCCCATAGACAGCCTCAGAAGTCCGCGCCGCCGAGCGCTGCCGCCGCGAGGAACGCCCCAGCGCCCACGCCCCCGATGCCAGCTCCTCAGAACTTGACGCCAGCCGCCGCAGCTTCCACCTACGCGCCGTACGGGGCGAGTCTGAGAGGCAGGCTGCCGCCTGCCTCTCAGACATACCCAGATCAACTTGTAATCGCGCGAGCTCGATCCGGCCTGCCGGTCCGAGCGCCGCCCTAAGGTGCTGATCGATCCGGGCCCTCCTGTGATCTGGATCCTTTGGCAGGACCCACAGCCTCAGGAGCGGCCGGGACGAACCCCACTCAGCGCATTACAACCCCTGGGCAGCTCACCTAGACGCGGCCGGTTCCCTGCGGGTTGGCGCGGACACCGAGCGCGTCGAGTGCGAGCCGCGTTGCGACGCGCGCCGCCTTGTTGGCCGGGTCATAGACCGACGAGCACTCGGTGATCACGTAGGCCTCCACGCCCTGGCGCACGAACGCGCGGATCATCTTGATCACCTCACGCGGCGTGAGGCCGCCGCACTCTGGCGTCGTCACCCCGTCGGTGTAGCCCTGGTCCATGACGTCGAGATCGGTGTGGAGCACGACGCCGTCGGTGCCGTTCCACGAGATCTCGAGGATCCGCTCGATCGTCTTGTCGATGCCCCACTCGTCGATGTCCCAAATCGTGATCATCTGGATCCCGCTGCGATCGACGTACTCGCGCTCCACACGCGGGTTCAGCGGACCGTTGATCCCGACCAGGGCGATGTTGCGCGGATCGACGTTCGCCAGCTCGGCGGTCCGGCTCACCGGGCACGCGTGGTTGAGGCGCTCGCCCGCGACGTTGTCGGCGGTGTCCATGTGCGAGTCCATCTGGATGTAGCCCATCTTCCCGTCAATAAGCTTGCTCATGGCGCTCGTGACGGGGATCGGGCATGAGTCGTCGCCGCCGAGCACGATCGGGAAGGCGCCGGCCTCGTAGATCTCGCTGATGCACCGCTCCGCGCGCTCGAACGTGCGCTGTGCGTTGCCGGGCACGATCGACACGTCGCCGCAGTCGGTCAGGTTAAGCGCATCGAACAGGTCCACCTGGAACTCGCCGTGATAGCTCAGGTAGTGCTCGGTCGCACGCCGGATCGACCGCGGGCCGTAGCTGGCACCTGGCCGGCACGTGTTCGTGCCCTCCCATGGAAGGCCGAGAACGGCGGCCTTGACGTCGGCGTCCTCCAGCTGCTCGCGGACCGGCGCGATGACCTGCGCGCCGAGGAACGTCGAGATTCCCGAGATGAGACTGTTCGGGAAGTCCTCGTCACCCTCGCGCCGTCCAAACGTCACGTAGTGATCATGATTCGAAACTGCCACGCTAGCCCCCTTTCATGGGATCCGCCGAACACCGCACCAACCTGGCCCAACTGTGGCACACATCGTCCATGAAGGTCAAACTACGGTCGAATCATGTCTAGAAACGCGCGCCGACCTACAGACTTCGGCACCGATCCAGCGCGCCGCGGGACGCTCTCCGAGCTCGACCGTGCGATCATCGAGGCGCTGCAGCACGATGCACGCCAGCCGTTCACTGGGTTGGCACAGCAGCTCCGGACATCCGAGGCGCACGTGCGCCGGCGCGTGAAGGCGCTCGTCGACGCGGACCTGATCGCGATCACCGCCGTCGCCGACCCTCGGGTCTTCGGGCTCGAGTCGCTCGCTTGGCTGGGGCTGTCCGTTGCGCCGGGGCGCGTCGAGGCAGTGGCGGAGTCGCTGGTGCAGATGCCGCGGATCGACTACGCCGTTATCACCGCCGGTGAGTTGAACGTGATGGCCGAGGCGGCGTGCGCGACGAGGGACGAACTTTACGACCTCGTGCTGGCGGTGCGCTCGCTTCCCGGCGTTGTGCGGACCGAGACTTTCGTGTACCTGCGGCTGCTCCGCCAGAGCTTCGACTGGAGTCGCGGCGAAGCCGCGCGGCGTTCGGAGGTCCGCGCCGTCCGCGCGGCCGTGCTGGAGCCCCTCGACGTGGCGATCATCCAGGCTTTGCAGCGCAACGGCCGCGCCTCCTTCCGGAAGCTGGGGCATGACCTCGGCGTCTCAGAGCGCATCGTCTCCGCGCGCTACGTCGAGCTGACCGCGATAGACGCGGTGCGCGTGACCGCGGTCGTAAATCCGCTCAACCTCGGCTGGAGCGCGATGGCGTGGCTCGGGATCCGCGTCGCCGGGAGCGTGCAGTTCGAGCACGTGGCGGCCGAGCTCGGCAAGATCCCCGAGATCTCCTATCTCGTGGTCGCGTCCGGCCGCTACGACCTGATGGCGGAGGTCGTCTGCCACACCTCCGATGATCTCCTCGGCACGCTGACCGGGCACATCGGTGCGATCGAGGGGGTCGCGACGGTGGACCTCTTCTACTACCTGCGGCTGCTCTATCGCACCACCGCGGGGGCATGGAGCGCAGCGCGCTCGCTCGCGCCCGGCCCCGCCCCCGGCCTCGACAGTCGAGGGCTCAGAAAACCGACCAACCAGTCAGCGTCGTGAACGCGTCGAGCGCTGCGACCGCGCCGATCGAGTTGCCGGCCGGGTCGAGCCGGGGACTCCAGGCGCAGAGGGCGCCGCGGCTGGGTATCACCGCGACGATGCCGCCGCCGACGCCGCTCTTGGCGGGCAGGCCGACGCGGTAGGCGACGTCTCCCGCGCCGTCGTAGGTTCCGCACATCAGCATGACGGCGTTTAGGCGCTTCGCGTCGCTGCGCGAGAGCACTCGCGCTCCGTCCCGCTGAACGCCGTGGCGCGCGAGGAAGACGGCGGCGAGCGCCAGGTCCCGGCAGCTCATCTCGATCGCGCACTGCCGGAAGTAGTGGTCGAGCACCAGCGCGACGTCGTTCCGGAGCTTGCCGTAGCTGGCGATGAGGTGCGCGAGTGCCGCGTTGCGATGACCGTGCTCGACCTCCCATGCCGCCACGGCCGGGTCCGGCCGGATCGCGGGATTGCCGCTTTGGTCCCGCACGAACTCGCAGACCGCGCCAAAGGCGTCGCCCGTCACGCTGAGCAGGTGGTCGGTGACGACCAGCGCGCCGGCGTTGATGAAGGGGTTGCGCGGTACGCCCTGATCGTATTCGAGCTGCAGCAGCGAGTTGAAAGGGTCGCCGGAGGGCTCACGGCCGACGCGGTCCCAGATCGCCGGGCCGTCCCGGGCGACGGTGAGCGCGAGCGCGAACGCCTTGGAGACGCTCTGGATCGGGAACGGCTGCTGCCAGTCGCCGACGCCCTGCACCTCGCCGTCGACGGTCGCGAGCGCGAGGCCGAAGGCGCGCGGATCGGCCGAAGGGACGGTGGGGGGGTCGTCGACGACGAAGGCCTCGCCGATCGACTGGGCGGCGCTCATGCTCCGCTCGAGGAGCCCGCGGTAGTCCTCCGCGGCCACGTGCTCGTGCATCAAACGGGCGACGAGGGGGCCTCCGGCCGCGCTTCGGCCGAGCGTTCGGCGTAGGCCGCAGCCGCCGCCTCGAAGCAGCCCATCGGCGCTGCCATGAGCCCGGCCCCGATCTGGCCGCCGTTGCGGCCGGCCACCCCGACGTCCATCAGCGGGGCGATGCCCGATGCCACGACGCGATCGACGTCGATCCCGATAGGCGTGCCCCGGAAGCTGAGCGCGGGAATCCGGTACACGGGATGCTCGCCCACGGTGATCTCGTACATCCGCAGCGTGTTGGCGACCATCTGCTCGGGGCTGCCGCCCTGGTAGTCCTGCAGCGGGAACGCGGCCGCCTGCGCGAAGCCGCCGAGCCCCACCGTCTCGTTGATGATGCTCTCCCCGCCCATGAGCTCGATGTCCTCGGCCGTGAAGCCCTCGGCCAGCTTGGCCTCGACCTCCGGCAGCCCGGAGCGGAACCACTCGTCACCCAGGCCGCTCACCCGGATCGCGAACTCCCGGCACGAGAACGTCATCGCGGTCACGAGGGTGCTTCCCTCGATGTCCCGGGCCGAGTCCGCCGCGGCCTTCGAGGCCGCCATCGACAGCCGCAGGAAGAAGTAGTCGTTGTCGACCATGAACGCCACCGTCGCACGGGTCTCGTCCGGCAGCCGGCTGCTCACGTCGAGCAGGTGGGGCAGTAACTCGCGTGTGAACAGAAGCGTCGCCGCGGCGTTGCGGCTATGCAGCTCGTCGCCCATGTTGAGCGCGCGCCGGATGATCGGCTTGAGCGGGATCCCGCCCTCGGCGCCGTGCAGCGCCTCCGCCAGCACGGGTGCCACGACGTCCTGCAGGAACAGCAGGCTCTGGCGGACGTCCTCGTCGTACACGCCGTAGTTGAGCCGCTTCGGGGACGAGCCTTCGAACGAGTTGCAGAACGCGACGTTCCCGTGCGTCCGGTTCTCGACCACGAAGACGGGCATCGACGCGGTGTAGATGCCGGCCAGCGACCCCACGCAGCCGAAGTCGTGGCATGCGCCGAGCGGGATCCGGCCATCGCTCAGCTTGGCGTCCGCGTCGGCGTCGTCGTTGGCGAGCCCCTCAAACAGCGCCCCTCCGATCACCGCTTTGCGCTGGCCGCCTGTGTAACGCTCCCACGGCATCGGCGCGCCCGACGTGAGGATCGTTTCCGGGCTCATCCCGGGCACGACCTCGCCCGCGGGCCGGACGCCCACGAGCACGGGATCGGCGCTCATCATGCGCTCCACGGCCTGCTGATTCGCCCGCTCGCGTTCAGCGACGGTCGTTACGCTCATTCGGCGTCTCCTATGGATGGTTCGTGAGTCGAGCCAATGGCGGGCGGCGGGCGCCCGGCGCAACCGGTTGGCCGGTCCGGGCGCCGCCGCCGCTCATGACGTCGGTTCTAGTTGCGGCGTGTCGTCGCCCACGGGCTCGACGTTCAGCTCGCCCGGGTCGGGCGCGAACACCTCGCGCGGCTCGGGAAACAGCCGCAGAGCCAGCGGGTACACGATCGCCACGATCACCGCGGCGACGAAGAACCCGATGTCGGTGCCGTCGGTCAGGTCCGTGCCGGGACCGACGTACCACGCCGTGTTCGTGAACAGCAGGCCGATCGCCGCACCGATGAGCCAGGGCCCGACCGCCCGCCAGTTGAGGCCGCCGGTGAACCAGTAGCGGCCGCCGCGCTCGCCGCGGTTGAAGACCTGCAGGTCGTCCTGGAGATAGAACCCCCTGCGGTGGTACAGCCCGATGATCATTATGACGATCCACGGGATCGAGAACACGGCGAGGAGGCTCAGGAACGTCGAGACGCTGTCGATCAGGCCCGAGAAGAAGTAGCCGGCGTACACGAGTGCCGTCGCGGCAACGCACGCCACGGCGGTCGCCTGGACGCGGTTGAGGCGCGGGATGATCGACGAGGTGTCGAGGCCCGTTCCGTACGTGTTGATCACGGCCTGCGCCGTGCCGGATGCCAGGCCGAGGTAGATCAGCGCGGGCACGTACCAGAGCGGGGCTGCCTCCACGAGCCCGAATACGTACGGCGTGTCGGCGTCTGCCGCGCCGGAGGCGAAGACGGCGGAGGCGGTGTACGCGCCCCAGGCGATCGGGGCGCCCATGCCGAAGAATCCGCCCAGGAACATCGCCTTCACGATCGGCGCGTCGCCGAATCGCTTACGGGAGATGTGGCGTGACCAATCGCCCGCGTACGGGCCGTACGACGTGACCGTGGCGAGCACGATGAGCACCGACAGCAGCCAGGTGGGCCAGAAGTCGACCAGCAGGTATTCGCCGCTGCCGCCATAGCTCGGATCGAAGTCCCCCATGTAGACGAAGATCCCGATGACGGTCAAGAGCCCGGCTGTGGGGATCATGAAGCGCTGGACGCCGACCATCATGTTGTGGCCGAGGATCGAGATCGCGGTCACGATCACGCTCAGCACGCCGTAGCAGAGGACGCGCGTGACGGTGCTGTCCCCGAAGTTGAAGAACCGGTCGAGCGCGGCCACGAGGGCATCGCCGCCGGTCCAGATGCTCAGGGCGGCGAACGCGAGCGAGGCCGACGCCTCGAGGAACGTGCCGATCAGGCGGCCCACCACACCGAAGTGGGCGCCGCTGGAGACCGGGTTGTTCGTCCCCGTGCGTGGACCGAACAAGCCCATCGGGGCGAGTAGCACCGCGCCGACGAACGAGCCGACGACCACCGAGCTGAGGGCCGACCACCATCCCAGCCCGAAGGCCACTGGGAACCAGCCAATGATGAAGAGGCTGAACGTGAGGCAGCCGCCGAGCAGGATGAAGAACAGATTGCTCGGCCTCGACGCGCGTTCCTCGTCGGGGATGTGTTCGATCCCGTGCCGCTCAATGCGCATGAGCCGATCCTCGATGTCCAGTGGATCGGTGACGTCCAAATCGACGGGATCTGCGGGATCCTTGAAGCTCTTTGGCACTGGAACTCCTTCGCTACGTCATCGCTGGACGGTCGGGGGCGAACGGGTACACCCAGTCAGGACCGGCTAGTAAAACTCGAGGTAACGGGCGTATTCCCACGCGGAGACCGTGTTGTGGTAGTCCCACCACTCCTGCTCCTTGAGCTCCGCGTAGGAGGCCTTGAGCTCGCTGCCGAGCACAAGCTCGGCGAGCGGATCCGCCCTGAAGGCCTCGACCGCCTCCAGCAGCGTGCGCGGGAGCACGGAAACGCCGAGCTCATCCAGCTGCGCATTGCTCTGCTCGTACATGTTCAGCCGGATCGGGTCGCCCGGGTCGAACTCGCCCTCGATTCCCTCGAGGCCGGCGCCCAGCAGCATCGCGGCCGCCAGATAGGGGTTGCATGCGGTGTCGACTGCGCGCGACTCGACGCGACCCCCGCCCATCGGGATGCGGAGCATGTGCGTGCGGTTGTTGGCGCCGTAGGAGATGTAGACAGGCGCCCAGGTGAATCCGGTCATCGAGCCGCTCTTGATGAGCCGCTTGTAGGAGTTGACCGTGGGAGCGGTCAGCGCGCTGATCGCGGGGGCGTGGCGCAGGATGCCCGCGATGAACCGGTAGGCGAGCTCGGAGACGCCGGCTCCCCGCGGATCATCATCGTCGGCGAACACGTTCTTCCCCGTCTCGAGCTCCGCCATCGACATGTTGAAGTGGCCGCCGTTGCCCGTGCGGTCCCCGTATGGCTTGGGCATGAACGTCGCCTCGAAGCCGTGCTTGCGGGCCAGGAGCTTCGTCATCATCCGCCAGAGGACGAAGCGATCGGACATCGTGATCGCGTCGGTGTAGGCGAAGTCGAGCTCGAACTGGCTGTTGGCGTCCTCGTGGTCGAACGAGTGGACGTCCCAGCCCAGTTGGTTCATGTGCCTGATCAGCTCGTCCATGAACGGGAGGTTCTCGAGCAGGCCCACGATGTCGTAGGCAGCGCGCGGCAGGACGTCCTTGTGGTTGGCCGGGACGATCCCGTTGCCCTCGCGCTGCACGAGGAAGAACTCCGTCTCGATACCGAGGTTGAACTGCAGCCCGTGGGTCGCGAGCCTGTCGATCTGCCGGCGGAGGATGGTGCGGCTGTCCATCGGGTACGGCTCGCCGTGGAAATGCAGGTATCCGGGCGCCCAGGCGACCGACGGCTCCCACGGCAGTTGCGTGATCGCTTCGAGGTCGGGCCGGACCGAGAGCTCGTCGTCAGCCGGTCCCTGGCCGAGCCCGTCGATCGCCGCTCCGGTGAATAGCTCCGAGCCGCTCATCATCCCGGAGAAGTGGTCGATCGGGACCGCCTTGGCCTTGGGCACGCCGTGCATATCCACGTACGCGGAGAGGCAGTACGACACGCCCTGCTCTCTCAGCTGCTCGCGCTTCTGCACCCACGGCGCTTCGTCGAGCGCTCCGCCCTCCGACGGTGCCTGCTCCAGCATGCTCATCGTCCGCTCCTCCTACTGCACTCGGATTGGACAAAGCTATGGTCGCGGTGGGAACCCGTGTATCCCCGGAACCTGTGAACATTGGACGTCCCTGTCCTAGTAACCCGATGAACGTGGGCGCCGTGGGCGCCGGAACCGGGTCGCGCGATCAGGCGCGATGGACCCGGAGCACTTCGGCGGCCTTCAGCGCGACCTGCATGTCGAGTGCGGCGGAGCTGTCCTTCAGATCAACGTCGAGGAGATCAGCGGCACGCGTCAGCCGGTAGCGCAACGTCGACACGTGGATATGCAGGCGCCGAGCCGCCTCCTCGAGCTTGCCCCCCGCCTCGAAGTACACCTCGAGCGTGTGTCGCAGCTTCGACGTGTGCGTGCCGTCGTAGCGGTCGAGCGGCTCGACGTAGCGCGAGATGAACTCGACCACGACCTCCGGCCGCGTCGACTGCAGCAGCATGCTCTCGAGGCTGCTCGTCCGAAACGAGAAGAGGTCGTTCGAGCGGCCGAGCAGACGCAGCAGGTCGAGGCCGCGCCGAGCCGCCAGATAGGACTGCCGGTGGTCGTCGATCAGCTCGCACCGGGTGCCCACCGCGATGTTGAACGGAGCGTCCGGAAGCCTTGCGCTCAACTTCGCGCGGAGCTCCTCCTCGAAGCGCTGCTGGCAGTCGTCGGCCGCCTGGTCGGCCGCCTCGGGCACGAGGATCACGACCGCCGGGCCACGGAGCGCCACGACGTTCTGGGTGCTCCACCGCCGCGCGCACTCGGTCACAGGAGCGTAGAACGCCTCCGGAGCATGCGTCGCGGCCACGTCTCCGGGCGCTCCCGGCGCCGGCTCGACGAGGAACACCCTCGATGGGCTCCTCAAGTCGTAGCCGAGCGCCGTCGCGCGCTTGACCACGAGATCCTCAACGGCGGTGCCGCTGAAGAGGTCCTCCAACAGGCCGCCGCGCAGTCGCGTCTCGACCTCGGTGGCGGTGCGCTCGCGGAGCAGCTCGAGCGCGGTCAGGAGCGCCCCGTACTCGACCGCCGCGCGATCGACCTCGCCGGCCGGCGAGGGCATGCGCGCGATGATCCAGGCCAGCGTCTCGCCGTCGACGACGGCCGGGGCGGCGACGAGGCTGCCCTCATCCACGCGTGTGACCACGGTGCGCGGCTGCTCGCCGGCGTGGATCTCGGGCCGCCAGTCGAGCGTGCCGTCGGCGGGCCAGCGTGCGAGCACGCGATCCTGCGGGCCGACCGCCAGCATCTCTGCGTCCATGAAGTCGCTCAGCGAGCGCACGACCGGAACCAGCCCTCCGCCCTTGAGCACCGCGAGCGCCAGCGTCTCGTGCACCGAGAGGATCCGCTGGAGCTTGGTGTACTGGTCCGCGGTCTCGTCGTGCTGGCGTTCCAGCCGCGAGATGACGTCTCGCTGCTGCTCGTGCAGCTGTGCGTTCTCGAGCGCGACCGAGCCGTAGCGGGCGAGCGTCGCCAGCACGCGATCGTGCTGGTCATCCGCGACCCGCGGACCGACTCCCGCGAGGAACACGTCGCGCTCGCCGGTCCCGGGGATCGGGATCGTCACGACCTCCGCGTCGTCGCGGCCGAGCGGGATGCGCCTGCCATCGGGGGACGAGCCGACGCCCGCGAGGACCTGGACCAGCTCGTCCTGCTCGTCCGCCCGCAGGCCCGTCGAACGGAGGATCTCCATGCCGGACGCCGACCACGCCCCGTAGACGGCGCCGTCGAGCCTGGCGACGCGGCAGAGTGCGGCGAGCAGCTCGTCGGCGATCGGCTGCTCGCGCGTCAGCCCGCTGATGCGCTGGGCGAGGCTCGTCAGCGCCTCGAGCTCGAGCAGCCGGTCGCGCAGCGTGGAGTCGGTGGCTATGTGTGCTGCGAACCGCGAGAGCGCCGTGCCCGCCGAGCCGGCCAGCACCCTCAGGATCCGCCGCTGCTCGGGGGAATGCTCGACCTGCGGCGTACGCCAGGCGATGAACAGGCCGCCGAGCGCGCCGTTGGGAGCCGGCATCGGCTCGGCGAGCCATGCAGCGAGGTCGGCGCCGGGCCCGACGGAGGCGAACACTTCCTTGCTCCAGGTGTCGAACACGCTCCGGTCGGGGGTTGCCTCGTCACGCAGTCGCACCGCCGCGAGCCGCGCCCCGCCCTGCAGCTTGATCGTCAACTCCTGACCTCGTCCGCCGTGACGGAGCTCGATGGCGATCGCGTCAGGCCCCTGATCGATCAGGGCGATGAAGCACGCGTCGGCCGAGAAGATCTCTGGGGATCGGACGAGCAGCCGGTTGTGCACCTCGGCGGCGTCGCGCGCTGTGACGAGCTCGGCGCCGAGCTCGGACAGGTGTAGGTACTCGAGCAGCAACTGCCGCTCGCGGTCGTGCATGCGCACCTTCTCGATGCCGAGCGCCGCCTGCGCGGACAGCGACTTGGCGAGCCGGCGGTCCCACGGGGCGGTCACGCGACGCGAGAAGACGGCGAACGTGCTCGTCTCTCCGGGCGCCAGCGGCAGTACGAGGACGGATCCCGACCCGTACGGCGCGATCTCCGGCTCGCCGTGCTCGATCGCACGTTGGATGACCGGCGCCAGGGCACGCAGCTGCGCGCCGGCCGTCGGCTGCTCGATCCCCGCCCGCGCGGTTGTCGTCGGGGTCGTGGGGCTCGACGCGCTGACGACGGCCGCGTCCGCCGCGAGCAGCTCCAGGCCTGCATTCGCAGTCTCGCTCAGCATCGCCTCGAGCGTTGTCCGCGGGCCCATCGCGAGGCGCAGGCGGCCCAAGGCGCGCTCCTCGCGCAGCCGCTGCGCGTTGTCGGACGCGAGCTTCGAGACCTGGATCGACACCGACGCCTGCGACGAGAACACTTCCAGGACCCGGAGCTCGTGTTCGGTGAACGTCCGCCGCTCGAAGCGGCTCAGGACGATCACTCCCGAGACCGTGCCCTTGTAGATCATCGGCATCACGAGCGCGCTCTCCTGCTCCAGCGGCACCCCCGGGACCGGCTCGAAGTCGGGCTCGCGTGTCATGTCGAGGAAGCGGCGCCCCGAGCCGCCGAGCGCGGCAGTGCCCAGGATGCCCCGTCCCTTCCGTGGCCGGTACGCCAGCACCTTGTCGGGGAAGGGGTCGCGCACGACGACGGGCACGAGCTCCTCGAGATCGTCGTCGGTGAGGTAGATCACGCAGGAGTCCCACGGGATCAGACGGGCCAGGTTGTCGGTGATCGAGGCCAGCGTGGCCTGGTAGTCCGGCTGGGACCCGATGTCGCGCAGCGCTTCGAGGATCGTGTCCAGCTCCTCGACGAGCTGGGCGCTGTCCTCCCGGGCGCGGCGTTCCTGCTCGAGCATCTCCAGGCTGTCAATCGACGCCGCCGCCTGCTCAGCGATCATCCCCGCGAGCACGTGCATGCTCTGCACGGACGCCTTGTATTGCTCGTAGGGCACGATCTTCACGTCGGCCAGCGCCTCGACGTACTCGTCCGGATCGACGCCGATCTCGACGGCGGTGCGCGCGTACAGGGCAGGATCGGGCGCCGTGGTCAGAATCTGGCCGCAGAGGAAGTAGCCCAGGACCTGGCCCTTCGGAGCGATCGGGATGGCGCAGTCGTAGAGCCCGTTCCAGCATTCGAAGATCGCCGGCTTGGACGTGTCGGCCGCCTTGCGCATGGCCGAGTGGTCGCAGCTCGCGCAGCGCGAGCCCGCCACCGGCGAGGTCCGCGTGAGGTCCTCGCAGAACGGCAGGCGATGCGTGATCGCCGTCGCGTCGACGCCGTTCGGATCGACGATCACCGTCGGCAGTGCGAAGGCGCGCGCAAACGCGTCCTGGATCGACTGCAGCGTCTCGACGCTGATCAGGTCGGTCAGATGCCAGCGTGGGGGTGACGCCGCGCGGCGCTGCTCGTGCGAGACGTCGGACGTCGGTCTCATCGCCGTACGGTAGCGCCGGCCTCAACCGCGGTGGCGACGGGGCCGCCGCAACTCTGGCACTCTGGCGCGTCATGACGGAACCTGCCATGGGGCGCTTCCTTGCCGGCGACGTCGTGCTGCAGGGTGGGATCACGCTCCCGGATGTCGAAGTGGTCTACACGACGTACGGCGAGCTGTCTGCGGCCCGTGACAACGCGATCGTGTACCCGACGCGGTTCGGCGGCTCGCACACCGACAACGCGTACTTGATCGGCCCGGGCCATGCCTTGGACCCCCGCCGCCACTTCGTCATCGTGCCGAACATGCTCGGCAACGGCGTGTCGACTTCGCCGTCGAGCGTGGCCGCGCCCCTCGCCGGTTCGCGCTTCCCGCTCGTCACCATCGCCGACAACGTCAGGCTGCAGCACCGGATGCTCAGCGAGCTGTTCGACGTGCAGCGAGTGCGGCTCGCCGTCGGCTGGTCGATGGGCGGCCAGCAGGCCTACCACTGGGCGGCCTTCTACCCGCAGCTGGTCGAGCGTCTGGCCGTGATCTGCGGCGCCGCCCGCACGACGCCCCACACCCACGTCTTCCTCGAGGGCATGCGAGCAGCGCTTTGCGCCGACCCGTTGTGGTCGCACGAGGGCGCCGGACCGCCGCCGCTCCGCGGCCTGCGAGCGCTGGGGCGTGCGTGGGCGGGTTGGGCGCTCAGCCAGGCCTGGTATCGCCGCAAGGGCTGGGAGCAGCTCGGCTACGCGACGCTGGAGGATTTTCTGGTGCGCTACTGGGAGGCGACCTACCTGGGGCGCGACGCCGGCAACATTGTCGCGATGATCCGGACGTGGCAGGCCTGCGATCTCGCCGACAACGAGGTCTTCGCCGGCGACTTCAAGGCCGCCATGCGGTCCGTCGTAGCACGCGCGGTGGTCATGCCCGGGCGCTCCGACCTCTACTTCCCGCCCGAGGACTCCGAGGCGGAGGTCGCCCTCCTGCCGGACGGCCGGCTCGAGGTGATCCCGTCTGATTGGGGGCACTACGCGGGTGGGGGGCGCGATCCTGAGGACATCGCGTTCGTCGATCGCCAGCTCGCCGCGCTGCTCGCCGACTGACGCGAGCGCTCGCATGGCCGGTGGTACTGTCCGCCGCCGTGTCTCCCCATGAGCAGTTCCGCGCCGGACAGGACACGGTCGAACTGACCGGGCTCGGCCCACTCGATCTCCTCATGGCCTACACCGACGTGGGCGAGGGTGAGCCGGTGGTGCTGCTGCACGGCATCCCGACCTGGTCGTTTCTGTACGCCGACGTGATCCCCCTGCTCGAGTCCCACTGCCGTGTGATCGCCCCGGACTTCCTGGGCCACGGGTGGTCGGATCGCCGCGATCGGTTCGACCGCTCCCTGCCGGCCCAGACCGACGCGGTGCTCGCGTTGCTCGACCGACTGGGCATCGAGCGGGCGACCTTCGTGGGCCACGATACGGGCGGCGGCGTGGCGCTGATCCTGGGCATCGAGCATCCGGGCCGCGTCGCCCGGCTGGTGCTGTCGAACGTGGTCGCCTACGACTCCTGGCCGATCGGCGACATGGTCGCGCTCTCGGATCCGTCCTGGCGCGAGAAGCCCGTCCAGGAGGTCGTCGACTTCGTCGCGGGAGGGCTACCCGACGGCATCTACAACCGGGACCGCCTGACTCCGGCGTTCCGCGACGGGATCGTCGCCCCCTACGCCGACGAGCAGGGCAAGATCAGCCTGATCCGCAATGCGAGCGCACTGAACACCAACCACACGATGGCGCTCGTCGATCGCCACGCCCACATCACCGCGCCGACGCTCGTCCTGTGGGGGCGGCATGACCCGTGGCAGACCATCGGCGACGGCGAGCGGCTGGCGGAGGAGATCCCCGACGCGCGGCTGGTGCGCGTCGCGGCGTCGCACTGGATCCCGCAGGATGCGCCCGTCGAGTTCGCCGAGCAGATCCTCGGCTTCCTCGCTCAGGCTTCCGCGGCGAGCGACGCCCAGGTCGATCCGGGGCGCTCCGTGTCGAGCTGATAGTCCGTGCTCTTGCGGTCGAGCAGCGTGCGACCCAGCTCGCGCGCGGCGCCGATGGGATCCGACGGATCGCGCAGCACGTCGCCGCGCTTGTTGCCGATCCCGCGCACGACGCCGACGAAGTCCGAGCGCATGTAGCGCGCGTACTCCTGGATCTCCTGGATCACCCCCAGCGCAGCACTGGGGTACGTCTCCTCGGACGAGATCACGAGCGCCAGCCGCTTGCCCAGCATCCCCGTCACGAAGTGATCGGAGTCGGGCTCGGACGCGGCGATGAAGCAGAACATGCGATCGAAGAAGGTCTTGAGCTGACCCGAGACGCCGTACCAGTAGATCGGCGTCGCGAACACGATGGCGTCGGCGGGTACGACCTCCTCGCGCAGGAGCGTCTCGTACCCGTCGTCAATCGTGCACCGCCCCGTTGCGTCGCGGCACTGGCGGCAATCGCGCAGGAAGTGGCGCAGGTGGTCATCGAGATGGACCAGCCGGGCTGAGTGTCCCGCCTCACGCGCTCCCGCCGCCGTCGCCTCCGCGAGCAGTCGCGAGTTGCCGTCGCGGCGCGGGCTCGAGCTTACGATCAGTATGTGCATCGCGTTAGGGTAAACGTACGGGCGCCGCGGGCACGATGGCGCGTGCGAGCCGATCGTCCGCCTTGTCGGTCAGCGCCCAGATCGCTTCGATCGCGCCCGGAGGCTCACCGGTCACCTCGAGCCGGAACTGCAACAGATCGCCCCGGTACTCGATCCGCGCGACCTCGAACGGCTGCGACCCGTCGCCAGCGCGGCGCATCTCCGTGCACAGCACCAAGAACACGGCCGACCGGGGCGGGATGCCGAAGCGGTCGGCCTCGAACTGCCCGCACTGGCTCGTCTCGATCGACAGCGACGACCGCGCGAGCTCCACGCCGTGGTCGCCGAGCGCCAGGTCGCCGGGGAGCCGGCCACCCGCCTGCGCGGCCTGCTCGAGCCAGCTCGCCTCGTCGGAACGGAAGAACGAGTAGGTGATCGCCAGCGGGACCCCGCGGACCGAGAGCGCCGTAGTCAGTCGAAGGACACCGGCGCCGTCGTCGACGGCGAGCCGCCTTCGGATGAAGGGCTCCACGCGCGCGATGCGCACGTCGAGCACGTCGATGACGACGTCGGGCGTCCGCGGTGCGACGAGCAGCCGCGAGAGCCCGCCGGCGCGCGTGTCGAGCTTCGGCTCGGCCACGAACGTGCCCCGACCCTGAACGCGGATCACCTGCCGGTCGTCCTCGAGGATCGCCAGCGCCTGCCGTACGACGATGCGACTCACGCCGTAGCGGCGCGCGAGCTCGGGCTCCGAAGACAGCCTGTCGCCCGGCCGCCATCTGCCCGACTCGATCTGCTCCTTGAGGATCTCCTGCAGCTGGTAGTACAGCGGCACGAAGCTCGACCGGTCAAGCGCCTCGCCGCTGGCCGCGTTTTCGCTGGTATCGAGATCCTCGCTCATGTCCGGAGCATAGGACAACTGTGGGACGATGATGCGGACAACCTCGCCGGACGTGCGGGTCTGTGCGCCGCTGACGGCCGGGGATCCCTTGACAACGGTCTCAATGCCCCGTATCCACTCATCTGGTTGTCATGACAAGAGAGTGTATCTCGGACCATCGGGTCGCCGCCACTCAGGAGCGGCGCCCCCGAGAGAGGAGTGCGACATGGGGATGTTCCACAGCCACGGAAAGGGCCACGGCCATACGCCGTTCGATCGCGAGCAGCTTCGCGGAACGCAGGCAATGCGCCGCCTGGCCGACATCCCGGATCGCCGTACGCGCGAGCAGCTCGAGCGCGGCATCGATCTCGGCCTCGAGGCTTCCCCGTCGGTGCAGGACCGGACGATCTCGCTCTTCTCCCGCGGCCAGCAGCCCGCGTTTGCCGGCATCAACACGTTCCTCAAGGCGGAGTACTGCGAGAACATCCGCGACGTCGGCAAGTACGACGTCGCGATCATCGGGGCTCCTTTCGACATGGGCACGACCTATCGCGCGGGGTGCCGCTTCGGGCCGCAGGCGGTGCGGCGGATCTCGGCTCTCTACGACTCCTACAACGCCGACATGGGCGTTGATCTCTACGAGGAGCTCAACCTCTGCGACGCCGGGGACATCTTCGTGATCCCCTCGAACATCGAGAAGTCGTTCGACCAGATCGACGGCGCCGTGTCGTTTGTCCACAAGCAGGGCGTCTTCCCGGTCGTGATCGGCGGCGACCATTCGATCGGATATCCCGATGTGCGTGCGATAGCGCCGCACATCGACGGGCGCGTCGGAATCATCCACCTGGACCGTCACATAGACATGCAAGAACGGGACATGGACGAGCGGATGCACACGACGCCCTGGTTCCATGCGACCGACATCCCCAACGCGCCCGCGAGCAACCTCGTCCAGATGGGCATCGGCGGGTGGTACGGCTCACGCCCAGGCATGAAGGTCGCACGCGAGCGGCGCAGCACGGTGATCACGATCTCGGACGTCGAAGAGCTCGGCGTGGAGAAGGCTGTCGAGATCGCGCTCGAGTGCGCCTGGAAGGACGCCGACGCCGTGTTCCTCTCGTTCGACATCGACTCGATCGACTCGGGTTTCGTCCCCGGCACCGGCTCTCCCGAGCCGGGCGGCCTGTTGCCTCGCGAGGCCTTGAAGGCGCTGCGCATGGTCGCGCGCGAGGGGATCTGCGGGATGGAGGTCGTCGAGATCGCACCGCCGTACGACGTGTCCGACATGACCGCGCAGCTGGGCTGCCGGGCAATCATGGACGTGCTCGGGACGCTCGTCGAGGAAGGCCACCTGGGCGGCCGGCCGAAGGGCGAGCGCGAGCGGGAGGAGCAGCGCCGCGCGGAACAGCGGCGCGCCGCCGAGTCCGCCGACGAGCCCGGCTGACCAGGTGGACCTCGAATTCCTCTTCGGCCCGTTCGAGCGGGTCGACACGTGGATCGCCTCCCTGCTCGCGCACGCGCCGCTGCTCGGCGCACTCCTGCTCGCCGCCGTGCTGGGCCTGCGCCACGCCACGGATCCCGACCATCTGGCCGCCGTGACCGCGCTCGTCGCCGATCGCGGACGGGACGTGCGCGCCGGCGCTCGGATCGGGGCCTGGTGGGGCATCGGCCACGCCGTCGTGCTGCTCGGGCTCGGCATGCCGCTCGTCCTGCTGGAGGCGACGCTACCGGCGTGGCTCGAGGCGGGCGCGGAGCACCTGATCGGCGTGGTCATCGCCGTCCTTGCGCTGCGCCTGCTGTGGGGATGGCGGCACGCCACGCGCCGCGCGACGTCGCACCGGCATCCGCCGGCGGTCCCTCATCGCCATGTCCACGAAGGCGATCACGCGCACTCCCGCGCGCGGACCGGGCCACAAGCGCTCGCGATCGGTGCGCTGCACGGCCTTGCCGGAACCGGCACGATCGTGCTGCTGCTGATCGCCTCGCTGCCATCGGCGGGGCAGGCGCTCGCCGCGCTCGCGGTCTTCGCGCCCATGTCGGTGGCGTCGATGGTGCTGTGCACCTCGGCGTTCAGTTGGGTTCTCACGCGCCCCCAGTTGGCTCCCGCGGCCGGTCGGACGTTGATCCCGGTCATCGGCGTGTTCGGATTCGTATTCGGAATCTGGTACGCGGGAATCAGCTGACGCGCGGTGTTACCGCCCAAGCGGCATGTGCGAGCCGATCGCGGGAGCGGGACGTATGTCACGCCGAGGCCCGGGCTCCGTGGCGACGCAGAATCCGGAGCTGGTAGCGCTGGTCGAGCGCGTGATACGGAAGATGCGTCAGGACGCATGGGGCCGGATGAGGGCCCAATCCCGGAGCGCCCAACGTGCGCGCGAGTTCGCGATGCAGCCCCCGGCGTCCTCCACGCGATAGAGACCTACGATGCCAGGGGAGCGCGCGTCAGCACCTGGTGGCGATTGACGGAGCCGTCCGCCGGGGCTCTTGCTAGTGGTAGCGGTCCCACTCGTCGTGCTTGTGTCGACTGGCCTCGGGACGGCGTGGCGGGTGCGGTGTCCACACTCCGCGCTTGGCCGGCTGCCACCATGCGTGCGTGACCGTACGCTCGATCGCGCTATTCATCGCGGCCGCGATCGCCGAAATCGGCGGCGCTTACCTCGTCTGGGTCGGCATCAAGGAGCACAAGGGGGTGGCGTTTGTCGCCCTCGGCGCCATGGCACTGACCGGCTACGGCGTGGTCGCGGCTTTCCAGCCCAGCGACGAATTCGGACGCGTCCTCGCCGCCTACGGCGGCGTCTTCATCGTCGGCTCAATGCTGTGGGGCATTGCCTTTGACTCGTTTCGTCCCGACCGCGCCGACATCGTCGGCGCCCTTCTCTGCCTGGGTGGGGTCGGGTTCATCATGTATGCGCGCTGAGCTTCGATTTTCAGAGAGTAAGCGGTTCGGTGGCGGCATGGATCACGCACGCTTTGCCCTTGCTCCGCTGAGACACGTCCGCGAGTGCTTCTTTCGCGTGGAAGGAGCAGTGCCGTGGGCTGGCGTAAGGCTCGTCCGGGGCGGGCCGCTGACCGACGGGGTGCAGTCCGGGGTACAAAGTGAGCGCGACTGAGCGCAACTCGGACGCACCAGCGTGGCTCTACGGCGCCGACTCCCTCCCGACGGAACCGGATCCCTCCGGCTTGGGGCCGGGCGGTTGCAGGTTCAAATCCTGTCTCCACGATTGAGAGGAACGGCCCGCTTCCGCGAGGAGGCGATCGAGGAGTGGGTGCGGCGGCTCGAGCAAGACACAGCGCCGAGAGGTGACCGTCCGCTAGGGCCGGCGGCGGGAGAGTGCGTTCCGTGGCGGCGGAGAAAGGTTGCGGGCCAACGCTGTCGCGCGAAGCAGCCTTGGGCACCGGCAAGGGGCGCCGCTGGCTAGCGAAGCTGCTCGCTTCACTCGGACATCTGTACCCCGGCTTACTTTCGTACCCCGGTTATCGCCGTGGGCGCGCGCCGCGCTTCGCGGCCGTCCACCCTGCCTCCAGAGGCAAGCGGATGCACTGACGTGCCCCGACCACCGGGGGGTCGCCTGTCGCCCCACGCGGGGGAGTATCGTGGTACCGCCTTGACCGTCTCCTCACTTGAAGACGCGGTCCCGCACGTCGCGTCGTCGCTCGACGTGCAGCAGGTGCTCACCGAGATCGTGAGCGAGGCCGTTTCGCTGCTCAAGGCCGAGACCGGCGACATCATCCTCAAGGACGCCGACAGGGATCTCTTCGTGATCGTCGCGGCTGCGCGCCACACGCCCGGGGTGGTCGGGACGGAATACCCGCTCGACCAAGGGCTGGCCGCACGCGTGCTGGCTTCGGGGCGCACGGTGATCGTTCCGAACTACTCGGCTTACCCGCACCGGATCGGCACCATCGAGGACTACGGGTTCACGGCCGTCATGTCGAGCCCCCTGATCGCGCGCGGAGAGGCGATCGGCGTGCTGACGGTCGAGCAGACGGGCGAGGACGCCGCCTTCGGCGAAGAGGACGCCCGCCTCCTGACCGCGTTCGCCAAGCATGCCGCGGTCGCGCTGGACAACGCGCGCCGCTACGAGAACGAGGTCGCACTCGCCCGCGATCTCGCGCGCGCCAACGACGAGTTGAGCCGCTCGCTCCAGCTGCAGCGACGGCTCGTCGATCAGGTGCTCGCCGACCGCGGACCGGCAGCCGTCGCGGAGGAGCTGGCGCGGCTGCTCGATCGTCCCGTCGTCCTGCAGGACCAGCTACTCCGCGTGATCGCGGGCGCCTCACTCGACAGCTCGGAGGAGTGGCGTCGGCTCGCGCTACCCCAGACCGGTCTCGCGCGCGGCCCGATCCGCGAGCATCTCGATCGCGTCGCCGCGAACGGGCGTCCCGCGCTGTTGGCGGCACAGCCCACGGAGCCCGCCACCCGCCTCGTCGCGCCGGTCGTCGCCGGTCATGAAGGCATCGCCGGCTTCCTCGTGATCCACTGGACCGGCGAGCCGTCCGAGCTCGACTGCGCTCTGATCGAGGTGGCCGCGGCCGGCGTGGCGCTCGAGTTGCTCAAGATCTCCGCGCGCGCCGAGATCGAGCAGACACTCCGCGGTGACCTCGCGACGGACCTGGTGACCGGCGCGTTCAGCACCGCCGAGGTGATCGTCTCGCGCGCCGCCAAGATGGGCTATGACCTCGCGGATCCGCGCGACGTGATCCTCGTAGGCGTCGGCGACGTAGCCGCCACGCTACCCGAGCCCGACGCGCTGCGCCTGAAACGTCGTGTGTTCGACGTGATCTCCAGCGATGTGTCGGCCGCGGCGCCCGCGAGCATCGTCGCGTCGCTCGACGACCGCATCCTCGTCCTCGCCGCGCAGTGCGCGACCGGTGGGTACGGCGATCGGGAGCCGTGCGCGATCGCTGACTCGCTCGCACGCAAGCTGCGCTCGTTCTTCCCGGCGCTCAGCTTCTCGGCCGCGGTGGGAGAGCGCTGCGGCGGCCCGTCGGACTACCCCGCCTCGTTTCAGCTGGCGCGGCGGGCACTCGAGGCGATGGCAAAGCTCGGCAAGTCCGGGTTCGTGGTCGACGGGCGAGAACTGGGGATGTTCCGCCTCGTCGTGGAGGCCACCGAGCACGACGCCCTGCGCGCACACGTCACGTCCACCTTGGCACCGTTGACGTCGCAGGGCGCGCGCGGGCGCGAGCTGCTGGACACGCTCGAGGCATACGTGACCTCGGGCTTCAACCAGCGCGAGACTGCGCGACGCTCGTACGTGCACATCAACACCGTTGCAAACCGCCTCGAGCGGATCGGGAAGCAGCTTGACCGCGATCTGTCGGACCCCGAGACGCTCGTGGAGCTTGCGCTCGCGATGCGATTGGCCAAGCTGCTCGACATCGTCTGACGGTGGTATCGCATCAGCTGCGGCTGCCCAGGGCTGTGATGATCACCCATGGTCCGCGCCGGCGACGGCTGTTAGCGTCGCCGCCCGTGGTGACGGCAGCGTGCTGATGGAAGACGTGGCGGCGGCGGCCCGCTTCGGCGCGGACGGCGACGGCGTATCGCGCTTCGCTTGGTCGACGGAACTGATGGCGGTACACGAGTGGCTCGTGGAGCAGCTCGAGGCGACGGGCCTGGCCGCGGGCATCGACGCGGCAGGCAACGTCGTGGGGCGCTGGGATGCAGCCGCCGGGGGCAAGGCGGTCGTGATCGGTTCACACCTCGACACCGTGCCGGCCGGGGGACGTTTTGACGGTGCGCTCGGCGTCCTGGCCGGGCTCGAGGCGATCCGCCAGATCAAGGCGCGTCGCGCGGAACTCGCTCGGCCCGTTTGGCTCGTGTCGTTCATGGACGAGGAGGGGGCACGCTTTCGCACCGCGCTGCTGGGCAGCCGCGCGTTCGTGGGGGAGGACCTGAGCGAGCTCGCGGACCGGCGTGACGCCTCGGGCGTCCCACTCCGCGACGCGATGGCACAGGCCGGCTTCGACTTCGACCGCCTGCATGAGGCGCACGCAATCCAGGAGGTGGGGGCGTACCTGGAGCTGCACATCGAGCAGGGACGCGTGCTCGAATCGGCCGCCGCCGACGTGGGCATCGTGACCGGGCTCGCCGGGATGTTCGGCATGCGGGCGACGTTCCGCGGGCGCGCCGACCACGCCGGCACGACGCCGATGGACGACCGCCGCGACGCCCTCGCGGGCGCCGCGCGAGCGGTGCTCGAGCTGCGTGAGCGGGCTGCGCGTCACCGCGGGATGCTCCGCATCACGGTCGGCACGATCGCGGTCGAGCCGGGCGGCTTCAACATCGTCCCGGCCACGTGTGAGTTCTCCATCGACGTCCGCGCCGGGCGGCGAGACGATCTCGAGCGGACGCAAGCCTGGATCGCCGCGCTGCTGGAGCGCGTCGCGGAGGAGGAGGGGCTGGAATGCCGGCTGGTGAAGACGCACGGACAACCGCCGCATGACTTCGACGAGCAGATCGTCGCCGCTCTGCGGAGGGCTGCCGAGGTCGAGGGCGCGCGGGCGCTCGACCTGACAAGCGGCGCCGGCCATGACGCGATGGTCGTCGGGCGGCATGCCCCCGCGGGGATGCTCTTCGTGCCAAGCCGGGACGGGCTCAGCCACAACCCGGGGGAGTACACCAGCCCCGAGCAGTGCGAGCTGGGCGCGCGCGTGCTCGCACGGGCGGTGCTCGCTCTGACGGAGGCCGGTTAGGTGAGCGAGGCCGAGGCGTCCGACGGCCTGACGCTGCTCGTGGGACTCGAGGGTGACCCGTTCGAGCTCGTCGTCGAGCTCGGCAAGGTGCGCGAGTTCGCACGCGCGACGCACGCCGAGGATCCGGTGTACGCCCGATCCTCCGAGCCGGCGATCATGCCGACCTTCCTCGCTAGCGCCGCGCACTGGGCCCCGCATGAACGCGCGCTGCTCGAGCGCATCCCGGGCGAGCCGAGCCGGCGGCTGCACGGCGAGCAGGAGTTCACGTTCCCCGGCGCGCCGCCGCGTGCTGGCGATCGGCTGCGCGGTCGGTCGCGGATCGACGCGGCGTACGAGCGCGAGGGCCGGCGCGGTGGGCGCCTCCGGTTCTACGTGCTGGAGACGACGTTCCGCGACGAGCGCGACGCGGTCGTCGCCGTGGCCCGGACGACCGTGGTCGAGACCGAGCGCGCCCCAGCGGAGCCATGAGCGCCGCTCCCGAGCCGATCGCCGTCGGCGCCGCGCCGGCGCCGCGCGTCGTGGGCCCGCTCTCGGTCGCGGACTTCGTGCGCTACGCGGGAGCGTCGGGCGACTTCAACCCGTTGCACTACGACGAGATGATCGCGCGTGCGGCCGGATTCGAGTCGGTCTTCGCCCAGGGGATGTTCTCGGCCGGCGTGCTCGCCTCGTTTGCGGCGGATTGGCTCGGTGCGGACTCCGTCCGCCGCCTCCAGGTGCGGTTCCTCGACGTCGTGTGGCCCGGGGACACGCTGACGTGCGCCGCGACGGTCGTGCGATCCTACGTCCACGAGGGTGAGCAGCGAGCCGATCTCGAGCTGATCTGCACGCGCCAGACGGGCGCGCAGGCCGTGCGCGGCGTAGCGACGTTCGTCGTGGCGACGGGTGCCTGACACCTGCCATCGTCACAGCAGCTGAGCTCGATTCATGTGGCGATCACCCATGGCCCGAGCAGAGGGTCGCTGTTAGCTTCGCCCTCGTGTCTAACCGCCAGGTGCACATCGCCGGCGTCGCCGAGACGGCGCTCGGGAAGGTGCCCGACCAGACCGAGCTGTCGATGGTCGCGCTGGCGTCCCGCGAGGCGCTGGCCGAAGCCGGCATGACGCTCGCCGACGTCGATGGGCTGTTTGTGAACTACATGGGCGAGGAGGGCTCGGTGCAGGTTGGCGAGTACCTCGGCATCCAGCCGCGCTACGGCGATTCGTCCGATCTGGGGGGCGGCTCCTTCGAGGCGTTCGTCCATCACGGCATGCTCGCGATCGCCGCGGGACATTGCGACGTCGCCCTCATCGCCTACGCGTCGCGGCAGCGCAGCCGTCGCAACCGCACGATGGCCGTCGCGGTCGACGACAGCCTCGCAGGCCAGTTCGAGGCCCCTTATGGACTGCCGCTGGCGATCGGCCATTACGCCCTGATCGCGAGCCGCCACATGCACGAGTACGGGACGACGCCTGAGCAGCTCGCCGAGGTCGCCGTGAGCGCACGCGAGTGGGCGCGCCTAAACCCGAAGGCATGGTCGCGTGACGAGCTCGCCGTGGAGGACGTGCTCGCCTCGGCGCCGATCTGCGAGCCGTTCCACAAGCTCGACTGCTGCCTGCGCACGGATGGGGGAGGCGCCGTCGTGCTGACCAGCGCAGACCGTGCCCGGGATGCGGCGAAGCGCTCGATCCGCGTGCTGGGAGCCGCAGAGAGCCACACGCACTGGCACATCAGCCAGATGCCGGACTTCACCGTGACCTGCGCGCGCGAGTCCGGCCGAGAGGCGTTCGCACGCGCGGGCATCACCCCCGCCGACGTCGACGTATTCGAGCCCTACGACAACTTCACCAGCTCCGTGATCCTGGAGCTGGAGGACCTCGGCTTCTGCGCGAAGGGCGACGGCGGTGCGTTCGTCGCCGAGGGAAATCTCAAGCCGGGTGGGAGCCTGCCGTCGATGACCATGGGCGGAGGACTCTCGTACTGCCATCCCGGCGCGCTCGGGATCCTCCTGCTCGTCGAGGCGGTCCGTCAGCTCCGCGGCGAAGCGGGAGATCGTCAGGTTCCGGGCGCCGAGATCGGCGTCGTGCACGGAATCGGAGGCATCTCGAATTCCGCGGGCGCGACGGTGGTGCTCGGACGTGACTGACGCAGTGCCGACATTCGGCGATCCGACGACGGCGAGGTTCTGGGAAGCCGCCGCGGCCGGCGAGCTGCTGATCCAGCGCTGCACCGCGTGCGGCGCCTGCCAGTTCTACCCGCGGCCGTTCTGCCTCGCCTGCCAGGCCGGCGACCCCGAATGGGTGGGCGCCGCCGGCACCGGGACGGTCTACGCGATGACGACCGTCCACCTGCGCGTGGATCCCGCGCTCGAGCCGCCCTACGTCGCCGCGGTCGTGGAGCTCGATGAGGGGCCGCGTCTCGTGACGAACCTCGTAGGCCCAAGCGCGGCGATCGGCGACCGGGTTCAGCTCGCCTGGCGCGAGCGCGAGGGCGCGCCGCCCCTGCCCGTCTTCGGACCCGCGGCGGCCGGCGAATGACGAGGCTCGCGGGCCGCGTGGCGATCGTGACGGGCGCCGGCCGCGGGCTCGGCCGCTGCCATGCGTTGTTCCTCGCGGCGCAGGGCGCCGCCGTGGTCGTGAACGACCTCGGCGGCGACGTCACTGGCGAAGGCGTCGATCCGACGCCCGCGCAACAGGTCGTCGACGAGATCGAGCGGTCCGGCGGCCGGGCGGCCGTGAGCGGACACGACGTGTCGGATTGGGAGCAGGCGCGGGCGATCGTCGAACTGGCGATCGAGAGCTTCGGCGAGCTGCACGTGTTGGTCAACAACGCGGGCATCCTGCGGGACCGCACGCTGGCCAACCTCTCCGAGCACGAGTGGGATGTGGTCCTGCGCGTGCATCTCAAAGGCCACGCGGCGATGTCGCATCACGCGATGGCGTACTGGCGCGGCCGTAGTAAGGCGGGCGAGCCGGTGAGCGCCTCGCTGGTTCATACGACCTCGGTCGCCGGCTTCACGGGCAACTTCGGACAAGCGGCGTATGCCGCGGCCAAGTCCGGGATCGCCGGTCTGTCCCAGGTCGCCGCCCTGGAGGGGGCGCGCTATGGCGTCCGCTCGAACGCCGTCTCGCCCTCGGCCAGGACGCGCCTCGAGGACAGCATCGCCCCAGCCGAGGAGTCCTTCGATCGATTCGATCCGGCGAACGTCTCGCCGCTCGTCGGCTGGCTGGCGGAGGCGGACTGCCCGGCGACGGCACAGCTCTTCCAGGTCTACGGCGATCAGCTCGTCGTGATCGCGATGCCCGCGCCCGTGCATCGGCTCTCCAACGGGACGCGCTGGACGCCCGAGGCGATTGGGAGCGCGCTCGAGGGCCGCTTGCTGGCGCCGCCCACGATCGCTGACTTCGTGGAGGGGCTCGGGTGATCATGGCCGGCGGGGCGACCTTCGACACCTCGCGCGTCGGCGAGCGCGTTGAGTCGCCGGTGATCGTGATCACCGCGGACGCCACCCGCCGCTTCGCCGAGGCGACCAACGACGAAAACCCGGAGCTGCTCGCCGGACCGCTCTCTCCGCCGTTGTATGCGCTGGTCCCGGTGCTCAAGACGATGGTGGAGGCCAAGAACAACGTCACCTCGGCCTTCGCATTCCACGGCGAGCACGACCTGATCGTGCACGAGCCCCTGCTCGCCGGGATGGCCGTGCGAGCGGTTGCGACCGTGATCGGAGTGCGTCAGCGCTCGGCCGGTGTGGCGACCGTCGTCCACGTGGAGACGCGCAGCACAGCGGGCGATCTGCTGAACGAGCAGTACTTCACGAGCTTCGTAAGCGGCGGCCGTGTCGCGAAACCTGCGGGCGCCGACCCGCCGGCGCGGCAGCCGCAAGCGGCAACCGCGGGGCCGGCCCAAGCGCTGACGCTGGCGCTGGATCCGGACCAGACCCTACGTTTCGCCGCCGCAGCCGACGACTGGGACGCGTACACGCTTGACGAAACGGTCGCCCGCTCGATGGGGTTCCCGACGATCATCGTCCACGGCACCTGCACGATGGCGTTCGCCGCGCGGGCGATCGTCGAGCAGGCTTGCGAAGGCGAGGCCCGCCGACTCGTGCGGTTCGCCGCGCGGCTTTCGCGTCCGCTCTTCCTCGTGCCCGGGCAGACGCTCACGACGAGGCTCTGGTCGGCCGGCCATCGCGATGGCCGTCGGCTGTACGGGTTCGAGGCGGTCGATCATGGAGGGACAACGATGCTCAAGAACGGACTGGCGGAGGTGCGCGCGTGACCGCAGAGGTGACCCACGTCGATGCGGGCCTGCCGTGGAGCGGCGTCGGTGACGCGCGGACGCTGCTCGACCTGGTCGTACCGGCGTGCCTGCGCGACGAGGCTCCCGCGATCGAGTTCGAGGACGGCCTGGTGCTCTCGCGCTCGGACCTGCTCGATCTGACCGGGCGCTTCGCCGGCTACCTGCGCGACCGCGTCTCGCCCGGGGATGTGGTGGCGATCATGGTCGGCAATCGCGCCGAGTACATGATCGCGCATCTCGCGGTCTGCGCCGTCCGCGCAACGCTGGTCTCGATCAACCCGACCGCCAAGGAGCACGACACCAAGCACATCCTGAGCGATTCCGCTGCGGTCCTCGCGATCGTCGATCCCGAGAATCGAGCGCTCGTCGAGGGACTGCGCGGTGACTGCCCGCGGCTCGGCGAGGTGCTCAGCCTCGACGAGGAGGAACCACGCGGGCTGACCGCCTACGAGAGCGAGCACGGCCCGCTCGACCTGACCGAGGCGGCGTGCGAGCCAGATGATGTCACGCACATCTACTACACCTCGGGGACGACGGGGCTCGCCAAGGGCTGCATGCTCGATCACCGCTGGTGGTTGCGGTGTGTGGATCTCGAGCTGCGGCTCAATCCGAAGGGCTCCGGCGACCGGATGCTGTCGTGCCTGCCGTTCTACTACGCCGATCCTGCGGTCATGCTGGCCTGCACGATCCACAGCGGCGGGACGCTCGTGGTGATGCGTCGCTTCAGCGTCTCGAGATTCTGGGACGTGGTGCGGCGGCACGACGTCG
>CAWIVY010000011.1:0-374428 GCA_963839615.1 uncultured Solirubrobacteraceae bacterium
GCAGCCAGCGCGGCCTGGGCACGACCGAGGTGGCCGTGCTCCGTGGGGTCAACGAGGCCATCGACGGACGGATCGACGGCCAACTACGGCGCACGGTCGTGGAAGAAGATACCTCGCCGACCGGGTTCTGGGCGACGCAGCCGCTCGGCCCGCAGCCCCACCTCCCGAACTCTACGACGACCTGCTCTCCCGGGCCGAAGCCTGGCAGAAGAAGATCGCCAATGCCGGGTACGACGTCCGCGGCGATCTCGACGACCTGCTCCCCGATGAGCCGGAGAAGTCCTCGATCTCACCGGACGACGTCAGGACGAAGGCTCGCCTTCGGACCACGACCAAAGCGCTGGCCGACGTGCTGGTCGAGGTGGCCCGCTTGCGCGAGCACAACGAACAACTCGAGATCCGCAACGCGAAGCTTCTGCGCAAGCGCAAGAAGCTCAAGCGGAAGCTGGCCGCATCCGAGGCCGCTGACTGACGGCTGTCAGTGTGGCTGCCAGGCGTCCTCGTCGGCCGTCCGGCTGGTGACCGCCTTGGGCAGCTTCCCGTCGGCCATGTGCCGCAACGTGACCTCCTCGAAGACATCGCGCAACGATCGTCGCGCAGCGATCCAGACATGTTGGAGCACAGCGGCGGACTGGTTGTAGCTGACGGCCTCGGGCCGCAGCCCGTAGACCGACACCAGCGGACCATCGACCGCGCGGATCACGTCGGCGACACTGATCTCCTCGGGCGCACGGTTCAGCCGCCAGCCACCCGATTGTCCCCGCTGGGACACCACGACGCCGGAGCGGCGCAGATCGGCGAGGATGGCCTGGAGAAATGCGTGGGGGATCTCCTGAAGGCGACCAGGGTTAGCCACGCTGGGACCCGTCCGTACGACCAGCCATCTCGATCAGGGCCCGCAGGGCGGCATCTCCGCGCGGTTGGCGGGCGTGTCGATCATCTGCGGCAGCACCGCGTTGCAGCGGACCCCATCGTCCGCGTGCTCGCGCGCGACGACCTGGGCGAACGCGATCACGGCGGCCTTGGAGGCGCAGTAGCCCGCGGCCCCGGCGAACGGGTGCAGCGCCGAGCGCGACGAGACGCAGACGACGGATCCGCCGCCCGCGGCGACGAGCGCCGGCAGCGCGGCCTGCGTGACGAGGTAGGTCGGGCGCAGGTTGAGCGCGAACTGGGCCTCGAACTCGGCCACCGGCGTGTCGGCCACGGGCTGGCCGGCGGCGAAGCCGCCGACGAGGTTCGCGACCGCGCGCAGCGGCGCGCCCGCGTCGCCGGTGGCGGCGCCGACCGCGCGCGCGACGTCGCCGGCGTCGGTCAGGTCGGCCTGGACAACCTCGGCGCCCTGCATCTCCGCGTCACGCTTGTCGAGCACGACGACGCGCCAGCCGTTCGCCGCGAACGCCGCGACGACCGCGCGCCCGAGCCCGCCGGTGCCCCCCGTGATCAGCGCGGTGCGATCCATGGAGCGCACGCTACCGCGCCGCAAGCGATCCTGTCCGATAGCGGATCTACGTTTCGACCCAATGGTCGTGCGCCAACTCACAGACGGACAGGAGCTCGACTGCGTCCTGCTGGTGCGCGACCGCGAGCTGCGCACGAAGCGCGACGGCAGCCAGTACCTCCGGCTGACGCTCGGCGACCGGACCGGATCGGTCGCCGCTGTCGTCTGGGACGGCGTCGCCGACCTGTCCGCGGTCTGCGGCAACGGCGCCGCGGTGCGCGTTCAGGGCCACTACTCGGTGCACCCCCGCTACGGGGCGCAGATCGCGATCCGCGCGCTGCGCGCCGCACGCGAGAACGAGGTCGACTACGGCGAGCTGCTCGACGGCCCGCCGCGCGACGCGGTGCAGATGGAGGCCGACCTGCGCGAGCTCATCCGCACGGTCCAGAACCCGCACCTGCGGGCGCTGCTCGATGCCGTGCTCGGCCCGTACGCGGACACGTGGCGCCGCTTCCGCGACGCCCCCGCCGCCAAGCGCTACCACCAGGCGTACCGGCACGGGCTGCTCGAGCACTCGCTCACGGTCGCCCAGTCGGTCTCCGCGATCGCGGCGAACTTCCCCGGCATCGACCGCGACGTCGCCGTCTGCGGCGCGCTCCTGCACGACATCGGCAAGCTCGACGCCTACACGGCGGACCCGCTGGCGATCGACATGACCGACGCCGGCAAGCTCCAGGGCGAGATCCCGCTCGGCTACTACCGCGTGCGGCGCCTGATCGAGGACATCCCGGGCTTCCCGCCCGAGCTCGCGGCCGCGGTGGTGCACATCATCCTCAGCCACCACGGCGCGCTCGAGCACGGCTCGCCCGTCGTCCCGTGCACCCGCGAGGCGACGCTCGTGCACATGATCGACAACCTCGGCGGCCGGCTCGGCTCGTTCGACCGGCTGGAGAAGGAGCTGCCCGACGGCTCGCGCTGGTCGGGCTACGACCGCGCGCTCGGCGGCGGGGCGTTCTTCGCCGCCAAGGAGGCGGCGTAGAGGCGGGCTCCGTGGCCGGGCGGGCGGCGCGCGGCGAACTTCAACCGCGGCATTGAGGGAGGGGGCCTCGAATCGTGTGGCGCTTTCGCGGAGCGCTCGGGCGCGTGCAGTTGGATCGAAATGCACTACATGGGTGCATTTGCGTCCAAGTGCACACGCGGCGAAGCGCTCCGGCGCGCGTGGATCCAAATCCATCACATCGATGAATTTGCGTCCAACTTCACCCGCGCGGAACCGCCACCACGATCCGGGCCCGTCCTCAATGCCGCAGTTGACTGTCTCCGGGCGACCCGCGGAGCTACTCGATCCGGTCGATCAGCTCGCGCATCTCGATCGCCGCGTTGAGCACCCGCTGGGAGTAGTCGCGGCGCTGCTCCTCGGTCAGCGGACGCTCGGCCGCCATGATCTCGGCGAACCCGATCACCACGGTGAGCGGCGTCCGCAGGTCGTGCCGGAGCCGGCCGATGCGGTCGGCGGTGGGGCCGTCAGTCACCCTCGGCCTCCTTGTCGTCGTGCGAGGAGATGTAGCCCTCGCGCAGCGCGATCGCGATCGCGTGCACGCGGGTGGTCGCCTCGAGCTTGTTCATCGCGTTGCGGATGTGCGTCTTGACGGTCTCGGCGGAGATCACCAGCCGCGCGGCCACCGCCTCGCCCGTGAGCCCCTGGGCGAGCAGGTCGAGGATCTCGCGCTCGCGACTCGAGATCAACGGCAGCCGCTCCGTCGCGCGGCGCGACAGCAGGGCCGGGCGCAGCCGCGGATCGACGTAGCTGCCGCCGCCGGCCACCTGGGCCAGCGCGTCGACCAGCTCGCGCGGGCTGCCGTCCTTGAGCGCGTAGCCGCGGGCGCCGGAGTCGAGCCCGCTGAAGAGCAGCTCCTCGTCGGACGAGCCGGTGTAGAGGACCACGCGGCGCTCGGGATCGTCCGCGAGCAGGCTGCGCGTCAGGTCGATCCCGTCCTCCTCCTCGCCGAGCCGGATGTCCACCAGCGCGACGTCGGGCGCGAGCTCCTCGACGAGCCTGCGACCCTCCGCCGCGGTGCCCGCCGTCCCCACGACGTCGCAGCCCTCGCGGGCGAGCAGCAGCTCGAGCCCCTCGCGCAGCGCCTGGTGGTCTTCGATGAGAACGAGCCGCAAGCGCACACCCTGTGTATAGCGGCCGCGCGAGGTGAGATGCCACGCACGCGGTTATCCAGCAAACACCGCGAAAACGTAGCGTCGCAATCGCGCGGTCCGGGGCTTTCGCCGCAGACCGCGGTCTATGGTGGCTGTCGTGGCGAAGGACACCGAGAAGCTGATCCGGCAGCTGTCGCTGATCTCATATCTGATGGCCGAGCGGCGCCCGGTCACGGCTACGGAGATCCGGCGCGACGTCGAGGGCTACTCCGACATGACCGAGGACGCGTTCGCCCGGCGCTTCTACGCCGACCGGGCCGAGCTCGACTCGCTCGGCATCCACCTCTCGGTCGACCGGCCGGCCGACGGCTTCACCGAGCAGGAGAACTACTCGCTCGCGCCCGAGGCGTTCTTCCTCCCGGCGATCGAGTTCACCGACGCCGAGCTCGCCGCGCTGCAGACTGCGCTGAGCCTGCTCGACGGGGAGTTCGCGTACGCCGAGCCGCTGCGGCTGGCGCTCCAGCAGCTCACCTGGGGACGCCCGAGCCCGCTCGACT
The DNA here is from genome assembly GCA_963839615.1 of uncultured Solirubrobacteraceae bacterium. Taxonomy (GTDB): domain Bacteria; phylum Actinomycetota; class Thermoleophilia; order Solirubrobacterales; family Solirubrobacteraceae; genus DASQMT01. The sequence goes on from CAWIVY010000011.1 coordinate 4,147, forward strand.
CGCCCGCCCAGCGCGCGATCGGCCTGGGCATCACGGGGTCGGCCGGCGGCGCCGAGCTGTCGGCGCGGCTGGCCAAGGTGGACACGGCGATCTACCGGCGCAAGCGGATCGAGTTCGAGTACTTCACGATGCAGACCGGCGAGACCGCCCTGCGCAAGGTCGACCCGTACGAGCTGCTGTTCGAGGGCGGCCAGTTCTACCTCGTCGGCTGGTCGCACGAGCGCGAGGCGATCCGCGTGTTCCGGCTCTCGCGCATCCGCGGCAAGGTGGCCTACGCGACGAAGGCCGAGCACGACTTCCAGCGGCCCGAGGACTTCGACCCGCGCGAGTACGCCAACCGCATCCCGTGGCAGCTCGGCGAGCCGCGCGACACGGCCGAGATCTGGATCTCCGACCGGATCGCCTGGCATGTCGAGCGCAACTTCGGGCGCTACGGGGAGCTCACCGACGCCGACGACGGCGGGCGGATCTACCGCACGCCGTACGCGAACCCGCGACTGCTGCTCGCGTGGGCGATCGGCTACGAGCAGCATGCGCGCGTGCTCGGCCCGCCCGAGCTGGCGGAGGAGCTGCACCGGCGCCTGGATCGCGTCGCGGACCTGCACAGGGGCGACTCGCTCGTGTCGATCGGCCAGGGCCACGCGCCCGTGCACGTGCACGTCGAGCGCGAGCCCGGCGGGCGCCAGCGCGAATCGAGCGGCATCCGCCCGGAGCGGTTCGCGCGCCTCGTCACGCTCGCGTCGGTCCTGATCCAGGCCGGCCGCGCAGGCGAGCGGCTCGAGTCCGCGCAGGTCTGCGAGCGGCTGCAGATGTCGCCGCAGGAGCTGCGCGAGGACGTCTCCGTGCTCAACGTCGTGAACTTCGGCGGCGGCGCCTACGTGCTCTACGCCGAGGTGCTCCCCAACGGCCAGATCGAGGTCGACCCCGAGCCCTATTCGGACACCTTCGACCGCCCCGCCCGGCTGCTGCCGATCGAGGCGCGCGCCCTGCTCGCGGCGATCGAGCTGCTCGGGGTGCGTCTCTCCGAGCATCTGGCCACCGTGCGCGAGAAGCTCGAGCACGCGCTCGGCGACATCGCCAAGGAGGGCTTGCTCGTCTCGAACGCACGCACGGACGACGCGATCGCGCGCAAGGTCGGCGAGGCGATCGAGGGGCGCCGGCTGATCGAGCTCGAGTACTACGCCGAGAACGAGGATCGGTTCTCGATCCGGGTCGCCGAGCCGTACGCGCTCATGAACGGGCTCGAAGGCTGGTACGTGAAGGTCTTCGACCCCGCCAAGGACGACGTGCGCAGCTTCCGGCTGGACCGGATCAAGCGCGTCGACGTGCTGGACGAGACCTACCAGGTCCGCGCCGACCTCGACCCGATCGCCGACGTGGAAGGGTGGCCGCGCACCGGCCAGGTCGACGGCTCGCGGATCGCGCACGTCTGGATCTCGCCCGAGCACGCGCGCTGGGTCGCGGAGGAGCGCACGGTGCTCGCCGAGCTCGACGACGGCGCCGTGATCGTCGAATGGGCGTTCAAGGGCGACCGCTACCTCGTCAAGGAGATCCTCAAGGAGGCGGGCGACGCCGCGGTGATCGAGCCCGCCGACGTCCGCGAGGCCGTGCTGGTCGCCGCCGAGCGGCTTCTGGCACCCTCCCCCCGGTGAGCCGCCGCTCCCAGATCGTGATGTCGGAGGACGAGGCCTCGGCCTTCCTCCGCGACGGCAGCACGGTCACCTGCGCCACCAACGGCCACGACGGCTGGCCGCACCTGATGCCGCTCTGGTACGTGATCCGCGCAAGCGAGCTGTGGGCGTGGACGTACGCCAAGTCGCAGAAGGTCGCCAACCTGCGCCGCGACCCGCGCTGCACGCTCCAGGTCGAGGCCGGCACCGAGTACGCGCAGCTGCGCGGGGTGATGCTGGCCTGCGAGGCGGTCGTGCACGAGGACATCGACGTGGTCGCGCCGCTCGGCGCCGAGATCGCCGCGCGCTACGGCGGCGCCGGCCTGAAGCCCGAGCTCGAGGCCGCGATGCGCGCGCAGGCGGCGAAGCGCGTGGGGCTGCAGTTCGTCGAGCGCCGGCGCGTCACCTGGGACCACCGCAAGCTCGGAGGCACGTATTGAAGGGGATCATCCTCGCCGGCGGGTCCGGCACGCGGCTCTACCCGATCACGCAGGGCATCTCGAAGCAGATCATGCCCGTCTACGACAAGCCGATGATCTACTACCCGCTCGCGACGCTGATGATGGCGGGCATCCGCGAGGTGCTGATCATCACCACGCCGGTCGACCAGGAGCAGTTCCGACGGCTGCTCGGCGACGGCTCGCAGTTCGGCTGCCGCTTCTCGTACGCCGCGCAGGAGACCCCGCGCGGGCTGGCCGACGCTTTCATCATCGGCGCCGAGCACATCGGCGAGGACTCCGTCGCGATGATCCTCGGCGACAACATCTTCTACGGCTACGGGCTTGGCGCACAGCTCAAGGAGCTCACCGATCCCGACGGGGGCGCGGTGTTCGCGTATCACGTCGCCGACCCCGAGCGCTACGGCGTGGTCGAGTTCGACGACGCGCGCAACGCCGTCTCGATCGAGGAGAAGCCCGAGCGGCCGAAGTCCAACTACGCCGTCGTCGGGCTCTACTTCTATGACAACGACGTCGTCGAGATCGCGCGCAACGTCACGCCGAGCGGGCGCGGCGAGATCGAGATCACCGACGTCAACCGCGAGTACCTGCGGCGCGGCAAGCTGCGCGTCGGCGTGCTCGACCGCGGCACCGCCTGGCTGGACACGGGCACGTTCAACTCGCTGATGCAGGCGGCCGAGTTCGTGCGCGTCATCGAGGAGCGCCAGGGGCTGCGGATCGGCTCGCCGGAGGAGATCGCCTGGCGCGAGGGCTTCATCGACGACGCCGCGCTGCGCGCGCTGGCCGAGCCGCTGGTCAAGAGCGGCTACGGGGGGTATCTGCTGTCGCTGCTGGCGGGCGACCACGCACGATGAGCGCGACGGACGCCAGCACGGCGAGCGCACCCACGCCGATCTCCGGCGTGAGCGCCTCCGAGAGCAGCGCCCAGCCGAGTGCCACCGCGACGACCGGGTTGACATACGCGTAGGTCGACACCGTGGAGATCGGCACGTTCGCCAGCAGCCACACGAACGCCGAGTACGCCAGCAGCGAGCCCGGCCCGACCAGGTACGCGAACGCGGCGAGCGACTCCGCGCTGAAGCGCTGCGGCTCGAGGTCGCCCAGCTCTCCGGCGGCCACCCCCGCGAGCGCGAGCACGAAGCCCGCGGCGAGCAGCTCCAGCGCAGTGGTCAGCAGCGCGTCGCGCGGCAACGGCGCGCGCGGCGACCAGAACTGTCCCGCCGCCTCGATCGCGGCCGCAGCCACGAGCACCAGCAGCCACCCGAACGGCGGGCCGCCGGCGCCGGGCGAGACCAGGAGCGCGACACCGGCGAGCCCGACCGCGACGGCGGCGAGCGTCGCACGTCCCGGACGCTCGCCGTGCGCCAGCCGGAGGAGCACGATCCAGAGCGGCACGGAGGCGATGATCAGCGCGGCGAGGCCCGCAGGCACCTCCTGCTCGGCGAGCGCGAGCAGGCCGATGTCGCCGAGGATGACCGTTCCCACTGCCGCGGCGCCGAGCGCCTCGCGCCGCCGCAGCGCCACCCGTGCCCGGCCGCCGCGCGCCAGCAGCCAGCCGAAGAGCAGGATCCCCGCGAGGCCGAACCGAGCGGCCGTGCCGAGCAGCGGCGGCACCGACTCGACCATCACGCGAATCGACGGATACGTCGCGCCCCAGGCGATGTACACAGTCAGCAGGGCGAGTGCGGCACGCCGCCGAGGTGACCCCAGCGCAGTAACATGCATAAGTAATGCATGACCTGATCGCTCACGATCGAAACGTCATCGGCGCCTTCGCGCTGGCGGCGGCGGACGCGATGCGCAGCGCAGTCGAGCAGTCGCTGGGACAGGGCGGGGGCGCGGCCGCCGCGCTGACGACGGTCGGCGCCTACCCGGGCCGCAGCATCGAGCAGCTGCGCGGGCCGCTCGCCCTCTCCCAGCCGGGCGCGCTGCGACTCGTCGAGCGGCTCGAACGGGAGGGCTGGATCGAACGCCGGCCGACTCCGGGCCGGGCGTCGGCGCTCCACCTGACACCGCGGGGAGAGGAGATCGTCGCGGGGCTGCTCGCCGCGCGCAACGCGGCGCTCACCGGCCTGCTCGAGACGCTCGGACCGGACGAGCTCGCGGCCTTGGCGGGCGCGGCCGAGCAGGTGCTCAGCGCGCAGACGACCGGGCGCGGGGAGCTCGAGCGGCTCTGCCGGCTCTGCCATCGCGACGCCTGCGTTGCCGCCGCCGCCTGCCCCGTGGCCGGCGCGTTACGCGAGTGAGTCCGCGAGCGGCTCGCGGAGCGCGGCGAGCAGCTCCGGCAGCCCGTGCGCGATCCTGTGCGCCTCGCCGAGCGCGCCGCGATCGTGGGTCGTCGTGACTGCCCAGACCGTCATGCCCGCCGCGCGGCCGGACGCGATGCCGCTCGGCGCGTCCTCGAGCACGAGGCAGGCGCCGGGATCGACGCCGAGCCGCTCGGCCGCCAACAGGTAGGGGTCGGGCGCCGGCTTCCCGTGCGCCACCTGGTCGGAGCTCACGAGCACGTCCGGGACCGCCAGCCCGGCGGCCGCGAGGCGGGCGTGCGCGAGCGGCAGGATGCAGGAGGTGGCGATCGCCACCGCGGGCAGCGCGAGCACGCCGGCCGCGCCCGGCAATGCGACCACGCCGCGGGTATCGGACATCTCGGCGTCGAGCACCGACGCCGCCTCGGCGTCCAGCTGGTCCGCCGGCACGTGCTCGGCCACGACCTCGGCCGCGGGCCGTCCGTGGTTGGCCGCCTGGATCGCGGCGCCGTCGATGCCGTGGCGCGCGCCCCAGGCCGCCCAGACGCGGCTCGTGGCGGCGGCCGAGTCGACCAGCACGCCGTCGAGGTCGGAGATGACAGCCGCGAACCTCACGGCACCGCCAGCGGCTCGCGCGGACGTGCCGCGGGATCGGGCTCGGGCTGGGTCCGCGCGGTCGCGCGGCGCGCGAGCGCGAAGACGACGACGGCGCCCGCGATCAGCATCGCCAGCGCCCACGGCAGCGAGATCGCGTCGGCGGCGAAGCCGATGATCGGCGGCCCGGCGAGGAAGCCCAGCGAGCCCATCGACGACACCGCGGCGATCCCGGGGCCGGGCGGCATGTCGGGCTGGCGGCCGGCGGCGCTGAACATCAGCGGTACGCCGTTGGAGACGCCGAGCCCGACCAGGAACAGCCCGGCCAGCGCCGCGGCCGGTTCGCCGATCAGCAGCATCGCCCCGAGCGGGATGCCGGTCAGCAGCGCGCCCCAGCGCAGCAGCGCGACGGCGCCGATGCGCCGGTTGACCCAGTCGCCGACCAGGCGGCCGGCGGTCATCCCCGCCGTGAAGAACGAGTACGCGAGCGCCGCGAGCGCCGCGCTCGCGCCGAGGTCGCGGCGCAGGTAGAGGCCGCCCCAGTCGGCCATCGCCCCCTCCGTCACCATCACGAGCAGGCACAGGACGGCCAGCAGCACGACGCCGCGCGACGGCAGGGTGAAGCCAGGGGTCTCCGCGCCCTCCGCGGCCGAGCCGTGTCCGATCCGGCTGGCGGTCGCGACGAGCAGGCAGAGCATCAGCAGGGAGCTGATCGCGACCGTGATCCGCGGATCGAGCCCGAGCGCGGCGCACGCCGCCGCGAACCCCGCCCCGGACATGCCGCCGAACGCCCAGCCGGCGTGCAGGGAGGACATGACCGGCCGGCCCAGGTCCTTCTCGACCTTCACGCCGTGGCTGTTCATCGCCACGTCCATCGTCGCGCTGGCCCCGCCGAGCACTGCCAGCCCGAGCGCGACGAGCAGTGGATGCGGGGCGAGCACCGGCAGGTTGACCGCGAGCACGCATGCGATCCCACCGACCCAGACGATCCGCTCGGAGCCGTGGCGCACGATCGCCTGGCCCGCGAGCGGGAAGGCGAGGATGACCGCGAGGGCCATCCCGACGAGCACGAGCCCCATCGTGCTCTTGGAGAGATCGAAGCGCTCCTGCACCCACGGGATCTGCGCCACCCAGGTGCCGATCGCGGCGCCGTTGACGACGAAGACGCCGGTCGTGGCCCAGCGCGGGGTCATGCGCGGGTCACGCTGACGCCGAGCGCGCGGTAGGGCTCGAGCAGCTCGTCGGGTGCGGCGGCCTCGGCGACGATGTGGGTCAGCTCGCCGACGGGCGCGACCACGTACGGGCTGCCGGCGCTGAGCTTGTCCGCGGTCGCGAGCGCGATCACGTCGGCGGACGCGTGGACCATCGCGCGCTTGACCTGCGCCTCGTCGAGGCCGTCGGTGGAGAGGCCGCCCTCGGGGTGCAGCGCGCAGACGCCGAGCACGCAGGCGTCCGCGCGCACGGAGCGGATGAAGTCGACGGCCGGCGAGCCGGTCGTCACCTGCGCGCGCTTGTCGAGCCGCCCCCCGATCATCACGACCTCGGCCGCGGGGTGCTCGGCGAGCGCGACCGCGATCGGTGGGGAGTTGGTCAGCACCGTGAGGGCCTGACCGGCGGGGAGCCGCCGCGCAAGCTCGAGATTGGTCGTCGAGCCGTCGAGCAGGACGACGCGGGCGCCGGCGAGCAGCCCGACCGCGGCCTCCGCGAGCGCGGCCTTCTCGGCGTTCCAGGTCTCGCTCCGGTGCACGAACGAGCCCGGTTGCGGCGCAGGCGCGAGCGCCCCGCCGTGGACGCGTTGCACGAGCCCCTGCGCCGCGAGCTCGCGCAGGTCACGCCGGATCGTGTCCTCCGAGACGCCGAGCTCGGCGACGAGCCGCGCGGCGACGACCTTCCCGTCGCGTGCCAGCACGGCGAGGATCGCCTGTCGCCGCTCGGCACTCAGAAGCTGCTGCCCGTTTCCTGCCCGTTCCTGCACGAAGATGCAGGTTACTGCACGAAGCTAAACGGGGGCTGGCACCGTTCAGGCGAGCTTCTGGCGCTGGCGCTCGGGCGTGATCTCGACCACGTTCCAGGCCAGCCGGGTCCGCTTCATCGCGCCCACGATCCAGGCGGTCGGGTCGAGCTCCCACCAGCGCAGGCCGTGCACCGCGGAGCGCGGGAAGGCGTGGTGGTTGTGGTGCCAGGACTCGCCGAACGAGAGCAGCGAGAGCCAGAAGACGTTCGTCGAGTGGTCGTCGACGGCGAAGCGGCGCGTGCCGAAGAAGTGGCAGACGGAGTTGATCGACCAGGTGACGTGATGGAGCATGAAGATCCGCACCGCGCCGCCCCAGAGCGCGCCGGTCAGCCCGTCCGCGACCGTCCCGCCGATCGCCCAGCCCAGGGCGAAGGGCGCCGCGAAGCCGGCGAGCACGAAGAGCCAGAAGCCGCGCTGGATCACCTGCATGCCGCGATCCTCGTAGAGGTCCTTCGCGTAGCGCTCGGGGGCCGCCTGGCCGGCGCGGTCGAACAGCCAGCCCATGTGCGCGTACCAGAGGCCGGCGAGCGCGCCCTTGATGCCGCCGCCATGGCCGTGCGGGGAGTGCGGATCGCCCTCCTTGTCGGTGTGCGCGTGGTGCTTGCGATGGTCGGCGACCCAGGTCATGACGGGCCCCTGCACCGCCATCGAGCCGAGCGCGGCGAGCGTGTACTCGACCGGCTTGAAGGTCTGGAACGAGCGATGCGTGAGCAGCCGGTGGAAGCCGAGCGTGACGCCGTAGCCGGTGAGCACGTACATGATCGCGAGCACGGCGAGGTCGCTCCAGTCGACGTACGTGTTCCAGAGCAGCACGATCGCGGCGACGAAGGCCAGGAAGGGCAGCAGGACCGCCACGAGGTTGGAGATCTTGTGCGCTCTGGACATGCCTTGAGTGATACCCCTCATTCCGCTCGCATCCTCGCGCGCTGACGCCGATCATTCCGTCCCGATCTGTAGTCTCGTGACAATGGAGCAGACGTCGCGGCCCTACGCTGCGGTGCCGTTGGAGACGGCCGGCGTCCTGCGCCCCGCACTGCCGGGGCTGGCCGACGAGATGATCGTGGCGATCGCGCACGAAGTGCCCGACTACGCGCGGGCGATGGAGGGCGAGTTCGGCCAGGTCGTGCGACTCGGGGTCGAGGTCGCGCTGAACCGCTTCGTCGACCTGCTGGCGGCCCCCGAGCCCGACGCGGCCGAGAGCCGGCGCACCTACGTCGACCTCGGGCGCGGCGAGTTCCACTCCGGCCGCAGCCTCGACGCGCTGCTGGCCGCCTACCGGGTCGGCGCGCGGCTGGCGTGGCGGCGCTTCGTGGAGGCCGGCGTGGAGGGCGGGCTCGCGCCTGACGCGATCTACGCGCTCGGCGAGGCGATCTTCGCCTACATCGACGAGCTCTCGGCGGAGTCGGCCGAGGGCTATGCCGAGGAGCAGACCGCCGCCGCGGGCGAGAGCGAGCGCCGCCGCCGCCGGCTCGTGCGGACGCTCGCGCAGGACCCGCCCGCCGGCCAGGAGGCGATGCGCACGGCTGCTGCCGCAGCCCCCTGGACCCTGCCGCGCGGCGGCCTGGCTGCGCTCGTCGCCGCGACCGCCGACGACGACGCGCCCGGCGAGGCGCTGCTCGACTCGATCGCGGCACGGATGGCGCGACGGCTCGGCGAGGGCGCGATCGGCGCCGAGGCGTTCGGCGCCGCGATCGTCTTCGTGCCCGACCCGGATGCGCCCGGCCGGCGCCGCCGGATCGAGGCGGCGACCGACGGCCGTCCCGTCGCCCTCGGCCCGACGGTCGAGTGGCAGCACGCCTCGGCGAGCGCCCAGCGCGCGATCGCCACCCAGCGCCTGGCCGCGGCCGGCGCGCTCCCCGGGGACCCTGCGGCCGGCCTGATCGTCGCCGAGGACCACCTCGCCCATCTCCTGCTCGCAGCCGATCCGCGCGTCGCCGCGGACCTCGCCGCGTCGCGGCTCGCCCCGCTCGCGGACCTCGCCGACGGGCCGCGGGCACGGTTGACCGAGACGCTCGCCGCATGGCTCGACCGGCCCGGCCAGGTGCAGGCCGTCGCTGCCGCGCTCGACGTCCACCCGCAGACCGTCCGCTACCGCGTGCGCCAGCTGCGCGACCTGTTCGGAGACCGGCTCGACGACCCCGACGCGCGCTTCGAGCTGTCGCTCGCGCTGCGCGCGCGCTGACGCGCGCTGCTACGAATAACGCGGATGCGCCTGCTCGTCACCGGAGCGGCGGGCATGCTGGGCCAGGACGTGACCGCCGCCGCCAGGCGCGCCGGACACGAAGCGACCCCGCTGTCGCGCCGGGAACTCGACATCTGCGACGCCGCCGCCGTGACGGCCGCGGTCGCGGCCGCGCGGCCCGACGCGGTCGTCAACTGCGCCGCCTGGACCGACGTCGACGGCGCCGAGGCGAACGAGGCCGATGCCACCGCGGTCAACGGCGCCGGCGCGGGGAACGTCGCGGCCGCCGCGGCCGCCACAGGCGCGTTCGTCGTCCAGGTCTCGACCGACTACGTCTTCGACGGGTCCGCCCGCGAGCCCTACACGGAGTCCGTTCCGACCGCGCCGATCGGCGCCTACGGTCGCTCGAAGCTGGCGGGCGAGGACGCGGTCGCCCGGGCGGCCGGCGACGCGCACGCGATCGTGCGCTCGTCGTGGCTGTTCGGCGAGCACGGCGGGAACTTCGTCGCGACGATGCTGCGGCTCGCGCGCGAGCGCGACGAGCTGACCGTCGTCGACGACCAGGTCGGCTGTCCCACGTTCACGGGCCATCTCGCGACCGCCCTCGTGACGATCGCCGAGCAGCGCCTGGACGGGGTCCGCCACGTCGCGGGCTCCGGCTCGTGCTCCTGGTACGACCTCGCGGCCGCGACCTTCGCCGCGACCGGGGCCGAGCTGCGGCTCACGCGCGGCAGCACCGCCGAGCTCGGACGCCCCGCGCCGCGCCCGGCGTACTCCGTCCTGCGCTCCGAGCACCCCGACACGCCCGTGCTGCCCCCGTGGCAGGAGGGCCTGCACGCCTATCTCGACCTGGGAGTCACCGCATGAAGCTGCTCGTCTGTGGCGGGGCCGGTTTCATCGGCTCGAACTTCGCCCGCCAGCGGATCGCCGAGCACGGCGACTCCGTCACGGTGCTCGACAAGCTCACCTACGCGGGGCGGGAGGAGAACCTCGCCGACCTCCGCGATGAGCCGGGCTTCGAGTTCGTGCACGCCGGGATCGAGGACGCCGATGCGGTCGCGGGCGCGATCGCAGGCGTCGACGCCGTCGTCAACTTCGCCGCCGAGACGCACGTCGACCGCTCGATCTCCGAGCCCGACGCGTTCATCACCACGCACGCCCTCGGCACGTTCGTGCTGCTCGAGGCCGCCCGCGCGCACGGCGTTCGCTACGTGCAGGTCTCGACCGACGAGGTCTACGGCTCGATCGAGGAGGGATCGTTCACGGAGTCCTCGCCGCTGCAGCCGTCCTCGCCCTATTCCGCCACGAAGGCCGGCGCCGACCTGCTCGTCGCGTCCTATCACCACACGTACGGGCTCGAGTCGCTGATCTGCCGCGGCTCGAACAACTACGGGCCGTATCAGTACCCCGAGAAGCTGATCCCGCTGATGGTGCTCAACGCTCTGCACGGCGACTCGCTGCCGGTCTATGGCGACGGCCAGCAGGTGCGCAACTGGATCTACGTCGAGGACTTCGCGCGCGGCATCGGCCACGTGCTCGCCCACGGCGAGCCCGGCGAGACCTACAACGTCGGCGGCCCCGACGAGGCGGTCAACCTCGACGTCGTGCGCCGCATCATCGCCCTCACCGGCGCCTCGGAGGACCTGATCTCCTACGTCACGGACCGCCCCGGCCACGATCGCCGCTACTCGCTCGGGTCCGAGAAGGTCCGCGCGCTGGGCTGGGAGGCGCGGGTGCGGTTCGACGAGGGCCTCGCGCGCACCGTCGCCTGGTACCAGGAGAACCGCGACTGGTGGGAGACGATCCGCTCGGGCGACTACCGCGCCTACTACGAGCGCCAGTACGGGACCGGGCTCGGCTAGCAGCTAGCCAAGGCTGGTGGCGCGCCAGTCCTTGCCCTCGCGCACGAACTCGAATTCGCGCACGCGCTCCTCGCCCCTGTCGTGGCCCTTGACCTTCGCCGTGGCCGTGTCGCCGCTGATCGCGACGTCCTCGACGTCGAGCTCGAAGTCGTCGGCGTCCTTGATCGCCTTGTCGAGCTCCTGCTCGCAGCTCGCGCCGGCCTCCTGGATCTCGTCGCGCAGCTGCTTGGCCAGCACCTCGTCGCAGATCACCCCCGCGTCGCCGCTCTCGCCCGCGCTCTGGAGCTTCTCGACGACGTCGGCGACCTTCTTCTCCTCGCCCTTGAAGTCGCCGGCAGAGGACGCGCTGCCGCATCCGGAGGCGAGCGCGGCGAGCACGAGCGGGACAGCGAGGCGTGCGCGGGGCATGCTGCGCCCAGAGGGTAGTGACATGGCTACCATCGCGGCGTCATGCGTGATCGGGAGCACGACACGGCACCGCGTGGTCGCCATGCGCCTCCGCTGGAGGTTCGCCAGGACCGCCAGCGCAGGCGGTTGTACGCGGCCGCCGGCGCGGTCTTCGCCGGCGTCGGCTACGCCGACGCGACGGCCGAGGCGATCGCGCGCGAGGCCGGCATGTCGAAGGCGACGTTCTACGAGCACTTCGACAACAAGGAGGAGTGCATCATCGCGCTCCACGACGACGCCACGGCGGCCGTCCTGGAGGCGATGCGGCGGACCGGGAACGAGTACACCGGCGCCGACGCCGCCGGCCGCGTGCGCGCCGTCATCCACACCTTCCTCGAGGTGCTCGCGGCGTTCCCCGACGAGGCGCAGACGCTGCTGGCCGAGATCATCGGCGCCGGCCCGCGGGCGATCGAGCGGCGCGATCGCGTGCTGGCCGAGTACGCCTCCTACGTCGACGACGTGAACCGCGAGGACGCCGAGCGCGGCAGCGCGCCGCGGCTCGCCTCGCCGCACGACTCGTTCGCGATCGTCGGCGCGGTCGTCGAGCTCGCCTCGCGCCAGATCCGCACCGGCGAGCCCGACGACATCCGCGACCTCGAGCCGGTCGTGGAGCGGCTCGTGCTCGGATTGATGCGCGCCGCATCCGCGACGCCCGCGTGAGCCGCGGCGCGCCGGTGCCCGTCGACGGAGTCGACAGGGTGGCGCCCGACCGCCTCGACGCGCTCGCGGCCTCCGTCCACGCGTGCCGCCGCTGCCCGCGGCTCGTGGAGTGGCGCGAGCTGGTCGCGCGGGAGAAGCGCGCGGCGTTCCGCGACGAGGACTACTGGGGCCGCCCGGTCGCGGGCTTCGGCGACCCGTCCGCGCGGGTGCTGCTGCTCGGCCTGGCGCCGGCAGCCCACGGCGCCAACCGCACGGGTCGCATGTTCACCGGCGACCGCTCGGGCGACTTCCTCTTCGCCGCGCTGCACCGGACGGGCTTCGCGAACCAGCCGGTCTCGCGCCATCGCGACGACGGGTTGGAGCTGCGCGACTGCTGGATCACCGCGTCGGTGCGCTGCGCACCGCCGGCGAACAAGCCGCTGCCGTCCGAGCGCGACAACTGCGCGCACTGGCTGCGCGCAGAGCTCCCGCTGCTCGAGCGCGCGCGCGTCGTCGTCTGCCTCGGCGCGTTCGCGTGGGAGTCGGGCCTGCGCCAGCTCGCGCCGGCCATGCGCCCGCGCCCGCGCTTCGGCCACGGCGCCGAGGCGCCCCTGGAGGGGATCACGCTGCTCGGCTGCTTCCACCCCAGCCAGCAGAACACGTTCACGGGGAAGCTGACGCCCGCGATGATCGACACGGTGCTCGAGCGCGCGCGCCAACTGGGTTCGAACCTCGCCGGGTGAGGAAGCGCCGCCGCAGGTCAGCCTGGTTGTAGCGTCAGCGACTCATGTCCGGCCGCGCCCGCTATGTGGAGATCCTGCGCCTGCCGCACGTCGCGCCGCTGCTGCTCGCGTCGATGCTCGCGCGGCTGCCCTACGGGCTCTACGCGCTGGCCGCGATCCTGTACCTCGCCGAGGCGCGCGGCTCGTACGCCGTGGCCGGGCTGGTCGACGGCGCGTTCGCGATCGGCGCGGCGGTCGGCACGCCATGGCAGAGCCGCCTGATCGACCGCCTCGGGCAGCGCCGCGTCCTGCTCCCCGCGGCGCTGCTGGACGCGCTCGCGACCGGGCTGCTGATCGCGCTCACGGAGGCCGACGCGCCGACGATCGCGCTCGTCGCCTGCGGCCTGGTCGGCGGCCTGGCGATCCCCGGCATCGGCGGCGCGCTGCGCACGCTGTGGCCCCAGCTGCTGCGCGGCCGCGACGATCTGATCGCGACCGCGTTCGCGCTCGACTCGGTCGCCGTCGAGCTGCTGTTCACGGCCGGGCCGCTGATCGCGGCGATCGTCATCACCGTGGCATCGCCGATGGCGGCGCTCGTGGTCAGCGCCGTGTGCTCGCTCGTGGGCACGGTGATGTTCGTCGCGCGGCCGCCGTCACGCGACTGGCGCCCGCACGCCGAGTCCGGCTCACACGGCCCGCTCGGGGCGCTGCGCTCGGCCGGGGTCCGCACGGTCGTGTTCTCCTCGCTGCCCGTCGGCTTCTGCTTCGGCGCGGTGGAGATCAGCCTGCCCGCGTTCGCGGAGCAGCACGGCGCACGCGAGCTGGCCGGGGTTCTCCTCGCCGCCTGGTCGGTGGCGAGCGTCGCCGGCGGGCTGGCGTACGGCGCGCGCACCTGGCCCGGCTCGCTCGGCTCGATCTACGTGTGGCTCTCGATCCTGCTGCCGCTCGGCTACCTCCCGGCCCTGCTCTCGCCGTCGATCGCGGCGATGGCGCTGCTGATCCTGCCCGCCGGCCTGCTGATCGCCCCGCTCGGCGCCGCCGGCAACGAGCTGATCGCGCGGGTCGCGCCCGCCGGCGCCGCGACGGAGGCCTATGCCTGGCCGGTCACCGCGATCCTGGTCGGGTTCGCGGCCGGGACCGCCGTCGGCGGCGCGCTCGTCGAGGCCTCCGACTGGCACGCCTGCTTCGTCGCGGCCGCGGTGGCGGCGGCGATCGGCGCCGTGGTGGTCTACCGCTTCCGCGGCACGCTCGCACGGCCGCCGGTCGCCGCGCCGGTGTGACGGGATAGAGTGGCCGCCTCGATGGCCTCCGCGATCGAGATCAGCGGGGTCAGCAAGCGCTTCGGCAAGGTGCGCGCCGTCGAGAACCTCTCCTTCGAGGTCGGCGCGGGCCGGGTCACGGGCTTCCTGGGGCCGAACGGGGCCGGGAAGAGCACGACGCTGCGGATGCTGCTCGGCCTGATCCGCGCCGACGCGGGCACCGCGACCTTCGCCGGGCGGCGCTACGACGAGCTGCCCCACCCGAGCGCGCAGATCGGCGCGGTGCTCGAGGACGCGAGCTTCCATCCCGGCCGCAGCGGCCGCGACCACCTGCGCGTGCTCGCCGCCGCAGGGGAGCACCCTGCGGCGCGCGTCGACGCGGTGCTCGAGCAGGTCGGCCTGAGCGACGCCGCCGGCCGGCGCGTGAAGGGCTACTCGATGGGCATGAAACAGCGGCTCGCGATCGCCGCGGCGCTGCTGGGCGACCCCGAGGTCCTGATCCTCGACGAGCCGGTCAACGGCCTGGACCCGCCCGGGATCCGCTGGATCCGCGGCCTGCTGCGCGCCGAGGCCGCGCGCGGGCGCGCGGTGCTCGTCTCGAGCCATCTGCTGTCGGAGGTCGCGCAGAGCGTCGACGACGTCGTCGTCATCTCCCACGGCGTGCTGCGTGCAAGCGGCCCGCTGACGCAGGTGCTCGGCTCGCCGGAAGGCGAGCTCACGCGCGTGCGCGCGGCCGACGCGCAGCGGCTCGCCGGACTGCTCAGCGACAAGGGCCTGGCCGTCGAGCAGGACGACTCCGGCGCGCTGCTCGTCCGCAGCGGGCCCGAGGTCGTCGGCGAGGTTGCGGCCGAGCACCGCGTGGCGCTCGCGGAGCTCGTGGCGGTGGCGCGCTCGCTCGAGGACGCGTTCTTCGCGCTCACGGGGGAGGAGGCGTGAGGCCGCTGCTGCAGGCGGAGCTGATCAAGCTCCGCACCACGCGCACGTTCGTCGCGCTCGTCGGCATCGCGGTCGTCATCTCGCTGCTCATCACGGTGCTGATCGCGATCCTCACCGAGCCGACGCAGGAATCGGTCCTGTCCGACGTGTTCACGTCGGACACGAGCAGCCTCTTCATCCTCATGCTCGCCGTGGTCGGTATCAGCGGCGAGTGGCGCCACCGCACGATCACGAGCTCGCTGCTCGCCGCGCCGGCGCGGATCCGCTTCCTGGCGGCGAAGACGATCGCCTTCGCGCTCGCCGGGCTCGTGCTCTCGCTGCTGATCTCGGTCGCGATCGCGATCGCGGGCTTCGCCGTCCTCTCCGTACGCGACCTGCCCACGCCCGACCTCGGCGACCTCGGCGAGCAGTTCGCGCGCAACGCGATGGTCGCCGCGCTGCTCGGTGCGTTCGGAGTCGGGATCGGGGCGCTCGTGCGCAACCAGGTCGTCGCGATCGTCGGCGTGCTGGTGGCCTCCTTCCTGATCGAGCCGGTGCTGATCGCCGTGCTGCCCGAGGTCGGGCGCTTCGGGCCGTTCGGCGCGCTGCCGACCGCCGCCGCGGGGCTCGACCCCGAGGACGTCGGGATGGACGAGGCCAACCTGCCGGCCGCCGGCATCGCCGTGCTGCTGCTGCTCGCCTGGATCGGCGCGGCGTTCGCCGCGGGCGCGGCGCTGCTGCGCTATCGCGACCTCGAGTGAGCGGTACCGTAAATGCCATGGCGCACCCTGCACTCGACGCATTCACCCCGCAGGTGCGCGAGTGGTTCGGCCGTGCGTTCGCGGAGCCGACGGCGGCCCAGTCACAGGCGTGGCCGGCGATCGCGACCGGCGCGCACACGCTGATCTCCGCCCCGACCGGCTCGGGCAAGACGCTTGCCGCGTTCCTGTGGGCGCTCGACCGGCTCGTCGCCGAGCCCTCGGCTGACCGCACGCGGCTCGTGTACGTCTCGCCGCTGAAGGCGCTCTCCTATGACGTGGAGAAGAACCTGCGCGCGCCGCTGCGCGGGATCGGCGCCGACGTCAAGGTGGGGATCCGGACGGGCGACACGCCCCAGAAGGACAGGCGCGACATGGTCCGCCACCCGCCCGACATCCTGATCACGACGCCCGAGTCGCTCTACCTGATGCTCACGAGCCAGGCGCGGGAGATCTTCGACGGCGCCGAGCAGGTGATCGTGGACGAGATCCACGCCGTCGCGCAGACGAAGCGCGGCGCCCACCTCGCGCTCACGCTCGAGCGACTGGCGGAGCGGGCCGGAGGCGACCTGCAGCGGATCGGGCTGTCGGCCACGCAGAACCCGCTCGAGGAGGTGGGGCGCTTCCTCGTCGGGCCGAAGCGGACGTGCACGATCGTCGACACGGGCACCCGCAAGCCGCTCGACCTGAAGATCCACGTGCCGGTGGAGAGCATGGTCGAGCCCGAGCAGTCCGATCTCGACCTCGATCCCTTCGCCGGGCAGGAGGCGACGCGCAAGTCGATCTGGCCCGCGATCTATCCCGAGCTGCTCAAGGAGGTGCGCGCGCACCGCTCGACGATCATCTTCGTCAACAACCGGCGTGCGTCCGAGCGGCTGGCGCTGCGGCTCAACGAGCTCGCCGAGGAGCCGATCGCGCGCGCCCACCACGGCTCGCTCGCGCGCGAGGAGCGGCTCGTCGTCGAGGAGCAGCTCAAGGCCGGCGAGCTGCCCTGCCTCGTCGCGACGTCATCGCTCGAGCTCGGGATCGACATGGGCGCGGTCGATCTCGTGCTGCAGGTCGAGTCGCCGAAGTCGGTGACCGCCGGGCTGCAGCGCATCGGCCGCTCCGGCCACGGCGTCGCCGACACCGCCAAGGGCCGCATCTTCCCCAAGTTCCGCGCCGACCTGCTCGAGTGCGCCGTCGTCGTGAAGCGCATGCGCGAGGGCCTGATCGAGCGCACGGTCGTCCCGCGCAACCCGCTCGACGTGCTGGCGCAGCAGATCGTCGCGATGGCCGCGTCCGTCGAGAGCCTGGGCGTCGACGAGCTGCACGCGCTCGTCACGCGCACGCACTCGTTCGCCGAGCTCTCGCGCGCCCAGCTCGAGAACGTGCTCGACATGCTCGACGGCCGCTATCCGTCCGAGGAGTTCGGCGAGCTGCGCCCGCGGATCGTCTGGGACCGCGTGGGCGGCACGATCCGCGCGCGCAAGGGAGCGCGCGCGCTGGCGATCACCAACGCGGGCACGATCCCGGACCGCGGCCTGTTCTCCGTCAACCTGCCCGACGGCAGGCGCGTCGGCGAGCTCGACGAGGAGATGGTCTACGAGGCCCGTCCCGGGCAGGTGTTCCTGCTCGGCGCGTCGAGCTGGCGGATCGAGGAGATCACGCGCGACCGCGTCGTCGTGACGCCCGCGCCCGGTGTGCCGGGCGCCGTGCCGTTCTGGAAGGGCGACGGGGTCGGCCGGCCGCGCGAGCTGGGCGAGGCGATCGGCGCGTTCGCCCGCTGGGCGGTCGACCAGGACGCCGCCACGCTCGCCGACGGCTACGACCTCGACCCGCGCGCCGCGCAGAACCTGCTCGCCTTCCTGCGCGAGCAGCAGGACGCCACGCGCGTCGTCCCGAGCGACCGTACGATCGTCGTCGAGCGCTTCCGCGACGAGATCGGCGACTGGCGCCTGTGCGTCCTCTCCCCCTACGGCGGCCGCGTGCACGCCGCCTGGGGCCTCGCGCTGAGCGCGCGGATCCGGGAGGAGTACGGGCTGGAGTCCGACGCGATCTGGTCCGACGACGGGATCATCGTGCACCTTCCCGACGCCGACGAGGCGCCGGGCGCGGAGCTCGTCATGCTCGATCCCGACGAGCTCGAGGACATCGTCGTCGGCGAGCTCGGCGGCAGCGCGCTGTTCGGCGCGCGCTTCCGCGAGAACGCCGGCCGCGCGCTGCTGATCCCGCGCGCCTACCCCGGCCGCCGCACGCCGCTCTGGCAGCAGCGGCTGAAGTCGCAGACGCTGCTCGAGGTCGCAAAGCGCTACGGCCAGTTCCCGATCGTGCTCGAGACGTACCGCGAGTGCCTGCGCGACGTGCTCGACGTGCCCGGGCTGCAGGACCTGCTGCGCAAGCTGCATGCGCGCGAGCTCAGCGTCGTCGAGGTCGAGACGGCGACCGCATCGCCGTTCGCGTCGTCGCTGCTGTTCGACTACGTCGCGACCTACATGTACGAGGGCGACACGCCGAACGCCGAGCGGCGCGCCGCCGCGCTCGCACTCGACCGCGACCTGCTGCGCGAGCTGCTCGGCCAGGAGGAGCTGCGCGACCTGATCGACCCCGGCGCGCTCGAGACGGTCGAGGGCGACCTGCAGCGGATCTCCGAGCGCACGCGCGCCGATTCCGTCGACGCGCTGCACGACGTGCTGCGGCGGATCGGCGACCTCACGCTCGACGAGCTGCGCGCGCGTGCCGTCCGCGGCGCCGACGTCGCGGCATGGCTCGACCAGCTCGCCGGCGAGCGCCGGGCGATCGTCCTGCGCGTCGGCGGCGAGGAGCGCTGGGTTGCGGGTGAGGACGCCGGGCTCTATCGCGACGCACTCGGGGCGGTGCCGCCGGGCGGTCTCCCCGGCACGTTCCTCGAGGACGTCCCCGACGCGATGGAGCGGCTGGTCCGCCGCTGGGCGCGCACGCACGGCCCGTTCGAGGGACGGCAGCTGCGCGACCGCTACGGCCTCGACCTCACGCCGGTGCTGGCCGGGCTCGAGCGCGCGGGCGAGCTGGTGCGCGGCGAGCTGCGCCCCGGCGGCACGCAGCGCGAATGGTGCGACCCCGAGGTGCTGCGGCGGCTCCGGCGCGCTTCGCTCGCGGCGCTGCGGGCCGAGATCGAGCCCGCCGACCAGCGCGCGCTGGCGCGCTTCGCGGCGAGCTGGCAGGGCGTCGACCGCCATCCGCCGGCCGGTGCGGGGACCGACCGGCTGCGCGAGATCCTCGTGCCGCTCCAGGGCCTCGCGCTGCCCGCCGAGGTGTGGGAGCGCGACGTGCTGCCGCGGCGCACGGGCGCCTACTCGCCCGCCTGGCTCGACCAGCTCTGCGCGGCGGGCGAGGTCGTCTGGGTCGGCGCCGGGCCGCTCGGCCGGAGCAGCGGCAAGGTCGCGCTGTACTTCCGCGAGGACGCCGCGGTGCTGGGACCGCCGCCGGGCACCCGCGGCGACAGCGAGGACGCCTTCGCCGAGCGCGCGCACGTCGCGATCCGCACACGGCTGCGACAGGGCGCGTGCTTCTTCACCGACCTGCTCGTCGACGTCGCCGGCATCCCGGCCGAGGAGCTGCAGCAGGCGCTGTGGGACCTCGTCTGGGCCGGCGAGGCGACGAACGACGCGTTCGCGCCGCTGCGCTCGCCACGCGGGCGCCAGTGGGGCCAGCAGGCGCGCGGGGAGCGCGCGCGGCGGCGGCGCTTCGGCACCCGGCGCGCCGGCGCCCAGCCGCAGATCCAGGGCCGCTGGTCGCTGACCGCGCCGCTGTTCGCGGGCGGTGCGGCCGATCCCGCCGGGCGGCGCCGCGCCCAGGCCGAGCTGCTGCTCGAGCGCCACGGGATCGTGACCCGCGAGCACGTGCTGGCAGAGGGGATCCCCGGAGGCTTCTCGTCGCTCTACGACTCCTTCGCGGCGCTCGAGACGCTCGGCGTCTGCCAGCGCGGCTACTTCGTCGAGGGACTCGGCGGCGCCCAGTTCGCGCTGCCGGGCGCCACCGAGCGGCTGCGCTCACAGCGCGACGACGACGCGGCGCCGCCGCTGGTGCTCGCCGCCACCGATCCCGCCCAGCCCTACGGCGGCGCGCTGAAGTGGCCGAAGCGCGACGCCCGCACGCCCGCGCGCCAGGCCGGCGCGTACGTCGTGCTGGCGGGCGCGGAGCCGGTGCTGTACGTCGAGCGCGGCGGCAAGGGCCTGCAGGTCCTGGTCGACGACGGCGACCCGCGCTTGGCACCCGCGATCGCCGCGGTCGCGACCGCCGTGGGGCAGGGACGGATCCGCAAGCTGGCGGTCGAGAAGGTCAACGGCGACCCGGTGATGGGCTCCCCGTGGGAGGACCTCCTGCTCGAGCTGGGCTTCCGCGCGGGCCCGCGCAAGCTCACCATCGGCGCCTGAACCCCAAGCGGGGCTGGCACCTTCATGTTCGCCGCCGCGGCCGCCACGCTCGCGCTGATGGGCGCGGCCGACGATCCCGGTTACGCGTTCGCCCGCTCGCTCGCCCTCGCGGGGCCGCGGCCCGCTGCGGGCGCGGCCGAGCGGAGTGCGCACCGGCGCGTGGCCGCGGCGTTCGCGGACGCCGGGCTCGTCGTGACCCGCGACCGCTTCCGCGTTCCCGGGCACGGCCGGTCGCGCAACGTGACCGGCGCGCTCGCCCGGCCCGGCAGCTGCCTCTGGATCCTGATGGCGCACGCCGACACGGTGCCGCCCTCGCCCGGCGCGGAGGACAACGCGTCCGGCGTCGGCACGCTGGTCGCACTCGCGCCGCGCGTCGCGGCGCTGCAGCCGCGCTGCGACGTCTGGCTCGTCGCGACCGGCGCGGAGGAGCGGATCTACACCGGCCGGCCGGACCACCTCGGCGCCGGCGCGCTCGTGGACCGCGTGCGCGCCCGCGGGCGGGCCAGCCGACCTGCGCTGGGCGCTCTCGCTCGACGAGGTCGGGCGCGGCCGGGCCCTGTGGCTGCGCTCGCCGGCGCGGCGGCGGTTCGAGCGCCGCGTGCTCGCTTCGGCCGGGGGCAGCGGCGTCGCGGTGCGTTGGGTCGCCGACGAGGACAGCGGCAACTCCGACCATCGCGAGTTCGGCCTCGCCGGGCTGACCGCCGCCAAGCTCGGCGTGCCGGGCAACCCGCTCCGCCACACCGCGGCCGATCGCGCGGGACGGCTGCAGGAGACCACGTTCCCGCGCGTACGGAAGCTGCTCGAGGCGCTGCTTCAGACCGGCTGAGGCGCCGCCGGGCGCCACTCCGCCAGCCAGGTCGACCAGCGCCTCGGGCGGCAGCGGCCGCGAGAGGTGGAAGCCCTGCGCCTCGTGACAGCGCAGCGAGCGCAGCTCGTCGAGCACGTCGGCCTGCTCGACGCCCTCGGCGACGACGTCGAGCCCGAGGTTGCGTGCCAGGTCGATCGTCGAGCGCACGATCAGCGCGTCGCTCTCGTCGCCGACGATGCCGGAGACGAACGCGCGGTCGATCTTGACCTCTTGGAGCGGCAGGCGCTTGAGGTAGGCGAGCGACGAGTGCCCGGTGCCGAAGTCGTCGAGCGAGAGCCGCACGCCGAGCGCGCGCAGGCGGTCGAGCACCTCGCCGGCGCGGCGCGGGTCGGCCATCACGGTGTGCTCGGAGATCTCGCACGTGAGCCGCTCGCCCGGCACGCCATAGTGCGCGAGCCGCTCGGCGACGACATCGGGCAGCGCCGCGTCGAGGATGTTGGCCGCCGCGAGGTTGATCGCGATCGGCACCTCGATGCCCCGCTCCTGCCACGCGCGCGCCTGCCCCAGCGCCGCGTCGACGACCCAGCGCGTCAGCTCGCCCATCATGCCCGTGCGCTCCGCGAGCGGGAGGAACTCGGCCGGCGCGAGCAGGCCGTGACGCGGATGCTGCCAGCGCACGAGCGCCTCGACGCCCGTGACCCTGCCGTCGGCAACCGCGATCTTCGGCTGATAGTGCAGGACGAGCTCGCCCGCGGCGAGAGCGCCGCGGAGCTCCCCGAGCCGCTCGAGCCGCGCCGGCGAGTACGGGTCGCGCGCGGCGTCGTAGAGGCGGACGTGCCCCTGCTCCCGCTTGGCCTCGTACATCGCCACGTCGGCGCGCTGGAGGAGCGTCGTGACGTCGGTGCCGTGGTCCGGGCACAGCGCGATGCCGATGCTGGCCTCGAGCTGCACCGTGACGCCGTGGACGACGAACGGCGGCCCGAGCGCCGTCAGCATGCGCCGGGCGAGCTCCGCGGCAAAGGCGCGGTCGGGGAGATCGTGCAGCAGCACGGCGAACTCGTCCCCGCCGAGCCGCGCCAGCGTGTCGCCGCGGCGCAGCGCGCCGCCGAGCCGCCGAGCGACCTCGCGCAGCAGCGTGTCGCCATGATCGTGCCCGAGCGTGTCGTTGACCTCCTTGAAGCGGTCGAGGTCGATCAGCAGCAGGCCGGCGAGCCCGCCGAACGTACGCACGCTGCTGGTCACGCGGACGGTCTGCTGGTACAGGCTCGTGCGGTTGGGCAACCCGGTGAGCGTGTCGTGCAAGGCCTGGTGGCGGAGCCGGCGCGAGGCGCCCCGCACGATCGAGAAGAGCGAGAGCCAGAGCGCGCCGAAGCCGCCCAGCAGCAGCAGGTAGAGCGTGCGCGTGTCGTCGTGGATCGCCGCCGCCGTCGGGGAGTAGTCCATGTAGATCTCGAGCACTCCCGCCGGCTCGCCTCCCGCCGCCAACCGCAACGGCACATAGACCTCGAGCATCGTCTCGGCCTTCACGCCGCGGTCATCGACTCCGCGCTCGATCTCGGAGACGATCGCTGCCGCCGAGCGCGCTGCGGACGTCGTCGGACGACGCGAGCTCCCCGATCCGCTCGTGCTCGTCGGCGTAGACGATCCGCCCGTCGGGCCCGAAGAGCTTGACGTGCTCGATCCGGGTGCCCGTCGCGGGGACGCCGGCCAGCGCGCGATCGAGCTCGGCGTGGAGGTCCGCCGGCAGCGGCCGCGCAAGCTCCGCGCGCGTGATCCGGGGGGCGACCGTCAGCTGCGCGATCACGGTGGTGAGCTGCTCGGCGCCGCGCAGAGCGCGTGTCTCCATCCGGGCGTGCAGGACCGTGCCGATCGAGAGCGCCAGGACGAGCATCGCGAGCAGGCTGAGCGCACTGAACTTGCCCAGCAGTGAGACGCGCGGACCCATTCCCCGGTCATCGGCCGATCGTGGTCGGTGATTGAGCCGTTTCGCGCATCCGCCGTACCCTCAGAGGCGTGCCCGAGGGCGACACGATCCACTACGCCGCCAATCGCATCCGGCCGGTCCTGGCGGGCCATGTGCCCGACGAGCTGCGCACGCCGCATCCGCGCTTCGCCGGCGCGCGCTGGGCGGAGCGCCTGGCCGGGCGGGCCGTGACCTCGGTCGACGCGCACGGAAAGCACCTGTTCGTCCGTTTCGAGGGCGACCTGACCATCCATTCGCACCTGCGCATGTCCGGTTCGTGGCGCGTCCTGTACGGCGGCCGCCGCACCGCGCGCGCGGTCTGGCTGCTGCTGGGGCGAGGGGAGCGAACGGTCGTGCAGCTCGGCGGGCCGGTGCTCGAGCTGATGACGGAGTCGCGCACGCGCTTCGACCAGCGACTGAGCCGGCTGGGCCCGGACATCCTCGCGCCGGAGCTCGACAGCGGGCTCTTCCTGCGCCGCTTGCGCGAGGACGACCCGACGCGCGCGATCGGAGACGCCCTGCTCGACCAGCGCACGATCGCCGGCATCGGCAACATGTGGAAGGCAGAGGGCTGCTTCGAGGCCGGCATCGATCCCTGGCGTCCCACGGGTGAGGTCTCCGACGCCGAGGCGCTCGCGATCGTCGAGGCGTGCCGGCCGCGCATGCAGCGCTCGGCCCGCGACGGCTTCCAGCGCCGGTTCCGGCGCATCTACGGGATGGCCGGGCGCCCGTGCCCGCGCTGCGGGCCGGGCGTGCCGATCCTCGCCCGCGGCCAGGGTGACGACAACCGCACGACGTACTGGTGCCGGGCATGTCAGAAGTGACGCTGCGCCGCGTCGGCCACAAGGGCGCCGACCACATCGCTCCGGGCAACACCGCGGCGTCGTTCGACGCCGCGCTGGCCGCGCACGTCGACATGATCGAGTTCGACGTCCTGCCGCGCGATCCCCTCGCTCCCACCACGGCGGAGCTGATCCTCGCCCACGACCACGAGCACGTGCCGGCGGATGCGCTCACGCTCGAGGACGGCCTCGCCCACCTCGCCGACGCGCGCTTCGCCGACGTCGATCTCGACGTCGACCTCAAGCTGCCCGGCTACGAGCGCCGTGTGGTCGAGGCGCTGCGCCGGCACGGGCTGCTCGAGCGGGCGATGGTGTCGACGCTCTACATGCGCAGCCTCGTCACCCTGCGCGAGCTCGAGCCGCGGCTGCGGCTCGGCTGGTCCGTCCCGCGGGTGCGGCGCGACTACACCGCCTCGCCGCTGACCGTCCTGCCCGCCTTCGGCCTGCTGGTGCGCATGCGCCGCCGGCTCCCGGGGATCGCCGCCGGACACGTGCGGGCCGGGCGCTGCGACGCGTTGATGGCGCACTGGCGGCTCGTGACCCCGCGGCTCGTGCGCACGCTGCGCGAGGCGGGCGGCGACCTCTACGTCTGGACCGTCGACGACCCGGCGCGGATCCGAGCGCTCGAGGCGCTCGGGGTGACCGGGGTGATCACGAACGACCCGCGGTTGTTCGGCACCGGCCCGGGTTCCCCCGAGCTCAGGCGATAGCGCAGCTCTCGGCGCTGAAGTCGGCCGGCTCGGCCCCGACGGTGCCGGGATGCCCGGCCTCCGTCACGCTGCGATCGCGGCGCACGACGTGCCCGCCGGCGCGCCATTGGAAGGAGACCACGCCGCGCAGGACGTGCGCCCCGCCCGCGGTCGGCGGCTTGAACCAGAACGTCCAGCCGGCGTCGTGCTCGCCGCCGCGCCCCCTGGCGACCTTCTGCCAGCCGGAGTCGGCGCCGAGCTTGACCATGCGCCACTCGCCCTCCGTGTCCAGGTACTGGACGCGGAACCGCATCCGCATGCGCGTCCTGCGCTCGATGCCGGCCATGTTGCCACGGATGCCGATCTGGTTCGGGCGCTTCTCGGTGTCGCACGCGTTGACCGTCGCCCACGGTTCGGGCGCACCGAGGCCGGCGGATTCGCTCGCGGCCGGGAGCGCCGCGAGGACGGCGATCGTCAGCAGGATCAGGAGTGAGCTGCGCATCTGCATCACTGAACAGACGAGTCGCGCGGTGGTTGCGGAGTTTGCGGTCGCGCGATCACGTGTGATGGATTCCCCTGTGCGTCGTAGTACCCGATGTGACCAACACGTTGACCGCCCAGATCCCCTCACGGACCACGAGTCCGGCGCTGGACTTCGAGGCGCTCTACCGGGCGGCGCGCGATGACGTCTACGCCTATGTGGCGACGATGCTGCGGGATCGCGGCGCAGCCGAGGACGTGACCGCCGCGGCTTTCGAGCGCGCCTATCGCAAGCAGCGCACCTACAAGGCCGGACGCGGCTCGGAGCGAGCATGGCTGTTCGGCATCGCCCGCAACGCCGCCCTCGACGAGCTGCGCCGGCGCAAGCGCGCGGCCGCACTCGTGGCCGAACCTGCCGACACCGGCGCCACGGCGACGGAGGACGCCGCCGAGACAGCGCTGCGCCGCGCCGCGGTGCGCGTCGCGCTCGCGCAGATCGACCCGCGCGAGCGGGAGCTGGTCGCGCTCAAGTTCCATGCCGGACTCGACAACGCCGAGATCGCCGCCGTGCTCGGCGTGAGCGTCTCGAACGCGGGCACCCAGCTGCACCGCGCCATGACCAAGCTGCGGGAGGCCGTCGCCCATGCCTGAATTGACCCCTGACGTCGAGCGCGAGCTCGCCGCCCTCGACGATGCCCTGGCGGGCCGTCGCGTGGCGCCCGACCTGACCGAGCTGGGCGAGCTGGCCCTGGCGCTGCGCGACGAGCGTCCCGCGCCGGGCCCCTCGTTCGGCCCTGAGCTGGACGCGAAGGTGGCGCGGGGATTCCGGGATCCGGACCCGCGCCGCCGCGCGTCCGGGCGGCGCTGGTGGACGCGCGCCCTCACCATGCCCGCGTTCGGCATGGCGACCGCTGTGCTGCTCGTGGCCGTGATCGTGGTCAGCGGACAGCAGGGCGACGGCGACTCCGGCGGCGGCGGTTCGACCGCCGCCACGGAGTTCGGCGAGTCCGGCGGCGCGGGCGCCACCTCGGCGGACTCGAGCGCGCAGAAGGACCTCCCGCAGGCCGAGGACGCGGCGGGCGAGGATGAGACGGGCGGCGGGGCGGCCTCGGGCGACGACGCCGTCTCGAGCCTCGGCGAGCTCCTGCCGCCGTCCACGGTGGCCCCCGCTCCGGGGCAGGGCGCGCCTCGCTCCGACGGCCGCGAGCGCCGCAGCGTCGAGCGCTCGGCTTCGCTGACGCTCGCCGCGCGACCGCGCGACATCGACTCCGTCAGCGCGCAGATCCAGGACGTCACGAACCAGCAGGGCGGATTCGTCGTCTCCTCGACGGTCAACTCGTCCTCGGGCGGCGGCGGCGGCACGTTCGAGCTGCGCATCCCGACGCGCAACCTCGACGCCGCGATCGCTGCGCTCTCGCGCCTGGGCAAGGTGCGCGAGCGCGCCCAGCGCTCGCAGGACATCACGGCCGCCACCGTCTCGGCCCGCAGCCGCCTGAAGGACGCGCGGACGGAGCGCAAGAGCCTGCTGCGCCAGCTCGGCGAAGCGGTCACGCTGACCGAGACGCAGTCGATCCGCGCGCGCCTCGGGCTCGTCTCGCGGGAGATCGAGCAGGCTCGCGCCGAGGTGCGCCGGGTGCGCAACCGCGCGACGTTCTCGACCGTGGCGGTGACCCTCGTCGCGGACGCCAGCGCCGTCGTGCCCGCCGACGAGGAAGACAACTGGACGCCCGGCGACGCTGCCAAGGACGCGCTGCGCCTGCTCGAGGTGGCCGCGGGCGTCGCGCTCATCGCGCTCGCCGTCGCTCTGCCGCTCGTGCTGCTGGCAGCGCCGGCCGCCGTCGCCGCGCGCTGGACACGCAGGCGCCGGCGCGAGCACGCGCTCGACGCCGTCTGACCCGACCGAGGTGTGATCTCGCAGGGCCCCGGGCATTTCACGGTGCACGATCCGGGAGCGCCGGACGGCTATGTCTACTGAGCACGAGACCTCTTACGGCGGTGTGGTGGTGCGGGGCGACGACGTGATGGTGATCGTCCCGCGCGGGCGCCGGCGCGTGCTCGGCCTGCCGAAGGGCGGGCAGAACCCGGGCGAGAGCCCGCAGCAGACGGCCGCGCGCGAGGTGCGCGAGGAGACCGGCATCACGGCGCGGGTGCGCGACCTGCTCGGGCAGGTCGATTACAGCTATCGCCGCGGCGGCCGGCAGGTGCAGAAGACGGTGCACTTCTACCTGTGCGAGTTCGAGTCCGGTGACACCGCCGACCACGATCACGAGGTCGTCGACGCGCACTGGATGCCGCTGCGGGAGGCACGCCGCCGGCTGACCTATCCGGGCGAGCGCGAGATGATCGAGCGGGCACTGTCGATCCTCGCCGCGAACGGATAGGGTCCCGCCTCGATGCAGGTGCTGAACTTCTTCTCCACGGTGTTCGCGGACCAGATGAAGCGGGGCCGCAAGACGGCCACGATCCGGCTCGGCGACAAGCGCCACAAGTACCGCAAGAACCAGGTCGTGCTGGTCACGGTGGGGCGCCAGTACTCACCGCGCGAGAAGCTCTTCCATGCCGTGATCGACAACGTCGAGGTCAAGCGCGTCAAGGAGCTCTCGCCGCGCGACATCGAGCACGACAACCCGGAGTTCCGCCGCACCGAGGAGCTCGTCGAACTTCCTCCAGCAGATCTACGACCGCGAGGTCTCGCTCGAGGACACGGTGACGGTCGTGCGGTTCTCGCAGATCGTCGAGAACCCGCCGGACCTGCAGGACCGCCTGCGGGGCGTCGGCGGGGCCCAGAACTAGAGGGCGAAGCCTAGTACTGCGGGGGGCCGTACGAGCTGTCGGGCTCGTAGACGGGCGCGACCGGCGGCGTGTAGCTCTTGGCGACCGTCGCGCGGCGCTGGGGCGCTGCGGCGACCGACATCGCGCTCGCGACGAGCACCACGGCGGAAGCGAGGGCGATCAGCAGTCCCTGTCGCGGCTCCTTGAGCACGTTCGCGCCGGGCTCGTCGACGAGCTTGACGATGACGACCAGGAGCGTGGCGAGCGAGGTCCAGCGGGCGAGCGAACTGCGCGTAGATCTGCAGCCCCTGGAACATCGTGAGCATGAGCAGCACGACCGTGGCGACCGCGAGGCCGGCGATCAGCGAGTCGGAGCTCTCGAGCGCCACCCAGCCGGTCGTTCCTTCGCTGCTCGAGAACGCGCGGCCGATGCCGTTGAGGAAGTCCTCCATCTGGCTCGGCAGCTCGCCCACCGCCTGGTGCTTGGCGGCCGCGGACGGCCCGTACCAGGGCCGGCCGAGCGAGGCGATGATGCCGACGGCCGCGGCGATTGCGAACAGGATGTTGCTGCGGAACCCGATCGTGCGCATGTGCTGCACGTATCGGCACCCGCGAAGCCGACATTGAGGGGCAGATCCGGGCATGGACGCTGGCAGTCACCCCCCGAGAGTGCCAGGAGCCCTTGACGATCATCGATAGCGTTCTAGAATGCCGCCACAGAGGTTGGCACTCTCGAAGGCAGAGTGCCAAGGAATAGCGACGGAGGTTCCCAGATGAAGCTCAAGCCCCTCGGCGATCGTTTGATCGTCAAGGCGGTCGAGGAGGACATGACGACCCCATCGGGCATCGTCCTTCCCGACACCGCGAAGGAAAAGCCGCAGAAGGGCAAGGTCCTCGCCGTCGGCGACGGCAAGCTCGACGACAGCGGCCAGCGGATCCCGCTGGACGTGGCCGAGGGCGACGAGGTCCTCTACTCCAAGTACGGCGGCACCGAGATCGTCGTCGAGGGCGAGGATCTCCTGGTCCTGCGCGAGTCAGACGTCCTGGCCAAGGTCCAGGGCTAGAAAGAGGCAGAAGACATGGCACACAAGGAGATCAAGTACGACGTCGAGGCACGCAAGTCCCTCGAGCAGGGCGTCGACGCGGTGGCGAACGCCGTCAAGGTGACGCTCGGCCCGAAGGGCCGCTACGTCGTCCTCGACAAGAAGTTCGGCGCCCCGACGATCACGAACGACGGCGTGACCATCGCTCGCGAGATCGAGGTCGAGGACGTCTTCCAGAACCAGGGCGCCCAGCTGGTGCGCGAGGTCGCGACCGCGACGAACGACGTGGCCGGCGACGGCACGACGACCGCGACCGTGCTCGCTCAGGCGATCGTCCGCAAGGGCCTGAAGAACGTGGCCGCCGGCGCGAACCCGCTCGGGCTGAAGCGCGGCATCGAGATCGCCGTGAACTCGGTGGTCGACCACATCGGCCAGCAGTCCAAGGAGATCTCCGGCAAGGATCAGATCGCCCGCGTGGCGACGATCTCGGCCGGCGATGAGGAGATCGGCGACGTGATCGCCGACGCCATCGACAAGGTCGGCAAGGACGGCGTGGTCAACGTCGAGGAGGGCCAGACGTTCGGCATGGACCTCGAGTTCACCGAGGGCATGCAGTTCGACAAGGGCTACATCTCGCCCTACATGGTCACCGACCAGGACCGGATGGAGGCGACGCTCGAGGATCCGTACGTCCTCATCGCCAACTCCAAGATCGGCTCGGTCCGGGACATCCTCCCCGTGCTCGAGCAGGTCATCCAGTCCGGCAAGCCGCTGCTGATCATCGCCGAGGACGTCGAGGGCGAGTCCCTCGCGACGCTCGTCGTGAACAAGCTGCGCGGCACCTTCACCGGCGTCGCCGTGAAGGCCCCGGGCTTCGGCGACCGCCGCAAGCGGATGCTCGAGGACATCGCGATCCTCACGGGCGGCGAGGTCATCACCGAGGAGATGGGCCTGAAGCTCGAGAACACGCAGGTCTCGCAGCTCGGCCGTGCCCGGCGCATCGTCGTCACCAAGGACACGACCACGATCGTGGACGGCGCCGGCGAGGGCGACGCGATCAAGGGCCGCATCAACCAGATCAAGTCCGAGATCGAGAACACCGACTCCGACTTCGATCGCGAGAAGCTCCAGGAGCGCCTCGCGAAGCTGTCCGGGGGTGTCGCCGTCGTCAAGGTCGGCGCGGCCACCGAGACCGAGATGAAGGAGAAGAAGCACCGCGTCGAGGACGCGCTGCAGGCCACCCGCGCAGCCCTCGAGGAGGGCATCGTGCCGGGCGGCGGCGTGGCGCTGCTCGAGGCGACCGCCTCGATCGACGTCGACGCGATCGCCGACGAGGACGAGAAGACCGGCGCGAGGATCGTCCTGCGCGCGCTCGAGGAGCCGCTCCGCCAGATCGCGGAGAACGCCGGCCTCGAGGGCTCGGTCGTCGTCAACGACGTCCGCAAGGGCAAGTCCGGCCACGGACTCAACGCCCAGACGGGCGAGTACGTCGACCTCGTGGCCGCGGGCGTCATCGACCCCGCCATGGTCACCCGCTCGGCGCTGCAGAACGCGGCGTCGATCGCCAAGAACATCCTGACCACCGAGGCCATCGTGGCCGAGGTCCCGGACAAGGACAACGGCGGTGGCGGCGGTGGCATGCCCGACATGGGCGGCATGGGCGGCATGATGTAAGGACGCGCTCCAGCGCTTCCTGAAGCACCAGCGGGCCCGGCGATTCGCCGGGCCCGTTGTCGTTCCGAACCGAATCGCCGGGTCCTGCGTAGCACCCGACGGCAACCCACCCAGGGGAGGTTCGGTATGAGCAGGTTGCGGGTGAAGCTGGCAATCGGCGTCGCCATTCTCGGTATCGGGGCGACGACCGCCGCTGCCGTGGCGGGCGGCGGCGAGCGGGTCAAGACCCGCCTCAGCGGGTTCGAGGAGGTCCCGGCCGTCATGACCACGGGCGCGGGGTCGTTCAAGGCGCGGATCAACGACGCGGCGGACAAGATCGAGTACGAGTTGCGCTACAGCGGGCTCGAGGGTGGCACCGTCCTGATGGCGCACATCCACGTCGCCCAGAAGACCGCCAACGGCAGCATCGTCGTCTGGTTCTGCGGCAGCAGCACGAACCCGGGGCCCGCGGGCACGCCGACATGCCCGGCGTCACCGGGCACCGTGACCGGCACGATCACGCCCGCCGACGTGCAGGCGGTCCCGGCCCAGGGCTTCGACCCCGCCGGCGAGTTCGCCGAGCTCGTGCGCGCCATCGAGAGCGGCGTCGCGTACGCGAACGTCCACACCGCGCGGTCGCCCGGCGGCGAGATCCGGGGCCAGATCGAGGACCGCGATGACGATTGAGGCAGGTCTGGCAATGTTCGCCGGATGCTGGCCTATGTGATCGCCTATACAGGAGACTTCCGCGATGCGGCGGCGCTGCAGGAGTACCGCCGCCGCAACACGGACGCCGTGGCCAACCACGGCGGGAGGTTCATCGCCCGCGGCGGCGCCGTCGAGGTGCTCGAGGGCTCCTGGCCGTGGGAGCGGTGCGTCGTGATCGAGTTCCCGGACGCGGACGCCGCGCGCGCCTGGCACACGTCCGAGGAGTACGCGCCGCTCAAGGCGATGCGGCAGGCCGCGTCGACGACGCAGCTGATCCTCGCCGAGGGAACCTGACCGCGGGTCCGGCTCGCCGGAGCCGGACCCGCGGGAGTCCTCACGGCACGCGGTACATCACGACCGGCACGTGCGCGCGCCGCAACGCCCGCGCGACGTCGCGCGCCCACGGCAGCTCGTCGCCGCTGCGGCCCCGCGTCGCGATCAGCAACGTCGTGCGGCCGGGCGCCCGCACGACCCGGTAGCGCAGGCCGGCGCGGCGCAGCACGCGCCGGGCGGCCCGCTCACCGCGCGCCGCGACCACGAGCCGCGCGGGCGAGTGCGCGAAGCGCAGCGCGCGCGCGGAGCGTCGCGCCGCCGTGCGCGCGGCCGAGCGGGCGCGGACCGATGCGATGCCGGCCAGCGCCGGATTCGAGCCCAGGATCGCGTTGCGCAGCACCCGCTGCGTGCCGTCGGTGAACGCGCGGAAGTTCGGCTCGAATCCGAACGCCACGGTCCGCCCGCTCCCGACGCGCTCGTCGACGACGGCGGCCGAGCCGCCGAGCGCCGCGATGCCGTCGGCGTAGCCGGAGACGAAGAAGTCCTCCGACGACGCGTCCGGGAACCGCAGCGGCGCATTCGCGCCGTGCGCGCGCATCACGTAGCGCGAGTCCCAGAAGGAGTACGCGAACGGTCCGACGCCCGCGGCCAGCGGGCTGCCGGTGTCGACCGCCGTGCGAACGAGGCTGCCCGGCGAGGAGATGCCAAGGTCCTCGGCACTCTCGAACGTCGCCGACGACACGCCCACGGCGGCCGCGAGCACCGCGCCGTCGAGCCAGCCGACGTAGCGCCCGCCGCCCTGCACCCACTGGCGGATCGCCCGCTGGCCGTCAGGGCCCAGGTCCTTGAGCGCGAACGGGTCGCCCTTGAAGGACGGATCGCGGGTCGCGTAGCCGTCGGGCACGAGCAGCACGTCGGTGTCGGAGAGAGCGCCGGCCGCGATCTGCTTCGCCGTCACGTCGCGGAAGTCGAGCCCCCAGTGGTCGAGCAGCCAGCGCAGCCAGCCCGACGACTCCATGCCGCGCGAGAACTGCGGCGACATCGAGTACAGCGCGACCGTCGGCGCGTCCGCCGGCAGCGGAGCGACGCCCGGGTCCGCAACCGCCCCCACAGGGGCCTTCGCCATCGCCAGCGCCTGCCCGGAATAGCCGCCCTCGACGTCGAACAGCAGCGGCTGGCTCCACGCCGTCACGTCGTAGAAGTACGGGAACGGCGTGTAGGTGTCCTCGTTGAGCATCGCCTGCACCCAGTGCTTCTGGCGCTGGCCCAGGCTGACCACGTACGTGCCGGCCGGCAGCGTCTGCGCCCGCGTAGCGCGCCCGTAGGGCGTGAAGTCCGGCACGGAGACCGGCGCCGTCAGCCGCTCGACCACGACGTCCATCCGCTGCAGCCGCCGCACGAGCGCCCGCACCTCGCGCACCTTCGCCGGATCGTCGGCCCGGATGAAGTACTGGCGCACCGTGATGTCCGGCACCTCGCGCTGGACCTCGTTCTCGGGTTGCACGACCTCGTTGGGCTCGAGCATCCCCGCCCGGCCCTGGTCGCGTGCCTCCGCCCAGGCGTTGTGCCAGGCGGTGAGGATCGACTGCTTGCCCGCGGCGGCCGCGGACAGCGACGTCCATTGCGTGAGGTACTGCTCGTATACGCGCTTGTGGGTGGGATCGGAGTCCGTCTTCTCGAACGTCATCCCGGCCGCGTTGAACCCCGTGGCGGGCACGGTGTCGCCGTAGCCCATGTAGAAGAGGTCGTAGCTCGCGTAGTTGAAGTACGGGATCCCGCGCGCGTCGAAGGTGTCCTGCATCGCGGGGCCGTAGAGGCCGTTGATCCAGCCGATCGCCTCGTCGGAGATCTCGTGGTAGACGGGGTCGGCGTTGGGCGGGAAGAAGTAGCCGGCGGTGTTGCCCATCTCGTGCGCGTCGATGAACAGGACCGGCGGGTAGGCGCGCAGGAACTCGAGCTTGCCGTCCGTCTCGGGCTGGGTCCGCGCGAACCAGTCGCGGTTCATGTCGAAGCCGTACGCGTTGCGCCGCGTGTCCGCCTCGCGGCCGTCCGGGTTCTGCGTCGGAAGGATCACGACGATCGACGCGTCGAGGATCTGCAGGGCCGCGCAGTCGCGGCGGTCGGCCAGCTCCCAGAGCACGCGCAGCGATGCGTCGGTCCCGCTCTCCTCGCCGCCGTGCACGTTGCCGGCGATCCAGAGGATCGCGGGGTTGGCCGCGGCGATCGCCGCCGCCCGCGCCGGCGTGGTGTCGGGGTTCATCAGCTCGGCGGCCGCCGCGCGCACGCCCGCCAGCCCCTGCCCGGTCACGCGCTCGGGGCGTCCGACGATCGCGTAGCGCAGCGGGCGGCCCTGCACCGAGCGTGCCAGGGTCCCCGCAGTCACGCGGTCGGAAGCGCGGTCGACCGCGCCGAGGTACGTGTCGGACTGCGCCGTCGTGACGTCCTTCTTGCCGAGGTCGAAGCCGAGCACCTGCTTCGGCGTCGGCACGCCCCCCGCGAACTGCGCCGGCCCGAACGGGTCGCATGGTTGCTGTGCCGCGGCCGGTGCCGCGGTCGCCGTCAGGAGGCCGGCCGCCACGGCCAGCGCTGCGAAGAACCGCATGGAAATGCCCCTCCCAGGGTCGCCGAAGCCGGACACCCTACAGCGGGCGGTGCTATCCGGCTGCCTCGGCCCGGCGCAGGCCGCGCACGCCCCAGATCGTGAACCCGGCGAGCAGCGCCAGCGCCACGCCGTAGACGAGCACGACGCGCAGGTCGCCGCCCGAGATCAGGTCGCGGCCGCCCTCGAGCAGCGCCGTGAACGGGTTGATGTGCGCGATCGCCTCGATCCAGCCCGAGAGCAGGTCGAGCGGCACGTAGACGGGCGCGAGGAAGAGCAGGACGAAGACGGGCATCTGCATCACCGGGCCCGCCTGGATCGTACGCAGCCGCATCGCCACCCCGGCGGCCCACATCGTCGCGGTGAGGTTCACGAGCAGCGCGAGCACGAGCAGGCCGAAGATGTCGACGCCGTCGCCGCCCACCTGCATCCCCGTCGCCAGCGCGACGACGAACAGCATCGCGCCGACGATGCCCGCGCGCGTCATCGCGGCGAGCGTGTAGCCGCCGAGGATGCCGAGCCGGTTGGGCGCCGCCAGCAGCATCCGCCGGGCGAAGCCCGACTCGAAGTCGGCGGCGATCGAGAACCCCGTGAAGACGCCGCCGAATGCGGACGCCTGCAGCAGCACGAAGACGAACTGGAACGCCGTGTAGCCCGACGGGAAGTCGAACCCCGGCACGTTGCTCACGTTCGAGAGGCCGCCGGCGAAGGCGACGAAGAAGAACAGCGGGAAGATCAGCGAGGGCAGCAGGAACTGCGGCTTGGTGAGGAAGCGGTGGATCGAGCGCCAGGCGACCGCGCGAGTCACGTCGGCCAGGCGCCTCACGTGCGCACCAGCCGCGTCCGCAGGGCCGACGCCGCTCCGAGCACGCCGAGGAGCGAGATCGCGATCGCGACTCCGAATCCGAGCGCCAGCGCCTCCGCGTCCCAGCCGAAGATGACCAGCGAGCGCAGGCCCTCGAACAGGTAGGAGACCGGGTTGATCGTCGCGATCGCGCGGAACCAGTCCTGCTCGATCAGCTCCCGCGGAAGCGCGTTCGAGGACAGGAACACGAACACGAAGAAGAGCGGGAAGACGCCCTGGACCGCCTCGCCGGACCCGGTTCGCAGCCCGATCAGAGCGCCGAGCGAGGCGAACGCGAGCGCGATCAGCAGCGCGAGCACGATCATCACGGCGACGCCGGCCACCCCGGCGGCGAAGTGCAGGCCGGCCGCGAACCCGACCGCGAGGTAGATGGCGGCCGCGATCAGCGCCACCGTCATCACGCCGGCGAGGTTCCCGAGCAGCAGCGCGCCGCGGCGCATCGGCGTCAGCGCGAGTCGCTTGAGGAAGCCCGTCTCGACGTCCCGCGCCAGGGCCGAGCCGGCGTTGATCGACGCGAACAGCGAGCCCTGGATGAACGGGAACGCGATCGCGAAGTTGAGGTAGTCGTCGGTCGGGAACCCGGGCAGGTTCGTCGCCGCCTGCAGCCCGCCCACGTTGACCGCCATCAGGATCAGCGGGAACAGCACCGGCGGGACGACCATCGCGGGCTGGCGCAGCGTCTGCAGCACGGATCGCCGCGCCATCTCGGCGCCCTGTCCGAGCAGGCTCAAGCAGTGACCTCGGCCTGCTGGTCGGCCTCGTCCTCGTCGGCGTCGAGCTTGCGGCCCGTCTTGGCGAGGAAGACGTCGTCGAGCGAGGGCTGGTGCAGCTGCAGGTCGGCGACGCGGATGCCGCCGCCGTCGAGCGCGCGCACGACGCTCGCGAGGTCCTCGCCGGACTCCAGCCGCACGGCCGCGGCGCCCGGCGGCGCGGGCACGGGCGAGCCGAACCGCGCCAGCAGGCCGGCGACGGCGTCGCGGTCGCCGCGATCGGCGGGCACCGCCTCGATCGAGGGGCGCCCGATCTCCGCCTTCAGCGCCTCCGGCGTCCCTTCGGCGACGATGCGGCCATGGTCGATGATCGCGATGCGGTCGGCGAGCACATCGGCCTCCTCGAGGTACTGCGTGGTCAGGAAGACCGTCACGCCGTCGTCGCGCGCGAGGCGCGCGACCTCGTTCCACATGTCGGCGCGGCTCGAGGGATCCAACCCCGTCGTCGGCTCGTCCAGGAACAGCACGCGCGGCCGGTGCACGAGCGCCAGCGCGAGGTCGAGGCGCCGCTTCATCCCGCCGGAGTAGCCGCCGACCTTGCGGTCGGCCGCGTCGGCGAGCCCGACGCGCTCGACCAGCTCGTCGCCGCGCGAGCGCCGCTCCGCCTTCGGGAGGCCCTGGAGCGTCGTCTGAAGGCGCATGTGGTCGCGCGCGGTCAGCAGCGGGTCGAGCGCCGCCTCCTGCAGCGCGGCGCCGATCGCGGCCCGCACGGCAGCGCCCTCGCGAACGATGTCGTGGCCCGCTACGCGCGCACTGCCCGCGGTCGGCGGCAGCAGCGTCGTGAGCATCAGCACGGTTGTCGACTTGCCGGCGCCGTTGGGACCGAGGAAGCCGTAGATCTCGCCCGGCGCGACCTCGAGATCGATCCCGTCGACGGCGCGCGGGCCGTTCTTGAACTCGCGGACGAGCCCGGCGACCTCGATGCCGTTGGTCGCGGTCATGCAGGGAGCGGCCGGGCCGCCGGGCCGATGTACTTCGCCGACGGCCTGATCAGCCTCCCCTCGCGCTTCTGCTCGAGCACGTGCGCGGACCAGCCGGCGGTGCGGGCGCACGTGAAGAGGCTCGTGAACAGCTCGGCGGGCACCTCGGCGTGGTCGAGCACCACGGCCGACCAGAACTCGACGTTCGTGGCGAGCACGCGGTCGGGCTTGCGCGCCTTGAGCTCCGCGAGCGCCGCCTGCTCGAGCGCGACCGCCACCTCGAACCGGTGCGAGCCGATCTCGCTGCTGGTCCGGCGCAGCACGCGCGCCCGCGGGTCCTCGGCGCGGTACACGCGGTGGCCGAAGCCCATCAGCCGCTCGCCGCGGTCGAGGACGCCCTTGACGTAGCGCTCGGCATCGCCCTCGCGCTCGACGTCGTCGAGCATCTTGAGCACGCGCGCCGGCGCGCCGCCGTGCAGCGGCCCCGAGAGCGCGCCGACGGCGGCGGACAGCGCGGCGGCGACGTCCGCGCCGGTGGAGGCGACCACGCGGGCGGTGAAGGTGGACGCGTTCATGCCGTGCTCCGCGGCCGAGATCCAGTAGGCGTCGATCGCCTTCACGTGAGCGGGGTCGGCCTCGCCGCGCCAGCGGATCAGGAAGCGCTCGGGGATCGACCGCGCCTGGTCGATCTCGCTCTGCGGCACCGGCGGCCGGCCGATGCCGCGCGCCGACTGGGCGACGAACGAGAGCGCCATCACGGACGCGCGCGCGAGGTCGTCACGCGCCTGGGCGTCGTCGACGTCGATCAGCGGCCGGAAGCCCCACTGCGGTCCCAGCACCGCGAGCGCGGACTGCACGTCGACGCGCGGATCGCCGGAGCGGATGCCGAGCGGATGCGGCGTGGCCGGCGGCAGTCCGGGCGCGAGCGTGCCGTCCACGAGCAGCCCCCAGACCTGCTCGAAGGGCACGCGCCCGACGAGCTCCTCCAGGTCGACGCCGCGATAGCGCAGCGCACCGCCCTCCCTGTCTGGCTCGGCGATCTCGGTGGCGAAGGCGACGACGCCTTCGAGGCCGGACTGGACTTCGCTCATGCGCTCAGAGTACGGCGCGAGAGCCCGGACACGGCCGCTCGGATCGGCGTAGTGTGCTCGCACTCGTGATGGATGCGCTCGCCTTCCTGCCGGCAACGGAGCTGGCCGCACGAATCCGCGACGGCTCGTTCACCGCACGCGAGGCCGTCGAGGCCGCGCTCCGGCGCGTCGAGGCGATCGACCCGCAGCTCGGCGCGTTCGTCGAGCTGGACGCCGATCGGGTGCTCGCCGAGGCGGGCGCGATCGAGCCGGGCGACCCGCGCCCGTTCGCCGGCGTGCCGATCGGGGTCAAGGCGAACGTCGCCGTGGCCGGCCAGTGCATGAACTTCGGCTCGCGCTTCCTCGCGGGGCACCGGCCGACGCACAACGCGTACCTCGTCCGCCGGTTGCGCGAGGCGGGCTTCGTGATCATCGGCGCGACGAACATGCCCGAGTTCGGGATCCTGCCGACGACCGAGCCGCGCCACACCGGGCCCACGCGCAACCCGTGGGACACGTCGCGTACGCCGGGCGGCTCGTCCGGCGGCTCCGCCGCGGCGGTCGCGGCCGGCCTCGTCCCGCTCGCGCACGCGAGCGACGGCGGCGGGTCGCTGCGGATCCCGGCCGCCTGCTGCGGGCTCGTCGGCCTGAAGCCGAGCCGCGGGCGCGTCTCGCGCGGGCCTGACCTCGGCGACTCGTTCCTGGTGTCGGACGGCGTGCTCTCGCGCACGGTTGCCGAGACCGCGCTGCTGCTCGACGTGCTGGCCGGCTACGAGCCGGGCGACGCCACGTGGGCGCCGCGGCCCGCCGAGCCGTACACGCTCGCGATGCGGCGCGACCCCGGCAAGCTCCGGATCGCCATGACGCTCGCCAACGCGCTCGAAGTCGAGGCCGATCCCGAGGTCGTGCACGGCCTGCACTCGGCAGCGACGCTGCTGCGCGAGCTGGGCCACGAGGTCGTCGAGGACTCGCCGGCGCTGCCGGCCGCCGACTCGCTCGAGATCTTCCTGCAGGTCTTCGGCCCCGCCATCGCGCTCGGGATCGGGCTCGGCGAGCGCCTCAACGGGCGCCCGCCCCAGGAGGACGAGATCGAGCCGATGTCCCGCGTGGTGCTCGAGCTGGCGCGCGAGCTGCCGTCGACCGGCTACCTGACCGCGCTGGCACAGCTCCAGCTCCTGGCGCGCGGAACGGTGGCGTTCTTCGCCGACTACGACCTGCTGCTCACCCCCGTGCTCGCCTCGCGCCCGCTCCCGATCGGCGAGCTCGACGGGTGCGGCTCCGACCCGCTCGCAGATCTGCACCGCTCGGGCACGTTCGCGCCCTACACGTCGCTCTTCAACGTCACCGGGCAGCCTGCGATCTCGGTGCCGGTCGGCTTCGGGGAGGACGGGCTGCCGACGGCGGTCCAGCTCGTCGGCCATCCGCTCGGCGAGGAGACGCTGCTCCAGGTCGCGGCGCAGATCGAGGCCGCACGACCCTGGGCCGACCGGCGCCCGGCGCTGGCCGAGGTGTCTAGCGGGAGGTCCCGCGGAGCGGGCGGCGCGTAAGGCCGAGGCCGTCGGCCGGCGCGCGTGGAGCCACGCCCAGCGCCCCGGCATCCGCGGTGCCGCGCGCGGAGGTCATCGGGGCGGTCGCGCGGGCGGCCTCGTCCCAGGTGACCAGTGCGGCCGGGCCCGTCAGCGCCTCGTAGGCACGCAGGGCGGGCCGCAGCAGCGCCGGCGGGACGGTGAGCGCGCGCCCGCCGGATGCCAGCCTCGCGAATCCGCGCCAGCTCAGCTCCTGCGGCCCCGCCAACTCGTGCCGCTCGTGCGCCGCGGGCGGGCGGTCGAGCACCGCGAGCAGGCAGCTCGCGACGTCGTCGGCGCAGATCGGCTGCACCGGCGCGGCGGCCCGGCCGGCGAGCAGTCGCGGGCGCGACTCGCCGGGCGCGTAGATCACGGAGCTCGCGAAGGTGGCCGTGGCCATCGCGGACCCGGCGACCGCCTCCTCGGCCAGCGCCTTGGCACGGTGGACGCGCAGCGGGTGCTGCGGCACGGCGCCCAGCGGCGTCAGGAACAGGAAGCGCTCGACACCCGCGCCCTCGGCAGCGCGCAGCAGCCGCCAGGTGGCCAGGCCGTTGAGCTCCTCGAGGCCCGCTGCGGGCTGGTCGCGCCAGGCGCCGGCGAGGTGCACGACCGTGCTCACGCCGCGCAGCGCATGACGGAACGAGGCCGGGTCGGCGAGATCGCCCAGCGCGATCTGCACCCGCACGCGGGCAGGCCCCAGCCCGCGCGGGTCGCGGACCAGGCAGCGGACCGCTTCACGGCGCACGGTCAGGCGCGGCAACAGCGCCGCTCCGACCCTCCCGGTGGCGCCTGTCAGCAGGAGCACGGGCCGGAGCCTAGAATGCCGGGCTCCCTCCCCGCTGCGCAATCGACCCTGAGAGATCAGCCATGGCCTACGTGATCGCAGAGCCCTGCATCGGCACCAAGGACAACTCGTGCGTCGAGGTCTGCCCGGTCGATTGCATCCATCCCACGCCGGACGAGCCCGACTACGACAAGGTCGAGATGCTCTACATCGACCCCGAGGAGTGCATCGACTGCGACGCCTGCGTCGAGGCCTGCCCGGTCGATGCCTGCTTCGCCGAGGACCAGCTCCCGGACGAATGGGCGGAGTTCGCACAGCGCAACGCGGCCTACTTCGCGGGGAAGTAAGAGAGGCTACGTCCCAGCTCATCTGGACGCATGTCGAAAAGCCCCGCTCAGCGGGGCTTTTTCGTGAACCAGGGCGCTCGCAGCGGTTTGCTGGCAGCTGGTCAGGGAATAACCCGCCGCAAAAGTCGAGCGATGAGACGGGAGCGGACCGTGGACGACGAACTTGAGCGCGTGTCGAACGACCATGACCTCGAGCAGGTCTCGATGGACGAGATCGAGGCCGAGGACGCGACATCGCTGCCGAACAAAGAGGTGATGTCGCTGCTCGACGTCAACGCGAACGTCGATCTCGGCCTCAACCTCGCGGCGCCGGTCGACCTCGCCGCCGCAGCGAACCTCAACCTGGCCGCGCCGATCGAGGCGGCGGCGAGCGCGAACGTGCTCAGCGACGACGCCCAGGCCGTCGCCATCTCACAGCAGCACGGCACCCTCGACCAGGGCATCAGCGGCAGCGCGGAGGCGACCGCGCCCCAGAACGCCGAGCTCATCCAGGACGCGAACTCGGACGACGGCGGCGCGACCGCCGGGACCGGCACCGCGGCGGCGACCCCGGTGGCCGGCGCCACGGGCGGCCTGGCCGACGGCGCGGTCGGAGACACCACCGGCGCGGTGGGCGACACGGTCGACGGCGTGGCCGGCGACACGACCGACACGGTCGGCGGCACGACCGACGGCCTCGGCGACACCGTCGACGGCGTGGTCGGCGACACGACCGACACGGTCGGCGGCGTGACCGACGGCGTCGGCGGCACGGTCGACGGCGTGACCGACGGCGTAGGCGGCGTGACCGACGGCGCCACCGGCGGCACGGTCGGCGGCGTGACCGACGGCGTCGGCGATGCGGTCGGCGACACCGGCGGCACGGTCGGCGGCGTCACCGACGGCGTCGGCGGCGCGGTCGGCGGCGTGACGGACGGCGTCGGCGGCGTGACCGATGGCGTAGGCGGCGTGACCGACGGCGTCGGTGGCGCGGTCGGCGGCGCAACCGACGGCGTCACGGGCGGTGTCGACTCGCTGCTGTCCGGCGGCAGCCTGCTCGACGCCAACGTCGACATCCACGCGAACGCCGACGTGGCGGCTCCGATCAACGGCGCCATCGCGGCCAACGCCAACGTCGCCGCTCCGATCAACGCATCCGTGGCGGCGAACATCGGCTCCGACGGGGCCGTGGCGCAGTCGCTCGCGGACCAGCAGGTCGACATCAACCAGGAGCTGGATGACGTCTCGGCGGACGCCACCGCCGAGCAGAACGCCACGATCGACCAGCAGTAGCGTCACGGGCAGACCGGGAGCGATCGCATGAGCGTGACCGTCGACCGGTCTGCTGCGCCTGCCGCAACGGAAGCTCCGAGTGCCCTCGCGCCGGCCGAGGGCCTCGAGCTTCTCGGCGAGGTCAGCGGTTCGGGCTACAAGGAAGGCACGCGGCTGGTACGCCGCGCCGACGGCCAGATGGTCCAGCTCGGGCCGCTCATGTACGGGCTGCTCGAGGAGATCGACGGCGAGCGCGACCACACCGCGGTCGCCTCGGCCATGTCCGAACGGCTCGGGCGCCGGCTCGATGCCGAGCAGGTCCTCCGGATCGGCGAGAAGCTCGGCGAGCAGGGCCTGCTGGCCGGCTCGGAGGACAAAGCGCCCCCGCGCTCGAACCCGCTGCTCGCGCTGCGCTGGAAGGTCCTGTTCACCGATCCGAACGTGACGCGGCGCGTCACCGCGCCGTTCCAGTGGCTGTTCCGCCCCTGGGTGCTGGTCCCGGCGCTGGCCGGCTTCCTCGCCGTCTGCTGGTTCGTGCTCGTCCACCAGGGCGTCGCGGCCGCGACCGCGCAGGCGTTCACCAACCCGGAGCTGCTGCTGCTCGTCCTCGCCCTCACGATCGCGTCGGCAGCGTTCCACGAGATCGGTCACGCCGCGGCCTGCCGCTACGGGGGCGGCCGCCCGAGCGGCATGGGCGCCGGCATCTACATCGTGTGGCCGGCCTTCTACACGGACGTGACCGACGCCTACCGGCTGCCCCGTCGCGGCCGCCTGCGAACCGATCTCGGCGGCATCTACTTCAACACCCTCATCGCCGTGATCACGCTCGGCGTCTGGCTCGCCACGGGCGTCGACGCGCTGCTGCTGCTGATCGCGATCCAGATGCTGGGGATCGTCACGAACCTCTCGCCGGTGTTCCGCGCCGACGGCTACCACATCCTCTCCGACGCGACCGGGGTGCCCGACCTCTATGCGCATCTGGGCCCGACGCTGCGGCGCCTGCTCCCGTGGAGGAAGCGGGAGCCATCCGCGCTGAAGGGCTGGGCACGCACGTTCGTGACCGTCTGGGTGCTCGTCATCGTCCCGATCCTGCTCGGCATGGCTTTCACCGCCATCCTGCTCTTCCCGAAGCTCGCGGCGTCAGCCTGGGAGAGCGGCTCCGACCTCGTCGCGGCGATTCCCGACCAGGCCGGCGACGGCGACGTGCTCGGGCTGCTCGCCTCGGTCGTGCGCCTGTTCGCGCTGGCGCTGCCGGTGGCCGGCGTGGCGCTGATCGTCCAGCGACTGCTCGCCTCGACGGGGCGCCAGGCGTGGCGCTGGAGCGCCGGGCGGCCGCCGCGCCGGGCCCTCGTGCTCGCCGGGGCGGCTGGGCTCATCGCCCTGCTCACCTGGGTCTGGTGGCCGTCCGGCCAGTACCGCCCGGTGCGCCCGACCGACGACGGCACGCTGGTGGGGGCCTTCACGACGGTCAGCGCTCCCTCGTCCGTAGCCCGCCCGCAAGCCGTGGTCGCGCCGCCCCGCCTGGCGCCCGGCCGCCACCTGGCCGTCGCGCTGATCCCGCGCGGCGGGCCGACCGATGAGCATCCGGCGCTGTACGTCGTCAACGGAAGCGACGAGCGGCCGACGATCCTCGTCAGCCCCGACGCGCCGGACGCCGCCGAGGCGCCGACGCTCGACGAGCCCGCAGCCGGCGGGGTGGGAACCGGCGCGGACGCGGCGGCGGACGCGGATGCTGCGACCGCACCGCGCGTGGACGCACCGTCCACTCCCACCGGGCCGGCGGCCCAGCTCCCGTTCAAGCTGCCGGACGCGCCGGGCGAGGGCGACTCCCAGGCGCTCGCCACCAACACCACCGACGGCGGCATCGTCTACGACGTCGCGTACTCGCTCGTCACCGTGTCCGGCGGCGATGCGGTCGACAACGAGAACTCCGCGTATGCGCTCGCGAGCTGCGACGCCTGCACGACCTTGGCGGTCTCCTTCCAGCTCGTCCTCGTGGTCGGGCAGAGCGACGTGATCACGCCGATCAACGTCGCCGAGGCACTCAACCTCGACTGCCCGGAGTGCGTCACGACGGCGATCGCGAAGCAGATCGTGGTCTCGGTCACGTCCGCGCCCTCCGAGGAGCTGCTGCGCCGGCTCAACGAGGAGCTCCAGAAGCTCGACGCGATCGACGTGAACGACTCGCCCGCCGAAGTCCTCGCTCAGCTCAACGCGGTCACCGATGCGATCCAGCGCGAGTTGGACGCGAGCGGGATCACGTACCCGGACGCCACGCCGACGCCGACACCCGGGGAGAGCCCGGACGCGGCGGAGGACCCGGACGCGGCGGGGACACCGGAGGCGACGGAGACACCCGACGCGAGCGCGACGCCGAACTCCACGACCAGTCCAACGCCGACACCCACCCCGTCGCCGGCACCGGCACCGGCCGAAACGCCGCCGGCGACCGTGACGCCGACTCCGACACCGAGTCCGACCCCGACCCTGACTCCGACTCCATCACCGACGGCGTCGGCGACGGCCACGCTCACGCCGACCAGCACACCCACGCCGACGCCTTCGCCGTGATCCGGCGAAGCCGGCGCGGTCAGCCGGCCCTGTTTCGGAGCGCCTCCATGTCGAGCACCGTGATCGCGCGGCGCTCCGTCTCCACCCAGCGCAGGCCGCGGAGGGTGTGGAGCGCCTTGTTGACGCCCTCGCGCGAGGAGCCGACCCAGCTCGCGAGCTCCTCCTGCGTGATCGGCAGGTCGATCAGCACGCCGCCGTCGGGCTGCCGGCGACCGTACTCGGCGGCGAGCTCGACGAGCCGCGCCGCGACCCGCCCGATCGTGTCGGAGGCGCCGAACTCTGCGCGCTTGCGGTCGGCCTCGCGCAGGCGCGCGATCAGCCGCGTGAGGATCCACAACGACGCCTTCGGCGAGCGTTCCAGGAACGCGCGGAAGTCGGCCACCGGGATCACCAGCGCCTCGACGGGGTCGACCGCGGTGACGCCGGCCGAACGCGGCTGACCGTCGATCGCCGAGAGCTCGCCGAGCACCTCGCCCGGGCCGCGGAACGCGAGCACGGACTCGCGCCCGTCCTCGGAGATCGACGCGATCTTCACCCGCCCCTCGGTCAGCAGCATCACCCGGTCCGAAGCCTGACTCTCCTGGAACAGCGCGGTACCGCTCGGGAAGCGCCGCGCGACACCGCGCGCATGCAGATGCGCCACCTCTTCGGCGGAGAGGGCGTCGAGAAAGCGGTCGGACACCGCTACGCCATCGGCAGACTCATTCCGACCGGCTGCGGGGCCGCGGCCGGCGCCGGCGCCTGGAGCAC
Organism: uncultured Solirubrobacteraceae bacterium; assembly: GCA_963839615.1. Classification (GTDB taxonomy): domain Bacteria; phylum Actinomycetota; class Thermoleophilia; order Solirubrobacterales; family Solirubrobacteraceae; genus DASQMT01. Next base: position 49,030 of record CAWIVY010000011.1, read on the forward strand.
GGGCAGCTCGATCGGGGACATCGCGATGATGCCCCGCGCGGCCTGGCGGATCGCCTGGGCAGCCGGGTCGTCCGGGTCGGTGACGAGCAGCGGGATGCCGCTGTCGGCGCCCTCGCGAAGCGGCATCGTGAGCGGCACCTTGCCGAGCAGCGGGACGTCGATCTCGTCGGCCAGCAGCTGGCCGCCGCCCTCGCCGAAGAGCTGGAAGCGCTCGCCGCCGGGCGTCGTGAAGCCCGACATGTTCTCGATCACGCCGCCGATCTCCAGCTTGACCTTGTCGGCCATCTGCGCGGAGCGGCGGGCGACCTTCTGCGCCGTCGGCTGGGGCGTGGTCACGATCACGAACTTCGCCTGCGGCAGCAGCGACGCGAGCGTCATCGAGACGTCACCGGTGCCCGGGGGAAGGTCGATCAGCAGGTGGTCGAGCTCGCCCCAGGCGACGTCCTCGAGGAACTGGGTGAGGGCCTTGTGCAGCATCGGCCCGCGCCACACGACGGCCTCGTCCTCGTCGAGGAAGAAGCCGATCGACATGACCTTCAGGCCGTACGCCTCGAGCGGGAGGATCTTCCGCTCGGCCGAGATCTTCGGCCGCTCGGCGCCGAGCCCGAGCATGCGCGGGATCGAGTAGCCCCAGACGTCCGCATCGAGCACGCCGACCTTCTTGCCGTCGGCCGCCAGCGCGATCGCGAGGTTGACGGTCAGCGAGGACTTGCCCACTCCGCCCTTGCCCGAGCCGATGCAGAGCACCTCGGAGACCTGGGCGAGCGCGCCCTCGGGAAGCCCGCCGGGACGTCCCAGCTTGCGCTGGAGGCCGGCCTTCTGCTCGTCGCTGAGGACGTCGAAGCCGACGTTGACGCCTTTGACGCCGTCGAGCGCGCCGACGGCATTCGCCACGGCGGTCTCGAAGTGGTTCTTGATCGGGCAGCCGGGGGTCGTGAGCGAGACCGTGACGTCGACGATCCCCTCGTCGGACGTCTCGATCGATCGCACCATGTCGAGCTCGACGATGTCGCGCCGCAGCTCAGGGTCGATTACGACCTTCAGCGCCTCGAGGATCTGCTCTCTCGTTGGCATGGGAACCATTGTCGCAGGCCGCGATTGAGCGGTTAAGCACCACCGCCGCACCCGAAGGGCGCGGCGGCGGCTGAGGGAGGAGAGGTACTGCATTCGCCGGCGGGATATGAGGCCGGCGAACTTGCCCGCACGCGCCGCTCTCCGTCGGCGCGCGGGGGAAGTGCGTGGTGCTACGCGATCGACGCGACGCGCTCCCGCGCGGTGCCGGCGAGGCGCTCACCGGCGCTGACGCCGGCCTGCACGACCGTCTCGACGCGGGCGACCTGGCCGGCGACGACGTTGCGGCGGCGGTCGGCCTCGCGCTCGATCGAGCTGACCTCGCGCTCGGCCCGCGCACGGTTGCGGCGGACGAGGCGCTCGGCGTCACGGCGGCGGCCGCGCAGCTGGCGCTCGAGGCGGGTGCGCGCCTTGCGCACGTCGCGCTCGAGCTGGTTGCGCGCGGTGTTGCCGCGGCGCTCGAGCTTGGAGATCTGCTTCTCGGCGCCCTTGCGGGTCGTCGTCACGTCACGCAGGTCGCTGACGAGCGAGACGGCGCGATCGCGGGCCTCGAGCGTGGCGCCGACGTACACGAGCGCGGCGCGCTCGGCGACGTTGCGACCCTGCTTGGCGGTCGTCTTCGCCGCGCGGACGTTGGCCGAGGCGGCCTCGCGCGTCTCGTTGGCGGCGATCGTGCGGTTGCGACGACCGGTCGACTTGGACGGCGACTTGGCTGCCGTCGAGCGGCCCGCGGCACGCGTGGTGGTGCTCTTGCGAGCGGTGCTCTTGCGCGCGGTGGTGCTCTTGCGAGCGCCCGTGGTCTTGCGCGCGCCGGCGGTCTTGCGCGCGGCAGGCTTGCGGGTGCTGCTCGTCCGCTTGGCGGGCGTGGACTTCGTGGTGGTGGTGCTGGTGGTGTTGGTGGTCTCAGCCATCTTGCTTATCAGCCCCTCTTGGGTGCGGCTCCAAGTTCCACTCTATCGAACTTAGAACTAAGTTGCTTACAGTGTTCCCGTCGAACACATGTTTGTAAACCTCTCGCCACACCTTGTTACACCGACTTCATAAAGCCGCGTGAAACCGTGGAAAACCAGGCCCTACATTGTGACAATCGGAACGCGCGTTCGCCACTCGCTCGAAGCGTCGCAGGCGAGCACGAGCAGCGGTCGGGGTCAGGCCGCGGCGGGTTCCGTGCGCGCGAGCCAGCCGGCCGGGTCGTCGAGCTCGGCCAGCGTGGGCAGTCGGTCGGGACTCTCCCAGACGCGGTTGAGGCCCGCGATGCCCGCGCGCTCGACCACGCCGTCGCAGAAGCGCTTGCCGTGCTCGTACTGGCGCAGCTTCATGTCCATGCCGATCAGCTTCTCGAACAGCCGCAGCAGCCCGGTGCGGTCGGCGCGGCGGCGCTCGAGCGCGGCGCGCAGGCGCGGCAGGTCCTCGATCACGTCGGCGCCGACGGCGTCCATCACGTGCTCGGCATAGCCCTCCAGGACGGCCATGAACGCCTGCACCCCGTCCATCAGCGCGCGCCGCTCGGTGCCGAGCACCACGGCCGCGAGGCCGCCGTCGCGGACGGCGTCCATCAGCCCGCGCAGATCGTCCAGGCCGGGCAGGCCGCTGAAGAGCTTCGTCGGATCGAGGTCCAGCGCGTTCGTGAGCTCGAGCACCATGCCCGCGAGGTGCGGGCGCAGCCACGGCACGCCGCCGAACTGCAACGCGTGCGTGATCTCGTGCAGCGCGACCCAGCGCAGGAGCTGGTCGGCCTCCGCGTCGAGCGTGCCGACGGCGTGGCCGAGGTTGGGCGCGACGAAGAGCAGCCGCGCGGGCGCCTCCGGGTCGAGCACGGGGAACTCGTACTGGCCGAGCACGCGGCCGGCGAGGAAACCCGAGATCGCGCCGGCCTCGACCGCCAGCACGGCGCCCGCGGCGCCGCCGACGACGCCGCCCAGCGAGCCCATGCGCGCGGTCGCCTTGGCGGCGGCGGGGTCGAGCACCCCGCGCATCGAGCGCAGGTTCGCGTCGACCCAGGCGGCGCGGTCGACCGCCTCGGCCACGGGCAGCACGCCCGCGGTGGGCTTCAGCCCTGTGTAAGCCGAGACGAGCTGCTCGGCCTCGTCGGCCGGGCGCACGAGCGCCTGGAACGGAGCCGCATCCCCGGAGGGCTGCAGCGCCGCGATGCCCTCGGCCACCTTCGCTGCGAGTTGCCAGTCGACCATGGCTCCATGGTGGCAGGCGCCCTCAGCGACCGTCTCCGGGGAGCACCCGCGCCAGCTCGGCGAGTCCGGCCTCGGACCGCGCCGCCACAACGGGCGAGACGGGCTCCATCACCGACAACGGCGCTCCCAGAGGCTCCGCGCAGGCAGTGAACGCGACCGCGCCGCCGCCCTCGCGGACGATCAGCTGCGCCGCCGCGACGTCGACCGAACGGCAGCGGCGCAGCGTGACCATGCCGTCCAGCCGCCCGGCGGCGACCTGGCAGAGCGAGACCGCGATCGCACCGAGCGATCGCAGGCGGTGCGCCGAGGCGGCCAGTCCTTCGGCCGACTCCCGCACCCAGGCCGGATCGGCCGACTCGATCCCGAGCAGCTCGAGCTTGCCGCGGACGCGCCGCTCCGCGGCGCCGGGGTCCAGCCGCGCGCCGTTCAGCAAGGCGCCCCCGCCGCGCCGCGCGACCCACTCCTCATCCGTCCCGAAGTCGTGCACGAAGCCGAACACGACGTCGGCCATCGTGTCGCCCTCGGCGACGGCCAGCGAGAGCGCGAAATGCGGCAGGCCCCGCTTGGCGTTGCGCGACCCGTCGAGCGGGTCGATGACGACGAGCACCGGATCGTGCGGGTCGAAGCCGAAGTCCACGCGGCCGCGCTCCTCGCTCACGGCCGCGAAGCGGGCACCGTCCGAATGGAGCCGCTCCAGCCGCCGGAACACGGCCGTCTCGGCAGCGGCATCGATCTCGAGCGTGCGGTCGCCGCCCTCCCCTCGGGTGCCCGTCTCACGCGCGCGCTGCGCGGTTGTCGGCGCGGCGGCGAGAACGCTGCGCAACTCCTCGGTGGCAGCGCGCGCGGCGGCCGGCCAATCCGCTGCGAGGGCGCTCACGCGCCGTATCCTACGAAGGTGCCCGTGATCGAGGAGAGCACCGTGCAGCTCGAGGCGGTCACCCATCCGGGCGGCCCGTTGCTGATCCTCGCCGCGGCCGGGACCGGCAAGACCCACACGCTGATCGAGCGCTTCGCGTGGCTGGTCGAGCAGGGCACGCCGGCGGACGCGATCCTGGCGCTGACGTTCGCCAGCACCGCGGCCGACGACCTGCGCGAGCGCATCGAGCGGCGCGTGCCGGCGCGCTACGAGGAGCTGTCGATCACGACGTTCCACGCCTTCTGCGCGCGGCTGCTCCGCGACGAGGCGCTCGAGGCCGGGGTGGACCCGTTCGCGGCGCCCGTGACGCCCTCGGACCGGCTCGCGATGCTGCTCGAGCGGATCGACGAGCTCCCGCTCGCCTCGCACGACCTGCGCGGCAACCCGAGCGCGGTGCTCGGCTCGATCGTGCAGCGGATCGACCGGCTCAAGGACGAGCTCGTCACCGCGCGCGACTACGAGGCCTGGTCCGCCAAGCTGCCGGAGGAGACCGCGACCGACCGCGCGCGGGCGGCGCGCGAGCGCGAGTTCGCCGCGATCTACGCCGCCCACGACCGCATGCTCGCCGAGGCCGGCACGCTCGACTTCGGCGACCTCGTCGTGCAGGCGTTCGGGCTGCTGCGGTCCAAGCCGCACGTCCGCGCGCGGCTCGCTGCCCGCTTCCACCACGTGCTGGTCGACGAGTTCCAGGACACGAGCTTCGCCCAGGGCCTGCTGCTGCGGCTGCTGGTCGCCGAGCACGGCAACGTCACCGTCGCCGCCGACGACGACCAGTCGATCCACCGCTTCCGCGGGGCTTCGACGAAGAGCGTCGCCGACTTCCGCGCCGAGTGGCCGGACGCCGTCGTCGCGCGCCTGAGCGAGAGCTTCCGCGCGGGTGGGCGCATCATCGCCGCCGCCCAGGCGGTCGTCGAGCCGGATCCGGAGCGCCTGCCGAAGCGGCTCGAGGCCCGTCCGGGCGCGCCCGCGGGCGAGGTCGCGTTCTGGCGCTGCGCGTCCGAGCGCGCGCAGGCACAGGCGGTGGCAGCCGACGTCGAGCGGCTCGTCGCACGGGAGGACGTCGCTCCCGAGGACGTGTGCGTGCTCGTGCGCTCCGTCAAGGGCGAGGGGCAGGCGGTCGCCGCGGCGCTCGAGGAGCGCGCCGTGCCCTACCGCCTCGCGGGAGCGGCGGCCTTCTTCCAGCGCGCCGAGGTGCGCGACCTGCTCGCCTGGCTGCGGCTGCTGGCCGACCCCGGCGATGCCGGCGCCGTGGTGCGGGCGCTGGCGCGGCCCCCGGTCGAGCTGCGCGCGATCGACCTCGCGCGCTGCACCCAGATCGCGCGGCGGCGCAAGCTCGACATGGTCGCCGCGCTCGGCGCGGCGCTGGAGTCGCCGCAGATCCCGCCCGAGGCGCGCGAGCGCATCCTCGCCTTCCTCAAGCTCTACCGGTCGGCCGCCGGCGCGCTGGACTCGACGCGCCCCGATCTCTACGTGCACCGCCTGATCGAGCGGCTCGGCCTGCGCCGGCAGCTGCTGTTCGCCGCGTCGACGGAGGTCGTCGAGCGGCTGGTCAACCTGGCCAAGTTCGGCCAGCTGGCCGCCGACTACCTGCGCCGCTCCCCGCAGGCCACCGCGCGCGAGTTCGCCCGCTCGATCGCGGCGGTCGCCGACGCCGGGCTGCGCGAGGAGGAGGCCGTCGCCAGCGATCGCCCGCGCGGTGTCCAGGTCATGGCGATGCAAGCCGCCAAGGGGCTCGAGTTCGACCACGTCTACGTGCTCGGCCTGATGGCGGCGCGCATGCCGGGACCGCGCCAGCGCGCGCTCGAGCCGATCCCGGACGCGCTGATCAAGGAGATGCTGCCGCCGGACTCCAAGGCGATCCACGTGGGCGAGATGCGGCGCCTGATGCACGTCGCGATGACGCGCGCGCGGCGGCGCCTCGTGCTCGCCTACCCGGCCGTCACCGAGAGCGGCGCGACGCAGCCTCCGTCGCCGTTCGCCGAAGAGGCGCGGGCCGCCCTCGGCGGGGAGTGGGAACCGCGCGACGAGGAGCTGTTCGGTCCCGCCGAGACGCTGCAGTCGACGTTCCGGATCCTGCGCGACGAGCTGCTCACGACGATCGCGCAAGTGGGCGGGCGGCTGGGCGAGCTGCGCTTCGACACCGACCTCGACGTCTCGCATGCGGTCGTGCGCTACCTCGAGGTGCTCAAGCTGTCGGCGCTGATGGAGCGCACGCGCGACGGGTCGCTCTCGGTCGTCGAGGCGCTGCCCGAGATCAACGCGCGGCTGCTGCAGGCCGCCACCGCCGAGCAGCGCGAGATCTTCGAGACGTCCGCGCTCGACGAGTACCTGCTCGACGCGGAGCGCGACGAGAAGCTGCGCGCGCGGGCCGTCGCGAAGCGCTCGGAGCCGTCGCTCGAGCAGTTCCTGCCGCGCCGGGGCGACGGGCTGGTGCTCAGCGCCTCCGACATCGAGACCTACCGGACGTGCCCGCTGAAGTACAAGTTCGCGCGCGTGTTCCGGATCCCGTCGGAGCCGACGCTCAACCAGCGCTTCGGCATCCTCGTCCACCAGGTGCTCGAGCGCTTCCACCAGGGCGGGGCCGCCGCGCGCTCGCTGCCGGAGCTGCTCGGCCTGCTCGAGGCCGGCTGGCGCCGCGGCGGCTTCGGCGACTCCGAGGAGGAGCGCCAGCTGCGCGCCAAGGCCACGCAGGCGCTGCTGCGCTACCACGCTCGCTTCCAGGACGAGGCGGCAGAGCCCGTCTGGTTCGAGCGCGCCTTCACGTTCTCGCTCGGCCCGCACCTGCTGCGCGGGCGCGTGGACCGCGTCGACAAGCTGCCCGACGGCGGCTACGAGCTGATCGACTACAAGACCGGGCGCCCGAAGACCGCCGCGCAGTTGCGCGAGGACGTACAGCTCTCGCTCTATGCGGTCGGCGCGCGCGAGTCGTGGCAGCTCGACGCCGCGCACCAGGCCTACTACTACATCCTCGACGACGAGAAGGTGCCGGTCGAGCGGACGGACGAGCATCGCGACTGGATCACCGACACGGTCTTCGAGGTCGCGGACGGGATCCTCGGCCAGGGCTTCGAGCCGACGCCCTCGTGGTCCGCGTGCTCCATGTGCGACTACCGGATCGCGTGTCCGGCAGCCGAGAAATGAGGGCCAAGCTCGCTGAGCTGCTGACCGCTGAGCGCGAGCGCTTCGCCGCGGCAAATCCACGCTCGCGCGCCGCGCACGACGAGGCCGGCCGCCACCTCCTCGGCGGCGTGCCGATGCCATGGATGGCGAAGTGGGCGGGCGGCTTCCCCGTCTACCTCGACGAGGCGCACGGTGCGCGCGTCGTCGACATCGACGGGCACGAGTACGCCGACCTCTGCCTCGGCGACACGGGCGCGATGGCCGGGCACTCGCCGGCGCCGACGGTCGCGGCGGTGCGGGAGCGGCTCGAGGTGCGCGGCGGGGTCACCGTGATGCTGCCGGACGAGGACGCCGCCTGGGTCGGCGGTGAGCTGGCGGCCCGCTTCGGGCTCCCGAAATGGCAGTTCACGCTCACGGCCACGGACGCGAACCGCTTCGCGCTGCGCTTCTGCCGCCGGCTCACGGGACGCAGCAAGGTGCTCGTGTTCGCGTGGTGCTACCACGGCTCGGTCGACGAGACCTTCGTGATCCTCGAGGACGGGCGCCCGCGCGCGCGGCCCGGGCTGGTCGGCGCCGCGGTCGACCCCACGGAGACGACCGCGGTGGTCGAGTTCAACGACCTCGACGCGCTCGAGGAGGCGCTCGCGGGCGGCGAGATCGCCTGCGTGCTGGCCGAGCCGGCGCTGACGAACATCGGCATCGTGCTGCCCGAGCCGGGCTACTGGACGGCGGTGCGCGAGGCGTGCACCCGCGCCGGGACATTGCTGATCATCGACGAGACGCACACGCTCTCCGCCGGCCCGGGCGGTTGCACCGCGGCATGGGACCTGCATCCCGACCTCGTCACGGTCGGCAAGTCGATCGGCGGCGGCGTCCCGATCGGCGCCTACGGCTTGTCGGCCGACGTGGCGGAGCGCATGGCCGCAGACGCCGAGGGCGATTACGAGGACGCCGGCGGCGTCGGCGGCACGCTGGCGGGCAACGCGCTGTCGCTCACAGCCGCTCGGGCGACGCTCGCGGAGGTGTTGACCGCGCCGGCGTTCGCGCGCATGACCGCGCTGCAGGAGCGCTTCAGCGCCGGCGTGCGCGCGACGATCGAGCGCCACGAGCTGCCGTGGTGCGTCGTCGAGCTGGGGGCGCGCGCGGAGTACCGCTTCATGGCCGAGCCGCCGCGAACGGGCGCCGAGTCGGCCGCGGCGGCCGACCCCGAGCTCGAGGACTACCTGCACCTCGCGCTGCTCAACCGGGGCGTGATGATCACGCCCTTCCACAGCATGGCGCTGATGTCCCCCGCCACGACCGAGGCCGACGTGGACCGCCACACCGAGGCGTTCGCGGCGGCGGTCGAAGCGCTCGTCGGATGACGACCCGCGCACTCGTCACGGGCGCGGGATCCGAGCGCGGGATCGGGTTCGCCTGCGCCCGCGCGCTCCGCGCGGCCGGGATGCAGGCGTCCGTGACCGCGACCACGGACCGGATCCATGCGCGTGCGCGCGAGCTCGGGGCGACCGCGCACGTCGCCGACCTCACGGATCCCGCGCAGGTAGCGCGGCTCGCCGCCGAGACCGGCGCGGTCGACGTGCTCGTCTGCAACGCGGGCATGGCGCAGACCGGCGCCGGCGTCGTCGAGCAGCCGTTCCTGGAGCTCGAGCTCGCGGCCTGGGAGACGGAGCTCGCGCGCACGCTCTCGACCGCCTTCCTCACCGCGCGAGCGTTCGCGCCCGGCATGGCGGAGCGCGGCTACGGGCGCATCGTGATGGTCTCCTCGATCACCGGGCCGCGCACGGCGCTGCCCGGGTCGGCCGCGTACGGCGCCGCCAAGGCCGGCATGGAGGGGCTGATGCGCGGGATGGCGCTGGAGCTGGCCCCGCGGGGCGTCACGGTGAACGCGGTCGCGCCGGGCTGGATCGCGACGGCGTCCTCGTCGCCCGAGGAGATCGCCGCGGGAGCGCGCACGCCGGCCGGACGGCCGGGCACGCCCGACGAGGTCGCCGCCGCGGTGGCCTTCCTCGCCGGCGAGGGTGCTTCCTACATCACCGGACACGCGCTCGTGGTCGACGGCGGCAACACCCTGCGCGAGCTCTAGTGGTCCGTCTTGCGGCGGTCGGTCCGAAAGGGCGCGCGGCGGCGCCGACAGGCAAGGACGCAGACCCGCAGGAATGCCTCTGGCATTTCAAGTGGTCGAGGACGCAGCATGTCGGTGATCGACGCGCGTCATTTCGGATCGACCGCTGCGAGACGGGCCACTAGCCGGGCGGGCTGCCGCGCTGGCGCAGGAAGCGCTGGAACTCGCGCGCGAGCACGTCGCCGGAGGGGAGCTGGGAGGGATCGGGCCGCTCCTGCTCCTCGTCGGCCGCGCGCTCGAGCTTCTCGACGAACGCCTGCACGTCGGGATCCATCTCGACCGCGCGCGAGACCTGGCGCTCGTACTCGCCGGCGGCGTCCTCGAGCTCGACCGCGTCGACCGTTACCCCGATCAGGCTCTCGAGCCGCCGCAGCAGCGCGAGCGATCCCTTCGGGTTCGGCACGACCGCCACGTAGTGCGGCACCGCGGCCCAGAGCGACGCACTCGGCATGCCGGCGTTCGCGCACGCGTCGTGCAGCACGCCGACGATGCCGGTCGGGCCCTCGTAGCTCGGCGGCTCGAGCCCGAGGCGCTCGACGAGCGCGTCGTCGGACGCGAACGCGGTGACGCCGACGGGACGCGAATGCGGGACGTCGGCGAGCAGCGCGCCGAGCGTCACGACCATCTGCACGCCGAGCGCCTCGGCCAGCTCGACGACGGTCGCGCAGAACGTGCGCCAGCGGTAGGCGGGCTCGGGGCCGGAGAGGATCACCAGGTCGCGCGGAGCGCGGGGGACGCGGGCCTCGTAGACCTCGATGTCGGGCCACTCGATCACGCGATGCTCCCCGCCCGACAGCCGCACCGTCGGCCGGGTCGACTGGAAGTCGACGAACTCCTCGGGATCGATGACCGCGAAGCGCTCCGCTCCGAGCCCGGCACCGAGGAAGGTGAGGGCCGAGGAAGCGGATTCGCCGGCGTCGTTCCAGCCCTTGAAGGCGCACACCAGTGCTGGAGCGCGAAGCCCGTCCGGACGGCGATCCCAGCGCAATGGCTGCATCCGAAACCACGGTAGCGGACGGGCCTCGGCGCTCCCGTCCGCCCGGCCCACCATCATCGGGGCATGTCCGTGGCAGAGCTCAGCGCGCTGCGTGCCGGCGACGAGGTCGCGGGCGTCTACGCCTGCACGCGCAAGGACCGCCTGACGGCTCGCACCGGCTCGCCCTACCTCGCGCTCGAGCTGCGCGACCGAACGAGCGCGCTGCCCGCGCGGGTCTTCCGCGACGCCGACCTGCTGGGCGGACGCTTCGACCGCGGCGACCTGGTGCTCGTGAAGGGCAGGGTGGAGCGCTTCCGCGACGAGCTGCAGGTCGACGTGCGCGCGATCGAGCGCGCGGAGAGTGCCGACCCCGCCGCGTTCCTCCCGGTCGCCTACCGCGACCTCGACGAGCTCGACGGGTTCCTCGAGCACCTCGTGCGCGAGGTGCACGAGCCCGGCTTCCGCAAGCTCTTGGAGGACTTGCTCGAGGACGCGCCGCTGCGCGCGGAGTGGCGCCGGGCGCCGTGCACGCGCGCCGGGCACCACGCCTATCTCGGCGGCCTGCTCGAGCACACCGTCGCCGTCGCGACGCTCGCGCTGGAGACCTGCCAGCTGCATGTCCGCCTGAACTCCGACCTGCTGCTGACCGCGGCGATCGTGCACGACCTCGGCAAGACGCGCGAGTTCAGCTACGGGGCCGAGCTCGGGCTGACCGACGAAGGCCGGCTGCTCGGCCACCTCGTGCTCGGCCAGCAGCTGCTCGAGCCGCGCCTTGCGGCGCTGGCGCCGGAGCGGCGCCTGGCGCTGCTGCACTGCGTGCTCTGCCACCACGGCCCGGAGTCCGCGCCCGGCCGCCGCTTCGGCTCACCGGAGGCGCTCGCGCTGCACCGCCTGAACGCGCTCGACGCGAGCGTCAAGGGCGCGCTGGAGCACGGTCTCTGAGCACGCGCCTCAGTCGACTTCACTCCGCGCGCAGCTCCCCGACGCGCAGGCCGCGCGAGTTCATGATCGGCGCCGTGGCCAGGGTCTCCGGCACCGCGGCGGCGAGGCCGAGCTCGGCGCGCGCCAGCGCGACGCCCGCGGGTGCGACGGCGCGGACCGAGCCGTCGCGGACCTTGAGCGCGAGCGCGCGCCCGTCGGCGAGGCCGATCGCCAGGACGCCCTCGGCGCCGATCTTCGCCACCAGTCCCGCCTCGGCGCGCATCAGCTCGGTGTCGATCGCGCCCTCGTAGGCGACCAGCTCGGGATGCGCGCGCATCGCCGCGGCGCAGCGGTCGCCGCTCGTTCCGAGCCCGCCGCTCGCCAGCCGCGCGAACGCGCCGGCCAGCGCCGCCAGCGGGATCGCGAACGTGCGCATGCCGCACCCGTCCGTCGCCTCCTGGGACGGGGCGGTGACGCCGCATGCCTCGACGACGCAGTCGCGCATCGCCCCCTGCAGCCGGTGCCCGCCGCGGAAGTAGCCGTCGAGCGGCCAGTCCTCCGCGATGCAGCGGGCGAGGCCGAAGGCATGCTTGCCCGAGCAGTTGTGGCGGATGCGCGACGGCCGCAGGCCGCCGGCGGCGCGCGGGTCCAGCGGCAGCTCCGGGCCGCACCCGAGCGCGCCTTCGACCAGCCCGCAGGCCGTGAGCACCTCGGCGACGCAACGAACGTGCGTGTCGGACCCTCCGTGCGACGCGCACGCGAGCGCCAGGTGCCGGTCGCCGAGCCCGAAGCGCTCGAGCACGCCGGCGCGGACGCTGCCGAGCGCCTGCAGCGGCTTGACCGCCGAACGGGCGAACACCGGCAGCTCCGGGTCCGGCCCGGTCACGGACCCGTCGGGGTGCACGACGCACCAGGCGACGCGGTGCTCGGACTCGACCGCACCGCCCCGAAGGGCGACGACGCGCGTCAGGAGCGCTTCTCCCGCCAGCGCGCGCGGCTCTCATCGATGATCCGCACCGCCACGTCGCGCTCGTGCCAGCCGTCGACGACGACCTCCTTGCCCTCGGGCTGCTTGTAGATCGAGAAGAAGTGCTCGATCTCGATCCGCAGCTGGCTCGGCAGGTCGTCGAGCTCGCGCAGTCCGCTCCAGTTGGGGTCCTCGTGCGGGACGCAGAGGATCTTGTCGTCCTGCCCCTTGTCGTCGGTCATGCGGAAGACCGCCACCGCGGTGACGGGGATCAGGCAGCCCGAGAACGTCGGCTCGGACACGCAGATCATCGCGTCGAGCGGATCGCCGTCCTCGCCCAGCGTGTCGGTGACGAACCCGTAGTCGGTGGGATAGACGACCGAGGAGAACAGGAAGCGGTCGAGCTTGATCCCGCCGAGCGCGTCATCCCACTCGTACTTGTTGCGCGACCCCTTCGGGATCTCGACGAGGCAGTGGAGGGACTCGTTCATGGGCGGCGAACGATAGTGAGCAAGATGCTCAAGGGCTTTCGCGAGTTCCTCATGCGCGGCAACATCGTCGACCTCGCCGTCGCGGTGGTCATCGGCGTGGCGTTCGGAGCCGTCGTCGCGGCGTTCGCGACCGACTTCGTCGGCGGCATCATCGGCGCGATCGGGGGCACGCCGGACTTCAACGACGCCGGCGTGACCGTGAACGACTCGAAGATCGTCTACGGCTCGACGATCAATGCGCTGATCAACTTCGTGATCGTCTCGGCGGCGGTCTACTTCCTCGTCGTGCTGCCGATGCAGGCGATCGCGAAGCACCGCGGGTCCGCGGAGGACACTCCCGCGCCGACCGACGAGACCGTGCTGCTGACCGAGATCCGCGACCTGCTGGCCGCCCAGGGCGGGCGCGCGGGCGGGACGGCCTAGCGCGCGCTCGACTCGCCCTCCGGGAGCAGCCCGTCGCGGCCGACGTAGCCGCCGGCACCGCCGACGCAGAGGAACACCGCGTCCTCGGAGTCGGACAGGTTGCGGAACGACCGCACGGTGGCATGGTCCACGCGCGCCAGGCCGCCGGGTCCGAGGACCTGCTTCTCGCTCTCGCCGAACTTGAACTCGATCTCGCCGCTGAAGACGAAGTAGAGCTCCTGCTGGCGCTCGTGCAGGTGGCGCCCGGACATGTAGCCGGGCGGCAGCACGACCGCGTTGACGCCGAACGCCGTGACCCCGAGCTCCTTGCGGACCTTGCGGAAGCCCGGCCCCTCGCCCAGCGCGTCGAGGCTGCCGACGGCCCAGCCGTCGCCCGTGGTGGTCTCCGTCATGTCGCCATACTAGGCCGATGCCGGAGGCCGACGCCAAGCTCGACGCGCTGCTCGAGCCGCTCCGGCGGGACCCGGAGCGCTCCGCGGTGCTGCTCGACGTCGACGGCGTACTCGCGCCGATCGTCTCCCAGCCCGACGACGCGCACATGCCGGAGACGACGCGGCGCCCGCTGATCGAGGTCGCGCGCAAGTACGGCACCGTCGCCTGCGTTTCCGGCCGCAGGGCGTCCGACGCGCGCCGGATCGTGTCGCTCGGCTCGATCGCCTACCTGGGCAACCACGGGTCGGAGGTGCTGCGGCCCGGCGCGGTGGCGCCGGAGCTCGACCGCGAGCTGCAGGCCTGGACGCGGCGCATCCAGGGCTTCATGAGCGGGGCCTACGGCGAAGAGCTCAGGCGCCTGCGCGTGCGGCTGGAGGACAAGGAGGCGATCGCTGCGCTGCACTGGCGCGGCGTGCCGGACGAGGAGGGCGCCGAGCAGGCGATCCGCGCGGTCGCGGAGGAAGCCGAGGCGTCGGGCTACAAGACCCACTGGGGCCGCAAGGTGCTCGAGATCCGCCCGCCCGTGCGGATCGACAAGGGCGCGGGGATCGTCGCGCTGCTGCGCGACACCGACCTCGCCGCCGCGATCTACGTCGGTGACGACATGACCGACATCGACGCCTTCCGCGGGCTCCGCGAGCTGGTCGACATGGGCCGCCTCGGCACGGCGGTGCGCGTGGGCGTCCGCTCGGACGAGGGCCCGCCGGCACTCCAGGAGGAGGCGGACGCGATGGTCGAGGGAACCGCCGGCGTGCGCGAGCTCCTCAAAGCGCTGCTGGCCTGACCGCGCCGTGAGGTTCGTCGATTTCCTCAAGGCGACGGTGATGCTCAGCGCGGGCTCCGCGACCTTCCTCGCCGCGCTGACGATCGTGCGCGTTCGCGACGAGGTCGAGCCGACCCTGCTGGAGGTGGCGATCGGCTGGTGGATCGCGGCGGCGCTGCTCGGGGCGTGGCTCGGCCGCCGCAACGCGGCCTCGCCGCCGATCGCACGGGTCCTGGCGGACGCGCGGATGCAGATGGCGCTGCCCGAGCTGCGGCCCGGCATGACGCTGCTCAACCGGCTCTGGCCGCTGCTGCTCTCGACGATCGGCGCCGCCGTGCTGGGCGTGTTCGTGCCGCAGGTCTCGGCCGTGGCCGCCGGCTTCGCGATCATCTGGGCGCTCGCCTGGCGCCGGCAGGAAGCGGCGGTGACGGCGATCGAGGAGCGCGACGGCTTCCGCTTCTACGTCGACAAGACCGCGCCGCTGGAGCCGATCAGGCTGATCCGCACGCCGGGTTTGATGGCCGGGTAGGGCGGAGCCCGGTCAAGCCCGGACATGGATGTCCGGCATGCCAATCCGAACGCGGTCCGGATGACCCGCGGAGCACTACACCAGCCCGACCAAGCCGACGAGCGCGGGTGCGATCACCAGCGCCGGCAGGAAGTTGCCGACCTTGACGTCCTTGATGTCGAGCAGCTTGAGCCCGATCCCGATGATCGTGACGCCGCCCGCCGACGTGAGCACGGCGAGCGCCTCGCCGACGAGCAGGTCCTCGAACAGGCCCGCGCCGAGCGTGATCGCGCCCTGGACCAGCAGGACCGTCACGGCGGAGAGCCCGACGCCCCATCCGAGCGTGGCCGCCAGAGCCACCGCGGCGAACCCGTCGAGCACCGCCTTCGTCGCGAGCAGCTCGTAGTCGCCGGTCAGCCCGTCCTGGATCGAGCCGACGACGGTGAGCGAGCCGACGCAGAACAGCAGCGAGGCCGTGACGAACCCCTCCGAGACCGTCGAGTGGTGGCCGTTCGCCCGCGCCAGCCGCAGCTGGAGGCCGTCGCCGAGCCGCTCCAGCCGGCGCTCGATCCCGAGCATCTCGCCCACGATGCCGCCGATCAGGATGCCCGCGAGCACGTACAGCGGCGTCGAGGTCGAAGTGTCCTCGCCTCCCCACGCGAGGGCGAGGTCGACGCCCAATGCCAGCGTGATCATGCCCAGGCCGGCCAGCACGCGCTGCTGGACGCGGTCGGGCAGCCGCGGGCCGATGGCCGTCCCGATCGCCGTGCCGGCCAGCACGGTGCCGACGTTGATGAGCGTGCCGACCATCGCGGCGGTGCAGGATGGCAGGCCGCGCCACAATGCCCGCTCGATGGCCGGCACCGACGTCCTCATCGTCTCGCTGGGCGCCACCGCGGGGCTCCGCGCGGCCGACGACGCGCTCGCGGCCGCGCTGCGGCGCGCCGGCGCGTCGGTCGCGGCGGCACGGGTGACGGAGGCGCGCGAGCCGCGCACGTTCGCGCTCACCGATCTCGCCTGGGCGGTCCCGGCCCGGCGCGCGGCGGCTGCAGCGCTGCGCGACGCCCGGCCGCGCGCGATCGTCTACTCGAGCAGCACCGCCGCGCTGCTGTGGCCGGAGCCGGGCGCGATCCGCTTCGATGCGCCCGCGGCCGGCAACCGGCCCGGCCGGCATGGGATCTGGCAGCGCCCGCTCGAGCGCCGCCGGTTCGCCGCGGCCGCGCTGCTGCTGCCCTGGAGCGAGGGCGCGCTCGCGGAGGCGCCGGCGCGGAGCGGTCCCGCGCTGGTGCTGCCGGTGCCCGTCGAGCGGTCGGGCATGCCGGGAGAGCGGGACATCGCAGCGATCACCTACGGCGCCAACCCCGAGAAGAAGGGGTTGGACCGCGTGCTGGCGACGTGGCGGGCGGCCCGGCGCCCGGGCGAGACGCTCGTCGTCGCCGGGCTCGCGGGCAGCGGCGAGGAGGGCGTCCGCTACACAGGCATGCTCGCGGCGGGCGAGTACCGGGCGCTGCTGCGCCGGGCGCGCGTCTTCGTCACCGCCCCGCGCCGCGAGGACTACGGGATCGCTCAGCTCGAGGCGCTGGCGGACGGGTGCCTGCTCGTCACGACCGCGTCAGCCGGTCCGTACGCGGCGCTGCCGGTCGCCCGCGCGCTCGATCCGCGCCTGGTCGGTGACGGCCTCGCCACCGCGTTGCGGACGGCGCTCGACGACCCTGCGCCCGACTACGCGGAGCGAGCGCGCGACGCGCTGGCGCCGTGGACGCCGCCGGCGGTCGACGCGATCGTGCGCGAGCGGGTGCTGCCGGCGTTGCTGGAGGGCGCGTGAACGGCGGCATCGAGGAACGGCCCGGAGCGCGCGGCATGATGCCGAACGTCGCTCAGTACGCCCTATAGGGTCGACTGAGCGACGTTCGGCGCCCGAACCCGCGGCGGCGCTTCGGGACCCACCCCCTCACTGCCCGCCGTAGACGTTGGCGGCGCGCCATCCGTGAGCGGAGCGCTACCCCAGCGCCCGCAACGTCGCCGCCGTGACCGCCGCCACCGCGACGACCGTGATCACGGATGCCCCGCGCCAGGCCGCCACTCCCGCCACCGCGACGCCCGCGGTGTCGGCGCCGACGCCGAGGTCGCGACCGTCGGCCAGGACCTGCGTGACGACGAGCGCGGCGAACAGCGCGGGCGCCATCAAGGCCACGATCGCCGAGAACCACGGCGGCAGCGTGCGGCCACCCAGCGTGAGTGGGCCCACGCCCTTCAGGATCGCGGTGATCACGGCGCAGCCGCCGATGAGTGCCAGGGCCGTCAGCGTGCTCACGGCGCATCGGCCTCGCGGCGGAAGAGGCCCACGAGCGTCGCCAGCGATGCGGCCAGGACCGGGATCCCCGGCGGCGTGAAGGGCACGAGCGCGAGCGCGATCAGCGCGCCGAGCGCGGCGACGCCCTTGGCTCGGTCGCTGCGCAGCTCGCCGATCATCAGCGCGAGGAAGAACGCCGGGTAGACCGCGTCGAGCCCGATCGTCTCGGGATCGCCGATCAGCGAGCCGGCGAGCACACCGACCGCGGTCCCGCTCACCCAGGTCGTGTACTGGATCGCGCTCGAGCCGAACAGCAGCCCGCGGTCGTACCCCCCTTGACCGTCCTGCGCGACCACGAGCGAGACGTCGACGACGGTCTGGCCCTGCGCGGCACGGGCGACCGGGCCACCGGGGAGCGACGGCGCGAACGCGACGCCCATCGGCAGGAAGCGGGAGTTCATCAGCGCCGCCGCGCCGAGCGCCGCGCCGAGCCCGCCGCCCGCACCCATGATCGTCAGCGCTGCGATCTGCGCCGAGCCGGCGAAGACGATCGCCGACATCAGCACCGCGGCCCAGGCCGGCATCCCGACGTCGCGAGCGAGCACCCCGAACGACGTCGCCAGCAGGCCGCCGGCGACCGCGAACGGGAGACCTGCCCGGACGCCGGCCCTGAACGTCCCGCTCATGCGGCCGCGCGACTCCGCTTCCGGAGCGCAGCGAGCTCCGACCACGGACGCGTGTTCGCCACCTGCGCCGGCGTCAGCCACGCGCGCCGCGCCGTCGCGATGCCGTACCGGATCAGCTCGAGGTTGCGGACCGAGTGCGCGTCGGAGTCGATCACGATCAGCACGCCCGCCTCGGCGGCCGCACGCGCATGGACGTCGTTGAGGTCGCGGCGGTCGGGCGCGGCGTTGATCTCGAGCATCGTGTGCGTGCGCGCCGCCGCCTCGATCACGCGCTCGACGTTCAGCGCGTACGGCCCGCGCGTCTCGATCTTGCGCCCGGTCGGGTGCCCGATCACGTCGACGAGCGGATGCTCGATCGCCGCAACCATCCGGTCCGTCATCTCCTGCTCGGACATCCCGAACGACGTGTGCACCGAGGCGACGACCCAGTCGAGCTCCCCGAGCAGCTCGTCGTCGTAGTCGAGCGAGCCGTCCGTGAGCACGTTGGTCTCGGTCCCGATCAGCACGTCGAAGCCCTCGAGCTCCGCGGCGAGCGCGCGCACGCGCTCGATCTGCGCGCGCAGCATGCCGGCGTCGACGTGGTTGCCGAAGCCGTGCGACGCGGAGTGGTCGGTGATCGCGAGGTACTCGTAGCCCAGTGCGCGCGCGCCCTCGACCATCGCCTCGACGTCCTGGCGCCCATCCGAGAGCGTCGTGTGGCAATGCAGGTCGCCGCGCAGGTCCGCGAGCGTCACGAGCGCGGGCAGCGTGCCCGCGGCCGCGGCCTGGAGCTCGCCGCGGCCCTCGCGCAGCTCCGGCGGGATCCACGCCAGCCCGAGCTTGGCGTAGACCTCCTCCTCGCTCGCGCAGCGCAGCGTCTCGCCGGTGGCGTCGTCGAGGATGCCGTACTCCGAGACGTGCAGCCCGCCCTTGACCGCCGCCTCGCGCAGCGCCACGTTGTGCTGCTTGGAGCCGGTGAAGTGCTGCAGCACGTTGCCGAACTGGTCGGGCTCGACGACCTTGAGGTCGACCCTCATGCCGGAGTGCGTCGTCACGCGGCCGCCGGCGTCGCCGGACGAGTCGACCGACTCGACGACCGGCAGCTCGGTCAGCGCGCGCACGAGCGCGGCCGGGTCGGCCGCGGTCGCGATCACGTCGAGGTCCTTGACGGAGTCGGCCTGGCGGCGGAGCGAGCCGGCGACCTCGACGCGCTCGGCGCCGGGCACGGCGCGCAGCGCGTCGACCACCTGCTCGGCGATCGGCAGCGCCCGCGAGAGCAGCACGCGCGCCGCCGGGCTTCCGTCGAAGCCGGCGGCGAGCTGCTCGATCAGCTTCTCCTCGACCTTCGCGCCGAATCCGCGCAGGTCGCGCAGCTTCTGCTGCTCGGCGGCCGCGCGCAGCGCCTCGAGCGAGTCGATCCCCAGCTCGTCGTAGAGCCGGCGTGCGCGCTTGGGGCCGAAGCCGGGGAGGTGCATCATCGCGATCAGCCCGCTCGGGAACTGGGCGCGCAGCTTCTGCGCCTGCGTCGTGTCGCCGGTCTCGATCAGCGTCTCGAGCTTGGTCTCGAGCGTCTTCCCGATGCCCGCCAGCTCGGTCACGCGGCCGTCGCGCACGAGCTGCTCGACGGACACCGACGCGTCGCGCACGGTGCGCGCCGCGGTCCGGTAGGCGAGCACGCGGTACTGCACGGCGCCGTCCAACTCGTAGAGGTCGGCGAGCTCGTCGAATGCGGCGGCGATCTGTGCGTTGGTCACTCGCTCTAGCCTACGCGGCCCTCGATGCCCGGAGCCGCCTGGATCGTCGTCCCGACCCTGTGCGAGGCCGCCAACGTGGAGCGCATGACCGGCGCGCTCCGCGCGGCCGGCCCGCCCGGCACTCACGTGCTGATCGTCGACGACGCCTCACGCGACGGCACCGGGGCGATCGCGGACCGGCTCGCCGCCGCCGACGAGCACGTCTCCGTCCTGCACCGCGAGGGCGCGCACGGGATCGGGCCGGCCTACGTGGACGGCTTCGCGCACGCGCTGGCCCGGGGGGCCGCGAGCATCGTGCAGATCGACTGCGACTTCTCGCACGACCCCGCGATGGTGCCCGTGCTGCTCGATGCGCTCGACGCCGGAGCGGATCTGGCGCTCGGGTCGCGCTACGTGGACGGCGGCGCGGTGGAGAACTGGTCCGCCTGGCGACGGGCCGTCTCGCGCGCGGGCTGCGCGTACGCGCGCACGATCCTGCGCGTGCCCGTGCGGGATCTGACGGGCGGCCTGAAATGCTGGCGCGCCGACGCGCTGGCGGCGATCGGCTTCGCGGATGCGCGCGCACGCGGCTACGCCTTCCAGATCGAGCTGACGCATCGCGCCCTCGTCGCCGGGCTGCGCGTCGTCGAGCTGCCGATCACGTTTCGCGAGCGACGCGAGGGCCAGTCGAAGTTCTCCGGGCGTGTCGTGCTCGAGGCCGCGTGGCGGGTGCCCGTCCTCGGGCTTCAGTCGCGGGCGGCAGCTGCCGATCCAAGGAAACCATGAACTACGAACAACTTGCCGTCGTCCGCGGCTGGGCCGACACGCGCACCGCGCTGCGCGTCTGGCAGCGGCGTCCCGTGGCCACGATCATCCCCTGGGCTGCCGGCAGCCTCGTCGTCGCCGTGCTGCTGCTGCTGGCGACGTGGGTCGTCGCGCTTCTGAGCATGCCCGACCCGTCAGGCTTCATGCTCCGCGGCGTGGGCCGCGTCGGCCAGTGGGACGACTTCTTCTTCATCCTCTACCGGAACTCGCTCGTACTGGCACTGCACGCGATGGCGTGCGTCGCCGGCTTCATGGCGGGATCGTCGCTGCCGATCGTCGCCCAGGGCCACACCGGCTTGCTGCGGCGAGTGCACGACCGCTCGGGCAAGCTTGCGATCGCGTTCGTGGCGGCCGCGACCCTCTTCTCGCTCAGCACGCAGGCCTACGCGCTCGGCGCCGCCGCCGCGACGGCCGCTGCCGACCGCGGCATGTCGCCGGGAATCCTGATGCTCGGGCTGCTGCCCCACGCGCTGCCTGAGCTGTGCGCGCTGTTCCTGCCGCTCGCCGCCTGGATCATCGCCAGCCGGCGCGGTGCCTGGAACACGCTGCTCGCCGCGACGTTCGTGACGACGGCGATCGCGGTACCTGTGCTCGTGGCGGCCGCAGCCTTCGAGGTCTGGGTGACGCCGCACGTACTATACTTTCTGAAGTAATAGTGAGCACGACAAGGAGCGAAATGGCTGGCGTCAACGAGGTCACCGACACCAACTTCCAGGCTGAGGTCATCGAGAGCGACCTGCCGGT
The DNA here is from genome assembly GCA_963839615.1 of uncultured Solirubrobacteraceae bacterium. GTDB lineage: Bacteria > Actinomycetota > Thermoleophilia > Solirubrobacterales > Solirubrobacteraceae > DASQMT01. The sequence continues at coordinate 70,192 of CAWIVY010000011.1, forward strand.
CCTGGTGGATTTCTGGGCCCCGTGGTGCGGCCCCTGCCGGATGGTGGCGCCGATCGTCGAGGAGATCGCCGGCGAGCGCCCCGAGCTGAAGGTAGTGAAGCTCAACACGGACGAGAACATCCAGACCGCGTCGGAGTACCAGATCATGGCGATCCCGACGCTGCTGCTCTTCCGCGACGGCCAGGTCGCCAAGCGCATCCAGGGCGCGATGCCTAAGAAGCGCCTCGAGGCCGAGATCGAGCCTGCGCTGGCTTAGCGTCAACCTCGTCATCGCGCTGGCCTGCGCCGCGTTCGCGTTCGCGCTCGTGGCGCTGGCGGGAGCGGCGGGACTGCGCGCGGCGGGGGAGGATCCGATCGACGCCGGCGAGTACGTGTTCACGCTGATGCTGTCGGCGATCTGGGTCTGGCCGCTGTACATGGCCGCGCTCTACGCCCTCGGGCGCGGCGGTCGCTTCCGGCTCTGGGCGCTGGCGCTCTGCCCGCTCCTCGTGGCCGGCATGAGCATCGCCAACCTCGCGCTCCAGGTGCCCGAGGTGCAGGCGACCGACCTGGGCTGCGTGCTGTTCGCGCTTACGGTCCGCCCCCCGCAGGTCCCAGGCCCGATGTAGGGACCCTGCCCGCGAGCAGGTTGGGTCCGCGGCCTCTTGCCGCGCCGCGCGCCGCCCGGTTCGCTGTGGGGGATGCTGCAGAACGAGCGTGGACAGACCGCAACGGAGTACACCGGCATGCTGCTGGTGGTCGCTCTCATCGTGGCCGCGCTCGCGACGAGCAGCGTGGCGACCGGGCTCGCCGGCAACATCGAAGCGCTCGTCTGCCAGATCTCCGGCCAGACGTGCGACGGGTCCTCGAGCAGCGGATCCGAGGAGCTGGACCGGCGCCTGGCGGCGCTCGACCCGCTGCTGAACGCCACCGGCGGAGCACTCGAGGACCTCGCAGAGCAGGCGGAGGCGGCGATCGCGCGCGGCGATCTCGACACCGCGCGCGACCTGATCGAGCGGCTCGAGCTCTACCGCGACCTGATCGGCGCGGGCCCGCGCGGCGAGCTGGTCTCGGATCTCGTCGGCCCGAGCGAGGCGGACTTCGCCGAGCTCGTCGCGCAGGGCACGATCCAGCTCGACGACGGCGCGAGCAACCGGCGCTACTTCCAGCTCCCGGCCGAGCCGGGGCAGGGCATCCTCGTGATGGACCTGTTCATCCCGGGATCGAGCGCCGGACCGCTGAAGGGCGACGACCGCGATTTCGCCAATCCGCTGCGCGACCCGGACCTGGGCATCCAGGACTCGCGCGTGATGCTGATCGTCGACCGCGAGACCGGACGCGGCATGATCGTCCAGTCCGAGAGCTGCACCGTGTCGGCGTTCGGGCGCGACTTCTGCAACGAGCCGCGGCCGATCTCGATCAACGGCGACCTCGGCACGTTCGAGAACGACAGCGAGAACGACGCCACCGGCGAGGGCATCAACATCGACATGACCAACAGCTACGACCTCGAGGCCGACGGCGACGGCGTGCGGATCGGCTACGAGTCGCGCAACAGCGTGTCGCCCTTCCCGGCCATCAGCGGCGACCTCACCTTCCAGCCCGGCGACGACGGCGACCTCGACATCACGAGCGACGACCGCGACGGCTTCCCCGCCTACGCCACGTACCAGTACCAGCCCGGCGAGTCCGACAACGTGATCGAGGAGCGCGACGCCGGCAGCCCGTTCGAGCTGATCACGCCGCCCGATCTGCCCGATCTTCCCAACCTGCCCAACCTGCCGGGTCCGCTGCCCGATCTCCCGGACCTGCCCGATCTCCCGCAGCTGCCGAGCCTGCCGAACCCGCCCAACCTGCCCAACCTCCCCGACCTGCCGGACCTGCCCGGGCGGCTGCCGAACCTCCCCGACCTGCCGGACCTGCCCGGATGACGCGCGACGGCGCTCAGGCTGACCGTGGCGCTCGCCGCCCTGCTCCTCGCCGGCTGCGGCTCGGAGGAGCGCTCCGAGCCCGAGGCTCCCGCGAAAGCGACCGCGACACCGGCCGCGGCGGGCGGCTCCCCGGCGGGCAGCTTCCCGGACCAGCCGCAGTTCACCGACGACTTCTCGCAGACCGACTCGGGCTGGCCGCGGAGCGGATATCGCGCGGGCGGGTTCCAGCTCCGCGGCGGCACAGGGACCGTCGGCGCGATGGCGCCGCGGAGCGTCGACCCGGCGACTCGCGGCACGCTCGTCGAGGCGCTGGTCGAGGCGCCGTCCGGCGGTGCCGCGGGCCTGCTCTGCCGCGCCTCGGAGAACTACCGCACGGGTTATGCGCTGCTGCTCTACGGCCGCTCCAGGATTCAGCTGGTGCGGCTCCAGGACGGCGACGCGACGACGCTGAAGACGCACACCCTGACGCCCAACGAGCGCAGCGACCAGGGCGAGCCGACGCTGCTGCGACTGGGCTGCGGCACCGGCGAGCCCGGACAGCCCGTGACCTTGAGCTACACCGTCAACGCGACGCCCTACGGGTTCGTCGCCGACCGCACGAGCATCGACCCGGGCGACTCCGCGCGCGTCGGGCTGGTGGCCAGGGACGGCGCGGCCCGGTTCGACGACTTCGCGCTCTGGCTCGCCGAGTAGCCCCGCGCCCGCTCAGGCGCGGGTCACCGACACCAGCAGGGGACGGCCCTCGATGCTCACCTCGGTCGCGCCGGCGGCGCCGTCGAAGCGAACGCTGACCGCGAGCGTCTCCTGCGCGAGATAGTCGTCGTGATCGCGGGCGGCCGCCAGCAGCTCCGCGTCGCCCTCGAGCCTCAGCTCGATCCGGTCCTCGACCTGGAGCCCCGTGGCCTTGCGCGCGTTCTGGACCGCGTGCACGACCTCCCGCGCGAGCCCCTCCCGCCGCAGCGCCTCGTCGAGCTGCGTGTCGAGCGCGACGGCGTGTGAGCCCTCGCGCTCGAGCTCGTACCCATCGAGCGGCTGCATGGCGAGCGCGAGGTCGTCGGCGCCGAGCTCGTGGTCGTGGCCGTCGATGCTGACGGCTACCCGGCCGCCCTCGCGCAGCGCCGCCGCGACGTGCGCGGGGTCCAGCGCGAGCACCGCGGCAGCGACCTGCGGCATCTGCTTGCCGAAGCGCGGGCCGAGCGAGCGGTAGTTCGGCTTGACGTCGTAGGAGCCGAGCTCGCCCGCCTCCGCCACGAAGCGCAGCTCCTTGACGTTGAGCTCGTCGCAGACGGTTCCGGCCAGCCGCTCGATCGCCGCCCGCTCGTCGCCCGCGGCCACCACGACGGCGGCGGCCAGCGGCTGGCGCAGCTTGAGCTTGCCGTGGCTCCGGGCCGCCAGCCCGAGGCGCACGGTCTCGCGCGCCACCGCCATCGCGGTCTCGAGTTCGCGGTCGCGCTCGCCCGCCTGCGGGAAGTCGCACAGGTGCACGCTGGCGACGCTGCCGTCGAGGTTCTCGAAGATCGCGTCCGCGATGAACGGGCAGAACGGGGCGAGCAGCTTCGTGAGCTCGACGAGGCAGGTGCGCAGCGTCCCGAAGGCGGCCGGCTCGCCGTCCCAGAAGCGGCGGCGCGAGCGCCGCACGTACCAGTTGGAGAGCTCGTCGACGAACGCCGCGATCGCGTGGCCGGCGCGCGTGGCGTCGTAGGCCTCCATCCGCTCGCGGACCTCGGCGATCGTCGCGTTCAGGCGCGAGATCGCCCAGCGATCGAGCTCCGTCGCGGGCTCGGCCGGCTCGCTGACCGAGTTGGCGTTCGCGTAGAGCACGTAGAAGCCGTAGGTGTTCCAGAGCTGGAGCAGGAACTGGCGCACGGACTCGCCGACCGTCTCGGTCGAGAACAGGTAGCCGTCCCACGGCTGCTTCGAGGTCAGGTAGTACCAGCGGAACGCGTCGGCGCCGTGCTGATGGATGACGTCCCAGGGCACGACGATGTTGCCCAGCGACTTCGACATCTTCTTGCCCTGCGGGTCGGCGATGTGGCCGAGGACGAGCACCGTGCGGTACGGCGCCTCGTCGAACAGGAGCGTCGAGATCGCGAGCAGCGAGTAGAACCACCCGCGCGTCTGGTCGATCGCCTCGCAGATGTAGTCCGCGGGGAAGGTCCTGCGGAACTGCTCCTCGTTCTCGAACGGCGCATGGAGCTGGGCGAACGGCATCGACCCCGAGTCGAACCAGACGTCGATCACCTCGGGCACGCGGCGCATCTCCCCGTCGCACTGGTCGCACGGCCAGGTGTGCTCGTCGACGTACGGTCGGTGCGGGTCGGGCAGCTCGCGGCCCGAGCGCTCCTGCACGCCGGCGAGCGAGCCTAGGACCTCGGCGTGGCCGTTCTCGCAGCGCCAGACCGGCAGCGGCGTGCCCCAGTAGCGCTCGCGCGAGATCGCCCAGTCGACGTTGTTCTCCAGCCAGTTGCCGAAGCGGCCGTGCTTGATGTGCGGCGGGTGCCAGTCGACCGTCTCGTTCGCGGCGAGCAGCTGGTCGCGCAGTGACGAGGTGCGGATGTACCACGAGGGCTTGGCGTAGTAGATCAGCGGCGTGCCGCAGCGCCAGCAGTGCGGGTAGGAGTGGAGCAGCGTCTCCGCCCGCAGCAGGCGGCCGCGGGCGCGCAGGTCCTCGATCAGGTCGGGATCGGCGTCCTTGACCCAGCGCCCGGCGTATGGACCGATGCGCTCGTCGTAGGTGCCGTCGAGCCGCACCGGGTTCACGACCTCCAGGCCCTGCTCGGCGCCGAGCCGGAAGTCCTCCTCGCCGAACGCGATCGCGGTGTGCACGATCCCGGTGCCGTCCTCGGCGCTGACGAAGTCGGCCGGCAGCACGGTGTGGCCCTTCTCGCCGTAGGCCTCGGCCGGGATGAACGGGAACGGCGGCTCGTAGGCGGCGCCGAGCAGCTCGCGGCCCGGGAAGCGGTCGGCGATCTCGACGCCCTCGCCGAGCACCCGCTCGGCCAGCGCCTCGGCGAGCACCTCGCCGCCCGCCGTGCGCACGTAGCTCAGCTCCGGGTCGACCGCGACGGCCGCGTTGGACACGAGCGTCCACGGCGTCGTCGTCCAGACGAGCAGCGTGTCGCCCTCGCGCAGCGCCCCGGCCGGGCGCGTGACGGGGAAGCGGACGTAGACCGACGGGTCCTCGACGTCCTCGTACCCCTGCGCGACCTCGTGCGAGGAGAGCGCCGTGCCGCAGCGCACGCAGTACGGCACGACCTTGTGACCCTCGTAGAGCAGGTCGCGCTCCCACATCGTCTTCAGCGCCCACCAGACGGACTCGATGTAGTCCGGCTCGAACGTGTAGTAGGCCTCGTCGAGGTCGACCCAGTAGGCGATCCGCTCGGTCAGCGCCTGCCAGTCCTCGAGGTGCTCGAGCACCGACTCGCGGCACTGGCGGTTGAACTCCGCGATGCCGTAGCGCTCGATGTCGTCCTTGGACTTGAAGCCGAGCTTCTGCTCGACCGCGATCTCCACGGCGAGCCCGTGGCAGTCCCAGCCGCCCTTGCGCTCGACGTAGTGCCCGGTCATCGTCTTGTAGCGCGGGAAGACGTCCTTGAAGACGCGGGCGAGCACGTGGTGCGCGCCGGGGTACCCGTTGGCGGTCGGGGGGCCCTCGTAGAAGACGAAGGGCGGCGCGCCCTCGCGGTTGCGCAGCGAGGCCTTGAAGATGTCGCGCTCGCGCCAGCGGGCCAGCACCTGCTCCTCGAGGGCCGGGAAGGAGACGTTCGGCGGCAGGGGCTCGTGCACTGGGCTCATGGAGGCTCGTGATTCTAGGTGCGGGCTAGCCTTCCGCCATGACACGGGCCCTGATCGTCGTCGGCGCGCTGCTCGCGGTCGCCTTCGGCGTGCTCGCGGTCGTCGTGTTCGCGACCCGCGACGAGGACCGCGTCGCGGTCGACAACCTGCTCGCGCTGGAGCTGACCCGCACGATCGGGGTGAGCGAGGGCGGCGAGGTCGACCTGCGCCGGCTGGCCGGCTTCCGCTGGGACCGCGTGCTCGTCGTGGCGCCCGGGACCCCGCGCGAGGCGGTGTCCGACGCGCTCGGCAGCGAGTACCGGGGCGAGCTCCCCTTCGGCAGCACCGGGCAGGTCTTCGTGTTCGCCGACGGTGCCGAGCTCGCGCGCTTCGCCGACTACCGCGGGCGCGCCACGTTCAGCGGCTTCGAGAGACCGCTCGACGTGCTCCCGCGCGGGCGTGCGGTGCTTCGGGTGCGCAACGGCATCGTGTCGCCGTCAGCGTGAGCGCACTACCGATTCTGGCGGCGCGCGCGGCGCTGCGCCTTGGTCCGCGCGCGCGCCTTCGCCTTCGATTCGCGGGCGTGCCGGTGCGGTCCCTGATCGCGCGCCGCCGGCGCCACGTCGCGGCCCTCTTCGCGGAGCGTCTTGCGCGCGTCGCGCGTGATCACGCGCCCGATGATCACGAACAGCACCAGCAGCGCCCCTCCGACCACGAACAGCAGCGTGCGGTCGGTGTCCTGCTGGGCCTCGACCGACGGCGGCGGTGTCGGCGTCGGTGTCTCGGCCGGCGGCGGCTGGGGGAGCGGCCCGAACGGGCCGCTCTGGTCCTGGGCCAGCGCGGCCGGGGCCGAGAGCGCGAGCACCGCGACGGTCAGGAGGGAGACTAGGCGAACCATGGAGGGCCTCATGGTAGGGCCAACCCCGTGCGCGCCCAACGCTCTCCGGCGAAGCGGGCGCCGCACATCGCCAGCCGCATGGCGATCAGCCCCGTCAGCCCGAACCAGACGCCGAGGATGCCCCAGTCGTTGACCAGCGCGAGCAGCGCGATCGGTATGTACACCGCGGCCGCGACGAGCATCCCCCACATCAGGAAGCGGGTGTCGCCGGCGCCGATCAGGATCCCGTCGAGCGCGAACACGGCTCCGTTCAGCGGCATCATCGCCGCGAACAGCCACCAGATCTCGTGCGCCCGGCCGACGACCGCGTCGTCGCTCGTGAACAGCCGTGGCACGACGTCGCCGAGCGCGAGCAGCACGAGCCCGAACGCGATCCCGAGCGCGACCGACCAGGCGATCATCCGCCCCGCCGCCGCACGCGCGCCAGCCGCATCGCCGGCGCCGAGCATCCGGCCGACCATCACCTGCGCGGCGATCGCGAGCGCGTCGAGCACGAGCGCGAGGAAGATGAACAGCTGGAACGCGATCTGGTGCGCGCCGAGGCTCGCCGGGCCGACCCGCGCGAGCACCGCGGACGCGACGAGGAACGCGGCGAGCAGCGCGGTCGTGCGCACGGCGATCTCGTAGCCGACGCGCATCAGCACGCGCATCCGCGCGAGCACGGGCCGCTCCCAGCCGGCGCGCAGCTGGACCGCCAGGAACGCCAGCCCCATCCCCGCCTGCGCGATAACGGTGCCCCACGCCGAGCCCGCGAGGCCCCAGCCGAAGCCGTACACGAACAGCAGCTCGAGCACCACGTTGACCGCGTGCGCGACGACGAGGATCACGAGCGGCGTGGCGAGGTCGCCGATGCCGCGCAGGTAGCCCTGCCCGGCGCTTGCGAGCATGAACGCCGGCGCGCCGAGCGCGGCGATGCGCAGGTACGTGACCGCGCCGTCCGCGACCTCACCCTCGCCACCCATGAGCGACACGAGCGGGCGCGCGAGCGCGGCCACCGCGACGAGCAGGAACGCGCCGATGCCCAGCGACAGCCACTGCGCCTGCGCGCCGACCCGCGCGGCCTCGTCGCGCTCCCCGGCTCCGTGCAGGCGCGCCACCTGGGCGGTGGTCCCGTAGGTGAGGAAGTTGAAGACGGTGAAGGCCGTCGCCAGCACCGTCGCCGCGATCGCGAGCGAGGCGAGCTGCGTCGTGCCGAGGTGGCCGACGATCGCCGTGTCGACGAGCACGTAGAGCGGCTCGGCCGCGAGCGCGCCGAGCGCCGGCACGGCGAGCCTGAGGATCTCGCGGTCGTGGGGCGAGCGCCGCAACACGCCGCCTGACTCTACGATCGACCGGGCGTGAAGCTCCGCCTCTACCACCACCACGACGGCGCGCGGATCGCCTACCGCGAGGCCGGCGCCGGCCCGCCGCTCGCACTGCTGCACTCCGCCGGGCTGTCGCACCGCGAGTGGGAGCCGCTCGTGGAGGAGCTCGGCGACCGCTTCCGGCTCGTGCTGCCGGACCTGCCGCTGCACGGCGACTCGGAGGACCGGCCGAGCCATCCCTACTCGCCCGACTGGCTCGCCGACGTGGTCTCCGGCTTCGTGCGCGACACGTGCGGGCCCCGACCGCTCGTGGGCGGGCACGAGACCGGCGCCCAGCTGCTGCTACGCGCCGTGATGTCGCGCCGGCTCCAGCCCGGCCGGATGGTGCTGATGTCCTCCTCGCTGCACCGTCCGCCGCTGCGTCCCGGGCGCGCGGTCCGGGCGACCGCGCGCGCGGCCGCCGTGCCCGGCCTGGATCGCGTGGCGTCACATGCCGCGCGACTCGCCTTCCGCCCCGACAAGGGAGCGGCGCTCTCCGCACGCGGCAATCCGGCGGCGAGCGACCTGGTCCGTCACGCCACGATGTACCTCGGCGGCAACGCGAACCGCGCGCGTGCCTGGAGCAAGGCGGTCCGGTGCTGGCCGCGCGAGCAGCCCGAGCTGCTCGACGCATACCGGTTGCTCGAGCTGCCGGTGCTGCTGCTGTGGGCGGACGAGGATGCGTCGCATCCGCTCGCGATCGCCGAGGAGGCGCTCGACCTGTTGCCCGACGGGATGCTGCGCGTGCTCCCGGGAACCGGGTTCCTGATCGCCTACGACGACGCGGTCGGCCTGGCGCGCGAGCTCGCCGCCTTCTGCCTGTGACAGGCCGCGTGGACGACGATCAGCAGGCCGAGCACGATCACGAGGTCGCCCGGGCTGTAGACGTTGTGCAGCGGCAGTGACGCGGGCGTCGCGAGCACGTCCCCGAGGAAGCCCAGGTGCGCCTCGGCGACCGGCACCGAGTTGACGAACTCGTCCGGGCGGGCCTGGACCGCGGCCACGTGGGCCACTGCGGGATCCGCGGGCATCACGCCGCCGTTGGCGAGGATCGCGGCGGCGTTCAGCGCGCCGCCGGCGAGCACCACCGGCACCCCCGTCACGCGCCGGTTCGCCCAGCCGAAAGCGCCCAGCAGCGCGTAGGACGCGACGTGCAGAACCTCGTGGATGCCGCCCGGGAGCCCGCCCGGCGCGACCGTGACGATCAGCACCTGCAACCCGATCGCGCCCAGCGCGAGGCCCGGCCCGCGCAGCCGTAGGTCGGCGAGCCGCATCAGGCTCCCTCCCGCCAGCGGCACGGTCGCCAGGCAGAGGGCGATCACCACGAGCATCAGCACGCAATCTGCATCGGCATCGCGAGCACGAAGGCCGCTCGGACGATCGTCCAATTGCTCAAGTTCCGGGGCGTACCGCCCGATGCCTGTCGCGTCGCGTCCCATATGACAAGGAGGTCTCTCGTGAAGGGACGTCTGTACCGACTGGCGTTCACGGCCGGTCTGCTCGTGGTGTTCGTCGAAGGTCTCGGGGCAGGCTCCAAATGGGGATGACGGATCATCCGGCAGCACGCGCCGCCAACGCTCGGAAGTGGTGAAGAACAGCACCCACCTCAACCGGTACGTAGCCGCCGTGACCACCCTCGGGGTGGTCGCGTGCGGCTGCGTGCTGTTGTTCGGTACCCACGGCGCCGCCCACCTCGGCGAAGTGGAGCTGCTCATCTTCGCGCTCTGCGCGCTGCTCGGCGAGCTGGTGCCGCTGAAGGTCTACACGCGGGGGGCCGAGGGGGAGACCACCACCTCGACCACCTTCGCCGTGGCGCTGCTGATCGCCGGCGGCATCGAGGCGGCGCTCGTGGGCCTGCTCGTGGGCAACCTGATCGCCGACCTCGTGCGGCGCAAGCCCGCGCACAAGATCGCGTTCAACATGGCGCAGTACGCGATCTCGGTCGTCGTTGCCGGCGCCGTGCTGTCCCTGTTGTCGGAAGTGCCACGCGACGGCGAGTTCCACTTCGTCTCCAGCGACCTGCCGGCGATCATGATCGCCTCGCTCGTCTTCTTCGTCGTCAACACCTCGCTGGTCGCCGCCGTGATCGCGATGGTCGAGGGCGTCGGGATCTGGCGCTACCTCGTCACCGACTGGTTCTCGCAGGCGTCCACGACCGGCCTGATGCTCGGCCTCTCGCCGATCGTCGTACTGGCGGCCGACTACTCGCTGCCGCTGGTGACGCTGCTGTTCCTCCCGCTGTTCGCGATCCACCGCGGCGGTCGCGCGGCGATCGCGAAGGAGCACCAGGCGGTCCACGACGCGCTCACCGGGCTGCCCAACCGCGTGCTGTTCCGCGACCGCGTCGCGCAGGCGATCCACACCGGCCACCGCAGCGGGCAGGGTTGCAGCGTGATGCTGATGGACCTCAACCACTTCAAGGAGATCAACGACACGCTCGGCCACCACCAGGGCGACCGGCTGCTTCAGGAGGTCGCGGCGCGGCTGCGCATGACGCTGCGCAACAGCGACACGGTCGCCAGGTTGGGCGGCGACGAGTTCGGGATCCTGCTCCATGGAATCGCCGACCCCGTGCAGGCCGCGACGGTCGCGAAGACCCTGTTGGACCGGCTGCGCGAGCCGTTCGCCGTCGATGCGACGACCCTGCAGGTCGGCGGCTCGATCGGCGTCGCGTGCCACCCCGAGCACGGGGACGACGTCGAGACGCTGATCCAGCGCGCCGACATCGCGATGTATGCGGCGAAGAAGTCGTCGAGCGGCCACGCGGTGTTCGAGGCCAGCCAGGACCATCACAGCCCGCGCCGGCTGCGGCTCGCCGCCGAGCTGCGCGGCGCGATCGAGCGCTCGGAGCTCGTGCTCGCCTACCAGCCCAAGGGCGACCTGCGTACCGGCAGGATCGTCGGCGTCGAGGCGCTCGCGCGCTGGGAGCACCCCGAGCTCGGCACGCTCGAGCCGGCCGAGTTCGTGCCACTCGCCGAGCAGACCGGCCTGATCATCGCGCTGACCTCCTCCGTGCTCGACGCCGCGCTCGAGCGGGTCGCCTCGTGGCGCGCGCTCGGCCACGACATCTCGGTCGCCGTCAACCTCTCCGCGCGCTCGTTCCTCGATGCCGGGCTCGCGGACGAGATCCCGGCGATGCTCGCCGCTCGCGACGTCCCGCCGGAGGCGCTCGAGCTCGAGATCACCGAGTCGATGCTGATGCACGATCCCGTCCGCGCGCGCTCCACGCTCGAGCGGCTTGCCGCGATCGGCGTCTCCGTCTCCGTCGACGACTTCGGCACGGGCTACTCGTCGCTCGCGCACCTCAAGAGCCTGCCGGTCGACACGCTCAAGATCGACAAGTCGTTCGTGCTCGACATGGACAAGGACGACGCCGACGAGGCGATCGTGCGCTCGATGATCGAGCTCGCGCACAACCTCGGCATGCGCGTCGTGGCGGAGGGCGTCGAGTCGGCGGCCACGTGGATGCGCCTCGGCGCCATGGGCTGCGACCTGGCCCAGGGCTTCCACCTCGCGCGGCCGCTCCCCGCGAGCGGTTTGCTGGCGCTGCTCGAGGCCGAGCGCGACGCGCCGCTGCGCCTCGTCGCGCGCTGACCGTCACGCTACGGTAGTTCGCGGGATGGATGACGCGCTGCGGCTGCCGACCTGCTCGATCGGGCGGGCGATGGAGGTCCTCGGGGAACGCTGGACGCTGCTGATCCTGCGGGAGTGCTTCTACGGCGTGAAGCGCTTCTCGGTGATGCAGCGCAACCTCGGCATCGCCCGCAACATCCTCTCCTCGCGGCTGCAGATGCTGGTGCGCACCGGCATCCTCGAGCGCCGCCGCTACCAGGAGGAACCCGAGCGCTTCGAGTACAAGCTGACGGAGAAGGGGCTCGGGCTGTATCCCGCCGTCGTCGCGATCATGCGCTGGGGCGACGAGCAACTGTGCGACGAGCGCCCGGCGGTCGTTCTGCGCCACAGCTGCGGTCATCTCGCCGACCCCGTGCTTGTCTGCGCCCACTGCCATGACGCCCTCGACCCGCGCGACGTCACGCCGGAGCCGGCGGACCGCCCGGCGCTGGCCGAACGCTAGGTTTCTCCTCCGGAACAGACACCGGAGGCGATTGACGATGAGCGTGCAGGATCCCACCGAGCAGTTGTGGGGCGGCGAGACCACGAAGGCCGTCGCGAACTTCCCCGTCTCGGGGGAGCGCGTGCCCGCGGCGGTCGTGCGCTGGCTCGGTCGCGTCAAGGGCGCCGCCGCCCGGGTCAACGCCGACCTCGGCCTGCTGGACGCCGCGCCGGCCGAGCGGATCGCCTCCGCCGCCGACGAGATCGCGCGGGGCGAGCATGACGACCAGTTCCCGATCGACGTCTTCCAGACCGGGTCGGGCACGTCGTCGAACATGAACGCCAACGAGGTGATCGCGACCCTCGCGGGCGACGGCGCACACCCGAACGACCACGTGAACATGGGCCAGTCCTCGAACGACGTCTTCCCGTCCGCCGTCCACCTGGCGGCGCTCGACGAGGCGACGAACCGGCTGCTGCCCGCGCTCGAGCGGCTCGAGCGGGCGTTCGCCGCCAAGGCCGACGAGTTCGCCGACATCGTCAAGGCCGGACGCACCCACCTGATGGACGCCGTGCCGGTCACGCTCGGGCAGGAGTTCGCCGGCTACGCGGCACAGATCCGGCTGGGCCGCAGGCGCATCTCCAACGCGCTACCCCAGGTCGCGCAGATCCCGCTCGGCGGCACCGCGACCGGCACCGGCTTGAACACGCATCCCGAGTTCGCCGCGCGGGTCCGCGAGCGCCTCGCCGCCGACACCGGGCTCGAGGTGCGCGCGCCCGAGGACCCGTTCGAGGCGCAGGGCAACCGCGACGCGCTCGTCGAGCTGTCGGGCGCCCTGAAGGTGATCGCCGTCTCGCTGACCAAGATCGCCAGCGATCTCGCGCTGATGGGCTCCGGCCCGCGCGCCGGGATCGGCGAGCTGCTCCTGCCCGAGCTGCAGAAGGGCTCCTCGATCATGCCGGGCAAGGTCAACCCGGTGATCCCGGAGGTCGTGCTGCAGGTCTCCGCGCAGGTGATCGGCAACGACACGGCGATCACGGTCGGCGGGCTGCAGGGCCAGTTCGAGCTCAACGTCCGCATCCCCCTGATCGCGCGCAACCTGCTGCAGTCGATCGCGCTGCTCGCGAACACGAGCGAGCTGTTCGCGGAGAAGTGCGTCGAGGGCATCGAGGCGAACCTCGCCGGCTGCGAGGCCTCGGCCGAGGGCACGCTGGCGGTCGCGACGGCGCTGAACCCGTTCATCGGCTACGACAAGGCGGCGGACATCGTCAAGGACGCCGCGGCGAGCGGCCGCACGCTGCGCGAGGTCGCCCGCGAGCACGGCGTGGACGAGGCGACGCTCGACGCCGCGTTGGACCTGCGCCGGATCGCGGCGGGTTCGTCGTCGAGCAGCGAATGAGTGCGTCGCGAGGCGAAGCCGGTGGCGAGGCCGCAGGCCGAGACAGGTGATGCCGACCTGCTGGAACGGATCGAGGAGCACTTCGACGCGACTCCGCGCGCCGCCGCCGACGTCGAGGAGCACGGCGCGCTGACGCTGTTCGTGTCGCGCATCCCGTGGCGGTTCTACGGGCGGCCGCGGCTGGGGCTGAGCGAGGACATCGGGGCCGACGACGTCGCCGCGGTGCGCGCGCGCCAGCGCGAGCTCGGGGTGCGCGAGGCGTTCGAGTGGGTGCATGAGACGACGCCCTCGCTCGCCGGCGCGGCGGCAGCGGCGGGGTTGCAGGTCCTGCAGGTGCCGCTGCTGGCGCTCGCCGCGGATGAATGGGAGCCGCCGTCCGCGCCCGCCGGCGTGGCGCTGCGCATGCTCGGCGCCGACGACCGCTCGCTGCCCGCCGCGCAGGCGGCGGTCGAGCTCGCGTTCGCCGCGGATGGGATGGGCCTCGGCGAGGCCGGCCCCGAGGCGCGCGACCTCGCGATCGGACGCCTCGGCGACCTCGGGTTCCTGCGCGAGCGCATACGCGCCGGGCTGACCGCGATGGCCGTCGCCGAGAGCGTTCAGGACGGAGCGATCGCGGCCGGCTCGCACCAGCTCATGGGTGGCGTGTGCGAGGTGACGGGGGTCGGAACGCTGCCATCCGCGCGCCGGCGCGGCATCGGCGCCGCGCTCACCGGGCGGCTGGTGCAGGACGCCCGCGAGCACGGCGCCGCGATCGTGTTCCTCTCGGCCGCCGGCAACGACGTCGCGCGCATGTACGAGCGGCTCGGGTTCCGCCGCGTCGGCACCGCTTGCTTCGGCTTCCCCGGCGACGCCTGACGATGACGGCGGTGGACGAGCCAGGTACCGCGCCCGGGCTCGGGCGGGCGCCGCTGATCGCGCTCGCGGGAGCGCTCACGATCGCGTTCTCCGCGATCCTCGTCCACGAGGCCGGGGTGCACCCCGCGACGGCGGCGTTCTACCGCTGCGCGTACGCGGTGCCGGTGCTCGGGCTGCTCGCCTGGAACGAGCGCCGCCGCTACGGCCCGCGCGCCCTCGGCCAGCAGCGGCTGGCGCTGGTCGCGGGCCTGTTCTTCGCCGCCGACCTGATCTTCTGGCACCAGGCGATCGCCGACGTCGGCGCAGGGCTCGCGACCGTGCTCGGCAACCTGCAGGTCGTGATCGTGCCGTTCGTCGCCTGGGCGGCGCTTGCCGAGGCGCCGGGCGGGCGGATCCTGGCCGCGCTGCCGCTGACGCTGATCGGCGTCGTCCTGATCTCGGGCGCGCTCGAGGACGGCGCTTACGGCGCGCACCCGTTGCGCGGTGTGCTGTTCGGGACGCTGACCGCAGCCGCTTACGCCGGCTTCATCCTGATCCTCCGCCACGGCAACTCGGACCTGCGGCGGCCGGCCGGCCCGCTGTTCGACGCGACCTGGGTCGCCGCCGTCAGCTCGCTCGTGGTGGCGCTGCTGCTCGGCGTCGACGACCTCGTGCCCGCGTGGCCGTCGGCGGGCTGGCTGGTCCTGCTCGCGCTCAGCTCCCAGGTGCTGGGCTGGCTGCTGATCTCGATCTCGCTGCCGCGCCTGCCGGCGGCGCTGACGTCGATGATCCTCACGATCCAGCCGGTCGGCTCCGTCGCGCTCGGGATCGTGCTCCTCGGCGAGAGCCCGAGCGCGCTCCAGCTCTGCGGCGCGGCGTGCATCCTCGCCGGCCTCGTCTCCGTCGCCGCGCGGCGGCGGGTTCAGGGACCGGCGTCGTAGGCGACTTTCAGGGGGCGAGCCGGTCCGCGCTCCAGCCGTCACCCGCGCGGACGTGGCGGATGCGGTCGTGCAGCCGGTTGGGACGGCCCTCCCAGAACTCGATCACGTCCGGGCGCAGCCGGTAGCCGCCCCAGTACTCCGGGCGCGGCACCGTCTCGGGATAGCGGGCGCCGAACTCGACGACCCGCCGCTCCAGGGTCTCGTAGTCGGGCAGAACGCTGCTCTGGGCCGATGCCCACGCGCTCAGCCGGCTGCCGTACGGACGGCTCTCGAAGTAGGCGTCCGACTCCGCGTCGGAGAGCGGCTCGACAGGACCCTCGAGCCGGATCTGGCGCGCGAGCGGATGCCAGTGGATCGCGATCGCCCCGTGCGGGTTGGCCGCCAGCTCGCGGCCCTTGCGGCTCTCCCGGTTGGTGTAGAAGCAGACGCCGTCGCCGTCGATGCCGCGCACGAGCACCATGCGCACCGACGGGCGCCCGTCCGGCGTCGCCGTCGCGAGCGCCGCGGCCTCCGGCTCGGCCACGCCCTCGGCGCGGGCGAGGTCGAACCAGGCTCGCACCTGGTCCAGAGGGCTCACAACGCCATCGCCACGTACTTCGTCTCGAGGTACTCGCCGATCCCCTCCTTGCCGCCCTCGCGGCCGAAGCCGGACGCCTTGACGCCGCCGAACGGCGCCGCGGGGTTCGAGACGAGGCCCTGGTTGAGGCCGACCATGCCGGTCTCGAGGCCTTCGACGACCCGGAACGCGCGCTTGATGTCCGACGTGTAGACGTAGGCGACGAGCCCGTACTCGGTGTCGTTGGCCGCGGCGATCGCCGCCTCCTCGTCGCTGAAGCCGATCACGGGCGCGACAGGGCCGAAGATCTCCTCGCGCAGCAGCCGCGCGTCGCCGCCGACGCCGGCCAGCACGGTCGGCTCGTAGAAGTAGCCGGCGCCGTCACGCGCCGTGCCGCCGAGCACGGCCTCGGCGCCCTTGCCGACCGCGTCGCGGACGAGCTCGTCGACCTTGTCGCGCTGCGTGGCGTCGATCATCGGGCCGACCTTGACGTCCTCCTCCGTGCCGCGGCCGACCTTCATCCCGCGCAGCTTCGCGGCCAGCTTCTCGGCGAACTCGTCCTGCACGCCGTCGGCCACGTGGAACCGGTTGGCGGCCGTGCACGCCTCGCCCATGTTGCGCATCTTGGCGATCACCGCGCCCTCGACCGCCGCATCGACGTCGGCATCGGCGAAGACGAGGAACGGCGCGTTGCCGCCCAGCTCCATCGACGTGCGCACCAGGCCCTCGGCGGACTGCTCGACGAGCTTGCGGCCGACCTCGGTCGAGCCCGTGAACGTGAGCTTGCGCAGCCGGGGATCGGAGATGATCGGCGCCGACACCTGGCTCGACGACGACGAGGTGATCACGTTGAGCACGCCGCCGGGCAGGCCGGCCTCCTCGAGGATCTGGGCCAGCGCGAGCATCGAGAGCGGCGTCTGCTGCGCCGGCTTGATCACCATCGTGCAGCCGGCCGCCACGGCGGGCCCGATCTTGCGCGTGCCCATCGCCATCGGGAAGTTCCACGGCGTGATCGCGTAGCACGGGCCGACCGGCTGGCGCATCGTGATCAGCCTGCCCTGGCCGTTCGGCGCCGTCGCGAAGCGCCCCTCGATCCGGACCGCCTCCTCGGCGAACCAGCGGAAGAACTCCGCGGCATAGGAGATCTCGGCCTTCGACTCGGCGATCGGCTTGCCCATCTCGAGCGTCATCACGAGCGCCAGCTCGTCGGCGCGCTCGCTGATCTTCTCCCACGCGCGGCGCAGGATCTCGCCGCGCTCGCGCGGCGGGTGGGCGGCCCACTCGGCCTGCACCGCGACGCACGCGTCGAGCGCCGCCGTCGCGTCCTCGGGCGAGGCGTCCGCGACCTCGGCGAAGCTCTCGCCGGTCGAGGGGTCCTCGATCGCGAGGGTCGCGCCGCCGCTCGCGTCGCGCCACTCGCCGCCGATGAACAGCTGCGCCGGGACCGCCTCGACGGCGGCCTGCTCCTGCGATGCGGTGATGGTGCTCATGCGGCGACTGTCTCCGTTCCGAGTTCTTGTGAGATTGCGACGTCCAACGAGTAGTCGATCGGTAGCACGATCAGCGAGGGGACGTCGAGGTCGAGCGCGCGGCGCAGCGTGGGCCCGAAGTCGTCGACCGCCTCGATGCGCCAGGCCGGCATGCCGAAGGCGGCGGCGAGCCCGACGAAGTCGGGGTTCGCGAAGTCGGTGCCGAAGTGGCGGCCGAACTTCTTGTCCTGCTTCCAGACGATCGATCCGAACTGGCGGTTCTCCCAGATCACGTTGACGATCGGCGTGCCGAGCCGCACGGCCGTCTCGAGCTCCTGCACGTTCATCAGGAAGCCGCCGTCGCCGTTGACGGTGACGACCTTGCGCTCGGGATGCACGAGCTTCGCCGCGATCGCGGTCGGCAGCGCGATCCCCATGCCGGCCAGGCCGTTGGCGATGAACACGGTCTCGGGCTCGTGCGCGGGGAACATGCGAGCGATCCAGAGCTTGTGCAGGCCGACGTCGGAGATCAGCATGTCCTGCGGGCCGAGCGCCTGGCGGATCTCCCACAGCGCGCGCGGCGGGCAGACCGGGAAGCCGTCGTCGGTGCGCCCGGACTCGAAGCGCCCGAGCACGATCTCGTTCAGGCGCGAGCCTTCACCGGGGCTCGCCACTGCCTCGCCGAGGTCCTCCGCGAGGCGCGCGAGGATGTGCTCGAGGTCGCCGACGAGATCGACTTCGGTGATGAAGTGCTCGTCGACCTCCGCGGCCACCGTGTCGATGTACACGATCCGCTTGTCGCGGTCCGGGTTCCAGTTCTTCGGCGCGTGCTCGACGAGGTCGTAGCCGACCGTGATCACCACGTCGGCTTCCTCGAAGCCCGCGAGCGCGTAATCGCGCGACTGCAGGCCGACCGTGCCGAGCGCGCGCGGGTCGCGGTAGTCGAGCAGCCCCTTGCCCATGAACGTCTCCGCGACGCCGATGCCGGTCGCGCGGGCGAACTCGCGCAGCGCCGCGGCCGCGCCGACGCGCGCGACGCCGTTGCCGGCGAGGACGATCGGGTTCTCGGCGCCGCGGATCACGCTCGCGGCCTCGCGCAGCTCCGCGCCGCTCGGCTCCGGCCTGCGCACGCCCCGCCGCGCGGGCAGCGGCCCGGCATCGACCATGTCGGCCATGACGTCCTCGGGCAGCTCGATGTGCGTGGGGCCCGGCTTCTGCGCCTGGGCCACCTTGAACGCCTTGCGCACCACCTCGGGGATCACGCGCGACGAGTTCAGGCGCACGTTCCACTTCGTCACGGGCTTGAACATCGAGACCACGTCGATGTGCTGGTGGGACTCCTTGTGCATCCGCTCGAGGTCGGCCTGGCCGGTCAGCGCGACGAGCGGGGAGCGGTCCAGGAACGCGTCGGCGACGCCCGTGAGCAGGTTGGTCGCGCCCGGCCCGAGCGTGCCCAGGCAGACGCCGGCGCTGCGGGTCAGGCGGCCGTACATGTCGGCCATGTAGGCGCCGCCCTGCTCGTGGCGAACAGGTACGAACGTGATCGATGAGTCCTCGAGCGACTCGTTCAGGTCCAGGGTCTCCTCGCCCGGGATGCCGAAGACATGCTTGACGCCCTCTGCCTCGAGGCACTCCACGAACAGCTCCGACGCCTTGCGTTCCGCCACGACACCCCTTTCCGCTCCAACGCAACTTCCGGCCGCCGGCCGTGTCCGGCTACCTTAGGGAACGTTCCCCCTCGCACCATGACTCGGAAACTCGGCACACTCTCGCTCGCGCTCGCGTTCGCCGTCGGCGGCGCCGCCACCGCGGACGCCGCGAAGCGCTTCACGATCCGCGGCGCGGGCTTCGGCCACGGCGTCGGGATGAGCCAGTACGGCGCGATGGGCTACGCATCGCACGGCTGGGACTACAAGGCGATCCTGGGCCATTACTACAGCGGCACGGAGCTGGGCGTGCTCGAAGCGCCGCGCGACGTCCGCGTGCTGCTGCAGTCGACGAGCGGCTCGGCCGCCTTCTCGGGCGCGTCGCGCGCCGGCGGGCGCAGCGTGTCGCCGGGGCGGACGTACTACGCACGCGGGCGTGCCGGCGGCCAGGTCGAGCTGCTCAGCGCGCGCGGGCGCTCGCTCGCGACCGTGGCGGCGCCGCTGCGCGCGACCGGGCCCGACCTGCTGACGCTCAAGGGCCGTGCCGGGAACGGGCGCACGGACGGCACCTACCGCGGCGCACTCGAGTTCCGCGGCGGCACGTTCGGCGGCGTCAACTCGATCAACGCGGTGCCGGTCGACGAGTACGTCAAGGGCGTGATCCCGCTCGAGTCGCCTGCCTCCTGGCCGATCGAGGCGCTCAAGGCGCAGGCCGTCGCGGCGCGCACCTACGCGCTGACGACCTCCAAGGGCGGCGCCGGCTTCGAGCACTACCCCGACACGCGCTCGCAGGTCTACGGCGGCGCGGGCGCCGAGCAGCCCTCGACCAACCTCGCCGCCGATCAGACCGCCGGCCAGCTCGTCACCTATGACGGCACGCCGGTGCCGACGTACTTCTTCTCGACCTCCGGCGGGCGCACCGAGGACGTCGAGAACACGACGCTCGGCACGGAGCCGAAGCCGTGGCTGAAGTCGGTCGAGGACGAGTACGACAGCGTCTCGCCGAAGCACCGCTGGGGCCCGATCCGGATGCGCTACGCGACGGCCGCGAGCAAGCTGCGCGGGCTCGTCAAGGGCCGCTTCAAGGGCGTCAAGGTCATCCAGCGCGGGTCGTCCCCGCGCGTCGTGGCGGCCGACGTCGTCGGCTCCCGCGGCCGCACCCGCGTCAGCGGCGCCACGCTGCGGGCACGGTTCGGGCTCTTCGACTCGTGGGCGTACTACACGGCGATCAGGACGCGCCGGACGCCGCCGCCGCCGCCCGACACGGAGACGGGCGGCGCCGTGCCGGTCGTCGCGCGCGTGCCTGCGGTCGGCGGGCTCGCCGGCGACGTCGTGCCCGCCCGGAGGGGCGCGCGCGTGCTCATCCAGCGCCGCACCGGCGGGCGCTGGGTCACGGTCGACGCGACGGCCGCGGGCCGCGGTGGCCGTTACCGCGCCGGAGTGCCGAAGACCGGGCTCTACCGCGTGCTCTTCAAGGGCGCCGCGGGCCCGGCCGTGCACGTACGCTGAGCATCCCGCCAGATGCCTGGACTGCGCGTCTCCGCCCAGATCAAGCCGCAGCACGCCGACTGGCCCGCGATGCGCAGGGCGTGGGTGGATGCCGAGGAGCTCGGCGTCGACTGCCTGTTCAACTGGGACCACTTCTTCCCGCTCGACGGTGACGTCGGCGGCAAGCACTTCGAGGCGCTCACGGTGCTCGGCGCGATGGCCGAGGTGACCGAGCGCGTCGAGCTCGGGTCGCTCGTGATCTGCAACAGCTACCGCAACCCCGACTACCTCGCCGACGCGCACCGCACGCTCGACCACATCTCCGGCGGGCGCGCGATCCTAGGGATCGGGGCGGGCTGGTTCCAGCACGACTACGACGAGTACGGCTACGAGTTCGGCACCGTCGGCACGCGGATCACGGCGCTCGAGCGCGCGCTGCCGCGGATCGAGCGGCGCTTCGCCAGGCTCAACCCGCCGCCGCTGCGCGAGCGGATCCCGATCCTGATCGGCGGCGGCGGCGTCAAGCGCACGCTCAAGCTCGTCGCGCGCCACGCCGACATCTGGCACGCGTTCGGGAGCGCCGACGTCTTCCGCGAGAAGTCGGCGATCCTGGAGGAGCACTGCGCGGCCGAGGGCCGCGATCCGGCGGCGATCGAGCGCTCGTGGGCGGTCGGCTCGCGCATGGGCGACGACCCGGACGCGCTGCGCGCGGCGGGCGTCACGCACTTCGTCATCGGCTTGAACGCCGGCCCGTCGGGCTACGACCTCGGCCCGCTGCGCGAGCTCGTCGGCTGGCGCGCCGCGGCTCAGCCCTCGTAGCACCGCGGATGGACGAACCGCGGCTGGATCGCCATGATGCGAACCATGCGACGCTCGCTGCCCGTCCTGCTCGCAGTCGCCGTGCTGCTCGCGCTCGCCGGTCCGGCCACTGCAGCCGCGCCGCCGCGCGAGCAGCGGCTCCCCATCGTGTCGTTCAACGTGCTCGCGCCGATCTGGGCCTCGCCGATGTGGTATCCGGAAGGGCTCGACACGTCGCTGCTCGACGCGACGTACCGGCGCGGCCGGATCGCCGCGTTCCTCGCCGGCAGGGCCGCGACCACGGACCTGTTCTGCCTCCAGGAGGTGCAGGCGTCCGAGCTGCCGGCCTTCCTCACCGCCCTCGGACCGGACTTCGCCGGCTTCATGGCGCGCAACGACCGCGACTGGTGGTCGGACTGGGTCGACCCGGGCATCGGGTGGGCGCCGAACGGGACGGCCGTGATCGTCAGGCGCAAGTCGTTCTCGCGCATCGCGTTCCGGGATCTCGCGCTCTCGGCCGACGGCAATCACGCCGCGCTCTTCGACGGCGTGCACCGCGCGACCGGCCGCCGCGTGCGCGCCGCGTCGATCCACCTCGATTCTGATCTCGAGTCGAACCGCGGGCGCGAGGCGCGCTCCCTGATCGAGCAGCTGCCGGCGGCGGCCGCGACCACCGACGTGGTCTGCGGCGACGTCAACGAGGACGCGGTCACGGGCACCGTCGGCGGCGTGATGAAGCGCGCGGACTTCGTCGACGTGCTCGCCGCGGTCGGCAATCGCGAACCGACGCACCCGTGGTCGAGCACCTATAACGGCGCGCCGCGCTGGGCGATCATCGACCACCTGCTCGTGCGCAACGCCCGCCCGCTCCTGGGCGACGTCTTCGACTTCGGCGTCTGGTCGATCGCCGACGAGGTGGCTCGGATCGAGGCGAACCTGCGCAACACGGGCTCGGACCACTTCCCAATCGGGGGGTCCGCGGCGTTCTGAGGTGAGGCGGCTCAGCCCTCGTAGACGCGCGCCAGCGTCTCGGCGACGCAGACCGGCTTGTCGCCGCCCTCGCGCTCGAACGTGCACTCGACCGTGATCTGCGCGCCGCCCGGGACGTCCTCGAGCGACTTGAGCTTCGCGTGCATGCGCACGCGCCCGCCGACGGGCAGCGGAGCCGGGAAGCGGACCCTGTTGAGCCCGTAGTTGACGGCGAACGCGAACCCGTCGAGGCCGAAGATCTGCTCGTTGAACATCGGCGCGAGCGAGAGCGTGTAGTAGCCGTGCGCGATCGTCCCGCCGAACGGCGTCCCCTTGGCGCGCTCGGGATCGACGTGGATCCACTGGTGGTCGCCGGTGACGTCGGCGAAGGCGTCGATCGCCTCCTGCGTGACCTCGTGCCAGTCGGAGGTGCCGAGGTCGTCGCCCTCGGCCTGCTTGAGCTCGGCGAGTCCGGAGATCGTCTTCATGGCCGCGGACCATAACCTCTGCGGCGATGCCACAGCCCCTCTTGCTCGCCGACACCCCTCATCTGCTCTACCGCGCCTTCTTCGCGCTGCCCGATTCGATCACCGACTCCGACGGCCGCCCGGTCAACGCCCTGCTGGGCTCGGTCAACCAGCTCCTCTGGTGCATCGAGCGCTACGAGCCGCGCGCGATCGTCTGCTGCTTCGGGCAGGAGTCGGCCACCTACCGCACCGAGCTCTACCCGCCCTATCACGCCCACCGCCCGCCGATGCCGGACGACCTCGCCCACCAGTGGGAGCAGGCGCCGGCGCTCTACGAGGCGCTCGGCTGGACCGTCGCCGCCCACGACTCGCTCGAGGCCGACGACCTGATGTACGCGTTCGCGAAGGCCGAGGTGGCGGCCGGTGGCCGCGCGCAGATCCTCACCGGCGACCGCGACATGTTCCAGTGCGCGGGCGACGGGATCACGATCCTGCTCCAGCGCGCCCGCCAGGAGGGCCCGGACGAGATGGGCGCCGCCGAGGTCGAGGAGCGCTACGGGATCGCCCCGGCGATCGTGCCGGACTTCATCGCGCTGCGCGGTGACCCGTCCGACGGGCTCCCCGGCGCGAAGGGGATCGGCGAGAAGACCGCGGCCGACCTGCTGCGCCGCCACGGCAACCTCGAGGCGGTGATCGCGGGCGCGATCCGCGAGCGCCCGGCGGTCCGCCGCGCCCTGCTCGAGCAGGCCGACGAGCTGCGGCGGTTCAAGGACATCGCGACGCTGCGCGATGCCGACGTCGAGCGCCCGCCGGACCGGCCGACCGACCGCGCCGGCGGCGCGGCGGCGGCGAGCGCGCTGGGCATGGGCCGCCTGGCGGCGCGGCTCGAGGGGAGCTGAGGGGGAACCGCCTACTTGGGCGGCCAGATCGTGTTGCGCCCGGCGTCCTTCGCCTTGTATAGCGACCTGTCGGCACGGGCCAGGAGGTCGTCCGGGGTGTCTCCCGACCAGTGCGCCCAGCCGACCGAGACGGTGACCTCGCGCGTCTCGCCCGCGACCTCCATCGGCGTCGCGGCGACCGCCGCGCGCAGGCGCTCCGCCGCGCGCAGCGCGCCGGCCTTGTCGGTGTCGGGCAGGATCGAGACGAACTCGTCGCCGCCCCAGCGAGCCAGCTCGTCGCCGCCGCGTCCCGCTTCGGCGAGCCGGCGCGCGACATCCGCGAGCACCTCGTCGCCGGCCTGGTGGCCGAGCGTGTCGTTGATCATCTTGAAGTGGTCGACGTCGACGCGCGCGAGCGCCAGCAGGCGACCGTGGCGGACGCAGAGCGCGATCTCGCGCTCGAGCTGGTGGCCGCCGTGGCGGCGGTTGGCGAGCCCGGTCAGCTCGTCGGTCAGCGCCTGCAGCGCCAGCCGGCGGTTGGCGTCCAGGAGCGCGTCGTGGAGCCGCTTGACGCGGAGCGCCGCCATCACGCGGGCGTCGAGCTCCTCGGGATCGAACGGCGTGCGCAGGTAGTCGTGCGCGCCGCGGCGCAGCGCCTCGACCAGCAGCTCGGGATCGCTCGAGTGCGTGAGCATGATCACCGGCACCGCCGCGAGGTCGTCGTCCGCCCGCAGCCGGTCGAGCACCGACATGCCGTCGACGTCCGAGAGCTCGTGGTCGAGCAGGACGACATCAGGCGCCTCGCGTGCCACCAGCGCGAGGGTCTGCTCGCCGTCGCCGGCTCCGGCGACGCGGTGGCCGCGCTCGCCGAGCGAGTGCAGCAGCTCTGCGCGGGCAGCGTCGGAGCTCACCGCTACGAGCACCAGGGGTGGGGAAATGCCGGCCATCCCCCTTGGTAACGGCATCTAGGGCGTGAACTTGACGGTGATCACGTCCCCGTCGGCCATCGCGTAGTCCCGGCCCTCGAGCCGCAGCACGCCGCGGTCGCGCGCCGGGGCGTAGCCGCCGGCGTCGACGAGCGCGTCCCACGCGATCACCTCGGCGCGCACGAACCCGCGCTGGATGTCCGAGTGGATCGAGCCCGCGGCGTGCCAGGCGGTCAGGCCGCGCCGCATGTGCCAGCTCTGGGCGGGCTTGTCCTCGCCGGCGGTGAAGAACGCGATCAGGTCGAGCAGGCCGAACGCGCCACGCACGACGCGGTCGAGGCCGGTCTCGCCGACGCCGAGCTCCTCCCGCATCATCGCCGCCTCGTCGTCGTCGAGCTCCGACAGCTCGGCCTCGATGCGCGACGAGATCGCCACCGCGGCGGCGCCGACGGCGGCCGCGTGGTCCGCGACCACCGACGGCACGGCGTCGTCGCCCTCGTCCACGTTCGCGATGAACAGCACCGGCTTGCCGGTCAGCGGGGAGAGGTTGCGCAGCGCGGCGGGAGCGGCCGCGGGCACCGGCACCGTCCGCGCGGGCTCGCCGCGTTGCAGCGCGGCGATCACCGCGGCCAGCCACGCCTCCTCCGCGATCGCGGCCTTGTCGCCGCCGCGCGCCTCGCGCACCACCCGTGCGTGACGGCGCTCGGCCGCCTCGAGGTCGGCGTAGACGAGCTCGGTCTCGATCGTCTCGATGTCCGCCGCGGGATCGACGCGGCCCTCCGGGTGGATCACCCCCTCGTCGCCATGGCAGCGCACGACGTGCAGCAGCGCGTCGGTCTCGCGGATGTTCGCCAGGAACTGGTTGCCGAGGCCCTCGCCCTTGTGGGCGCCCGCGACGAGCCCGGCGATGTCATGGAAGTCGATCGTGTCGGGCACGAGGTTCGAGGCGCCGACGGTCTTCGCGACGGCTTCCAGGCGCGGATCCCGCACGGGCACCACGGCGACGTTCGGCTCGATCGTCGTGAACGGGTAGTTGGCGGCTTCGGCGCCCGCGCGCGTGAGCGCGTTGAAGAGCGAGGACTTGCCCGCGTTGGGCATGCCGACGATCCCGACCTTCACCGCCCGAGGCTCCCGAGGACCGTTCCGAGCGCCGCCCCCGCGGCGACGTCCGACGGGTAGTGCACGCCGAGGTAGAGACGCGAGACGCCCATGCCGACGGCCGTCGCGTAGAGCAGCGGCGCCGGCAGCAGGCGGCCGAAGGCGCGCGCGGCGGCGAAGCTCGAGGTCGCGTGCGAGGAGGGGAACGAGAGGCCGGTCGGCGTCGCCATCAGGTGGGGCAGGTCCTCCACGACCGGCCGGCGCCTGCCGACCGCGAGCTTGATCGACGTCGAGATCAGGTAGGCGCCGCCGACGCAGGCCGTGGCGCGGGTCCAGCGACCGCGATGCTCGCCGTCGAAGGCGACCCCCGCCGCGCCGATCGCCAGCCACACCGCGCCGTGCTCGCCCAGGCGCGAGTACGACCGCACCCAACGGACGGTCGCCGGGGTCCGGGCGACGCCGCGGATGCTCCGGTAGAGCGCGAGGTCGAGCGCGTTGGCGCGGACGCGGAGGCTTGGCACCCGGGCTAGAAGCCGACGCGGTGCTCGTCGGACTCCACGCGCAGGTACACGACCTGGGCGAGGTCCAGCACGACCGCGCCGTCGGTCGCCTCGACCTCGCGCCAGCCGCCGTCAGAGCCCTGGGCGAGCGCCGTGCGCAGGTCCTTCAGCTGCTCCTCGGTGACGCGCAGCGAGAGCACCTGCCCGCCCTGGAAGCCGATCGCCGCCCGTCTCGCCGTCATGCGTGCAAAGTAGCGGGTTCGACCAGCTCGGTCAGCACGCCGCCGCTCGCCGACGGGTGCAGGAACGCGACGCGCGCGCCGCGGATGCCGATCCGCGGCGTCTCGTCGATCAGCCGCACGCCCTGCTCGCGCAGCTGCGCGAGCGCCGCCTCGATGTCGGCCACCTGATAGGCGACGTGGTGCAGGCCCGGGCCGCGCCTGGCGAGGAACTTCCCGACCGGCGTGTCGTCCGCCAGCGGCCGCAGCAGCTCGACGTGGTTCTCGCCGACGTCGAGCAGCACCGCCTCGACGCCCTGCTCGCTGACGGTCTCGCGGTGCGCGACGGGCATGCCGTAGGTCCGCTCGTGCAGCGCGAGCGCCGCGTCGAGATCCGCAACGGCGACGCCGATGTGGTCGATCCGCCCGAACACCCGCCGGACTCTAGCCTTCGCCCGGTGAAAGTCGCGCTGATCGCCAACCGGGCCGCTGGCTCGGGCCTGGATCCCGAGCCGCTCGTACGGGCGATGCGGGCGCACGGCGCGGAGGTGAGCGTGTTCGGCTGCGAGGAAGCCGACCGCGAGCGCGCAGCCGCGGATGCGCCGGAGCGGATCGTCGTCGCCGGCGGCGACGGGACGGTCGCCCCGGTAGCGGAGCTCGCCGGACGGCTCGACGTGCCGCTCGGAGTCATCCCGGGCGGCACCGCGAACGACTTCGTGCGCGTCTGCGAGCTCCCGCTCGACCCGGTCGAGGCCGCCGCGCTGGCGGTCACGAGCTCGTCGCTGCGCCGGCTCGACCTCGGCCGCCTGGACGACGGGCGGCCGTTCGTCAACGTCGCGAGCGCCGGGCTCGCATCGGTGGCGGCGCGCCGCGCGGCGCCGCTCAAGCCGCGGCTCGGCCCGCTCGCCTACGCCGTCGGTGCCCTGCGCGCCGCGGCGACGGCGGCCGCGCTGCCCTGCACGGTGCGCGCCGGCGGCGAGACCGCGTTCGAGGGCGAGGCCTGGCAGGTGATCGTCGCGGTGACCGGCGCGTTCGGCGGCGGCTCGGAGGTCGGCGCCGCCGATCCCCAGGACGGCGTCCTCGACGTCGCGGTCCTGCCGGCCGGCTCGCGCATCGGACTCGCGCGCCGCGCGTGGGGCCTGAAGCGCGGCACGATCGCCGACCAGCGCGACGTCGAGCACCACCGCAGCACGCTGATCGAGGTCGACCTGCCGCCGGGAACCGAGTTCAACGCCGACGGCGAGGTTCGCGAGCGCGGCATGGAGCGCATGACCATCGAGCACTCCGCGTTCGCGCTCGTGGTGCCAACCTAAAGAGTGCCGGCCCCCTTTAGGTAAAGGGTGCCAGCCGCTCTTCAGGTTCAGGCTTGGCGCGCGGGAGCCTCGGCGGCGACCACGCGCAGGCCGGCCGGCGCGCGCTTGAGGTGCGGCGTGCCGGCCATGATGAGGTCGATGTCGGCGCGCTCGAGCACCTCGTTGCGCAGGAGCGCGGCGGCCATCTCGTCGAGCTTGTCGCGGTGGTCGACGATCAGGCGCGCGGCGGCGCGCTTGGCCTCGTCGGTCAGGTGCTGCTGCTCCTCGTCGCGCAGCTCGCGCGTGCGGTCGGAGACCTCGCCGCCCTGCGCCGAGACCTTGCGTGAGGTGATCGAGGTGCCCATCGCGTACTCGTGGATCATCGAGCGCGAGATGTCGGTCACGCGGCTGAGGTCGTCGGATGCGCCGGTGGTGACCGCGCCGAAGACGATCTCCTCGGCAACCCGCCCGCCGAGCAGCATCGTCATCAGGTCGATCAGCTCCTCGCGCGTCTTCAGGTAGCGGTCCTCCTCGGGCAGGTTGAGCGTGTAGCCGAGCGCCCTGCCACGGGGCACGATCGAGATCTTGTGCACGCGGTCGAGGCCGGGCAGCAGCTCGGCGCACAGCGCATGGCCGGCCTCGTGCCACGCGACCACGCGGCGCTCGTGCTCGTTGAGCGCGCGCCGCGATTGCATGCCCGCGATCACCCGCTCGAGCGCCGAGTCGAAATCGGCCTGCAGGATCTCGCGCCGGCGCGACCGCGCGGCCGCGATCGCCGCCTCGTTGCAGATGTTCGCCAGGTCGGCGCCGGTCAGCCCGGAGGTCTGGCGCGCGAGCAGGCCGAGATCGCAGGCGGAGCTCAGCGGCTTGGAGCGCGAGTGCACCTTGAGTATCGCCTCACGGCCCGCGACGTCGGGCGGGGAGACGAAGACCTGGCGATCGAAGCGCCCCGGCCGCAGCAGCGCGGGGTCGAGCTTCTCGAGCAGGTTCGACGCGGCGATCACGACGAGGTCGCCGCTCGAGTTGAACCCGTCCATCTCGACGAGCAGCTGGTTGAGCGTCTGCTCGCGCTCGGAGTTGTTGTCCGAGCCGCGGACGCCGCCGACGGCGTCGATCTCGTCGATGAAGATGATCGCCGGACGCGCCTTGCGCGCCTCCGCGAAGAGGCGCCGGATACGAGCCGCGCCGAGGCCCGCGAACATCTCGACGAACGAGGCGGCGGACTGTGAGAAGAACTGCGCGCCGGACTCCCCGGCCACGGCCTTGGCCAGCAGCGTCTTGCCGGTGCCCGGAGGCCCGTGCAGCAGGATCCCCTTCGGCACGTGGGCGCCGAGCGCCTCGAACTGCTTGGGATTGCGCAGGAACTCCACGACCTCGGTCAGCTCGGCCTTGGCCTCTTCCGCGCCGGCGACCTCGTCCCAGCCGATCGAGGAGGACGACTCCGGCTTGATCTGCTGCGGTTTCGTCCGCGGCATCAGCTTCATCGTCCGCCAGATGAAGAACACCAGCAGGCCCATGAAGATGATCGGCGCCCACGTGATGATCCAGCTCTCGACCTCGTACCACTCCAGCCCTAGAAAAGCTTCCATGCTCGGCATCTCGCCAGTATGCCCGCTGGCCCCGGGTTGCACCTGGGGTCCAGACCCTATTCAGCGAATGTCCTAGGCAGCCTCGGCGCGCAGGATCTCCGCGAGCGCGGCGCGGCCGACCTCGAGTTGGCGCTCATCCGGCTCGCGCGTGCCGATCAGGCGCTGGATCTCGAAGCCGGGGCGCTTGAGCGCGCGCGCCACGCGGGTCTCGGCGTGGCGCTCGCACCAGCCGAAGATCTCGACCGCAACGGCCGACGAGACGAGCGCGACCGCCGCTCCGCCGAGCGCGCCCGGCCGCTCGACGACGCGCCGCAGCAGCAGCGTGCCCGCGAGGTTCGACGCGAGCATCGGCGCGACGAGATGCGAGCCGCAGCGATCGTGCTCCTTCGTCGCGTCGGCCGCGTCCTCGTCGTCGGCCTCGTAGGCGCCGATCGCCTTGTGCTCGACCCCGTGGTAGGCGGCCAGCTCGCCGCCACGCAGGGCGAACAGCGCCGGCATGAAGCCGACGATCCCCGCGGCTGCCTCGCCGCCCGCGCCGCGCAGCCGGCGGCGCAGCACCGTCCCGCCGAGCGACGCGCCCGCCGCGACCGCGATCACGCCCGGGTCCTGGAACGGCAGCCGCGCGGCCGGCAGGGCGCGCTTGACCAGCGGGATCACGACGAACGCCTCGGCGAGCCGGGCGACGCCGCGCACGCCCGGGACCTTGTCGGCCGCGCGCAGGCGCGGCTTGCGTCCCGACGCGATCTCGATCTCGCCGGCGCGGTTGCGCACCGCCGCCGCCCAATGGGTGGGTCCGTGCACGAGCAGGCCGTTGCGCAGCGCCATCCCGCCCAACCGCAGCTTGCCGCTCGTGCCCGGCGGTGAAGCCGGCGGGGTATCGGGTCTGGTCACGTCAGGAGCCTCCGGGGCAGATCGGCGAAGAATTCCGCGGCGATGCCGATGTCGCGCACGTCCAGGCGCTCGTCGGCGGAGTGCATCAGCGGCCAGGACGTGTACAGGTCCTGGTGGCGCTGGGGGAAGAACCCGTAGGCGACGCAGTCGGGGAACGCGGCGCGGAACCAGCGCGAGTCGGTGAACGCCGGCAGCATGACCGGCACGGCCTCGCCGGCCGGATCGACCTCTCCCACCCAGGCGGCGATCGCGTCCATCAGCGGGGATGCGATCGGCGAGCGGTTGCCGACCGTCGCCTCGCCGAACTCGAGCGCGACGCCGTCGGCGTCGGCGTCGCCGATCAGCTCCTGCGCGCGGCGCTCCGCGACCTCGCGCCCCAGCCCCGGCGGCAGCCTGCAGTCGACCGCGAACTCGGCGCGCGCCGGGATCACGTTGATCGCCTCGCCGGCGTGGATCAGCGTCGGGGCGAACGTGGCGCCGAGCGTCGGCTCGAGCAGCGCCGCGAGACGCGGCTCGATCGCGCGCACGCGCTCGACCGCGCCCTCCGGATCGCCGGGGTCCTCGCCGATCGCCTCCAGGAACGCGCGCGGCTCTTCGACGACGTCGTAGCCCGCGCGGCCGCCGCCGAGCCGCTCGAGCGCGGGCACGAGCTTGAGCAGCGCGTTGTCGGCGAGCCCCGGGACCGAGGCGTGGCCGGCCCGGCCGCGCGCGCTCACGCGGAAGCGGAACGTGCCCTTCTCGGCGCAGCAGACCCCGTAGAGGCGGCGCTCGCCGTAGGGCATCACGGCACCGGCGCCCTCGTTGAGCAGCCAGTCCACGCGAGCCGCGTCGGGGCGCTGCTCCGTGAGCCACTGGGCGCCGAGCCGGCCGCCGGCCTCCTCGTCGACTACGGAGATGACCTTCAGCTCTCCGCGCGCGGGCCGCCAGCCGTGGCGCGCGAGGTGCGCCGCTGCGACCGCCTCGGCCGCGGTCTGGGACTTCATGTCGATCGCGCCGCGGCCCCACAGCGCGCCGTCGTGGATCTCGCCGGACCACGGGTCATGGCGCCAGTCGGCCGCATCGGCGAGCACCGTGTCGACGTGCGAGAGGTACCCGAGCACCGGGCCCTCCGACTCGCCCCGGAGGCGCGCGACGAGGTTGGGGCGCTCGGGATCCTCGGCGCAGAGCAGCTCGCACTCGAGCCCGGCCTCCTCGAGATAGCCCTTCAGCCACTCCTGGCACGCGCGCTCGTTGCCGGGCGGGTTGACGGTGTCGAAGCGGATCAGCCGCGCGAGGACGTCGGACGCCTCTTCCTGCAGGTCCATCCGGAAGAGCCTAGGGCAGCGGGCCTCCGGCGACGGCGACGGCGAGCCCGGCGAGGGCGCCGCCGGCCAGCGCCCACAGCGGCGGGCGGCCGAACGCCAGCAGCGCGGCGGCGGCAGCCAGCACGGCGACCTGCCACCACTGGTCCACCCCTGCCGCGAGCGGCACGGCGGCGCCGAGGATCGCGCCGACCGGGCAGGCCCCGCGCCGTCGAGGAACGCCCGCCCACTCGCGGAGGACTGTCGGCAGCGGCACGCGCACGAACCGGGCGGAGGCTACCTTCCCATCATGGACCAGCTCTTCGAGGCCGAGCCGCCCGAGGAGGGGCGCCCCGAGCCGCCGCCGGTCGACGGACCGCTCGCCGCCCGCATGCGCCCGCGCACGCTCGACGACTTCGTCGGGCAGGACCACCTCCTCGGCGCGGGCTCTGCGCTGCGGACCGCGATCGAGTCGGGACGCCCGCACTCGATGGTCCTGTACGGCCCGCCGGGGACGGGCAAGACCACGCTCGCGCGGATGACGGCCGAGCACGCCGACGCCGCCTACGAGGAGCTCTCCGCCGTCAACGCCGGGCGGCCGGAGGTGCGCGAGGTGATCGCCCGGGCACGCGAGCGCAGGCGCGGCGGCCGTCCGACGATCTTCTTCCTCGACGAGATCCACCGCTTCAACAAGGCGCAGCAGGACGCGCTGCTGCCGGCCGTCGAGGACGGGCTCGTGACCCTCGTGGGGGCCACGACCGAGAACCCCTACTTCGAGGTCAACTCGGCGCTGCTCAGCCGCACCCAGGTCTACGAGCTCCACGCCCTCGGCGCGGCGGACATCGAGGGCCTGATGCGACGCGCGCTCGACGCCGGCGAATGCGGCGACGTGGCCGTCGACGACGACGCCGTGACCTTCCTCGCCGCCCGAGCGGGCGGCGACGCGCGCGCGGCGCTGAACGCGCTGGAGCTCGCCTGCGAGACCGCCGCGCGCGCCGGTTCCGAGGGACGCGTCACGGTCGCGGACGCCGAGGACGCGATGCAGCGCAAGGCCGTCCTCTACGACAAGGACGGCGACCAGCACTTCGACTTCATCTCCGCCTGGATCAAGTCGACGCGCGGCTCGGACCCCGACGCGTCGCTGTACTACCTCGCGGCGATGCTCGAGGGCGGCGAGGACCCGCGCTACATCGCCCGCCGGATGATCGTGCTCGCCTCCGAGGACATCGGGAACGCCGACCCCCAGGCGTTGCCGCTCGCGATCGCGGCGGCGCACGCGGTCGAGCACGTCGGCTTCCCCGAATGCCAGTTCGCGCTCGCCCAGGCAGCGATCTACATGTCGCTCGCGCCCAAGTCCAGCGCCGCGAAGCGGGCGATCCTCGGCGCCCGGGCGCACATCGCGGAGGCGGGCTCGGAGGCGGCGCCGAACCCGCTGCGATCGGCGGCCTTCCCCGCCGCACGCCGCACCGGGCGCGGCGTCGGCTACGAGAACCCGCACGACGAGCCCGGCCACGTCAACGACCAGGAGCACATGCCGCCGGGCCGGGAGGATCTCCGCTTCTACGCCCCGGATGACGCGGAGCAGGCGCTGCGCGAGCGCCTCGCCGAGCTGCGCCGTGCCCGGGGCCGCGAGCCTTGAGCGCGCTCTATGACCGCATCGGCCGCTCCTACGTCGCGACGCGCGCGGAGGACCCGCGCATCGCCGCGGCGATCCACGCCGAGCTGGCCGACGCGCGCACGGTGCTCAACGTCGGCGCGGGGAGCGGGTCCTACGAGCCGCGCGACCGCGAGGTCTGCGCGATCGAGCCCTCCGCGGTCATGCGCGCGCAGCGCCCGCCCGGAGCAGCCCCCTGCATCGACGCGCGCGCCGAGGCGCTGCCCTTCGCAGACGGATCGTTCGACGCGACGATGGCGGTGTTGTCCGACCATCACTGGGAGGACCGGCTCGCCGGCCTGCGCGAGATGCGCCGTGTCGGCCGCCGCGCCGTCGTGTTCCAGTGGGATCCGCGATTCGCGGGCGCGTTCTGGCTGACGCGCGACTACCTGCCCTCCTTCCCCGGGTCCCAGCGGGTCTCGCTCGCCGAGACCGAGGCCGCGCTCGGCGCCGTCCGCGCGGTCTCGGTGCCGATCCCGCACGACTGCCGCGACGGCTTCCTGATGGCCTACTGGCGCCGCCCCGAGGCCTATCTCGACCCGGAGGTGCGCGCCAACATCTCCGTCTTCTCGATCCTCCCGCCGGACGAGGTCGAGGCGATGATCGCGACGCTCCGGGGCGACCTCGAGAGCGGCGCCTGGGAGCGGCGCAACGCCGCGCTGCTCGATCTGGACGCGTTCGACTTCGGCTACCGCGTGCTCGTCGCGGAGTGACTCCCGCGGAGCTGCGCCGGCGGCGCTCGGCGGCGCAGTTGCTCGCCGGGGCGCCGCAACTCGATCCGGCCGCTGCGGTGGAGCGCCTGCTCGCGGTGCAGGCGCAGGACCTGCGGATGGCGCGGCTCGCCCTGCGCGCCCGCGGCGCCGCGCGGTCGGCGGCCGCGGTCGACGCAGCGCTGACGGACGACCGCTCGCTCGTCGCCGGCTGGTTGATGCGCGGCACGCTGCACCTCGTCGCGAGCGGCGACTACGCGTGGCTGCACGCGCTCACGGCGCCGCTGAGCGCGGCGACCAACCGCCGCCGCCTCGCGCAGCTGGGCGGCGACGCGGAGTCCGCGGAGCCGGTCATCGTGCGCGCCCTCGCCTCGGAAGGGCCGCTCGAGCGCCGGGTGCTGGGCGAGCGGTTGGCTGCCGCGGGGATCCGGATCGAGGGTCAGATCCTGCCGCACCTGCTCGCGCTCGCCGCCGCCCGCGGCCACGTCGTGCTCGGCCCCGTGCGCGACGGCCGCCAGTGCTTCGCGCCGGCGCGCGACTGGCTGGGATCCCCGCAGCGCGCGCCGGATCGCGACGCCGCGCTGGCGGAGCTCGCCCGGCGCTACTTGCGCGCCCACGGGCCGGCGATGGACGTCGACCTGGCCGCATGGTCCGGGCTGCCGCTGCGCGACGCCCGCGCCGGGCTGGCGGCGATCGCCGCCGAACTCGAGCAGGACGGCGCGCTCGTCGACCTCGCACGCCGGCCGGCGCCGCCGCGACGGCTGCCGGCACGGCTGCTCGGCGGCTTCGACCCGTACATGCTCGGCTGGCGCGAGCGAACCTTCGCGGTGGCGCACGAGCACGCCCAGCGGGTGCATCCGGGCGGCGGCATCGTGCGGGCGACGGCGATCGCGAACGGGCGCGCCGTCGGCACCTGGACCGCGAAGGGCGGGGCCGTCGCGGTCGAGCCGTTCGCCCCGCTCGCCACCGGCGTGTCGGCCGCGCTGCGGCGCGAGGCGGCCGCCGTGGAGCGCTTCGACCGGTAGCGTCCGCCCGCATGACCGCGAGAGATCGCGCCGCGGCAGCGCAGCCGCTCTGGGCGCTCGTGGCGCCCGCGGACCGCGCGCGCTACCTGCGCCGCGCGGCGATGGCCGTGCTCGACGAGCTCGACGCGCTGGCCGACCTGCTCGCCGCCGAGGCCGGTCACCCGCGCAGCGAGGCGCTGCTGGCCGAGCTGCTGCCGTCCGTCGGCGGGCTGCACGGGCTCGCGAACGACGGCCCGGGCGCCCTCGCCGACCGCCGCCTCGGCCCGGTGCCGGCGCTGCGAGCCGGGCGCCGCTCGACGCTCATCCAGGTCCCGCTCGGAGTCGTGGGCGTCCACGTGCGCGACGAGTCGCCCTGGGCCGGCCCGCTGCTCGAGGTCGCCGCCGCGCTGCTCGCCGGCAACGGCGTGCTGCTCGTCCCGGCCGCCCCGCGGGCCGCCGCGCGGATGCGCAACGCGTTCGTCCGCGCGGGCCTCCCCGAGGAGCTCTTCCAGCTCGTGGCGGAGGACGACCTGGCCGATGTGGAGCACGTCGTCACGCTGGACCCGCCGTCCGCCAAGGGCACGATGCTGGTGCTCGACGGCGCGCCGCTGGACCGCGCGCTCAGCGGGGCGCTGTGGGCCGCCTTCGCCGGCGGCGGGCGCCGGCATGCAGGGCTCGGGCGCGTGATCGCGGTGCCGCCGCACGCGGCGGCGCTGGCCTCCGAGCTCGAGACCGCAGCGCGCCGGCTACGGGTCGGCGACCCGAGCCGCCCCGACACCGAGGTCGGCCCGCTCCCGAGCGTCGCCGCGCGCGACCGCGTCGAGGCGCTGGTCGCGCAGGCCGAGGCCGCCGGAGCCACGCGCATGTGCGGCGGCCCGCTCGAGCTGCCCGGGGTCGCGGGCGCCTTCTATGCGCCGGTGGTGCTCCGCGACGTGCCGCAGGAAGCCGAGCTGCTGCGCGAAGCCGTTCCCGGCCCGGTGCTCGCCGTTCAGGAGGCGGCCACCGAGGAGGAGGCGATCGCGCTCGCCCGCGCCACCGAGGGGACGCTGTCGGTCTGGAGCGGCGACCGCGACCAGGGCGAGCAGATCGCCCGCGCGGCGGGCGCGGAGATCACCTGGATCAACGAGCACGGCGTCGCCTCGCCGGCCGCCCCCGTGCGACTCGCCAAGCACTCCGCCACGCGCCAGCTCGCATCCCAGCCGACGCGGCTGCGCTCGGCCCGCTGGCTGCCGTACGACCCGGCGCTGCTGCGCGCGGCGACCGCGTCCGCGCGGCTGCTGCACGGGCGCGAGTCCGAGCGCTGGGCGGCGCTGCGCAGCGGCGCGCTGCCGCTCGCCCGGACCGCGTTCCGGCTAGGTCGCGAGGCGCTCGGGCGCGGGTGACATCCTGTCGCTCGGGGGGAGCGGCGAGACGAGCACGCGCACGCCGAAGCCGACCGCGGTGTTGACGGCCACGACGACCGCGGCGATCCCGGCCTCGTCGATCCGGATGACGTCCAGGAGGACGAGCACGGGCAGGATCGAGGCGACGAGCGACCCGAGGGCCGCAGGCTCGCGTGCAAGCAACATCCGTAGGTTGCGCATCGGTGCGCTCCTTCGTGGGGGGAGGGGCGGTACGGGCGCGAGCGTCCCGCATCCCGGCGGCAGCGTCCATCACCCACAGGGGTGATCGGGATCGCCGTAGTACCGTGAGAAGTCATGCCGGCCGCCGCATACGAGGGCAAGGAGTGCGTCTGCCAGTTCCGGCGCGGGATCTGCGATCAGACCTGCGTCCAGGGGATGCTGGAGACGCCGTTCTACATCGCCTGCCTGAAGCTGACGGGTCGGCGCTGCCTTGTCGTCGGCGGCGGCGAGATCGGGCTCGAGAAGGTCGAGGGCCTGCTCGCGTGCGACGGCGTCGTCGTGCTCGTCGCCCCCGACGCGGTGCCCGAGCTGCGACAGCTCGCGGCCGAGGGCTCGATCGAATGGATCCGCCGCGACTACGAGGCCGGTGACCTCGAGCGCACGTTCATCGCGATCGCCGCGACCGACGACACGGACACGAACATCCGCGTCTACGAGGACGCCGAGCGCCGCGCGATGCTCGTCAACATCGTCGACGTCCCGCCGCTGTGCAACTTCATCCTCCCGGCGATCGTGCGCACGGGCCCGCTGGCGATCGCCATCTCCACCGCGGGCGCGTCGCCGGCGCTGGCGAAGCGGATCAAGCGCCAGATCGCCGAGGAGTTCGGCGCGGAGTACGCCCGCCTGGCGATCATGCTCAACGAGGTACGCGGCTGGGCCAAGGGCACGCTCCCGACCTACCAGGACCGCAAGGCCTTCTTCGAGGGGATCGTCAACGGCGAGCCGGACCCGGTCGAGCTGCTGCGCGCCGGCGACGAGGACGGCGTGCGCGCGTTGATCGAGGCCGCACAGCGCACGCACGCGCCGGCCGCGGTGTGATCGACCTCGACGACGTCCGCCGAGCGGCCGCGCGCCTGGACGGGATCGCGCACCACACGCCGCTGGTCACCTCGCGCACGCTCGACGAGCGCACCGGCGCGCGGGTGCGCCTGAAGCCGGAGAACCTCCAGCGCGCCGGGGCGTTCAAGTTCCGCGGCGCGTACAACACCGTCGCCTCGCTCACGGACGAGGAGCGCGCACGCGGCGTCGTCACCGTCTCCTCCGGCAACCACGCGCAGGCGCTCGCGCTCTCGGCCGCGCTGCACGAGATCCCCGCGACGATCCTGATGCCCGAGGACGCGCCGGCGTCGAAGGCGGCGGCGACGGAGGGCTACGGCGCGCGGATCGTTCGCTTCGACCGCTACTCCGCCGATCGCGAGGCGCTGGTCGCCGAAGCCGCCGAGCGCGGCGGCTTCGAGATCGTGCATCCCTACGACGACGAGCGCATCATGGCCGGCCAGGGCACCGCGACGCTCGAGCTGATCGACGACGGCGGCGCGCTCGACCTGCTGCTCGTCCCGGTCGGCGGCGGCGGGCTGATCGCGGGCTCCGCCACGGTGGCCGCCGCGCTCTGCCCGGACTGCCGCGTGGTCGGCGTCGAGCCCGAGAGCGGCGACGACACCGCCCGCTCGCTGGCCGCCGGGGAGCGCGTCGTGGTGCCGGTCGGCAGGACGATCGCCGACGGGCAGCAGCTCGACACGCCGGGCGAGCGGACCTTCCCGGTCGTCCGCGAGCGCGTCGCCGCGGTCGTGACCGTCGCGGACGCGGAGATCGTCACGGCGATGCGCTTCGCGTTCGAGCGCCTCAAGCTCGTGCTCGAGCCGAGCGGCGCGTCCGCGCTCGCCGCGCTGCTGCACGGCAAGGTCGAGTGCGGCGGGCTGCGCACGGGCGTGATCCTGTCCGGCGGCAACGTCGACGTGACGCGCTTCCGCGAGCTGACGGCCTAGGCTCGACCCGTGCGCACCGCGATCCTCACCGTCTCGACCTCGGTCGCCAACCGCACGAGCGAGGACCGGTCCGGGCCCGTGCTGGCGGCGCTCGCCGAGGAGGCGGGCTGCGAGATCATCGGGATGGAGGTCGTGCCCGACGACTTCGCGCTGATCGAGGATCGCCTGCACCACTTCGTCGATCACGGCTGCGACCTGATCTTCACGACCGGCGGAACCGGCATGACGCCCGACGACATCACGCCCGAGGCGACGCGCGGGGTGATCCACCGCGAAGCGCCCGGGCTGGCGGAGGCGATGCGCAGCGAAGGGGCCAAGCACACGCCGATGGGGATCCTCACGCGCGGGATCGCCGGGATCGCGGAGGCGACGCTGATCGTCAACTTCCCGGGCAGCCCGAAGGCGGTCGAGCAGCTCTTCCCCGTGATCGCCCCCGTTCTCGGGCACGCCGTGCAGACCCTGCGGGGCGACTCCAGCCATGGCAACCACGCCGACGGGGGATAGGCCTCCGGCGGTCGCGCTGGAAGGGGTCGGGCGCGCCTACGGCGAGCGGGTCGCGCTGCGCGCGATCTCGTTCGCGCTGCCGCAGGGCGCGACCGTGGCGGTGTTCGGGGCCAACGGCGCGGGCAAGACGACGCTGCTGCGGGTGCTCGCGGGCCTGCTGCGCCCGCACGCCGGCAGCGCCGCGGTGCTCGGCGCGCAGCTGCCGCGCGAGGCCTACCGCGTACGCGGCCGGATCGGGCTGCTCGGGCACGAGCCGATGCTCTACCGCGATCTCACGGTGCGCGAGAACCTGCGCTTCCACGCCAGTCTGCACGGCGTCGAGGCGGCGCGCGCCGAGGCGCTGATCGCGCAGGTCGGCCTCGCCGCCCGCGCCGACGACCCGGTGCGCACGCTCTCGCGCGGGATGACCCAGCGCGCGGCGATCTGCCGCGCGGTGCTGCACGCGCCCGAGCTGCTGCTGCTCGACGAGCCGCTCGCCAACCTCGATCCCGGTGGCGCGGCCGCGGTCGAGCCGCTGATCGGCCGCGCGGCCGGGCCGGCGCGGGTGCTGATCTCCCACGCTGCCGAGCAGGGCCTCGCCGAGGCCGATCACGTGCTCGGGCTGCGCGGCGGCCGCCAGGCGATCTGGGCGCCGGCGGCGCAGGTCGCGCTGGCCGACGTGCGGGGCCTGTACGCATGAGGGCGACCGTCGCGGCGCTGATCCGCAAGGACATGCGCCTGGAGCTGCGCTCGTTCGAGTCGGTCCCCGCGATGCTGATGTTCAGCGTCTCGACGTTCGTGCTGTTCCATTTCGGGCTGGACCGCAGCGCGCTCGCCGGCGACCTCGCCGCCGGCGTGCTCTGGGTCACGCTGCTGCTCGCAGCGGTGCTGGGGATGAACCGGCTCTTCGTCGCCGAGCGCGACCAGGGCGGCTTCGACGGGTTCCTGATGGCGCCGGTCGACCGCACGGCGCTGTTCGTGGCCAAGGCGATCGTGCTGTTCTGCTTCCTCGTCGCCGTCGAGCTCGTCGCGGTCCCCGCCTTCGTCGTACTGCTGCTCGAGCCCGGCGCGGGCCAGGCGCTCCCGGAGCTGCTCGCGGTGCTGCTGCTCGCCGACGCCGGGATCGCCGTCGTCGGCACGCTGGTCGGCGCGCTCGGCGTTCAGACCCGGGCACGCGACCTGATCGTCCCGCTGATCGCGCTGCCGCTGCTCGTGCCGG
Organism: uncultured Solirubrobacteraceae bacterium; assembly: GCA_963839615.1. Lineage (GTDB taxonomy): Bacteria > Actinomycetota > Thermoleophilia > Solirubrobacterales > Solirubrobacteraceae > DASQMT01. The sequence continues at coordinate 109,868 of CAWIVY010000011.1, forward strand.
TGGTGATCGCCGCCGCGGAGGCGAGCGCGCCGCTCTTCGCGGTGGCCGGCGCGGACCCGCTCGAGGGGCGCTGGCTGCTGGTCCTGGCCCTCTATGATGCGGTGTTCGGGCTCCTCGCCTACGCCGTCTTCGACTTCCTGCTGGAGGAGTAGCGCCGACAGACATGACCTTCGGCCGCGGGCTCCGCGCCCTTTCCATCGCCTCAGCCGTACTGATCACGGGCGCGTTCGCGCTCGTCTTCTTCTACGCGCCGAACGACGCCGACCAGGGCTTCATCCAGAAGATCTTCTACATCCACGTGCCGATGGCGATCGTGGCGCTGTGCGGGTTCGTGGCCGGCGGGATCTACGCGATCAAGCATCTGCGCTCGGGCGATCGGGCAGACGACCTGCGCTCCTACGTCGCGATCCACATCTCGCTCGTGCTCGCCGTCGGCGTCCTCATCACCGGCAGCATCTGGGCGCGCGCCGCGTGGGGGCACTGGTGGGTCTGGGACGAGCCGACGCTGGTCTCGTTCCTGATCGTGTTCCTGCTCTACGCGTGCTACCAGCCGCTGCGCTTCTCGATCGAGGACCCCGAGCGCCAGGCGCGCTACGCCTCCGTCTTCGCGATCGTGGCGGGCGCGTTCGTCCCGCTCAACTTCATGGCGGTGCGGATGGCGGAGTCGCTCACCCATCCGCGCGTGCTGAGCACGACCGGCGGCGCGATGCCGGGCGACATGCGCGTCACGTTCCTCGTCGCGCTCGTGGGGATGGCGTGCCTGTTCGTGACGCTGTGGAAGTACGAGCTCGCCTCCAAGTCCGCCTCGATCCAGCTGCGCTCGCTCAAGCGCCGCCTCGCCGGTGACGACGGCCTGGTGCCGCTCGCGCGGAGCGCCGCCCCGCAACAACTCTGATGCCCGCGCTCCCCCTCGACGACGCCGGCCCGTACGTCGCGGCCGCCTACCTTGTCTTCCTCGCGCTCATCCTGATCTACGTGTCGATCATGGCGACGAAGCTGGGGCGGATCGAGCGCGAGATCGGCGAGCTCTCCGAGCTGGTCGAGCAGCGCGAGCGCGTGCCCGAGGAGGAGCGCGTGTGAGCGAGCTGCTGCTGCTCGGCACGTCGCACAAGACCGCGCCGCTGGCCGTGCGCGAGCGGATCGCGCTGCCCGACGGCCGCGCGGAGCGGTTCCTGCGCGAGCTCGCCGAGCACCCGGAGATCCGCGAGGCGGTCGTGCTCTCGACCTGCAATCGCACCGAGCTGTACGTCGTGGTGAGCAACCCGGTCGAGGCCGAGACCACCGTGCTCGGGATGCTCGCCCGCCAGGCCGGGCTCCGCCCGACCGAGCTGATCGACGGCATCTACGCGCATCGCAACTGCGACGCCGCGCGCCACCTCTATCGCGTCGCGAGCGGGCTCGAGTCGATGATCGTCGGCGAGGCCGAGGTGCAGGGCCAGGTCAAGCGCGCCTACGAGGCGGCGCTCTCCGCCCGCACGACCGGGCCGCTGACCAACAAGCTGTTCCGCGCCGCGCTGGCGACCGGCAAGCGCGTCCGGACCGACACCGCGATCGGCGCCGGCGGGGCGAGCGTCGCCTCCGTGGCCGTCGACGCCGCGCGCGTCGCGCTGGGCGAGCTGGCAAGCCGCCACGTGCTGATCATCGGCGCGGGCGAGACCGCGGAGCTGACCGCGCGGGCGCTGTCCGAGCAGGGCGTCTCGACGATGTTCGTGGCCAACCGGCGGCGCGAGCGCGCGATCGCGCTGGCGCGCCGCTTCGGCGGCTCGACGATCAGCTTCGACGCGCTGCCCGGCGAGCTCGAGCGGGCCGACATCGTCGTCGCCTCGACCGCATCCCCGCACGCGATCGTCGGCGCGGAGGAGCTCGCGCTCGTCACCGCCGCACGCGGCGGCCGCCCGCTGCTGCTGCTCGACCTCGCGGTCCCGCGCGACATCGATCCCGACTGCGCCGCGCTCCCCGGCGTCACGCTGGTCGACATCGACGGGCTGCAGGCACAGGTCGCCCGCACGCACTCCGAGCGCCGGATCGAGGCGCGCCGTGCCGAGGGCATCGTCGAGGAGGAGATCCAGTCCTTCGCCGGCTGGCTCGGGACGCTCGAGGTGCTGCCGACGATCGCCGCGCTGCGCGAGCAGGCCGACGAGCTCGTCGCCCAGCTGCTCGCCGAGAACGAGAACCGCTGGGAGAGCCTCGGCGAGCGCGACCGCGAGCGCGTCGAGGCGATGCTGCGCGCGGCCGTCAAGCGCCTGCTGCACGAGCCCACGCAACGCGTGAAGGCGCTCGACAGCGAGCGCCGGCACGCTCGCCTGTCGCTGCTGCGGGAGCTGTTCGGGCTCGACGAGCCGGCGGTGGCGGAGCGGCCCGCGGCCGAGGTGCGCGAGCTCCGGCCTTGAGCTCGCTGCGGCTGGGCACGCGTGGCAGCGCGCTGGCGCTCGCGCAGGCTCGCTGGGTCGCGGAGCGGCTGCCCGGAGAGGTCGCGATCGTGGAGATCACCACGGCCGGCGACCTGCAGCGGGACGCGGGCGACAAGTCGCGCTGGACCGGCGCGCTCGAACGGGCGCTGGTCGACGGCGAGATCGACCTCGCGGTCCACAGCGCCAAGGACGTCCCCGGCGAACTGGCCGAGGGCACCGAGATCGTCGCCGTGCCGCCGCGCGCGGACCCGCGCGACGTGCTCGTGGGAGCCGCGTCGCTCGACGAGCTGGCCGACGGCGCACGCGTCGGCACGAGCGCGCTGCGGCGCCGCGCCCAGCTGCTGGCACTGCGCCCGGACCTCGACGTGGTCGAGCTGCGCGGCAACGTCGACACGCGCCTCGGCAAGCTGGCGGATGGCCAGGTCGATGCGCTGGTGCTCGCCGCCGCGGGGCTCGAGCGGCTGGGTCGCCGAGACGTCGCCGCCGCGCCGCTCGACGGTCCGGTCTTCGTGCCCGCGGCCGGCCAGGGCTGCCTTGCCGTGCAGGCGAGGGCGGGCGAACGCTACGAGGCCGTCGACGACATCGCCTCGCACGCGGCGCTCCTGGCCGAGCGGGCGGCGGTCGCGCTGTTCGGCGCCTCGTGCCACACGCCGGTCGGCATCCATCAGGGCGCCGACGGCCTCGTCGCGTTCGTCGGCCTGCCCGACGGCTCGGAGTGGCTGCTCGATCGAGCCCCGTATCCGGAGCAGCTCGCCGAGCGGATGCTCGCCGCGGGGGCCGCCGACCTGCTCGCGCGCGCCGCGGCGATGGCGTGACGCCGGGCACGGTCTACCTCGTCGGCGCGGGCCCGGGCGATCCCGGGCTCCTGACCGTGCGCGCCGCCGAGCTGATCGCCCGCGCCGACGTGATCCTGCACGACCGGCTGATCCCCGCCGCGGCGCTCGCCGGCGCGCGGCCCGATGCCGAGCTGCTCTACGTCGGCAAGCAGGGCGGAGGGGAGCAGGTACCGCAGGAGGAGACGCACCGGCTGCTGCTCGAGCATGCGCGCGCCGGGCGCAGCGTGGTGCGGCTCAAGGGCGGCGACCCGTTCGTGTTCGGCCGCGGCGGCGAGGAGGCGCTCGCCTGCCTTGAAGCCGGCATCCCGTTCGAGGTGGTCCCGGGAATCACCGCCGGAGTCGCCGCGCCGGCCTACGCGGGCATCCCGGTCACGCACCGCGAGCTCGCGTCCGCGGTCGCGTTCGTGACCGGGCACGAGGATCCGGAGAAGCCGGATTCGGCGCTCGACTGGCCGGCGCTGGCCGCCTTCCCCGGCACGCTCGTCTTCTACATGGGCGTCCGCGCGCTGCCGCGGATCGCCGCGCAGCTGATCGCCGGCGGGCGCCCGGCGGACGAGCCCGTCGCGGTCGTGGAGCGCGGCACGCTGCCGGAGCAGCGCACGCTCCTGGCGACGCTGGCCGACGTCGCCGCGCGCGCGGCGGCGGAGTCCATCCGGGCGCCGGCGATCACGCTCGTGGGGCCGGTCGCGGGCCTCCGCGAGCAGATCGCGTGGCTCGAGCGGCGACCGCTGCACGGGCGCACGATCGCGGTCACGCGGGCGCGCCCGCAGGGCAGCGCGCTGGCCGCGCGATTGCGCGAGCTGGGCGCCGCCGTCGTCGAGGCGCCGGCGATCCGGATCCGGCCGATCGAGGCCGAGTTGCCCGACCTCGGGCGCTACGACCTGATCTGCGTGACGTCGCCCAACGGGGCCCACGAGCTGTTCAGCCGCCTCGCGGCCGCGGGGCTCGACGCCCGCGCGCTTGCCGGCCGCACGGTGGCCGCGATCGGGCCGGGCACCGCGCGCGCGCTGGCCGAGCACGGCGTCCGCGCCGATCTCGTGCCCGAGCGGGCGGTGGCCGAAGGACTCGTCGACGCGCTCGCGGGCGTCGACGTGCGCCGCGCGCTCGTGGTGCGCGCGAGCGAGGGCCGCGAGACGCTGCCCGAAGCGCTGCGGGCGCGCGGCGCCGAGGTCGACGTGCTGGCGCTGTACGAGACCGTCGCCGAGGCGCTCGACGCGGACACCGCGCGCGCCGCCGCGCAGGCGGACTACGTCACGTTCACATCCGCCTCGACCGTCCGCTTCTTCCTCGCGGCAGCCGGAGCGCTCGACGGCCCGCGGATCGCCTCGATCGGCCCCGCGACCAGCGCCGCGCTGCGCGAGGCGGGCCTCGAGCCCCACCTCGAGGCCGACCCGCACACGCCGGACGGCCTCGTGGCGGCGCTCCTGGCCGACGCGGCGCCCTGAACGGTGCCAGCCCCTCTTTACGTAAAGAGTGCCAGCCCGTCTTTAGGATTGCCGCGCGTGGCGACCATCGGCAGCCCGCGCCTGCACCTGCGCGAGACGGCTTCGACGAACGACCGGGCGCGGGCGCTCGCCGTCGCCGGCGCGCCGCATGGGACGCTCGTGACCGCCGGCGCGCAGAGCGCGGGGCGCGGGCGGCAGGGGCGGACGTGGGCCGCGCCGCCGGGGCGGGCGCTGCTCCTCTCGCTGCTGTTGCGCGACTACGACCCGCTGCTGCCGCTGCGCGCGGGCCTCGCGGTCGCCGACCTCGCGGGCGGCGCGGCGCGCGTGAAGTGGCCCAACGACGTGCTCGTCGACGGGCGCAAGCTCGCGGGCGTGCTCGTCGAGGCGCGCCCCAGGGACGGCTGGGCGGTGCTCGGGATCGGGGTCAACGTGGCGGTCGACCCCGCCGAGCTGCCGCCCGACGTGCGCGCACGCGCGGCGACGCTCGGCCGCCCTCCCGGGGCGCTGGAGGAGACGCTCGCCGAGCTCCTGCGAGCTCTGGGGGAGCGGCTCGCGGAGCCGCCGGAGGCCTGCCTCGAGGCGCTGCGCGCCCGCGACGCGCTGCGTGACCGGCCGGTCCGCTGGGCCGGCGGCGAGGGCACGGGAGCCGGGATCGACGACGCCGGCGGGCTGCTCGTCCGGCTCCCCGACGGCAGCGTCACGACGCTCGACTCCGGCGAGGTCCACCTCGGGCAGGCCTGAGCGTCAGGCGAACAGCGTCGGGGTGCCCGCTCCCTCGATCGCGAGCATGCGGCGCTTGGTGGCGACGCCGCCGCGGGCCGAGAAGCCGCCCATCCCGCCACCGGCCGCGAGCACGCGATGGCAGGGCACGACGATCGGGAACGGGTTGCGCCCCATCGCCTGGCCGACCGCCTGCGCGGCGCCGCGCTCGCCGACCCGCTCGGCGATCTCGCCGTAGGTGATCGTCTCGCCCGGCGCGACGGTGCGCGCGACCGCGTAGACGCGGCGGTTGAACTCGGGGAGGTGCTCCATGTCGAGCACGACGCCGGTGAGATCGCGCGGCTCGCCTTCGAGCAGTGCGACGATCTCGTCGATCGCGTGTGCGACGTCGTCGGGCGGCGGGGCCTCGTGCCCAGCCGGGACCGCGCGCCGCGTGCGCGCGCGGAGCGCCTGATCGTCGGCCTCCGGGAGCGCGACCGCGACGATGCCGTGCGGTCCCCAGGCGATGCCGCAGCGTCCGAGTGCCGTGTCGAAGAGGGTGAAACCGGTGGTGTCCATGCCCTTCGAACGTATCAGCGGGCCCGGGCGTGAGCCTGCGCTGCGCTAGCTGTAGGACCCAGGCAGGTTGTTCGGTTCGGTGAGGCGGGAGATGGGCGGCTTGTGGCTGAGGGCGCCGTGTGGGCGGCGATGGTTGTAGGTCCAGAGTCAGCCGTCAAGGGCTGCTGTGCGTTCTCGGCTGGAGCCGTAGATCGCGCCGTAGGCCCAGCCGGCGAGCAGGGTGCGGATGAAGCGTTCCGCTTTGCCGTTGGTGCGTGGCCGATAGGGACGGGTGCGGAGGTGACCGATGCCCAGGGCGCGGCAGGCGAAGGCATGGATGGCGGAGCGGTAGGCGGGGCCGTTGTCGGTCATGACCCGCTCAACGGTGATGCCGTGGCGGGCGTAGAAGCCGATCGCGCGGCCGAGGAATCCGACTGCGGTCATCGCCTTCTCGTCGGCTTGGAGCTCGACGTAGGCCAGGCGGGTGGCGTCGTCGATGCAGACACGTGCACGCGATGCCCCGCTCCCCACGCGGGAATCCGCGCGAGCTTTTTGACGTCGACGTGCAGCAGCTCGCCGGCGTGCCGACGCTCATAGCGGTTGGGGGGCTCTAACGGCTCGAGTCGGCTGAGCTTGCCGAGCCCGACGCGCAGCAACACAGCCGAGACCGTCGAGAGTGCCATCGCCAAGCAGAACGCGATCTCGGCGCCGGTCATCCGCAGCTTGCGCAACAACACGATCACCTCGACGAGCTCGTCCGGCGTGCGGTGCGGGATCGACTTCGGCGCCGAGGAGCGGTCCAGCAGCCCGGCCTCACCCTCGGCCACGTATCGCTTGGTCCACTTCGAGCAGAACCATCGTCTCACGGCCCTTCGGACCGAGCGGCGCGTTAGCGTGAACCTTCATCCGGTGTCCTCCTTGGGACTGACTGGCTTGAGCACCTGTCAGCCTCCAAGGAGCACCGGATGGCTCTACCTCACCGGCAGAACAACCTAGTCAGGAACTACAGCTAGAGGTCCTCGACCGAGAACGTGTCGCAGTCGGCCGGCTCGCCGCGCTTGCGGCCGCGCTCGAACCAGGCGTGACGCTGCGCCGACGATCCGTGCGTGAACGAGTCCGGGTTGACGCCGCGGCCGGCCTGCTGCTGGAGCCGGTCGTCGCCGACCGCCTCCGACGCGCGGATCGCCTCGTCGACGTCGCCCGGCTCGAGCTTGTCGAACACGGCATGCGCCCAGACGCCCGCGTAGCAATCGGCCTGCAGCTCGAGCCGCACCGAGGCCTCGTTCGCCCGGTCGGGGTCGGAGCGGCGGACCTTGTCGACCTCGGCGCTCGTGCCGAGCTGCTGCTGGACGTGGTGGCCGACCTCGTGCGCGATCACGTACGCCCACGCGAAGTCGCCGCTCGCCTGCAGCTGGCGCTCCATGTCGCCGTAGAAGGAGAGGTCGAGGTAGACGTACTTGTCGCCCGGGCAGTAGAACGGGCCGACGGCCGAGCTCGCCGAGCCGCAGGCGGTGTCCACGCCGTCGCGGTAGAGCACGAGCTTCGCCCGCCCGTACTGCTGCCCCTGGGCGGAGAACGTGCGCTCCCAGGTCGCCTGGACGCTGTTGAAGACGTAGACGGAGAAGTCCTTGAGGTCCTTCTCGGGATCCTGGTCGGCCGGGATCGGCTCCCCGCTCGGCGCGCGCGCCGCGGTGTCGAAGCCCGCGGGGATGTCGAATCCACCCGTCCCGCCGCCACCGAGGAGCTGGATCGCGATGAAGACGATCACCCCGACGACGCCGAGCCCGCCGCCGACCGGGAGCGCCCCGCCACGGCGGCGACCGCCGCCGCCGCGCACGTCGATCACGTCAGCCGTCGATCCGCCGCGTTTCCACTTCATCGTCGTGGCCGGTACCCCGTTGGGGCGCGGCGCAAGTATCGGCCCTCAGGCCGCCTCGTCCTTCGGCACCGTGGTCTTCGCGGCCGGCTTGGAGCCGGCGCGGCTGCGCGAGGCGTTCTCCGTGGCACCCGACGCGGCCTCGACGGCGCGCTCCACGGCGGAGTCCCCCGTCTTGCGCGTGGTCGTCCGGCGGCGGGTCGGCGCCTTGGCGGCTTCGACGGCGTCGTCGACCTTGCCGCTCGTCGTCCGGCGGCGCGCGGACGGCTTCTTCGCAGGCTTCGCCGCGGCCTTCTTCGCAGGCTTCTTCGCGGGCTTCGCCGCGGCCTTCCTCGCGGTCGTCCGGCGCGGTGCCGGCGGCTTCTTCGCCGGCTCGTCCTCCGCCTTCTCCGCGGTCTGAGCGGACGGCTCCTCCGCCGCCTGGCCGGCGGTCGTGCGCCGCGCGGCCGGCTTCCGCGCGGGCTTCGTCTCAACCTTCTCCGCCGCCTGCTCCGCGGGCTCTTCGGCGGGCGCCGCTGCGCCGGTCGACGCCGCTTCGACGGCGGCGGCCGCCGCGAGCAACGGCGACGAGGAATCGTCGGCGGTCACGGGCTTGCGCCGTTGCCGGCGGCGGGGAGCGGGCTGCGGCGTGGCGGCATCGGAGTCGGCGTCGACCCTGCGCCGGCGCGAGCGCTTCGGCGCAGCCTCGGAGGACTCGTCGAACCCGTCCTCGTCGAGCATCACCCCGACGGCGTCGAGCGTCGTCGCCTCCGGCGCCACGCCTTCCGCCGCGCCCTTCTTCTTGCGCCGCCGCGTCCCGCGGCGGCCCTTGCCCTTGGGGAAGTTGCGCAGCAGCTCGCGCGCCAGCGCCGCCGGCTTGCGCGACATCCGCGTGCGCGCGCCGTTGATGACCTCGCCCGCCTCGGCGGTGTGCGGGATCGCCGCCGCCAGCAGCGCCGCGGAGAGGCGGCGGTCCTGCTGGCGCGAGGCGTGCACGAGCCGGCGCGCGTTGCGGGCGTGAGCGCCGCCGCTCGAGTTCACGAGCAGGCCGAGCAGCCGCTTCGTCTCGGGCCAGCGCTGGACCGCGTACTCCTCGTGCACCTCGCGCGTCATGTTCGCGCAGCGCCAGATCCAGTTGTTGGCCTGATCGCGGCGGCCGATCTTCTTCTCGGCCAGCGCCTGCAGCACCACCTTGACGCCTTCGCGCTTGTCCTCGCGCGGCCAGGACTCGACGAAGTCCAGCGCGCGGTCGAACGCCTCGGCATCGCGCAGGGCCGCGATCTCCTGCAGCGCGCGCAGCCGCAGTTGGGCGTTCTTGTTGCGGTCGATCGCGGTGATCAGGAACGCGCGCTTGAGCTCGCCGCCCTGGTCGAAGTGCAGCATCGCGCGCGCCCTGCGCCAGCCGGCCGGGGTCACGCGCGCACCCGCCAGCGCCGCCCACTGCACCTGCTCGCCGTAGTCGAGGTGCTCGACCGCGATGCGCCAGAGCTCGCGCTCGAAGACCTCGATCCGGCGGTTCTCGTCCGCCGTGACGGGCAGCACGCGGCGCTCGACGCGCAGCCGCCGGCCGCGCCCGCGGCGCACCGGCCCGACGACGATCGCGCCGCCGCGGTAGACCTCGCGGTCGAGCAGCGAGTGCAGGGTCACGACGGGGTCGTCGTGCTTGGTCGCCGGGTGCACGAAGTCGACGACGATGCCGGCCTCCTTGCCGGGATGCCGGCGCGTCACGCGCCCGACGCGCTGCTGGTAGATGCGCTTCGAGGCGGTCGGCGCCAGGTGCATGCAGACGGTCGCGCGCGGCGAGTTCCAGCCCTCCGCGAGCAGCTGGGCGTTTACGAGCACGTCGATGTCGCCGCGCTCGTAGCGCGCGAGGATCTCGGCCAGCTCGCGCTTCGGCGTCTCGCCCGAGACCGCCTGGGCCTTCATCCCGAGGTCGCGGAACGCCGCGGCGACGTTGTACGCGTGCCGCACGCCGGCCGAGTAGACGACGCCCGGGACGCCGTTGAAGCGCGTCTTGTAGAGGTCGGCGACCGCCAGGTTGAACGGCTGCTGGTCGAGCAGCTCGGCCAGCATCTCCTGATCGAACTCGGTGTCGACCTCGCCGCGCCGCAGCGGCACCTTGGCGATCGTGCGGACGCCCGGACCGGGCGGGATGCGCACGCAGCGCAGCGGCGAGATCACGCCGCGGCGCGCGGCCTGGGCGAGGTCGAAGCGCGACGTCTGCGTCGGGAACAGGTCGGTGACGTGGCGGGCGATCAGCGCGCCGGTCGCGGTCATGCCGACGAACACCGGCTCGTGCCAGTTGCGGATCGAGGCCGACGTCTTCTCGCCGAGCGCCGTGTGCGCCTCGTCGCAGATCACGATCGTGTACGCGTCCGAGACATTGCCCGCGTTGCGCACGAACCACTGGTAGGTCTCGACCGTCACGGGCCCGTCGGCGCGATCCTCGCCGCGCACGAGCGCCGGCGCGATGCGCTTGCCGTAGCCGCGGTCCTTCAGCTCGCCGAGGAACTGGTCGACGAGATTGCGCCGGTGGGTGAGGATCAGGGTGCCGCCGGTGCGCGAGCCCTCGACGAAGCCGAGCGCCGCGACCGTCTTGCCGGCGCCGGTCGCGTGCTCGAACCAGAAGCGCTTCGCGGCATTGGGATCCTCGCCCTGCTCGGGCAGCACGTCCCCGTCGCCGTTCTCTGCGGGAGCGTCGTCCTCCCAGTCCTGCGGCTCCTCGGGCTCGTCGTCGTCGTCGAGGTCCTCCTCGCCCGGGATGCCCACCGAGGCGAGCGGCGCGGGCGCCGGCTCGGCCTTGGGGCCGGCCCCGTTGGACGCGCTGTCGTGGCCGGACTCGGCGAGCAGCGCGGTCAGCGTGCCCGAGAGCGCGTCGACCTGATGCGGGTCGAGCACCGTGCCGTCGGCGAGGTGCGGCTCCTGCTGGCAGAGCAGGCGGTCGAGCCCGAGCAGCAGCGACCAGGATTGCCGCCAGGCCACGGATGGCGCCTTCGCGCCCGCCTCGAGCTCGGCCAGCGCGGCGTCGAGGGCACGCCGGCGCGCGGTGCCGGGCGCGAGCTGGACAGCCGCGTCCTCGCCCTCGAGCACGAATGGCTCGCGGGTGAAAGCCGCGGCACGCTTGATCGCGTCCTCGGAGGGGGTTGTCGGCGCGGCCTCGACGGCCACTGAAGTGGAATCGGCCATACGGCTCGGTGGCAATGACAGTGGAGGGAGCCGCGACCAACTGCTGCGCGGCTCCGCGAATTCGCGGGCCGAGATCCGAGGCCTGTTCTGGAGGGAATCCCTGGAGGCCTCGAGGATCGGTGCTCCGCGAGAGTGTTCATTGAAGCAGACCGGGCGCGAAGAAGCCCACGTCCGCGCGAAGAGGATCTGCCACCTTATGCGGCGTGAAGCGCGCCCTGCCCTGGATCGTCGGCGTCCTGATCCTGACCGTCGTGCTCGTCGTGGGCCTCACGCAGGCGCGCGGCGGCGGCGACGCGACGGCTCCGGACGCCGGGTTCAGCCTCGATGCGGCGCGCGCGAAGCTCGCCGGCTCGCCTGCCCAGCTGGCCTCACTGCACGAGCAGTCCGCGCAGTTGCTCGAGGGCGGTCTGCCGGCCTTCGAGCGGCGCCTGGCCGGCCTGAAGGGCAAGCCGGTCGTGATCAACAAGTGGGCGTCCTGGTGCAACCCCTGCCGGGCCGAGTTCCCCGTCTTCCAGCAGCTCGCGACGGAGCGCGGGCGCCAGATCGCGTTCGTCGGCCTCAACTCCGGCGACAGCACGCAGCCCGCGCGCGACTTCCTGGCGCAGTATCCGGTCCCGTTCCCGTCCTACCTGGACCCGGACGAGAAGATCGCCAGGGAGATCGAGGCGCCCGCCAACTACCCCGTGACCGTGTTCATCGACGCGCGCGGCGAAGACCGCGTTCATCCACCAGGGCGGCTACAGCTCAGTCGATCAGCTCGAGGCCGACGTCGACGAGTACCTCCCCAGTCGCCAGTGAGCGCAGCACCGACCACGCCGGCGGGCACGGGGAACGTCGTCCGCGTCGATCCGCTCAGCGGGCTGAAGGTGATCATCGCCGCAGCCCGCGCGGGCCGCCCTGGAGGTCACTTCGACCTCGAGCCCGAGCCGCCGATCGACACCGAGAAGGACCCGTTCCTGCCGGGCCACGAGGACCGCACCCCGCCCGAGCTGTACGCGCTGCGCCCCGGCGGCGGCGCCCCGGACACGCCCGGCTGGAGCGTGCGCGTCGTGCCGAACCTGTACCCGGCGCTCGCGCCCGGCGGCGACGAGCCCGCCGCCGAGGCCGTCCCGGACCTGTTCTCGGCCCAGCGGGCGACCGGCGCCCATGAGGTGATCGTCAACGCGCCGGACGCGGTGACGTCGATGTCCGACCTGTCGGCCGCGCAGGTGCTGACGGCGATGGAGGCCTGGCGCGCCCGAATTCGCGCCCACGCGCAGGCGGCCTGCGTGCACGTGCTCGTCAACGAGGGCCGCGAGGGCGGCGCGTCGCTCCCGCACACCCACGCCCAGCTCTACGCGCTCGACTTCGTCCCCGCGGCGATCGCGCGCGAGCGCGAGCGCTTCGGCGCCTACGCGACCCGCATGATGGGCGGCAACCTGCTGGCCGACCTGGTGCAGGAGGAGGTGCGCCGGCGCGAGCGGGTGGTGGCGATCGACGACGAGGCGGTGCTGCTGGCGCCCTACGCGTCGCGGCTCCCGTTCCAGCTCATGATCGCGCCACGCCGCCCGCGTGCCCGCTTCGAGGACGACGGGCCGCTCGGCGCGGGCCTGGTGCACGCGGCTCTGGGCCTCCTGCGCCGCCGCCTCGGCGCCTCGCCTCCGCTCAACCTCTGGGTGCGGACCGCGCCGCGCGGGGCGGAGCACTTCTGCTGGCGGATCGACATCCTGCCGCGGCTGACCCACCTCGCAGGGCTCGAGCTGGGCACGGGAGTCCACCTCTGCGTCGTCGCGCCCGAGCAGGCCGCGGCGGAGCTGCGGGCGGCCTGACGCCCGATGCGAGCGCTCGCGCAGCGCGTCAGCCGCGCGTCCGTGAGCGTCGGCGGCGAGCAGGTCGCCGCGATCGGGCCCGGTCTGCTGGTGCTCCTCGGCGTCACCCACGACGACGGGCCCGCCGAGGCCGACCGGCTCGCGGACAAGGTGCGCGCGCTGCGCGTGTTCGCCGACGCCGAGGGCCGCATGAACGAGCCGCTCGGCGAACGCGAGGTGCTCTGCGTGTCGCAGTTCACGCTCTACGGGGACGCCCGCAAGGGCAACCGGCCCTCGTACGTCGCCGCCGCCCGGCCCGAGCACGCGGAGCCGCTCTACGACCGCTTCTGCACGCGCCTGGGCGCCGCGCGCGGACGCTTCGGCGCGTCGATGGCCGTCGAGCTGGTCAACGACGGGCCGGTCACCCTGCTGCTCGAGCTATGAGTAGGCTTCCGCGGCCATGCCGCCCGTAGAGCGCTTCGTCTGCCGCTTCGCCGCCGAGCCTCCCCAGGAGGCGCTGCCGCACGGCGCCTGGGCGCAGACGCTGCAGGCCGAGTTCCTCGCCGCCTGCCTGCGGGTCGACGCCGAGGGCCAGGAGATCGGCGAGGCGCGCGAGCTGCGCTGGTTCCCGGACCGCGCCTGGAACGGGCGCACGTACGTGCCGGTGACCGCGCGCACCAGCACCGACCTCGAGCTCTTCGGCTACGTCTCCTTCCGCCCCGGCGACGCGGACGGATCCGGCAGTGAGGCCGAGCCGTCGGACTTCGAGTCGACCGCGGACTTCACCGACGAGACGGCGGAGCGCAATCCCGACTGGCGCATCGACATCTGCGAGGAGGTGATCGGGAGCTGGCGCGGCGAGGGCGGCCGCAGCGCGGAGATGACGCTCGTATGGGGCGTGCCGCTGCTGTCGGGCGCGCGCGTGGCCACCGCGGAGCTCGCGGGCCTCGCGGTGGACCAGTGCACGATCGCCGACGACCGCTTCACGCTGATCGCGCCCGACGCCTACCGCTCCGACTACCTCGACGTGAAGCTGTGGGACGCCGACGGTCGCGAGCTGGCGTCGGAGTCGCTCTACGTCGAGGAGGACGACGAGGAAGAGGACCCGGACGAGTAGCCGTTGCGATCCGCGTGGACGCAGTCGATCAACCCGTAGTCCATCGCCTCCGCGGGCGTGAAGAAGCGGTCGCGCTCCATGTCGCGCCGCAGCTCGTCCGTCGGGCGCCCGGTGTGCTCGGCGTAGATCTCCTCCATCCGGCGGCGCAGGAACTGCGACTCGCGCGCATGGATCTCGATGTCGGTCGTCTGGCCCTGGTAGCCGCCCGTCGGCTGGTGGATCAGGATGCGCGAGTTGGGCAGCGCCTGGCGCTTGCCGGCGGTGCCGCCGGCGAGGATCAGCGAGCCCATCGACATCGCGATGCCGCAGCAGATCGTGCGCACGTCCGGCTTGATGAACCGCATCGTGTCGTAGATCGCCAGCCCGGCGTACACGACCCCTCCGGGACAGTTGACGTAGAGCTGGATCTCCTTGTCGGGGTCGGCGGCCTCGAGATGCAGCAGCTGCGCGTTGACGAGGTTGGCCACCTCGTCGTCCACCGCGCTGCCGAGGAACACGACCCGCTCGTTGAGCAGCCGTGAGTAGATGTCGAACGAGCGCTCGCCGCGCGCGTCCTGCTGGATGACCATCGGGACCAGTGGCATCGAGACCTCCTTGAAGTGCAACCGTTGGGTTGCAGATGCTAGCCTATGCGCAACCCCCGAGTTGCAGGAGGCGCAGTTGTCCACCGTCCGTCGAGAGATCGTCCTGCCCGTCGAGCGCGAGCGCGCCTGGGAGCTGCTGACCGAGCCGCGCGAGCTGTGCGAGTGGCTTGCCGACGCGGTCGACCTCGAGCCCCAGGAGGGCGCTCCGCTGCGCGTGGAGTGGGCGAACGGCGAGGCGCGCGAGGGCGTCGTCGAGGAGGTCGAGGAGCAGCGCCGGCTGCGCTTCCGCTGGGACGACGACGCGACCGGCGTCCCTTCGCGCGTCGAGTGGACGCTCGACGACGCGCCCGGCGGCACTCGCGTCGTCGTCGAGGAGCGCCCGCTCGTGCCGCTCGAGCTGCGCGGGATCGAGATCCCCTGGCGCGCCCGCGGCGCCGCGATCACGGCCCTGGCGCACGCGGCCGCGCTGGCGTACGCGTAGGGATGGACGTCGACGCCGTCTTCGCGGCGCTCGCGGACCCGACGCGCCGCGCCGTCATGGGCCGGCTGGCGCAGGAGCCGGCGAGCGCATCGCGGCTGGCGGGCGAGCTGCCGGTCAGCCGCCAGGCGGTGGCGAAGCACCTCGCCGCGCTCGACCGCGCGGGGCTCGTGGCGGTGCGCCGCGAGGGCCGCGAGACCCGCTACACGCTCGATCCGGCGCCGATGGGGGACGCGATGGCCTGGATGGCCTCCGTGGGCGCGCAATGGGACGAGCGGCTCGCGCGGCTGGCGCGCCGTGCGCGGGCGTAGGTCTACGTCAGGGTCCCCGCCGGCGCCGGGCGGAGACGGCAGGCGCTAGTTGATCATCACGGTGGGCGCGCCCACCGTGATCATCCCGCCGTGCGCGGTCGAGTCGCCCATGCGCGCCGCCGGCATCCCGCCGATCATGACCTTCGACGAGCCCATCGCGATCGTCGCGGGCGGGCCGACGCAGGTGCACATGTCGCCGACCCGCGCGGCGGGCATCCCGCCGATCAGCACTGTCGGAGCGCCGGGCGGCATGATCGGGCCGCCGACGTGCGGCTTCGGCCCGTCGGACAGCGGGCAGGTGGTCATGTCGCCGACGCGGGCGGCTGGGGGCATGGGCGCCGCGATTGTCTCGCGCGGCCACCCGCGCGGTCAAGTCACGCCGCGTCGTCGCGCGCGGCCGCCGACGGGATGCGCTCCGCGACCTCCGCGTCGGTCAGCGGGAAGTGGCACGCCGCGATGTTGCCGCCCTCCTTCGGCTCGAGCGGCGGCTCCTCCATGCGGCAGATCTCCTGCGCCTTCCAGCAGCGCGTGTGGAAGCGGCACGCCGGCGGCGGGTTCGTCGGCGACGGCACGTCGCCGGCGAGGATCTGGCGCTTCTTGGTCGCGGCCAGCGCCGGGTCGGCGACCGGCACCGCCGACATCAGCGCGCCCGTGTAAGGCATCCGCGGATGCTGGTAGAGCTGGTCGGATTCGGCCAGCTCGACGACCTTGCCGAGGTACATCACGGCGACGCGGTCGCACATGTGGCGGACGACCGAGAGGTCGTGGGCGATGAAGATCAGGGTCAGCCCGAGGTCGCGCTGGAGGTCGCGCAGCAGGTTGAGGATCTGGGCCTGGATCGAGACGTCCAGGGCCGAGACCGGCTCGTCGGCGACGATCAGCTTCGGCTTGAGCGCGAGCGCGCGCGCCACGCCGATGCGCTGGCGCTGCCCGCCGGAGAACTCGTGCGGGTAGCGGTTGTAGTGCTCCGGGTTGAGCCCGACGATGTCCATCAGCTCCTGGACCGCGCCCTTGCGCTCGCCCTTGCCCTCGTGGAGCTTGTGGATCACGAACGGCTCGCCGATGATGGTGCCGACCGTGCGCCGCGGGTTCAGCGACGAGTAAGGGTCCTGGAAGATCATCTGCATCTCGCGCCGCAGCGGCTTGATCTCGCCGCCCTTCAGGCCGGCGATCTCG
The DNA here is from genome assembly GCA_963839615.1 of uncultured Solirubrobacteraceae bacterium. GTDB lineage: Bacteria > Actinomycetota > Thermoleophilia > Solirubrobacterales > Solirubrobacteraceae > DASQMT01. The sequence continues at coordinate 126,311 of CAWIVY010000011.1, forward strand.
CGCCCCTCGAAGCGCACGGATCCCGACGTCGGCACCAGCAGCCGCATCAGCAGGCGCGCGGTCGTCGACTTGCCGCAGCCGCTCTCGCCGACGATCCCGAACGTCTCGCCGCGATGGACGTCGAAGCTGACGCCGTCGACGGCGTGGACCGCGCCCAGCGCGCGGCGGCGCGTCAGGTAGCTGCCCTTGATCGGGAACTCCTTGACGAGGTCGCGGACCTCGATCAGCGCGTCGCCCTGGCCACCGGCGGGCTGGGCATCCTCGTGCGTGGCGTCAACGCTCATTCGGCGGGGTCTCCCATCGGCACGGCCGCACGCGCCCGCTCGGGCAGCTCGCCCGCGGCCAGGTGCTGCCAGAGCTCGGCGCGGACCTGTGGCGGGAGCAGGCAGGCGACCTCGTGCCCGTGCTGGCCCTCCACCGGCTCGAGCTGCGGGTCGATGCGCTTGTGCGACTCGCGCATGAACGGGCAGCGCGGGTGGAAGGCACAGCCGGTCGGCCGCGTGATCAGCGACGGCGGCCGCCCCTCGATCGGGACGAGCTCCTCGTCGCGCGGCGAGTCGAGCCGCGGGATCGAGCGCAGCAGGCCCCAGGTGTAGGGATGCTGCGGCGCCGAGAACAGCTCGGCCGTGGACGCGCGCTCGACGATCCGCCCCGCGTACATCACCGCGATCTCGTGCGTGACCTCGGCGACGACCCCGAGGTCGTGCGTGATCATGATCACCGCCGTGCCGGTCTCGGCCTGCAGCCGCTCGATCAGCTCGAGGATCTGGGCCTGGACGGTGACGTCGAGCGCCGTGGTCGGCTCGTCCGCGATCAGCAGCTTGGGCGAGTTGATCAACGCCATCGCGATCATCGCGCGCTGGCGCATGCCGCCGGAGAACTCGTGCGGATAGGCGTCGACGCGCGAGCGCGGCTCGGGGATGCCGACGAGCTGGAGCATCTCGATCGCGCGGTCCTTGCCCGCCCGCTTGGAGACGTCGTGATGTGCGCGCACGGCCTCGACCAGCTGATCGCCGACGCGATAGAACGGATGCAGCGAGGAGAGCGGGTCCTGGAAGATCATCGCGATCTCCTCGCCGCGGACCTTGCGCAGATCCTCCTCCGACAGCTTGAGCAGGTCCTGGCCCTCGAAGATCACCTCGCCGCTGAAGCTGGCGTTCGCCGCGCGCGTGAGCCCGAGCACGCTCATGCTCGAGACGCTCTTGCCGGAGCCGGACTCGCCGACGATGCCGAGCGAGCGCCCGGCCTCGACGGAGAACGAGACGCCGTCGACCGCGCGCACCACGCCGTCCTCGGTGTTGAAGTGGACCGCCAGGTCCTTGACCTCGAGCAGCGGCACGGCTAGTACCGCACGCGCGGGTCGAGGAAGGCGTAAAGGATGTCCACGATCAGGTTCATGATGATGATGAAGAAGGCTCCGAAGAGGACTGTTCCCTGCACGATCGGCAGGTCGCCGCGCAGGATCGCCTCGTAGGCGAGCCGGCCGATGCCCGGGATATTGAAGACCGTCTCGGTCAGGATCGCGCCACCGAGCAGGATGCCGATGTCGAGGCCGAGCACCGTGACGACGGGCGTGATCGCACTGCGCACCCCGTGCTTGAGCACGACCCGGCGCTCGGAGAGGCCCTTCGCCCGCGCCGTGCGGATGTAGTCCTCGTTGAGGACCTCGAGCAGCGAGCCGCGGAGCAGTCGCGCATAGACCGCCGCGAACGCGGCGGCGAGCACGCACCACGGCAGCACCAGCGACTGCAGCCACGCGCCTGGATCCTCCGAGAACGGCTTGTAGGAGCCCTGGCCGCCGAGGAAGTTGAGCCCGAACACGCCGAAATCGGGCGCGAACAGGTAGAGCGCGACGAGCCCGAGCCAGTAGACCGGCGCGGAGATGGCGATCAGCGACAGCCCGATCGCGAGGCGATCGAACACCGAGCGGTGCCTGACGGCGGAGATGATGCCGACAGACAGGCCGAAGGTCAGCCACACGACCACGCCGCCGATCGTGAGCGAGATCGTGGCCGGGAGGTTCTCCCGGATCTGGTCGAGCACGACGGTGTTGTTGACGTAGCTGCGACCGAAGTCCTGGTGGGCGAAGACGTTGTAGATGTAGTCGCCGAACTGCACGATCAGCGGCCTGTCCAGGCCGAGGTCCTCGCGGATCCGCTCGATGATCTGCGGCGTCGGCTGCCGCCCCGCGCGCAGCGCAGCAGGGTCGGTCGACGGGAAGACGTTGAAGATGATGAACGTGACGCCGCTGACCAGCACGAGCAGCAGGAACATGCCGAGGAGGCGGCGGACTATGTATCGGGCCATTGATCAGCTCGCGATGGAAAGGTGACCCGGCCGGCCCGCCGCACTTGGCGACGGGCCGGTCGGCCGTAGTGATGGGTCTGAGACCTACCTGAGCGAGCTGAAGTTCAGGTCCCAGATCGTGCTGTAGCCGTTCTGCACGCCACGCACGTTCGGCGACACCGCGAGCGTCTGGTAATCCCACATATACGGGATCGCCGGCGCCAGGGCCGTGATGTCGTGGTTGACGTCGGCCCAGACCTTCGCGCGCTCAGCCGGATCGGTCACGAGCTTGGCCTTGTCGATCTTGGCGTTGAGCGCCTTGTCGTCAAGCTCGGGCCAGTTCGAGTTCTGCGACGGGATGATGTTCTCGCCGTTGAACGTCGGGTCCAGCATCGTCTGCGGGTCCGGGAAGTCCTGCAGCCAGCCCACCGACGGGCACACGTTGACCTCGGAGTCCGGCACGTTGCAGAACTTCGTGAACATCGTGTCGCGCGTCACCAGGCGCAGCTTCGTCTTGAAGCCCATCTCGTTGAGCTGCTGCTCGGTGATCTGCGAGACCGACTTGTCCGGCTCGGCGGCGTCGCCGACGATCAGGACCTCCTCGTCGCCCTCGTACTTGCCGGAGGCCATCCCGGCCTCCTTGAAGTACTTCGCCGAGAGTGCGCGGTCGCCCTCGGGCTTCGCCATCCAGTCCATCTCGTCGGTCCAGGCATCGGTGCCATTGGACTCCTCGAAGCCGGCCATGCCCGGCGGGATGTAGCCCTGGGCGATCGGCCCCAGCGCCTCGCCGCCGCGCTGCTGGCGCGCCGCGTTGCGGTTGAAGCCCGCGATCACGGCCTTGCGGACGTTGATGTCGTCGAACGGCGGACGGCTCGTGTCCATCGAGATCATGCGCCAGCCACCGCCCGGCACCGCCGACAGCTCGGTCTTGTTGCTCTCGAGCAGCCGCTTGAGCTGGCTCGCGGGCGGCTCGATCTCACCCGTGCCCATGCCCTCGCCGGACAGGATGCGGCGCGTCGCGACCGCGTTGTCGTCGTTGCCCGCGAGGATGTCGATCTCGTCGAAGTACGCCGGGCGGAAGTCGTCCACCGGGGCGTAGTCCGGGTTGCGGATGAGGTGGATGCGCTTGCCCGCCTGGTAGCCGGTCGCCTTGCCCTCGGCATCGGACTCGACCATGTACGGGCCGGTGTAGACCGCGTGCTCCTCGCCGTACGTCGACGGGGTGGTCTTGTCGTACTTCTCCGCGTACTCCTTCGGGACCGGGATCGAGATCGGCATCGACAGCGCGCCTGCGACGGCGGCGCCGGTGCCGCGGGTCAGCTTCAACACGAGCGTGTGGTCATCGGGCGTCTGGATGCCCGGGATCTCCTTGTAGTCGCCCTGCTCCTTCGGAGCGCCCTCGAGGTCCTTGAGGTAGATGCCGGCGTAGCCGTTGCCGACGTTCGCCGTGAAGGCACGCTCGATCGCGTACTTGACGTCCTTGGCCAGCACCTCGCGCTTGACCGGCGCGGAGAACATCACGCCCGACTTCATCTTCACGGTGACGGTCTTGCCGTCGTCGGAGATCTCCGGGTCGCCCTCGGCGAGGTCCGGCACGGCCTTGGTCGTGTCACCCGGCAGGTAGGCGTAGAGCCCGCGGTTGATCGCGTTCTGGATCCCGATCGCGTAGCTGTAGTACGTCTTGCCCGGGTCCATGTAGTCGACGTCGCCGGCGGACAGCAGCGTGAACTTGCCGCCCTTCTTGCCGCCTTCCGTCGGGTTGGCGCGGTTGTCGGCGGCGCTGCCCTTGAACAGCTCCTCGGTGATGTTCCCATCACCGCCCTCGCTGCTCTGGGCGGGTGTGCCGCCGCTGTCGCCGCTGTCCTCATCGTCGCCGCCGCAGGCGCCGAGCCCGAGCACGACTACCAGCGCGGCAAGCGCCAGCAAGGTCTTCCAAAGAGACCTGGTCATGGGTGGTCCTTTCTTGGGATTGAACTTCTAGAGCGTGGAGCGAGCACCTGGCGGTCTCACTTCCGCCGCGGGTCGAGGGCGTCCTGCAGCCCGTCACCCACGAGGTTGAAGGCGAGCACCGCGAAGAGCAGCGCAAGGCCGGGGAAGAGCATGAACCACCAGGCGTCCGGGAACAGGCTGGTGGCCTCGGAGATCATCGCGCCCCATGAGGGGGTGCCGCCGGCCACGCCGACGCCGAGGAACGAGAGCGCCGCCTCGAGCAGGATGTTGGCCGGGATCAGCAGCGACGCGTAGACGATCAGCGGCGCCATCAGGTTCGGCAGGATCTCGTGCACGATGATCCTGCGGTCCCCGGCGCCGAGCGAGCGCGCCGCCTCGACGAACTCCTTCTCGCGCAACGACAGGACCTGGCCGCGCACGATCCGCGCGATGTAGGTCCAGTTGATGATCGCGATCACCATGATCACGACGGGGAGGCCGGGCTGGATCAGGCCTCCGAAGCATCCGTCGGCGCCCGAGCAGGCGGCGGCGAGGCCGAGTCCGAGCAGCAGGATCGGGAACGCGAGCACGACGTCGGTGAGCCGCGAGAGGAGCGTGTCTACCCAGCCGCGGTAGAAGCCGGCGAGCAGCCCGATGACGACGCCGATGAACACCGCGATGCCGGTCGAGATGAACGCGACCTCGAGCGAGACGCGGGCGCCGTAGACGGTGCGCGAGAACACGTCGCGCCCGAGCCGGTCGACGCCGAACGGGTGCTCGGACGAAGGGCCCGTCGGGGTGCCGAAGACGTCGAGCGCCTCCGAGCTCTGCGTCTTGGGATCGGCCGTGCCGACGATCCCGGTGATCACCGGCGCCAGGATCGCCATCGCGACGAGCAGCCCGATGAAGACGAGCGAGACCATCGCGACCTTGTCCCGGCGCAGGCGGCGCCAGAACAGCTGCATCGGCGAGCGCGCGGTGATCTTCTGCGCGCCGTCGCCGTCCCGGACGACGACCGACTGGTCCTCGGACTCGTGGATGAGCCCGACGGGATCGCCGGTGCTCACGAGAGCAACCTCACGTTGGGTGCTGCGATATCGATGATGCTGTCCCTCCTGATCCGGCAGTTCCCCCGCCGGGTGCCACGAACGTTCCCCTTGTCCTCCCGCGCGGCGCGTCATTTTCCCCGGACGCCTCGCGCGGCGGCGGCAGTCTAGTGGCTGCCGCTCCCTGCTGTACCACGAGCGGGACTACGATTCCTGCTTCGGCCCCGATAGCTCAGTCGGATAGAGCGACTCCCTCCTAAGGAGTAGGCCGCAGGTTCGAATCCTGCTCGGGGCGTTGTAGCGGCTGGATACCCCGTTGGTGGTATCCCCGGTGTTACCTAGACGCGCCGGAGGTACCAAATCAGCGGTCCGGGCGATCGGGATAGAGGTCGTCGATCGTGGCCAGCGGCGCGTATGGCGCCCCGGCGGCAGCGCGCACGATCGCCTCCTCGCCGCCCGCGAGCCGGTCGAGCACCGCGACGACGCCGCAGACGTCGTGCCCGTCGGCCCGCACCGCCTCGATCGCCTGCACCGCCGACCCGCCCGAGGTGACCACGTCCTCGACGATCAGGCAGCGCTCCCCCTGTTCGAGCGGCGGACCCTCGACGCGGCGTTGCAGGCCGTGCGCCTTGGCGTCCTTGCGCACGAAGAAGGCCTTCACGTCCGCCCCACCCGCGAGCGCGGCGCAGGCGGGTGCGTCGGCGCCCATCGTCAGCCCGCCGACGGCCGTCGCCTCCCACTCGCGCGCGTAGCCGGCGACGAGCTCGGCGAGCGCCATGAAGCCGGCCCGGCGCAGGATCGCGCGCTTCGCGTCGACGTAGTACTGCGCGGTGGCGCCGCTGGTCAGCGTGACCTCGCCGACGATCAGGGCGTGGCGGCGAAGCTCTTCGAGAAGCGTCTCCCTGGCGTCCATCTGGACCGCGAACGCTACGGATAGGTGATGACGCGATCGCCGATCCGGAGCCACGTGAAGATCCGCCAGGCGTCGGGGATCGGAACGCGCAGGCAGCCGTGGCTCGCGTTGAAGGCGGGCACGTCGACGTAGCCGTGGATCGCGTACCCGCGGATGAAGTAGTTCGAGTGCACCATGCCCTTGGCGTTGGTCCCCGGCGTCTTGAGGTAGACGCGGAACGTGCCGATGATCGTCGGCGTCGCGGGCGCGCCCGTGGACGTGTGATAGGTCGCCACGACCTTGCCGCCCTCGATCAGCGCCAGCACCTGGCGCGAGATGTCGGCCTCGACGTGGCGGCCGGCATCCGGGAAGCGCGGCTTGAACGCGCCCCTCCGGGCGAGCACCTTCTCGATCACGCGGCGATCCGCGTCATAGCGGCGCGCCATGCGGTTGACCTTGCGGAAGGCCATCACGGCCCGGGCCGTCGCGGCGTCGTAGGAGCCGTTGCGGTGGATCGCGTAGTGCAGCCTGGCGAGGCCGCGCTGCAGCAGCCGCACCAGCGGGCCGGACATGCCGGCGGACGCGCGCGCCTCGACGACGCCGACGACCACCTTCGGCCCGCGCGCGGCGGCGAGCTCCGGCGTCGCGACGTGCCGCGCGCGCACGCTGAAGCGGCCCTTGCGCCGCGTCGGCATCCGGCGCGTGAAGCTGCCGTCCGCCTGCACGGGCGCGCGCACCGTCCGGATCAGCTTCCCGTTGCGGTGGATCCGCAGCTCGACCTTCTGGGGCACAGCGGCGACCGGCGTCATCGTCCCGCGCAGCCGGTACGACCGCTTGCGCAGGACGATCGCGTCGCCGCCGGCGCGGAGGACCTTCTTCGCGACCATCGTGATCTGGGGTGTCGGCGGCGGCGGCGGCGCGGGCGGTGGTGCCGGCGACGGTGCGGGTGCCGGCGGCGGCAGCGGCGGCAAGGGATCCTGCGCGCCGGCGGCGGCCGGGACGAGCAGCGCGAGCCCGAGTGCGAGCGCGGTGGCGGCGCGTTTCATGCCCGCACCGCCGGCGTCTCGGAGCGGCGCGCGAAGGGCAGCACGATCAGCAACGCGAGCGTGCCCGCGGCGGCCATCGCCGGCAGCGTCGCCGCCCCCCAGTCCTGCGAGACGCCCAGCGCGAGCGCGTTGTTGAGCGCGTGCAGGACGATGCACGGCAGCAGCGAGTCGGTCCAGACGTAGAGGAGGCAGAGGAAGAAGCCGAAGACCATGAGCGGAACGATGAACTCGATGTCGGTGCCGCCCAGGTGGATGGCGCCGAAGATGATGCCTGTTAATGCGGCGGCAGGGAGCATGCCCAGCGCGCGCCGCAGCGCGGTGAAGCAGAAGCCGCGGAAGAACAGCTCCTCGGCGATCGGCGCGAGCACGCAGACGAGGAGCGAGACGGCGACGAGCGCCGCCGTCGATCCGTCGATGCCGAGCTCGTCGGGCAGGTCGTCCTCCTCGGTGATGCCGAGCGCGAGGCCCCAGACCGTCGCGAAGGCGAAGAAGCAGACCCAGCTCAGCAGCGTCCAGCCGGCCGCGGGGCCCAAGCGCGTGAGCCGCAGGCCGAACTTGCCCGGCGTGACCGGCGGGTCGAGCAGCCGCGCGAGCAGGAGCGAGGCGCCGATCAGCGCGAGGTCCTGCACGTAGGTCCCGCCGATCGTGACGCCGGGCGGCGTGCCCTCACCCACGGTGTCGACCCCGGCCAGCTCGACGACCAGCGAGATCACGCCGACGCCGGCCACGGCAGCGAACAGGGTGCCGAGCATCGCCGCGAACGGCGCCCACAGCGGCCAGCGCGGCAGGTCGCGATCACCCCGCGGAGCCGGCGGCTCGGGCCGCCACACGCCCTCGGGCAGCTCAGGGCGAGTCGGCACCGGCGCGGGACGGTCCGGGGAGGGAGGCGGGGAGCTCGACATCAGGGCCGTACAGGCTAGGGGTCGGCGCGCGCGACGAGGGCGGGCAATTCGTCCAGTGTCCGCAGGACCGGGACGCCGGCCGGCGGCAACGGCCCGCGGGCCGGTGAGCCGCCGCGTGCCAGCAGGACGGCGCGGATCCCGGCGGCGCGCGCACCCTCGACGTCGCCGCGGAGGTCGTCGCCGACGTGCCAGGCGCGCTCCGCGCCCACGCCGGCCAGCGCCAGCGCGTGCTCGAAGATGGCGCGCTCCGGCTTGGCCGCCCCCAGCTCGGCGGAGGCGACGGAGGCATCGACGAGCTGGGCCAGCCCCGCCTCCTCGAGCCGCTCGTGCAGCGAGAAGTCCCAGTTCGAGACGACGACGAGCGCATGCCCGGCGGCGCGCAGCGCCCTCAGCGCGGGCGGCGCGTCGGGGTAGGCGGAGAACGCGAGCGCGTCGAGCAGCGCGGCCGTCAGGACGGCGCGCGGCGCGCCTGCGGCTGCGGGCGGGAGCGCCGGCCGCATCGCTTCGGCGCACTCGGCGCGCAGCGCGGCGAGCGAGGCGGCGTCGCGGCCGCGGTGCATATGCGTGCGATAGAAGCCGATCTCGGCGCGCATCGCCGCCGCGGCGGCCTCCATGCCGATGTCCGCCCCCAGCCGCGCGACCAGCGCGGCGCGCAGCCGCGGCGCCGGGTCCTCGAGGCGCAACAGCGTGCCCATCGCGTCGACCAGCACCGCCCGCCCTCTAACCTCGCCGCCCATGTCGACGCCTGATCCTGGCATCGTCGTAGGAGCGATCCTCGAGGAGGGCGCGAACTGGGCGTCCATCGTCGTCCCGATCGTCGTCGCCCTGCTCGCCGCGTTCCTGATCGACCGCGCGCTCTCGCACCGCGCCACGGCCCTCGCCGAGACCGTGATCCGCGGCGACCTCTCGCCCGAGACGGGCACGCGCCTGCGCTTCATCCGCCGGCTGCTGGGCGCGGTGATCGTCCTCGTCGGCGTCGCGATCGCGCTCTCGCGCGTGAACGGCGTCGACCGGCTGGCCGCGTCGCTGCTCGCCTCCGGCGCGATCGCCGCCGCGATCCTCGGCTTCGCGGCGCGCCAGACGCTCGCCAACTTCGTCGCGGGCGTGATGCTCGCGATCACGCAGCCGCTGCGCGTCGGCGACTGGGTGTTCTTCGAGGATCAGTACGGCGTCGTCGAGGACATCCGGCTCACCTACACGTTCCTGACGACGCTCGGCGGCCAGCGCGTCGTGATCCCGAACGAGAAGCTCGCGAGCGGGATCCTGCGCAACGACACGCTCGGTGACGGCGTCGTCGGGCTCGACGTGGGCATCTGGCTGCCGCACACCGCGGACGCCAGCCGGGCCGTCGCGGTCCTGCGCGACGCCACCGAGCAGACGGTGACCGTCGCCGAGTCGACGACCGAGGGCGTGCGGCTGGCGGTCGGCGGCGAGCGCTGCGCGCCCCCGGAGCGCGCCCCGCGCGAGGCTGAACTGCGCCTGCGCTGCCTCGAGGTGCTGCGTGCCGAGGGGCTGCTTGCGTCGCCGGAGTAGGGGTTCCCGACCCGAGCGCGAACCCTCCAGGGCGTCCTACAATTGAGCGTTCGCGTCATGACCCACGCCCAGCGCACAAAGCGGCGCCGTCGCGGAAGCGGCGGTCCGCGCAACAAGGCCCTCCTCGCCCTGATGGTGTTGGGGATCTGCGTCGTGCTCGCAGGGCTCGGCGGCATCGGCTACATCGTCTCCGTCGCCGCCTCCGCGCCGCCGCTCTCCTCGCTCAAGCCGCGTGTCACGGGCGACAACACGCGCATGTTCGCCGCCGACGGCAAGCCGCTCGGCTTCATCCAGGCCGACAACCTGCACCTGCCGCTGCGCTCCGCGGAGATCCCGCAGGTCGTCAAGGACGCGACGATCGCGATCGAGGACGAGCGCTACTACAAGCACAAGGGCGTCGACTACGAGGGCGTCGTGCGCGCGGCGATCAAGAACGTGACGTCGCGCAAGACGGTCCAGGGCGGCTCGACGATCACGATGCAGCTCGTGCGCTCGCTCTACATCTCCAGCGAACGCACCTACACGCGCAAGATCCGCGAGGCCAAGCTGGCCGAGGAGCTCGAGGACGAGCACTCGAAGGAGTGGATCCTCGAGAAGTACCTCGACGCGATCCCCTACGGCACGGTCGGCGGGCAGTCGGCGATCGGCATCAAGGCGGCCGCCAAGATCTACTTCTCGAAGGAGCTCAAGGACGTGACGCTGCGCGAGGCGGCGCTGCTGGCCGGGCTGCCACAGGCGCCGACGACCTACTCGCCGACGCGCAGCAAGGCGGCCGCGAAGAACCGCCGCAACGACGTTCTGCGCAAGATGGCAGACCTGGGCATGATCACGGACGCGCAGGCGCGGCACGCGATGGGCCGCAACCTCGGCATCAAGCGCTCCAAGTTCTTCACCCGCCGGCGCGAGGAGTACTTCTTCGACTACGTCAAGGACCAGCTGTTCCGCGAGTACGGCGCCCAGACCGTCCGCCAGGGCGGGATGAAGGTCTACACGACGATCGACCTGCACAAGCAGGAGGAGGCCCGCGACACGATCGCCGACCACATCGGCGGCATCGGGCCCTCCTCGGCGATCGTCACGCTCAATCCCCGCAACGGCTACATCGAGGCGATGGCCTCTTCGGGCGACTACGGCATCTCGAACTTCAACCTCGCCGCCCAGGGCCACCGCCGCCCGGGCTCGACGTTCAAGGTGATGGCGCTGATGACGGCGCTGCGGCGCGGCGTCGACCCCGACTCCACGCACTACGTGTCGAAGTCGCCGACCTACGTGAACGACCCGGTCTACGGCAAGTTCGACATCAGGACCTACGGCGGCGTCGGGGCGGGCAACATGAGCCTGCGCCAGGCGACGCTGGCCTCCGACAACTCGGTCTACATCCAGCTCGCGATGGACCTCGGCCCGGACGAGGTCAAGCGGACGGCGCGCGACATGGGCATCACCTCGACGCTGAAGGGCTACCCGGCCGAGACGCTCGGCGGCCTGGAGAACGGCGTCTCGCCGCTCGAGATGGCGACCGCGTACGCCAGCATCGCCTCCGGCGGCTACCGCCTGCGCCCGACGGCGATCACGAAGATCGTGTTCCCCGACGGGCGCGTCGAGAAGGGCGACGACCTGCCGCCGCGCTTCCGCGTCAAGAAGGTCCGGATCTTCGAGGACGGCGTGGCAGCGGAGGCGACCGAGATCCTCGAGCAGAACATCCAGGGCGGCACCGGCACGCACGCGACCATCGGCTGCGCGGCCGCCGGCAAGACCGGCACGACCGACAACAACACGGACGCCTGGTTCGTCGGCTTCACGCCGCGCCTGGCGACCGCCGTCTGGGTCGGCTACCCCAAGGACGACATCCAGATGAACGGCCTGTACTTCGGCCGCAACGTCGACGGCGGCACGTTCCCGGCCGACATCTGGGGCGACTACATGGGCCGCATCAAGGGCTCGTTCTGCGGCGCCTTCACGCCGCCGAAGCACCCGTTCACGTCGTCACCGTTCTTCGGCAGGTACTCCAAGTCGGGCGGCTCGCTGACCGGCGGCGAGACGGGGACCACGGACTCGACGACCGCCCCGGCGCCGGCCACCGGCGGGACGGAGCCGGACTCGACCGGGGACTCCGCGCCGGAGCAGGACGACCAGGGCTTCGATCCCGACCAGTACGAGTCCGCGCCGCAGCCACCACCGGACACCGAGCCGCCACCGGAGAACGTCGACCCCGGGCAGGGCGGCGGAGCGGTGGCGCCCGCACCGGGCTGACCGCGCGCCCGGGCGCCTGCGCTGGTATAACCACCCGGTGGTTGTCCGCCATGGAGGCGGTCGAGAAGCATGCGGGAAGGCAGTGCCCCGGCAGCACCCCTCGCGCATCGATACAGGCAATGAGGAGGTGTTGTATGGCAACTGGTGTCGTCAAGTGGTTCAGCGACGAGAAGGGCTTCGGCTTCATCACCCCCGACGACGGGGGCAAGGACGCGTTCGTGCACTTCTCGGGCATCTCGGGTGACGGCTTCCGCACGCTCGCGGAGGGCGCGAAGGTCGAGTACGAGCTCGGCGAGTCCGGCAAGGGCCCGCAGGCAACCGACGTCCGGGTCATCTAGCTCTTGGCCAAGGAAGAGAAAGTCGAATTCGAGGGCGAGGTCGTCGAGGCGCTGCCGAACGCGATGTTCAAGGTGCAGCTCGACAACGGCCATGAGGTGCTCGGGCACGTCGCGGGCAAGATGCGGCGCTTCCGCATCCGGATCCTGCCGGGGGACCGGGTGCGCGTCGAGGTCTCTCCGTACGACCTCAACCGCGCGCGCATCGTCTACCGCCATCGCTAGCCGCGCCCTGCCGGCCGGACGCCGGCAGGGGGCAAGCCGCGCTTGCGCGAGCTCGCGCTGATCGAGGCGATCGGCGCCGCGCTCGCCCGCCGGGCCGACACCCGCGTGGTGCGCTGGCTGGGCGACGACGCGGCCGTCGTGCGCGGCGGCGCGTTCGCCGTCACGTCGGTCGACGTGATGGTCGACGGCACCCACTTCCGGCTCGGCCAGGCGGCGCCGGCCGACATCGGGCACCGCGCGCTCGCCGCCGCGCTCTCCGACCTCGCCGCGATGGGCGCCGCACCGGGCGAGGCCTACCTCGGCCTGGTCGTGCCGCCCGCGCTGCCCGACGCCGCCGTGCTCGCGCTCCACGAGGGCGCGGAGGCGCTCGCGGCGGCCACCGGCACGACGATCGCGGGCGGCGACATCGTCGCCGGCCCGGTGTTGACTCTCGCCGTCACGGTCGTCGGCTGGGCGGAGGCCGAGGAGGCGCTCGTCTTCCGCGCCGGGGCGCGGCCGGGCGACATCGTCGGCGTGACGGGGACGCTGGGCGCCGCGGCGGCGGGGCTCGCAGTGCTCGAGGGCCGCGTGCTGCAGGCCGACGCGCCGGCCGCGGCGGGCCTGATCGCGCGCTACCTGCGGCCGCAGCCGCGCCTGGACGCCGGCCGCGCGCTCGCCGCGGCGGGAGCGCACGCGATGCTCGACCTGTCCGACGGCCTGGCGTCCGACGCGCTGCGGCTCGCGCAGGCGAGCGGCGTCCGCCTGGAGCTCGACGCTGCCTCGTTGCCGCTGGCGCCCGGCGTCGCGGAGGTCGCGCACGCGCTCAGCCGCGACCCGGCCGAGCTGGCGGCCACGGGGGGCGAGGACTTCGAGCTCTGCGCCTGCGTCGCCCCCGCGGACCGCGCCGCGGCCGAGGCGGCGGCGGACGTGACCTGGATCGGCGAGGTGGCGGCCGGCGCGCCGGGCGTCGAGTGGGCGCGCGCGCCTTCAGGTGCCGCGGACTGGCGCGGCTTCGAGCACTAGCAGCGCTCGCGCGGCGGGCGCGGGAGGGCGCCGCCGGCCAACAGGCGGTCGAGGATCGCGGCGGCGACGGCATCCGCGTCGATCGCGTAGCCGGCCGTCTGTGAGCGTTCAGTGTTCATGTCAGTCCTCGCGTCGGCGATCTGCATCTCATCGCCCCGGAGCTCCCGCCCGAACCTTCCTGCTCGCTTCTGATGTCGGACTCCCGTCGTCATGCGAGCACCATCGGCAGGGTTCGCGGCGTCGCGCATGGGGTCATGACCCGAGCGCGGATGCCGAGCGATCGAGGCGCGCGAACACGACGATGCGCTCGGCGGCCGAGTAGAGCGGGTGGCAGGCGGTCAGCACGAGGCGATCGTACGCCACGCGGCGCGTGACCCACGTCGCTGTCGGCGCGACGATGCGAGCCCGCTCGACGCGGTAGGTGAAGCGGCCGTAGGGCATCTCCAGCTCGATCCGGTCGCCGCCCTCGAGATCGTCGATGCGGCGGAACGGCGCGCCGTACGTCGTGCGATGGCCGGCGATGGCAACGGTTCCGCGGGCGCCGGGCAGCGGCGTGTCCGGATAGTGCCCGGGCCCCGTTCGCAGCGCCGCGGCGCCGGTGCCGGCGACGACGACCTCGTCGAGCCCGATCGCCTCCGCGCGCAGCCGCCCGACGGGGTCGCCGCGCTGCGCCCGGCGCAGCGCGGCCCGCGCGGCGAAGCGCAGGCGCCGGTCGGGATCCGGCAGCCGCGCCAGCACCAGTCGCTCGGCCGGCGGCGACCCGCTGCGCTCGAGCTGCTCGAGCTCGTCGTCCAGCCTGCCCTGCTGGACGCGCGAATAGAGCGACGAGACGGGCTCCTCCCAGAGCAGCGTGAGCGCGCCGTCCGCGAGCAGGAGCGCGCCGGCGGCGATCAGGACGGACGACAGGAGCCGCAGCGCACGACGCATGTCCGGGCGCTCAGCGCCTCAGCGCCGACTCGGTCCCGCCGAGCGACCCCGGCCCCGCATAGCCCGCCGGCCCGCGCGTGCGCCGCGAGTCGGGGGGCGCCGCCGCTGCGATCCGGCGGCGCGCCCGCAGGATCCGGACGAGCGTGGCCACGCAGCCCGCCAGCGCGCCGAGCACGAGCGCGGAGAACACCGAGACGTGGCCGCCGGCGGTCGCCACGAGCCACATGCGCGCCAGCTCCAGCGGGTCCGCTCGGAGCGCCCGCAGCTCGTAGACCAGCACCAGCAGCGGCGCCAGCAGCCCGGCCGCGAGCGCGATCCACGCGACCCGGCCGCGCAGGCGCGTCTGCGGCACGCCGAGGAACAGCCACAGGTGCGCGGCCGGCAGCAGCAGCGCGGCGGCGTACGGGTTGACGAGCCAGACGGCGAGCGTGACGGCGCAGACGATCGCGCCGACCGCGGCCCCGGCCGCGCCCGCCGCGGGGCTGCCGCGACTGGCGCGCGCGGAGCGCGTCAGCGGGCGCAGCAGCAGCAGCGCGCCCGCGACGACGAGCGCAACGGACGCCAGCGCCGCCGCCTCGCCCGTATCCAGCCGCAGATCGGCGGGATCGACCGGGCTGTGCGGGGCGGGGAGCGCGCCCGCCAGCCCGAGCCCGCGCAGCCACGCCCACGCGAGCGGCACGGCGGCGCCCGCCGCGAGCGTCCAGGCGAACCAGGCGCCGGTCCGCAGCCGGCGCCGGCGGGCACGGAAGAACGAGTCCAGCGCGGCCAGCAGCGCCGGCAGCAGCAGGCAGAGCACGAGCAGCCGGATGCTCCAGCCGGGCAGCACGTTGCGCAGCGTCACGATCCCGTCGGTCTCGTCCGTGAACTGCGGCGTCGTGTCGCCGCCGGTCCCGCGCCGGCCGGCCTCGTCGAGCGCGAGCAGCGCGCGCAGCGCCCCGCGGCCCGATTCGGTCAGGCGCTCGCGCGAGACCTGCGCGCCCGGCCCCGGCCCGCGCTCGCCGCTGACCTGCAACAGCACCGCCGGCAGCCCGGCGCGGTTGAGCTCGCCCTGCTCCGTGACCGCGAACGGCAGCGCCCTGCGCGACCACTGGGAGCTGGCCCGCACGCTGCCCGGGTCCGCCCCGGCCTCCTGGCGGACCGCCGCCTCGACCGTGCGCTGCCAGCCGAGCGGCGGCTGGTCCGACCCGTTGGACCACGGCACCACCCACGGCTTCTGC
Organism: uncultured Solirubrobacteraceae bacterium; assembly: GCA_963839615.1. Lineage (GTDB taxonomy): Bacteria > Actinomycetota > Thermoleophilia > Solirubrobacterales > Solirubrobacteraceae > DASQMT01. The sequence continues at coordinate 141,901 of CAWIVY010000011.1, forward strand.
GCGGCCACGGAGCCGACGTCCCCCAGCACGAGCACGCCGTCGATCGGCGCCGGGTCCTGCTCCGAGGCCCAGGCGCGCGCGCCGGCGGCGCCGCCGCTCCCGCCCGAGGTCGAGACGAGCACGAGCGTCTTGCGCAGGTCGCGCCCGATCAGCTGCGGCCTGCCGGGCTCGCCCGCGTCCTGCTCCGCGGACGGCGCCCGCGTGCGGAAGATGCGCGCCAGCTCCAGCAGCGCGGCGGTGCCCGAGAGGTCGGCGAGCCCGGGCGAGTAGAGCGAGTCGCGGTGGGCGAGCACGACGATGCGCCGGCTCGAGAGCCCGGGACGCACGCCGACGACGGTGGCGAGCTCAGCCTCGCCGTCGAGCGTGTGCCCGCGTGCGGTCGTCCGCGACGCCGAGAAGCCCGCGGAGCGGAAGACGGTGGCCACGCGGTCGGCGAGAGCGGCGTCGCCGGCCGACCCCGGGCGGCGCCGCGGGAACGCCCCGCCGAGCTGCAGCAGCGAGTCGCGAACGCGCTCGCTCCCGTACGCGCGGGCCGGGTCGAAGGCGTCGGCGACCTCGCGCGTGCGCAACGGCGACGGGCGGCCCTGGAGCGAGAACGCGACCACGAACAGGGCCACAAGCGCGGGCAGGAATGCCGCTCGGTAAACGCGAACGTCGAGCACCGCTTAGACCGTAACGTCGCCGCAGGCGAGCGAGCGTAACGTCGCCGAAGGCGAGCGCGAGGAACGAGCCGCCCGCCTGGCAGGCGAAACCGAATTCCTGCGGGCGAAACCCGCTCTCTACGCTTCAGCTATGCCGGACCGTCCCGCGCGTATCCTCCTGGTCGACGATGAGCAGCCGATTCAGACGCTGCTGTCGTTCCCGCTGCAGCGCGACGGCTACGAAGTGGTGCAGGCATCCGACGGTCGCGAGGCGCTCGCGCGCTTCGCCGAGCAGACCTTCGACCTGGTCGTGCTCGACGTGATGCTGCCGAAGATGGACGGCCTCGAGGTCTGCCGCCGGCTGCGGGCCCGATCCTCGGTGCCGATCATCATGCTCACCGCGAAGTCGGAGGAGATCGACAAGGTGCTCGGCCTCGAGCTGGGCGCCGACGACTACATCACCAAGCCCTTCTCGATGCGCGAGTTCCGCTCGCGCGTGAAGGCGGCTCTGCGACGCGCGGGGATGGCGCGCCCGGAGGAGGGCGAGGAGGAGCCGATCGAGGTGCTGGGGATGCGGATCGATCCGGCCAAGCGCGCCGTGACGCTCGCCGGCGACCAGGTCCCGACCACCTTCGTGGAGTTCGAGATCCTCACGGCCCTCGCCTCGAACCCGGGTCGCGTGTACACGCGCGACATGCTGCTCTCGCGCGTCTGGGGCGACTCCGCCTACCGCGACCCGCGCACGATCGACGTGCACATCCGGCACCTGCGCGAGAAGCTCGAGGCGGACGCGAAGGAGCCCGAGTACATCTTCACCGTCCGCGGCGTCGGATACCGCTTCCGGGACACCGACGAGGAGTGACGATGACGCGGCCGCTGCGGTCGCTCCGCAACCGCCTGACGCTGATCTTCGCCCTGATCGTGGCCGGGGCGATCGGGATCGTCTACTTCTACGTCACGCCCCGGCTCGAGGACGAGCTGGTCGCGCAGAAGCTCGTCCGGCTCGCGGAGTCCGCCGTGCGCGAGTCCCCGCCGCTCGAGAACGTCGTCGGCACCGAGACGCCGCAGCAGCAGGTGGAGCGCCGGACGACCACCGCGGCGAGGTTCTCGCGCTCCGAGGTGACCCTGCTCCAGGTGCGGCTCGGCACCGTGAACCAGATCTACCCGATCGCCGACTCCAGCCCGGGCGGCACGTCGCCGGCCGACATCAACGACGTGGCCGCGCGCGCAGCGCTCGGGGCCAAGCCGGTCACGGGGACCAAGCAGACCGGCGTCGGCCGCCAGGCGATCGCCGCGATACCGCTGTTCCGCAACAAGAAGGTGCGCGGCGTGGCCGTCTTCACGGACTCGCTCGACGACGTCCAGGCCAGCGTCGAGCTGATCCGGCGGCGGATCCTCGTCGCCGGCGCGATCGCGCTCGTCCTCGCCGCGCTCGGCGGCTACGTCGTCGCGCGCGCGCTGACGGATCGGATCAAGCGGCTCGAGCGCGCGGCGCGCAAGGTCGCGGCGGGCGACTTCTCCAACGCGATCCACGCGGACTCCGACGACGAGCTCGGCCAGCTCGCGGCGACCTTCGACGACATGCAGCGCCAGCTCGCGCGGCTCGACACGGCGCGCAAGCAGTTCATCGCGTCGGCGTCACACGAGCTGCGCACGCCGATCTTCTCGCTCGGCGGCTTCCTCGAGCTGCTCGAGGACGAGGAGCTCGACGAGGAGACGCGCGCCCAGTTCCTCTCCCAGCTGCGCGGCCAGGTCGCCCGCATGCGCAAGCTCGCGACCGAGTTGCTCGACCTGTCGCGGCTGGAGTCGGGGGCGCTCGAGCTGCGGACCGAGCCGACCGACGTCGGCCAGCTGGCGCGCGAGGTCGCGGGCGAGTTCACGCCCGCCGTCGGCGCGCACGACGCCGAGCTGCAGGTGCACGCGGCGCCGGACCCGATCGAGGTCGAGTGCGATCCCGAGCGCGTGGCGCAGGTGATGCGGATCCTGCTCGACAACGCGCTCGTGCACACGCCCGCGGGAACCACGATCGTGGTTTCGGCCGCGCGCGAGGACGGGCATGTCACCCTGCAGGTTGCCGACTCGGGCCTCGGCATCCGCCATCAGACCATGCCGCATATCTTCGAGCCTTTCTTCACCTCCGCCGACGGCGCGCGCGGCGCCGGGCTCGGCCTCGCCATCGCGCGCGAGCTCGCCGAGCGCATGAACGGCCGGCTGACCGTGCACTCCGTTCCCGGGCAGACGGCCTTCAAGCTCACGCTGCCCGCATGAGCCGGGTCGCGGTCGCCCTGCTCGTCGTGCTCGCCGCGGTGCTCGGAGTCGGCGCCGGCTGCGGCTTCGGCGGCGGCGACGACGACGCCGAGGGCGACGCGGCGACGCGCACGACCACGCGCGTCGAGGTGGTCCGCGGCCTGGGCAAGGGCAGCGGCTTCGACCCGGAGGCGATCTACAAGGAGGAGGCGGCCGGCGTCGTGACGATCGTGTCGCTGTTCGGCTCCGAGTCGCTCACCGACCTGGGGGACTCCAGCGGCGGCGTCGGCTCCGGCTTCGTGCTCAACGGCGAGGGCGAGATCGCCACGAACGCTCACGTCGTGACGACCGGCGAGGTGCCCAACCTGCGCGAGGCGCGCACCGTGTTCGTCGAGTTCGCCGACGGCAACCAGGTCGAGGCGACCGTCAAGGGCTATGACCCGGAGGCCGACGTCGCGCTGCTCAAGGTCGATCCGGGCGGCCTGACGCTGCGGCCGCTGCCGCTCGGGAACTCCGAGCAGGTCGAGGTCGGCACGCCGGTAGCGGCGATCGGCTCGCCGTTCTCCGAGGCCCAGTCGCTGTCCGTCGGCGTGGTGTCCGCCGTCGACCGCTCGATCACGGGGCTCACCGCGTTCCAGATCTCCGGCGCGATCCAGACGGACGCCGCGATCAACCCGGGCAACTCGGGCGGCCCGCTCGTCGACGAGGACGGCAAGGTGATCGGGATCAACCAGCAGATCAAGACCAACTCCGGCGGCGGCGAGGGCGTCGGATTCGCGGTCCCGGTCGACATCGCGCGGCGCTCGCTCGATCAGCTGCGCGAGAAGGGCGAGGTCTCCTACGCGTTCCTCGGCGTCGAGACGGTGCCGATCTACCCGCAGCTGCGCGAGCGCTTCGACCTTCCCGTCGGCGACGGCGCCTGGCTCCAGGTCGTCGCGAAGGACGGGCCCGCCGAGGACGCGGGCCTGCGTGGCGGCGGCGACGAGTTCACGAACTTCCAGGTGCGCCGCTACCGCGAGGGCGGCGACGTGATCACGAGCATCGACGGCCGGCCAGTCGACGACCCGGACGACCTCTCGCGCGCCGTCTCCCTGCTCGACCCCGGCGCCACGGTGACCGTCGAGGCGTGGCGCGACGGCGAGCGCCGCAAGGTCACGGTGAAGCTCGGCGACCGGCCGCTGCAACGGCTCCCCGTGTCCGGCTGACCAGAGGGCGCCCGCCTTCCCGGTATCGTCCCGCCGCCTGTGCTCCAGCCCGTCGCCCTCGCAAGCAAGAGCCTCGCCGACTACACGCACATCGTCGGCCGCCCACTCGTGGAGGAGGTGCGCGAGCTCGCCGAGCCGTTGAAGGGGCGGCGCGTCGTGCACCTGTCGGCCACCGCGTTCGGCGGCGGCGTCTCGGAGATCCTCTACACGCTCGTGCCGCTGATGCGCGACGTGGGGCTCGAGGTCGAGTGGCAGGTGATCTACGGCCGCGAGGAGTTCTTCAACGCGACGAAGCTGATGCACAACGCGCTGCAGGGCAACCCGCAGGACCTCACCGAGGAGCAGTGGGCCACCTGGGCGCAGTACAACGAGATGAACGCGCGCGAGCTCGCGGACGGCTGGGACGTCTGCGTCGTGCACGACCCGCAGCCCGCCGCGCTGCTCTCGCTCGTCCCCGAGAAGGCGACGGGCTGGATCTGGCGCTGCCACATCGACGTCTCGACCCCCAACCCGGCCACGATGACGCGCCTGCTGCCGTACGTGCAGAGCTATCCCGCGTCGCTCTTCCACGTCGCCGGCTACGTGCCCGCCGGCATGGACGGCGGCGTGCACATCGTGCCGCCGGCGATCGACCCGCTGGCGCCGAAGAACATGGCGCTCTCGTTCGAGGACGCCGAGTTCGTCTGCAAGCAGTTCGGCATCGACACCGAGCGGCCGATGTTGTGCCAGGTCTCGCGCTTCGATCCGTGGAAGGACCCGATGGGCGTGATCGACGCGTACCGGCTCGTGAAGGCCGAGCGCAAGGACGTGCAGCTCGCGCTCGTCGGCTCGATGGCGTCCGACGACCCCGAGGGCTGGGACTTCTACAACGCCACGCTCGCCCACGCGGACGGCGATCCGGACATCCACATCCTGAACAACTTCTCCAACGTCGGGGCGATCGAGGTCAACGCGTTCCAGTCGCTCGCCGACGTGGTGATCCAGAAGTCGACGCGCGAGGGCTTCGGGCTCACGGTCGCCGAGGCGCTGTGGAAGGGGCGGCCGTTCATCGGCGGCGACGTCGGCGGCATCCCGCTCCAGGTCCAGGACGGGCAATCGGGCTACCTCGTCTCGTCCGTCGAGGACTGCGCCGCGCGCGCGCTGGACATCCTCCACGACCCGGCGCTCGGTCGCGCGCTCGGGCGGCGCGGCAAGGAGTACGTGCGCACGCACTTCCTGATGCCGCGCTACCTGCGCGACTACCTCAAGATCATCGGCGAGGTGCTCTAGCGTGCCCGACAGTGGGGCGCCTCTGGTGCTCGTCTCCAACCGCGGGCCGGTCACCTACCAGGAGGACGGCTCGGTCAAGCGCGGCACCGGCGGGCTGGCGACGGCGCTGATCGGCCTCGCGTCGCATCGCGACGCCGTCTGGATCGCATCGGCGATGACCGACCGCGACGTGCAGGTCGCCGAGGAGCACGGCGGCAAGGCGTTCGAGATCGAGGCGCCGGACGGTGGCGAGTTCCGCGTGCGCTTCGTCGCGTCCGACCCCGAGGCCTACGACCGCTTCTACAACATCTTCGCCAACCCGATGCTCTGGTTCATCCAGCACTACCTCTGGGACCAGAGCAACGCGCCCGACGTCCGCCGCCACGAGGTCGAGGCGTTCGAGTTCGGCTACAACGTCGTCAACGAGGACCTGGCCGAGGCCGTGCTGGAGGAGATCGACGGACTCGACGAGCCGGTCGTGATGGTCCACGACTACCAGCTCTACACCCTGCCCGGCATGGTGCGCCGCGCGCGGCCGGACGCGTTCCTGCACCACTTCGTCCACATCCCCTGGACCCAGTCGGACTCGTGGCGCGTGCTGCCGACCAGGATCCGCGACGAGATCTACAGCGGGCTGCTCGCGAACGACATCATCGGCTTCCACACGCGCTCCTACCGGCGCAACTTCCTCCAGTGCTGCCGTGACCTGCTCGACCTCGAGGTCGACATGAAGCGCGGCGTCGTGGAGTGCGAGGGGCGCGAGGTGTGGGTCCGCGCCTATCCGCTGCCGATCGACTACCGCGCCACCCAGAGCGTCGCCGCCCGGCCGCGCGTGGCCGAGTTCGAGCAACAGCTGCTCGCGCGCCAGCGCGAGCACGCGATCCTGCGCGTCGACCGCGCGGACCTCTCCAAGAACGTGCTGCGCGGGTTCACGGCGTTCGACATCTTCCTCGAGCAGCACCCCGAGTTCTCGGAGCGGATCACGTTCACCGCGCAGCTGATGCCGTCACGGACCGACGTGGCCGAGTACGCCGAGTACCTCGAGCGGATCGAGGCGCTGGTCGCCGTCGTCAACCACCGCCACGGCACGCCGGACTGGATGCCGATCAACCTCAAGCTGCGCGACGACCTCGACGAGGCGGTCGCCTCGTACAAGCACTACGACGTGATGATGGTCAACGCGATGTTCGACGGGATGAACCTGGTGGCGAAGGAGGGGCCGCTGGTCAACGAGCGCGACGGCGTCTCGATCCTGTCCGAGAACACGGGCGCGCACGAGGAGCTCGGCGAGTTCGCGCTCTCCGTGAACCCGTTCGACGTGCAGGAGCTGGCCGACTCGATCTACGCCGCGCTGACGATGTCGCCGGAGGAGCGCGCGCGGCGGGCACGGGGGCTGAAGGAGATCGTCACGTCGCGCGATCCCGGCGACTGGATCGACGACCAGATCGCGGACATCCGCAAGAAGGCCCGCGGCGGCGGCGCGGGCTAGCGGCGCGGACGCCGAGCGGCGACTTCCGGGTCTCAGGCCGAGGAACTCGCCACTCGGGGCTAGCGCTCGAAGCCGAACTCGCGCTCGGCCGGGTCGATCGCCGGCGCGGGCGGGGGCGGCGCGGGCGCGGGCGGCAGCGGGCGCGGGCGGCACGGCGGCGGGCGGCGGCGGGGACACCGGCGGCGGTCGGGGCGCAGGCCCGGCGGGCGGCGCGGGCTCCCGCACCCGCTCACGCCTCGCATCCCGCTCCCTCACCGGAGCCGTTCGCCGGGGCTCCGGCTCCCGCGCCCGCGGCGCCCGCCCCCGCGCCGGCCCCGGCGGCTCGGAGCGCTCGACCGCAGGCGCCTCCGGCGCGGACGCCACCGGCACCGCGTCGTCCGCCGGCAGGGCCGGCGCGGCGCCTCCCAGCCGCGGCCAGGCGACCACGAGCGCGACCAGCCCGACCGCCGCGGCGGCCCGGCCCACATTGCCCCATCGCACCCGCGCCGGCATGCTCGGCGTAGGCGCCCGCCGCGCCGGCCTCGCCCCCGTCCGTTGCTACCATCCTCCGCCGCATGGCCAAGGAGCAGCCCATCTACGACCTGATCCTCCTCCTCGACCCCGAGGCAGAGGAAGAGCGCCGCACGAACATCCTCGCGAGCCTCGAGCAGGTCATCGAGCGCCAGGGGCAGATCGTCTCGCGCCACGACTGGGGACTGCGCCCGACGGCCTACGAGGTGCGCAAGCGCGGCGACGCCGACTACCACCTGCTCCAGTTCCAGGGCACCTCCGAGCTGCTCAACCAGCTCACGCACGCGCTGAAGATCACGGACGGCGTCAACCGCTTCCGGATCATCAAGCTGCGCAAGGGCACTCCCGAGCCCCCCGATCTCCGCATGTCTGCCGCAGCCGCCGCCGTGGCCGCAGAGCAGCCGGTCGAGATCGAGCGCTAGCAGCGGCGCCTCCGCGACGGCCTGCAACAGGGCTGTCAAGAAATCCGCCCAAGATGCGACCCTTCATCGGGAAGCGCCGAGCCCGTCCATAGACTCGGCCGACCGAAAGACTTTTGCAATGAAGGAAAGGAGCCCCCAGTGGCGGCCACCAACATCAATCGCGTAGTCATGACCGGGAATCTGACGCGCGACCCGGAGCTGCGCTCGCTGCCGAGCGGCATGTCCGTCTGCTCGCTGCGCGTCGCCTGCAACACGCGCCGGAAGAACAACTCGTCCGGCGAATGGGAGGACAAGCCCAACTTCTTCGACGTCACGGTCTGGGGCGCGCAGGGCGAGAACTGCGCCCGCTTCCTCGCGAAGGGCCGTCCGATCGCGCTCGACGGGCGCCTCGAATGGCGCGAGTGGCAGGACAAGGAGGGCAACACGCGCCAGTCGATCGACATCATCGCCGACTCGGTGCAGTTCCTCAGCAGCCGCGAGGACGGCCAGGGCGGCGGTGGCGGCGGGTTCACCCCGCGCTCCGACGTGCCGGTCAACGAGAGCGACTTCCAGCCCGCCGGCGCCCCGACGGGCAACGGCGCGCCCAGCGCCGCCGCTGACGACGACATCCCGTTCTAGGCGCGCGAAGCCTGCTCCACCCCGGCGCTCCGGCACCCCTCCGCGCAGGGGTGCCGGACTGCCTGCGCCCGGACCTCCTACACTCTCTGGCCGCGCTTCCGTGCGCGCGTGCTCCGCGGCGGTGAGTGCGAACAGTCTTCTTCGAGCGAGGTCTTCTCAACAGTGGCGAAGCAGCGAAGCCGGCCGACGCGCCGGCGTGACACCAAGAAGGGCGGTCCCGGGTCCGGGCGCCGCAAGTCCTGCGGCTACTGCCGCGACAAGGTCGAGCAGGTCGACTACAAGGACCTCGCGACGCTGAAGAAGTACGTGTCGGACCGCGGCAAGATCCGCTCGCGCCGCATCACGGGCGCCTGCCGCCGGCACCAGAACCAGATCGCCACGGCCGTCAAGCGCGCTCGCGAGATCGCGCTGCTGCCCTACGTGGGCGACAACCGCGAGGATCGCGACGAGCGTGGCCGCCCGCGGCGCGACGACCGCGACCGCGACCGTGACCGCGAGCGCTAGCCGGCGATGCCCCAGGCAATCCTGCTCGCGGACCACGAGAACCTCGGCGCCAAGGGCACCGTCGTCGACGTCTCGAAGGGCTACCTCCGCAACTACCTGATCCCGCGCAAGATCGCCGAGCCCGCCACGCGCGGCGCGCTCGCGGCCGCCGAGCGCCGCGCCGTCGTCGCGGAGCGCGCGGTCGCCGATGCGACGGCGAAGGCGGAGGAGAGCGCCGCGCTGTTGAACAAGACCGTGCTGACGATCGCGCACCAGGCCGGCGACGACGGCCGCCTCTTCGGCGCGGTGACCTCGCAGGACATCGCCGACGCCATCAAGGCCGCGCGCGGCATCACGATCGACAAGCGCCACGTCCACCTCGAGGAGCCGATCAAGTCCGTCGGCACCCGCATGGTCGTGGTCGAGGTCGACAGCGGCGTCACCGCCACGGTCAAGACCATGGTGGTCGAGCAGAAGTAGCGCCCGCCGCGGGACTCTCCGGAGTTTGCGGCTCAGAACATACGTTCGGTCCGATCCGGAGCCTAGACTCGGCTGCCCCGTGAGCACGCCCGAGCGCATCCACACGAACGGCAACTCCGTGCCGCGCCTGCCGGACGGCCCGATCGCGCCGCCGCAGAACCTCGAGGCCGAGCAGTCCGTCCTCGGCGCGGTCCTGCTCTCGGACACCGCCCTGCCGGCGCTCATCATCGACGAGCGCCTGCATCCCGAGGACTTCTACCGCGAGGCGCACGGGATCGTCTTCGCGGCGATGCTCGACCTCCACAGCGGCGGCGAGCCGGTCGACGCGCTCACGCTGGTCGAGCACCTCAAGCAGGCCGGCCAGCTCGAGCAGGCCGGCGGCCGCTCCGCGATCGACCTGCTGGCATCCAGCGTCCCCGCCGTCGGCCACGTGCGCCAGTACGCGCGGATCGTGCGCGAGAACGCGATGCTGCGCCGGCTGCTGCGCGCCGCGTACGAGATCCAGGCGCGCGTGCACTCCCACGACGCCCCTCCGCGCGAGCTGGTCGACATCGCCGAGCGCTCGATCCTGGAGGTCGCCCACGAGGACAGCCGCAAGGACTTCCGCGCGATCAACGACGTGCTCGACGTCGAGATCACGAAGCTCGAGCAGCTCTCCCAGGAGGGCAAGGCGATCACCGGCACGCCGTCGGGCTTCGACGATCTCGACAACATCACCGGCGGCTTCCAGCCGGGCAACCTGATCGTCCTCGCCGCACGCCCGTCGATGGGGAAGTCCGCGCTGATGGCGAACTTCGCCGAGAACGCGGCGCTCGGCTCGAACAAGGCCGTCGCCCTGTTCTCGCTCGAGATGTCGGAGTCCGAGCTCGCCCAGCGCTTCATCGCCTCGCAGGCGTCGGTCAAGGGCGACGACCTGCGCAAGGGCCGCGTGCCGGCGTCGCGCTGGGGCAAGATCATGGAGGCGTCGAACCGGCTCGCCAAGTCGCCGCTGTTCATCGACGACTCGTCCGACCTCTCGGTGCTCGACGTGCGCGCGAAGGCGCGCCGGCTGCAGCAGCAGCACGCCGACGGGCTCGGGCTGATCCTGATCGACTACCTGCAGCTGATGCGCGGCGACGGCCGCACGGACAACCGCGTCGAGCAGATCGGCCAGATCTCGCGCGGGCTCAAGACGCTGGCGCGCGAGCTCGAGTGTCCCGTGATCGCCCTCTCGCAGCTCAATCGCGGCGTCGAGCAGCGCACCGACAAGCGCCCCGTGCTCTCCGACCTGCGCGAGTCGGGCTCGATCGAGCAGGACGCCGACCTCGTGATGTTCATCTACCGCGACGAGTACTACGACAAGGAGTCCGAGCGCGAGGGGATCGCGGACGTGATCCTGTCCAAGCACCGCAACGGCGGGCTCGGCGACGTCGAGCTGACGTTCCAGAAGGAGTACCCGCGGTTCATGTCCTACGTCGGCGACGACCGGTACTGACCGCGTATGGCCGCCTGCCCCGACGGACGCTGCGACGGCTCCGGATTCCTCTTCGACGAGGCCGCGCGCCGCGCCCACCCGTGCTCGTGCCGCCCCGGCCGGCTCGCGCGCAAGCGGGCCGCCGCGCTCGAGGGCCGGATCCCGAAGCGCTATCGCGAGGTCTCGCTGGAGCGCGAGCCGCTGATCTCGATCGAGCGCGCGAACCCGCACGTCGTGCGCGAGGTGCGCCAGTACATCCGGACGATCGCGGAGCAGCTCGACGCCGGCCGCGGGCTCTGGTTCACGGGCGACGCCGGCACCGGCAAGACGACACTCGCGATGCTGATCTCCAAGGCCGCGATGGAGGCCGACCGCACCGTCGCGATCTACTCGCTCCCGCGGCTGCTCGCGCAGCTGCGCGACACCTATCAGGACAACTCGCGGTACTCGCTGAACGAGCTGATCGACCGGCTCAGCGCCGTCGACCTGCTGCACGTCGACGACGTCGGCGCCGAGCAGACCTCGCCGTGGGTGCTCGAGCAGCTCTACACGATCGTCAACACCCGCTACGAGGACGGGCGCGCGATCCTGCTCACCACGAACCTCGTGACGCTCGACGGCGACGACGCGCTGCGCGAGCAGATCGGCGACCGCACCGTGTCGCGGATCAACGAGATCTGCGGCGACCCGAAGCCGATGTTCGGCGAGGACCACCGGCTCGAGGCGTCCGCGGTCGCGCCGGCGCCCGCGCTGGAGTGGGATGCGGAGCCCGCCTACGGCGAGCAGCGTCCGCGCCGTGGGTTCGCCTCGTAGACTGGGCGAGCGACATGGCCGGCATCGTCATCATCGGCGCCCAGTGGGGTGACGAGGGCAAGGGCAAGATCACCGACCTGCTCGCCGAGAACTCCGACCTGGTGATCCGCTTCCAGGGCGGCAACAACGCCGGCCACACGATCGTCCGCGACGACGTCAAGTGGAAGTTCCACCTGATCCCGTCCGGGATCCTCTACCCCGGCAAGCCGTGTGCGATCGGCAACGGCGTGGTGATCGACCCGAAGGTGCTGACCGACGAGCTCGACGACCTGCGCGCCAAGGGCATCGACCTCTCCGGCCTGCGGATCAGCGCCAACGCCCACCTGATCATGCCGTACCACATGCTGCTCGACCACGCCGGCGAGACGAAGCTCGGCAAGCTGCAGATCGGCACGACGCGGCGGGGCATCGGGCCCGCGTACTCCGACAAGGCCGCGCGGCTGGGGATCCGCGTGCAGGACCTGCTCGACGAGAAGATCCTGAAGAAGAAGATCATGGCGGCGCTGGAGCCCAAGCGGCTCGCGCTGCGCCCGTACGCGAAGTCGCCCGACCTCGACCTGCAGTCGATGACCGAGGACTACCTGACCTACGGGCACCGGATCGAGCAGTACATCGCGGACACGGCGCGCCTGACCTGGAAGCACCTCGACGAGGGCGGCCTGGTGATCTTCGAAGGCGCCCAGGGGACGATGCTCGACATCGACCACGGCACCTATCCGTTCGTCACGTCGTCCAACCCGGTCGCGGCGAGCGCGGCCACGGGCACCGGCGCCGGCCCGAAGGACCTCGACGAGATCTGGGGCGTCACCAAGGCCTACGCCACGCGGGTGGGCGCAGGCCCGTTCCCGACCGAGCTCGACGACGAGCTCGGCATCGCGATGCGCGAGGCCGGCGGCGAGTACGGCACGACCACCGGACGCGCCCGCCGCGTCGGCTGGATCGACCTCGTCGCATTGCGCTACGCGGCGCGGCTGAACACGCTCACACACCTGGCCGTGACGAAGCTCGACGTTCTCAGCGGCCTCGGCTCGCTGCGGGTCTGCACGCGCTACCGCAGCTCGAACGAGGCCAGCTTCGACCACTTCCCCTACCACCAGTCGGTGCTGCACCACGCCGGCGGCGAGTACGAGGAGCTGCCGGGCTGGGACGAGGACATCACGGAGTGCCGCAGCGAGGAGGAGCTGCCGCAGAACGCCCGCGACTACCTCGCCTACCTGGCGGAATGGGTCGGCGTCCCGATCGCGCTGATCAGCGTCGGGCCCGGCCGCGAGCAGGTCATCTGGACCGAGGCGGGCCGCCAGACCGCGGTCGCCCAGCGGGCCGCGCTCGCCTGACGCTCAGTCGCGCACGGTCCGCGTGTCGACGATGAAGTCGTGCAGCGCGCGGTTCTCGTCGTCCCACAACGGCCAGAGGACGTCGGCGAGGTTCGCCAGCCCGAACGTGATCGATCCGGCGAAGCCGAACAGCAGCGCCTTCACGGCGACCTCGCGCAGCATCGCCCAGCCGAACGTCATCGCCTCGCCGCTCGCGCGCACGACGCGGATCCCCATCGCCATGCGTCCGAGCGTCTTGCCGTTCGTCCGGTCCATCATCAGCGGCGCGTACAGCAGCGCGACGATCGCGATCGCCAGGAACGAGAGCATCAGCCCGACGATCAGCGCCGCGACGCCCGTCTCCTCGGAGTCGAAGAAGCCGACGGAGAAGACCGAGCCGAACAGCGCCAGGATGATCATCGCCCCGACGCCGATGATCAGGCCGTCGATCAGCGCGGCGCCGACGCGCGACCACCAGCCGGCCAGCTGGTACTGACCCGTGACCGGCACAGGCGCGGTGCCCTGCGCCGTCGCGCCGTACGCGCCGGGGGGCGGCGGGCTCGAGTAGCCCGCCGAGAACCCGCCGGGCGTGGACTGCGGCCGGTCCGGCTCGTAGCCGGGCAGCCCGGACTCGTGCGGCTCTGCGTCCGGGGCGGGACCGAGTGGGTCGCCGGACGTCATTCCAGGGTCCTTCGGGCTCTCGCTCATGGCCGTACGCTACCGCCAGTGCTCGACGAGGTCTGAATCCGGCACCTCGCGCAACACCCGCGCCGGCACGCCCATCACCACCGCGCGCGCGGGGACGTCGCGCGTCACCACCGCGCCCGCGGCGACGAACGCCTCCTCGCCCACCTCCACGCCCGGGCAGAGCACGGCTCCTGCGCCGACCCGGGAGGCGCGCCGTAGGCGCACCCCGCGCAGGGGCTCGTCCCGGGGGTGGCGGGACATCGTGTCGTCGTTGGTCGTGCAGACGCCCGGCCCGACGAACACGTCGTCCTCGACCGCGGCGAACGCGGCCAGGTAGACGTCGGTCTGAATGCGAACGCGTGCGCCGACGACGACGTCGTTGTCGACCGCCGATCCGCGCCCGACGACGCTGCCCGCCCCGACCCGCGCACGCTCGCGGACGTAGGACTGGTCGCCGAGGATCGCTCGCTCGCCGACCTCCGCCCCGGCGAAGACGATCGCCCGGGCGCACACGACCGCCCCGGCGCCGAGCAGCAGCGGCAGCGGCGGCTCGCGCGCCGCGGCCGAGTGGGGCGCCAGCTTCGGCGGCTTGCCGAGGATCGCGCCGTCCTGCACCTCGCAGCCGTCGCCGAGCACGGTCCCGGCATGGACGATGACGTAGGCGCCGAAGCGAACGCCCTCGCCGATCCGCACGTCCTCGCCCAGGAGCAGCCCCGGCGCGCGGTCAGACGGCTGCACGCTGCTCCCGGCGCGAGCTGTCGAGCCGCTCCTGCAGCGCGGCCAGCACGCGCACGACGCGCAGCCCCGAGCGGCCGTCGGAGACCGGCGACCGGCCCTCGCGGAGGCACGCCACGAAGTGCTCGCACTCGACCCGCAGCGGCTCGCTGTTGGGAACGCTCGGGCTCCAGATGTCGCCCGAGCGCGTGATGTACTCGCCCCACGACTCGGACGGCTGGTCGAAGCCCTTGTCGTAGACGGTCACCTTGCGCTCGAGGTCCATGTCGTCGAAGGTCGCCATCCGGCGCGAGCCGACGACCGTGAAGCGGCGCTCCTTGTGCGGGTCCAGCCAGGAGAGGTGCAGATGGGCGGCAAGACCGGAGGGGAAGCGCAGGAAGCCGAAGACGACGTCCTCGATCCCCTGGCGCATGTAGGACTCCCCGCGCGCCTCGACCTCGTAGGGCTCCTCGCCGGCGAGGTGGAGCAGCACGGAGACGTCGTGCGCCCCGAGCGACCAGAGGGCGTTCTCGTCGGCGCGCAGCTTGCCGAGGTTGAGCCGGTTGGCGTAGATGTAGTGGATCTCGCCGAGCTCGCCGCCGTCGGCGATCTCCTTGAGCTTGGCGATGCCCGGGTGGTACTCGAGCAGGTGCCCGACCATCAGCGAGCGCCCTGCCGCGTCCGCCGCGGCGACCGCGCGCTCGGCACCCGCGACGGTCTGAGCGAGCGGCTTCTCGACGAAGCAGTGCTTGCCGGCTCCGAGCACGCGCTCGGCGAGCTCGCCGTGGGTCGGGACCGGCGTCGCCAGCACGATCGCGTCGAGCTCCGCGTCGGCGAGCAGGTCGTCGAGCGACTGCGTCCGGCGCGCGGCGGGAAGCGACGCGCCGACCCGTTCGAGCGCGTCCGTGTCCTCGTCGCAGAGCCAGGCGAGCTCGCAGCCGGAAATGGCCGCGAAGTTGCGGGCGAGGTTCGGGCCCCAATACCCGAGCCCGGCCACGCCGACCTTGATCGTGCTCACGCGCCCATCCTACGGGCGAGGGCCGCGACCACCCGCTCGCCCGCGTGCCCGTCGCCGTAGAGCGGCGGGCGCTCGGCGGGAGGACGGCGCTCCAGCGCTGCGACGGCGGCGCCGGCGTCGAGGTCGACCGTCACGTTCCAGCCCGCGTCGACCGTCTCCGTCCACTCGGTGCCGGGCCGCAGCGTCACGCAGGGCACGCCCGCCAGGTACGCCTCCTTCTGGACGCCGCCCGAGTCCGTCAGCACCGCGCGCGCCCGATGCAGCAGCGCGGTGAAGTCCAGGTAGCCGAGCGGCGGCGCGAGCACGACGCCGGCGCGCTCCAGCCGCTCGCGCAGCCCCGCGGCGGCGAGCCGCGCGCCTGTGCGGGGGTGCAGCGGCAGCACCAGCGGGTGCGGGATCGCCTCGAGCAGGGCCACGAGCCGCTCCAGCCGCGCTGGGTCGTCGACGTTGCCGGCGCGGTGCGCGGTCGCGAGGACGTACTCCCCCGGCTGGACGCCGAGCCGCTCCAGCGTCTGCGTGCGCGCCGCCGCGCGCGGGCCCAGGAGCTGGGCGACGTCGACCATCACGTCGCCGACCACCTCGATCTCCCCGCCGACGCCCTCACCGCGCAGGATCCGTGCGGGCGCCTCGGAGGAGCACAGCAGCAGGTCGCTCGCGTGGTCGGTCAGGACCCGGTTGAGCTCCTCGGGCATCGTGCGGTCATACGAGCGCATGCCCGCCTCGACGTGCGCGACCGGGACCCCGGCCTGAGCGGCCGCGAGCGCCCCGGCCAGGGTCGAGTTCGTGTCGCCGTAGACGAGCACGAGCGCGGGCTCCTCGCTGCGCAGGAGCGGCCCGAGCGCCGCCAGCATGCGCGCGGTCTGCTCGGTGTTGCTGCCTCGGCCCAGCTCGAACCGGTGCTCGGGCCGGGGCAGGCCCAGCTCGTCGAAGAAGACCTGCGAGAGCGCGTCGTCGTAGTGCTGGCCGGTGTGCACCAGCACCTCGCTCGCCACGGCCCGCAGCGGGCCCGAGACGGCCGCGGCCTTGATGAACTGCGGCCGGTTGCCGATCACCGTGAGGACGCGCTTATCGCGCTTGTTCTCGGGGTATCGCTCGCTCATGCTCGTCTCACGGGTCCGCGGCACCGTACAGGGAGTGGTCGGCATGTCCCTGCACCTGCTCTGGTACCTGGACTGGCAGACCGGCGGGCGCTCGGCGCGATCGGCGCTTACGCCGCGGCAGGCGCGGCGAGCTCCCGCGCCACCCGCTGCCTGAACGCCTCGTGCGCGGCCGCCGTGACCGGCCCCGGCGCCTGCGGCAGCGCGATCTCGTCGACCGCGGCGATCGGCATCACCTCGCGCACCGATGAGGCGATGAACGCCTCCTCGGCGGCGCGCACGTCGTCGAGCGTGCACGGCGCCTCGGTCACGTCGAGCTCCTCCAGCAGCCGGGCGCGCGTGATCGAGTCGAGGATCCCGTCCGCCAGCGGCGGCGTGTGCAGGCGTCCGCCGTGCACCCAGAAGAACGTCCATGTCGGGCCCTCGAGCACGCGTCCGTGCGGTGTCACGAACAGCGCCTCGTCGGCGCCCTGCTCCTTCGCCAGGCGGCCCGCGAGCATGTTCGCCGCGTAGGAGAGCGTCTTGAGGCCGTTGAGCACGCGCGTCGGCGCGTAGGTGACGGTCGCCACGCGCGCGCTGGCGGGCCTTGCCGGCAGCGGCTCGGCGATCGCGAGGCGGCGCCCGCCGCGCGTCACGACCAAGCGGACGAGCGACTCCGGCTCCGCCGCTCGCTCGACGAGCAAGAGCGTCTCGGCGCGCAGCGCATCGAGGTCCGACTCGAGCCGCAAGCCGGCGCAGGTCCGCCCGAGGCGCGCGAAGTGGTCATCGAGGGCGAAGGGGCGGCCGCCGTAGACGCGCATCACCTCGAACCCGCCGTCGCCGCGCAGCAGCCCGTCGTCGGCGATCGGCACGACCGCTTCGCCGACCGGGGTGATCGCGCCGTCTACGCTGGCGAGCCACATGGTCGTGGCAGCCTAGCGGCGCGGTACCGTGATCGGTCCCTTGCGTCTCGTGGAGCCCGCTCACAACGTCGAGCTTCGCGTCGACCGCCACGGGCACGAGCACGTGGTGTTCGCGTTCCCCTACCGCGCGGACATGGTCGACGCGGTGCGGGCGATCCCCGGCCGCCGCTTCGACTGGGACGCGAAGGAGTGGTGGGCGCCGCAGGCGGACTCGACCGCGCCGTACGTGAAGGGCGTGATCGAGCGCTATCCCACGCTGCTCGTCGCCGCGGACGTGACCGCGTGGCTGGCGGACGCGACGAGCGGCTGGGTCGGCCGCGTCAGCGCCGCGCGCTTGAGCGGGCGCGGCGCGTACGTGCTCGAGACGATCTCCGGCGAGCTGCCCGACGAGCTCGCCGCGTCGGCCGAGGAGCGCGGCGGCCGCTTCTGGCTGCCGTTCTCGCAGGCGATCGCCGACGCCCTGCTCGAGCTGCGCGGCGCACGGCTCGACAAGCGCGCGCTGCGCTGCTCGGTGCGGCTGCAGGTCGGGCAGGCGCCCGCGCCCGCGACGCTGGCGCTGATCGAGAGCGTCGGCGAGGCGCGGTTCACGCTCGACGTCAACTGGGATCCCGACACGATCCCGGCGTTCCTCGCGCTGCCCGCGTGCGAGGCGCACGGCCGCTCGCTCCCGATCGACCCCTACCTCGTCGAGCCGCTCGAGCACTACCTGCGCACTTACGGGGTCGAGGTCGCCGCGAACGCGAGCGAGGTCCTGGACCGGCTGCGGGCCGAGCACGACGCGGCGATCGCCGACGTCCGCCGCTCGCGCGCCCACGATGCGCCGGCGCTTGCGACCGAGTCCGTGCTCGGTGGCGAGCTGCGCCCGTTCCAGCGCGCCGGGGTGGCGTACGTGCTGCGCGCGCGGAGAACGTTCCTGGCCGACGAGCAGGGGCTCGGCAAGACCGTCCAGGCGCTTGCGGCGCTCGAGGAGGACGGCGCCTTCCCCGCCGTCGTGATCTGCCCGGCTTCGCTCAAGCTCAACTGGGAGCGCGAGGCGCGGCACTGGCTCCCGCACCGCTCCGTCGCGGTGGTCTCGGGCACCGGCACGGTGGCGCCCGCCGCCGACCTGACGATCGTCAACTACGACATCGTGCATGCGCACCGCGCGCGGCTCTCGCTGCGCAAGCCGCGCGCGCTCGTGCTCGACGAGTCGCACTACGTCAAGAACCCCCGCGCGAAGCGCACGCAGGCCGTGCGGCGGCTCGCGGAGTCGCTCCCCCGCGACGCCCTGCGGCTGGCACTGACCGGCACGCCCGTGATGAACCACGCCGACGAGCTGATCGCGCAGCTGCGGATCCTCGGGCGGCTCGAGGACTTCGGCTCGGGCGCCCGCTTCGCGCGCCGCTTCCAGGGCATCGGCGCGGAGGAGCGGATCCACTGGCACCTGCGCCGGAGCTGCTTCGTGCGGCGCGCCAAGGCCGACGTGCTGCCCCAGCTCCCCGCCAAGCGCCAGGTCGCGGTGCCCGTCGCGCTCGACAACGAGCGCGACTACCGGCTCGCCGAGGAGGACGTGATCGCTTGGCTGCGCGAGCAGCCGCTGGACCTGCGCGAGCTCGAGAGCCGCGTCGCCGCGGCGCTGCGGGCGGAGCGGCTCGCGCAGCTCAACGCGCTGCGGCGGCTCGCCTCGCGCGGCAAGGGGAACGCGGCGATGGCGTGGATCGAGGACTTCCTCGCGTCCGAGGAGCCGCTCGTGGTCTTCGCCGGGCACCGCGAGATCCAGGACCGGCTCGTCGAGCGCTTCCCCGACGCGCTGCACCTGCTCGGCCGCGACTCGATCGGCGCGCGCGAGGCGGCCGTCCAGGCCTTCCAGGCCGGGAAGTCGCAGCTGCTCGTGTGCGCCACCCGCGTCGGCGGCCAGGGCATCACGCTCACGCATGCGTCGAACGTCGCCTTCCTGGACCTCGAGTGGACCCCGGCGATGCACGACCAGGCGGAGGACCGCTGCCACCGCATCGGACAGCACGACGCGGTCACGGCCTGGTACCTGCTTGCTGCGCAGACGATCGACGAGACGATGCTCGAGCTGATCGAGCGCAAGCGCAAGGTCGTGGACGCGGTCACAGACGGCCGGCCGCAGGCGGAGGAGGCCGTCGTCGAGGGCGTCATCCGCGCGCTGCGGGGGAGCAAGCCCGAGCGGCACCTGCGCGCAGTGGGGTGAGCGCCGACGGGTGCAGCAGCGGAACCACCGGATCCCAGCCCGCGCGCAACACCGCGACGAGCGACGGCGGCGTGATCACGGCGGCCGCGCGGCGCTGCGGTGCGCCGCGCTCGCGCGCCACGTAGCCGGCGGGGCTCCAGGCCAGGGGCTCGCCGCCGGCCAGAACGCAGGGCTCGCCGTCGCAGATCACGAACGCGCCGTCGGGCAGCGCTCCGCGCGGCGGCCCGTGGTGGCGCTGCCCGCGCGTGCCGGGCGCGACGCGCTCGGCGTGCAGCCGCGCGTCGATCGCGTCGGCGCCCGAATCCCCCGGGTGCAGCTCGCGCCAGATCGCGCCGAACCGGTCGTAGTCCTCGCGCCGGCACAGCGCGCACGGGCGATGCCCGGCGGCGAGCGCCGTCGCCTCGTCGAGGAAGAACAGCTCGGTGAAGCGGCCGGGCTGCATGAGCGGCTCGCGATGCCAGCCGCGGAAGCGCAGCCGGCACGCGATCCAGCGCCTGCCTGCGTAGCGCCGCCGGATGCGCCGCTGCGCGTCGTGCAGGCAGCCGCGGTTGCCGTAGACGAGGCCGCGCGCCGGGTCGGCGATCAGCTCGGAGAGCGGCGTGACCCGGTTGCGCAGCGCCATCGCGTCACGATCGGTCCCTCTGCCCGGCGGAGACCGAGAGCACCGGCGGCAGGTGCGTCGCGACGTCGAACCAGCTCGCACCCGCGTCGCCGGACCCGAACACCGCTCCCGACGTCGCGCCGAAGTAGAGCTCCAGCGCGTCGCCGGCGCCGGCCTGGTGGAACGCCTGGCGCAGGATCGTGAGGTAGGCGTGCTCGGGCGGCAGCCCGTCCCCGCGCGGCGTCCAGCTGGCGCCCGCGTCGCGCGTCTCGTACACCCGCACGCTGCCATCGGGCGTGACGCGGTCGGTGTCGGCCGTGAGCGGGATCACGTAGGCGCTGCCGGCATCGGCGGGATCGAGCGCGAGCGGGAAGCCGAAGTCCGAGGGCAGGCCGGGGGCGATGTCGTTCCACGTCTCCCCGGCGTCGTCGGAGCGATAGACCCCGCCGTGGAACTGCATGAACATGCGCTCGGGCTGCGAGGCCGACCGGCACAGGCTGTGCACGCAGAGGGCGATCTCGTCGTCGGGCACGTCCTCCGGCAGGTAGCGCGGGACGAGTCCCTGATTGCCCCGGCGCCAGGTCGCCCCTCGATCGTCGGTCAGCCATACCCCGGCGGCCGAGATCGCAACGGCGAGCCGATCGGGCTCGCCGGGCCAGGTGACGATCGAATGCAGGCAGAGGCCGCCGCCGCCCGGCTGCCAGCCCGACCTCGACGGGTGCTCCCAGAGCCCGCGGTTGAGCTCGAAGCTGGCACCGCCGTCCCGGCTCTCGAACAGGACGCCGGGATCGCCGCCGGCGTACAGGGTGCCGTCCTCCTCGCCGGCAGCGATCACCCAGATCCGCTCGAGCGCCGCATCACCACCTCCGGGCAGTGCGACGCCGTCCGCCTGCTCCCATTCGCCCGTGGGGTCGTCCGTGTACATGATCTTCGGGCCGTAGAACGGAGAGGTGACCGAGGCGAGCATCCGCCCCGAGCGCGGGTCGCGGAACGCGAACTCGACCGGCTCGCCGGCGAACGCTCGCGCGGTCACGTCGAACTGCGCGTCCGGCTCGCCCTCGAGTACGAACAGGCCCTTCCTCGTCCCTACGAGCAGCTCGGTCATCGTCGTTGTGATCCTCCTGAGATCGCCGGGAGGACGTCGATCTTGTCCTCGACTTGAACCGCTGTGTCCATCCCGCCCAGCTCGCCGTTCACGAACACGTTGATGTGCCGTCGCAGAGCGCCCCGCTCATCGAGGATCCAGCCGCCCGCCGCGGGATGCGCGCGCTCGAGCTCGGCCAGCAGCTCCGCGACCGTCGCACCCTCGATCGAGTGCTCCGCACGGTCGCCGGCGAGGCGCTTGAGTTGCCCGCGCAGGCGTACGAGTGCCATCGCGGGATCCTACGGCGTGGCCACGCCCGGCGCGGCCTCCACCCGGTGGGCTTCGGTATGCCGCCCGGGCATCAGCGCGGCGCCGGCGATGACCAGGAAGAACGCGATGAAGCGCGCTCCGATCGCGACCGGGCCGGACCCGATGTGCTCGCCGAAGACGATGACGCCGCCGAGGATCGCCGCGAGGTTGGCCGCCACCGAGGTGAACGCGATGACCTCGACGCCCGGCCCGACCTGGAGGCTGCGGGCGGAGGCGTAGAACGCGATCACCCCGGCGAGCAGCGCCGTCAGCGTCCACGGGCTGACGAGCCCGTAGACCGGGCCGTCGGCGTGGGCGAGGTACTTGATCGCGACATCGGAGACGCCGAACAGCGCGCCGGCGCCGAGCCCGAGGAGCAGCCCTTCGGCGTGATGCAGCACCCGCCGGTGCGCCGAGATCGCAAGCAGCGCGGCCCCGAGACCGAAGATCGAGCACTCGACGGCGATCAGGGCGGACAGCGAGGAACGCTGCGGCTCGTTGTCGCCGCTGCCGGTGAGCCCGATCACCACGAGACCCAGCGCGGTGATCGTGACGCCCATCCACTGCCTTCGCCCGAGCTTGAAGCCGAAGTAGCGCTCGCCGAGCACGGCCAGGAACACCAGTCCGCCCGACAGGACCGCCTGCACCATCGACAGCGGCGCCAGGGCGAGCGCCGCGACGTGCAAGCCCCACGCGCCGATCGCGACGAGCCAGCCGACCGCGAACCACTTCGAGCGGAACAGCGCCACCGCGCTGCGCACCGGGTGACGGATCCTGATCGGCGCGGCGAGCACGGCCCCCCGGTGCTTGAGCAGGAACGCGACGTTGGTGGCAAGCGCCGAGACGAGCGCCAGTGAGAGTCCCAGGATCACCGGCTGCGAAATATCGCAGCCAGGGCTTACACGTCGGCGCCGGCGCTGGTGTGGCGGTCCTGCGGGGGACCGCCGTGCCAGTCGAAGCAGAGGACGGTGGCGTCGTCGCGCAGCTTCCCTCCGAGCAGCGCGGTCAGATCCAGCGGCGAGCCGCGTCGGCCGGGCACGCCGCGAAGGCTAGTCGCATCGACACGTCGGTCCGGAAGCCGTACACCCCGGGCGCGAGGCAAGGCGAGGGCGGCTCCCTGCCGCACGCGGTCAGGGCTTCTCGTAGACCGATACGTGCGCGGGGCTGAGCGCGGTGAACGGCTCGCGCCGCCACCCGGCCCACCGGTCCTGCAGCCGCATCCCGGCCAGGCGCGCCATCAGGTCCAGCTCGGCGGGCCAGGCGTACCGCATCTCGATCGGGCTCGCCTGGACCCGGCCGTCGACGAAGTAGTAGTGCTGGCCGGTCAGTCCCTGGGTGACGACGTCGTAGACGTAATAGGACATCCCATCGGGGTCGGCGCGCCACGGCAGGACGGTCTGCCCCGGCGGCAGCCGCTGGATCTCCGGAACGCGCGCCTCGATCACGAACCGCCCTCCGCTGCGCAGGTGGGCGGCCGCGTTCTCGAAGCACGCCACCTGGCCGTCCTGCGTGGTCAGGTTGAAGATCGTGTTGAAGACGAGATAGACGAGCGAGAAGTCGCCGTCGACGCGCGTCGCCGCCATGTCACCGGCCATCGCGTCGATCCGCTCGGCTCCCGGCTTCTCGCGCAGACGAGCCAGCATCGCCTCGGAGTTGTCGATGCCGGCGACGCGCACCCCGCGTTCGGCGAGCGGCAGCGCGATCCGGCCCGTCCCGATCGCGAACTCCAGCGCGGCGCGGTCGCCGGCGAGCTCGGCGAGCATCTCCACGGCAGGGCCGACCACCGCCGGATCGAACATGCCGGCCGAATGTGCGTCGTAGACCTCCGCGACGCGCTCGCCGAAGTACCCCTCGTCCGCTCCCACAGGCGCAGTGTGCCAGCCGGGCCGGCCGGCGCCCCGGGCTAGATCGCCGCTTCGATCGGGCGGCCGAGGAACGCCTCCAACGCGAGCCACGCGGCTTCGTGCTGCAGCGGGCCGAGGCGCAGCGTCGCGCCACCGCTGTCGTGCGGGCGCACGCTCGCAGCGAGATTCACGGACGCGAGCCGCTCCTGCTGATGCTGTGCGCGGCTAGCGCCGGTACGGCCGTGGTAGTGCGCATCGATGCCGTACCGGCCTCCCTCGACCGGCCAGATCGAAAGCTCGTCCGGCGCCCATGTGGGCCCGGTCTCGGCGGGCAGCGCCGAGTGGCCGGCCGTGTCGGCACCGCGCGCGCTCGCCCTGGCCGACCACGCGCGATCGTCGATCGGCCGGTCCTGATCGTCCTTCGGCTTGCGCCGCCACACGCGTCGACAGTATCCGAGCCTTTCCGGCAGCGCGATCCGCCGGACGCGCGGCCTTCAGGTCGCGGTCACGCGCGGCGACAGCTCGCTCGTGTTCAGCGTCCCCGTGTTGGTCGCGGTGGCAGCGAACAACTCGCCCGGGTGCGCGCTGGACATGGTGAGCGACCAGGTGGCGTTCCCGGCCGCGTCCGTGGTCACCATGGTGGTCCCGACGTAGTTCTCGGCCTCGGCGGTGCCGGCCGTGGTCCCGATCGGGTTGCGATAGATGTCGATCCGGAACCGCGTGGACGCGGTGCTGTTGAGGGTGCCGCCGACCGCGGTCCCCGCGGCGGTCGTGATGAGCGGGAAGTTCTGCAGCGCGTTCGGCCCGTTGTCGGCGTCGTTCGGGTCGTTGGCGGTCGGGAGGCTCGGCCCCTCGCCCGCCGGGCGCAGGTTGATGCCCAGGCCGCCGTTGCGGAAGATGCGGTTGCGGTTCACGTCGCTGCCGGCCGTGGCGTCCCCCTGGACGAGGACCCCGTCGGCAGTGTTGAACGCGATCCAGTTCGCGGCGGTCGCCGTCGAGCCGCCGACGCTCGTCTGGCGTGCTCCGTCGGCGACGTCGACGCCGATTCCGTTGGGTCGCGCCGTCACGCCGTCGGCGCGCAGGCCTATGTAGTTGCCCCGCACGCGGTTGGTCAGCGTCCCGGGTCCACGGACGCGCACCCCGGCGGTCCGGTTGCCCGAGATCAGGCTGAGCGGCGCGTTCAGCGTGCCGCCGACCGTGTTCGCGCGCGCCCCGCCGGAGATGTCGATCCCGACGTCGTTCGGCACCGCGGCGCTCCCGTCCGCTGCCGTGCCGATGTAGTTGCCGCGCACGACGTTGCGGTCCGTGGCGTGGCCCGCGATCG
Organism: uncultured Solirubrobacteraceae bacterium; assembly: GCA_963839615.1. Lineage (GTDB taxonomy): Bacteria > Actinomycetota > Thermoleophilia > Solirubrobacterales > Solirubrobacteraceae > DASQMT01. Next base: position 166,600 of record CAWIVY010000011.1, read on the forward strand.
CCACGCCCGCGTCCAAGTTGCCCGAGATGACGTTGCGCACGCTCGTCGCCGCGCCGCCGACGGTGTTGAGCTGCGCGCCGTCGCCGATCGCGACGCCTGTCTCGTTCGGTACGGCGGCCGTCCCGCTGCCTCGCGTCCCGATGTAGGCGTCCTGCACGAAGTTGCCGGTGGTGGCGCCGTGGATCAGCACGCCCTCGTGCCGATTCCCGGAGATGACCGTGCGGGCGTTGCCAGGCACGCCGACGCGGCTGCCGGCCGACCCATTGGCGAGCTCGACGCCGACGTCGTTGGGGATCGCCGCCGTGCCGGCCGCGTTCAGGCCGACGAGGTCGTTGCCCATCGTGACCTTCGACCCGGCGCCGACGACGTACACGCCCGACAGCTCGTTGCCCGAGATCACGTTGGAGCCGAGGCCGCCCACGGGACCGACCTCCGCGGATGCGCCGTCCATGATCGTCACGCCGTCGAACGCGTTCGGTGCGGCGGACGTGCCCGCGACGTTCGTGCCGATCAGGTTGCCGTGCACGATCGTTCCCGTCGTCGCCGCGCCCTCGATCAGGACACCGGAGCCGTCGTTGCCGGAGATGATGTTGCCGCCGGGCGTCCCCGGCGTGACGGTGAGCGAGCCGACGCTGGTCAACGTCGCGCCGCCCGTTACGTGCACGCCGTTCTCGCCGTTGGGGATCCCGAGGCCGGTCGCGCCGAGGCCGATCCTGTTGAACACCACGCCCACCCTGTCCGTCGTGGCTCCGGCGCCCGTCACCTCGACGCCGTCCCCGCCGTTGCCGGCGATGACGTTGCGGTCGCCCGTGCTGAAACCGCCGACCGACATGAACGTCCCGCGGACGAGGACGCCGTCACCCGTGTTGGGGCGGGCGGCGAGGCCGCCCGCGGTCATGCCGATGTAGTTCCCCCGCACGGAGTGGCCCGTACCGGTGAGCAGCACCCCGTCGCCTGCATTGCCGGAGATGACGTTGCGCGAGCCGGCGGACGAGCCGCCCACGACGCCGTCCGAGCCCTCGCTGAGCGACACGCCGTACGAGCCGTTGGCCACCTCCGTGGCGCCGGTGGAGTCGAGCCCGATGAAGTTGCCCGCGACGCGCGTGCGGACGCTCTCGATCGAGCCCACGCCTCCGTGGCCGTTACCGCTGATGACGTTCCGCTCGGCGGCCGTCGTGCCGCCGATGACCGTGTCGTGGTTCGAGAACTCCCAGACCCCGAGGTTCGTGTTGGGCAGCGCCGCCCGCCCGTTCGCGGTGGTGCCGATGTAGTTGTTGACGATCGCGGCGCTGCCTGCGGATTGGATCACGACGCCGTTCTGGTTGCCCGAGATCACGTTGCGACCGCTGGCGGCCGCCGAGTTGCCGACGAAGTTCGAGTCGCCGACGATTGCCACGCCCGCCCCGTTGCCCAGGGCGGCCGTTGCCGCGCGGTTGGTGCCGATCAGGTTCCCCTCGACGGCGTTGGACTCCGAGCCGGTCAGCATCGCGATCCCGGAGCTGTTGCCGGAGATCAGGTTGCGCAAGCTGACCGGCGAGTACTGGCCGACGAAGTTGAAGTCCGATCCGTCGATCTGCACGCCGTACAAGGACGTGCCGCTCGGGGCGACGGCGGTGCCGGCTGCGTTGGTGCCGATGTGGTTCCCGCCGATCGTGTTACCGCCGATACCGGTGATGCGCACCTGCGCGGTCGGGAAGTGGTGGATCGCGAGGCCGGTCACGAAGCTCCCGCCGCCGGTGATCGTGAGCCCGCTCCCACCGCCAGATAGCGCGCTGCCGTCGAGCTCGATGAGCAGGACGCTGTTGAGCGCACCGGTGGCATTGGTGTTGAGGGCCGCGCCCGGCTGCGTGTAGCCGTCGATCGCGACCGGCCCCGTGCTGGCCGGCAGCTCGGTCGTCGGCGTGATCGTGTGGACGCCCGGCCCCGGGATGTTGAAGTGGATGTCGTCGCCGCCGCTGCTCGCGTTGGCGTCGAGGATCGCCTGCCGCAGCGACCCAGGGCCGCTGTCGGCGTTCGTGGTGGCCGTGAAGGTTGTGGCGGACGCCGCGCCGGCGAGCGGCCCGGCGAGCAGCCCAGCCGCGACGGCGAGGGCGCAAATCCGGTTCACCGGCCGACACTACACCCGGAGCGGGGGCGTGTGGGAAAGAGCCCGGGCGGTCGCGGGCGCGATCACCGCCAGGGGCGCAACCGGCGGTCGGAGAGCAGTGCCCGCGCAGCTGCGCGACCGCTGATGCCGTGCACGGCGCCGCCCGGATGCGTCGAGGCCCCGGCGATGTACAGGCCTCGGAGTGGCGTGCGGTAGCGCGCAAGCTCCGGGGCGGGGCGGAAGACCAGCTGTTGGTCGAGCTCGTAGGAGCCGCCGGCGAGGTCGCCCCCGACCAGGCTCGGGTTCTCGCGTTCGAATTGGATCGGAGAGCGCGCTGCTCGCGAGCGCACGTGGGTGGCAAATCCGGGCGCGAACCGCTCGAGTTGCGCCTCGAACCGCTCGATCACCTGGTCGTCCTGCGCGTAGCCGGCGGGCACATGACCGTAGACGTAGAGCGTCTCGGCGTCGCCGGGCACCCGCGAGCGGTCATAGCGCGACTGCTGTCCGACGACCAGTGCGGGGCGCTCAGGGAGCTCGCCGCGCTGCGCCGATTGCGCGGCGCGGCTGAGTTCGTCGAGCGCTCCGCCGACGTGCACGACGGCGGCCTCGCGCGCTTGCGGCGCGGCCCAGGGGACCGGCGCATCCAGCGCATAATCGAGCTTGAAGACGCCGGTGCCATAGCGCCACCGATCAAGACGGCGATAGAGGCGCGCGGGCAGCGCGTCGGCCGGCAACAGCCTGCTCAGAACGCCGGCGCTGATGGTTGAGATGACGGCGTCGGCGGTGACGACCTCGCCGCTCTCGAGCCGCACACCGGAGACCCGGCCGCCGCGCACCAGCACCTCGGCAACCGTCGCCGAGCAGCGCACGTGCGCGCCTGCTCGTTCGGCGCGCCGGACCAGCGCGCCGGCGAGCTCCCCCATTCCGCCGCGCGGGAACGGCCAGCCGTAGCGGTGTCCGAGCAGCTGTAACAGGAATCCGAACGCGCCACTCACCGTCGTCGACGGCGGCAAGCCGGAGTGCTGGGCGGACCCGGCGAGCCAGGCGGTCGCGCGACGGTCGCCTTCGAACAGGTCGAGGCCGAGCGCCTCCACCGACCCGAGCAGGCGGCGCGTCCACTCGCCGAGATCGGTCCGCAGGCCTGCAAGAAGTCGTCCCGCAGAGCGCACCGGCGGCAGCGGCGAGAGCACGCTGTCGACCAGCGGCGTCGCCAGCGGCAGCATCTGGCGCATCGCCGCTTCCCACGGAGCACCGGCGGTCCCGAGCGAGTCCACGGTCGCCGCGACGTCGCGGTGCAGGACGAGCGCGTCGCCGTCCTCGAACGGATGCGCCATCACGACCGCGGGATCGATCCATTCAAGACCGTCGCGTTCCAGCTCCAGCTCGCGGATCGCGGGCGAGGCCGCGGACATCGGCACGAATGCCGCGCAGTGGTCATGGATGAACCCGGGGAGGGTCACCTCACCCGAGGAAGAAGCACCGCCCGGTCGGGGAGCATGCTCGAGCACGACCGTCTCGAGCCCGTGGCTCGCGAGCTGGATCGCCGCCACGAGGCCGTTGTGCCCAGCGCCGATGACGAGGACGCGATTCATCCACCATCGGCGGCTTCGTGACCGCTCGAGCTCATGCCGAGGCGGGCTGAGAGCTGCCCTTGACCGAGCCCTCCGCGTTGCCTTCGCGCGGCGGCAGGTCGCCCTCGGGTATCGGTTCGGAGCCCTCGGCGAGCGCCTTGAGTCGGCGTAGAGATTCCGCGTTTCGCAGCCGGATCAGCGGGTCGGTGAGCGGATTGAAGAAGATCCGGCTGCGCTGGTCCGCCGGGCGCTCGTCCATCTCGACGACGGTTCCGCCCGCATCGGGACGCATCCGCAGCGTGACCACGGCCCGGGTCAGCGGTCGTGCCCTGACGAGCAGCTCCAGCAGCCGTGGGCGTTCGGACCGCCTCACGCTGGTGGTGTCGGCGAGCGTGAATGGTCCAAGACCCACCGCATGATCGAAGCTCGTGCCCGCTGCCGGCCACTCCGGGTCCGCAGCACGGATCTTGCGTGAACCGACGACCCAGCGAGCAAACGAGCGCGGATCCGACAGCACGTCGAACACCGCCTCGGGCGTTGCGTCGACACGGATCTCGTTGTGCGCCATGGGCCTTGCGTTCCCGCGTCCCGCCTTCGGCACACGCAACGCGGGAGGAATGTCAGAGCAGCGCCTGCCCCGCGCGCTCCGGGGGCGGCGCCTGCTCCGCTTCGCGCAGGCCGTCGGTGGGCGGGAGCGATTCCGGTACCGGAGAAACGATCATTCGCGACAGCGCTGCTCCCCGCTTGACCGCATGCCCCGCGTGGCACACCAGCCGCCAGGGCGCCGCCAGATCCGGGCGCGCGCGCGTCCCGCGTTGGAGCGCCGCGAGCAGGCTGCCCCGGGAGGGGATACCGCCGCTGAGCTGTGGCTCGAGCGGGGCGTGCCACAAGGACCCCGGTCCTTCGGCCGGCTCGTCGCCGCTGCGATACCAACGGTCGATCAGCAGCAGGACAGCCTCCGCGACGGGTCGCGGGCCGGCGAAGAGGAGGTCCAGGAGTCGTGTCTCACCCCCCAGCACCAGCTCCGGTCGCGGCCGGATCGCGACCTCGACCAGCGCCCGGGCGACGAGCTCGGGGCGATACGCATCCGGCGCCACGCGCGGCCTGCGTCCCGTGGCACTCGACGCGTGCGCGAACAGTGGGGTGTCGATCGGGCCCGGATGAACCATCGCGACCCGGACGCCGGATCGCTGCTCGCGCTCCTCGATCCGCAGCGAATTGAGAAACCCGCGCAGCGCATGCTTGGCCGCCGCGTACGAGGACCAGGTCGGCAATGGCACGCGTGCCATCAGCGACCCGGTGGCAACCACCACGCCGCGGCTCGCGCGCAGGTGCGGCAGCGCCGCGCGGATGACATCGACGGCGCCGGTGAACGTCACGCTGATCGTCCGGTCGAAGTCGTCGGGATGCACCTCCGCCACGTGCCCGAACACGGCCGCCGCGGCGTTGGAGACCACGACGTCGAGTCCGCCGAGATCCGCCGCCGCCGTCTCGACCGCGGACTGCGCGGCTGCCCGATCCCCCAGATCCGCCGTGATGCACACCGCCTCGATGCCCTCCGCGCGCAGCAGGGCCTCGAGCGCTGCACCGCGCCGGGAGACGACGGCCAGCCGCGCCCCTTCGCGGGCGAACAGTCGCGCCGCCGCCAGCCCGACTCCCGAGCTGGCGCCCGTTATCAGCACCCGTCGACCGACGAGTCGCGGCGTGCGCTGGCTGCGGGCGAGCATCGTCCCGGGCTACCCACCGCCGGTACGCGCGACGCTCGGGGGTTCGATCTCGACGTCACGCGTTTCCGTGCCGCGGCCCCGGGTAGCCCCGGCGAACCCCGAGCAAGGAGCGCAGATGACCGCGACGATCGAACAGACGATCGAGGTGCAGGTACCGATCGACACCGCCTACAACCAGTGGACCCAGTTCGAGGATTTCCCGCTGTTCATGGAAGGGGTCGAGGAAGTCAGGCAACTCGATGACCGCCGGCTTCACTGGGTCGCCGAGTTCGGCGGCGAGCGTCATGAGTGGGACGCAGAGATCGTCGAGCAGCACCCGGAGGAGCGCGTCGCCTGGCGCAACACCGACGGCAAGGACAACGCCGGCGTCGTCACATTCCACAAGATCGACGACGGCACCACCCGCGTCGCCGTCCAGATGGACTTCGTGCCCGAGGGACTCAAGGAGAAGCTCGGCGACACGCTCGGCTTCGCCGACCGGCGCGTGAAGGGCGACCTCGAGCGGTTCAAGCACTTCATCGAGTCGCGTGGCGACGAGACCGGCGCGTGGCGGGGCGACGTTCCCCGCGAGGGCTGATCGGGATGACGGACGCGACGTGCGTGGTCGACGGCGTCTGCGAGGTGACGCTCGAGACCGACGACCGCTCGGCGCTGGAGGCGTTCTACACGTCGGCGCTCGGGTTGACGGTGCTTTCGCGCGATGCCGACCGGACGTGGCTCGCGTGCGGTTCGCGGGCGCGACTCGGCCTGTGGACGCCGGGTGAGAAGGAGTTCGGCGACGAAGGAGGCCGCCATGTCCACTTCGCGCTCTCGGTCTCCCCCGGCGGGCTGGACAAGACCTGCGCGCGCCTGGACGAGCTCGGTGTCGAGTTCGAAGGGCCGATCGAGCATTCCGGAGGCGACCGGTCGCTCTACTGCGAGGACCCCGCCGGCAACGTGCTCGAGCTGTGGGACTTCTTCCAACGTGACCGCGGCACCAACGCCGTCCACGCCCTCGCCTCTCCGAGCGGCTAGACGCGCCGGCGGTCGCCGGGACTACAGCGCCGTCTGCGGCAGCAGGGCGGTCTCGCCGTCGCCCTGCCACTCGAGCAGGACGGCGGTGGCGTCGTCGCGCAGCTCGGCCGCCTCGCGCCCGATCACCGCGTGGCGCAGCCGGCGCAGCGTCTCGGGCGCGATCTGGCCCGCTGCTGCCTCGTGCTCGATGAACTGGGCCAGCCGCTCGATCGTGAACAACTCCCCGTCCGGGGTGCGCGCCTCGGTCAGCCCGTCGGTGTAGAGCAGCAGCAGATCGGCGGGCTCCAGCGACTCGCAGGCGAGAGTCGGCGGGCCGCCCGGGGATTCCACGCCGAGTGGCGGCACCGGCGTGGTCTCCAGCGTGCGGGCGCGGCGCCCGCCGCGGACGACCAGCGGAGGCGGGTGCCCGGCGCTTATCCACGTCAGGCGCCCGGTGTCGAGGTCGAGCTGGGCGATCAGCGCCGTGACGTAGCGGCTGTCCGGGAACTGCCGCTCGACCGCCTCGTGCATCGAGGCGTACGTCTCGAGCAGCGAACTGCCATTCCGCCGGCTGTACCGGTACGCCGACAGCGCGAAGGCGGCGACTCCTGCGGCCGCGAGGCCGTGGCCCATGGCGTCGAAGACGGCCAGATGCAGCGTCCGGTCGTTGACCGCGTAGTCGAGCGCGTCGCCGCCGTTGTCGTAGCACGGCTCGAGCATCGCTGCGAGCGCGAGCCCGTCGGTCGCGAATACGAGCGGCGGCGCGAGACCCCACACGAGCTCGGACGCGATCGTCATCGGCTGCCGCCGGCGAGCCACCTCGAAGGCGTCTCCGTATGCCCCCTTGGTGACGACGAGGATCGCGACGAGGTGCGCGTAGCGCTCGCACGCCGCGACGATCCGGTCCGAGAGCGCCTTCTCCTCGAACGACATCCCCAGCACACCCACCCGCTCGGTGCCGTCGAGCAGCGGCAGCCACAGGCGTTGCTGCCCCGGTTCCTCGCCCGGGACCCGCAGGATCGTGGTGCTGGCGAACGCGCGCCCGGCGACGGTTCCAGCAACCGACAGGGGCTCGCCGACGCCGGCGCCGCCGCCCGGTAGCGGTATCAGCGTGCTCAGGTCGTAGTCCACGAGGTAGAGCGCCACGTCTGACGCACCGATGCGCCGCGCCTCGTCGGCGATCACCGCCGGCACGTGCGAGGGCGTGCTCAGATGCGTGCGCTGCAGCAGTCCCTGAAGCAGCGCGAGGATGGAGTCGTCATCCGCAGGCAACGCCGGCGGATCGGCATGTGCGTCGACCGGCACACCCTCGGCCTACCCGCTTGCCGCCGACCTGCATGCGCCGCCGGGCTCAGCCCCGCGAGTACCTCAGCCGCCGGCGGCGTGCGGGTTGCCCGTTGCCGTGCCGTCGTCCCCGGCGCCGGAGTCCGGATCCCGGCGCTCGGAGCGGCCGCCCTTGCGCTGCGGCTTCTCCTCGCTCGGCGGCTGCGGATCGTCGACGACCTCGGGCGGCTGCTCCTCGGGGTACCCGACCCCGGACTCCTCTGTTCGCTCCATCCCCTATGCCTGCCCGGCGGGCGGATGCAGCGAAACCACGACGCGCGAGCGCGGGACCGACGACCTCCGCCTCGTGCAACAGCTGGCCGGTCGCGGTGGCGCCGAGGTCCGCACGGAGCTCGGCGGCGTGCGTCGCCATCAGGTCGTAGAGCCGGCGCAGCGCGTCGGTCGTCCCGGTGAGCTCCTGCGCCGATTCGAGGGCGAGGCCCGCGTCGGTCAGCGCGGTCGCCCAGAAGCGGTCCGCCGGTGCGGTCTGCGTCTCCTCGCCCGCGGTGAAGGCCACCCGGCCCCCTGACGCGGTGATCCTGCGCACCTCCGCCAATGCCGCCGCGGGATCGTGCGCCAGCGGGAGCGCGTCCACGCTGACGACGGCGTCCGCCGCGCCGTCGGGCAGCCCGGTCTCGGTGAACGTGCCGATCCGCATCTCGTACCGGCCCTCGGACGACCAGTGCGGCGCGCGCCCTGCAGCGAACTCGACCGCGGCGGCGGACCAGTCGATCCCCACGAGCCGAGCGTTCATGGCACGGGCCAGCCACAGGCCCGGCCCGCCGCGTCCGCAGCCGAGATCGACGAGCGTCGCGCCGGGCGGAAGCCGCAGCGCGTCGACCAGCGAGGAGAGCAGCGACCAGGAGCACGGGCTGAATGGCTCCAGCTCGGCCGGGTAGTCCTCCCCCCATGCACGAGCCCAGAGCTGGGGCAAGAGCGTGCTACCGACCTGCGCACGGAAGTGCTCATCGAACGCCGCGGACGAATCGCCCGGGCATGAAAGCACGCGATGAATGCCGAACGCATTCCGCGTCCGCGACGTCGAGTGGGCGCGGAGGCAAGGCCTAGGGCCAACGCTCATGAAAACGGTCCAGTGTTGTGACCGACCCGCGCCGCCGGATAGGGTCGCCTGAGCATGGAGGCTCTAGCGCCCGCGCACGCAGGAGGCGTCAGTTCGCGGCTCGCCCGCTTCGCCCTTCGCCGCCCGCGGCGGCTGCTCGCGCTCGCCGCGCTCGTCGTGTGCGCCGCGGCGCCGATCGGGCTCACCGCCTTCGACGCGTTGGATCCCTACGTCTTCGAGGACCCGGGCACGGAGAGCGCTCGCGCCGCGCAACGCATCGAGGAGGCGTCGGGGGTGCGCGCCGACGGCGGGGTGGTGGCGCTCGTCGACGTACCGGCGAGCCCCGGCGCCGCGTCGGCGCGGATCAGCGCGGTCGCCCGCGCGCTCGCGCGCGATCCCGACGTCGTCGACGTGCGGACCCCGCTGGACGGCGGCACCGAGTCCTGGATCGCTCGCGACGCCAAGCGCGCTTACGTCGTGGCCTTCGTGCCCCCGGACGTCGACGGCTCCGTGGTCACGGAGCGCTTGGCGGAGACGTTCGCCGGGCTGGACGACGTCACCCTGGGCGGCACGCTGATCGCCGACCATCAGATCGCCGAGCAGAGCGAGCAGGACCTCCAGCGCGCCGAGCTGCTCGCCTTCCCGCTGCTGTTCGTGCTCACGCTGCTGTTCTTCCGCAGCCTCGTCGCGGCGGCGCTGCCGCTGGTGCTCGGCGCGGTCTCGGTCGTTGGATCGCTGTTCGCGATGCGACTACTGCACGAGGTCGAGCCCCTGTCGGTGCTCTCGATCAACGTTGTCACCGGGCTCGGCCTCGGCCTGGCGATCGACTACTCGCTGTTCGTCGTCTCGCGCTTCCGCGAGGAGCTGGCCGGCGGGCGCGGGACCGCGGCGGCGCTCGACCGGACGCTCTCGACGGCCGGACGAACAGTGCTGTTCTCGAGCCTGACCGTCGCCTGCGCGATGGCCTCGCTGCTGTTCTTCCCCCAGCAGTTCCTCTTCTCGATGGGGGTCGGCGGGATCGCCGTAGCGCTGCTCTCGGCCGCAGGCGCGCTGCTCGTGCTCCCGGCGGTGCTGGCGATCCTCGGCGAGCGCGTGAACGCGCTGGCGCCAGCACGGATCCAGCGCTCGCGCCGGGCCATCGACCTGCCCTATCACGAGGGCCGCTGGTACCGCCTCTCGCGACGCGTGACCGAGCGCCCGCTCCCCGTCGCCGCCCTGTCGGCGTCGGTCCTGATCCTCTTGGCGCTGCCTCTCCTGCGGATCGACTTCGTGCCCGGCGACGCCACCGCGCTGCCGCCCGATCGCAGCGCGATCGTCGTCGACCGTGCGATCGCCGCCGGCTTCCCGCCCGGGTTCGCGGACTCGATCGTCGTCCAGCTCGAGGGAGACGCCGGCGCCCGGGAGCTTGTGGCATACCGCGATCGGCTTGCCGCGCTCGAGGGAGTCGCGGCGGTCTCGTCCCCCACGGCGGTGGGGGAGGACGTCGCGCGCATTGACGTCGTGAGCGCGGTCGGCCGGTCCACGCCGGCCACCGAGGACCTGGTTCGCGAGATCCGCGCCATCGCCGCGCCGCTACCGGCGCGCGTCGGCGGGACCGCGGCCGCCCAGATCGACGAGGAGCGCAGCGTCGCGGACCACCTGCCGCTCGCGGTGCTCGTCCTTGCGCTGTCGACCGGCGTGCTGCTCTTCCTGCTCACCTCCTCGCTCGTGCTGCCGCTCAAGGCGCTGGTGATGAACGTGCTGTCGGTCAGCGCCGGCCTGGGGGCTCTGGTGTTCGTGTTCCAGGACGGGCGGTTCGAGGACGTGCTCGGCTACACCAGTCAGGGCGGGATCCAGATCGCGATCGCTGTGCTGGTCGCCTTCACCGCATTCGGTCTCTCGACCGACTATGGCGTGTTCACGATGAGCCGGATGCGCGAGGCGCACGAGGCCGGGGCCGCGAACGACGACGCCGTGGCCCTGGGAATGGAGCGCACGGGCCGCATCGTGACGTCCGCGGCACTGCTGTTCGCTGTCGCGATGGGGGCGCTCGTCACCGGGGGCCTCGTGGGGGTGAAGGAGACCGGCTTGGGCATCGCCGTCGCGGTACTCGTCGATGCCTCGATCGTGCGCGCGTTCCTCGTGCCCTCGCTGATGGCCATGCTGGGCGACCGCAACTGGGCCGCCCCCCAACGGCTGCGCTCGCTCGCGCGGCTCACGGAGGGCTAGCGGCGGACTCAGCCGACGAACGGGCTCGCCACGAGCGGACCGCCCGCAGTCCAGGCGTTCGTCGATGCCCCCGCCAGGAATCGAACCTGGAACCTTCGGATTAAGAGTCTGGCCTGGGAGGGGAGTATTTGGCTCTGTAGAGCCAACACTGGGAAACTGAGCGTGTCCCAGTCGCCCTCACTTCTGCTGACTTCGGGACATCGTTCGGGACACCGTTGCCCGAGGTCGCGCGCGCAGGGAGCGCGCGGACGTCGTCCAGGTAGGGGGTTGCGATCTTGCCTCCAGTGCAAGTCGTCTATCCGATGGATCGATGGATCGACGGACAAGGACAGGCATCTGCACTCAAGCGCGAGCCAGAACGGCCGATTGCTCTGGTGATGTCGCCGCTGCATCTCCTGCTTCCCGATTTGGCTGCCGTCTCTCCCCGCTCGCGCCGTGTGGTCACCGCCGCCTTCGGCCTGATGTTCGCGCTGCTCGCGGCCAACCTCGCTCACACGGCGTTCGGGCTCGGCGGGGCGGGGCTCGAGAAGCCGATGAACGCCTGGGGACAGAACGTCGTACTGGCCTGCGCGTGCGTGCTCGTCGGCGCCAGGGTCCTCACCGCCGGCCCGCCTGGGTCCCGGCCGCTGCTGGCGGCGATCACCGTCTGGACGCTCGGGAACCTCTGGTGGGGCTTCGTCCTGTACGACCTCGACGAAGCGCCCTTCCCGTCTCCCGCCGATGCCGGCTGGCTCGCGTTCTACCCGTTCGCCTACCTGTGCCTCGGCTTGCGGCTGCGTGCAAGCGCCCGCGACCTGCCCCGCAGCGCATGGCTCGACGGGCTGGTCGGGATCCTCTCGGCAGGCGCCCTGGGCGTCACGCTTGTGGTCGCGCCGGTCCTCGCCGGCGCGCAGGGGACTCGTGCGGCGGTGCTGACGAACGCCGCCTATCCGATCGCGGACCTGCTGCTGTTCGCCCTCGCAGTCGCGGTGCTCGTACTGCACGGCTGGCGTGCCGGGCGCGCCTGGGTGTTCCTGGCGGCCGGTTTCGGGCTCTTCGCCCTTGCCGACTCCATCTACCTCGCGCGCCTCGCTGCCGACACGTACACCGCAGGCACGGTGTTGGACTCGCTGTGGGTGGTCGCGCTGGTGATCATGGCGCTCGCGAGTTGGCAACCGCTCGAGCGCCCACGCGCGGTCGATCCCGGGCACCTCGGTGTGCTGGTACCGCCGTTCGTCTTCTCCCTCGCAGCCTTGACGCTGCTCGTGTACGCCGGGCTCGAGCACGTCCCGGTGATCGCGGTCGCGCTGGCCGGCGCGGCCGTGCTCGCCGCCATGGCGCGCACGGTGCTCACCCTGCGCGAGATACGCGGCTTCCACGAGGTGCGTCGCCTGGCGGCCACAGACGAGCTCACCGACCTTCCCAACCGGCGCGAGTTCGGCATCCAGCTGCACTCCCACCTTGCGCTTGCGCGTGAACGCGGCGAGCCGCTGGCGCTGCTGATCATCGACCTCGACCGCTTCAAGGACCTCAACGACGCGCTCGGGCATCACGCCGGCGACAGGGTGCTCGCGCAGATCGGCCCGCGACTGCGCACCATCCTGCGCGCCGACGACGTCCTCGCCCGTCTCGGCGGCGACGAGTTCGCGGTGCTGCTGCCAGGGGCACGATCGGCCGCGGATATCGGCCGCCGGATTGCGCGGACGCTCGAGGACCGCTTCCCGGTCGAAGGGATCGACGTGCAGGTGGCCGCCAGCGTCGGGATCGCCGTCTTTCCCGAGCACGGCGAGGATGCCGCCAGCCTCCTGCAGCACGCCGATGTAGCCATGTACCAGGCCAAGGTGTCGCGCAGTGGCCACGCCTTCTACGCGCAGGAGCAGGATCGCAACACGCGCGCACAGCTGGAACTCATCGGCGAACTGCGCGACGCGGTCGATCTTGGACAGCTCGTCGTGCACTACCAGCCGCTCGTCGACCTCGAGACCGGCGCCGTCACTGCCGTGGAGGCGCTCGTTCGCTGGCAGCACCCAGAACGCGGGCTGCTCGCGCCGGGCGAGTTCATCCCGTTGGCCGAGCAGACCGGCATCATGCGGAAGCTCACCGATCACGTACTCGAGACCGCGCTGTCTCAAGCCGCGTCCTGGCGCAGTGAAGGACTCGACATCGGCGTTGCGGTCAACGTCTCGGCCTCGACCTTGCTCGAGCCGGCGTGGGCCGAGGCGGTGACCGCCGCACTGAAACGCTGGTCGACGCCATCCGCGCGGCTGCGCATCGAGATCACCGAGGACGCTTTGATGGTCGATCCGGACCGCGCGCTGGCAGTCGTGCGCGACCTCGGCGAGGTCGGCGTCGGCGTCTCGCTCGACGATTTCGGCACGGGATACTCCTCGCTCGGGCTGCTCAAGCAACTGGCCGTAGACGAGCTCAAGATCGACCGCACGTTCGTCGGCAACGCGCTCAACGACCGGGCCGACGCCGCGATCGTGCAGGCGGTCAGCGGACTCGGCCGGCAGCTTGGGCTGCGTATCGTCGCCGAGGGCATCGAGGACGAGGCGACGCTCCGTGCCGTCGCCGAGTGGGGCGCCACGCTCGGGCAGGGCTTCTACATCGGCCGGCCGCTGCCCGCGGAGGACCTCACCGACAGGCTCATGAACGCCTCGACGCTGCGCGGTCCGTGGACGGCCTCACCGTCGCCCGCGCCGGCACACGGCTGAGCGCGGTTGGTTTCACGTATCCGCTGCTTAGCTGCTGCGCGCTCCGGGCGAGCTGATAATTGCTGATATGCGTCTCGCTTCCAGCTTCTCATCAGGACATCGGCGGAATGGCGCCACGCACTGTCAAGGGCAGCTGAGAAGCGCGCTGCAAACACCGACCCACCCACGACGCTAGCCACAGACGCCAGCAGACCGCCAACCCGCAGACCGCCAACCCGCCAGGCGAGCACACAGTTGCACGCGCTTCACGCGAGCGACTCCGCCCTGTTCAGGAAGGCGAGATTCGTTGCCCGGTCGAACGGGCCGGCGGCTTGGGTTGTCGATGGTTTCTGTCGGCAAGCTCAAGGCCGGGCAGGCGCGGTACTACGTCGACCAGGCCGAGGTTCAGCCGAGTCGCGCTGCGGCGTTGGCGTCGGGCGCAGAGGATTACTACCTCGGCGGTCCCGAGGCTGCCGGGGAGTGGCTCGGTCGTGGCGCTCGGTCTCTCGGGCTGGACGCAGTCGTCGACGGCGACAAGTTTCATCACGTGCTCGCGGGCGAGGATCCGCTGTCCGGCGCGAAACTGCGACGCAGTCGGTCGGTGGCCGGTTTCGATGTGACGTTCTCAGCTCCGAAGAGCGTGAGCGTGCTGTTCGGCGTTGGTGACGAACGGATGCAGGCGGTGATCCGGGCCGCGGACCGGCGTGCGGTCACGGATGCGTTCAGGTACTTCGAGGACGCCGTGTTCGTGGCGCGGCGGGGCGCCGGCGGACAACGGAGGATCGATGGGCAGGGGTTGACTGCCGCGGCGTTCTTGCATCGCACGAGCCGTGCGGGCGATCCCCAGCTGCACACGCACGTCGTCGTCGCCAACCTCGTTCGCGGCGTCGATGGGCGCTGGTCGGCGCTGGACGGCCGGCTCGTGTACGGGCACGCGCGGACGGCCGGGTTTCTGTATCAGGCGGCGTTGCGCTCGGAGCTCGGGCGCAGTCTCGGAGTGAGCTGGGCGCCGGTGCTGAATGGTGCGGCGGAGATCGAGGGAGTGCCAGCGCCGGTGTTGCGTGCGTTCTCGCGTCGCCGCGCCCAGATCGAGGAGGCGATGGCATCGCACGGGTCCTCCGGTCGCGACGCCGCGCAGATCGCCGCGCTTGACACGCGCCGCGCGAAGGACCGCGATGTGCGGCCCCGAGCAGCTCGCGCCGGAGTGGCGCGAGCGCGCGGCTCAGCTCGGATTGCACGAGTGGCATATCGAGCGGCTGCGCTCACCGGGCCGTGTCGCGGAGCGCCCTGACTGGGTTCGCGCCTTCCAGGAGCTCGCAGCCCCGACGGGGCTAACGCGTGACCGGCCGTCGTTCGGGCGCCGCGATGTCGTCCAGGCGCTCTGCGCCCGTGCGGGCGCCGGCGCAGGGGTCAGCGAGGTGCTCGCGGTCGCCGACTCCTTCTTGGCCGGCCCGGACGTGGTGCGGCTGCTGGGTGCTCGTGCGCGGGATGTCGAGCCGCAGTTCTCCACGCCTGAGCTGCTCGAGCTCGAGCGCCAGGTGATCGACGAGGCGATCGCGCTGCAGGGTGCCGACCGCGGCGTGACCGATCCGCAGGTGACCGAGGCCGCGCTGGCGCGGCGGCCGTGGCTGGCGGATGAGCAGCGCGTGATGGTCCAGCGGCTCACCCGTGACGGCGATGGTGTCGCCGCAGTGGTAGGGCGTGCCGGGACCGGTAAGACAACCGGGCTGGCCGCGGCGTGCGAGGCGTGGCAGCAGGCCGGGATCCCGGTCCGTGGCTGCGCGCTCGCACGCCGGGCGGCACACGAGCTCGAGCACGCGACCGGCGTCCCTTCGACGAGAGTCGCGGGACTACTACGGGAGCGGCGTCCGCTGCCGCCGCGGACCGTGCTGATGCTCGATGAGGCCGGGATGATCGGCACGCGTGACCTCGACCAGGTGATGGACCGGGTGCGCCAGGCGAACGGGAAGCTGGTGCTCGCGGGCGACACTCGTCAGCTGCCACGACGAAGGCCGCGGCGCGCGCCTGGCCCAGGATCTCGCGCAGCCAGTCCTCGGCCGTGCGCTTCGTGAAGTACCCGCCGCGCGGGCGCCCGCGGCCGGACCACGCCGGCCCGATCGTGCGGTTCACCTGCCGCCCATCCGGCAGCCGGTACTTCGCTCGCCAGACCACGCCGCGCGGCCCGTCGTAGCGGTAGACATGTCCCGATACTCGCCCCATGTTCGGGACATAGTTGGGACACCGTCCACATTCGCCCCCTCACCCCGAACGCAAGAAACCGCGCCGTAGCGCGGTTTCTGAAGTGCCCCCGCCAGGAATCGAACCTGGAACCTTCGGATTAAGAGTCCGCTGCTCTGCCAGTTGAGCTACAAGGGCCTGCCGGCTCGATTGTAGCGGCGGGCGGGCTACTTCTCTTCGGGCGTCGGGGTGGGCGTTGCCGCGCCTTGGGCGGCCTGGAGGGCCGCCTGCGAGCGCGCGGTTTCGAGCTGGCCCTTGAGCGCCTCGCGCATGTCCGGCTCGGTCAGCTTGAGCGCCTTGTCGCGCGCCAGGTCGCCCTTGCGGAGCTGATTCGCCTGGTAGGCGAGGAGGGCGAGCTGCGTATACGCGCCGACCGATCCGCGGTCCAGCGCGATCACTTCCTGGGCGACGGCGGCCTTCTCGGCGTCGCCGAGGAGCGAGTAGGCCTGGACCATCAGGCTCGCGACGCGCGAGTCGGGCTTCTCGCCCGCGAGCTTCAGGTGCTCCTCCCAGGCGTCGCCGGCGGACTTCAGCTCGGCCTGGCCGGCCTCGGTGAACTCGCCCGTGCTCTGGTCGACGTTCTCGCCGACGCTGGCGAGGTTGAACCGCGCGCGGGCGAGGGCAGCCCAGAGCGCGGCGTCGCTCGGGTTCGCGCGTGCCGCCGCGGCCGCCTTCTGCTCCGCCTCGCGGAAGCGATCGCTCCCGTCGCCGCTGCCGCCGTCGCTCTCCGTGATCGCGTCGACCAGGCCGCCCGAGAGCGCGCCTCCGCCGCCGATCCCGAACAGCACGAGGCCGCCGCCCATGAGGAAGGCCAGCGTGATGTACACGATCTTGACCACCCTGCGGCGGCCGGAACCTCTGAGGTCGAAAAGCATTCAGTCGTCGTCGGGTTCTCGATGAGTGAGCTCGGAGGAGGTCGCGGCCTCGTTGGCCGCCTCCTCGCGGGCGCGGGCCCGCGCAGCGCGCCGGTCGAGCAGGGAGGCGAGAAGGATAGAACCCTCATAGAGGAACAGGATCGGGAACATCATCAGCAGCATCGTCACCGGGTCGCCGCCCGGCAGCAGAGCCGCCACGATCGCGATCACCAGGATCGCGTAGCGGCGGTGCTTGCGCAGTTGAGCGGTCGTGAGGATGCCCATCCGCGTCACCGCGAGGATCGCCACCGGAAGCTGGAACAGCAGTCCCATCATCGCCAGCACGAGGACCGCGAACTTGTAGTAGTCGCGCGCCTGCAGCAGCACGTCGTAGTTGTCGTCGTTGAAGTTCTGGAGGAAGTCGACCGCCGCCGGCAGGATCAGGAAGTAGGCGAAGATCACGCCCGCGAAGAACAGGAACGGGACCATCAGCATCAGCGGCAGCGCGACCTGGCGCTCGCTCGGCGAGAACGCCGGCAGCACGAACGCGTACAGCTGGTAGAGGAGCAGCGGGAGCGAGAGCAGCAGCGCGGCGTAGCCGGCCACCACGAGCGTCGCGGTCAGCGGCTCGCCGACACCGAGCGTGACGGGCCGCTTCGGGGACGCTCGCGGCGACGCCTTCGCCGCCGCGGCCGCCGCGCTGCCGAGCTGCTCGGCCTGTGCCCGTAGCGCGGCGTCATCGCCGGCCGAGCGCGCGAGCGCGCCCGCCGTCGCGGCGATCCGCTCGTTCACGCGCTTCTGCGCCTGCTGCCAGCAGTCCGCCTGCTCGAGCGGGTCGCGGGTTTCGTCGCACGGCTTGGCGTTCGCGGTCTGCGCGAGCGGCTCGTTGATGATCCGGAGGATCGTGTCGTCCTGCCACAGGCAGATCCCGCCGACGACGAGGAACGTGGCGATGCAGATGATCACGCGCGTGCGCAGCTCGTCGAGGTGCTCGATGAGCGACAGCCGGTCCTCGTGCGCGATTGGTTTCAGCCGCGTGGCCATGGCGCTGCGAAAGGGCGGGCGAGGGCGCTCAGGAGCGCTCGCGCATGACCTCGCCGTCCGCCGGCGTCTCCTCCCCGGCGGGACTGGCGGGCAGGGCCGGAGCCTCGGCGCGGGCGGAGTCCTCCCACTGGGAGTCGGTCCGGCGCGTCACCGAATCCTTGAAGCCTCGCATCCCGTCGCCGAGCTGGCGGCCCAACGCCGGCAACCTGCGGCCGCCGAAGATCACCAGCACGATCAGGGCGACGATGGCGAGCTCGAGCACGCCGACGCCCGCCACGAAGGCAGTGTTCATGAGCTTGGAAGACATTGCGGAGGAATACGCGCAGCCTAGCGCTAGTGGATTCGTCCGATATCCGACGATTTCCTCTCAAGTACTCGGCCGCGGGACCGATGTAGGGCGCAGACCCCATCAAGCACTTCGAGAGCGACATGAGCCACTCTGACAATTCAAACTACGTCCGCCGCGTGATGCTCCCCTCGGGACGTGCGATCGAGGTCGTCTACTTCGAGAACCAGCCGGCGCATGCCCTGCAGCCGGCGAGCAGCGCCACGCATCAGCAGATCGACCTGCATCTCTGCCCGGAATGCGAGAAGGCGCTCGTCTATCCGGTGGAGTGGGAAGAGGCCTCCCCGACGCACTGGGAGGTCCAGCTGCGCTGCCCCAACTGCGAGTGGGAGACCGTCGGCCTCTACGACCAGGAGACGGTCGACCGCTTCGACGAGCAGCTCGACCACGGCACCGAGGCGCTCGTCCGCGACCTCAAGTGCCTCACCCAGGCCAACATGGAGGACGAGGTCGAGCGCTTTTCGAGCGCGCTGGCGTCCGACGCCATCTGGCCGATGGACTTCTAGGCGAACCGGTCGGCGACCGAGTCGGCGACCAGCTCCAGCGCCATCCGCTGCCCCTCCGGCAGCTCCGGCAGCTCCGTCTTCGCAGCGCCCACCATCTCCAGCGCCGTCCCCTTCGCGAGCTCGAGCACGCCCGTGGCGGCGATCGCGTCGCACACCTCCTCGGCCCGCTCGGGCGTCCGCACGGCCCGCAGGTCCAGTGCAGCCAGCCCCGTGTCGCGCTCGCGCGCCAGGATCAGCGGCAGTGTCACGGTGCCGTCGAGCAGGTCCGTGCCGCGGTGCTTGCCGGTCCGCTCGGTCGGGCCTGAGACGTCGAGCACGTCGTCGAGCAGTTGGAACGCGAGCCCGATCCGGCGGCCGAACTCTCCGAGCTCCTCGGCCGGGCCGCCGCCCTCGAGCGCGCCGAGCCGGCACGCGGCCTGGAACAGCCGGGCCGTCTTGAGGTCGCAGCGATGCAGGTAGCGCTCGTGGGCGACGTCGACGTTCCAGGCGTCCTCGCGCTGCAGCAGCTCTCCCTCGGCCAGCGCCGACGAGGCGTCGGAGAGCACTCGCACCTCGTCCGCGCGCCCGTTCGCCGCGAGCTCCGCGAATGCGCGTGAGAACAGCAGGTCGCCCGTCGCCGTGGCGATCGCGCGGCCCGCGGTCGCGACGACGGTGGGGCGGCCGCGCCGCAGCTGGGCCGCGTCGAGCACGTCGTCGTGCACCAGGGTGGCCGAATGGATGAGCTCGACCGCGACAGCCGCGCGCATGACGCCCGCGGCGTCGGGCTCGGGCTCGCCGGCCGCGAGGAAGACGAGCAGCGGGCGCAGCCGCTTCCCCCCGGCACGGATCGTCGAGCCCGCATGCTCGGCGAGCAGCGCGCCGTGCGACCGCGCCAGCGTCTCGAGACGCTCTTCCAGGCGCGTCATCAGCGCCGGCACGTGCGCGCCGCCGGCCTCGACGAGCGCGAGCACCTGCTCGGCGCTGCTCACCGCACCGTCCCGGAGTGCAGGGCGATGATGCCGCCGGCGGTGAGGATCCAGCGCACGTCGGTCAGGCCAGCCTCGGCCAGCCTTCCGCCCAGCTGCTCGGGCGCGGGGAAGCGCTTGACCGAGCTGGGCAGGTACGCGTAGGCGTCGGGATCGCCGGCGATCCGGCCCAGCGCCGGGATCACGCGGTCGAACCAGATCGAGAAGAAGGTCGAGAGCGGCGGCCGTTGCGGCACCGTGATCTCCAGCACGACGACGCGGCCGCCCGGCCGCACCACGCGGGCCATCTCGGCCAGCCCGCGATCGAGGTCGGAGAAGTTGCGCGCCCCGAAGCCGACGGTGGCAGCATCGAAGCTGCCGTCGGGATATGGCAGCTCGAGCGCGTTTGCCCACTCCCAGCGGACCGCGGCGGACTTCTCGCGCGCCCGGTCCAGCATCGCCTCGGAGAAGTCCGAGCCGACGATCTCGCCTGCCGGGCCTACGCGCCGTGCGAGCTCGATCGCCAGGTCCCCGGTGCCCGAGGCCACGTCGAGTGCGCGGCCGCCCGGCTGCAGCGCGGCGAGGTCGGCGGCGCGCTCGCGCCAGCGGTGGTGCAGCCCGGCCGTCATGACCGAGTTCATCAGGTCGTAGACGCGCGCGATGCGATCGAACATCGCACGCACCTGACCCTCCTCCAACGTGCCCGTCAGGGCCTCAGGCGACGCCATGCGGAGAGCCTGTTACTCGCCGCGGAGCTGCGCCAGGAAGTCGACCATCGCGGTCTTCTTCTCCTCCGGCAGGCCGGCGAAGGAGGGCATCGGCGCGGTCGGGTTCTCGAGCGTCCGCAGGATCGCCGCCCGTGGCAGCTTGCTCGCGATGTCCGTCAGGTCCGGCCCCGGACCGCCGTTGCCGTTCTCGCCGATCTTGTGACACGCGAGGCAACCCGACTGCGCGACGACGAGCTTGCCCGGCTCGTACTGCTCGGCCACCTTGTACTCGATCTCGTTCGGCGAGCCGGCGACCGCTCCGAGGTAGGTCAGATAGGCCATCGCGCAGATCGTGAAGATGCCGGCGATCGTCGCGATCGGGCGCCGCTCCGGCCGCCGCTCGGGGCCGCGATCGATGAACGGCAGCATGATCAGCAGGATCATGCAGACGGTCGGGATGCCGATCGTCGCGAGCGGCGTCAGCACCGCCGGCTTGATCACGCGCAGGAGCTCGAAGAGGAAGAAGAAGTACCACTCCGGCCGCGGCACGTAGGTCGTCGTCGTCGGATCCGCCTTCGGCCCGAGCTCCGCGCCCAGGACGATCGAGAGCGTGATGATCGAGAGCATCACGACGCACGCCATGGCGCCGTCCTTCGCGACCGCATAGGGGAAGAACGGCTTCCCCTGGGCCTTCAGCAGCGAGTACTCGCGGAGGTAGAGCTCCTTCTCGCGCTGGTTCACGCTAGATCCGCTCCTCGCGGATGCCGTCGCCGCTCTCGGCCCTGATCCACGGCGGCGCGGTCGTCCCCAGGCGGGTGACGAGGTACAGGTGCGCGCCGATCAGCGCGGCGATCGCCCCGGGCAGCAGCAGCATGTGAATCGCGTAGAAGCGCGACAGCGTCGTCGCGCCGAACTCGGCGCCGCCGCGCAGGAAGTCGGCCAGGAACGGGCCTGCGAGCGGCCCCGTGCCGGTGATGTTCGACGCCACGACCGTGGCCCAGTAGGAGCGCTGGTCGAACGGGAGCAAGTAGCCGGTCAGCGACATCACGAAGGTCAGGATCAGCAGCACGACCCCGATCAGCCAGTTGAGCTCGCGCGGGTACTTGTAGGCCCCGAAGAAGAACGTGCGCGCCATGTGCAGGAAGATCAGGATCACCATCACCGACGAGCCCCACTTGTGCATCCCGCGCACGAACTCGCCGAGGAACACCTCGTTGGTGATGTGGCGCGTCGACTCGTAGGCGTGCGTGATCGACGGGTCGTAGTACATCGCCAGGAACACGCCCGTGACGGCCTGCGACAGGAAGGCGAACAGGGTCGCCGAACCAAGCGTGTAGAACCAGTTGGTCCCCTTCGGGACCTTGCGGAACATCAGCCAGCGGGCGAACCCCGACAGCGACGTGCGCTCGTCGACCCAGTCGACGGTCGCGATCCCGGCCTCCTTGGCGTGGTCGAGCGGCTTGACCCGCTCGGCCTCTCCCGGGCGCTTGGGCTTGGGCTGGAGTGCGGACGGAAGGGGTGGAAGCGGGAGCTTCATCGGCTAGTCCATCTTCGGCGTCGAGAAGCGGGGCGGGTAGAGGTACTGGCCGATGCCGTCGAGGTCCTGTGCGGGATCGCGGTAGGACGGGAAGCGGCGGAACTCGCTGTTCACGGAGTAGCGGGCGCCGACCTCGACCTGGCCGCCGCGCACGCGGGTGTAGAACCGGTCGAGCGGCCGCACGGGCGGGCCGCCGTCGACCTGGCCGCTGAAGTCGTAGACGCCGCCGTGACACGGGCAGATGAAGCGCTTGGCGGCGTCGACGTAGCGCACCGGGCAGCCGAGGTGCATGCAACGGGTGGAGACCGCGATGAACTGCTCGTCGTACCCGGGCGGGTTGGGCGGCGCGTCGTCGGCGTTGCGCGCGCGCACGTAGATCGTCGTCCTGCCGACCTGGCCGATGCCGGCGACCTCGGTGATCACGCGCGGAACGTAGGTGTCGTCGGGGAAGTCCTCGGTCGGCCCGATCGGCTTCCACTTCACCGGCGGCCGGTCGAACAGCGCCGATCCGGTGGCGAAGCCGAGCGCCGGCAACGTGAACGCCATGACCGCGGTCGCGCCGGCTCCATGGGCCGTCAGCGTCATCATGCGGCGGCGCGTGATCGTCTCGCCCTCGAAGGCGCCGGGCATCCCACGGTCCAGCGTGTACTTGCTCTTGGGCTCTTTGCGTCCGTCGGCCATGGCGGGCGAGGAACAATATCGACGCCGAGCGCCGTCTGGGTCGCAACGTGGCGCCCGCGAGGGCAGCGGGTCAGCGGGCCGGCGCGGCGGCGCGCAGCGCCTGAGCCGCACCCTCGCCGCCGGCCCGTGCGGCGGCCTTCGCGGACTCGAGCTCTGGCCCCCCGCCGTGCGCCACGGCGGCCGCTCCGGCGGCCCACACCGCGCCGGCGCGCTCGGGGTCGCCCTCGGCGTGGGCCTGGGCGGCCAGCGAGATCACGTCGGCCAGCTCGGAGACCGCGGCGAGGTCACCGATCTCGGCCAGCCGTGCGAGTCCGAGCGCGAACAGGCGGTCGCCCGCGAGCAGCGCCAGGTCGGGATCGTCCGGCCGCAGGACGCGACCGGAGCCGTAGTGCTGCAGGTAGCCCTCGTAGATCGCCTCGACCAGCAGCGCGTAGTCCTCCTCGCGCCCGGCCGCGCGCGGTCCGGCGGCTGCGGCGAGTCCGGGCCCGCCCTCCACCGGTGCGCCAT
Organism: uncultured Solirubrobacteraceae bacterium; assembly: GCA_963839615.1. Lineage (GTDB taxonomy): Bacteria > Actinomycetota > Thermoleophilia > Solirubrobacterales > Solirubrobacteraceae > DASQMT01. Next base: position 189,604 of record CAWIVY010000011.1, read on the forward strand.
CGTCCACGACGCCGGCGATCAGGCCGCCGTCGCCGCGCAGCAGCTCCGCGAGCCGCGCCTGCGGGCTCAACGGGAGATCTCCGAGAACGCCGCGGCTGCGGCCTCGAGCGTGCGCGTGACCAGCTCGGGCGTGTGTGCGAGCGACGGGAACCAGGCCTCGAACTGGGACGGCGGCGGATAGACGCCACGCGCCAGGAGCGCGCGGCACCAGGTGCCGTAGGCGTCGGCGTCGCAAGCTGCGGCGCCCGCGTAGTCGCGCACATGCTCGGCGCTGAAGAACACCGTCAGCAGGCCGGGCGCCCAGGAGATCTGCACCGGCCGGTCGCCGGCGGCCTCGCGCAGGCCGTCGGCGAGCGTCTCGGTCGTCGCCGCCAGGTGCAAGTAGGCGTTCTCGTCGAGCAGCTCGAGCGTCGCCCGGCCGGCGGCCACCGCGAGCGGGTTCCCGCTCAGCGTGCCGGCCTGGTAGACGTCGCCCGCCGGCGCGATCCGGCTCATCAGCTCCACCGAGGCGCCGTAGGCGGCGGCGGGCAGCCCGCCCCCGATCACCTTGCCCAGCACCGTGACGTCGGGCGTCACCCCGGTCAGCTCCTGGGCGCCCCCGGCGGAGACGCGGAAGCCGGTGATCACCTCGTCGAAGACCAGCAGCGCGCCGTGCTCGGTCGCCAGTTCGCGCGCCAGCTCGAGGAATCCCGGCTCGGGCAGGACGAGGCCCATGTTCGCCGGGTAGGGCTCGGCGAGCAGCGCGGCCACCTCGTGCCCCGCGAGCGCCTCACGCAGCGCCGCCTCGTCGTTCCACGGCACGACGACGGTCCCGCGCACCGCCGACTCGGGGACCCCGGGCGAGGAAGGGATGCCCTGCGTCGCGAGGCCGGAGCCGGCCTGCGCCAGCAACCCGTCGACGTGGCCGTGGTATGCGCCGGCGAACTTCACCAGCGTTTCGCGGCCGGTCACGGCGCGCGCGAGCCGGATCGCGCTCATCGACGCCTCGGTGCCCGAGGAGGTCATCCGCAGCATGTCGACGCCGGGCATCCGCTGCGCGACCTGCTCGGCGAGCTCCACCTCGCCGGCCGTCGGCGCGCCGAAGCTCGTGCCCTGCGCCGCCGCATCGGTGACCGCCGTCAGCACGGCAGGGTGAGCGTGCCCGAGGATCATCGGGCCCCACGAGCAGACGTAGTCGACGTAGGTGTTGCCGTCGACGTCGGTGATCTCCGCGCCGGCGGCCCGCTCGATGAAGATCGGGTCGCGGCCGATCGCGCGCATGGCGCGCACCGGCGAGTTCACGCCGCCCGGCAGGACGCGCAGGGCGCGCGCGTAGAGCTCCGCCGAACGCGTGTCCGAGAGTGAGCTGGTCAGCGCGCGTGCTCCTCTTCCCAGCGCTTGAACGCGTCGGTGAAGTAGAGCATCCGCACCTTCTTGAACTCGGTGCTCGAGTAGAGCGTCGCGCGCTCCTCGATCCCCGTCGCCTCGGCGATCGAGTCGAGGATCGCGTCGCACTCCTCCTTCGAGCGCCCGTGGGCCATCGTGAAGACGGAGTAGGGCCAGTCGGGGTAGGTCGGGCGCTCGTAGCAGTGCGAGATGCCGCGGAATGCGGCCATCCGCTTGCCGATCTGGAGGATCTCGGGCTCGGGCACCGCCCATACGCCCATGCCGTTGGCCGAGAAGCCTGCCCGGCGGTGGTAGAGGATCGCCGCGACGCGCCGCAGGCCGCCGCGCTCCTTCAGCGAGGCGAGCCGCTCGAGCACGGTCTCGACCGGAACTCCGAGGCGCTCGGCGGCGGGCGCGTAGGGCTCGGCCACGACCGGCATCGGGCCCTGCGTGGCCCGGACGGTCGCGATGTCCTCCTCGCTCAGCTCGATCGGGTCGAGCTCCAGCGGCTCGGCCGCTTCGCCGGCCGCGCTGAGCGCGTCCGTGCCGCCCTCCATCTCGAGGTCCATGCGGATCTTGAACAGCTTGAGCGTCGGGAGCTGGCGGATCGACTCGGCGCCGGTGCGCTCCGCGATCACGTCGAGCGTGCCCTGGAGCCCGAGCGTGGACTCGCGCTCGACCGCGATCGTGAACCAGAGGTTGAAGTCGTGGTCGCGCAGGTAGTTGTGCGTGACCCCGGGATGCGTGTTGATGAACTGCGCCGCCCGGTGCGGGTTGGCCGCGTCGACCTTCGCCGCGACCAGCATCGACGCATAGCCGAACGCGCGTGTGTCGAAGATCGGCGTTATCTCGCGGATGATCCGCTTGTCGAGCAGGTAGGAGACGCGCTCGAGCACCTGCTCCTCCGGGAGACCCGCAAGCCGCGCGACCGCGGCGAACGGGCGCGGGTCGAGCGGGAAGCTGCCCTGCATGAGGTTGAGCAGCTGCTTGTCGGCCTCGTCGAGCGGTACGGCCGACCCGCCCTTGCGGCTGCGCACCTTGGGCACGGCCCGTGCGGAGCTCGTCACATCAGCCATCGGGCCACATCCTTCGCGTGATAGGTGATCACGATGTCGGCGCCGGCACGGCGGATGCCCGTCAGCGCCTCGAGCACCGCAGCGCGTTCGTCGAGCAGTCCGGCGGCCGCGGCCGACTTGAGCATCGCGTACTCGCCGCTGACGCTGTAGGCGGCGACGGGAAGGTTCGTCGCGTCCTTGACGCGACGGATCACGTCGAGGTAGGGCAGCGCGGGCTTGACCATGATCACGTCGGCGCCCTCGGCCGCGTCGAGCTCGGCCTCGCGCACGCCCTCGCGCGCGTTCGCGGGATCCATCTGATAGCCGCGCCGGTCGCCCTGCACCGGCGCCGATTCGGCCGCCTCGCGGAACGGCCCGTAGAAAGCCGAGGCGTACTTGGCCGAGTAGGCCATGATCGGCGTCTCGGCGAGCCCGTGCTCGTCGAGCGCGGCCCGCAGCGCCCCGACGCGCCCGTCCATCATGTCGCTCGGCGCGACGATGTCGGCGCCCGACTCGGCCTGCGAGACCGCCGTGCGCGCCAGCAACTCGAGCGTGAGGTCGTTGTCGACGACCCCGTCGGCCCGCAGCGCGCCGCAATGGCCGTGCGACGTGTACTCGCACAGGCAGAGGTCGCAGATCACGAGCAGGTCGGGATGGGCGGCCTTGATCGCGCGGGTCGCGAGCTGGACGATTCCCTCGTCGTCCCATGCGCCCGATCCCTCCTCGTCCTTGGCGGCCGGCAGGCCGAAGAGGAGCACGGCGGGGATCCCCAGCGCGGCGGCTTCACCCGCCTCCTCGACGGCGGCCGAGATCGAGAGGTGGTCGATCCCGGGCATGCTCGCGATCGGCACCCGCCCGTCGACGCCGTGGCGGACGAACATCGGGTAGACGAGATGCGAGGCGGAGAGCTCGGTCTCCCGCACCAGGCCGCGCAGCAGGCCGGATTTGCGCAGGCGGCGCATGCGGGTGGCGGGGAACACGCTTGCAGCTTAGAGGCCCACCAGCGCGAGGCTGACCCCCCGGCGGGCGCCGGCGCTCTAGGCGAAGCGACGCAGCGCCAGGCGTGCGATCAGCGCGAAGCCGACCGTAAGCCCGGCGAGATGTGCCAGCGGTGCGAGCAGCTCGCCCCCGCTGAGCGCGGCGTCCAGCGCGCTGAGCGCCGGCTTGAAGGGGAACGCCGCCGAGACGATCCGGATCACGTCGTAGAGCGTCTCGCCGACCGCCCCGGACGGCACCAGGGCGAGTGCGGCGACGGGCAGCGCGAGCATGAACGCGAGCAGCGACGCGGCCCGGACCTCGCGCGCGAGACCGCCGATCGCGACGCCGAGGGCGGCGAACGCGAGCGCCGCGAAGGCGAGCGCGAGCAACCAGAGCGGCGTGCGGCCCCAGTCGAGGTCCAGGATCGCGACGAGCACCGTCATCATCACCGCCGCGAGCGCCCAGGCGCACAATCCCGCCAGGCCGATCTTCTCCGCCAGCAGGCCGGTGCGGGAGACCAGCCCGCGCACCAGCCGTCCGAACGCGTGCTCCTCGCGCTCGAGCGCCAGCATCCCGGCGGCCAGCAGGAGCGTCACGAACATCAGCGAGATCACCACCGCGACCTCGACGCCGAACACGTCGAGCGACGAGCTCGAGCCCGAGATCACCTTCCTGTCGACCGCCACCGGACTGCCGATCGAGGCGAGGATCGGCTTGGACACGTCGAGGTTGTCCGCGGCGAGGCGGGCGAAGCGGGCGACCTGCTGCAGGGCGACGCGGGAGCTCGAATCCTCGGGCAGCCGGGCGATCGCCCCTTCGATGATCGTCTGCGCGTTGCGCAACCCGAGGATGTCGACGTCGCCCACGACCGGCAGCGTCAGCGATCCGCCGACCACGATCAGGTTGAGGTAGCGCGCGGCCTCCTTGAAGATCTCGTCCGAGAGGGCCTTGTTCGCATCGGCCAGCGTCGCGTCGATCGTGGCCTCCACGTAGCGCCGCTTGAGCGGGTTCTCGGCGCTGTAGTACACCTCGACGGCGGGCGGGTCGCCCCCGCCGAGTGCGAGCGTCCCCTGCAGCCGCTCGATCACGTCGGGTGGGATCACCAGCGCGCCGAGCGCCTCGCCCGAGCGCACCTTCTCGATCGCTTCCTCACGCGAGTCGACGCGGATCGGGTCGACCGCGTCGAACAGCTCGGATGCGTACGTCGTCGCGTCGAGCCGCTCGCCGCCGAGCTCGATCTTCGCCTCGTCGGCCGGCACCAGGTTGGCGAAGGCGACCTTCGGCTTCGACGGGCCCGACGAGAGCGCCGCGCCGACGAGCAGCGCCACGACGATCGGGTAGAGCACGAGCAGCGCCACAAGCAGCGGCGAACGGCGCAGGATCTGCAGGTCCTTGAGCAGCAGCCAGCGCACGCTCAATGGCCCCTGGCGCGCAGGAAGCGCACGAACGCGCCCTCGAAATCGATCGCGTCGTGCTCCCCTGTGGCGCGTTCGAGCTCCTCGGGGGTGCCTGAGAACAGCAGCTCGCCGTCGGCGAGCACGAGCAGCCGATCGGCGTGGCGCTCGGCCTCCGCGACGTTGTGGGTCGAGTACACGACGGTCGTCCCGCTGTCGCGCGCGAGCGCGGACACGAACTCCCAGAGCCGCTCGCGCTGCCGCGGGTCGAGCGAGGAGGATGGCTCGTCGAGCAGCAGCACGGCCGGGTCGCCGAGCAGTCCGACCGCGACGTTCACGCGCTGCTGGTTGCCGCCCGACAGGGTGCCGACGGCGTCGCCGGCGCGGTCGCTCAGGCCGGCCTGGTCGAGCATGCGGTCAACTGCGCCGCCGACGTCGGCGACCTTCTCCAGGCGGGCGAACAGGCGCAGGTTCTCGCGCACCGAGAGCTTGGAGTAGATCGCGGGCTGCTGCGGCACCCACCCGACCTCGCCGCGATCGAGTGAGACGCTGCCGGTGGTGGGGGCAAGCGCGCCGGCGAGGATCTGCAGCAGCGTCGTCTTGCCCGCGCCGTTGGGACCGATGATCGCCAGCAACTCGCCCGGCGCTGCGCTGAACGAGACGTCCTGCAAGGCGCGGCGGGCGCCGTAGGCCTTCGAGAGCGCTTCCACGCGCAGCGCCTCGGGTGCATCGGTCCGTGACGCCGCCATCCCGGCCCAGGCTATCTACGACGGCGCCGCGGAGGCGGCGGCCGCGGCCTCGTCGGCGGCGGCGAGCTCGGTTCCGCAGGCGCTGCAGTACGCCGCATCGACCTCCGTCGAGGCGCCGCATTCCGGGCATCGGCGCTCGGCCGCGGCCGGGGCCGGCGGTGGCGAGCGGCCGGCAATCTCGGCGGCGCTCGGAGTGCCCCACGGCTCGAGGACCAGGTGCTCGGCGAAGTAGACGACGCTCTCGCGCACGACGGCGGCCAGCGGAAGCGCCAGGAACGCGCCGGCGAAGCCGTACAGCCGCCCGCCCAGCAGCAGCGCGAAGATCACCAGCAGGGGGTTGATCCGTAGCGCCTGGGAGAAGACGGTCGGGGCAACGATGTGGCCCTCGATCTGCTGTAGCGCCGTGAACATGATCGTCAGCCAGAGCGCGTCCAGCGGGTTGTCGCTGAACAATGCGATCAGCACCGGCGGAGCCGCGCCGATCGCCGGGCCGATGTACGGGATCAGCTCGGCGAAGCCGTAGAACGCACCGAACCCAAGCGCGTACGTCTTCCCGTCCGGGAAGACGCCGAGCGAGCCCATGATCCAGAGGCCGATCCCGGCGCTCGTGCCCATGATCACCGAGAACAGCAGCTGCCCGCGGACGTAGCCGAAGACGGCCTTCTGGACGCGAGTCGGGTAGTCGTCGGCCGGCGTCCCGTTCCCGCGCGGCACGATGGAGCGCACAACCGCGCCGATCCGCTCGCCGTAGAGCAGCATGTAGACCGACAGGACGACGATCAGGATCAGTGCGATCGATCCCTCGATGACGGTCGTCAGCGCCTCGCGGGTGAACGAGACGAGCTCCCCGGAGCCCTCGGTCACCCGCGCCCCGAGCGTCGCGAGCGCCGTCTCGCCCTGCTTCGCGACCTCGACGTCGATGCCATTGTCGTCGAGCCACTCCTGCAGATCGGCGAGCGCGGCGTTCGCGTCGTCGACGATCCCCGGCACCCGGTCCGAGAACTCCGAGGCCTGGTCGCCGATCGGCTCCGCCAGCACCGCGACCAAGGCGCCGGCGAGCATGATCATCGTGAGGAACACGCACAGCACGGCCAATCCGCGGGGAAAGCGTGCGCGCTGGAGCATCGCGACGAACGGGTTCAGCAGCAACGCAACGAGCGCGGCGACGATGAAGATCAGCGCCACGGGACCGGCCGCCCGCACGATCAGGAATGCGCCGATGATCGCCAGTGGCAGTACGACCGCCTGGACCCAGCGCGGGACTACCGCCGGATCGACCGCTGCGGGCGCGGAATGTGGCTCCGGTGCGGCCGGATCACCGGGCTCGGCCTCGAGCGGCGGATTCTCCACTCCGCCCGCGCCGACGTTCTCCTCGCGCTCCTGCATGCCCGAAGTATGCGCGCCTGCGCCGACGGTGCACTAGCGTCTGGGGCTTGACAGCGATCCTTTTCGTGGGCGATGTCGTCGGCTCCGCCGGCCGGCGCGTGGTCCGCTCCATGCTCGCCGACCTGCGGACCGAGCTTCGCGCGGACTTCGTCGTGCTCAACGGCGAGAACGCGTCGGGCGGGATCGGCATCAACCCGAAGCACGCCGACGAGCTGTTCTCCGCCGGCGTCGACGTGATCACGCTCGGTAACCACACCTACCGGCATCGCGAGATCTGGCCCTACCTCGAAGAGCGCCGCGAGATCATCCGTCCCGCCAACTTCCTCGCCTCCCAGCCGGGGCGCGGGACTGCGCTCGTGGAGCACGGCGGCGTGACGCTCGGTGTCGTCAACCTCGTCGGCAACCTCTACATGAACCACGCGGCGCCGGCCCTGCTCGCCGCGGACGAGGCATTGAAGGAGGTCGTCGGCGCCGATCACGTGCTCGTCGACATGCACGCCGAGGCAACAAGCGAGAAGGTCGCCCTCGGCTGGTATCTGGACGGACGCGTGACCGCGGTCATCGGCACGCACACCCACATACCGACGGCCGACGCGCGCATCCTGCCGCAAGGGACCGCCTACATGACGGATGTCGGCATGACAGGCGCCCGCGGCGGCGTGATCGGGGTCAAGCGCGAGCAGTCGATCGCGGTCATGCGCACGCACATGCCGCAGCGGTACGACCCCGCCGACGACGACCCGTGGATCAACGCGGTCCTGATCCAGTGCGGCCCGCAGCGCGGGGCGACGGCGATCGACCAGGTGCTGCGTCCGCTGCCGGCGTGAGGTCGCGCGGCGCGAGCAGCGCGATGAGCATCAGCGGAAGGAACCAGACGAGGTAGAGGTAGAACCAGTGCGTGACCGCGAGCTGCAGCGCGATCAGCACCGCTGCGCCCAGGGCCGCCACCGTGACCTCGTCCCGCTCGCGGGGCAGGAACGCGACGGCCACCGCGAGCGCCGCCGCGGCGACGGTCACGAGGGCCTGCAGGGCGTCGAGGCCGCCGTAGAGGCCCCAGACGGAGAACGGCGACGACCGCTCGGATTGGAATCCCAGGGTGCGATCCCAGAACCGCTCGAGGCCCGGCCCGAGCGCGATGCCGAGTACCAGTACGCCACCGGTCAGGGCCGCGGCGGCCGCGGCGCGGCCGCGACGCTCACCCGAGCTCGCGAACAGCGGCACGAGCGCGAGCGGCGCGAACTTCGTCATACCCGCGAGCACCGCCAATGCGCCGCGCGCCACGGGACGGGTCGAGCACAGGAACGCTGCCAGCACCAGCCCGGCGACGAGCGCGTCGTTCGCGCCCGAGTTCGCCACCAGCAGGGTGAACGGACAGGCTGCCCAAAGGTAGGCGAGCAGCACCCCGAGTTCTCGCCCACCGAGCCGGCGCCCGCCGAGCCAGAGCATCGCGATGCAGGCGAGGTCGAAGGCGACGGCCGCGGCGTGGGCGGCGGGCAGATCGTCCCAGCTCCCGCTCCACGGGAACGCGAGCACGAACGGCGCATACGCCGCGTAGGCGACGGGTCCGTAGGTGTCGCCGTGATCGTTCCCCGGCGGAAACCCGCCGTAGAGCTGCTCGCCGTGCAGCAGCCGATCGCCGCCGATCACGCCGGAGTAGCCGACATCGATGACGTTGCCGTCGACGACGTTCAGCGCGAGCCGGAAGCCGACCAGGAAGACGAGCCCGAGTACGAGGAACCCCGGGTGCACGGCGAGCCGGGTCGGCCTATCCGGCCTGCCGCGGAAGGCGACCCCCAGCATGCGCAGCAGCAGATAGCCGAGCAGCGGATACGCGGATGGCACCGACACGCCCAGGCGTGCCGCGCCAAAGAAGGCGTACGAGACCGAGAACGCGAGCAGCACGGCAAGGTCGAGATGGAGCATCCGCAGTGGCGGGCGCGCAAACGGCGCTACGAAGAGCAGGCACAGGCCGATCCAGACCCACGGTGCGTTCACCCCGCGGCCGAACTGCCCCGGGATGCCACGCGCCATCCTCCAGTCGACCTGCGGCCCAGCCCAGGTCTCGAGCACGCGTCCGCTGCGGTCGTCGATGACGACCTGCGCGATCTCCTCGCCGCGGAGGTCCGGCGGCTCGGGTGGCACGTAGAACGAGACCTGCCACTGGCCTCCCCCTTTCAGGTAGGCGCGGCTGTAGGTGGACCGCGGGGCCTCGCGTGTTTCACGTGAAACACGCGGATCGCCTGCCGCGATGACCGTCACCGAGGCGGCCGTCCGCGTGTAGCCCCGCGGCGCGACGTCGGGCCGCTCGGGCAGTGTGAGCCTCTCCTCATCGGGCCCGGCCGCCGATTGCGCCAGACCTGGCGGCGCGGCGGAGGCCAACGCGGCCACAGCGAGTGCCACGACCAGCGCGGCCCGTGGGCCGGCACGGGCCGCGGCGTGCCTGATCACCGCCGGCGTCGGCGCACGCTCAAGCCGCCACGCCAAAGTGGTCGAGGACCATCGGCACCACGTCCCGGAGCGTCCACTGTTCGCGTACTGCGGTGTTCTCGGGCCCGGTCCCGCACCAGATCAGCGAGCCGAGTGAGTCGTTGGCGTGGAGCGATCCGTGCGAGCCGCCGCCTATGTGATGCGAACGGCCCCAATCGAGAAACTCCCACCCTGGGCGCGCGGACGCGAGCACCTCACCGGCCGTGCGGCAGCGCAAAGCCGACCAGACCCGCCCGAGCGCGTCGGGGTAGCGCGCGGACTGGACGCGTCCGTCGGGCGATTCGAGCGCAAGGACGGTCCGATCGCCTTCGACGCTCCAGGTATTGCCGCGCAGATCGGTGAGGTCGCCGCGCGGAGCGAAGCGCAGCTCGCCGATCCGCGAGTGCACGGCCGCTTCGCCGTCGGGATGGTCGGTCAGGTGCATCACCAGGTCGACGCCGTCGAGCGCCAGGAGCGTGCGAACCACGCGAGGGACCAGCGACGCGCGCGTCTCACGGTCGAGCACGTACACCTGCGCGGCCCGCGAACTCGGGCAGACCGCGATCTCCGCCTTCCCCGCCTTGGTCTCGCGCACACCGCTGGGCGGCAGCACGCCGAATCCGTCGAAAGCTCGGAACAGGTCGATCTCGTCCTCGACCTCGGACTGCGAGTGGTCCGAGCACACGATGACGGCGTGGTCCTCGAGAAAGGCGTCCGGGCCACCGGCGGCGTGCATCAGGCGCTCGATCTGCTGGTCGGCAGCCACGAGCGAGGTGACCTGAGCCTCCGGGCCGTGCTTGTGCGAGTACGTGTCGTTGTCGGGCAGCGAGAGCAGCAGGAAGTCGAACAGGTCGTGCTCGACCATGTACGCGCCGACGCAGCCGGCGTGCTGGTCGCGGACGCCGGGCATGCCGAGCTGCGACCGGCAGCCGGTTCGCCGCGAAGCGAACATGTCGGCATAGAAGAACTCGCGCGGACCCAGGACAGAATGCTTGAAGACGGTGGAGGCGATGCGTGTGAGCGCTGTCTCGTTCGTCACCTCGTGCCGATGCCGGCCTCGATACATGAGGTAGGTGGTCCCAGCCGTACGCACCCCGGCGTCGTCGAGCGATTCGAACACCGTCGGGGTGTCCGACGAGAGGTGCTCGCTGTTCATGTTGTAGATCGTGTCCGTGAGCGAGCGCTTGAAGCCGAAGGCCTGGGACGCCTTGAAGCTGGTCCCGTACTCGACGTAGCGCGCCTCGTCGCGGTGATACCAGTTCATCGACGGGATCAAGTGCCGGTCGGGAGCGGTTCCCGTGGCGATCGAAGCCGAGCAGACCGGCGTCACCGAAGGGAACGCCGCGACGCTGTCGCCGACATGGTGCCCGCGCTCCATCAACAGGCCGAGCGTCGGGGCTCGGCCCGAGCTCACGGCCCTTTCGAGCATGGCGGGCTTCATCGCGTCGATGACGGCGAGGACGAGCTTCTTCGGGGCCCCCACAGCAGCTAGCGGAGGATGCGCAGGCCGGCGTACTTCTCGCCCGCGCGGCGGCGGCCGCCCGAGAGCAGCCAGACGAGGGCGCCGAGCACGAGCACGGCAAGCGGCGGGAACAAGATCGACAGGCCGGCCGCGCCGAGCGCCGCCCCTTCTGCATACACCGGTAGCGCTGCGGCCGCCTGGTCGTCCAGCCGGCGGCGCACCCGGCCGAACAACGAGCGCGCAGCCTGGAAGCCGAGGGCCGCGCAGGCTGCGCCCACGACCAGCCCCGCCCACCATTCCTCGGAGCGATCGGCCACCGAGCCCGCCGCCACGAGCGCTCCCAGCACGAGGGCTACGGCCATGACGGCGTAGAGCAGGGGAGCGCGCTCCGTGGCGTCGCGACCCGCGCGTCGGCCTACGAGGTCGAGCGCCGCGACGAGGACCAGCGCGCCGAGCAGGAACGGCCACTCCTCGAGGAAGCTGAAGTCGGTGCCCGTGAAGTCCAGGCCCACGTCAGCGGACGCCAAGGCACCGGCAAGGAGCACCGGGAGGAACGGCCGGATCCCGATCGCAGCCGCGATTCCGGCGCCCTGAAGGAGGTCGAGGATGAAGTCCATGCGCGGTAGGGTGCCCGAGGCGGCATGACGATAGACGAGACGCCAAGGGGCCCGGAAGCCGGCGGCGAATCCCACGGCATGGGCCGGTCGCGAACGACGGCGAGCGACCTCGAGCTCTACGCCGGGCTGTTCGCGCGCCGCACCCAGGGCATGAAGTCATCCGCCATGCGCGACCTCATGGCGATCACCGCGCGGCCCGATGTGATCTCGCTCGCAGGCGGCCTGCCTGACACGAGCACCTTCCCGGCCGAAGACCTCGCCGCGCTGATGGCGCGGGTGGCCGCCAACGCTTCCGCGCGCGCCCTCCAGTACGGGCCCACCGAGGGCATGGACGAGCTCAAGTCCTGCATCGTGCAGGTGATGGCCGAGGAGGGCATGGACGTCGGCGAGGACGAGCTGCTCGTCACGACCGGCGGACAGCAGGTCATCGACCTCGTCTGCAAGACGCTGATCGATCCCGGCGACGTGATCGTGGCCGAGGGCCCGACGTATCCCGGCGCCGTGCCCACCTTCGGCGCCTACGAAGCCGACGTCGTGCAGATCGAGATGGACGCCGACGGGATGCGCGTGGATCTGCTCGAACAGACTCTCGACCGGCTCGAGCGCGAGCGCCGCAGGCCGAAGTTCATCTACACCGTGCCCACCTTCCAGAACCCGGCCGGCGTCACGATGTCGCTCGAGCGCCGGCGCCGACTCGTACGGCTGGCCGCCGAGCGAGAGTTGCTGGTGCTGGAGGACAACCCGTACGGCCTTCTGCGCTATGAGGGAGAGCCGTTGCCCCCGCTCTACGCGCTCGACCGCGGCGAGTACGTGATCTACCTCGGAACGTTCTCGAAGATCCTCGCTCCCGGGCTACGGCTCGGCTGGACCGCGGCGCCACGGCCCGTGCTGGAGAAGCTCAATCTCGGCAAGCAGGGGACCGACCTGTGCTCGTCGCCGTTCGGGCAGCATTTCGTGATCGAGTACTTCGCGCAGCGCAACTGGCGCGATCTGCTCGGCTCGCTACGTGACCTCTACAAGCGCCGGCGCGACACGATGCTCGAGGCTCTGGCCGAGCACCTCCCGCGCGAGGCGGACTGGACGCGGCCCGCCGGAGGGTTGTTCATCTGGGCGACGCTGCCCGACTACATCGACACGACCGACCTGCTGGCGCGGGCTCTGCGCGAGCATGTCGCCTTCGTGCCCGGGCGCGCCGCGTACCTCGACGGACGCGGCGGCTCGGCGATGCGGCTGAACTTCTCCGGCGTGGGCGAGGACGACCTGCGCGAGGGCGTCGCGCGGATCGGCAAGGTCGTCAACGAGCAGGTGCGGCTGTACTCCACGCTCACAGGTACCGCGCCCGCCGCGCCGCGCGAGCACGCTGCACCGAGGCGGAACGCGGAAGGCGCGCGGATCGTGCCGCTGCGGCGGCGGTCTGGATGAGCCGGGTCGCCGTCCTGGCCGGCGGACAATCCCTCGAGCGCCAGGTTTCTCTGCGCTCGGGCGCGCGCGTGCGCGACGCGCTGGAGCACCTCGGTCACGAGGTGATCGCGATCGACGTCGGGCCCGATCTCGTCGATCGACTTAACGCCACCCATCCCGACGTGGCCTTCGTCGCCCTGCACGGGCGCGACGGTGAAGACGGAACGGTGCAGGAGATCCTCGAGCTCGTCGGAGTCCCGTACACCGCGTCCGGCCCGTCGGCGTGCATGCGATGCATGGACAAGGTGCTGGCGAAGCACGCCCTCCGCGACGCCGGGCTGCCTACCCCGGACTTCTACGCGTTCAGCCAGACCGCGTTCGACTCGCTCGGCGCGGCGCGCGCACTCCCCGCGATCGAGGAGCGGCTCGATTTCCCGGTGGTCGTCAAGCCCGCGGCCCAGGGCTCCGCCTTGGGGATCCGGTTCGCACCGACGGCCGCCGACGTCCCGGCGGCCATAGTCGCGGCGTTCTCGTACGACACCAAGGTGCTGCTCGAGCGACACGTGGCCGGGCGCGAGCTCGCGGTCTCGGTACTCGACGGAGTCGATGGTCCCGAGGCGCTGCCGATCGTCGAGGCGATCCCCCGCGGAGGCGATCACTACGACTTCGAGGCGCGGTACGAGATCGGGCGCACCGACTTCGTGTGCCCGGCGGTGCTCGACGAGGACACGACGCGGCGCGCGCAGGCGCTCGCAGTCGATGCGTACCGCGTGCTTGGCTGCTACGGGTTCGCTCGCGTCGACCTGATGCTCGAATCGGGGAGCGGTGAGCTGACCGTGCTCGAGGCGAACGCGATCCCGGGCTTGACCGAGACGTCGCTGTTGCCACAGGCGGCCGAGGCAGCCGGCATCACCTTCGCGGCGTTCGTGGAGCGGGTGCTGGACCTCGCGCTCGCGCGAGCGCCTGCGTAGCCGGCTACTCGCTGCCGCCCTGGAAGTCCTCGGGGGAGACCTGGTCGAGGAACTCCTTGAATTTGTCCACGACCTCCTCGGTGTCCTCGACCTCGTGCTCGAACTCGATCGCGGACTCCGCGATCACGTCCTCCGCCGCGAAGATCGGGGCGCCGGAGCGCACGGCGAGTGCGAGGGCGTCGCTCGGGCGCGAGTCGATCTCGACCTCGCGGCCGTTCACGCTGAGCGTGATCGACGCGTAGAAAGTGTTCTCACGCAGTTCGGTCACCGAGACACGCGAGCAGTTGACATCGAGCTCGCCGAGCATCTCGAACAGGAGGTCGTGCGTCATCGGCCGCGGAGTGGACGCGCCCTGCAGCTTCATCAGGATCGCGGCGGCCTCGGGATGGCCGATCCAGATCGGCAGGAACTTGTTCGTGTCAACGGCCTTGAGCAGGACGATCGGCTGCTTGCCGACCATGTCGAAGCTCACGCCGTAGATGACCATCTCCTGCAAGCGGGGCGCTCCTTGCAACCAGGGGGTGCCGGATGCCCCAGTATAGGCGTCGCCGCGGGCCTCATCCGGCCGCCGCGCGAGGCTGGATCGGTCGCGAGCGATCCGGTCGGCGACCTCTACGCACAGCTCGGACTGGAGCTCGACCGCGGTGCTCGAGGCCACGACGGTGCGTCCGGGAAACGCCGCGGCGACGCAGTGCGCGGGTACGGTCGGTGCCGACGCCGTGAGGGGCGCGGTGGTGATCCAGCCGTCTCGATGATCACGCGCGACGCCGCGCACCCGTGCCGGGCCATCAGAACGAGAAAAGCCTGCAGCTGCGGGCTCTTTCCATGGGCGATCCTGGATTCGAACCAGGGACCTCTTCCTTATCAGAGAGAGCAAGCCGACCTTCCCGATCCGCCTGTGGGTCAGCTCTCGCTATGGAACGAGGACTCGACGCCCTAGAGAGCTTTCGCCGGGCCAGTCGATCCGGCCCATCTCCGGCCCGCGTACACGTGGCGCGCCTACCTCCAATGGCAGCCCGGCCCGGCGGGCCATCGCCCAGCGACGACGAGCCCGCGGTGAGCGAGACGACCGCGCATCGGCGCGCAGCTTAGGTCAGAATAATGCGCCGGGCGGCGATCGCGCGCGATGATGCCCGTATGAACGAACGCGCCAAGGCGTCAACGGGCGTCGCGCAGCTCGACGATGTCCTCGGCGGGCTGTTCTGGGGCGACAACGTCGTCTGGGAGGCCGAGCACCGGGAGACGGTGGCTCCGTTCGTGGCGGCGGCCCTCCAGCGACCGGAGCAGTTCGCCCACATCGCATTCGTCTCGCTCACCGAGGCGCCGACGTCGCTGCACGCGGCCCACCCCGGCATCGAGGTCATCGACGCGCGCACCGGGTCGAAACTCGAAGGGCCGGGTCCGCTGTTGGCCGCAGTGCAAGCGTGTGCGCAGCGCGCGCCGCGCGTGCTGCTCGTCTTCGAGTCGCTCGATGCGATGAGCGAGCGTTGGGGCCATGCGATGGCACAGCGGTTCTTCATTCGCGCTTGCCCAATGTTGCTCGACCTCTGGGCGGTTGCGTACTGGTCGCTGACGCCGAGCCGGCACCCAGTCGCTCTGCGCACGGCCGTCGACGCGACGACCCAGTGCGTGCTCGTGCTCGGCGACGACCGCCTGCGAGTGGCGAAGGCCGAGGGCCGGCCACCCGGCGTCCAGGGCACCGTGTTCCACCTCCGTCGAGACTTCGGCGGCGACACTTGGGAGCCGGCGGCCGCCGGCTCCCGATTGGGCACGGCGCTACGCGCCGTCCGGATCCAGCGCCACATCACCCAAGCCGAGCTGGCGCACGCAGCCGGCGTGTCGGCGAGCGCGATCTCGCAGGCCGAGCGCGGCCTCCGCGGGCTCTCGCTGGACACGCTGCTTACCCTCACGGCGCGCTTGGACATCACGCTCGACGAACTGTTGCGCGGCGAGATCGCGCTCGGCTATCGGCTCGCTCGTCGCTTGCGCCCCGACGACACCAACCAAGGGCTTGTCCCTCTGCTCAGCGACCCACGGGCCGGCTTGCGCGTGTCGCTTGCGCGTCTCGGCACCGGTGAGGCGAGCTCCCCTGACTCACACAGAGGCATCGAGGTCGTCGCCGTCGCCTACGGGCTCGTGCAGGTCGTGCTGCCGACGGGCCGCCCGGTGCTCCGCGCGGGCGAGGCGCTGATGTCCGAGTGGAGCGAGGTGAGCAGCCTCCGCAACGTCGGCGAGCGGGAGGCGTCCGTGTTCCTGATCCGGCGCGACGAGATCGGCCCGGCCCGACCAAAGGCGCCTGAACCGTCCCAGGCGGCCCGTAACAATTGATGCGCCCCGCGTGGGACAAGCGCCGCAGTCGCATCCGGGCTGTGGCGCGCTTCCGTTCGAACGACACTGAGCAGAAGGCGAGCGACATCGGGTCGACCTCTCCAAGCCGGGCTGTCGTGTGGTCGCTGGCCGGAGTCGCTGTCGTACGGTCACGACACATTCCCGCCTGCGCATCCCGGCATCATGCGTCCCGGGGCTTATCAGCCGCGCGTCGGATCAGGACCTACCCGACGCTCGTACGCGAGCGCTTTACGACGTCGGCCAGACCGAATCCGACGCTGGCACTCTCCCCGAACCGGACGAGGGCCCGGTAAAGCATCGCTGTTGACGGAGGATTCGCAGAAAGCACTAACCGATGCAAGGGAACCATTCCTTGGCGATGCCGGCGTCCGCGCGTACGCGGCGCTCCTTCCCAGAGCACGCTCCGGTTCCACGCAGAGTTGGGTTCCGGCACCCCGCTTGGTGCGAGCGCCGGCGACTACCGCTTCAGCGCGATGGAATGCGAACTGCTCCTGGAACTGACGGCGCGTTGCGCTAACAGCCAAAGCGCTGCTGTATGTCGCTTGACACAGGCGCTGCCGGTTCGTGTAATCGCGCTCTGGAGCGCATGCCGATTGTGCCGTGTTTGCGAGGCGACACCGGCGGCGCGGCCACGAGGCTTGGCGATCTCAAGGTGGCTTTGGGGACCCTCACACGACGGACGGGTGGCGCGGACGCGCTAGCCAGGAACCCGGCGGCACTACGCAGGCGTCAACAGGAGGGAGCGCACACCATTGAGTACCTCGTCGCTTAAGGCTTCGCCACGCGGTCTGTCCCAGATCAACGGGACGATGCCGGAGTGGTCCAAACGTGCCGAACGGATGCCCGCGGTGGACTTCGTCGACTCCTGCCTGCGCGGCATCGGCCAGGTCTGCTTCATGAACAACCCGGTCACGGGCCTGGCGATCCTGGTGGCGATGTTCGTCGGCGAGGTGTGGCTCGGCTTCGCGGGTGCGCTGGGCGTCGTCGTCTCGACGCTGAGCGCGATCGTGATCGGGATGGACCGCGGGGCGATCCGCGCCGGGCTCTTCGGCTTCAACGGCGTGCTCGTCGGCGCGGGGCTATCGCTGTTCCTGCAGCCAGACTGGGACGTCGTCGTGATGGTCTGGATCGTGGTCGGCGCCTTCTTCTCCACGATCCTGCACGCCGCACTAGCCAATGTGTTCATCGGCGCCTGGGCGGTGCCTCCCTTCACACTGGCGTTCAACTTCATCACGCTGATCTTCCTGATCGGCGCGCTGAACTTCGCCAACGGCCGGGTCGGCGACCTCATCGCGCCCGCCGCTCCCCAGGTCACCGAGGGGGAAGTCAGCAACGCGCTGCGCTCAGCAGCTGACGCCGCGACGTCCAACAATGTCGAGGGCGTGCTGAACGCGATCTTCCGCGGCATCAGCCAGCTGTGGTTCGCCAACAGCGTCGTGGCGGGGATCATCATCATCGTCGGTATCGCCGTGTGCTCGCGGATCGCGGCGATCTTCGCGCTGGTGGGGTCCGCGGTCGGCATGCTCACCGGGCTGGCGCTCGGCGCGAACGGCGTCGCGATCTACAACGGGCTCTGGGGGTTCAACTCGTTCGACGCCGCGCTGGCCGTCGGCGGCGTGTTCTTCGTGCTCACGTGGAGGGTGGGCCTGCTCGCGGTCGGCTGCGCTGTACTCGCGGCAATGATGTTCGGGGCGATCGCCTCGCTGTTCACGCCGTGGGGGCTGCCCGCTCTGACGCTGCCGTTCTGCTTCGCGACGCTGGCTTTTGTACTCCTGAAGGGCGCGAGCAGCCGGCTTACCGCCGTGGAGGTGGCGGACATCACCACGCCTGAGGAGCATCTGGTTCGCCCCTCCGGCGAGCACTCGGAGGGAGTAGGGCGGGACGCGGTGCGCGAGTTTCCCGAGTCCGAGCCGCCGCGCGATCCGCAGGAGGATGCGCGGCGCGGACCTTAGATCTGCCCGATTCTCGTAACGGTAAATCGATCTCGTGAAGGAGCTGGGCAATGCCCAAGAATCTGTTCCCGCTGGATAACACGAAGAAGTTCACCGACCAGAAGCACGTTGGACACAACCGGTGGCACCCGGACATTCCTGCGCCCGTTAGCGTCAAGCCGGGCGACGTCTTCCGAGCCGATTGCCGTGAGTGGTTCGACGGTGCGATCAAGAACGACGACTCCGCAGATGACGTTCGCAATGCCCCGCTTCCCGGGGTGCACGTCCTGAGTGGGCCCTTCAACGTCGAGGGCGCCGAGCCTGGCGACCTGCTCATCGTCGACATCCTCGAGATCGACGCTTGTGATCAGGAGGATGAAGGTCCGCTCTCCGGTATGGGCTGGGGCTACACCGGCGTGTTCGCCAAGACGAACGGCGGCGGTTTCCTCACCGACCGGTTCCCCGATGCGTACAAGGTCATCTGGGACTTCAGGGGCGACGTCGCCACCTCACGTCACATCCCCGAATGCTCCTATGTGGGCATCCACCACCCCGGTCTGATGGGCACTGCACCGTCGGCAGAGCTGCTCGCGAAGTGGACCAAGCGCGAGACCGATCTGATCGCGACCGACCCCGACCGCGTGCCGCCGCTGGCGCTGCCTCCGCTCCCGGACAGCGCAATCCTGGGAACGCTCGAGGGTGCCGAGTTCGACAGGGTCGCCTCCGAGGCAGCCCGCACCGCACCGCCGCGTGAGAACGGCGGGAACCAGGACATCAAGAACTTCACAGCGGGCACCCGGGTCTTCTACCCCGTCTTCGTCAAGGGTGCGAAGCTGTCGTTCGGTGACCTGCACTTCTCGCAGGGCGACGGCGAGATCACGTTCTGCGGCGCTATCGAGATGGGCGGGTTCATGGACCTGCACGTCGATCTGATCAAGGGCGGCATGGAAACGTTCGGCATCTCTGAGAACGCGATCTTCATGCCCGGCCTCCGCGATCCGCAGTACTCCGAGTGGATCGCCTTCTCCGGAGTGTCGGTGGACCTTACGGGCAAGCAGCACTACCTCGACGCACAGCTGTCGTACGAGCGCGCCTGCCACCACGCCATCGACTACCTGATGAAGTTCGGCTACACCGACATCCAGGCGTACATGATCTTGGGTTCGGCGCCGATCGAGGGACGGTTCTCCGGCGTGGTGGACATCCCGAACTCGTGCGCGACGGTCTACATCCCCAGGAGGATCTTCGACTTCGACGTCGCCCCGTCGAGCGGAAGGCCGCACCAGGTCGGGCAAGGCCTCCAAGTGCCGAAGTCAGCTAACTGAGTCCACATACGGAAGAGCCAGAAAGGACTTGGCTGTGGCCCTCTACGAGTATCGGTGTGCGCAAGACGGTGTATTCGACGTGACTCGTGCGCTCGGTACGGCGCCGACGTCGATCACGTGCCCGGTGTGCAGAAGCGAGGCGCGGCGAGTCTTCTCAAGCCCCATGCTCAGGTCCGCACCACGGGAGTTGGTTGCTGCGATCGACCACGCGGAGAAGACGCGCGACGAGCCGGACGTCGTCACGTCGCTGCCGCCGAGCGGCGCACGCAAGCGAACGCCTGTGCTCCCCCTGACCCCTACCCTCCGGCGCCTCCCGAGACCATGACACGCCTGAGGTTTCCGGCCACGTGAGCCTGACCGTGTGAAAGCCCGCCTGTTGGCCTGGGCCCGCCGTTCTCGGACGACGGGCCCAGAGTGCATTTACGATCGCACGTTGGCCGGCACTAGTTGGCAGCGACTCGACGCGGCTCGTAGCGCCCGCAGCACGGCGATGTTGTCGCTCGGCGTGAGAGTCGACGGCGCACGTTCCGGGACAGCATGAGCGTCGGCCAGCTGCGCGCGCTCTCGATCCTCGCCGGGGGAGCGGTCGGTGCCCTCGCGCGCGCCGGCGTAGCGAAGGCCATACCGCACGACCCCGGCGAGTGGCCATGGGCGACGTTCGCCGTCAACCTCGCGGGCGTGGTGGTGCTCGCCTGGCTTACGACCCGGCTCTCCGAGATGGTCGCGCCCACCCGCTACTGGCGGTTTCTCATCGGCACCGGCTTCTGCGGCGCGCTCACGACCTTCTCCACCCTCCAGGTCGAGACGATCACCCTGGCGAAGGACGGGTACGTCGAAGTGGCGTTCGGCTACGCCGCCTGCAGCCTCGTCGCCGGAATGGCGCTGGCGGCCGCGGCGACGGTGATCGCGCGGAGGCGACGCTACGGATGACCTCCGTGCTGGCCTGGATCGGCGTCGGGGCGTTCGGCGCGTTCGGCGCCTACGCTCGCTTCTACGTCGGCGACCTCGTCACGTCGCGCCGCCCGAGCGATTTTCCCTTCGGCACGTTCGTGGTGAACCTCACGGGCGGCTTCGTTCTCGGGCTGCTGACGGGCCTCGCCGTGCGCGGCGACGCGCTGCTGGTGCTAAGCACCGGCCTCCTGGGTTCCTACACCACTTTCTCGACCTGGATGGTGGAGGCGCAGCGCCTAGGCGAGGACCGTGACTGGGCGACGATGTGGCTCTACCTTCTCGGTTCCATGCTCGCTGGCCTGACAACCACCGGCCTGGGTTGGCTCATCGGGGAAGCAATTCGATGATCGCCGACGCCCTGAGGCTCTCGGTCTACTTCGGTGAGTCGATCACCACCGGGCCTCGGCTGGCGAGCGATGCCCTGATGGGCTGCTTTGCCGATCACGGGCTTGTCACCGCGGCGCTGCTGAGGGGGATCGAGGGCTTCGGGCTCAACCGTCGCATCGACGCCGAGCGCTTCCCCGACGCCTCGGCCGACCTCCCGCTGCTGGCGACGGCGGTTGATTCCCGCGACCGGATCCGCGGCGCTCTGCAGGAGGTCGACAGGGCGCTGCCTCGCGGCCTCGTGACTCTCGAGCACGCGCGCTTGGCCACCGGCAGCGACGTGGCCGGCGCCGAGTTCCCGAAAGGACCGGGCAGGGCCGCCAAGCTCACGATCTTCTGTGGCGCGGGCGAGCGGGTTCGCGGACGTCCCGCCTACCGCGAGGCCGTGGCGGTCCTGCGACGGTGCGGCGCCACCGGAGCGATCGTGCTGCCCGGGGTAGACGGGCTGCTCGCCGGCCGGCGCGGGCGGGCGAGACTCTTCGCGGCCAACAGCAACACGCCGATGGTGATCGTCTCGGTAGGACCGCCCGAGCTGCTGCGGCGATCGCTGCCGCATCTGCACGAGCTCTTCGCCCAGCCGGTCGTGACGCTCGAGGGCATCGCGCAGCTAAAGCACGACGGCGAGCTGCTGGAGCCGCCGCCGCGCGTGGCGAGCGACGGCAGGCCGGGACCGGACGTGTGGCAGACGATCCGCGTGTACACGCGGCGGACCGCGAAGGTCAACGGCCGGGCGCTCTACAGCGAGCTGACCCGGCGCCTGCGCGAGGTCGGCGCCGCGGGCGCCACCACGATCCTCGGCGACTGGGGTTTTTCCGGTGACGAGCAGCCGCACGGCGACAAGCTCGGCACCGTCAAGAGCCACCGACCGACCTACACGGTCTACATCGATCGCCCGGCGAAGGTGGCGGAGCTGTGGCCCCTCATCGACGAGGTGACCGCGGAGCACGGAATCGTCACCTCGCTGCTCGCGCCCGGCTACCGCGAGCGCGCGGGCGAGACCGTCCACGGCGATCTCGACCTGGCCTAGTAGGAGATCGCAGGGATGAGGGGGCCCCGGAGCGTGGCGGCGCTAACGCGGCGCTCGACCCTTCTTGGGGCAGGGAGATCGCAGAGGAGCGGTCGCCCCAGCTGGACGCGCTCCTCGGTCGGGTAGACGGAGCTCACCCGCGGCGCGGACGCCGCGCGCCGGCAGCGTGTGACGCTCACCGACGCTTTCACCGCGGCGGGCGACACAACCGTGTGCGGTCCGCCAACGGCGACATGCAAATGCCGGGTCAACCCGCCGCGTCGTGGCTAACCGCGGCGACCACCACCCGCCACCGCGTCTGTTCCAGGGCCACTACGAGCCCTGCACTCGAGAGAGTGCAAGTGCGTGAGACAGCGCCGCAAGCGAGATGGCAGCGAGTACGCCGTCTGGCGAGTGCGCTGGCATGACGCCATGGGCGCTGAGCGGAGCCGGACCTTCGCTACCAGGGCGGACGCCGAGGCGTACGAGGCCAAGATCCGCCTGGCGAAGCGCGGCGGGGACCTCGCGGCCCTCGATGCTGGTCGCGAGACCCTGGCGGAGTTCGCGCAGCAGTGGTGGAAGGTCGTCGCGGAGCCAAACCTCGAAGTAGCGACGCTCAAGACGTATGCGAGCGTCTGGAACAAGCACGCACTGCCGCGGCTTGGCGCGTATCGGCTGCGCGACTTGACCCCGGTAGCCCTTGCGGCGTTCCGACAGGATCTCGAGAGCGCAAACGTCGGGACCGCGTCGATTCGTAAGACGCTGACGATGCTGCAGTCGATGCTCCGCGTTGCGGTGGAGTGGGAACGAATCGCGTCGAACCCGGTCAAGGCAACGCGCAAGCCACGGGTCGCGGTCCAGCGCGCCGTGCGACCGCTGCCGCCAGCGGTCGTCGAGCGATTGCGGGCCTGGCTTACCGCACACCGGGGCGCGCGCGACTCGACGCTCGTTAGCGTCCTGGCGTACGCCGGCCTGCGGCCACAGGAGGCGCTCGCGCTGCGATGGGGCAACGTGCGAGAGCGGACCCTCCTCGTGGAGGAGGCGGTGGCCTACGGACAACTGAAAGGCCAGAAGACCGGTCGGCCGCCCCGGACGGTGCGGCTCTTGCAACCTGTCCGCCAGGACCTCGCCGAGTGGCGGTTGGTCGCTGACGTGCCGGATGACGATGTCTTCCTCTTCCCTGGCGCCGGCGGTAACCCGTGGCACCTGCACGACTGGCAGAACTGGCGCCGGCGCAACTTTGGCGCCGCAGCGCGGGCTGTCGACCTTTCAGGTGTCGTCCCTTACGACCTCCGGCACTCCTTCGCTTCCCTGCTCATCCACGAAGGCCGCCTCTCGGTTGTCGAGATCGCCGCGCAGCTTGGCCACAGTCCAACCATGACCCTCAACACCTACGGGCATGTCATCGCCGAGTTGGCGGAAGCCGAAAGGGTGTCGGCCGAGGAGCTGATCCGCCGGGCCCGCGTCGAGATCCGGCCCATTTCCGGCCCACAAGGGGCAAACGAGATCGACCGACAGAACGACGAGGCCGACGTAAACCGCGCAGTAGAGGGGCGGTCGGCGGAGTGGGCGATCCAGGATTCGAACCTGGGACCTCTTCCTTATCAGAGAAGCGCTCTAACCGACTGAGCTAATCGCCCGCGAAGTCGCGGATGATAGCGAGGGCGCGGTGTTACGCCGCGCGCCTCACGCGGTCGCGCCGGCCGCCAGCCGATCGGCCATTTCGAGCGCTTCTTCGAGTGAATCAAAGGCCAGCTGAACCCGGTAGCCGTCAGCCTTGGGCGTCACTTTCACGTCCGCGCCGAGTGCACGGCCGAACGCCTCGCCGAGCCGTGCGACGGCCTCGAGCTGGTCAGGGTGGGCGCCGCGAGCCCCGCGGCTCGCCGCGATGTCTCCATCGTCCCGCCCTGCGGCCGCGCGGGCACGTGCCTCGGTCTGCCGGACAGACCAGCCCTTCGTCGCCGCTTCGCGCGCCAGGCGGCGGCGGGCGTCGTGGTCGGGTGCCATCAGGAGGGCGCGCCCGTGGCCTTCGGACAGCGATCCATCCTCGATCAGCATCAGCGCCAGGTCGGGCAGGTCGAGCAGTCGCAGGAGGTTCGAGACCGCCACGCGGGAGCGGCCCACGCGGCGACCAACCTCTTCTCGCGTGAGCCCGAGCTCCTCGACGAGGGCCGCGCATGCGCGTGCTTCCTCGAGTGGATTCAGGTCCTCGCGGGCCATGTTCTCGATCAGCGCGAGCTCGAGCGAAGCCGCGTCGTCGTCCGGCCGCACGATCGCCGGCATGCTTTCCATGCCCGCCAGCTGCGCCGCCCGCCAGCGCCGCTCGCCGGCGATCAACTCATAGGTCCCGCCGGGCACCGGGCGAACGAGCACCGGCTGCAGGACACCCCGCTCCTTGAGCGACTCGGCGAGCGCGGCGAGCGCCTGCTCGTCGAATACCGTGCGCGGCTGGTCCGGATTCGCCACGATCAGGTCGAGCTGCAACTCGCGCAGCTCGGCCTCGGGCTCGCTGTGGGACGGCGTCGACAGGATGGCCGCGAGGCCGCGACCCATGCCGCGAGTTCGCTCAGCCACGCGCGGCCACCTCCTTGGCTAGCTCGAAGTACGCGTCAGATCCTGCGCAGTGAGGGTCGTGGTGTATGACCGCGCGCCCGAAGCTCGGGGCTTCTCCGAGCCGCACGTTGCGCGGGATCACGGTGTCGAAGACGAGCGCCGGGAAATGCCGGCGAACCTCCGCCTCGACGTCCTGCGCAAGTTTCGTGCGCGCGTCGTGCATGGTCAGCAGCATCCCCGCCACCGTGAGCCGCGGGTTCAGCTCCCGCTGGATCAGCGCGAGCGTGTCCAACAGACCCGCCAGTCCCTCGAGCGCGAAGTACTCGGTCTGGACGGGCACGATGACGCGATCGGCCGCGACCAGGGCATTGACCGTCAGTGGGCCTAGAGAAGGCGGGCAATCCAGCAGCGTGTACGCGTATTCCCCGCGCACGCGCGCCAGCGCGTCGCGCAGGCGCGTCTCGGAGCCTGGCAGTCGCGGAAGCTCCATCGTCGCGCCGGCCAGGTCGGGCGTCGAGGCGAGCAGGGAGAGCCGCTCCACCGACGTGCTGCGAATGGCGTGGTGAGCGTCGGCATCGCCGCACAGGACGTCATAGAGGCCGAGTCCCTCGTGGCGGTCGGCGCCGATGCCCACGGTGGCGTTGCCCTGCGGGTCGACGTCCACGAGCAGCGTCCCGTAGCCGGCCTCCGCGATGCACGCCGCGACGTTGACGGCGGTCGTGGTCTTCCCGACCCCGCCCTTCTGGTTGGCGATGGCGTAGACGATGCCCATGGCGACCGACGACGCTAGCGGCGGACTCGGCGGATCCGCGCGATAGAGCGCGATCTGGGCGTTATTGGTGCGGTCTCAGCGCAGGTTCTTGGCGGAAAGCGGCCGTTTGGTTGCGATTCCCGGGCGCCGGGGGTACTTCGAAGGCGTTGGCGCGACCTTCCGGAGCACGTGAAGCGTCCGCCGTTCCGAGCCGGCGAACGGCACAACCGAGCGGACCGGTTCGGCGGACAGGCCGAGATGCGCGGCGGCGGCAGCGGCGTCAGAGGCTTCGGCCTCCGTCAACTGCCCCTTCCAGGCCACGAGCAGCCCGCCCTCTCGGAGCAGTGGCGCTGCGTACTCGCAGATGACCGGCAGCGCGGCCAGCGCCCGGGCGCACACGGCGTCGCAACGCCCGACTCCTGCACGCCATTCCTCGGCGCGGGCCCACACGATCTCGGTGTTGCCCAGGCCCATGGCCTCGACGGCCGCGCGCAGGAACTCGCACTTGCGCCGGGCCGCCTCGACGAGGACGACCTGTGTGTCCGGAAGGACAGCCGCGAGCACCAGGCCCGGCAGGCCCGCGCCCGACCCGAGGTCGGCGATCAACCCGGCGTTGCGTATTTCCTCGACCTCGAGCCCGGCGAGAGAGTCAGCGATGTGCACATCGAGCCCACGCCCGGGCTCATGAACCGAGGTTGGAGCTTCTGGTTCGGCGAGGAGGGCGAGCAGGATCCCCAGTGCGGCGGCGGCGTCCGCGCTGGCACCGCGCTCTCGGAGCATCGACCTCAAGGCGTCTTCGCGAGAACTGGTCACGTTTCACGTGAAACATCGCGGCGAGTTGGACGAAACGGCGGGCGCGCGACGGGCTGAGCCAGGCAAACGACCCAGCCGGCCGAGGGCCCTAGTCCCGCAGCGGCGCGACGACGAGGTGGCGGTCGGGCTCGGTGCCCTCCGAGTAGGTCTCGATGTCGTCGCGGTCCTTCAGGTACTCGTGTACGACCTTGCGTTCGGTGGCGCTCATCGCGTCCAGGGCGACCGGGTTGGACGATCGCACCGCGTCCGCCGCAGCCTGGTCGGCCTGGCGCTCCAGGGCGACGCGGCGGCGCTCCCGATAACCGGCGGCGTCGACCTCCACCTTGGGGGCGGGCGACTGGCCCTGCGCCGCCACCTTGAACGCGAGGTGCTGCACCGCGTCGATCGTCTGGCCGTGGCGGCCGATGAACAGGCCCATGTCCTCACCGTGAAGGACACCGCGGATACGGTCGGACTCCTCGACGACCTCGACCTCCGCATCCAACTCCAGCGCGCCATTGACATGCTCGAGCAGGTCGCGGACGCGCTCGGCGGGTGTGGTGTCGTCGTGTCCGCTCATCGGCGGCGGCCCGATCGCTTCTTCTTCTTACGGGGCGCGGGAGGGGGAGGCGCCGCAGGCCGGTTCTTCGGCGCCGTTCTCGGAGCCGAGCCGCTCGCAACCGCGGCGGGCTCGCCCGCGGGTGGGCTCGCGCCGTCCCCACTCCCGCGATGCAGCATTCGGTCCATGATCGACATCGGTGGTCCCTCGCCGTCCTCGGAGGGTGGTCGCATCGGGCCCAGCCGCTTGCGGACGACCGACTGCTGCACGATCGTCCAGAAGTTCGTCGTGATCCAGTAGACCAGCAGGCCCGCCGGGAAGCTGATGACGAAGGGCACGAAGACGAACGGCAGTGCCAGGAAGATGATCCGCTGCGTGCGGTCCGTCGCGGTGGACATCAGCACCGTGGACAGCAGCTGCGAGCCCACATACAGCACGATCAGCGCGATCAGCACGCCGCCCGTCGCGTTGTCCGTCAGGTCGGGGATGAAGAGGAACTCGGCGGGCCCATTGGGTCCACACGGCTGCGGGTTGGCCGTCCCGACGGGGTTGATCTCCGGGCAGATGTCGAGCCGCAGGTCCTTCTGCAGCATGTAGAACAGCGAGAGGAAGACCGGTAGCTGCGCCACCAGCGGGAGGCACGAGGCGAACGGGTTCACCTTGTTCTCCCGGTAGAACTTCATCATCTCCTGGTTGAGGCGCTCCCGGTCTCCCTTGTATCGCTCCTGCAACCGCTTGATCTCGGGCTGGAACTTGACCATGTTCTGCATGGACTTGAACTGCTTGAGCGTCAGCGGCATGAGCGCCGCACGGACGACGATCGTGAGCGCGACGATCGACCATCCCCAGCTGAATCCCACGGTGTCGTGGAAGAACTTGAGGATCGCCTCGAAGACGTCGATCAGCGGCTGAAGGACGTTGGCGAAGACCACGGTCAGGGGCGGGAGGAGTCGGAGGTTCGGGGCAAGGAGTGGCGGAAGAGCGTCTGTGACGTCACGGGGTCATACCCACCGTGGCTGAACGGATTGCAGCGCAGCACGCGCCAGGCCGCGAGAATCGCGCCGCGCAGTATGCCGTAGGACTCGATCGCCTGCACCGCATAGTCCGAGCAGGTGGGGTAGTACTTGCAACGGCGGGGCAGAGCCGGCGAGATCAGGCGCTGGTAAGCGCGCACCGGGTAGAGCGCCGCGCGGCGGACCGGTCCGCTCACGCCGCGGCCCCGCTCTCCGGCGTGTCGGCGCCGGGTTCGGCACGATCCGCACCGCCGCCCAGGGCGTCCACGAGCTCGGCGAGGGCCGCGCGGACGCCCGGCATGCCTTCGCGCTCAGCGAGCTCGCGCGCGTCCGGACGGGCCACGACGACATAGTCGGAGCCACTCGGCAGCCGTTCGGCCTCGGCCCAGAAGGCCTCCCGGAGAACGCGCTTGACGCGCGTGCGGTCGACGGCGCCTCCCACACGGCGAGACACGGAGAGGCCCAGTCGCGGGCCGTCCGCGGCCGTGTCGGAGGACTCGTCGGCGCGCGGAAACGCGTAGAGCACGAGGAAGCGGTTGCTCTTCGAGCGTCCCTGGCGGTAGACCCGCTCGAACTCGGCGCTGCGCGAGAGCCGGCGCCGCTTCGGGCTTCGCCCGCCGCTCGGGCGCCCGGCCACTAGACCGTGAGCCGCTTACGGCCCTTGTCGCGTCGCCGCTTGAGCACGATGCGGCCGGCACGGGTGCTCATCCGGGCACGGAAACCATGCGTACGGGCGCGCTTGCGCTTCTTGGGCTGGTAGGTGCGCTTCATAAGGAGGAGACCGGTCGGTGCGCCGGATGGCGCAGGGGCCGACAGGATAGCCGACCTTCTCCGGGGCCTCGTACACAGCTCCGCGCACACGAAGTGCACGGTTCTCGACAGCGCTCGCTGGAGGCTCGCCTGGGGCGTCGCGCACTTTTGTGCGCGATTTGCGAGCCCTCGCCGAGTTGCCTCCAACCGCTCTCGGGGGCCGTGGTATGTTCGGCTCACCGGGCGCTTCGGGGCCCTC
This sequence comes from uncultured Solirubrobacteraceae bacterium, assembly GCA_963839615.1. Lineage (GTDB taxonomy): Bacteria > Actinomycetota > Thermoleophilia > Solirubrobacterales > Solirubrobacteraceae > DASQMT01. The sequence goes on from CAWIVY010000011.1 coordinate 218,071, forward strand.
GCTTCATAGCTTTTTGACTCTCCCTCTCCACGAGGAGGACCTTCCGCGCGCCCGTGATCGACGACAACGAGCACCCATCCTGCTGGAGCCAGATCCGCGACGAGCTCCGGCGCGCAGTCCCGGACTCGACCTGGCACCAATGGCTCGAGCCCCTCAGCGCACGGCGATCCGAAGACGGGACGCTGCTCGTCGAGGCCCCGGCGCCGCTGCGTCCATGGGTCTCGAAGCGCTACGGCCGGCTGCTCGACGCATGTGCGGAAGCGGTGCTCGGAAGCGGAGCGAAGGTGGTGGTGGTCGCGTCCGGCGCGCCCCGCGAAGAGGCCCCGCGGCCGCACTCGCGGCCGGACGCGACCGGACCCGCGAACGCGTTCAACCCGCGGCATACATTCGACCAGTTCGTCATCGGGGACTCCAACCGCCTCGCACACGCGGCCGCGCTCGCCGTCGCCGAGATGCCCGGCCTGGCCTACAACCCGCTCTTCATCTGCGGTCCGCCGGGAGTCGGCAAGACGCACCTGCTCAACTCGATCGCCAACTACGTGACCGCATACGGCGCCGGCGCCACGGTGCGGTACACGACCGCCGAGGCGTTCACCAACCACTTCGTCCACTCGCTCCGCGACAAGGCGTCCGACGCGTTCAAGGCGGCCTACCGCGGCGTCGACGTGCTGCTGGTCGACGACGTGCAGTTCCTGCAGGAGAAGGCTCGCACGGAGCAGGAGTTCTTCCACACCTTCAACGAGCTCCACCAGTCCGGCGCGCAGGTCGTGCTCACGTCGGATCGCCTCCCGCGCGATCTCGGCGCACTCGAGTCGCGCCTGCGCGAGCGGTTCGCGGCCGGCCTCGTGACTGACGTCGGGGCACCGGACCGAGCCACGCGGCTGACGATCCTGCGCAAGCGCGTCCAGCAGGACGACGTCGGCAAGATCGACCCGGCCGCACTCGAACTGATCGGCGACCGCGTGGCGGACAACGTGCGCGCGCTCGAGGGCGCGCTCGTCCGCGTGGTCGCCTTCGGCTCGCTCACAGGCCGCGACGTGACGGCAGAGCTCGCCGGCGAGGTGCTCACCGGCCTCTACCCCGAGTTGCGCAAGCGCGCAAGCCCGATGACGGTCGCCGAGATCCAGCAGCGGACCGCCGACGCTTTCGGCATCTCCGTCGAGGCCCTGCTCTCGTCCAGCCGCGCCGGCGGCGTCACCTGGCCGCGGCAGATCGCCATGTACCTGGCCCGAGAGCTCACCGCGCAGTCGCTCCCCGCGATCGGGAGCGCCTTCGGCGGCCGCAACCACACCACGGTCATATACGCCTGCAGGCGGACGGCCGAGCGCATCGCCGGCGACCCGGACTCCTTCGAGATCGTGCGCCGGCTCCGAGAGTCCCTTGACGACGCGCGGCGCGCGTCGTGACGCCGCCGCGGCTGACAGACTGCCTCGCTCGTGTGCACAGCCTCCGCACAGCTTCCGGCCCGCAGCTTGCGGGTTCTCCGGCGGCCATGCACACAATCCACAACCCTTATGACGGTTATCTCTCTATGAGTAGTCGTCCGAATCGAATGTGAAGTAGGCGACCTGATGAGAATCTCAACGAAACGCGACGAGCTGTTCACGCAACTGCAGACCGTGACGCGTGCAGCGTCGACGCGCAGCGCGGTCCAGGCCCTGTCCGGGGTACAGCTGCTGGCCTCCGGCACCGGGATCGAGCTGCGAGCCACCGACATGGAGATCGGGCTGCGCGTGCCACTCGACGGCGAGGTGGTCCGCGAGGGCGCCGTCGTGCTGCCGGCACGGCTGCTCGTCGACGTGGTGCGCTCGCTGCCCGGAGACTCGGTGACGCTCGAGCTGCGCACCGCCGAGCAGGACGTGGAGATCGTGGCCGGCGCCGCGACGTTCCACATCCGCACGCTGCGGCTCGAGGACTTCCCGCCCTTTCCGGAGGCCGAAGGCGACGGCCGCGTTCAGGTTCCCGGCGAGGCGTTCGTCGCAACGATCGCGAAAGTGGCCCGCTCGGCGTCGCGCGACGAGACGCGGCCGGTGCTCACGGGCATCCTGGTGTCGGCGTCCGGCGACGAGTTGCGCATGGTCGCGACCGACTCCTACCGCCTGTCGGTGAAAGAGACCAAGCTCGACGCGCCGCTCGAGGGCGCGTTCGAGGCCAACGTCCCGGCCCGCGCGCTGCAGGAGCTCAGCCGGATCGTCGGCCAAGTGGAGGAGAACGACCTGAGCGTCGCCGTGCGGACCAACCAGGTGGTCTTCGAGGCCGGCGGCATCGTGCTCTCGTCGCGGCTGATCGACGGCCAGTTCCCCAACCACCGCCAGCTGTTGCCCGACGCGTTCGAGCACGAGCTGCAGCTCGCCGGCGGGGAGATCACCGACGTCGTGCGCCGCATCTCGCTGCTCGCGCAGAAGAACGCACCGCTGCGACTGGCCTTCAGCGAGGGCGAGCTGACGGTGTCGGCCAGGACGCCCGATGTCGGCGAGGCGCGCGAGACCGTGCCGGTGCCATACCGCGGCGAACCGCTCGAGATCGGGTTCAACCCCGAGTTCCTGCGCGACGGTCTCGAGGCCGTCGAATCCGGCGATGTGCTGCTCAAGCTGATCTCACCGCTGCGGCCGGGGTTGATCGAGGCGGCCGACGGCAGCGGCTTCGTCTACCTGCTGATGCCGATCCGGCTGAACGTGTAACTCCCGGGTGTCCAGATGGCGAGCGTCCGATCCAGCCGGTGGCGCGCCGCCCGCCCGGGCAACCACTCGCGAGCGTGATCGCAACGCGGCTCACCCTGCGCGACTTCCGCACCTACGCGTCCTCGGAGGTGCAGCTCGGACCGGGCCTGACGATCGTCTCGGGGCGCAACGGCGCCGGCAAGACCAACCTGCTCGAGGCGGTCTACTTCGCCTGTACGGGGCGCTCGTGCCGGACCGCGAACGAGCGCGAGTGCGTGCGCTTCGGCGCGCAGCTCACGCGGCTCGAGCTGCGCTGCGAGGACGCCGGTCAGGAGCACGAGCTGTCCGTCGGCTTCCAGCCGGGCGAGCCGAAGCGGCTGCGCGTGGACGGCGCGACCGTCGAGCGGCTGACCGACGTGTCGACGCGCCCGCTCGTGTCCGTCTTCCTGCCCGACCGACTCGAGCTGGTGACCGGAACACCGGCGCTGCGCCGCGCGCACCTGGACCAGGTCGTCGCGGCGCTGCGTCCCGCCCGCGCGGCCACGCGGCGGGCCTACAGCGCGGCACTCGCCCAGCGCAACGCGCTCGTCGCCGCGATCCGCGCCGGCCGCGCGGGCCGGGGCTCGCTGCCTGCATGGGATGCCGAGCTCGCCCGCCATGGAGTCGCGCTGATGGCAGACCGCGCCGCGGTGGTCGATGAGCTGCGACCGCGGTTCGCAGTGCACGCCGCCGGGCTCGGCCTCTCCGGCGATCCCGAGGTGCACTACCGGCCGCGGTCGAAGGCCGTGACCGCCGATGCGCTCGCGGCCGAGCTGGCAGAGCGGACGGAGTCCGACATCGAACGCGGCTTCACCGGCCACGGACCGCACCGCGACGAGCTCGTGCTCCGGCGCGACGAACGCGAGCTGCGCGCCTACGGCTCGCGCGGCCAGCAGCGGCTCGGGCTGCTCGCGCTACTGCTCGCGGAACGCGAGGCGCTCGCCGACTCGCGCGGGACGCCGCCGTTGATGCTGCTCGACGACGTCATGAGCGAGCTCGACGCCGGCCGGCGGTCGCGGCTGGTCGAGCTGTTGCGCGCCGGCGGGCAGAGCCTGATCACGACGACCGACCTGGCGCACGTGCCCGGCGCCGACGAGGCCGGCGTCACCAGGCTCGCGATCGCCGAGGGCGCAGTGCTCCAGGAGGCCGCGTGAGGCGCCGCGAGCCGCGACCGCTCGCGACGGCGCTCGACCGGCTCACCGCGCAGCTGGCGCCCGCGACGCTGCTCGCCGAGGTCCAGCGGGCGTGGGAGCAGGCCGCCGGGGAGGCGTTCGCCGGGCAGTCCGAGCCGGTTGCGGAGCGCGACGGCGTGGTCACGGTGGCGTGCGCCTCGGCCGTGTGGGCGCAGGAGCTCGACCTGCTCTCCGAACGGGTGGTCGAGCGGCTCAACGAGAGCCTTGGGCGCCCGGCCGTGCGGGGCCTTCGCCCACAGGCGCGCCGGGTACCACGATGAGCATGCGTTTTGTTGCTGATTTGCAGCACTTTCGTGACTTCACCACCCCCGGTTCCGGGGGGCCTGTGTGCTAAAGTGCTGACCACTTGAACGGCCACGCCCCGGCCCGTGGAGCACTGCTCCGCCGGGGCGTCGCTGGTGTATGACACGGAGGACCCTTTGGCAGACGACCTCGATACGACCGGAACGCCGCGGACCGGCTACGACGCCCAGGACATCACCGTCCTCGAGGGCCTCGAAGCCGTGCGCAAGCGTCCCGGCATGTACATCGGCTCGACCGGTGTGCGCGGACTGCACCACCTGGTCTACGAGGTCGTCGACAACTCCGTCGACGAGGCGCTCGCCGGCCGCTGCAGCCGCGTCGACGTGACGATCCACCCGGACAACTCGGTCACCGTCATCGACGACGGCGCCGGCATCCCCGTCGCGACCATGGAGAAGGAGGGCAAGCCGGCGGTCGAGGTCGTGCTCACCGTGCTCCACGCCGGCGGCAAGTTCGGCGACGGCGGCGGCTACAAGGTGTCCGGCGGCCTGCACGGCGTCGGCGTCTCCGTCGTCAACGCGCTCTCGGAGCAGCTTCACGTCGAGATCCGCCGCGACGGCTTCACGTTCGACCAGGATTACGTCCGCGGAGCGCCGCAGGCGCCGCTCGCCAAGGGCGCCCCCAGCAGCGAGACCGGCACCCGGATCACCTTCCTGCCCGACGCCGAGATCTTCGAGACGCTCGACTTCGAGTTCGCGACGATCGAGCAGCGGCTGCGCGAGACGGCGTTCCTCACGCGCGGCCTGCGCATCTCGCTCACCGACGAGCGGGCCGAGGGCAACAAGACCGAGTTCCATTACGAGGGCGGCATCGAGGACTTCGTCCACTACCTCAACGAGAACAAGGACCCGGTCCAGGCCAAGGTCATCTTCTTCGAGGCGGAGAGCGCGGAGGGCGCGCTCGAGGTCGCGATGCAGTGGAACTCCTCCTACCAGGAGTCGATCTTCTCCTTCGCGAACAACATCAACACGCACGAGGGCGGCACGCACCTCTCGGGCTTCCGTTCGGCGCTGACGCGAACGCTCAACCGCTTCGCGCGCGACAAGGGCCACCTCAAGGAGCGCGACGACAACCTGTCGGGCGAGGACGTGCGCGAGGGGCTCACGGCGGTCATCTCGGCCAAGCTCGCCGATCCGCAGTTCGAGGGCCAGACGAAGACGAAGCTCGGCAACCCCGGCATGGCCGGCTTCGTCGAGTCGGTCGTCAACGCGAAGCTCGCCGAGTTCCTCGAGGAGAATCCCGCCGAGGGCAACGCCGTGATCCGCAAGGCCGTCTCGGCCTCGCAGGCGCGCGCGGCCGCGCGCAAGGCGCGCGACCTGACCCGCCGCAAGTCGGCGCTGGAGAACTCCGCGCTGCCGGGGAAGCTCGCCGACTGCTCGATCCGGGATCCGTCGCTGACAGAGCTGTTCATCGTCGAGGGCGACTCCGCCGGCGGCTCGGCGAAGCAGGGCCGCGACCGCTCGACGCAGGCGGTGCTCCCGCTGCGCGGCAAGATCCTCAACGTCGAGAAGGCGCGCATCGACAAGGTGCTGCAGAACCAGGAGATCCAGGCGCTGATCACGGCGCTCGGCACCGGCATACGCGACGAGTTCGACCCCGAGCGCCTGCGCTACCACAAGATCATCCTGATGACCGACGCCGACGTGGACGGCGCGCACATCCGGACGCTGATCCTCACGCTGCTGTTCCGCGAGATGCAGGAGCTGATCGAGCGCGGCTTCATCTACATCGCCAAGCCCCCGCTGTTCAAGCTCAAGCAGGGCCAGCGCGAGCGCTACATCGAGAAGCAGACCGAGCTCGAGGAGATCCTGCTCGGCGACAAGTTCGAGCGCTTCGAGGTGACCGACCACGAGGGCACGGAGTTCAACCTCACCGAGACGCGCTGGCAGCGCTACTGCCGGCTGCTCAAGCAGTACGAGGGCTGGGGCTCGGCGCTGCGCGCCGATCATGGGCACGACACGGTGACGTTCCTCGAGGAGTCGCAGATCCTCGACGAGCAGATCACGACGGTCGAGGGGCTCGAGGAGCTGCTCGCGCGCGAAACCCCGGACACGGAGCCCTACACCGCCGAGCTGCTGCCGAGCGAGGACGGCATCCTCCGCATCAAGGCGGTCGAGCGCAAGACGAACCTCGCGCGCACGCACCGGCTGCGCCGGACGATGTTCGAGGCCAACGAGTACCGCCAGCTCGCGCGCGTGCACGCCGAGCTCGTGAGGATGGCCGGCACGCCGCCGTTCAAGGTGATCCTCGGATCGGAGGAGGCCGAGGCGCTGTCGTTCGAGGACCTGCGCCGGGTCGTCATGGCGGTCGCGGCCAAGGGGATCTCGCTGCAGCGATTCAAGGGCCTCGGCGAGATGAACGCCGACCAGTTGCGCGAGACGACGATGGATCCCGAGACGCGCACGCTGCAGCAGGTCACGATGGACGACGCAGCGGCGGCCGACCGCCTCTTCACGATGCTGATGGGCGACAAGGTCGAGCCGCGACGCGAGTTCATCGAGGAGAACGCCCGCGTCGCCACCCTGGACGTCTAAGGAGGTGAGCGATGGCGACCTCTGACCTGATCGGCGGCGGCAACATCGAGCCGCGCGGGCTCGAGGAGGAGATGCGCTCCTCCTACCTCGACTACGCGATGTCGGTGATCGTCGGGCGCGCGCTGCCCGACGTCCGCGACGGCCTCAAGCCGGTCCACCGGCGCGTGCTGTTCGCGATGAACGAGGCCGGCCTGCAGCCCAACCGCGGCTACGCCAAGTGCGCGCGCATCGTCGGCGAGGTGATGGGCAAGTACCACCCGCACGGCGACTCGGCGATCTACGACACGCTCGTCCGGCTCGCGCAGGACTTCTCGATGCGCAACCCGCTCGTCGACGGCCAGGGCAACTTCGGCTCGGTCGACGACGACCCGGCTGCCGCGATGCGGTACACGGAGGCGCGGCTCGCGCCGCTCGCGCGCGAGATGCTGCGCGACCTCGACTCCGACACCGTCGACTTCATCCCGAACTACGACGGCAACGACCGCGAGCCGGTCGTGCTGCCGGCGCGCTTCCCGAACCTGCTCGTCAACGGCTCGTCGGGCATTGCGGTCGGCATGGCGACGAACATCCCGCCGCACAACCTGCGCGAGACGATCGCCGCCACGATCGCCTACATCGATGATCCGGAGATCGACGCGGCCGGCCTGATGCAGCACATCAAGGGCCCGGACTTCCCGACCGGCGGCGTGATCCTCGGCGTCAGCGGCATCCGCGAGGCGTACGAGACCGGCCGCGGCCGCGTGCGCGTGCGCGCCCGCGCCCACTCCGAGGACATCGGCCACGGCAAGGAGGCGATCATCGTCACCGAGCTGCCCTTCATGGTCAAGAAGGGCGGCGACACCGGCCTGATCAAGAAGATCGCCGACCTCGTCGGCGAGAAGAAGATCACCGAGATCTCCGACCTGCGCGACGAGTCCGACCGCAAGGGCATGCGGATCGTGATCGAGCTCAAGCGCGGCGTGATCCCGAAGGTCGTGCTGAACAAGCTCTACAAGCACACCGCGATGCAGACCACGTTCGGCGTCAACGCCGTGGCGCTGGTCGACAACGTGCCGCGCACGCTGCCGCTGCGGTCGATCATCCACAACTACGTCCAGCACCAGCGCGAGGTGATCGTCCGGCGCGCGAAGCACGAGCTGCGCACGCTCGAGGCGCAGGTGCACCGGCTCGAGGGCCTGCTGATCGCGCTCGACCACCTCGACGAGGTGATCGAGCTGATCCGCGGCTCGCGCGACCGCGACACCGCCCGCCAGGGGCTGATCGACCGCTTCGGGCTCACGCACATCCAGGCGCAGGCGATCCTCGAGCTGCGGCTGCAGCAGCTCACCGCGCTCGAGGCGGACTCGATCAAGCGCGAGCACGCCGACAAGCTCGAGCGGATCATCGAGCTGCGCACCCTGCTCGGCGACGAGGACCAGGTCCTCGCGCTGATCAAGGAGGAGCTGACCGAGATCTCCGAGCGCTACGGCGACGACCGCCGCACGCAGATCACGTTCGCCGAGGACGACCTCGACATCGAGGACCTGATCGCGGACCAGCAGATGGTCATCACGATCACCAAGTCCAGCTACATCAAGTCGCTGCCGCTCGCGACCTACCGCCAGCAGCGCCGCGGCGGCGTCGGCGTGACCGGCATGGGAATGAAGGACGAGGACTACATCGAGCACCTCTTCGTGTGCTCGACCCACGACTACCTCCTGTTCTTCACGAACCGCGGCAAGGTCTACCGGTCGAAGGTCTACGACCTGCCCGACGCGCCGTCGCGCCAGTCCAAGGGCCGGCACCTCGGCAACGTGCTGCCGCTGCGCGAGGGCGAGCGCGTGCAGTCCGTGCTCGCGACGCGCGACTACAGCGAGTCGAAGTACCTGCTTTTCGCGACGAAGTGCGGCACGGTCAAGAAGACCGAGCTGCAGGCCTACAACACGCCGATCAAGGCCGACGGCATCATCGCGATCAAGATCCGCGAGGAGGACGAGCTCGTCGCCGTGCGCCGCGTGGACGAGGGCGACGAGGTCCTGATGGTGTCCAAGGCCGGGCTCACCGTTCGCTTCTCCGAGCAGGACGCGCGCTCGATGGGACGCGACACGTCCGGCGTGCGCGGCATGGACGTGAAGGGGTCCAACCAGGTCATCGCGATGGACATTGCCCGCGATGACCAGTACCTGCTCGTCGTGACCGAGAACGGCTTCGGCAAGCGCACGCTCGTCGGCGACTACCGCAAGACCAGCCGCGGCGCGAAGGGCGTCAAGACGATCCAGCAGACCGAGGCCAAGGGCGCGCTCGCGGCGGCACTCGTCGTGCGCGACCACCACCAGCTCGTCTTCATCTCGCAGAACGGGATGATCCAGCGCATCGGCGTGCGCGGCCTGCGGCCGCTGGGTCGCAACGCGCAGGGCTTCAAGCTCATGAACGTCCGCGAGGACGACCTGGTGTCAGCAGTCGCACTCGTCGTGGAGTCCGAGACGAGCGACGCGGTCGCCGACGAGGGCCCGGTCTCGCTCGACGCATCCGGCCTGGCCGACGAGCCCGGGCTCGAAGGCGACGCTGTGTTCATCGGGGATCCCGACGAGGAGGCCCTGCTCGGCCTGCCCGAGCTCGAGTCGGACGAGATGCCCGACTCGGACGTCGAGGACGAATAGCCGCGGTTGCGGGCGCGGGCGCCGGTCGGATACGTTCCGTCGGCGCTCGGGGGCGCCAAGGCAGGTACCCAAATGAGGAGGGATCCCATGAACGCAAGACGGCTGCTGCCGTCTCTGCTCGTTCTCGCACTGCTCGGTGGACTCGTCGCGGCAGGACCCGCGCCAGCCGTATCGAAGCGCGAACGGACACAGAACAAGGCCATCAAGAAGCTCAACAAGCGCACGAAGAGCGCCGGCAAGAAGCTCAACCAGGTCGCAGCGGATCTCGGCAAGGCCGCAGCGGAGCTCACCACCACGAAGGACGGGCTCGCGGCGATCCAGGCTGCGGTTCCGACGGTGATCGGCTCGTTGACCACGCTCGGCGAGGCGGCCACGCAGCTCAAGGCCGGCCTGGAGACGCTGGGCGGAACGTTCACGAGCTACGTGAGCGGGGCCGAGTACGGGGCGGTGCAGCTCTATGTCGGCGGTGTGGCTCAACCGGGCCAGATCCTCGTCAGCTCCGACGTCCCGGATGACCTGAACCAGGCCACGCTGACCGGCAAGCTCACGGCCAGCGTCCCCAACGGGACCACGGCCGCCCCGATCGTCCTGAAGGCGGCGATCCGCTCCGGTGAGAAGGACGGGACCGGCGCGGACAACCCGGCCGGCGTAGCCGGGCTGATGGCGATGACCGCCGAGGTCATCGGCGCACCCGGGACGACGAGCATCGGCGGCGGCAATCCCGGCGCCCCCAGCACGCTCCCGCTCACGTCGGCGCCGAACGCAGCGCTCGGCGGCCTGCCCGTCTACCCGATCGACAACAAGGCGCCGCGTGTCGACGAGTCGCCGAACCCGCTGGCGTTCCCGGACGCCCTGTCGATCGAGCTGACCGACCCGGCCACGCTGCAGACGCTGACGGCCCCGCCGAGCAGGTTCACGGTCACGAACACGTCCGGTGCGCCGGCCGCGTTGATCGTGGACGTCACGGTCCGCTTCCACGACCTGTCGCCCAGCTCCACCGATCTGGGCCAGTAGGGGTCGCTTAACCACCGAGGGCCCCGGTCGACTACCGGGGCCCTCGGGCGATTCCTTGCTGGACTACTTGGCCGTCGCCAGCTTTCTCATGCGGCCGGGGGGACTAACTCCGGCACTGATGACGGCGGCGCCGCGGTGTGGATTCCGCCGACCAGCGGGTCCAGCACCAGGCTGGTACTAGCGGCCGGGCACCTCCAGGGTCCCGTAAGAACTGTCACTCAACTTCGGACCACCCCCTTTCTCTGGTGTCGGCAGAGTAGCGAAACGCGGGGACGAGCTGAAGGCTCAGGCGGCCTCGGGCAAGAGGTACTGCTTCCAGGTCGCCGGGATGGTCGGCGAGGCGAGCTGGATGAACACGTTCGGGCTCGGCATCCGCGGCTTGCTGCGCGGGTGCATGCCGATCTGGTGAGGCAGCCGGTCGCCCTTGCGGCGGTTGCACGGGGCGCACGAGGCGACGATGTTCTCCCAGTCCGAGCCGCCGCCCTTCGACCGCGGGATGACGTGGTCGACGGTCAGGCTCGTGCGCGCGCCGCAGTACTGGCACTCCCAGCCGTCGCGGGCGAAGACCGCGCGCCGGGTGATCTTGCGCTTGTGCGTGTCGCGCGGGATGCGCACGTAGGTCACGAGCCGGATCACGACGGGCTTCGTCATCGACCCGCGGGCCCAGTGCAGGTCGTGCGGGCCGATCTCGATCACCTCGGCCTTCTCCTTCAGCAGCAACACCGTCGCGCGGCGGACGGTGCACACGTTGATCGGCTCGTACGTGGCGTTGAGGACCAGCACGCGACCGCCTGACCAACGGCCGGAGCCGTCAGTTACCGATCCGTGCCGCCGGCGGTCGACGCGCGGCACGGACCCCATTGGCGCTGGGGGTACTGCTGTAGCCATGGCTCGCGTGAGTGTAGACGGTGGCTGCGGCGGCTTCAGCCCGACGCGGGGAAGGAACCGAGCACCCGGACGGCCTCGCAATGCGCGCGCAGAGCGGCGATCGAGGCGGCGACCCCGGGGCTCGAGGAGGCGCCCTCGAGGTCGCAGAAGAACATGTAGCTGCCGAGGCCGACGCGGCGCGGCCGGGACTCGATCCGGGTCAGGTTGACGGCGCGCGAGGAGAACTCCGCGAGGCACTCGACGAGCCAGCCGGGGGCGAGGTCGCCGGCGCCCCAGAAGACGAGCGCGGTCTTCGCCCGCGCGTCCCGCGCCGGCTCGGGCGCCGCGTCCGAGCGCGCGACGAGAGCGAAGCGCGTGGCGTTCTCGGCGTCGTCCTCGATCGCCTCCGCGAGCACGACCGCGCCGTAGAGCGCAGCCGCGTGACACGTGCCGATCGCGGCATGCGGGGCGGAGCCGGCCAGCGTGCCGCCTTCGGCGACCGCCCGCACCGCGCCGGCCGTCGAGGACGACGCCACGATCGCGGCGGCCGGGAGCTGCTCGGCCAGGAAGCGCGCGCACTGCCCGGTGGCCTGCGGGTGCGAGTGCACCGTGCAGACCTCGTCGGGCGCGATCGGCTCGGCGGCGGCAAGGCAGTAGCTCACGCGGTGGACGATCTCGCCGACGATGCGGACGTCGGGCGCGTCGAACACGAGCGCGTCGAGCGTCGCCCCGACCCCGCCCTCGCGCGAGTTCTCGATCGGCACCAGCCCGCGATCGGCGGTGCCCTCCTGCACGGCATCGAGCACGGCGCCGACCGTCGGGAGGGCGACATGGTCGGCTTCCAGCCCGGCGGCGAGCAGCGCCTCGTGGGAGTTCGTCCCCGCGGGCCCGAGATACGCGGCGCGCATCAGTCCTCGAGCACCATGGTCCCGCTCTCGCCCGCGAGCGCGAGCCGGATCGCCTCATCCTCCTCGGGAGAGAGCAGGTGCTCGCCGCGGCCGTCGACCACCTGCTTGCAGTACATCCGCGCGGTGTCGCGGTGCGTGATCGAGGAGAGCACGACCCCGTTGCCGGCGGCGTCGAGCAGCGCGAGCGAGGTCGACTGGTGGCCCGACAGCTCGCCGTAGGCGTCATAGCGAACGAGCGCGCGGTAGGCGATCGCTCCGTCGAGCCGGCGCTCGGCCTCGCCCACGCGCTGCTCGAGTCGCGCGGCGACCTCCTCGACGCGGTCGTTGAGCTGCACGAACGCCGCCTGGAGCCCCGCCGCGTGGCTGACGAGGTCTTCGCTCCCGCTGCTGCCGAGCACGACCTTCTGCCCCGCCCGCAGCCGCCGCACCCGGAGCGCCAGCAGCGCGGAGAGCGCGAGCGCGATGACCGCCACCGCCCCGGCGGCCAGGGCCGCGAGGCCCGCCGGATCGGTCAGTTCGTCCACACCGCTCAGGATACGAGCGCGGCCACGCCTACTCGCGGAAGAAGGCCGCGTCGTACTCGGCCACGTTGTTGTCCTTCTTCTCCTCGCCGGGCACCGGCTTGACCTCGACGGTGATCGTGACCGGCGTGTCCAGCGGCGGCTCCGAGCCGAGCCCGAGCGTCGCGGCGGCCGACGCGCCGGCCGCGACCGAGGCGACGGTCTTCGTCACGCGGATCGGCTTGTCCCCGCCCTCGATCTTGAGCACGACCTGGATGCCGACCTCGTCGTTCTCGCCCTGGTTGGTGAAGTTGACGGTGAACTCGGTGTCCGGGCCGTAGGCGATCCGGTTCGCCGCGTCGGACGTCAGCGTCAGGTCGCCCACCTGCACGGAGTCGATGCCGGTCCCGTGCAGGCCGGGAGCGGGCTCGCGGCTGCTCCCGCCGCCGGAGGACAGCTGCTGACCGAGCGCGTCGGCGACGACGCTCGGATCCAGCCACTCGATGCCCGGCAGGAAGGCGGTCCGCTGGAGCGCCTGCGAGCCGACGTCGGCCTCGCGCAGCGTCGTCTCGATCAGCGGCAGCACGCGCGAGCTGTAGATCACGTCGGAGCTGAGGAACAGCGACATCGCGCCCGTGATCTCCTCGATCGCCTTGTCGGCCGCCTCGGCGTCCGAGCTCAGCGCGGTCCGGATGTTGTCGGCGACCGACTGCAGGCCGTCACGGCGCATCTCCATCGCGATCAGGAACGAGCGCTGCGCGGGCTTCATGTCGCCCGGCGTGTCGATCCGCTTCGCCTGCTGGTACTGCGAGTCCGCTTGCACCTTGTAGCCGGCGATCAGCGTCGACAGGTCGCCCTGGCTCGGGTTGCGCAGCAGGTCGAAGAACGGCTTGCCGACCTGGCTGTCGGAGTCGCGCACGATCGATGCGACGTCGCGGTTGTAGTCCTTCAGCGAGCTCTCACGGGCGGAGTCCCGGCAGCCGTCGATGAGGAAGATCGCCAGCGCCAGGAAGAGGATGAAGCCGCCGAACAGCACCAGCTGGCGAATGAGCACGGTCTGACGGTCCGGGGAGCCGGCAGCGCCGCGAGCGCTGGCTGCTCGTCTGGACCGGACCCGCGTGCGGGGCTCGTCGTCCTCGTCGAAGAAGGACAAGAAAGGGAATCTCCTAAAGGGCCACACGATCGTCGCGCGGCCAGGTAACCGGGTGTGAAGGATATGAGGCTGCTCGGCGGGAGGTTTCGCCACCGCCGCCCGCGAACCTTTCGCGGGCCTCGGAAGGTGCCGCCTCGCGCGCGTGGAAGCACCGTCCGACAGTGCACGCGACCGAGGAGCTGCCGGCGATCTCAGAGCCCGGCCTGGCGATGGGTCGCTACCGCTTGGGCGCGCGTCTCGGCGCCGGCGGCTTCGGCACCGTCTACGCGGGCCACGACGAGCTCCTGGGACGTCCCGTCGCGGTCAAGGTCATCCCGGGCGACGGGCCCGCGCCCGAGCGCGCCCAGCGCGAGGCGCGCGCCGTCGCCCGGCTGGATCACGACGCGATCGTGGGCGCTGTTCGACGCCGGCGAGCAGGACGGCTGCCGCTACCTGATCTCCGAGCTGGTCGAGGGGCGCACGCTGGCGCAGCTCGAGGCGGCGGGCGAGCTGTCGGACCGCGACGTGCTGCGAATCGGGCTCGCGCTCGCCGACGCGCTCGACCATGCCCACGAGCGCGGCGTGATCCACCGCGACGTCAAGCCGCAGAACGTGATCGTGCCCGACAGCGCGAGCTCGCGCCGCGGCGCCGCCAAGCTGACGGACTTCGGCGTCGCCCACCTGGCGGGCGAGGAGGCGCTCACGCTGACCGGGGACATCGTCGGCACGCTCGCGTACATGGCGCCAGAGCAGGCCGCCGGCGGCGCGGTCGACGAGCGCGCCGATCTCTACGCGCTCGGGCTGCTGCTGTACGAGGCGCTGGCGGGCGTCAACCCCGTCAAGGCCGGGTCGCCGGGCGCCACCGCACGGCGGATCGGCACCATGCTGCCGCCGCTGGGCGGCAGCCGCCGCGATCTGCCCGCCGAGCTGTGCAGCGCGCTCGACCGCGCGATCCTGCCCGATCCGGAGGCGCGGGGAGAGCTCGACGACCTCTTCGACGCGCTCGCCGAGGCGCTGCCCGACGTCTCCGACGACGGCGGCCAGATCGCGCCGCACCCGCTCGAGCGCCGGATTCCGGCGCTCCCGCCGGCGATCGGGCGCCTCGTCGCCCCGGCCGCGGCCGGGGCGCTGGTGTGGGCCGCCCTGGCGGGCCTGACGCCGGACCCGGCGGTGCAGCCACCGCTTGCCGCCGCCGCCGCGGCCGCGGCCGTCGCCGTGCTGCCGCGCACGGGCTGGCTGCTCGCCGCGGCCGCCACGACGCTCGCGCTCGCGCTCGGACCCGCCCCACGACCCGGCGCCGCGCTGCTGGTCGCGGCACTTGCGATCGCGCCGCCGCTGCTGCTGCGCCGCGACGGCCGCGCGTGGTCGCTGCCCGCGCTTGCACCGGCGCTCGGCCTGGCCGGCCTGGCCGGCGCCTATCCCGCGCTCGCCGGCCACGCGCCGCGTTGGAGCACGCGCGCCGCGCTCGGCGCGCTCGGCGCCTGGTGGCTCGTGCTGGCGGAGGCGCTGCTCACGCTGCCGGCGGGGGGGCATACGGCGCTCCTCTTCGGCCCGGCCGCCGGGACGCCCGCCCGCGCGAGCTTCGACGGGGCGCCCGGGATCGCGGCCGAGGCGATCGCCAGGTCGTGCAGCTCGGGCGCGCTCCTGCTGGCCGTCGTCTGGGCTGCGGCCGCCGTCGTGGCGCCATGGATGGTGCGGGGCCGTTCGCTGACCGCCGACATCGTCGGTGCCGCGACCTGGGCCGCCGGGCTTGCCGCCGCCACGGCGGCGCTCGGGGAGTGGCTCGGGGAGCGCGTCGGGCAGCCCGTGGCGTACGGGCTCGTTCCCGGTGCGATCGCCGGGGCGGGGTTCGCGCTGGTGCTCGCCCAGGCCCGCCGGCCCACCGCGGCGGATCCACCTGCCGAGGAGTGCTGACCGCGGGCCGCCATACTTCCCGCACATGCGACTCGGCCGATCGGGTAGCTCGCGGTGAGCGTGCTTCGAAACCTGGAGTCCAAGCTGGCCGGCCTCGTGGAGGGGACGTTCTCGCGCGCCTTCAAGTCCGAGGTGCGCCCGGTGGAGATCGCACGCAAGCTCGCACGCGAGATGGACGAGCATCGCGTGCAGTCCCTGAGCCGCACCTACGTGCCCAACGAGTACGCCGTCTGGCTCTCCCCCGACGACCGCGAGCAGTTCGCGAGCTACGAGGACGAGCTGCGCCGCGAGCTGTCCGGCTACCTGCTCGAGCACGCGCGGCGCGAGCGCGTGGCGCTGCTGACGCCGCCCGAGGTCACGTTCAAGACGGACGAGCGGCTGCGGCTGGGTGAGTTCGGCATCCAAGCGCGGCTGGTGCGACCCGACGAGGATCCGCAGGCCCCGCCGAGCCAGGGCGACGAGGGCCACACGATGGTCTACTCGACCTCGGACCGGATCTCCGAGCCGCTGCGCGAGCCCGACCCACGGCGCGGGACGGCGCGCCTGCGCATCGGCGGGCGCTGCGAGCTGCTCGGCTCCGGCGGCGCGACGCTCGGCCGCTCGCACGAGGCCGACATCATGCTCGACGATGCGAACGTGTCGCGCAAGCACGCAGAGGTGCGCCCGTCGGGCGGGTCGTGGACGGTGCGCGACCTGGGCTCCACCAACGGCGTCAAGGTCAACGGGCGCCGGATCCAGGGCGCCCAATCCCTCAAGCGCGGCGACGTGATCGAGCTGGGTACGTCGCGGGCGACCTTCGAGCTGGAGTAGAAAGCCGCTGTGCTCGATCCTGTCGCAGTCGCCCTGAAGTTCGGCTTCCTCGCCGTCCTCTACCTGTTCCTCCTCTGGATGGCGCGCTCGGCGCTGAAGGACCTGCGCCGCAGCGCCTACGACGGTGGCTCCGATTCCGGCCCGGACTACTCCGACGCCACCGGGATGCACACCGCCGGCTCGGCCGGACGCCCGGGCGGCACGCCCAAGCTCCGCGTCGGAACCGGCGCCGGGCTGCGCGCAGGCGCGGCCTACGACCTCTCCGACGGAGCGCTGCTCGGCCGCGGCGACGAGGCCGACATCGTGCTCGAGGACTCGTTCGCGTCCACGCGGCACGCACGGCTCGTCCTGCACGGGGACGTGATCGTGCTCGAGGACCTGGGCTCGACGAACGGGACCTACCTCAACGACGAGCCGCTGCGCGGGCCGCAGCCGCTGCATCCGGGGGACCGCATCCGGATAGGCGATTCCGACTTCACCTTCGAGCGCTGACCGATGCTGCGGATCGCCGAGCACTTCCACGATTCCGACCTGGGCCGCCAGCGGCAGGGCAACGAGGACAACTTCTACGTGCGCTCGCCCCTGTTCGTGGTCGCGGACGGGATGGGCGGCGCCCAGGCGGGCGAGGTCGCGTCGGAGATCGCCGTCACCCAGTTCGCCGACGGCCTGCCGGACGGCCGCGATCCGGGCGAGGCGCTGGCCGGGCTGATCCAGCAGGCGAACGCGCGCATCCACGAGCAGGCGCACAGCGACGCGCAGCATGCGGGGATGGGGACGACGACGACGGCCGCGTACCTGAGCGGCGACGTCGTCGTGGTCGCGCACGTGGGCGACTCGCGCTGCTACCTGCTGCGCGACGACGACCTGATCCGGCTCACGCGCGACCACTCGCTCGTCGGCGAGCTCGTCGCGCGCGGCAAGCTGACCGAGGAGCAGGCGGAGTCGCACCCGCAGCGCTCGGTGATCACGCGCGCGCTCGGCCCCGAGCCGAAGGTCGAGGTGGACGTCGACGCCTTCCCGGCGCGCGCCGGCGACATCTTCCTGCTCTGCTCCGACGGGCTGACCTCGATGGTGCACGAGCCGCAGCTCAAGCCGCTGCTGGCCGATCGCGAGCGGCCGCTCGCGGAGGTCGGCCGGTCGCTGATCGCGGCTGCGAACGAGGCCGGCGGGCGCGACAACATCACCGTGATCCTCTTCCGCCTCGAGGAGGTCGAGGACCGCCGCCGCGACGGCGCCGTCGTATCCGAGGCGCAGCAGACCGCCGAGTACGACACGTTCGCCGGCGAAGCTGCAGAGCCCCGCCAGGGCGTGACGAAGCCGTCCTCCGACGCGCCCGCCGAGGCCGAGGAGGAGTACCGCCGCCACGGCACCGTCGCCCTGCAGGCGCTCGCACCGGGAGACCCGCGCGCGGAGGGTGGTGCCGCGGCTCCGGCCCGCGAGCCACCACGGCGGACCGCGCCGCTGCCCGACGCGGAAGCGCCGCCGCGCCGTAAGCGCCGCCGCCGGCGCTCCGGCGGCCTGCTGTTGCTGTTCCTCGCGATCGTCCTGCCGCTGATCGTCGGTGCCTGGCTGGCGACCCGAGCGGTCTACTTCATCGGCACGGACCCCGCCGACGGCCGCACCGTCGCGATCTTCCGCGGGCTGCCCTACGAGCTGCCGTTCGGGGTCGATCTCTACGAGCGCTACTACGAGTCCGGCGTGACGCTCGCCGACGTCCCGCCCGCCCGGCGGCCCGGCTTCACCGATCACAAGCTGCGCTCGCGCGACGATGCCGAGGACCTCGTCATCGCGCTCGAGAAGGGTGAGGTCGAGTGAGCGCCCGCAATCGCGAGCTGCTCGCGCTGATCCCCGCCTCCCTACTCCTCACGGCCGGCTTCGCGGCGATCTTCATCCAGAAGTCGGCCGAGCTCTCCAACGTCTCGCTGACCTACGGCGCCGGCTTCCTCGCGCTCTGCCTGTGCGGGCACTTCGTGATCCGCGCGACGCTGCCCCATGCGGATCCCTACCTGTTCCCGCTCGTCGCCGTGCTCGCCTGCTTCGGCCTCGTCGTCATCTACCGGATCGACGAGACGCTCGCGCGCGAGCAGGCCCAGTGGTTCGTCGTCGGGCTGATCCTGTTCGCGGCGACGATCGTCTTCCTGACGGATTTCCGCGTGCTCGAGCGCTATCGGTACACGGTCGCGGCGGCGGGCCTGCTGCTGTTGCTGCTGCCGCGCGTCCCCGGGATCGGCCAGCAGGTCAACGGCGCCTACCTCGGCGTCGGGATCGGGCCGATCTCGTTCCAGCCGGCGGAGTTCGGCAAGATCGCGATCGTCATCTTCCTCGCCGCGTACCTGCGCGACACGCGGCAGCTGCTGGTCCAGGGATCGCGCCGCTTCCTCGGCGTGACGATCCCGCCGCTCAAGCACTTCGGCCCGCTGCTCGTCGTCTGGGGCGGCGCGATGGTGATGCTGATCTTCATCCGCGACCTCGGCTCGTCGCTGATGTTCTTCGGCGGCTTCCTCGCGCTGCTGTACGTGGCGACGAACCGGCTCTCGTTCGTGACCGTCGGCCTCGGGCTGTTCGCGCTCGGCGCCTGGTTCTTCGCGAACACCGTCGGGCACATCCAGAACCGCATCGACACGTGGCGCGATCCGTTCGACCCGCAGCTCTACGAGGCGCAGGGCGGCTCGTACCAGATCGCGCAGTCGCTGTTCGCGCAGGCCGACGGCGGCCTGTTCGGCACCGGTTTCGGCCAGGCGCTGATCACGCAGCCGAACGGCTCGTCGATCCTGCCGGCCCCCCAGACCGACCTGATCTACGCCGTCATCACGAACGAGCTCGGGCTGGCGGGCGCGTGTGGCTTGCTGCTCGTGTACCTGATGGTCGCCGAGCGCGGCTTCAAGATCGCGATGCTCGCGCAGGACTCGTTCTCCAAGCTGCTCGCCGCGGGGCTCACCGCGGTCTTCGCGCTGCAGGTGTTCGTGATCGTCGGCGGCGTGACGAAGGTGATCCCGCTGACCGGCGTGACGCTGCCGTTCGTGTCCTACGGCGGCTCGTCGATCGTCGCGAACTTCGTCCTGCTCGCGCTGCTGCTGCTCATCTCCGACCGGGCCCGGCGGCCGGCGGGCGCGCGATGAACAAGCCCGTGCTCCGCCTCTACGGCCTCGTCGTCGTGCTGTTCGGCGTGCTGGTCGTGTTCACCTCGCGCTGGACCGTGTTCGAGGCGGAGGCGCTGCGCGACAACGAGCTCAACCGGCGCGAGCTGCTGCAGGAGCAGAAGATCCGCCGCGGGACGATCCGCTCCGCCGACGGCAAGGTGCTCGCACGCGCCGTCCGGCAGGAGGGCGACACGTTCGGCCGGCGCTATCCGGCCGACGAGCTGTTCGCGCACGCGGTCGGCTACTCGTACACAACGATCGGGCGCGCCGGGCTGGAGCGCTCGCGCAACGACGAGCTGACCGGCCGGCGGACCGAGCTCGTGACGGCGTTCGAGTCGATCCTCGGCCGCGCCAACAGGGGCGACGACATCCGCACGACGCTGAGCGCGAAGGCGCAGCAGGCCGCGGTCGATGCGCTGCAGGCGTCCGGCCACAAGGGCGCGCTCGTCGCCCTGGACGTCAAGACCGGCGGCGTGCTGGCGATGGCGTCCGATCCGAGCTATGACCCCAACGGACTCGACGACCGCACCACGTTCGCGCGCCTGAACCGCGACGAGGAGAACGCTCCGCTGGTCAACCGCGCGACGCAGAACGGCTATCCGCCGGGCTCGACGATGAAGGTGGTGACCGCCACCGCCGCGCTCGACAGCGGCCGCTACCGGCCGGACTCGCGCGTCAGCGGCCGCAACGGCAAGCCGATCTCCGGCGTGCCGCTCAACAACTTCGACCAGGAGGACTTCGGCGACGTCGACCTCACGTTCGCGCTGACGAACTCGGTCAACACGGTCTGGGCCGAGGTCGGGGAGAAGCTCGGCGGGCGCACGATGCAGCGCTACATGGAGCGCTACGGCTTCTACGCCGAGCCGCCGTTGGACTACCCCGATCAGCAGATGTCGGCCTCGGGCGTCCGCAAGCGGGGGAAGCTCGTGAAGATGACCAGCGACTCCGTCGACGTCGGCCGCGCGGCGATCGGCCAGGGCGACCTGTTCGCGACGCCGCTGCAGATGGCCACGGTCGCGCAGACGATCGGCAACGGCGGCGTGCGGCTCGAACCGCACCTCCTCGCGAAGGCGGTCGACCCGGACGGGCGCACCGTCGACGAGTTCGAGCCGACGGAAGCCGAGCAGGTGATGTCGAGCCAGACCGCGCGCGACCTGACGGCGATGATGAAGCAGGTCGTGCGCGAGGGCACGGGAACGGCCGCCGCGCTCGAGGGCGTCGAGGTCGCCGGCAAGACCGGCACGGCCGAGCTCAACAACAGCGGGCTGAACCAGCCGTGGTTCATGTGCTTCACGCCCGACGTGGCCGTCGCGGTCACGCTCGAGCGCTTCCAGGGCGGGACCGGCGGCGTGGACGCCGCGCCGATCGCCAAGGCCGTGCTCGAAGCGCTGGGGCAGTAGCGGTGCACGGCATCGCGCCCGACACGATGATCGACGGCCGCTACCGGGTCATCCGCCGGCTGGGGTCCGGAGGCATGGCGGACGTGTACTGCGCCGAGGACACGCAGCTCGGGCGCCAGGTCGCGCTGAAGCTGCTCTACCGGCGGTTCGCCGAGGATTCCGAGTTCGTCGAGCGCTTCCGCCGCGAGGCGTCGAGCGCGGCCGGGCTGCAGCACCCCAACGTCGTCGGCGTGTTCGACCGCGGCGAGTGGGACGGCACCTACTACATCGCGATGGAGTACCTCCCGGGGCGCAACCTCAAGCAGGTCGTGCGCGACCACGGGGCGCTCGAGCCGGCGCTCGCGGTCGACCTCGTGATGCAGATCCTCAAGGCCGCCCGCTTCGCTCACCGGCGCGGGATCGTCCACCGCGACATCAAGCCGCACAACGTGATCGTCGACGACGAGGGGCGGGCCAAGGTCACCGACTTCGGGATCGCGCGCGCCGGCACCTCCGAGATGACCGAGACCGGCTCGATCATGGGCACCGCGCAGTACCTCTCGCCCGAGCAGGCGCAGGGTCACCCCGTCGACGCGCGGGCGGACCTCTACTCGATCGGGATCGTGCTCTACGAGCTGCTCACGGGCAAGCTGCCGTTCGACGCCGAGTCGCCCGTGACGATCGCGCTCAAGCAGGTCTCCGAGGAACCGGTGCCGCCGATGCAGCTCGAGCCCGCGGTGTCGCCGGCGCTCGACTCCGTCGTGATGCGCGCGCTGCGCAAGGAGCCGGGCGAGCGCTTCCAGGACGCCGACTCTTTCATGGCGGCGCTCGAGTCGGCGATGGCCGGGGGGTACGTCGAGACCGTCGCCGTCGCCGAGGACCCCGTCGCGGCGCTCGAGGAGGAGGACCGGCGCAACTGGAACCGGATCGCGATCATCGCGCTCGTCCTGCTCGCCCTGGCCGGGCTCGCGATCGTCGCCTGGCTGCTGCTCGCGGGAGAGCAGAAGCGCGTGCCCGACGTGGTCGGCAAGCGCTCGGGCACGGCCGCGCAGATCCTCCAGAACCAGGGCTTCGAGGTCGACGTAGTGCCGATCCAGTCCGGCACCGTGGCCGAGGACCGCGTCGCCGGGCAGCGGCCCGATCCGGGCACCGAGGCCGACGAGGGGTCGCTGGTCACGATCACGGTGTCCAGCGGGCCCGGTGAGGCGTCCGTGCCGCTCGTGCAGGGACTGCCGGCCGACGAGGCGGCCGACAACCTGCGCGAGGCCGGCTTCAAGTCCGAGCAGCGGCGCGAGTTCTCCGAGACGGTCAGACGCGGGCGCGTGATCGAGACGTCGCCCGCGGAGGGCACGAGTGTGCGCAAGGGATCCACGGTGACGCTGGTCGTCTCGCGCGGCAAGGAGAAGGTCGCGGTGCCCGACGTGGTCGGCAGGACGCGCGACGAGGCCGAGCGGCTGCTGCGCGAGGCCGACCTGGAGCCCGCGGTGACGGAGCGCGAGGACGAGGACGCCGAGCCGGGCAGCGTGCTCGAGCAGGACCCCGCCGCCGGGACGGAGGTCGCGAAGGGGTCGACCGTCGAGCTCGTGGTCGCCAAGGAGCCGGCCGACGTGCCGGTGCCGGGCGTGATCGACGCCGCCGAGGAGGACGCGACGACGACGCTCGAGGACGCGGGCTTCGCGGTCACGGTCGAGGACGCGCCGGTCGACACGCCCGACGAGGACGGGCTCGTGATCGACCAGGATCCCGCGCCCGACGAGACACTGCCGAAGGGCTCTACGGTCACGATCACCGTCGGCCGCTTCGAGCCGGAAGCCGTGCCCGAGCCGACCGCGAGCCCGGAGCCGACGGTATGAGGATCGCCGTGCTGCATGGCGGCCGCTCGTCCGAGCACAGCGTCTCGCTGGCGTCCGCGAAGGCGGTGATGGAGGGGGTCGCCGCCGCCGGGCACGACGTGGTGCCCGTGCTGCTCGAGCGCGACGGGTCATGGCGCGGACCCGACGGCGAGCCGCTGAGCCTCGCACCCGGCGGCGGGCTGCTCGGCGCCGACGCGGCGTTCCCGGTGCTGCACGGCCCGTTCGGCGAGGACGGCACGGTGCAGGGCCTGCTCGAGTTGCTCGACGTGCCCTACGTCGGCGCCGGCGTGCTCGCCTCGTCGCTGTGCATGGACAAGATCGTGTTCAAGGACGTGCTCGCGGCCGCGGGCGTGCCGCAGGTCGAGTACGCGGCCGTGCGCGAGCCGCGCTGGCGCGCCGCGCCCGCCGACGTGCGCGAGGAGCTCGCGCGGCTCGGGCTGCCGGTCTTCGTCAAGCCCGCACGGCTCGGCTCGTCGGTCGGGATCGCCAAGGTGTCCGAGGCGTCCGCGCTCGAGGCCGCGCTCGACGGGGCGTTCGCGCATGACGGCCTCGTCATCGTGGAGGCGTTCAGCGCCGGCACGGAGGTGGAGTGCGCGGTGATGGGCCTCGACGAGGCCGAGGCCTCGGTGCCGGGGGAGGTCGTGCTGCTCGGCGGGGCCGAATGGTACGACTACGAGGCGAAGTACTCGGACGGCGGCGTCGAGTTGCGCGTCCCGGCCGGGATCCCGGAATCGGCGGCCGCCGATGTGCGCCGGCTGGCCGTCGAGACGTTCCTGCGCGTCGGCTGCGCCGGCCTCGCCCGGGTCGACTTCTTCGTCGAGGACGGTGGCCGCGTGCTCGTCAACGAGCTCAACACGCTCCCGGGGATGACGCCGACCTCGGCGTTCCCGAAGCTCTGGGAGGCGGCTGGCGTGCCGTGGCCGCAGGCGTGCGACCGCCTGATCGCGCTCGCGCTCGAGCGCCACCGCGCCGAGCGGCAGCACGCCTTCTAGGGCTTGGCCGCGGACAGCGTCAGCTGCGTGATCGCGACGCGGTCCTCGTCCGGCGGCAGCGCGGTGATCCAGACGAGGTAGTAGCGGAAGCGGCGCTCGCCGGTGTCGAGCTTGAACGAGTGCCTGCGCTTGCCGACGGTCCCGCCGCCGACGCGCGTCCAGCCGTCGTCGGGCCAGTTCGCGGGGGGATCGCCGCGCGTCGCGTACAGCTCCGCGGTCCAGCCGGGCGTGGGCGTCTGGATCTCCAGCCGGCGGCCGTTGACCGAGGGCTCCGCGTCGACGTAGAGCCCGACGCCGGGGGGGTCGCCGGACGGCTTCGTGAGCGTGTTGTTCTGGTAGGTCTCGGTCGTCCAGGCGGTGCCGGAATCCTGGTCGACGGCCCGGAACGCCTCGCTCGAGTGCTCCTCGTCGTCGCCGAGCGGGTCGTAGTCGTTCGCCGAGGTGCGCTTGACCGACACGATCTTCTCGCCGGGCGCGGCCTTGGTGGTACCCGTCCCCGTGCCCTTCTGCGCGCGCTCGGCGGCCTGGTCGAGCAGCAGGTACAGCACCGCGCCGGCGACGGCGATCATCAGGATCAGCAGCAGCACGGGAATGCGCAGCCGGAGCCGCAGCGGCAGCCGCCGCCGCGTGCCGGCGGGCAGCGTGCGCAGCACCGCGGTCGCCTCGCCCGTGGACGTCCCCGTGCGCGCCGCCTCGGCCGCGAGCGCGTCCTCGAGATCGAGCTCGAGGCTCTCCGCGTCGGGGTGGCGGAGGGCGAGGTCCTTGTCGGTCATGCGGTCGAGCACGGCCGCCAGCCGGGCGGAGACCTCGGGCCGCATCAGCTGCACGTCCGGCAGGTCCTCGCGCACGTGCTTCATCGCCACGGAGACCTGGTTCTCGCCGTGGAAGGGGACGTCGCCGGTGAGCATCTCGTAGAGCACGACGCCGAGCGAGTAGATGTCGGACTGCCCGTCGACGTCGTGCCCGAGCGCCTGCTCGGGCGAGACGTAGTCCGTCGTGCCGAGCACGCGGCCGTCGGCGGTCAGGCCCTCATGCTCGAGCGAGCGGGCGATGCCGAAGTCGGTCACCTTCGCCGAGCCCTCCTCGTCGACGAGCACGTTCTGCGGCTTGATGTCGCGGTGCACGATCGCCTGGCCGTGCGCGGCGCCGAGCGCGCGCGCGATCTCGATCGCGTATGCGATCGCCTCGTCGACCGGCAGCCGACCCATGCGGCGGATCCGCTCCTTGAGGGTCTCGCCCTCGACGTACTCGAGGACGATGTAGGGGCGCCCGTCCTCCTCGCCGGCGTCGATCACGCCGACGATGTGGGGGTGGCTCAGCTGCGCCACGGAGCGCGCCTCGCGGCGGAAGCGCTCGAGCTGGTCGGAGTCCGACGCGATCTCCCGGTGCATGAGCTTCACGGCCACGCGCCGCTCGAGCGTGGTGTCGAAGGCGCGGTAGACCGTCGACATCCCCCCGGCGCCGATCTGGGCATCCAGGCGGTAACGGCCGTTGAGGCACATGCCCACCAGCGTCGTCATAGGGCTGTTCGTATTGTGGCCGATCCGAGGACGGTCTAGTCGAGCAGTCGGCGCCGCCGCACCAGCAGCGTCTGGGCGGCGCGGCCCAGGCGGCCGCTCGCGTCGCTCAGGACGCTCTCCGACAGGCCGACGCCGTGCGGGCCCATGTAGGTCACGGCGTCCAGGTGAACCCACTCGCCGCGCGGCAGGCGGATCAGATGGACGGTCAGCTCCGTGTTGATGAACTCATGGCGCGTGTAGTCGAGCGCGGCGCTGACGCCGTTGCCCGAGTCAGCGGCGACCAGCACGCGCGCCAGCGGCGACGTCGTCTCGCCCGCGACGAGCGGATGGCGCATCCGCAGCCATACCCGCGCGGGACCGGGTTCCGTGAATGCGCCTTCGAGGAAGCGGTTGTCCATCGCCGTGTGGTAGCCGACGTCCTGGCCCGTCTCGAAGAAAGGGCGCTCGTGTCCGGCGTCGGGGCCGGGCGGCGGCGGCCCCGCGTCGAGCGCCGCGACACCCGGGTCGATCCGCAGCCGCCACGCGACCGCGCGCGCGACCGGGCGCGACTCGCCGCCCGCCTCGGTCATGACGGCCTCGGCGAGCTCCGCGTTGCGACCGGGCTTGGCGACGGCGCTCGTCACAGCCAGCGGGGCGAGCGGGACCGGTCGCAGGAGCTCGATGGTGATCCGGCCGACGAGCATCTCGTCGGCCTCGAGGGCGCGCCCGAGCAGCGCCGAGGGCGGCCCCGCATGCTGCGCGCCCGGGTCCCACGGGCCGCGCGTCAGCTCCGACGGGACGAAGGTGTGGCCGTCGCGCTCGTAGAACGCGGTCAAGCTACGGCTTGACCGAGCGCCCCGACCAGGTGCGCCAGTCGTCGGAGCCCTCGTCGGGCTTCTCGCCGGCGGTCTCCGCCGGCTGCTCCGCGCCGCGGTCCGCCTCGTCCGAAGGCGCGTCCGACTCGCCTGCGTCCTCCTCGCCGGACTGCTCGAGCCCCGCGTACGGGCGGCCGGAGATCCCGCCGCCGGGAACCTCGAGGGGGTCGGCATCGTTCTCGGCGCCCGAGGCGAGCGGCTCGGGCGTCTCCCCGGACTGGGGCTGCTCGGCCTGCTCGATGGCCTCGTCGATCTGGCTCTCGGCGTCGCTGTGGCCGGCGTCGCGGTAGGTCGCGTTGTCGGCCAGCTCCGCCTCCGCCTGCTCCTGGCCCTCGGCCTCACCCTCGCCGGCCTCGGCGAGCGGGCGGTGCGCCTCGTCGGCCGTCTCGCCCAGCTCCGGTCCCGCGTAGTCCGAGGAGCTGCCGCCGATCGCGGCGGCCTCGGCTGCCGCCGCGGCCTCCTCGTCGGCCTCGTCGATCGCCGCGGGCGGCTCGCCCTGCGGATCGGGCGCCGGGACGGGCGTGGCGGTGTTCGCCACCGGCCCGCGCACGTCGTAGTTGGAAGGCTGCGGCGGCGTGGGAGCGGACGGGTGCTCGGGCTCGCCGGAGCGGGACGGCAGCAGCCCGGCGACCTTGTCGCGCTTGAGCAGGACGGCAGCGCCGGCTGCGACGACGGCGCCCCCGAACAGCAGCATCCTGCCGGACGGCCGCTTCGAGCCGCGACCGGTGCGATCCCGCGCGAGCGCAAGGGCCGCCTCGGCGATCGCAAGGTTGCGGAGGGAGTCGGCGGGCTTCCGGCGCCGGAACGGGGAGGGGGCCATCAGGGTCTGCTCCTAGGTGCTCTCAGATGCTCGGACAAGGGCCGTACCACCTAGACCGTACCCGTCCGCGAAGGCAGGAAACAGTCTCAGGGGCCGGTCTCGAACGAGCGTAGCGAGGCGATCATGTCCACCATGGATCGCTCCGCGGGCTGGCCCGGGACGTCGGGTTGCGGGTCCGCGGTCGTGGCCGGGACCGCGAGCGCGTCGTCGATCTCCGTGGCGGCGATTTCGGGTCCGGTGTCCATCGCACGGGTAGTCGGCGGCGGCCGCCGCGGCTTGAGACGCCGGAGCGAAGTTACCCCAAAGGGGTGATGTTGGGCCCACGGCAGCGGGCCGATACCAGCTGTGTCCACCGCTGCACCATTTCCAGGAGCAACTCGACCCCATGACGTCCGCCACGCTGAGCAGGAAGAGGATCTCCCCCGAGGACGTGCTCGCTCTCTGGCGCGCGTACAAGGAGACCGCCGATCTCGAGGCGCGCAACCGCCTGGTCATGACCTATGCCCCGCTGGTCAAGTACATCGTCTTCAAGAAGGTGCGCGAGCTGCCCGCCCGCTGCGAGGTCGAGGACTTCATCTCCTGCGGCCTCGAGGCGCTGATCGCGTCGATCGACCGCTACGACCCCGGCAAGGGCGCGACGCTCGAGCAGTACGCCTGGACGCGCATCCACGGCGCCGTGCTCGACGAGCTGCGCCGGCAGGACTGGGCGCCGCGCTCGCTGCGTCGCTGGGAGCGCGACATCCACAAGGCGCGCGATCAGTTCACCTCGGTGCACGGCCGCCGCCCGACGCGCCAGGAGCTCTCGGACCTGCTCGGCGTCACGCCGGAGGAGCTGCGCCGCCGCCAGGACGACATCGCCGTCTCCGACGTCACGTCGCTCAACACGCTCGTGATCTCGGACGACGAGACGACGGTCGAGCGGATCGACACCCTCGCGGCGATCGACACGCGCCTCGACCCCGAGCACGCCGCGAACGCCCAGGCCGCCAAGGAGAAGTTCCGCAGCGCGTTCGACATGCTGCCGAAGCGCGAGCGCGAGGTCGCGGTGCTGCTCTACGTCAAGAACCTGACGCTGCGCGAGATCGGCGACATCCTCGGCGTGTCCGAGAGCCGCGTATGCCAGATCCACTCGCAGATCAAGCGCACGCTGCGCCGCCAGCTGAACGACGACGCGGCGCTCTTCGCTGCCGTCTGGTAGCCCCGCAGCGGCCATAAAGTCCGGCCCGGCCCGGCCGATGACGTAGGCAACGATGGACTTCGAGAACGGTCAGCTCGGGATCCCGGCGATCCCCCCGCCCGAGGTGCTCGACGAGGTCGGCGCCGCATGGGAGCGGGCCGTCCAGCTCGCCGCGGAGGACCTCGAGCTGCACTTCACCCGCGACGAGGCGAGCGGACGCGCGATCGTCGAGCTGCGCACCCTCTCCGGCGGGCTCGTCAAGCGGATCTCGGCCGCGCATGCGCTCGAGATCATCTCCGGGCGCGCGCCCGGCGCGATCACCGCAACCTGACGCCTCCTCCCGGGCGGGCGTTCCATCGCCGCGGCTCGCCATAGTGGCGGCATGAAGCGGGCGCTCGCGACGTTCTGGGTGAAGTCCTACGAGGACAACCTCACCGGGATGGCCGCGATGGTCGCCTACAACCTGATGTTGTCCGTGTTCCCGCTGGCGCTCGTGGCGCTGTTCGTCGCGGGCAGGATCCTCGCCTCCGAGGACGTCGAGGCGTCGGTCGTCGACGACCTGCAGCGGCTGTTCCCCGAGGCGGCGGACTCGACGCTGCTCGACGGCCTGCGCCGCGTGCGCGAGTCCTCGACCACGGTCGGGATCGTGGCGATGGTGGCCGCGATCTGGTTCTCGAGCTCGTTCTGGGGTGCGCTCGACACCGCCTTCTGCCGCATCTACCACCGCGAATGCCGCTCGTGGGTCCGGCAGAAGCTGTTCGGGTTCGGGATGCTGGCCGTCGTCCTGCTGTTCTTCGCCGCGAGCGTGAGCATCCCGGCGCTCCAGGGGTTCGTCGTGAAGGGCACGAAGGACCTGCCGCTCGGTCTCGGCGAGGTCCGCGCGCTGGTCTACGGGTTCACGCTCGCCGGTGGCCTGGCGCTGCTGTTCGGCGTCCTCTGCCTCGTCTACTGGCGCGTGCCGCGCGGTCCCATCCCGTGGCGCTGCGTCTGGCCCGGCGCGCTCTTCGCGGTGGTTGCGATGGGCGCCATCGACTACGTGTTCCCGCTCTATCTGTCCAACGTCTCGTCGCTGCGCGTCGGCACGTCGTTCCTGTTCGTGCTGATCGTGCTCGTCTGGTTCTACGTCCTCGCCCTGATCCTGCTGGCCGGCGCCGAGATCAACGAGCTGCGCTTCGAGAGCGCCGAGCGTAGGCTTCACGCGATGGGCGACCCGAAGACCGAGGAGCTGCGCGTCGAGCAGATCAAGCGCGAGCGCGACGAGCACGCCCGCGCCCGCGAGGCCGACCAGCCCGACGAGGAGCACCAGCACGAGCGCCGCGCCGAGCGCGCGGAGTACCTGCGCGAGAAGCTCGGCGAACGTGCGGAGTCCGAGGAACGGGTAGAGGGCGACGCATGACCGAGGATCACCGCCGGGAGGCTGACGCCGCGGAGCGCGAGCTCGCGGACATGGAGGAACGCTCGCAGCGCGTCGGCGAGCGCATCGACGAGCTGCGCAAGGACTGGGAGGCGAAGGTCGCCGACCCGTCCGTGCCGGGCGCCGGCGGGGACCCGGACGACGCGGCCGAGCGCTCCGGCGAGCGCGAGCTGCCCCCGCCGGATCCGCACGAGACCGACTAGAGCGCCACGCCGAGCGACGGCACGCCGACCCGGCCCGCGTCGGCGGTGACGGTGCCGATCCGCGCCGTGCCCGGGTGTCGCGCCGCGAGCAGCGCAACGGCCTCGCCGGCGACCGCCTCGGGCACGACGGCGATGAAGCCGCAGCCCATGTTGAAGACGCCCCACATCTCGTGCTCCGGGACCGCGCCGTGCTCGCTCACGAGGCCGAAGACCGGCGGGACCGGAAGCGGCGCCTCGATCGCGAACCCGACGCTGCGCGAGAGCCGCAGCAGGTTCGCGAGCCCGCCGCCGGTGATGTGGGCGAGCCCGTGCACCGGCAAGCCGGAGCGCAGCAGCTCGAGCACGGCGCGCACGTAGATCACGGTCGGCTCGAGCAGCGCGTCGGCGACGGACGCGCCGCCCAGCGGGGCGGGCCGGTGGTCGAGCCCGAGCGGCTCGAGCACGCGCCGCGCCAGCGTGTAGCCGTTGGAGTGCAGCCCGCTCGACGGCAGCCCGATCAGCGCGTCGCCCGGCGCGCATCCCGCGCCGGTCACGATGCGGTCGAGCGCGACGGTCCCGAAGCACGCGGCGGTCAGGTCGAAGCCGTTCGGCGACGGGTGGCCGCGGATCAGCTCGGGCAGCACGGCGACCTCGCCGCCGGGGATCTCGACGCCGGCCTGCTCCGCGCCGGCCTTGAGGCCGCGCGCGATCGCCTCGAACACCTCGGGGTCGGTCTGCTCGACGGCGAGGTAGTCGAGCACCGCGATCGGCTCGGCCCCGACGCAGATCACGTCGTTGACGTTCATGGCGATGCAGTCGATCCCGACGGTGTCGTAGCGGCCGGTGACCTCGGCGACGATCAGCTTCGAGCCGACGCCGTCCGTGCCGACCGCGATGCCGAGGTTCGGCGCCACCTCGAGCACGGCGGCGTAGTGGCCGGGAAGCGCCACGGTGCGCGTCGAGCGCCCCGTGTCGATCGTCCGCAGGACGCCGACGAGCGCGCCGATCGCCAGGTCGGCCGCACCGGTGTCGACGCCGGCCATGGCGTACGAATCGCTCGCGCTCATCGCGCCCGATTGTGCCGCACGGCCAGGATGGCGGCCGCCATCCCGGCGCGCCACAGCGCCCACGGCCAGAGCGGGGCGCGCCGCTCGATCCCGATCGCGCGCGCGGCCGCGAGCGTCGAGGCGAACGCGGCGCCGGCGCCGAGCGCGAGCGGCCGGATGTCCGCAGAGCGGCCGGAGCGCTGCCGGCAGACGCGCCAGCCCTTCAGCGCGCTCGCGCCGGCCAGGATCGGGAACGCGACCTCCCAGGACAACAGCGAGGCGTCCGCGCGGCCGAAGCCGCGCGCGCGGGCGGCGGCGAGCGTCGCGCCGTTGCGCGAGACGCCCGGCATCAGCGCCGCGGTCTGCGCGCAGCCGAGCGCGAGGCCGTCGCGAAAGCCGGCGTCGGCCGCGTGACGCGTCGCCTCCGAGCGGTCGGCCAGCACCAGCGCGCCCGCGCCGGCGAGCAGCCCGGCGGCCAGCGTCGCCGGCGTGCCGAGCCGTTCCTCGATCCGCCGCTCGAGCACGAATCCGACGACCGCCGGCGGCAGCACCGCGGCGGCCAGCAGCGCCGGGCGCACCCGTTTCGGGCGCAACACGATCAGCAGCGCCGCGCCCGCGCCGGCGTGCAGCGCGACCTCGAGCTGCTTGCGCCTGGCGCCGTCCCAGCTCGCGACCTCCCAGCGCAGCAGCCACGGCACCGCGGCGACGTGGCCCGACGAGGACACGGGCACCAGCTCCGCCGGCCCCTGCAGCAGCCCGAGCGCGAGCGCCTCGGCGTCAGCGCGACGCATCGGCGGCCGGCTCCCCGGTCGCCTCGCCCGCGCCGCCGCGGCGCCGGCGCAGGTAGAGCCACAGCGCGCCGAGCACGAGCGCCGCGGCGACCGCATAGTCGACGTAGTGCAGGTTGTCCTTCCAGCTCTCCCAGTTGTCGCCGACCTCGCGCCCGACCAGCGTCAGCATGAGGATCCAGGGGATGCAGCCGAGCGTCGTGAGGACCGTGAAGCGCCAGAACGGCATCCGCGCGATCCCGGCCGGCAGCGAGATGAAGGTGCGCACGATCGGCAGCATGCGCGTGAAGAACACCGTCGCCGATCCGTACTTCTCGAACCAGTCGTCGGCCCACTTCAGGTGCGACGGCTTGATGTGGAGCTTGCGCCCGTGCTTCTCGAGGATGTCGACGCGGCCGTAGTAGCCGACGGCG
This sequence comes from uncultured Solirubrobacteraceae bacterium, assembly GCA_963839615.1. Taxonomy (GTDB): domain Bacteria; phylum Actinomycetota; class Thermoleophilia; order Solirubrobacterales; family Solirubrobacteraceae; genus DASQMT01. Next base: position 250,162 of record CAWIVY010000011.1, read on the forward strand.
TAGGCGATCCAGGAGCCGACGACGTTGGCGGCCGTGCCCGTCGCGACGACGGCGAACAGCGAGTACTCCCCGCGCGCGACGTTGAAGCCCGCGAACAGGAACGTTGTCTCGGACGGGATCGGGATGCATGCGCTCTCGGCCACCATCAGGAGGAAGATCCCCGGCAGACCGAGCGCGTCGATGACATCGACCGCGAACTCGACGATCGGGTCGGTGAGGGAGGCGAGCACCAGCACGCGAGCGCCTCAGGGTAGAAGAACGACTCAGGAGGTCGGCTCGATGCGCGGCAGCGTGAGCGACGTGATGCGCTGCTTGGCGCGCGGCTGCGGGCGCTGGATGTCGGTCTTCGGCCGCAGCATCTTCAGGATCATGATCGCCTGATCGACGTTGGCCGCCTGCGCAGGGCGGTGCGCGACCTCGAACGCCGCAAGGCGCTGTGAAACCGTCGGCCGACGCGCCGGCGACGATCAGCTCGCCCTTGCGCGAGCGCAGCTCGCGCGCCGCCGTGACGAGCGCCCGCAGCGCCTCGTCGGCGACCGTCACCGTCTCGGCGATGTCGACGATCAGCCAGCGCACGCCGCCGGCCAGCGCCGCGTCGACGCGGCGCGCCAGCTCCCCGACGGTGGCCGCGTCGAGCGTGCCGCGCACGTCGAGCTGGTGGACCACGTCGTCGAGCCGCTGCTCGCGGATGGAGAGCGCTCCCGGCCGGACGACGGCACGTAGGGATTGCGAGGTGAACATGGCGGGTGGGCCTGGCCGCGCTCCAGTATGGCTGTTCTAGGGTTCTCGCGCGATGGCCGTTCCCCTCTTCGACACCAGGACGCCGGTCGCGCCGCTGCGCGAGGCATTGCACGCCAAGCTCGCCGAGGTCCTCGACGCCGGCCGCTACATCCTCGGGCCGGAGGTCGCCGCGTTCGAGCAGGAGCTCGCCGAGTACCTCGGCACGCCGTCCGTGGTCGGCGTCGCCAACGGCACGGACGCGCTCGTGCTGGCGCTGCGCGCCATGGGCGTCGGGCCGGGCGACGACGTCGTCGTGCCCTCGTTCACGTTCTACGCGTCCGCCGAGGCGATCGCGGTGATCGGCGCCAACCCCGTGTTCTGCGACGTCGACCCGCGGACGTTCTGCGTCACGCCGGACACCGTCCGCGCGGCGCTGACACCGCAGACGAAGGTGGTCATGGCCGTGCACCTGTTCGGCAACATCGCGCCCGTCGCGGAGCTCGAGGCGCTCGGCGTGCCGGTGCTCGAGGACGCGGCGCAGGCGCTCGGCTCCCGCACGGCGGACGGCCGCCGCGCCGGCGCGCTCGGCACCGCGGCCACGTTCTCCTTCTTCCCCTCCAAGAACCTCGGCGCGTTCGGGGACGCGGGCGCCGTCGCGACGGCCGATGCGGACCTCGCCGACGCGCTGGGGATGCTGCGCTTCCACGGCTCGCGCGACAAGGTGTCGTTCGAGCTCGTCGGCCACAACTCGCGCCTGGACGAGCTGCAGGCCGGGCTGCTCGCGACTCGAGCTGCCGCAGCTCGACGCCTGGTGCGACGGCCGCCGCGCCGCCGCCGCCCACTACGAGGCCGCGGGCCTGGGCGAGCTTGCCGGCCTGCCCGAGCCGGTCGACGGTTGCGATCCCGCGTGGCACCTGTACGTGATCCGGCACGCGCGGTCCGATGCCCTTGCCGCCGCGCTCTCCGCCGCCGGGATCGGCTGCAAGGCGCTACTACCGCGTCCCGCTGCACCGCCAGGCGGCGATGCGTCCCTGGTCGCAGGTCGAACTGCCCGGCACCGACGAGGCGGCGCGCACGCACCTGGCGATCCCGATGAGCCCGGTGCTCACCCGCGAGCAGGCCGGCGAGGTCGTCGCGACCGTGCGCGATGCGGATCTGGATTGACCTGACCAACTCGCCCCACGTGCTCGTCATGCGCCCGGTCATCCGTGCGCTCGAGCGGCGCGGGGCGCAGGTGCTCGTCACCGCGCGCGACTTCGCGCAGACGCTCGGCCTCTGCGAGCGGCTCGGGATCGCGCACGAGGCGATCGGCCACCACCGCGGCGGCAGGCTGGCGGCGAAGGGAGCGGGCCTGGCATCGCGCTCGCTCGCGCTCGCCGGCTGGGCCAAGGGCCGCCGCTTCGATGCGGCGCTCGGGCACGGCTCGAACGACGTCACCGTCGCCGCGAAGCTGCTCGGGATCCCGAGCGCGACGACGTTCGACTACGAGTGGGCCAAGGTCCAGCACAGCGTCAACTGCCGGCTCGCCCGGCGTGTCGTCGTGCCCGACGCGATCCCGCCCGAGCGGCTCGCCCGCTACGGCGCCACGACGCGCAAGCTGCGCCGCTACCCGGGGCTCAAGGAGGAGTACTACCTCGCCGACTTCGCGCCCGACGCGGCGGTGCTCGCCGAGCTCGGGCTCGATCCCGCGGAGCCGATCGCCGTCGTACGCACGCCGCCGGCCGTCTCGCTCTACCACCGCTTCGAGCATCCGCTGTTCGCGCAGCTGCTCGAGCGGCTGCGCGAGCAGGCGCAGGTCGTCGTGCTGCCCGCGCACGCCCGCGCAGCGCGCCGAGCTGGCGACCGCCGGCGGCTACGTCGTGCCCGAGCGCGCGGTCGACGCGCAATCGCTCGTGGCCCTGGCGGACCTCGTCGTCTCCGCCGGCGGAACGATGAACCGCGAGGCGGTCGCGCTCGGCACACCCGTCTGGACGACGTTCGAGGGGCGCCTCGGCGCGGTCGACGAGCGGCTCATCGCCGAGGGCCGGCTGCGCCGCCTCGCGCGCGCCGAGGACGTCGCGGTGGTCAAGCGCGGCGCGGGCGATCCACGACCCGAGCGCGTGCGCCGCGATCCCGAGCTCTTCACCGACCTGCTGGTCGACGGCCTGATCCGGTCTGGGTAGCGCGATTCGCGGGTAGAATCCCGCCGATGCGCCGGCGGATCCGCACGGCGGCCGCCCTCCCGTTCCACCGCCACAGCCTGCCGCAGGTCTTGGTGGACGCCGGACTGGTAGCGCTCGCCTACTACCTCGCGTATCTCCTGCGCTTCGACGGCGACGTCCCGGGGCTGTACTCCGACCTGTTCTCGCGCACGATCGGCTTCGTGATCGTCGGCAGCGTCTTCGTGTTCGCGCTGATGGGCCTCTACCGGCACTGGATGCGCTACGCGTCCCAGCGCGACTACCTGCAGATCGCGCAGGCATGCGTCGTCGCGACGCTCGCGCTCGTCGCCTACGTCGCGATCGTCCAGCCGCGGCTCGAGTTCAACGGCACGCGCTTCACGTCGGTCAACGTCCCGGCGAGCGTGCTCGTGCTCTACGGGCTGCTGATGCTCGTCTTCATCGGCGGCTGGCGGTTCGTCGTCCACCTGCTCTACGAGCGCCCGCTGCGCGGCTACCGCGCCCGCCGCGACGCTCGCTCGGTGCTCATCGTCGGCGCGGGCGACGGCGGGCGCCTGCTGCTGCGCGAGATCCTGCGCAACCCGGATCTCGGCTACCGGCCGGTCGGCTTCGTCGACGACGACCCGCGCAAGCAGGGCGCGCGGATCGATCGCGGGCTCTCCGTGCTCGGGACGACGGCGGAGCTGCCGCGCGTGCTCGACGACGTCGAGCCCGACGAGGTGCTGATCGCGGTCCCGTCGGCGCCGGGCACGATGCGCGCCAGGGTCGTCGCGGCGTGCCGTGGTCGCGGCGTGCCCGTGCGCACGATGCCGACGGTGTTCGAGCTGCTGCAGACGAGCGGCCGGCTGTTGCGCCAGGTGCGCGAGATCAAGGTGGAGGACGTGCTCGGGCGCGAGCCCGTGCGGATGGACCTCGACCGCGTCGGCGGCTACCTGACCGGGCGCGTCGTGCTCGTCACCGGCGCGGGCGGCTCGATCGGGTCGGAGCTGTGCCGCCAGATCGCGCGCGTCGGGCCGAGCAGGCTGGTCCTGCTCGACCACGCCGAGGACAACCTGTTCCAGATCCGCCGCGAGCTGGTCGAGGACAGGCACGTCCTCAACACGGAGGCGGTGCTCGCCGACTGCAAGGAGGGCGAGCGCATGCGCGAGGTGTTCGCCGAGCACCGCCCGGCGATCGTCTTCCACGCCGCCGCCTACAAGCACGTGCACCTGATGGAGGAGAACCCGGTCGAGGCGGTGCGCAACAACGCGCTCGCCACGCGCCTGATGTGCCAGGTGGCGGGCGAGGCGGGCTGCAAGGCGTTCGTCCTCGTCTCGACCGACAAGGCCGTCGCCCCCGCCACCGTCATGGGAGCCTCCAAGGCGCTGGCCGAGTGGGCCGTGGAGGCGGCCGAGCAGCGCTACCCGGACACGGCCTTCTGCGCCGTGCGCTTCGGCAACGTGCTCGGCTCGTCGGGCTCCGTGGTGCCGATCTTCCGGCGCCAGATCGCAGCCGGCGGCCCGGTCACGGTCACCCATCGCGAGATGACGCGCTACTTCATGACGATCCCGGAGGCGGTCCAGCTCGTGATCCGCTCCGGGTCGCTCCTCAGCGGCGGCGAGGTGTTCGTGCTCGAGATGGGTGAGCCGGTGAAGATCATCGACCTCGCCCGCGACATGATCAGGCTGTCGGGACTGGAGCCCGAGCGTGACATCGCGATCGAGGTGATCGGGCCGCGGCCTGGCGAGAAGCTGCACGAGGAGCTGTTCAACCCGTACGAGCGCCCGCAGCCGACGCCCGCCCAGAAGATCCTGCGCGCCGAGCACCCGCGCCTCGATCCGGCCTGGGAGCAGGAGACGTTCGACCAGGTCAGCTACCTGGTGCTGGACGGTGACGCCGCCGCGCTGGTGGCGAAGGTCGCCGAGCTCGCCGCGGTCCGGCAGGTGCCGCCGGCGCTTGATCCGAGCGCCGCGATCGCGCTCGAGCTTCCTGCCAGCCGGGACGGCGCCTAGAATCAGCGACTCGCTTCAAATGGTCCTGTTCGCGCTCTCCTTCCAGGGCCAGGTAGAGAAGTACGGCGTGTACGTCGGCATCGCCGCCTTCTTCGGCCTGGCCGTGCTCTCACTCCTGTACTTCTCGCAAGCCCGCGAGCTCAAGCGCCTGCGCGAATGGGCCGGCCGCGCGCCCGAGCGCGCGCAGGAGCTCGAGCAGCGCGTCGTCGCCCAGGCGGCGGCCGGCGTCGCGCGCCGCGCGCCCGCGATGCCGGGCACGGCGGCGGCGAAGGGCGCGATCGCACCGCCGCGGCGCCTGGCGGAGATGCCGACGCCGCCGCCGGGGGCGCAGACGGCCGCCGGCGCGCAGGCGACCGAGCTCGCCGAGGCGGTCGACGAGACCGCCGAGCCGACGACGAACGGGAACGTGCCCGCCCCGCCGGCAGGCGCGGAGGCCGGCGCGGCCGACGGCACGCCGCCCGAGGAGGAAGCGGACGGCGTGGCGACCGACGCCGGCGACGGCGAGACGCCGGACGGCAAGGCCGCCGAGGCCTCCGAGGAGGAGGCTGCAGCGCCTGCAGCGCCCGCGCCTGCGACTGCCGGCGCGGACGAAGCCGCCGAGCCGAGCGCGCCGGGCGGTCCGGACGACGAGGCGACCGCCGGCGAGGCTGCGGGCCCGCCCGCGCCCTCCGCCGACGAGCTCGCGCCGGCCGTGCCACCGGCCGACGAGGAGCCGGAGCCCACGCCTGCGGCCCGCCCGGGCGAGGTGCCCGCCGCCGTCCCGCGCGCGACGCCCGCGCAGCGCGTCGGCGTCACGCCCCGTCCGGCCCCGATGCCCCTGCGCAAGCCGCAGCCGTCGGCGATGCCTTCCGGGCGCGGCGGCGCGCGCCGGCCGGGCGCCACGGCGGGCCGCCGTCCCGCGGGCACGCCGCGCGAGGGCCGCTCAGCGGGCACGATCGCGCTCTTCGTCGGCATCGCCGTGCTGATCCTCGGCGGCGGCACCTTCGTCATCTCGCAGCTCGGCGGCGACGACTCGCCGCCCGCTCCCAACCGCGAGACCCCGGCGCCCAACCAGACCGCGACGGGAACCGGCGACGGCGGCTCGGGCGAGACGGCCACGGCGGCCGCCGACACCAACGTGGCGGTGCTGAACGGAACGACCTTCACCGGCCTCGCAGGCCAGATCGCCGACCGCGTCTCCCAGGAGGGCGGCTACGAGCGCGGCATCACGGAGACCAACACACGCGACCAGACGATCCAGGCCTCGACCGTCCTGTACGTCGACGGCTTCCGCTCCCAGGCCCGCGACGTGGCCGAGCTGCTCTCGATCTCCGCCGTCGAGCCGATCGACGAGGAGACGCAGGCGCTGGCTCCAGACGCCGACGTCGTTGTCCTGGCGGGCGCCGACCAGGCGCCCTAGACGCCGCCGGTGAGCCTCTTCGCGCGCGCCGCCTTCGTGCTCCTCGTGGCCGCGACGTTCGCGGCCTTCTTCGTCGCCCAGCGCCTGAAGAGCGCGCCACAGGTGGCGGCGATAAGGCAGATGACGCGGCACTTCTCACCCAACGGCGACGGCCGCCTCGACGTCAGCCGGATCAGCGTCCGCGTGCGCAAGGACGACGACGTCACGATCACGATCGTCGACGAGGCGGACAACGAGGTCAGGCGGCTCGCCGCGGGAGTCCCGGCGGTCGCGCGGCAGTCCGTGCGCGTCCGCTGGGACGGCAGGACCGAGCAGGGCGGCCGCGCGCCGGAGGGCGTCTATCGCGTGCGCGTCGGGCTGCGCCACGGCGGCCGCGCGGTGACGCTCGAGCCCGGGCTCCGGCTCGACACGACCGCCCCGCGCCCGACCCTGTTCGCCGGCGGGCCGGACGGCCGCGAGTGGATCACGGGCCCGGTCGCCGGCGCCGTACCGTTCCGCGTCCGCGTGGTCTCGAAGCGCTATCCGACGAAGATCCGCGTGTTGCGGACGGACGCCGGGAAGCCCGAGCAGGTCGCCGCGCTCGAGCTGCCGCCCGGCGAGCGCGAGGGCGAATGGGACGGCACTGCCGGCGGCCGGCCCGCCGCGCCGGGGACCTACCAGCTCGTCGCGGCGGTGCGCGACGTCGCGGCCAACGTCGGCCTCTCCGCCCCGGCCGATCCGCGGCCCGGCACGGTGCGCGGCCAGCCCGGGGTCAGCGTGCGCGGCCTGATCGCCCGGCCCCCGGCCGACCCCGCGCGCGCCGGCGAGCTCGTCGAGTTCGCCGTCGACTCCCGCGGGCGCCCGTACCGCTGGCGCATCTACCGCGTCGGCGAGAGCAAGCCGCGGCGCAAGGGGCGCAAGGCGTCGGGCGGCGAGCTGAAGGTGCGCGCACCGCGCGGCTCGTCGGGGCTCTACGTGCTCAACGTGCGCACGGCCAAGCGCTCGGCGACGGTTCCGTTCGCGGTCCAGGACGCGACGACGGCGCCGATCCTCGTCGTGCTCCCGGCGGTCACGTGGTTCGGGCGCGACACGCTCGACGACGACCGTGACGGCCTGCCGAACACGCTCGAGAACGGCAGCTCCGCCGACTATCCGCGGCTGCTCGCCGGCGGACTGCCCGAGGGGTTCTCGGATCAGGTCGCGCCGCTGCTCGCGTTCCTCGACGGCCAGAAGGTCAACTACGACGTCACCACCGACCTCACGCTCGCGGCGTCCCGCGGGGGGCTCACCGGGGAGCGCCAGGGGGTGCTCGTCGCGGGGCCGCTGCACTGGATCCCGACGTCGGTCGCGCGCAGGCTGCGCCGCTACGCCACCGACGGCGGCCGCGTCGCGTCGTTCGGGGCCGACTCGATGCGCCGCGGCGTCGCGGTCGCTCGCGACCGGCTGCTGCGCCCGCTGCCGCCGACCGACGCCGATCCCTTCGGCGCCACGCTGCGTCCGCTGCGCAGGCTCGAGGGCGGCCCGCAGCCGCTCGAGCCGACCGCCGACGATCCGGAGATCGGCCTGCTGACCGGCGTCTCGCAGTTGCCGGGCTTCACGGTGCTCGAGGAGTCGCAGCCGTCCGAGCGCGTGCGCGTCGCGCTTGCGGCGATCGATCAGGCCGCGCTCGACGCGGCGGAGGCGGCCGGCGAGGAGCTCCCGCCCAGCCTCCCCGCGCTCGCGCTCACCGACGTCGGCGAGGGGATCGTGATCCGGATCGGGCTGCCCGAGTGGGGCACGCGCCTGAAGCAGGGCTCGGTGCCGGTGAAGCAGCTGACGCGCAACATCGCCGACGTCCTGCGCGGGGCCACGCCCGAGATCCGGACCTTCGAGTGATGCCCGGGGTCGACACCGCCGCCGGTCCCGAGGTCGTCCGCGCGCTGGGGATCGTGATCGCGACGGCGCTCGCCGCCGCGGCGATCCTCGCACGCACGTCGCGGGGGCGCGCCTGGACGATGCTCGGAGCGCTCACGCTCACGCCCGTTCTGCTCGTGCTGTCGATCTGGGAGTCGCCGCAGCTCGACGTCGTGCGCGAGCACACGCTGCCGGCGCTGGCCGGCGGGATCGCCGCGGCGGCGCTCGTCGTCGTGCCGCTCGCGCTGCTGTTCGCCCGCCGTCGCGCCGCGCTGCCGCTCGCCGCGCTCGCCGCGCTGCCCTTCCGCATTCCCGTCGAGGCGGGCGGATCGACCGCGAACCTGCTCGTCCCGCTGTACCTCGTCATCGCAGCGGGTGCGCTCGCATGGGCCGTGCCGCGGATCCGCGGCGGCGACGGCTTCGACCCGCCGCGCGCGAACGGAGCGATGGAGTGGCTGCTCGCCGGCGCGATGGTGCTCTACGCGATCCAGGCCACGTACTCGACCTCGCTCGACAAGGCGCTCGAGCAGACCGTCTTCTTCTACGTCCCGTTCGCGCTGCTGTTCGCGGTCCTGCGAGACATCGACTGGTCCCGGCGGCTGCTGCGCGCGGGCCTCGGCGTGCTCGTCGTGCTGGCGCTCGCGTTCGCGGCCGTCGGCTTCGTCGAGTACGCGACGCGGCAGCTGCTGCTCAACCCGAAGGTGATCGCGTCGAACGAGCTCGAGGCCTACTTCCGCGTCAACTCGCTCTTCTTCGATCCCAACATCTACGGGCGCTTCCTCGTGCTCGTGATGCTCGGGCTCGCGGCGATCCTGCTGTGGGAGCGGCGGCCACGCACGGTGGCGCTCGCCGCCGCCGCCCTCGCGGTGCTCTGGGGCGGCCTGCTGCTGACGCTGTCGCAGTCGAGCTTCGCCGGGCTGCTCGCGGGCCTGTTCGTGCTCGCCGCCCTACGCTACCCGCCGAGCAAGGTCGTGCCGGCGATCTTCGCGATGGCGGTGGTGGGCATCGTGATCGTGCTCGCGTTCCCATCCGCGCTGCGCCTCGACCTCGACAACGCCGAGTCGCTCGACGACGCCACCTCGGGTCGCTACGACCTGATGCGCGGCGGCCTCGATCTGGCCGCCGACCGCCCGCTCTGGGGCTGGGGCTCGGGGTCGTTCGCGGAGGAGTACCTGGAGCAGGGCTTCGGCGCGCGCGCGGACGCGGTCTCGGCGTCGCACACGATCCCGCTGACGGTCGCCGCGGAGCAGGGCCTGATCGGGCTCTCCGTGTATCTCGCGCTGCTCGCAGCGGCGCTCGCGCGCCTCCTCGGCCGGGCTCGCGACGATCCCTATCGCGCCGTGGTGGCCGCCGGGTTCGTCGCAGTGATCGTCCACACGTGGCTCTACGCGGCCTTCCTCGAGGATCCGGTCACATGGACGCTGCTCGCCGTCGGGGCCGTGCTCGCACGGCGCCCGCGCAGCCGCCGGACCTCAGAGGTCGCGCTCGGAGCCCAGGCGCCCGGACTCGATGCCGAGCGCCTCGATCCGCCTCCAGACGCCCCGCAGGTCGGTCGCGGCGCCGAGATCGAGCACGAACGCTGAGTCGAGGCCATCGGTCGGGTCCGCCCCGAGCTGCCACAGCTCGGCCCCCAGATGGCGCTCCGTGAGCGCGACCGCGAGTGGCACCTGATGCGCGTGGAACACGGCGATCGCGGCCGGAACACCGGGCAGCCGCATCCGCTTCGCCTGCCGGCGCGCGACGAAGAAGCCCAAGCCGGGCGGCAGCGCGCCGAGCGTGCCGTACGAGACCCGCGCGGGCTCGACCGCCACCGCGCCGGGGGCCGTCAGCAACTGCGTTGCGCGCTCGCGCAGCTCGAACCGCTCGAGCGGCACGGGCAGGAGCAGGATCAGCAGCGGCGGTCCGCCGGGTACGGCCCTGCCCCGGCGCACCTCAGCCCGCCCGCCAGGTGAAGACCAGGTAGCCCTCGCGCTTGTCCGGCGGCATGCGGGGAACCGAACGGATCGCCCCCGTGTCCACGAAGCCGGCCCGCTCCGCGACGCGTCGGGATGGGCGGTTGTCGCGGTGAGGGAGCAGCTCGATCTCGGCGAGCCCGAGCTCGGAGTGCGCCCAGTCCCGCAACAGCACGACGGCCGCGCTCGCCGCGCCGCGCCCGCGGGCCGGGGCGGCGATCCAGTAGCCGATCTCCCCGTAGCCGCGCTCGCGGTCGACCTCCATCAGCCCGACGGTCCCGATCAGGCGGTCGCTCGCGGCGTCGCAGACGGCGAGCGCGACGCCCGCGCCGGCGCGGGCCTCCGCCGTCGCGACGGCGAGGAACTGCTCGGCGTCCTCGCGCGTGTACGGCGACGGCACCCGGGTCCAGCGTGGGATCTCGGGATCGCGGCAGGCGGCGACGATGTCGGAGATGTCCCCCGGCGCGATCGGCCGCACGCCGATCCTCCCGTCCGACAGCGTGGGCGCAACGATGGCCGGCATGGGCCCAAGTGTGGCGCAGTCCTGCCAGCATGCGCCGCCATGGAACGACCGCTCGCCCGCGCGATCTTCTGGGTGGCCGCCGCGAAGCTGGCGTGGACGCAGGTCGGCTATGGCCTGGCCCTCGCCGCCCTGCGACGCGCGCGCGGCAACCCGCCCGTGGCGCCCGGGGGCGAGGTCGGCGCGCCGCTCGTGTCCCTGATCGTCGCCGCCTACGACGAACAGCGGGTGATCGCCGCCAAGGTCGCCAACGCGCTGGCGCTCGACTGGCCGCGCGACCGGCTCGAGATCGTCGTGGCGGTCGACGGCGGCGCGGACCCCGGCGCCGATGCGACGGCCGAGCGGGCGCGCGCGGCGGGCGCGGACATCGTGCTCGAGCTGCCGCGCGGCGGCAAGGTGCGCGCGCAGGACGCCGCCGTGGCGGCGGCGCGCGGGACGCTGCTCGCGTTCTCGGATGCCAACGCCGTCTGGGAGCCGGGCGCCCTGCGCGCGCTGGTCACCCCGTTCGCCGACCCCGGCGTCGGCTACGTCTGCGGTCAGGTCCGGTTCGTCAACGCGGAGGGCACCAACCAGGAGGGGCTGTACTGGCGCTACGAGATGTGGCTGCGAAGCGGCGAGTCGGCGCTCGCATCGGTGACCGCGGGCAACGGCGCGATCTACGCGCTGCGGCGGGAGGCGTACATGCACGTGAACGAGGTCATGGGCCACGACCTCTCGTTCCCGTTCAACGTCGTCAAGCGCGGCCGTCGCGCGGTCTATGCCCCGGACGCTTGCGCGACCGAGAAGATGGTGCCCACGATCGAGGGCGAGGGCGCGCGCAAGCGGCGCATGATGAGCCACGCCTGGGCGATCGTGCTGCGCGGCGGGATGCTCTCCCCGCGCGGATACCCGCCGCTGTACGCGTTCATGATCGCCTCGCACCGCGTCCTGCGCTACGCATCGCCGCTGCTGCACCTCGCCGCGGCGGGGGCGACGCTCGCGCTGCTGCGCCAGGGCAACGTCTACCGCGCCGCGGCGCTCGCCCAGGCCGGGCTGCTCGCGGCGGCGGCCGCGGGCGGCCGCGTCCGGCTCCGGCCCCTGCTCGTCGCCCGCTACTACGTCGCGACCACGGCTGCGCTCGGCGCCGGCCTCTACGACCACCTGCGCCACGGCACGGCCGCGGAGTGGGAGGCCGCGGAGGGCACGCGGTGAGCTACCGGGGCAAGCGCGCGCTGGACGTGACGGTCGCGGCGGTGGTGCTCGCCGCCGGGACGCCGGCGCTCGCGGTCGCCGCGCTCCTGATCCGGCTGGAGTCCGAGGGCCACCCGATCTACCGCCAGCGCCGCGTCGGCCGCGACGGCGTGCCGTTCGAGCTCTACAAGCTGCGCACGATGGTCAGCGGGGCCGAGACGATGGGCGCCGGCCTGGCGATCGACGTCGGCGACTCGCGCATCACGCGGCTCGGCGCGATCCTCCGCCGGACCTCGCTGGACGAGCTGCCCAACCTCGTCAACGTGCTGCGCGGCGAGATGTCGATCGTCGGCCCGCGCCCGACCGTGCAGGTTCAGGTCGATCGCTACACCCCGCGTCAGCGCGGCCGCCTGAGCGTCGCGCCCGGGCTCACGGGCTGGGCGCAGATCCAGGGCCGCGCGTCGCTGCCGTGGAGCGAGCGGATCGAGCTCGACCTCTGGTACGTCGAGCACGCCTCGCTGGCGCTCGACCTGCGGATCCTCTGGCGGACGGTCCGGATGGTCGTCTCGGGACATGGGCTCTACAAGGGGGAGACGGGCGGGTGGAGTGATCCGCCATTGTCCTCTTGACCGATTCAGAAGGCTGCGGTACTGTATCGATACAGATCCTCCCCAGGTACCCCTCCCCGTCGAAAGGACGGTCTCCCATGCTCCCCGTGTACGCCCTCGCCGCACGTGACCGGATCGGATCCCGCGCACGCTCCGCCCTCCCCGGAGCGCCGGTCGTGACGGTGCGCGAGCCGGCCGCCGCGGCTGCTCCGCGCCGTGCGCTCGCCGCCGCGCTGCTCGCCCTTGCCGACCGCGTGTCGCCGGAACCGGTAGAACGGTCCCGGTGGGCGAGCGGGTGACGCTGCAGACGATCGCCGACGCGCTCGGCGTCTCGCGCACGACTGTCTCCAACGCATACAACCGTCCCGACCAGCTCGCCCCCAGACTGCGCGAGAAGGTGCTCGAGCAGGCGCGGGAGCTCGGCTATGCGGGCCCGGATCCGGCGGCGCGCCGGCTGCGGTCCGGACTCCGCGGCGCGATCGGCCTGATGTTCTCCGAGCGCCTCTCCTACGCGTTCACGGATCCGGGCGCGATCGCCTTCCTGCAGGGGCTGACCGAGGCCACGGAGGCCAAGGGCTACGAGCTGCTGCTGCTGCCCGGGATGCGCGGCGAGCAGCGCGAGGTGGTCTCCGTGCGCGACGCCGTCGTCGGCGCCTTCTGCCTGTACTGCATGCCCGACGGCCACCCCGCGGTCGCGGCCGCCCACGACCGCCGCCTGCCGGTGGTGATCGTGGATGAGCCGCGATCCCCGGGCGCCTTCTTCGTCGGGATCGACGATCACGAGGGCGCGCGCCTCTGCGCGGCGCACGTCGCGTCGCTCGGCCACCGGCGCGTCGCGATCGTCGCCGACCGCCTCATCGACGACGACACCGAGGGACTGGCCGCCCCGGAGCGGATCGCGCGCAGCAACTGCAAGGTCAGCCGCGACCGGGTCGCCGGCTACATCGCCGGGCTGGACACGCTCGAGCCGGTGCCCGTCTTCGAGGCGCTGGCCAACTTCCCCGACTGCGGCGAGCGTGCCGTCGCCGCGCTGCTCGAGCTCTCGCCGCGCCCGACGGCGATCCTCTGCAGCACCGACGTGCTCGCGCTGGGTGCGATGAAGACGCTGCGCGAGCGCGGGCTCGACGTTCCCGGCGACGTCTCGGTCACGGGCTTCGACGACGTGGCTGCCGCCGCGGCGGCGGACCTGACCACGATCCGCCAGCCGCTGGTGGAGAAGGGCCGCGAGGCCGGACGGCTGTTGATGGAGCCCGACACCGAGCGCGAGGTGATCCTCCCGGTCGAGCTTGTGGAACGCGGCTCGACCGGCCCCGCGCCGGGCTAGGGGACGTTCTCGGGGCCCTTGTCGGTGTAGCGCGCCCGGAACGTGCGGATCGCGTCGAACACCTTCTCGTTCATCGAGGGGCACGTGAGCGAGTGCGTCCAGGCCGTGGCGGCGACCGCCGCGTCCATGTCCGTGGTGTTCTCGTAGAGCAGCATGTGGTAGCCCTCGTTCTGCTCGGCCACGAGCGCCTCGAGCCGCGAGACCGTGTCGGCCGGGGTGCCCTTCTTGTACTGCACGTTGATGCGCCCGTGCTCGAGCGTGTGGACGAGCATGCCGAGCCGTGGCGTGGTGCCCGGCTCGTAGACCCCGTCGTCGTACCACTCCGGGTTGTGCGTGCCGGACGTCGGCGGGTTCGTCTTGTAGTCCGACGCCGTGAAGTCCTTCTCGTCGTGGCCCGCGGCCTCGAACGCCGGATTCGTGAGCGTGCAGCCGGCGGCCTTGGCGGCCGCCTCGTAGTCCGAGGTCGCCTGCGGGGGCAGCTTCGCCGCGGCCACGTCGGCGGGCTCGGGCGCCTTGGCGCCGGACTCGGAGTCATCGCCGCCGAGCGCGCTGGTGATCGCGAACACGGCGACAGCGATCACCACCAGCCCGAGCAGGACTCCTCCGCCGAGCTGAAGGCGCTTGCGCCGCCCCGCGGCGGCCGCCTCCTTGCGCTCGAGCTCAAGCCGCTCCTGACGGCGTGCTTCCTTCTGCTCCTGACGACTTGCCACGAGGGCGGACAGGCTAGCGGAGGGTCACGGGCGGGCGGCGCGTCTGCGCGCCCGGCCGGCGCTACGCGGGCGCCAGCACTGCTCGATGAAGCGGGAGATCTCTCCCGTCAGGCGCTCGGGGGCGACGCGCAGCTCGAGGATCGAGCTCGCCTCGAGCAGCGTGCTGTTCGGTAGCTCCTCGGCCAGCAGGCCCGCGTCTGAGAACGGATGCACGGGATCGCGGCGGTGCCCGATCACCAGCGTGGGCGCCGTGAAGGTGCGGCGCTCGCTGCGATGCGGCGCCGTGCGCCCGGAGAACAGTCCCTGCAGCACGGCGGCGCTCGGCGCGGGATCCTGGCGGACCGTGTCGAGCAGGACGTTGGCCGCCCACGGCACGCGCTGCTCCGGCACGAGGCGCGCGACCCGGGACACGACCTTCATCACGGGCTCGCCCACGGTCAGCGCGACCAGCAGGGGGGTGAACGCGACGGCGGACGCCAGCAGCGCGTTGTCGAGCACGGGCATCTCCACGACCATGCCGCGCAGCCGCTCGGGAGCCAGCGACGCCACCTCGAGCGTGACGTTGGCGCCGAGCGACGTGCCGCCGACGACGGCCTCGTCGAGGCCGAGGTGGTCGAGCAGCCCGACGACCTCCTGCGCGAAGATCCCCATGCCGTAGCGCCACATGTCCGGTGGCCGGTCCGACAGCCCGTGGCCGAGCAGGTCGAGCGTCACCACCCTGTTGCCGTGCTCCGCCAGCGCGCGCGCCAGCGGCTCGTGCATGCGCTGGCTCAGCAGCAGGCCGTGCAGCAGCACGGTCGCGCGCGAGCCTTCGCCATAGACTCGATAGGCCAGCTCGCGATCCTGGCAGCGAAACCTGCCCGTCTCCTCGCGCATGCTCATGGGTTCGGACATTACGGGCCTGCGCGGCGCCGGGCGTGGGTAGGTCCAACCTTCGTCCAGCTGATGCGTTCAACGAGCAAGAAGCAGCAGAAAAGCCTCGTGCCACTACCGGCAACGGTCGATAATGCAAGGACCATGGAAGCCTCGGCCGCGACGCGGCCTGTACATCCCGGACCACGGGTTCCCGCCCGGCTGCTCCGGCTCGCGTCCGACGAACGGCTCGTGGCCCACGTCCGCAGCGGGTCCGAGGCTGCCTTCGAGGCGCTCTACGACCGCCACCATCGCGGGATCCTCGCCTTCTCAAGGCACATGCTCGGGAGCGCCGAGGAGGCCGAGGACGCCGTCCAGCACACCTTCATGGCCGCGTATCGCAGCCTCGTCGGCTCGAACCAGCCGATCCAGTTGCGCGCCTGGCTCTACACGATCGCTCGCAACCGCTGCCTGTCGGTGCTCCGTGCCCGGCGCGAGACACCGGTCGACGACCTCGACGAGCTGCCGACCGAGAACCTCTCCGCCGAGGTCCAGCGCCGCCAGGACCTGCGCGACCTCCTCCACGACGTGGGCGGGCTGCCCGAGGAACAACGCGCCGCGCTCGTGCTCGCCGAGGTCGGCGGGGTCTCGCACGACGAGATCGCCCAGGTGCTGGGCACCCAGCGGGAGAAGGTGAAGGCGCTCGTGTTCCAGGCCCGCTCATCGCTGATCGCCAGCCGCGATGCGCGCGAGACGCCGTGCGAGGACATCCGCATCCAGCTGGCGGAGCTGCGGGGAGGCGCGCTGCGGCGGAACTCGCTCCGGCGCCACCTGAAGGTCTGTCCCGGCTGCCGCGATTTCCGCGCCGCCGTCCAGGATCAGCGCAAGATGCTGGCGCTGGCGCTGCCCGTCGCGCCGACGCTCCTGCTCAAGCAGGGCGTGATGGCGGGCGCGCTCGGCTCCGGCGCTGCGGCCGCCGGGGGAACGGTCGCGGCCGGGGGGCTCGCGGGTGCGGCCGGGGGCGGCTCGCTGCTCGCGGGCGGCGGGGCCGCCGCCACGGCCAAGGTGCTTGCGATCGCCGCGATCGCAGGAGGCGGCGCGGCCGGCTTCAAGGCGGCGGTGCCGGACGAGCGACCCGCGGCGCCCACGGTGCCTACGGCGCCCGCGGCACAGGGCGGAGCCGACCGCGGTGCCGGCACGAGCAGGCCCGCGGGAGACAAGCAAGCGCTGGGCGGCGCGGCTCCGGCAGCGGTCGGAAGCCGCGAGCAGCAACCGTCGGACGCGGGGTCCGGCGTTGCCGAGCGCCGCTCCGAGCAGCGTTCCCACGGACGCCATGGCACGGAGCAGCGGTCCGAGCGGGCGGATGAGCGCGCCGCCGGACCCAACCCGGAGGTCGTGCAGGAACCCGCCAAGCCCGTGAACGAGCGCTCACTCGAGCGTGGCGATGGGAGCGGGCCCGGCGAGAAGTCGCAGCCCGAGCGCGCCGAGCGCGAGCCGAAGGTGCGTGGACCCAAGGTGGAGAAGCTCGAGCAGTCCGCGCCGGCGGAGCGCCCGGCACCCACGCAGCGCGAGAAGGCCCCGAAGCCGGCGATCGCGCCGGTCCCGGAGCCTGAGTCCGAGCCCGCGCCCGAGCCGGTCGCACCGGCGGTCGAGACGGCCACGCCGGTTCCGACCGTCGTCCCGGGCGCCGGCACCGCCGGCAGCGGCAGGGCGAACGGCAAGACCAAGGAGTAGGTCCGCACCGGCCCGGGCGCCGGTCCTATCGTCTCTGCGGTGCCCGATCTCCGCCCGATGCGCGACGAGGACGCTCCCGGCGCCCATGAGCTGGCGAGAGCGGCGTTCCAGGATCTCTCGCGGCGGATGCACGAGCCGCCTCGACCACCGCCCGATGCGACTGCCGCCGAGGTGCGCATGCGGCGCGTCCTGGCGACCGACCCCGGTGGCTGCTGGGTGACGGAGGACGCCGCCGGGCTGACCGGCGCCGTGCTGGCGCTGCTTCGCGAGGGTCTCTGGGGCCTGTCGCTGCTGGTCGTGCGGCCGGACCTCCAGTCAGCAGGGATCGGCAGCGCACTGCTGGCGCGGGCGCTCGAGTACGGCGCCGGCTCCCGCGGCGGGATCATCCTCGCCTCGCCCGACGCACGCGCCCTGCGCGCGTACGCCCGGGCCGGATTCGAGTTGCATCCGACGGTCTACGCCACGGGCGTGCCGCAGGGCGTCGCCGCCGCGCCGGAGGTGCGCGAGTTCGAGCCGCGCGATCACGAGTTGGCCGCGGCGGTCGACCGCGCGGTGCGCGGGGCGGCGCACGGTGGCGACCTCAACGCGCTCGCCGCCGGTGGCAACGAGCTCCTCACGTTCCCGGGACGCGGCTACGCGGTCCACCGCGCGGGCGCGGTCAAGACCATCGCCGCGTTCGACGACGAGGCCGCGGCGGCCCTGCTGCGCACCGTGCTCGCGCGCATGCCGGACGGCGCGGAGGCCGAGGTGGAGTGGTTGACCGGTGCGCAGCAGTGGGCGATCGACGTGGCGGTCGTGGCGCGGCTCGAGCTGCGCACAGGCGGCGCGGTCTTCCTGCGCGGCGAGGTCGGGACGTTTCGTCCGTACCTGCCGGGCGGCGCCTACCTGTAGGGTCCAGCCTCGCTGACGTCGCGTCGAAAAGGAGGATCTCGGATATGGCCAAGCAGCCGCGCTCGCTGTACGGCAAGGTTGCCGTCGTAACCGGTGGTGGACGGGGGATCGGCAAGGCGCTCGCCCTCGCGCTCGCGCGCGAAGGCTGTCGGGTGGCGATCGGCGACGTCGACTCCGCGTCCGCGGAGGCCGCCGCGTCCGAGCTGGGCGGCGAGTCGATCGGCCTCGACCTCGACGTCACGGACCGCGCGGGCTTCACGGCATTCCTCGACGAGGTGGAGCGGCGGCTCGGACCGATCGACGTGCTCATCAACAACGCGGGCATCATGCCCGTGGGGCCGTTGGACGAGGAGGACGACGCCACCGCGATCCGGTTGCTCGAGATCAACCTCCACGCCGTCATCCACGGCACGAAGGAGGCCATGCGGCGGATGAAGCCGCGCGGAACGGGCCACATCGTCAACGTCGCCTCGAGCGCCGGCAAGTCCGGATTCCCCAACCTCGCCACCTATTGCGCCACGAAGCACGGCGTCGTCGGACTGTCCGAGGCCGTGCGGATCGAGCTGCGCGGGACCGGCGTCGACGTCTCGGTGCTGATGCCGGGGATCGTCAAGACCGAGCTGTCGACGGGTCTGGTCGAGACCCCGGCGTTCAAGAACTCGACCACCGAGGAGGTCGCGGACGCCGTCGTCGACGCGCTCAAGTTCGCACGCTTCGACGTGTTCGTGCCGAAGTCGATCGGACCGACGTGGGCGCTGTTCAACCTCGTGCCGCGGCGCGCGCGCGAGGCCGTCGGCCGCGCGCTCAAGCTGGACCGGGCGCTGCTGGACGCCGATCGCGGCGCCCGTGCCGCCTACGAGGCGCGCGCGGCGGCGAGCGCGCCGGCCACGGAGTCCGTGATCGCCGAGACGGCGGCCGAGCGCGAGTCGACTGCGGCTTAGCCGTCGTCGAGCCGCTCGAGCAGGGGCAGCAGGGACTCGGCGTCGTCGGCGGCCGTCACGTGGATCGCGCGCGGCTCGCGCACCCAGGCGATCACGTTCAGGACCTGGAGCCGGTCGAGCACGAACTGGAACGCGAGTGCCTGGCGCTTCGAGCGGTAGTCGCGGGCGATGTCGAACGCCCAGCCGGTCGTGTGCAGCGAGTAGTTGCGCGTCGCCTCGCCGTTGCCGCGCACGAGCCTGCGCTGGTACTCGTCGTCGCGCACGGTCGAGGTGACCACGAGCGGCCCCTGCCCGCCGGAGTACTCCCGTGTCTGCGCGCCGATGTAGAGAGCCAGCGCGAGCGCCTCCGGTCGCAGGCCGCGGTAGAGACCGGGCACGGAGCCGATCCGCGCAGCGAGCTCCCCCATACGCGGGTCGCGTGCCAGGCCGGTGCGCTCCGGGTCGTCGGGCAGGGCCTTGATGTCGCCGTCGTCCCACGCGTCGCGCAGCGCTGCCGGCGTGCCGAACCGGGGTGTCGAGCCGGCTGGGTGCAGCACCTCCTCGGCGGAGTTCTTCGCCGTCTGGAGCGCCTCGAGCCGCGCCAGCTCGGCGCCGTCCTCGCGGTGCAGGCGCATGATCTCGCGCGCCGCGTAGAGCTTCCACAGGTAGTTGGACGAGTCGTCCCCGAAGGCCGCCAACCGGCTCTGCACGGCCGCGTTGTGGGTCGGCGTCGAGTCGAAGTAGAGGCGCGCGTAGGACGGCCGCTCGCCGCCGTACGCGCGCAGCACGTCCTGGAGGTTGCCGATGCCCATGTGGTAGGAGACGAACGCGAGGTCCTCGCGGCCGAGCTCCTCCTGGGCGATCGTGAGATACCGCGCGGTGCCGGCCAGTGCCTTGGCCGGATCGAAGCGCTCGTCGACGGCCCGGCGCTCGCGCCGCAGCTTCTGCACCTCCAAGAGCCGGCCGCGCCGGAACGCCCGCTCGATCTGCCTGGTCAGGCGCGCGCTGCGCTCGATGTCGACCTGCATGCCGAGCAGGTTGCGGGCGGTCTCCGCGAGGATCTGCGTCAACCCGGCGGCGCCCTCGATGTCGCCCGCCATCGCATCCTCGCGT
Organism: uncultured Solirubrobacteraceae bacterium; assembly: GCA_963839615.1. Lineage (GTDB taxonomy): Bacteria > Actinomycetota > Thermoleophilia > Solirubrobacterales > Solirubrobacteraceae > DASQMT01. The sequence continues at coordinate 270,097 of CAWIVY010000011.1, forward strand.
CCGGCGCTCTCGAGGAACACGAGCCCCTCGAGCACGTCGGGCTCGACGCCGGCCGCCTCTGCCGCGGCCTCGACCTGCGGCCGCCAGCGCGCGACGCGCGCAGCGGTCGCGGCCGCGCCGCCCGGCGAGCGCGCGTAGAGCACGTGGCTCGTGCCGGCGGTCGCGCGCTCGACGAACGCGTCCTCCTGATCGGGGACGTAGGCGAACGGGTCCGGCACCGGCGCGCCCCCGCCCTCGTCGCCGCCGGCGGGGGTCGGCACGAGCGGCACGCCGGGCGCGGGCCCGTCGCCGCGCAGCGCCGCGCCCGTGAGCACGGCTACGACGACAAGAACGCCCGCGAGCACGACGACGCGGGCGCGCACGTTGGACCTGGAGCGGCGCACCGCCTCTCACCTTGGCACACGCTCGTGCATGGCTCGCGGAGGTCCGGGTAGCCCTAGTGGCATGAGACTACGCCGTCAAACCAAGAAGCGCCGTGCTGCGAACACCGTCGGCACGTTCCTGAAGCTCGAGGCGATCGCCAAGGCGGCGAAGACGGCCCGCAAGGGCGTCGCCGGGCTGGCCGCCTACAAGGCCGCGAAGAGCGCGCCGAAGGCCGTCAAGGCGCTCCCGCTCGTTGCGGGCGTCGGCGCGGCGGGCGCGGTGGCGGCGCGCAAGCGGCGCAACTCGGAGCCGTCGGCAGCCTGAGCGGCTCCCTCAGCGCACCACCCGCAGCCGTGCGACGCCACGGCGGTAGCCGGCATGCCGGGCCCGGACCCGATAGCGCCGGACCTTGTGGAACCCGTTGCGCTTGTGCAGGCGGACGCGGCCCTTGCGGTTGGTCCTCGCGTGCTTGCCCGCGACCCGCACCCGCGCGCGGCGCACCGGCACCCGCGCGCCGGCGCGGCGTGCCGTCACGCGCACCCGCAACGTGACCGGGCGGCCGGCCTTGACGCGCCGCGGGCGCACCCTGACGCGGAGCCGCGGCTTGCGCGCGCCGTCGCCCTGCGCCGGCGCGAGCGTCGCCAGCGCGGGCGTGGCGATCGTCCCCATCCGCATACGCTGGGGGTGGTCGCCGACGGGGATGCGCGCAACCTCCTCCTCCGTCTCGTACGAGATCACCGACACGAGGTCCTCGCCGCTCACCGACACGAAGCAGTAGCGCCCGTCGCCGCTGTTCGTGGTCCAGTAGGGCTTCTCGCCGACAGGCAGGATGCGGTACGCGAAGGTCGCGCGGGACACGATCGCGGCGTAGTCCGACATCGTCCCGGCGGCGCACAGCTTCGTGCCCGCGGGGTTCATCGCCAGGCCATGGTGCGCGGAGTCCAGCACGTACTCGTCGCGGCGCAGCTGCGCGGCCTCGTCGCTCAGCGGCAGATGCGCGAGCCGCAGGACGCGGTCCTCCTGGAGGTCGTACTCGACGAAGCCGTGGAAGAAGGAGACCTGGAAGTACACCTGCCGCTCGTCCGGGGAGAGCGCCATCGGCCGCACCGCCGAGCTCATGTCGGGATAGCCGGCCTCGTCGAGCTTCTGCCCCATGTTGATCCGGCGCAGCACCTGCAGGGTGCTCGCGTCGACGACCTGGAAGTAGCGCTCGCCCTTGGTCGCGTCGAGCGCCGGCTCGTCGGTCGGCGTGAAGACGGTGCCGATGCTGGCGTGGTAGATCAGCTTGCCGTCACGCGAGTAGTTGTTCTCGTGCGGCTGGTCGCCGGAGGGGAACCGGCCGACGATCTGGCCGGCGCGCGGGTCGATCACGTCGACGACCTTCGCCGTCGAGGCCGACACGAGCAGCCGGCTCCCGTCGGGCGAGATCGCCATGTGGTCGGCGCGGTAGCCGTCGACCTTCACGCGCCAGGCGATCCTGCCGGTCGCGAGCTCGATCCCGACGACATCGGCGAAGCTGGGGCGGGAGACGTAGAGGAAGCGCCCGTCGGGTGAGCTGAACATGTCGTCGACGAGCTGGTCGTGACCTTCGCCGACCTGCTGGCGGATCGCGAGGAAGTAGCCGTTCGCCGCGGGGTCGGCCTGGATCTCGGCGATCCGCTCGGCGCGGTCGGGCACGATGTCGATGCGCGCGATGCGCTCGAAGCGCACCGGGTCGACGATGTCGGCGGTCCCCTCCCAGTTGTTGCCGACGAAGAGCACGGAGCGCGAGCCGGCGCTCGCGGATGCCGGCAGGACGAGCACGACGAGCATCGCGGCCAGTGCGCCCCTTCGGAATGCCCGGCTCATCTCGCCTCCAACGGTCGACTCCGGTTTCCGGATCGTACGCGGCAGGGCGATCTGGCGCGCCGGTCGCCGGCCCGCTCAGGACTTGACGCGCGAGCGGCCCTCGGCGCTCGCCGCGTGAAGCACGAACGTCTCGACGGAGAGGCCGTCGACCGCGGTGTCGATGCCGCTGACGAAGGCGCGGACCTTCCGGCCCGTGAGCCGCTCGACCGGTTCGCAGAATCCCTCCACGTTCGCGTACTGGAAGAACGTGCGCGTGTCGCGCAGTCGCGCGTGCTCGCCCATCGCCACGAGGTTGCGCTCAGCCGCCGTGAGGGTGTCCTCGAGCAGCACCGTGAGCGCGTCGGGCCCGGCCCAGTACGTGCGTGTGCGCGTGGGGCCGCGTCCGAACTGGTCCTTGTAGATGCGCACCATCTCGTTCGAGATCTGCGACAACAGGAATATGCCCTGCTGCTCCTGCGCTGCTTCGCCGGCAGACATGGCGTCCGCCCTTCAGCTCCCCGAGTATTGAGGCCGCACCCGAGCAACGGAGAGCAGGAGAACCGAGCGCGACCTCTCCAGTGTAGTCCTGTGCTGTGGGGTTACGGCTCGGCGAGCTCAACGCGCGACGGCGCGCTGGATCCCCTGGGGTGCAACACGAACGTCTCGACGGAGAGGCCCTCGACCGCGGTGTCGATGCCGCTGACGAAGCCGCGGACCGTGCGCCCCGTGAGCCGCTCGACCGGCTCGCACAGCTCGCGGACCGATGCGTACTGGAAGAACATGCGCGTCTCGCGCAGTCGCTCGTGCTCGCCCATCTTGACCATGTTGCGCTCGGCGGGCGTGAGCGTGTCCTCCAGCGTCACGGTGATGGTGTCGGGCCCGGCCCAGGCGGCGCGGGCGGAGGTCGGGCCGCGCCCGAACTGGTTCTTGAACACGCGGACGATCTCGTTCGAGATCTCCGTCAGCATCGAGCGGTCGAGCTCTGCCGCTTCCCGCTCGATCACGGGCGCTCCGTTCCGGCGGCAGTCAACTGCTGACGAAGGGCAGGAGGCCGGCGGTGCCAGTCAACTCGAACACCCTCTGCACGGCCGGAGGCCCCGGCACGAACTCGATCGAGAAGCCATCCTGGCGTGCCTCGGCGTCCCACTTGAGCAGCAGTCGGAGCCCCGTGGAGTCCATGAACCCCAGCTTGCTGAGATCGACGATCAGCCGCCGGAAGCCCGCGTCGCGGAGCTCCTCCAGCTGAGTCTCGAGCTCCGGTACCGTGGCGACGTCGAGCGATCCGAGCGCGAACACGCGAACGGCGCCGCGCTCGGGCTGCACCTCGCAGATGAAGCCGTCGGGAACGGGCGAGAAGGACGATGAGTGGGACTCGAGCGACATGCGTTACCTCAATGCGTACTTTGGGGGGCCAGCTTCCGCACTTCCCGGTCGGGGAGATGTAGCCGCTTGTCCCGTCTGCCCGAGTCCCCGGCCTTTGCCAACCGGCGACCTTTCGCCACTATAGACACGATTCAACGGCTCGACAACGAGCGCAGCCAGCCCGCCACGAGGCGCTCGCGCGCCAGTGTCACGCGCCGCTCCTCGCGCCGGCGAGTGCTCGCCTTCGGTGCGGCCGGAACCGGGGGGATCCGGCGTCCGACGGACGTGACCTGCGCGCGCAAAGTGGAGCTCACTGCTTCTCCCTGGTTGGACTCGCAACTGGGAGAGCGCGCGTGGCCCCTGGAAAGGGCGCCGGCTACCCGCCTTCACTCGCTGGTGCCAGGTCCCTGATCGAGACTCCTGGCCGCGCGTCCCATCCTACGGCCGATCGCCCGAGAACCTATGTCCTCGCGGTGACCTGATTGTGGCCCGATCGGGCGGAACCGCCGCGTGCCGGCGGCGATGCGATCAGGCGGGCCAGCGCTGCCGCAACACGCGCAGGGCGTTCTCGGACGCGATCAGCTTGGCGTCCTGCCGATATCTCGCCTCGAGCGCCTGCTCGAGCTTCGTCAGGTCCGCCATCTCGTCGAGCCCCGTCAGCGTCGGCTTGATGAAGCCGTCGAAGTCGGTGCCGATCGCCAGGTGCCGGTAGCCGCCCGTGATCGCGGCGATCTTGTCGAGATGGCCGAAGAGGATCTCGAGCGAGTCGTCGAGCGTCTCGGTCCGCTTGTCGCGGACCCCGTCGTTGAGCTGGTGCTGGGCGAGGATCAGCCCGATCACCCCGTCCCGGCGCTTGATCTGGAGGATCGTGGGTTCGTCGAGCATGTACTCCTGCTTCCCGAAGCGGTAGCCGACGTGGGAGGCCAGCAGCGGGAAGCGGCAGTCGGGGTCGAGCTCCTCGTCGAGGAGCTTGAAGGTCTCCTGCAGCGCGTCGGCGCGCATATGGGAGATGTCGAGCAGGATGCCGTGGCGCACCATCGCGCGCAGGGCGGCGGCGCCGCGATCCGTGAGCCCTTCGCCCTCGGGCTGGGGGAACACCTTGCGATACCAGCGGTCGCTGAGGAAGGGGAATGCCGAGGAGTTGGTCGCGACCTGACGGTAGAGCAGGTGCGCGAGCGTGATGTATGCGACCCCGCGCCCGGCGAGCTCCTCGACGTTGCGCGCGATCTCGTCGGGCGCCTCTCCCAGGCTGAATCCTCCCTCGACACCGTGCACGAGCGCGGTGGCGCCGTCCTGCAGCGCCTGCTCGAGCTCGCCCCGGCCGTGGGCGATCCGGATCTCGTCCGATCCCTGTGCCCGGACCTCGGCCTCGACCGCCGCGAGATCGTCCAGCAGCCCTGCGAAGTACCCGGACTGCGGCGGTGACGGGTAGGGCAGGCCCACCGCGACCTCGTCGAACGGCCGCGTCAGGACCGAGATCGCCACGCCGACGCCTCCCGCCCGCATTCCCTCGACCGTGACGCGGTAGCCGGAGAACGGGTTGCGGTGGCTGAAGAACGTGCTCGCGATGCGCAGCACGACCGCGCGGATCCTGTCGCGCAACGTCGGCCGGCCGCGCACCTGCCGCAACTCGCGCAGCGCGGTGTCGGGAGACAGGCCGCCGATCACCCGCATCGGATAGTGGGCATGCAGGTCGACCAGCATCTCAAGCCTCGGCAGGCGGCGCGCTCCCGCTCAGGGGGAGCAGTCGAGTGCCCCCCGCACCCATTGCAGTCCGGTGATCTGCTCGCCGGCCGGGCCCGTCGCGGGACTCTGGCCCGGGCCCCAGTACTGCCCGGTGACCGCGCCCGTCGCTGCCACGCGCCAGGAGTAGAACGTCGTGTTGCCGTATGAGCTCAGGTAGTACTCGACCCCCCAGGAGCCGTCCGCGTTCTGCTCGGCGCCGCTGATCTGGAGGATCTGGCCGTACGAGTTGATGTCGCTCCCCGAAGTGGGGGTCAGGCGGCAGTAGTACTGGTCGCCGTTGGCGAAGTGCGAGTAGCGCTGCTCGAGGGCGCAGTTCGGCCACATCGCCGGGCAGTCGGTGAAGCGGGAGTCGGCGAAGTAGCCCTTGATCGCCTCGTACGCCTGATCGCCCGTGCTCGGCGTCGCCGGCGGGGGGAACAGCGGCTGGGGCCCGGCGGGCGGCGGTTCAACGCCGGCGGGCGGCGGCGGATCACCCCCGGGCGCGGCTCCGCCGGCGACCTTCGTCGACAGCGACCGCTTCCCGGCCGGCGAGCGGAGCTTGACCTTGACGTCCGTACCCGCGATCGCCTTGACCGTTTCCGCGCCGGCGCCCGTGAAAGCCTTGCTGCGCCAACGGCCGAGCCGAACCGCCGCGACCGCCGCGCGTGCGCGCGACAGGCGGTACTTCTGGCCGTTTGCGACCACCGACACGGCCTTGGGTCGCGCACGCCTGGGCACGGCCTTGCTGCTGCGCAGCACGACGACGATGCGCGCCGAATCGGCGTTCGTCGCGACGGACACCTTCGCGCGGATCCCGGCTTGTGCCGGCTGGGCGGTCACGGCGAGCGCCGCGACCGACGCTGCAATGCCGCTTGCGAGGGCGAGCCTGCTCGCGCGCCGTTCCCTTCCCTGGTGGCTGATCTTCACGTGCGGTCCTTTCACGCCGGTCGTGCCAGTCGCATCAGAACATCTCGCCGCAGCCACGTCAATCGGCCCGCCGCTCGCCTGCACTATCGTCGGCCCGATGCCGGGGAAGGCCTACGTGCACGGCTACCAGCCGCGGGAGAACGCGCGCCTGCAGGATCAGGCCGGGACGCTCGTCGACCTGCTGCACTTCGACACCGCTTACCCGCCCGGGAGCACGGTGCTCGAGGCCGGGTGCGGCGTCGGCGCGCAGACGCTGACGCTCGCCCAGCGGAGCCCGGACGCGAGCTTCACGTCGGCCGACGTCTCCGCGGAGTCACTCGCCGAGGCCAGGCGGAGGGCCGGCGCGGCGGGGCTCGCGAACGTCGAGTTCCTGCAGGCGGACATCTTCGATCTGCCCTTCGGCGCCGGGTCGTTCGACCACGTGTTCGTCTGCTTCGTGCTCGAGCACCTGTCGCGCCCGGTCGATGCGCTCGCCGGGCTCGCCGGTCTGGTGAAGCCCGGCGGCACGATCACCGTCATCGAAGGCGATCACGGGTCGGCCTACTTCCATCCGGACAGCCCCGCGGCGCATGCGGCGATCCAATGCCAGATCGAGCTGCAGCGAGCGGCCGGCGGAGACGCGCTGATCGGGCGCCGGCTCTATCCGCTGATGGTCGAGGCCGGGCTCGCCGGGGTGAGCGTCTCGCCGCGGATGGTCTACGTGGACTCGAGCCGTCCCGATCTGGTCGAAGGCTTCACGCGCAGGACGTTCACCGCGATGATCGAGGGGGTTCGCGAGCCGGCGATCGCCGCCGGCCTGATCGAGCCGTCGCGCTTCGACGCCGGCGTTGCCGATCTGCACCGCACGACCGCGGCGGACGGCGTGTTCTGTTACACGTTCTTCAAGGGCACCGGAAGTCGGTAGTGTGAGGCCGCGGCGGGCATCGGCCGCAATCGGCGGCTGCGAGCTTCTCGTGGTTCAAGATCTGGGAGCCGGACGGGACGTCCACCGTCGAGGGCCCGCTCAACGCCCCGAGCGGCTGGACGACCTACGTGTATCCGCTCGGCTTCGACATCACAGCGGACGGGTCGCAGCTGGTGACGCATCCCGCGCTCCTGGGCTCGAGGGTGATCGCCCTCGACGACTCCTTCGACCCGAACGTCATCAGCGTCCAGAACGCGGACGGCGGGAACCCCTACTCCCTGCGTGATGGGAAGCGCACCGGCGCTGGTCTCCCCGACCGGGGAGCATCCGTCGATCGGCGGCGCCGACGTCGCCGCGTTCCTGCCGAAGCCGCCGCCCGCCGGGCCGGGTACGCCCCCGCCCCCGCCGCCCGGCCCGGGTGGCCCTGGCGCCGCCGCGCCGGTCGTGACGCTCCCGGCGAAGGTCACCGTGAAGGCGCTCAGGAAGGCGCGCGGCGTTCCGGTCGAGGTCAAGGTCAGCGGGCCCGGGAAGATCTCCCTCAAGGGGACCGTTCCGGCCCGGCGCCTCGGGCGCCGCGGCAAGCCCGTGGTCGTTGCGAAGGGTGGCGGCAACGCGAGCGCAGCGGGCACCGTGACCATCCGGCTGCGGCTCACCAGGTCCGGACGCAAGCGGCCCGGCCGCCTCAAGGGCGCGCGGCTCACGCTGCGGATCGCGCACGGATCGGGCAGCGTCGAGAAGGTGATCGGGCTGCGATGAGCTGCGACTTCACGCCGGCCAAGGATCCGCGCCGGCCGAGAGCGACTCCCGCGATCGCGCGACGAGCCCCTCGATGGCATCGGCGACGTGGATCTGGTCGATGTGCGGGTCGCCCCTCTCCACCCTGAGCTTGTGCGCTTCGAGCAGCACGTCGGCGTGCGTGTGGCCGGACGGGGGCTCGAAGCGATAGGAGGCGAGCTCGATCAGGAGACCGAGCGGGTCCTCGAAGTAGATCGAGTCCATGAAGCCGCGGTCCTTGACGCCGCTGTGGCGGATCTCGCGCTCGTCGAGCCGGTCGACCGCCTGGTGGAAGGTGGCCTGTGAGAGCGAGAAGGCGATGTGGTGCACGCAGCCGGCGTCCGTCGCCGTGCGGCTCGGATCGGCTTCGCGATCCTCCTTGGTGAAGATCGTGATCAGCCGCCCGTCGCCCGGATCGAAGTAGAGATGGCTCTCCTCCGCGTTGTCGAGGTTGGGCTGCTCGAAGATGAACGGCATGCCGAGCACGCCTTCCCAGAAGTCGATCGAGGTCTGGCGGTCGGCGCCCACGATCGTGATGTGGTGCACACCCTGGCTCTGAAGCTTGCGCATCGACACGGCCCGGCCCCCTAGCGCTCGACGAGCTTCGACTTGTATTCGCTGCGCTCGAGACTCTGCCACGGCACGAGGTCCACGCGTGTCTGGACGACGAGGACGTTGCGCAGCCTCTCGCGGATGGCCTCCGCCAGCGCGGGGTCGGGCGCCGCGCCGCGGGCGAGCTCGACGCTGACCGCCAGGGGCGGCTCCTGCTTCGGGCCCGGCGCCTCCGGCCTGACGCGTATGTGGCCGCTGACGTCCGGCCCGAACGCGCTCACGACCTCGCGCACCGCCGAGGGGAAGACGTTGACCCCGCGGACGATGAGCATGTCGTCGGTGCGCCCGACGCACCGCACGCGCGGGCTCGTGCGGCCGCAGCCGCACGGGCCCGTCCGGACGTGGACCTGGTCGCGCGTCCGGAATCGCAGCAGCGGTGCGGCGCGATGCCGCAGGTGCGTCAACACGAGCTCGCCGGTGGCGCCGTCGTCGAGCGCGCGGGCGGCGCCGGTCTCGGGATCGATCAGCTCGGCGTGGACGAAGCCGCGCGCGCCCAGGTGCATGCCGTCCTGCGCTTCGCATTCCCCCCAGAGCGAGACGCCGATGTCACCGATCCCCATCGCCTCGGTGACCTTCGCGCCCCAGCCGCCCTCGAGCGTGGCGCGGAAGGCCGGCTCGCCGCCGCCGGGCTCGCCCGCCACGAGGACGCGCACGACGCTCGACCCGCGGAGGTCGAGGTCCCGCTCCGCCGCCCATTCGGCGAGGTGCGCGGCATACGACGGCGTGAGCACCGCCGCCTCGGGCCTGAGCAGCTCGATCGCCCGCCACAGGCGCTCCGTGCCGCCGCTGCCGACCGGGATGTGACAGAGCCCGATGCGTTCGAGCGCGGCGAGCGCCGCACCTGCCACGAACGGCCCGGCGTTGTACGTCGACACGATGCGCTGCCCCGCGGTGATGCCGGACGCCGCGTAGCTGCGCGCCGAGCCGGTCACCCAGTTCTCGAGGTCGGCCGCCGTCAGCGGGACGTAGCTCGGCGCGCCGGTGGTGCCGCTCGTCGAGTAGATCCGCACGATCTCCGGCGGCGTCGCGCAGAGATGGGCGCCGATCGGATTCTCGGACGTGCACGACTCCCGCAGCTCGCCCTTCTCGGTGAGCGGCAGCTGCGAGATCTCCGTGAGCCCGCCTGCTGCCCCGACCGAGGCGAACCCAGCCGCGGCCAGCTTGTCGCGGTAGAAGCGCGAGCGGTCGAACAGGTAGGCGAGCTGGGCGCGGTAGGACGCGTCGTCGATCGGCAGCTGCTCTGCCCACGGCAGCGTCTCGACCTCGGGCGCGAGCGTCATCCCGGTCCGCGCTCGTAACCGATCGCCTCCTCCGCCCTCGCCGCCATCAGGAGTCCCAGCGGCTCCTGGCGCTCCTCGGCGAGATGGGCGAGGAGGCCGGCCGTGCGGGCGAGGATCGGCACCGACTTCACCGCGGCGGCCGGGAAGCCGAGGTCGAGCATCACCGCCGCGATCGGCATCGAGACGTTCATCGTCAGCGGCTTGCCCCAGGCCGCCGCGGCGCTGTCGCGCATGCAGCGCGCCAGCAGGACGTGAGGTCCGCTCACCCCATGGGACTCTGCGAGCTCGAGGATCCGCTCCGCGCGCGGGTCGAGCGGGCGGTGGACGGGATGGCCGAACCCGGGCAGCCTGCCGCCGGAGGCATGGACCGCACGGACGGCGTCCCCGGCGACCGCCGCCGGCTCACCGCCCGACGCGACCTTCTCCTGTGCGCTCTCGAGCAGCTGCGCGCAGGACTCGGACGTGCCGAGGATGACCGGGCCGCAGCCGAGGATCCCGGCGGCGACGGCTCCCTGGAGCGATCCGGGGTCGGCGGCGAGCGTCATGCGCGCGGCCACGTTGGTGGGCATCATCCCGTGCTCGGCGATGGCGACCAGCAGCACGTCGAGGAAGAAGCGCTGCTCCTCGGTCGGCTCTTGGCCGCAGAGCAGCAGGTGGAAGTACTCCGTGAAGCTCAACCTGCCCATCAGGTCGCCGGCCAGGTCGCGCCCGCGCACCTCGACCCTGTCGGGATGCGCCTGGCTGATGTGGCTCACAGGGCCCCCGGGCTCACCGCTCTGCATCGCGCCTCACGCGAGCATCTTCCCGGACGACGCCGGGGGCGTGCTCGCCGCCCACCCGTCAGTTCGCTGACCGCCCGGTCGACACCGCCACCCGCAACCTGGTTAATCGCGCGGTCAGTCGCGATGGGGAGGGATCCGTGAGTCGCCGAGCGAAGCATGTCCACCTGGCACGGACGCCCACACGGGCGCTCACCGTGGCAATCCTGGCCGCGGTCGCGGCGCTCGTCTTCCCAGCCAGCGGCCGACCGGCGTTCCCCGGCGCGAATGGGCCGATCGCCTTCGTCTCCGACCGCGACGGCAACGCGGAGATCTACAGGGTCAACCCGGACGGCAGCGATCCGCAGCGCCTGACGGCCAACCTCGCGGCCGACACCGACCCGGCCGTCTCCCCCGACGGAGCGAAGATCGCGTTCGCCCGCGGGCTGGACATCTGGGTGATGAACGCCGACGGCAGCGGGCAGACCGCGATCACCGGCACAGAAGGCCCGGACGCCGCCCCCGCCTGGTCGCCCGACGGCACGAAGCTCGTCTTCGAGGGCATCCGGAACACCCCGAGTGGCGGTACGACCGGCCGCCAGCTGTGGGTCATGAACGCCGACGGCTCGGGAGTCAGGCAGCTCACCGACGGCGGGGCCAACCTGGCGCCGGCGTGGTCGCCCCTCGGCGACCGGATCGCGTTCCACAGCAACCTGGACGGGGAGTTCGAGATCTACGCCATCCCCGCCGACAGCGCTCCGGCGGGCGGCGCCGACGCGCGCGTCAAGCTCACGGACAACATCGGGCTCCAGGACCAGAATCCGACGTGGTCGCCGGACGGGACGAGGATCGCCTTCGAGCGCGGCACCGGCACGAACATCGGCGACACCACGAAGGAGATCTGGGTGATGGACGCCGACGGCACCGACGGCGCGCAGCTGACCTTCAACTCGGACTACGACGTGCAGCCCGCCTGGTCGCCGGACGGCGCCGGGATCGCGTTCGAGAGCGACGCCGATCCCGACAACGATCGCGAGATCATGTCGATCCCGGTCGCCGCGGGCGGGACGTTCACGAGCATCACGAGCACGACCTCCGGCGTCGACGACTCCGAACCCGACTGGGGTCCGCCCGCCCCGCTGCCGCCTGAGCCCGAGCCCACGGCCACGGCGACGCCGCCGCCCGGCGGGGGCGGCGGAGGCGGTGGCGTCCCGGGTGGCGGTGGCGCCGTGCCCGGCGTTCCCGCGGGCGAGAGCCCGCCGGCCTGCTCGACGACCGTGTCGATCGGCTTCGTCGAGGTCGTCGGGTGCTTCACACGCAGTGGAGACAAGTACGTCGCGTCCGGCAACGCCCGCGTCAACGGCCTCGACTTCGTTCCGCTCAAGGGTGGCGGGAACCTGACCGTCGACCCCGACAACCGCAAGATCTTCAGCGGCGAGGAGCGCTACGCGATCAAGGCCGGCGACGTCGTGCTGCGCTCGGACAAGGTCGACTGGGAGCTCCCGCGCGACGTCGGGCGCGAGGACATCAGCGTGCCGCCGTTCGCCGCGCCGAACCTGGCGGTCGTGAAGGGCCTGCCCGTCGTCGGCGACGTCGAGGTCAAGTTCACCCGGGCCAAGGAGGCCGTCGTCGCGGTGCCGGTGGGCATCCCGCTGCTGCAGGTCCTCCGCGGCAACGAATGCAAGCCCAACTGCTTCAACATCACCGGACAGGCCGGGTTCAAGACGAGCAACGCCCGCGGCCTCCAGAGCGACGCGCTCAAGGTGACGGCGCAGAACCTGTTCATCTCGACGCTGCAGGTCAAGAAGCTCGCCCTCGGCTACGACACCGAGCGCGACCTCTGGGAGGGCGCCGCGACGATCGTCCTGCCGACCCCGCAGAAGCTCCTGCTCTCCGGCTCGTTCGCCATGGAGCGCGGCGCCTTCAAGCGCGCCTCGGCCGAGATCGACGGCCTCAACGTCCCGGTCGCGGGCGGCGTGTTCCTCCAGCGCGTCAAGCTCGCCGTGGCGGTCGATCCGCTGGAGCTCGGCGGCGGGCTCGGCATCACGGCCGGCGGGCTGGTCGCCGGCAAGGCCGCCCTGCGCCTCGACGGCGACTTCTCCTACCGCTTCTCGGATCCCGGCCGGTTCAAGGCCGACGGCAAGCTGAAGATGGTCGACTTCGACGTCGCGTCCGGCTTCGCGACCGTCTGGACGACCGGAGCGGTCGACTTCGGCGGCAGGCTGCTGCTCGCCCTGCCCAACCCGACGGCAGCCGAGCCGGCCAAGCAGCCGGTCTTCGTCCAGTCCGAGCTCAACGGATGGGTCGACCAGAAGGGCTTCAACGTCGAGGCGGCGGCGCAGACCTATCTGCTGGGGGTCCAGCTCTCCCGCGCGGAGATCCTCGCCTCCACCGTCGGGCTTGCAGGTTGCGGCCAGCTGCTGTGGCTGCGCGCCGGCTTCGGCTACCGCTGGGTCGGCAATGTCCTCAACGTCATGGGCCAGGCGTGCGACGTCGGCCCCTATCGCGCAACGCGCGCTCGCATCTCGCAGGCAGGGTCCACCGACCTGTCGTTCAACGGCGACGATCCGGTCGTGATCCGGATCGAGGGCGAGGGAGGCGCGCCCGACGTCGCGCTCACCGGACCGGGGGGCCCGCGCATCGAGACACCGCTCGTCCCGGGCGGGCCGCCCGGCGACGAGCGCCACATCCTGCTGCAGGACGAGCAGAACGGCGTCACCTTCGTCGCGCTGCACCACCCGCGCGGTGATTGGAGCGTCGAGACGATGGCCGGTTCGGCGCCGATCCGGAGCGTGCAGACCGCCGACGTGCTCGACCGCCCGGAGGTCAGCGCCCGCGTGACCGGCCGCGGCTCGGCCCGGACGCTGAAGTGGCGGCTGCGGCGGATGCCCGGCCAGCGCGTGCGCTTCGTCGAGCATGGGCCGGACGTCAATCGCGTCCTCGAGTCGACGAGCCGCGCAACGGGTCGCGTGCGCTTCCGGCCGGCCTTCGGCAGCGCCGGGCCTCGCACCGTCGAGGCGATCGTCGTGCAGAACGGCCTGCCGCGCGACACCATCGTGGTCGCGCGCTACACGGCGCCGGCGCCGGCGCGCCCCCAGCGCCCGCGGAAGCTGCGCGCACGCCGTCGCGGCTCGGCGCTCCGGGTCTCGTGGCGGCCCGGCCGCGGCGCGGCGAGCCAGCGCGTGGTCGTGCGCCGCCCGCGCGGTCGCCGCGACCTGCTCGTGCTCAAGAGAAGCAAGCGCAAGCTCCGGATCGCGGATGTCGCCCGCGACGAGCGGGTGACCGTCGAGGTCGCGGGCCTCCGCCGCGACAACGTGCCCGGGCCGTCTGCGAAGAGGACGGTCAAACCGAGGCGCTGACTGCTGGCTGAAGCAGCCGCACACTTAGGTACTTGCCTAAGTGTGCGCTACGATGCAGCCATGCCGACCGCCGACGCAGCACAGCTCGACCGGGCGTTCCACGCGCTCGCCGACGAGAGCCGCCGCGCGATGGTCGTCCGCCTGTCGCGCGGCGCGGCGTCCGTGAGCGAGCTCGCCGCACCGCTGGACATGTCGCTGCCGTCCGTGATGCAGCACCTCGACGTGCTGCAGCGCAGCGGCCTCGTGCGCTCGGAGAAGGTCGGCCGCGTCCGGAGCTGCCGGCTCGAGCCCGGCCCGATGCGCACGCTCGAGGGGTGGATCGCCGAGCATCGCGCGATCTGGGAGCGGCACTTCGACCGCCTCTCCGACGTCCTCGACGAAGCCTTTCCCATCGACCAAGGAGACCGCCGATGAGCATCCGCCAGCACGACTTCACGATCGAGCGACGGTTCCGCCAGACCCCGCCTCAGGCGTTCCGCGCGTTCGCGGACCCGGAGCTCAAGCAGCGCTGGTTCGGCGTGCCCGAGGGCTGGACCGGCGCCAAGTGGGAGCTCGACTTCCGCGTCGGTGGGAGCGAGGTGAGCGTGGGACGCGATCCGCGCGGGACGCTGCACGAGTTCCGCAGCCGGTACCACGACATCGTCGACGGCGAGCGGATCGTCTTCGCCTACGACCTCCTGCTCGACGGGCGGCTCATCTCCGTGTCGCTGACGACCGTCGAGGTGCGGCCCGACGGCGACGGCACGCGGCTCGTGTTCACCGAGCACGGTGCGTTCCTCGACGACCTCGAGGATCCGGCGGAGCGCGAGCACGGCACCGGCCTGCTGCTCGACGGGCTCGCCGCCTTCCTCGGCGAGCAGGTCGCCGCATGAGCCGCGCGCTCCGGGGAGTCGCGATGCCGGACACCACCTGCCACATGTCGATCTCGCTCGACGGTTTCGTCGCCGGGCCGGACCAGAGTCGCGAGCACCCGCTCGGGAAGCGCGGCAGGGAGCTCCACGGCTGGCACATCGGCGACGAGCGCGCCAACGAGGCCGACGAGACCGCCGTCGGCTGGCTCATGCGCCCGCGCGGCGCCTACGTCATGGGCCGCAACATGTTCGGGCCGATCCGCGGTGAGTGGGACGAGGACTGGCGCGGCTGGTGGGGGCCCGAGCCGCCGTACCACGCACCGGTGTTCGTGCTCACCCATCACGCCCGCGAGCCGATCGCGATGGAGGGCGGGACGACCTTCCACTTCGTCACCGGCGGCTTCGACGCCGCCTACGCACAGGCGCGCGAGACGGCCGGCGACGACGGCGTGGACATCGCGGGCGGCGCCTCCACCGTCCGGCAGGCGCTCGTCGCCGGGGTCGTCGACGAGCTCACGCTCGACATCGCCCCGGTCCTGCTCGGCTCCGGCGAGCGGATCTTCGACGGCGTCGGATCTCTGGGGTTGGAGCCCGTCGAGGTGCTGCATTCGCCGCTGGCCACGCACATCCGCTACCGCCGGGCGCGCTGAAGGCCGGCTTCCGCTGGAGGCGCGGGAAAGGAGGCGATGGAGCTAGGGGGACTCGAACCCCCGACCTCCTGGGTGCGATCCAGGCGCTCTCCCAACTGAGCTATAGCCCCGCTGAATGCGGTGCCGAAGCAGGAGATCGGCCCGCGACGGCCAACCGATTGTAGCCGGGCGTCCCCGCGCGCGGGCGCCCGTCGTAGGCTGGCCGTCAGGGATGCACGTGAGCTTCCGCAACCGCCTCAGCTTCTTCTTCGTCCTGCTGGTGATCCTGCCGGTGCTCGCAGTCGCGCTGGTCGGCATCCTGATCGTGCGCGATTCCGAGGAGGGCAAGACCGATGCCGGGCTCGACCGGGCGCAACGCGCGGCCAGGGGGGTCTACCTCGAGTCGCGCGACCGCTCGGAGGTCGTCGCGCAGACCGTGGCGAACGACGAGGCGCTGACGATCGCGATCCGCGACCGCGATCGGGCGGCGTTGAAGGAGCGCCTGGAGGATCTCGCCGAGCGCGGCGGAGCCGTCCGCGTGCGGCTGACGCTCGAGGGCGCGCAGGAGCCGGTCGAGGCCGGTGGCGGCATCGCGGTCGCGCCCGCGCTCAGCCGGTTGCTCGACGCCCGCGGCGATCCGGCCGGGCGGATGAGCCTGTCGGTCAGCACGGCGCAGGACTACGCCGAGCTGGCAGCCCGCGTCACCGGGCTCGAGGTGCTGCTGACGGAGGACGACAGGATCCTCGCCGGGTCGATCAAGACCAGCTCGGCGCGCGACCTGCCGCTCCGCGGCGAGGCCGAGCTCGAAGGCGACAACTACCGCGTGACCGGCTTCGACACGCGCGGCTTCGACGGCGGCACGATCGCGGTGCACCTCCTGGAGCCCGAGGACGCGCTCGACGACGCGGTCACCGAGAACGCGTTCTTCATCGGCCTGATCCTGCTCGCGTTCCTGATCTGCGCGCTGGCGTTCGCGCTCACCGCGGCGCGCTCCCTGCAGTCGCAGATCGGCCGCCTGCTGGCGGCTGCGCGCAACATCGGCAAGGGCGACTTCTCGATCGAGGTCCCGACGGAGGGCAAGGACGAGTTCGCCGCGCTCGGCAACGAGTTCAACTCGATGGCCCGCCAGCTCGAGGCGCGCCTGGAGGAGCTCCAGCTCGAGCGCGCGCGGCTGCAGGAGACGGTCCGCCGCGTCGGGGAGTCGCTCGGCAAGGGCCTGGACCGCGACGCGCTGCTCGGGATCGTCGTGCAGACGGCGGTCGACGGCGTCGGCGCCGAGTGCGGGCGGGTCGTGATGCGCCAGGGGCTCAACGGCGCGCTGTCGGAGGCTGCGCGGGCCGGCAACGTGTCCTCGTACATGCCGGCCGTGCTGGCCGCCGAGGCGGCGGCGATGGAGGCGGGCGAGGCGGCCGAGACCCAGATCGCGGGCGCCAACGCGCTCGCGCGCCCGCTGGCCGCGCCGGAGCCCGACGAGGGCGTGCTCGGCGTGATCTCGATCGCCCGCCCCGGCAGGCCCTTCTCCCAGCGCCAGCGCGAGCTCTTCGAGTACCTGACCAACCAGGCGACGATCTCGATCGAGAACGTCGACCTGCACGAGACGATCCGGCGCCAGGCGGTCACCGACGAGCTCACGGGCCTGTTCAACCACCGCCGCTTCCAGGAGGTCATGGCCGCGGAGGTGGAGCGGACGCGGCGCTTCGGCCAGGAGCTCGGCCTGATCATGCTCGACCTCGACAACTTCAAGCGCGTCAACGACACCTACGGGCACCTCCAGGGCGATGTCGTGCTGCGCGAGGTCGCGCACGTGCTGCGCGAGTCCGCGCGTGAGATCGACGAGCCGGCGCGCTACGGCGGCGAGGAGATGGCGGTCGCGCTGCCGCAGACGGGGCTCCAGGGCGCATACGACTTCGCCGAGCGCGTGCGCCACCGCATCGAGGAGCTCCAGATCGAGCTGCTCGACGGCGAGGGGACGCTGCGCGTCACGGCCTCGTTCGGCGCCGCTTCGCTGCCGCATTCCGCCAAGATCGACAAGGATGCGCTTGTCGCGGCGGCGGACGCTGCGCTATACCGGGCGAAGCGATCCGGGAAGAACCGCACCGTAAAGGCCGAGTAGGCTGTTGGAGGACTGATGGGACTGCTCGACGACGCCATCCGCGAGCACCTGGAGCTCAAGCGCGCCCGGGGCGCCGACCTCGCAGAGGTCGCGCGCCAGGAGGACGAGGCGCTGGGCGATCCGCGCAGCGGCGAGTTCGTGAAGCCCGAGGGCACGCCCGAGCCGGTCGCGGACGAGCCGGCCGCGGACGAGCCGGCCGCCCCTCCGGCCGAGGCTGGTCCCGTCGAGGAGCAGCTGCCGCCCGAGCCGCCGGTGCCCTACGAGCCGGAGCCGGAGCCCGAGGCTCCCCCTGAGCCGCCGCCCCCGCCGCGCGACGAGGCCTGGCTGCCGGACGAGCCGGTCGAGCCCGTCGCGGGCCAGCCGACGGCGGAGTTCGCGCCGCCCGGGGCGGAGCCCGCGCCGGAGGTCGTGCGCCCCGACGACGAGCCCGGCGCCGAGGAGGACGTGCTCGAGGAGACGCCGGACTTCCTCCAGGAGACGCCTGAGCACGACCGGCTCTGGTTCGAGCAGAAGCCGCCGCGCGATTTCGATTTCGACAAGTAGGGCGGCGCCGGCCCGGATGGCGGCCCGCCGCTACACGCTGCTCGACGTGTTCACCGCCGCCCGGCTGCAGGGCAATCCGCTCGCCGTGGTGCACGATGCCGACGGCGTGCCGGACCCGGTGATGCACGCGTTCGCGCGCGAGACGCGGCTGTCGGAGACGTCGTTCATCCAGACGCCGTCGGCCGCGGGCGCCGACTACCGCAACCGGATCTGGATGATGAGCGGCGAGGTCCCGTTCGCCGGCCACCCCTCGCTCGGCGTGGCGGCGGCGGTCGCGCGCGAGCGCAGTGAGACGAGCGTCACCTACACGCAGGAGACCCAGGCGGGGCTGCAGCCGATCGACGTCGAGCTGGCAGGCGGCGCGATCCACGCCTCGATGCTCCAGGAGCCGGCGACGTTCGGTCCCGAGCTCGACCCCTCCGACGTGCTGGGCGCGGTCGGCTTGAGCGAGGACGATGCGCACCCCGAGCTGCCCTGCCAGGCCGTCTCCACGGGCGCGTTCCACGTGCTCGCGCCCGTTCACGACGCCGCGGTGCTGGGCGGCCTGTGGCCGGACTACGACCGCATCGCGAGCCTGCTCGCTCCGTTCGCGGGCGGGCTCTGCCTGTACGTGGTCGCGGTCGATCCCGACGCCGGCACGGCGCGCGCCCGCTCGTTCGCGACGCGCGCCGAGATGGGGGAGGACCCGGCCACCGGATCCGCCGCGGGACCGCTCTGCGCCTACCTCGCACAGCGCACCGCCGCGATCGGGGTGACGATCAGCCAGGGCGTCGAGATGGGCCGCGCGTCGCGCCTGGTCGCCCGGATGGAGGGCGATCGCGTGCGCGTCGGAGGCGACGCGGTGGTCGTCTGCGACGGCAGCGTCTTCCTGGACGCCTGATCGAACCGGCGCCTGCCGGCTTCACCGCCGGCGGTCGCGCGCCGATCTGAGCATCAGGCCCGACAACTTCCCAGGAACGGGGGAAGGCGGGAGGCTCGCCTCGCTCTCCCGACGAGGCATTCGCCGGATCAGGCGGCGCGGGCGTTTTCCTGCCCCGGTGCGCCCGCGCCGCCCCGGCATCCGGCTCTCTTCGCGGGCCGCGCGCGGTCGAACGCCGCCGCGCGGCCCTGAGCCGGACGGCCCGCGATGGAGGCGAGGGGAATCGAACCCCTAACTCCGGCATGCAAGGCCGGCGTGTTCCCGTTAGCACCACGCCCCCGGTTGCGGGAGGAAGGGTAGAGGTGCCGCCACCCCGGCGCCGGATGCATCGTGCTCCCGGCGCCGGGGGAAGGGAGGGGTGGCGGCTGTCCTAGGGTCCGCGGCCGTACGGCTCGCCCTTGCGGGCGCTCCTGAGCGCGCTTCCCCTGGAACCTTTTGTAAAGCCCCATCAGGGTAATCGTTTCTCCGCCGGTCGGAAGTGGTCGCTCGACGAATGATCAAATCGCGGCGCCCGGCGCGTGGACGCGCCCTGCGACGGCCGCAGCCGTCGCCGCGTTGATGTCGACGGTGTCGCGCACGTCGTCGGCGTAGCCGCCGGCCAGGACGACGCAGACGGCCGCATCCGCGTCCAGCAGCCGGTCGAGCACCAGCTTGTCGCGCGCCAGCAGGCCCGGCTTGCTGAGCGCGAGCCGGCCGAGCCGGTCGCCCTCCCAGGGATCGGCGCCGGCGAGGTAGAAGGAGAAGTCGGGCTGCGCGCGCTCCAGCGCGAAGTCGAGCGCCTCGGTCAGCGCGCGCAGGTAGCGCCCGTCGCCCGTGCCGGAAGCGATGTCGACGTCGAGGTCGGAGGCGACGCGCGTGAACGGATAGTTGCGCGCGCCGTGGAGCGAGAGCGTGAACGTGCGCGGATCCTCGGCGAAGATGTCCGCCGTCCCGTCGCCCTGGTGCACGTCGCAGTCGACCACGAGCACCCGGTCGGCGAGCCCGTCGCGCCGCAGCGCCGCGGTCGCCACCGCGACGTCGTTGAAGAGGCAGTAGCCGCGGGCGAAGTCGCGTCCGGCGTGGTGCGTGCCGCCGCCGAGGTTCATCGCGACGTCGTGCTCGACCGCGTGGCGAGCGGCCGCGATCGTGCCCGTGACCGAGCGGCGCCCGCGCTCGACCAGCTCGCGCGACCACGGCAGGCCGAGGCCGCGCTCCTCGCGGACCGTGAGACAGCCTTCGCGTATGCGCGAGAGCAAGCCGTGGTCGTGGACGGCGGCGAGCTCGTCCCATCCCGCTGGGCCGGCTTCCAGGACCTCGTCCGGCGCCGCCAATCCGTCCGCGACCACCCGCTCGGCCAGCAGCCCGTACTTCTCGAGCGGGAACGAATGGTGCGGCGGCAGCGGGAAGCGCCAGCGATGGTGGGTCCAGACGACCACTTACCGGGAACATTGATCGACATGGCCCTACCTCCTGCTTCGCTCGACAACACCGTCGTGGTCACCGGCGCGTCCGCCGGGATCGGTACCGAGCTCGCTCGCGAGCTCGCCAGGCGCAACTACAACCTCGTGCTGGTCGCGCGCCGCGCCGAGCGGCTGCGCGAGCTGGCCGACGAGCTACGGCTCGCGCACGGCGTCCACGCGGACGTCGAGACCGTCGACCTGACCGACGCGGACGCCCGGCGCGAGCTGTTCGCGCGGTTGGAGGCGGGCGAGCGCGAGGTCGCCGGCCTGTGCAACAACGCCGGCACCGGCACGGTGGCGACGCTGTTGAAGTCGGACCTCGAGCGCGAGCAGCAGATCGTGCGCCTGAACGTCGAGGCCGTGCACCATCTCACCGGCGCCTTCCTCCGGCCGATGGTCGAGCGCGGCGCCGGCGCGATCCTCAACGTCGCGTCGACGGCCGCGTTCCAGCCGCTGCCCGGCTTCGCCACCTATGCGGCGACGAAGGCGTTCGTCCAGTCCTTCTCCGAGGCGGTGCACGCCGAGCTGGGCGGAACCGGGGTCAGCGTGACCTGCCTCTGCCCCGGGTTCACCCACACGGAGTTCGGCGAGAACGCGGGCGCCCGCGAAGCGGAGGAGGCGATGCCCGAGTTCCTCTGGATGGAGGCGCCCGACGTCGCGCGCACGGGGATCGACGCGATGGTGGCGGGGCGCCGGAGCGCGATCCCGGGCCTGCTCAACCGGGCGAGCATGATCGGCGGCCGGATCACGCCGCGCTCGCTGCTGCTGCCGATCGTGCGCCAGGTCAACAGCCGCCGCTAGGCGGCGGCCGCCGCGTCCTGGACCCGCGCGGCCGTCAGCAGCTCCCCGGCGACGCGGTCGGCGGCGCCCGCGGTGCCGCCGAGCAGCCGCCGCGAGAGCTGCGCGCGGCGGAAGTACAGCGGCGCGTCGTGCTCCCACGTCGCCCCGATGCCGCCGTGCACGGAGATCTGCGCGCGCGCGGCATGGTCGAGCGCCTTGCCGGCCGCGAGCCTGAACGCCGACGCCGCGAGCGGGAACTCCTCCGGCTTGTCCTGTGCCGCCCAGCCCGTGTAGTACATCAGCGAGCGGGAGTTGTCGAGCCCGCGCAGCATCTCCACCAGCTCGTGCTTGACCGCCTGGTAGGAGCCGATCGCGCGCCCGAACGTGTGGCGCTCCTTCGCGTAGGCGACGCTCGTGGCGAGTGCGACGTCGACCGCGCCGACAGCCTCGGCGCCGATCAGCGCCTGGGCGATGTACCAGGCGGCCGCGGTGTCGCGCTCGCCGAGCTCGAGCAGCGTGCCGGGCGCGCCGTCGAACCCGACGTGCCCGAGCGAGCGCGTCACGTCGTAGGTGGTCGCCGGCTCGACGGTCGCGTCGGCCGCGTGCACGTGCGCCGCGCGGCCATCGTCGAGCACCACGACCAGGTGCTCGGCGCCGGGCGCGTCCGGCACCCAGGACACGGTGCCCGTCACCTTGCCGTCCGCGTACGCGGGCGCCGGGGAGCGCGTGATGCCGATCGCCGGATCGACGCTCCAGCCGTCGCCGAGGTCGGTCGGCGGCCGCGCGGGCACGAAGGCGGCGCGCGTCTCGCCGGCAGCCAGGGCGCCGATCACGTCGGTCGCGCCGGCGCGGTCGAGCAGGAACGTCGCCGGCAGGTGGCCGAGCAGCGGCACGCCGGCGAGCACGCGGCCGAGCTCCTCGAACACGAGCATCGCCTCGAGCGTGCTCAGCTCGGCGCCGCCGTTGGCCTCGGACACCAGCAGCCCCGGCCAGCCGGCCTCGACCGCGGCCGGCCAGAGGTCCGGCAGCGCGGCGCCGTCCAGCGCCTCGCGCGCGGCCTCGACCGTCTTGACGCGCGAGAGCGCGCCGCGGGCGGCCTCCTTGAGGAACTCCTGCTCGTCGGAGAGGGCGAAGTTCATGCCACCGCCTCGCGTTCCTTCGCACGCAGCTCGGAGAACGGGATCCCCTTGTCGAGCCGCGGCTCCGGCGGCAGGCCGAGCACGCGCTCGCCGACCATGTTGCGCAGGATCTCCTCGGTGCCGCCGGCGGACTTCAGCCCCGGCATGTCGGAGACGAGCTCGCCGAAGCGCTCGTGGGCGAGCCCCTCGGGCCCGAGCACGTCGCAGATCAGGTCGCCGGCGGCGATCGCCGCCTTGATCGTGGTCACCTTCGCGAGCGCGCCCTCCGCGCCCGGGATCTGGCCCCGCTGCAGCGATGTGAGCATGCGGTAGCCCGTGAAGCGCAGCGCGAGGAACTCCGTCGCGATCTCGCCGAAGCGATGGCGCGTCTCGGCGTCGCGCGTGCACGCCTCGTCCTCGAGCAGCGCGTGGGCGAAGCGATCCGCGCGCCAGCCGAAGCCCTCGCCGCCGAGCCCGATCGTCACGCGCTCGAACATCAGCGTCGTCAGGCCGACTCCCCAGCCGCCGTCGACCGGGCCGACCTCCGAGCCCGGCTCGAGCCGCACGTCGTCGAAGAAGACCTCGTTGAAGTGCGCCTCGCCAGAGATCTGGCGCAGCGGCCGCACCGTCACGCCCTCGGCGTCCATCGGCACGATGAACATCGTCAGGCCCTTGTGCTTGGGCAGGTCGGGGTTCGTGCGCGCCATCAGCAGCCCGAAGGCGGCGTGCTGCGCGTTCGTCGTCCAGACCTTCTGGCCCGAGAGGCGCCAGGAGCCGTCCTCCTGCTTGGTCGCGCGAGTCTGGACGCCCGCGAGGTCCGAGCCGGCTGCCGGCTCGGAGAAGAGCTGGCACCAGACCTCGTCGGCGGTCAGCATCGGGACGAGGTGGCGCTGCTTCTGCTCCTCGGACCCGTGCGCGATCAGCGTCGGGCCGAGCATGCCGACGCCGATGATGTCGAAGATCCCGGGCACGCCGGCGCGGCCGATCTCCTGGTTGACGACGACCTGCTGCAGCGGACCGAGCCCGGCGCCGCCGTAGTCGGCCGGCCACGTGACCGCTGCCAGGCCGCCCTCGGCCAGGCGGTGCTGCCACGCGCGCCGGGCCATCACGGACGCGTCGTCGTCCCCCCTGCTGTCCGGCGCCTCATGCTTGTGCTCGACGAGCCACGCGCGCACCTTCTCGCGATACTCGGCCAGCTCGGGGGTGTCGTTCAGGTCCACAGGCCACTGCCTCCCATTGAACGCTCGAGTTCAGGCGCGCACGCTAGCGGATCAGTGTGGGACCATCCGCCGGTATGGCACGGTATGGCGGAATCGACCTCGGCGGCACGAAGATCCAGACGGTGGTCACCGACGACGCCCACGAGGTGCTCGGGTCGGCGCGCCATCCGACCCCCACGACGGGCGGCCCCGCCGACGTGACGCTGGCGATGATCGCCGCGTTGCAGGAGGCCGCAGAGGACGCCGGCGTCAGTCGCGGCGAGCTGACCGCCGTCGGCGTCGGGACCCCGGGCGCCGTCGACGACGAGGCCGGGACCGTGACCAGCGCGCGCAACCTGCCCGACTGGGAGGGCACGTACCCGCTCGCCGAGAAGCTCGAGACCGCCCTGCTCGCGCCGGTCGGTCTGTCCAACGACGTCAACGTGGCGACCAACGCGGAGTTCGAGCTCGGCGCGGGCAGGCCGTTCCAGTCGATCCTGGGCGTCTTCTGGGGCACCGGCGTCGGCGGGGGCGTGGTGCTCGACGGCCAGCTGTGGGAGGGCCGTGGCGCCGCGGGCGAGATCGGTCACATGGTCGTCAAGAGCGACGGCCGCACGTGCCCGTGCGGGCGGGTCGGCTGCATGGAGGCCTATGCGGGCCGTGGCGCGATGGAGGTGCGGGCGCGCGAGAAGGCCGACGAAGGCGAGAAGACCGTGCTCTTCGAGATCATGGAGGAGCGCGACAAGCCGCGGCTCTCCAGCGGGATCTGGGAGCGCGCGCTGGCGCGTGACGACAAGCTCGCCCATCAGCTCATCGACCGTGCCGTGGACGCGATCGGCGTCGGCGTCGCCTCGTCGCTGAACCTGCTCGACGTCGAGGCCGTGGTGATCGGCGGCGGGCTCGGGCTGCGCCTGGGCGAGCCCTACGTCGAGCGCATCCGCGAGGCGATCATGCCGCACCTGTTCGCGGACCACCGGCCGCCCGAGGTGCTGCTCGCTTCGCTCGGCGACCTCGGCGGCGCGATCGGTGCGACGCTGCTGGCCGCCCAGCAGGCGCCGTTGCCCCAGCGGTGATCGCCCGGCCTACTCGTAGACCACGAGGTCCGGCGAGGGCCGCAGCCGCAGCACCGCCGACGGGGACATCAGGCCGACGTCCTCCTCGTAGAACAGCTTGAAGCCCTGGTGGAAGCTCCTCGCCGCGCGCGTGAACGCCTTGTACTTCGAGACCTTGACCGGCCGCGTGCCGAAGCCGTCGGCGTTCAGGACCATCGCCAGCTCGTCGCGGCGCTGGAGCGCGCGTCGTCGACCATGTCGTCGGTGAACTGGTGCACGACGAAGAGCTTCTGCGGCAGCTTCTCGCGTCGCGACGAGCTGCGCGAGCCAGGCCGACGTGGCGTTGACCTCGCGCGCGTCGACGTGGCCGATCACCTGTCCCGGTACCTCGCCGGCCGGTGACGCGCCACTCGGGGTCGAGCGCGAGCCCGACGTCGGGCTCGCGCAGCCAGCGCTCCAACCGCGTCGTCTCGGTGAAGAAGTCCGAGCGGCCGGGCTGGATGTCGAGCAGCAGCAGCATGTCGTGGCGCCGCGCGGCGCGCAGGTAGCGCCTGATCACGGTGTTGGGCTGGCGGCTGCGGTACATGCCGTCCTCGCCGGCGTCGGCGTTCGCGATCACGGCGATCAGCTCCATCGCCGGAAGCACCGGCCGGCTCCCGCGCTCATAGGCTCGCGCCTGCCTGGTGAGGCGCTCGGCGGCATGATCGGGCGTGCCGATCCCGAGCGCGCCGAGCTCGCGCGACTGCGGGGCGCCGTAGAACGCGACCACGCGCTTGTCCGGCAGCACGCGCCGCCCGCCGCGCGGCAGCTCGCGCGGTGCTTCGGTCGCGGTCCCTTGCCGCGCCGAGGGCGGGGCGGGATCGCCGTTGCCGGAGAACGCCCCGGTCGCCACGCCGATGCCGGCCAGCAGCACGACGAGACCGCCGCCGGCGACGAGCCGGCGGCGGAGATATACGCTGCGCGGCGTCGCGCCGCCTGGCTCCCCCACGGCGCGGCCTCTACCCGGCCGCGGACCGCGCGAATCGGAAACCGCGGTCGAGCAGGCGCTTCGCCTGGCGCCCTGGGTCGCGCGCGTGCAGCAGCACGACGCCGAGCCGCCTGCGTCCCCGCCGGGCCGTCGCGACGAGGCAGCGCCCGGCGGCGACCGTGTAGCCGGTCTTGACGCCGGTCGTGCCGCGGTAGCGCTCGCGCAGCAGCGGATTGGTGTTGTAGAGGTAGAGCTTGCGGCCCTTGATCGGGAACGGCAGGACCGCCGCCCGCCGCCGCACGATCCGCGCCAGCCGCGGCGTGCGCAGCACCGCTCGCGCCAGCGCCGCGAGGTCGCCGGCGCACGAGTGGTTGCCGGCGTCGCGGAAGCCGCTCGGCGAGGAGAAGTGCGTGCAGGTCAGGCCCATCGCCGCGGCGCGCCGGTTCATCAGCCGCACGAAGGCGCGCACGCTGCCACCGCCCGCGCGCTGCGCCAGCGCGATCGCGGCGTCGTTGCCCGACGGCAGCAGCAGGCCGTGCAGCATCGTCTGCACGCCGATCAGCTTTCCGCGCGGCAACAGGCCGACGCCCGACCCGCGGTAGCGCAGCGTCTCGGCGGTGATCCGCACGCGACCGCGGCGCGGCACGCGGTCGACCACCACGAGCGCGGTCATCATCTTCGTCAGCGACGCGATCGGGAGCACCTTCGACGGGCTGCGCCGCCACAGGACCTGCCCGCTGTCGAGGTCGAAGAGGAGGCCGGCGCGCGGTGGGTGGTCGAAGCTCACCCGCACGGCGTCGCGCGGCTCGTCGAGGCGCACCGCGAGCGGCGCCGGCGCGGTGCCCGTGCTCCCGAGCGGCGCCGGCCCGGTGGTGGGCAGCGGCGCCGGCGTGGCGGCGTCCGGCGTCGCGGGGCGGATGCCGCCCTCGTGGCCGAGCAGCAGGACGGCGCCCGTCGCGACCGCGGCCAGCGCGGCCAGCAGCGCGATCCGCCGCCGCCAGTACATCGCTAGCGGTCGTCCGGTGGTGGCGTGGCCAGCGCGCCGATAACCCCGACCGCGAACAGCACGAGGATCGCGAGCGAGATCACGACCAGCACGTCGGGCCCGCTCGAGAACAGCACGAACAGCGTCAGGAAGCCGAGCACGGCGATGAACACGAGCGCGGCGCCGAGTATCAGCGTGCGGCTCAAACCCGCGCCCGCTCGATCTGCCCGCGCTGCTTGCGATCGTCGGCGAACAGCTTGATCGCCAGCAGGCCGAACACGAAGCCACCGATGTGCGCGAAGTACGCCACGCCGCCCCCCTCGCCGGCCGAACCGAGGTCGAAGTATCCGAACAGCAGCTGTTGCACGAACCAGAAGCCCAGGATCAACAGGGCGGGCAACTCGACGATGGTGAAGAAGAAGACGATGAAGATCACCGTGATCACGCGCGCCTGTGGGAACAGGAGCAGGTAGCCGCCGAGCACGCCCGCGACGGCGCCCGATGCGCCCAGGTTGGGGACGGCCGAGTCCGCGTCGACGACGATCTGCAACGCGGTCGCCGCCAGCCCGCCGAGCAGGTAGAAGAGCACGAACTTCACCGGGCCCATGGAGTCCTCGACGTTGTTGCCGAAGATCCACAGGAACAGCATGTTGCCGCCCAGGTGCAGGATCGACCCGTGCATGAACATCGAGGTGAGGACGGTCACGGCCGGCGACGGGTCCCCGGAGGCTGGACATTCGCTGCTGATCTCGCACGGAACCAGCGCGTAGAGATTGACCGGCCAGGGGGCCTCGCCGCTCTCGGGCAGACCAAGCGTCCCGCGTTGGAAGACGAAGTACACGATCACGTTCAGCGCGATCAGCGCCACGGTGACGACGGGGAAGCTCAGCGTCGGGATGTTGTCCTTGAGCGGGAACAACTAGCCGAGCGCCTCCGCCAGGCGCCTCCAGTCGTCCGGGCCGACCACGCCCAGCCGGCGGCCGTCCCGGTAGACGAGCATGTCGCCCTCCTCGACGCTCTGCTCGAACGCGCCGCCGATGTTGCCCGTGTGCGTCACGAGCACGATCGCCGAGCCCGGCGGCGCGCTCGTCATCCGGCGCAGCCTCCGGATCCGGCGGTCGTCGTCCGCGACCGTGCCGGTGACGCCGGGGGAGACGAGCGTCCTGTCGACCTCGGCTCTCCCGAACGCGATCTCCGCGGTCTCCTTCGCGCGGCACAGCGGGCTCGCGCGCACCTCGTCGACCGGCACCCCGAGCGCCTCCACGTCGCGCCCGATCGCCTGCGCCTGCGCGCGGCCCTCGTCGGAGAGGTTGCGCTGGCGCGAGCAGTCGCCCAGGACCTCGACCTCGTCGGTCGCCGTCTCGGTCTTGGCGTGGCGCATCACGAGCACCACGCCGCCGTTCGCGAGCGCCCTGGCGAGCGCGGCGTCCTTCGTGCCCGACGACGACGCGTCGTCGTCGTCCCCGCACCCGGCGAGCACGACCAGCGTGAGCAGGAAGGGCAGCGCGCGGCGCACGCCCGGAGGCTAACCGGCGGCCGCGGCCAGCGGGCCGGTGCCGGCGAGCTGCTGCTTGACGTGCTCGTCGGCGTGGTAGCTCGAGCGGACGAGCGGCCCGGCGGCGATGTGGTCGAAGCCGAGCTTGTAGGCCTCCACCTCGAGCGCCTTGAACTCGTCCGGATGCCAGTAGCGGACGACCGGCAGGTGGCGCTCGGTCGGGCGCAGGTACTGGCCGACAGTGAGCACCTGCACACCGTGCTCGCGCAACCGCCCGAACGCGTCGACCATCTCGTCGTGGGTCTCCCCGAGGCCGACCATCAGGCCCGACTTCGTGGTCAGCTCGCCGCCGCCCATCTCCCTGGCGTTCGCGAGCACGCGCAGCGACCGCTCCCAGCGCGAGCCCCTGCGCGCGACCGGGTAGAGCCGGGCACGACCTCGACGTTGTGGTTGAAGACGTCCGGGCGCTCCGCGATCACCTTCGCGAGCGGCATCTCCTCGCCGCGGAAGTCGGGCGTCAGGCACTCGATCTTGCACAGCGGCGCCTGCATCCGGATCGACCTGATCACGCCGCACCAGACGCCGGCGCCGTAGTCGGGCAGGTCGTCGCGGTCGACCGATGTGATGACCGCGTGCCGCAGGCCCATCTTCGCGACCGATCGCGCGACGCGCAGCGGCTCGAGCGGGTCGTTCCAGGTCGGCTTGCCGGTCTTGACGTTGCAGAAGCCGCAGCGGCGCGTGCAGGTGTCGCCGAGGATCATGAAGGTCGCGGTGCCGCGCTCCCAGCAGTCGCCGACGTTCGGGCAGGCGGCCTCCTGGCAGACCGTGTGGAGCTCCTCGGAGCGGATCATCTCCGACAGCTCGCGATAGCGCTTCCCGCCGGGCGGCGGCACCTTGAACCACGACGGCTTGCGGCCGCGGAACGGCTGCGTGTCCGTGCCCAGCACCTTCGTGACGTCCATCCCACCGGGGTTCGCGCGCGAGCGCGTCACGTGGAGCCGGGGAGCGGCGGTGCTCACGCCAGTGAGGGTACCGGGCGCAGGGCACCGGCTCCGAGGCGCCTCGGGGTGACGATCCGCTGCCGCATCCCGTGCGCCTGCGCGAACGCGTAGGCGACGCGCTTGCGCATGCACGCGGCCGTGCCCGTGCGCCCGGTCTCGAGCGCGACGGACGTCATGCGGACGTCGGGCAGGCCGCACGCGGTGACCTGGTGGAAGGGCGCCACGTCGTTGTCGACGTTGAGCGCGAATCCGTGCGCGCTCACGCCCCGGGACAGGTGGACGCCGATCGAGGCGATCTTGCGGTCCTCGACCCAGACGCCCGTGTACTCGGGGCCCTCGTGGTCGCGGCCGCGCGACCGGATCCCCTCCTCGGCGAGCGCGGCGGCGATCGCCGCCTCCATCGTGCGCAGGTAGGAGGGGATGTCGGAGGCGTGCATGATCGGGTAGCCGACGAGCTGTCCGGGACCGTGGTAGGTCAGCTTGCCGCCGCGCTGCGTGCGCACGACGTCGATGCCGCGCGCGCGCCAGTGCTCCTCGCCGAACGGCAGGTCGCCGGGCTCGGAGCGGCGGCCGAGCGTGTAGACCGGCGGATGCTCGAGCAGCAGCAGCAGGTCCGGCAGCTCGCCCGCGATCACGCGCTCCCGCAGCGCCTCCTGCAGCGCGGCCGCCGCGCGGTACTCGACCGTCCCGAGGTGGCAGGTCCAGAGCTCGCGCATCGTCAGCCGACCGGCCAGGCCTCCAGGCGGTCGGCCAGCGCGCGCAGGAACTGCGCCGCCAGCGCGCCGTCGAGCGCACGGTGGTCCCAGCTCATGCACAGGTAGGTCATGTGGCGGATCGCGATCGAGTCGTTCCCGAGCTCGTCCGTGATCACCACGGGGCGCTTGACGATCGCCTCGGTGTCGAGGATCGCCACCTGCGGCTGGTTGATCACCGGCGTCGCGATGATCGAGCCGTAGCCGCCGGGGTTGGTGATCGTGAACGAGCCGCCGCGGACCTCGTCGGGCGTCAGCGCGTTCTCGCGCCCGCGCGCGGCGACGTCCTTGATGCGCGCCGCGAGACCCTCGACCGAGAGCTCCTGGGCGTCACGGATCACCGGCACGATCAGGCCGCCTTCTCCCAGCGACACCGCGATGCCCAGGTGCACGCCGTCGTACGTCGTGATCGTGTCGTCCTCGATCGTCGCGTTCAGCGCCGGGAACTCGCGCAGCGTCTCGATCGTCGCGCGCGCGATCACCGGCAGGTAGGTCACGCCGAGCGCCTTGCGCGCCGCGTTCACCCGGGTCATGTCGGCCTCGACGATCGTGGTGCAGGTCGCGGCGGTCTGCAGCGACTCGACCATCGCGCGCCCGATCGACTGGCGCATGCGCGAGAGCGGCGCGGAGCCGCCCTGCATCGGCGCCGGCTCGGCGGCGGGCGCCGGCTGCCCGAAGCGCGGCCTGCGCTTCCTCGGCGCGGCCGGCTCGTCGGGCTTGTAGGGCGACTCGATGTGCATCGGCGCGTCGGCGCCGCCGCCGTTTTCGAGGAACGCCAGCACGTCCTGCTTGCGCACCCGCCCGCCGCGGCCGGTCCCCTCGATCCGCTCGAGATCGATGTCGTGCTCGGACGCCATGCGCATGACGACCGGCGAGTAGCGCTTGCCGCCCGAGCGCCGGGCGCTTCCCTCCTGCGCGGAGCCGGCGTGCTCGGCCGCCGTGTCGCCCTGGAGCTCGCCGGCATCGCCGGGCGCTTCGAGCGCGGCGGAGGCCTCGCTCGTGCCGTCCGTGGACGACGAGTCGCCCTCCGAGGTGTGCGCCTCCCCCGGCTTGGCATCGGTCGCGATCAGGGCCATCACGGCGCCCACCTCGACCGTCTCTCCCACCTGCACGAGGATCTCCTGCAGCCGGCCGGCCGCGGGCGCCTCGACGTCGGTGTCGATCTTGTCCGTCGAGATCGAGGCGATCACCTCGTCGGCCTCGACCCAGTCGCCGACCTGCTTCTTCCACTCGACGATCGTGCCCTCGGCGACCGACACGCCCATCTGGGGCATGTGGATCTCAGTAGTCAAGGAGCTCACGCACAGCCTCCCTCACGTCGTCGACCTGCGGCAGGACGGCCTGCTCGAGCGGCGGCGAGAACGGGATCGGCACGTCGGGCGTCGCGACGCGCACGACCGGGCCGTCGAGGTCCTCCCACGCATGCTCGGCGATCAGCGCCGCCACCTGCGCGCCCGCGGCGCACATCTGGTTGGCCTCGTCGACGATCACGACCTTCGAGCACTTGCGCACGCTCGCGAGGATCGCCTCGGTGTCGAGCGGCACGAGCGAGCGCAGGTCGAGCACCTCGACCGAGGCGCCGTCGAGGTCGGCCGTCGCCTCGAGCGCGGTGTGCACCATCGCGCCGTATGCGATCACGACGAGGTCGCTGCCCTCGCGCGCGACGCGGGCCGAGAACTCGGTCTCGTAGCTGCCCTCGGGCACGTCGCCCTTGATGCGGCGGTAGAGGTGCTTGTGCTCCATGTAGACGACCGGGTTGGGATCGCGGATCGCCTTGATCAGCAGTCCCTTGGCGTCCGCGGCCGTCGACGGCGCGACGACCTTGAGCCCGGGCGCGTGCATGAACCACGCCTCGGGGTTCTGGGAGTGGAACGGGCCGCCCGAGAAGCCGCCTCCCGACGGGAGCCGGACCGTGATGTTCACGCTCAGCCCCTGGCGGTAGAACATCTTTCCCGCCACGTTGACGAGCTGGTCGAAGCCGCACGAGATGAAGTCGGAGAACTGCATCTCGGCGACCGGTCGCAGGCCTTCGACCGCCGCCCCGATCGCCGTGCCGACGATCGCCGACTCTGCCAGCGGCGTGTCCATCACGCGGCCGGCGCCGAACTCGTCGACGAACCCGTCGGTCACCTTGAAGGCGCCGCCGAAGACGCCGATGTCCTCGCCCATCAGGAACACGCGCTCGTCCGCGCGCATCTCCTCGCGCATCGCGTCGGAGATCGCCTGGAGGTACGTCATCGTCGGCATCTAGAACCCGCTCCAGCGCGACTCGGCGTCCTCGAGCAGCGCGGGCTCGTCGGCGAACACCCGCTCGGTGGCGGTATCGCCGTCGGGCATCGGCATCGCCAGCGCCTCCTCGACGGCAGCATCGATCTCGGCCTTGACCTCCGCGCGCAGCGCGCCGACGTCGACGCCGAGCGACTCCAGGCGGCGGACCTGGCGGTCGATCGGGTCCTTGCGCTTCCACTCCTCGATCTGCTCCGCCGGCACGTACTTCATGTCGTCGTGCGCGGCGTGCCCGTGCATGCGCATCGTCACGGCCTCGATCAGGGTCGGGCCCTCGCCGGCGATCGCGCGGTCGCGCGCCTGGCGCGTCGCCTCGAACGTCGCCTCGACGTCGTTGCCGTCGACGCTGACGCCGGGGAAGCCGTATGCGGCGGCGCGCTCGACCGGGTCGACCGCGAACTGCGACGCCGTCGGCGTGGAGTACGCGTACTGGTTGTTCTCGAGGATGAAGATCACCGGGAGCTTCTGCACGCCGGCCCAGTTCATCGCCTCGTGGAAGTCGCCGCGGGAGGTCGAGCCGTCGCCGAACCAGGTCAGCGCCGCGCGCTGCTCCCCGCGCATCTTGAAGGCCATCGCGAGGCCCGCCGCGACGAGCATCATGTCGGGCAGCATCGAGACCATGCCGACGCAGCCGACCCTGCGCTCGCCGAAGTGCACGTTGCCGTCGCGGCCGCCCGTGATGCCGCCCTCGCGGCCCATGTACTGCGCGAGGATGCGGGTGGGCGAGACGCCGCGGATCAGGTGCGCCGCGAGGTCGCGGTGCAGGATGCAGAGCCGGTCATGGCCGTGCATCGCCCAGGTCGGCCCGGCCGAGACGGCCTCCTG
The DNA here is from genome assembly GCA_963839615.1 of uncultured Solirubrobacteraceae bacterium. Classification (GTDB taxonomy): domain Bacteria; phylum Actinomycetota; class Thermoleophilia; order Solirubrobacterales; family Solirubrobacteraceae; genus DASQMT01. The sequence continues at coordinate 302,942 of CAWIVY010000011.1, forward strand.
GCCGAAGCCGTCGTAGAAGGAGCCCGGGACCTTGCCCTGGCGATAGAGCATCATCGCCCGCTCCTCGATGCCCCGCATGCCGAGCATCGCTCGCAGGAGGCCCGTTCGGTCCTCCAGCGTCAGGTGCTCGCTCACGGACGCTGGTACGTCCGGCTCCGTAGAGGCAGTTTCAGTCGCCATCAGGCGGGTTCACTCCTTCCTCGTCGGGCACGATCCGGGATCCGCCGGGCGCGCCCTTGTGCTGGCCGCCCGCGCGGGATCGCCGCCGCGGGTCCTGCCGTATCGGCTCCAAGGTTACCCTCCGGGGCGTGGAGCACTCGGAGCGGCTCTGGCTCGCGCGGCTGCGCTGGCGGATGCGCGGCGCCTGGCTCTGGCCGGTCTTCTTCGCGCTCACCGCGCTCGACGGCGCGCTGATCGCGCTGCTGCCGCCGTACGCGGGAGCGCCGCCCGGGTGGATCGGCGGCGTGCTGCTGGCGGGCTTCGCAAACCTCATCGCGGTGGCCGTGCTCGGGCCGCTGGTCGGGCGGCTGCTGCGGCGCCGGCGGCCGGACCTGCCGCGCATCGTCGCGAACGACTACGCGGGCACTCTGCTCGTGATCGTGCTCGCGGTCGGACTGCTGGCGGCAGGGCTCGTGCACCGGCCGGCCGCCGCCGCCGAGCGCGGCGACGAGGCCGCGGTCCTCGACGCCGTGCACGGCTTCGTCACCAGCCAGGCCGCCGAATGGCAGCCGGGCCTCGACCGCGTCGACGCGGTCCGCCTCGCGCCCGAGGTCTACCGGGCCTGCGTGCCGGCCGAGGACGGGCGCCGGTTCCTGTGCCTGATCGTCGACACCGACCAGCGCCCGGCGGGCGTGTCACGCGACAGCTCGATGGAGGCCAATTAGTGGGTCTACCGCCGGCGCTTGTGTGGTCTTGGCGTTTACGGCGGCAGTGAGAGGAGCGGGATCCCGCGCGGGGCGGTTCGCCTTGCACGTGGATTGAAATGCACGCATGTCGTGCTTTTGCGTCCACGTGTACCGAAATCCATCTATGTGATGAATTTCGGTACACGTGAGCTGCTCCGTCACGGTGAATTGCGTCGCACTCCGGGGCGTTCCCATCGCACGTGCGTCGTTATGCCCCGTATAGGTGCGGAACGTCGCACTCCGCGTCGGATCCGCCCGTCGTGCGACGTTTTGCTCCCCCTCGAGTATCCCTCTCAATGCCGCAGTTGACGTTCTCCGCGGCCGCTAGAGCGCGAGGCTGAGCGGGTTCTCCAGCCGCTCGCGGATGCGGCTGAGGAACTGGGCGGCGTCGGCGCCGTAGAGGATCCGGTGATCGCAGGTGAGCGTGAGCTCCATGATCGGACGTGCGGTGATCTCGCCGTCGCGCACGACCGCGCGCGGCGTCATCTCCCCGACGGCGAGGATCGCCGCCTGCGGCGGGTTGATCACGGCGGTGAAGCGCTTGATCCCGAACATGCCGAGGTTCGAGATGCTGAAGGTTCCCGACGAGAGCTCCGGCGGCGCGATCTGGCGTTCGCGCACCCGCTCGGCGAGCCCGCGGGCGTCGCGCGCGATCTGCCCGAGCGACTTGGAGTCCGCGTCGAAGATCGTCGGCACGACGAGCGCGTCCTCGGCGGCGACAGCGATCCCGATGTTGACGCGCGAGAAGAGCTCGAACTTGCCGTCGCGGTAGGCGCCGTTGGCGCGCGGGAACTCCTTCAGCGCCAGCGCGGAGGCCTTGACGACGAAGTCGTTGAACGACGGCGCGGGATCCTCTCCCGCGGCGGCCTTGAGCTGCTTGCGGAAGTCGACCGCCGCCTGCATGTCGACCTCGCACGTGACGGTGAACTCGGGCGCGGTCGCCTTCGACTCCGCCATCCGGCGCGCGATCGTCTGCTGCAGGCGCGACAGGTCCTCGGTGGTGGTCGTCCCGCGGCCGCTGCCGCTGTCGCCGGACACCGCCGCCTGCGGCGCCTCCTCCTGCTGCGGCGCATCCTGCTGCTCCTGCTTCGGCTGCTCCTCCGCGGCCGGCTCCTGATCGCCGTTCTTCGCGGCGGCCTCGACGTCGGACTTCACGATCCGACCGCCCGGACCGGATCCCTGCAGGCTCGAGAGCTCGACGCCCAGCTCCTTCGCCATCCGGCGCGCGATCGGCGACGCCTTCACGCGCCCGTTCTCGTCGCCCTCGGGCTTCGGCTCGGGCCGGCGCTCCTCCTGCTCCGTCGCGACCGGCTCGGACTGCTTGACGCGCTCGACGTCGTCCTCCGGCGCCTCGGCGCCGCCCTCGGCGGGCTGCTCCTGCGGCTCCTCGGACGACTCGTCGGACGACTCCTCGGCAGGTTCCTCCTCGGGTTGCTCCTGCTGCTCGCCGCCACCCTCGCCGATCCGCGCGATCGTCTCGCCTACCGGGAGCGTGTCGCCCTCCTGGGCGACGATCGCGAGCACGCCCTCCTGGTCGGCCTCGTAGGTCATGTTGGCCTTGTCGGTCTCGATCTCGACGAGCTCCTCGCCGCGCTTGACCTCGTCCCCGTCGGACTTGAGCCACTTGAGGATCGTGCCCTCCTCCATCGAGTCGGACAGGCGGGGCATCGCGACATCGGCCATGCCGGGAGGGTATAGAGCAGTCGCGCGGGGGGCGTCAACGCGGGGGCAGCTCGGCGACTTCGAACCAGAACCGGTTGATCGCCTGGATCAGGCCGGTGAAGTCGTCGAGCTCGAGCGGCTTGACCACGAAGCAGTTGACGCCGCGGTCGTAGCAGGCCTCCACGTCGCGCGCCGACGACGACGTCGTCAGCATGATCACCGGCGTCCGGCGCAGCTCCGGGTCGCCCTTGACCTCCTCGAGCACCTCGAGCCCGTTCTTCTTCGGCAGGTTGAGGTCGAGCAGGATCAGGTCGGGCCGCGCCGCGTCGGCATGGATGCCCTTCTTGCGCAGGTATGCGAGCGCCGCCTCCCCGTCGGGGACGGCGACCAGCCGGGCGGTGACGTCGGCCTCGTGCAGCGCCTCGCGGGTCAGGCGCACGTCGCCGGCGTTGTCCTCGACCAGCAGGATCGAACGGCCGCTCATGGTTCGTCCGTCGCTGCCGGGAGCGTGAAGCTGAAGCGACTGCCGACGTCGGCGCGCGGCTCGGCCCAGATCGTGCCGCCGTGGCGCTCGACGACCTTCCTGGCGATCGCCAGGCCGATGCCGGTGCCGGGATAGTCGTCGCGCGTGTGCAGGCGCTGGAACATGCGGAAGATCCGCTCGGCGTAGGCCGGCTCGAGGCCGATGCCGTTGTCGGTGACGGTGAAGCGCCACAGGTCGCCCTCGCGTTCGGCGTCGATGCCGACCTCCGCGACGCGGTCGCCCGGCACGAACTTGACGGCGTTGCCGATCAGGTTCTGGAACAGCTGCCCCAGTCCGTGCGCGTCGCCGTGGACCGTCGGCAGCGGGCCGACCGCGATGCGCGGCTCCGCGCCGGCGGGTGCGGCCATCGCGTCGGCGGCTGCCCGCTCGGCGAGCGCCTGCAGGTCGACCGGCTCGAACGGCTGGTCGCCGCGGCCGGCGCGCGAGAACGTCAGCAGCCCGTCGATCAGGTCGCGCATGCGTGCGGCGCCGTCGACCGCGAAGTCGATGAACTCGTCCGCGTCGGAGTCGAGCTCGCCGTGATAGCGGCGGCGCAGCAGCTGGAGATAGCTCGAGATCATGCGCAGCGGCTCGGAGAGATCGTGCGAGGCGACATAGGCGAACTGCTCGAGCTCCGCGTTGGAGCGCTCGAGCTCGAGCGCGTGCTCCTGGAGCTTGCGCTCGGCGTGCCGCCGGGCGCTGATGTCGCGCGAGATCGCCATCCCGCCGATGACGTGGCCGCCGTCGTCGCGGAGCGGGCCCATCTGCACCCAGTAGGTCGCCCTGCCGTCGCTGGAGTCGAGGTCGAACGAGCGCGTCTCGCCCGCCAGCGCGGCGCGATAGGCGGGCGCGAGCCGGTCGAACGCCTCGGGGGGAGCACCTCGGCCAGCAGCCTGCCCTCGAGCGCCTGCGGCTCGTAGTCGTGCGAGAGCATCCGGTCGCCCTCGCACAGGAGCAGGCGCAGGTCGTGATCGAACAGGTGCAGGGTGGAGTCGGGCAGGTGCGCGATCAGCGCCTTGTAACGGGCCTGGGAGAGGGTCAGCGCCTCGGTCATCCGGAGTCGCTCCGTCACGTCCTCGACCTGGGCGACGAAATGCAGCGGCTCGCCGGCGGTGTTGCGGATCAGCGAGAGGTTGATGCGCACGACCATGGCCGAGCCGTCGGCCGCGAGGAAGCGCCGCTCGCTCGCGAGCCGCTGGGTCTGGCCCGCCAGCATCGCGCGCCGGCCGGCGTCGTCGGCGTTGTGCTCGTCGGGATGCAGCAGCTCGTCGTACGAGCGCCCGACGAGCTCCTCCTCCGGGCGGCCGCTGAGCTTGCAGAGCGCGCGGTTGGCGAGCAGCAGCGTGCCGTCGGGTGCGGCGAGCAGCAGACCCACCGCGGCGCCCTCGAACGCGCCGGCGAAGCGGGCCTCGGCCTCGCGCAGCGCACGGCGCGCGTGCACGCTCTCCGACACGTCGCGCAGCACGCCGGTGAAGCAGCGCTGGTCGTTCTGGATCCAGCTGCCGAGCGAGATCTCGAGCGGGAACTCGCTGCCGTCCGCGCGCAGCCCCTCGAGCTCGGTGGTCGCGCCCATGAGCCGGCTCTTGCCGGTGGCGAGGAAGCGCGCGATGCCCGCCGTGTGCCACTCGCGGTGGCGCTCGGGCATCAGGTCGGTCAGCGGCCGTCCGAGCGCATCGGCGGCCGAGCGCCCGAAGATCGCCTCGGCGCCCGCGTTCCAGAAGATGATGTCGCCGCTGACGTCCGCGGAGACGATGCCGTCGCGGGTCGAGCCGGTGAGCGCGCGGAAGCGCTCCTCGGCCGCGCGCAGCTCCTCCTCGCCCTGCTTGCGAGCGGTGACGTCCTTGCCGCAGAGGAAGACGAGCCCGTCCGGCTGCGAGTAGGTCGTGCTGAAGACGAACCAGCGATACGAGCCGTCGCGGGCGCGCAGGCGAAGCTCCGTCTCGGGCCGCGTGCCGGCAAGGCCCGCGAGCACGGCGATCTCGGCATCCCTGACGCGGTCCAGGTCGTCGGGATGCACGAACCGGTGATACGACCCGGCGGACAGCTCCTCGGCCGTCCAGCCGAGCAGCGGTTGCCAGGCGGGGTTGGTCCAGGTCAGGCGCCGCTCGGCGTCGGCGGCGCCCAGCAGGTTGTGCGTCATCGTCGCCAGCCGCTCGGCGAGCGTCTCTCCACCGGCGAGCGCGACCGCGTCGCGGTGGGTCGTGGGGGAGGGTGCGTTGGTCATCGGGCCACCCCGGTGGATCGGCACGGAGCGGCGCGTCTTTACCGCGCGTCTGGCAGCCGGCGCCCGCGATCGACGCCGGCGCAGGCTGCCATGGGCGGCTGGGACTAGGGGATCGCCACCACCGCGCGCTCCTTGGGATCCGTGACCTTGGTGTCGGCTCCCGCTCCACCATGGACGAGATCGTTGCCGCTGATCCCGTCCCGCGATCGGAGCGCATCGTTGCCGTTCGCACCGAACATGAGGTCAGACCCGGCGCCACCGGTCAGGGTGTCGTCGCCGGCCGCTCCCTCGAGGCGGTCGTTGCCGGGACCGCCGTTGACGATGTCGTCGCCGGCGCCGCCTCGGATGCGGTCGTTCCCCCCCTTGCCGCAGATCACGTCGGTCTCGGGGGTGCCGGTGAGCGTGTCCGCTCCCGCGGTGCCCGTGATCGTGCAGGCCGGGGGACCGGCGACGGCCTTCCCGCTCCAATCGGGACTGCGGGCGGCGGTTCCGGCACCGGGCGTCAGATTGCGCGGCGCGGAGGCCGCCAGGGCGGTGGCGGGACCGATCGCGGCGCTGAGCGACGAGCTCGCGCTGGTCGCCTGCGGAGCGTCGACCGCCCAGAGGTCGTACTCGCCCGAGCGGTTGCTGGTGAAGGTGATCTGAGCCCCGTCGGGCGACCAGGCAGGCTCGGTGTCGGCGGACGGGTCCTCGCTGACGTTGACGAGGTCGCTTCCGTCGGCGTTCATCACCCAGATCTCGGTGTTGCCGCCGCGCGTGCTCTCGAACGCGATCCGGCTGCCGTCCGGCGACCAGGTGGGCGTCTTGCTCCTGCTCGAGAGCGGGTACCGATAGGCGCCGTCGAAGGTCAGGCGGGTCACGTCCGAGCCGTCGGCGTTCATCGTGTAGATGTCGAGCAGCTCGTCGCTGCCCGAATTGGCGCGGTCGCTGGCGAACGCGATCCTGCTGCCGTCCGGCGAGACCGACGGCTGCTGATCGGAGGTCCGGGCGTCGGTCGTGGTGAGCGGCGTCTCTCCGCTGCCGTCCGCGTTCATCCGGTAGAGCTCGCGGTCGCCGGCGAAGCCGCCGCTCACGTCGCCGCGATTGCTCACGAAGACGAGCCAGCTGCCATCGGGCGCCCACGTCGCGTCGAAGTTCTCACCCTCGCTGACGTCCGGCGTCTCGGTCAGTCGCCGGCGGGCGCTGCCGTCGGCGTTGATCACGAAGATGTTGCGCGAGCAGCAGCTCCCGGACTCATAGCCGAGGCTCTCGAAGGCGATCCTCGATCCGTCGGGCGACCACTCGGGGTGCCCCTTGGCGGCGCCGTCGGAGGTCAGCCGCCGCACGTCGGAACCGTCGTCGTTCATCGTGTAGATGTCGGAGTCGCCGGTCGCGTCGTCGAAGCCCTCGTACACGATCCGGCCGTTCTCGACGGCGGCGATCCCGGTGCCGGCGAGCATGCCGATGGCGGTGATCGCGGCTGCGGCGATCAGGATGCGGAGCGGGGCGCGCAAGAAGCTCAAGGTCGGTCCTCTCTTTCGAGCTGGACTCGCCCCTTGAGGTCTCTACCTGTGGCGCCAGCGGATGATGCGGTTGCTCAAGCAAGCATATCGCGGGCCGGCGTAACGGAACGGACCGCTGGGCGCGCGCGCCGGGTCACGCGATCGGGCACGAACCCCGCGGGCAGCTCGAGATCGTGGCACGCGAGCAGCTCGGCATCGGCCAGCACGGCCGCGCACGGCCCGTCCGCCGTGACGCGCCCGCGCGAGAGGATCACGGCCCGCTCGCAGAGCTCGGCGGCGAAGGGCAGGTCGTGCGTGACGACGAGCAGCGTGCAGTCCAGCGCCGCGAGCACGTCGAGCAGCTCGCGCCGGGCACGTGGGTCGAGGTTGGCCGAGGGCTCGTCGAGCACGAGCAGCTCGGGTTCCATCGCGAGCACGCCGGCGATCGCCACGCGCCGGCGCTCGCCCATCGAGAGCTGATGCGGCGCGCGCGCCACGGCCGCCTCCATCCGGACGGCCGCCAGCGCGCGCCGCGTCCGCTCCGTCACCTCGGCCTCGCCGAGGCCGAGGTTGCGCGGGCCGAAGCCGACGTCCTCGGCCACGGTCGTCATGAAGAGCTGGTCGTCCGGGTCCTGGAAGACGAGCCCGACGCGCGCGCGCAGCGCGCCCAGCGTCTCGCTCCGCACCGGCAGCCCGGTCACCTCGAGCTCGCCGGAACCCTGGAGCAGGCCGTTGAGGTGCAGCATCAGCGTCGTCTTGCCGGCGCCATTGGGCCCGAGCACCGCCACCCGCTCGCCGTGCGCGACGCTGAGGTCGAGCCCGTCGAGCACCACCTCGCCGCCGCCGTAGCCGAACGTCAGCCCCCTGGCGCGTACCGCGCAGCTCACGGGGAGACCTCCAGCAGGATGCGTAGCGCGACCGGGACGCCCGCGAGCGCGGCGACGAAGACGAGGTCGGCGCGCCGCAGCGCGACGGCCGCGGGCGCGGGCGGCACGCCCTGCCAGCCGCGCGCCGCCATCGCGACGTGGACGCGCTCCCCGCGCGCGTGGGCGCGCAGGAACAAGGCGGTCGCGAGCCGCCCGGTGGCGGCTCCCTGCAACAGGTGCCGCGGGCGGTGCCCGCGCGCGGCGAGCGCCGTCCGCATGCGCGCGACCTCGCCCGCCAGCACGAACACGTAGCGCCACGTCACGCCGGCGATCGCCACCAGCACGGGCGGCGCATGCAGCCGCCGCAGCCCCTCGAGCGCTGCCGGGACGCTCGTGGTCGACGCGAGCAGGATCGCGCTGAGCGTCCCGACGGCCGCTTTGGCGACCGCCGCGCCGAAGACCGTGAGGCCGGCCTCGGAGAGCTCCAGCGGGCCGAGCCGGTACTCCGCGCCGCCGTGGCGCACGAACGGCAGCGACGCCGCGGCGAGCACGACGAGCGGCAGGACCACGAGCGCGCGGCTCCAGAGCACGCGGACCGGCACGCGGGCGGCGAGCGCCACCGTCGCGAGCAGCACGGCGCAGCAGGCGAGCAGCGGCCACGCGGCCGGAGGCGAGGTTGCGGCGACCAGCGTCAGCCCGGCCAGGCCGAGCAGCTTGGCGCGCGCGTCGAGCCGGTGGACCGGGCTCGCCGGATCGCCGGCGAGCCCTGCCGTCTGCAGCGTGTGCGTGCCCGCGAGCTTCATGCGGCTCGCGCTCCGATCGCCCGCCGCCGCAGCACGGTCACGACGCCGGCGCCGAGCAGGAACACGCCGAGGCTGCCTGCGGCGCCGGCCAGCCCCTTGGCGAGCCGCTCGTCGCGCACGCCGGGGAACGCGTACCCGCCGGCGGGCGCGTGCTCCTGCAGTCCGGCGAGGCGCCCGCGGTCGTCGAAATGCTGGCGCTCGGCGACCTTCGCCAGACCGTCCGGCGCGCCCGAGGCGAAGGGCGAGAACGCGCTGCCGAGCCCGATCGCGACGGCCAGCACGATGATCGTGAAGCGCAGCATCGCTCAGGCCCCCGCGGGCAGCGCGACGGCACGGGTGCGCGCCGGCTCGGCGGCTGCCCAACCGCCGATCAGGTCCGGCCTCGTGGCCATCAGCGCGCTCAGCGCAGCCACGGTGATGACCGCCTCGCCGACGCCGATCACCACATGCACCGCGAGCATCGCGGGCAGCACCGTGCCCAGCGGGACCGTCCCCGACAGCGCCAGGCAGACGGCGGTTCCCGCGGCGCCCGCGACGACGGCGAGCCAGGCACCGGCGCCGGCGACGAACAGCAGCACGCCGCGGCGCCGCGGCAGCAGGCGCCGGGCCGCGAGCATCAGGCCGCCGGTGACGAGGCCGCCGATCACGCCCATGTCGACGACGTTCGCGCCGAGCGCGCTCACGCCGCCGTCGGCGAAAACGAAGCTCTGGGTGGCGAGCACCACCGCGAGCACGAGCGTCGCGAGCCAGGGGCCGAGCAGGATCGTGGCCAGCGCGGCGCCGAGGAAGTGCCCGCTGGTCCCGCCGGCGACGGGGAAGTTGATCATCTGCGCCGCGAACACGAACGCGCCGGTGACGCCGAGCAGCGGCACGAGCCGGTCGTCGAGCCGCGTGCCGGCGCGGTGGAGACCGATGCCGACGGCGCCGGCCGCGACGACCGCAGTCCCGGCCGCGACCTCGGGGGACAGGAAACCGTCAGGGATGTGCATGCTGCTCCTCTCGGGTGGGGTCGGCGGCGCATTCGGGGCAGACGCCGACGATCGGGAAGTGCGAGAAGTCGCTGGCGAAGCCCGTGGCGCGGAGCACGGCCGCGTGCACGGCCGCGAGCTCCTCCGGCGCGAGCGCGGCGTGGCGGCCGCAGCGCTCGCAGGCTGCATAACCCGCGTCACGGCGTCCGGCCAGCGCGTACAGGCCCGGACCATGGCCGACGTGCACGTGGCGCACGAGCCCGACGGCCTCGAGCGCATCGAGGTTGCGGTAGACGCTGGCGAGGTCGAGTCCGCCGGCGAGCGCATCGGCCGTCAGCGGGCGGCCGGCGCGAAAGAGCCTGCCGAGCAACGTGCGGCGGGTGGACGAGACGCGCATGCCACGCGTGCGAAGCGCGACGACGGCAGCGGTCAGCGACGGCGCGGCGAGCGCCTCGGTGCGATGGGCGACGGTCATGGGGGTGGTGCCTTCGATGCGGCGCTGCCCCCGCTCAGCCGCCTCGAATCAACATTGCGCAGAAGCCGCCGATCCGGATCAGTCGCTCTGGCGGTCAGCCGATCTGGGGCACCGCCTGCGCCGTGAGCGCGAGGCCGACGACCACGATCAGCGCGGCCGACAGCGCCGGGATCGCGGCCGCGATCCTCCCCGGGACCGGCAGCCGCGAGAGCAGCTTGCCGGCGTGGACGACGACGATGCCCAGGCCGGTGAGCGTGGCGGCGAGACCGGCCGAGAACGCGACGATCAGGACCAGGCCGAGACCGATCCGGTGCTGGGCCACGGCGCCGAGCAGCACGACGAGGGCGGACGGGCAGGGGATCAGGCCCGCCGAGGCGCCCATAGCGAGCAGGCTGCGGCGGTGGTCGTGGTCGTGGGGGTGGTCGTGGTCGTGGTGATGATGCTGATGCGGCCTTGGACTCCGCGCGCGGCGGCGGAGCACGGCGATGCCGACCCCGACGACCATCAGCCCGGACACGAGCGTGAGCCACGGGTAGAGCGTCTCCGGCAGCACCCACGCGGAGAGCCCGAGCGCGACGAACCCGAGCGCGACGACCCCGGCCGTGTGCGTGACGGTCACCGTGGCGCCGAGGATCAGCGCGTCGCGGGTACTGCCGCGCGTGCCGACGAGGTAGGCGGCGACCATCGCCTTGCCGTGGCCGGGCGAGAGCGCGTGCAGCGCGCCCCAGCCGAATGCGGCGAGCAGCAGCAGCACCAGCAGGCCGTCGCCGTCCAGCAGCCCGGCGAAGCCGTCGCCCGCGCCGCGCCCGCCCGCGCCGCCCGACCCGGGGTCCGCCGCGGCCACGAGCGTGCCGTCGCCGGGACGCACCGCGAAGCTCGCCTCGCGAACGTCGCTCGGGCTCGAGAGCAGGTCCTGCGGATACCGGCGCAGGCCGCCCGTCGGGTCGGTCGCGGGAGCGCTCGCGCGCACCGCGGTGCCTTCGCCCGGCTTCGCCTGCACGGCCTTCCAGCCGACCCGCCCCGGGAACGTGCCGTCGGCGATCGAGACGGCGCGCGCTCCGCGGACGCGAGCGCTTAGCGGCAGCTCGAGCCGCGTCGTGCGAAGGCCACCCTGCCCGGTCGGATGCGTCAGCACCGGCGCACCGGCCGGCCGCAGCGCGACCGCGCGCCCGTCGACGGTCAGGCTCAGCCGCCGCCCGACCTCGGCCCGCTTGCGGCGCAGCACCTCCGCGTCGCTGATCCCGCGCTCGCGGAAGGTCGGGATCTCGGCCTGGTCGAGCACGTAGCGGACGTCGATCCGGTCGGCCGAGATCGATACGACAGTCACGTGGTTCACGGAGAAGTTGCCGAGCGGATGCGCGGCCGCCGGCGCGGCGCCGGCCAGGAGCGACAGCGCCGCGATCGTGGCCGCCCGGACGAGTCGGGCTCTCATCGCGCGACCCCTTGCCGCAGCGCTCGCGCTGCATGCCGGGCCTGCCACGGCCAGCCCGCCAGCCCATGCGCCAGCGCTCTCCGCAGTTGCCGTGAGCCCTCATCCGCCCGGCCGGCCGCCAGCGCCGCGATTCCGGCGTGGTAGCGGAAGAGCGGATCGCGGCTGCCGAGCGCCAGCGCGCGCCGCGCCCAGCGCAGGCCCGCCGCGGGTCGTCCGCTGCGCGTGAGCGCCCAGCCGCGCGCGTCCGCGGCGCGCAGGCCCGGCGCGGCGCGCCACGCCCGCCGCGCCAGCACCAGCGCTCGCTGCGGCGAGCCGTGGTCGGCCTCGTAGAGCGACAGCTCGCTGTCGGCGTCCACGCCCGCGGCTGCGAGCAGCCTGCCCTCGGCCCGGATCAGGGCCAGGTCGCGACGGGCGGCGCCCGGGCGCCCGGCGGCGAGCTCTGCCTCGGCGAGGCCGAGCACGTACTCGGGCAACGGCAGCCGCTCGGCGAGCGCCCGCCAGCGCCGGATCGCTGTGCCGAGATCGCCGCGCGCGGCATCGAGGCGCGCCAGGCCCGCCTCGGCGGCCGGGTAGCCCGGGACCGCCGCGACTGCCGCGTGCTGCGCGCGAGCGGCCGCTCGCGGCCGGCCGCGAGCGAGCTCGAGCCCGCCGAGCAGCGTCTGCACGGCGGCGACGCTCTCGCGCGCGGGCCCGCCCGCCGCGACGGCGCGGCGCATCGCGGCTGCCGCGCCGTCGAGATCGCCGTGCAGCTCGCGCAGGTAGGAGACCCGGGCGTAGCCGGCCAGCGTCGGTTTGGCGTCGACCATGCGCTGAAGCGTGCGCTCGGCCGCGCCGAAGCGTCCGAGCTCGACGAGCGCGTCGACCAGCGCGGGATACGGCGCCAGCAGCCGCGGCCGCGCCGCGCGTGCGCGCCGCGCGAGCTCGAGCCCGGCGCGGAAGTCGTGCCGCGAGAGCGCGAGCCCCGCGCTCGCGACGAGCGCGCCGGCGTCGCCCGGGCGCCGCGCCAGCGCCGCGCGCAGCAACCCGTCGGCGCGCGTGTAGAGGCTCGGGTCGCCCGTCTCGCGCGCCTTCTGCAGGTAGGCGTCCGCGAGCCCGACGCGCGCGTCGACCGCGCGCGGATCGGAGCGCACGGCCGACTGCAGCCGCGCGATCTCGGCGTCGGTGACTTGCCCCGGGCGCGCGGCAGCGGCGAGCGCCGGCGCGGGGGTCGTGGGCTCGGGCCCGCGGAGCACGGCGAAAGCCGCGAGCGCGGCGGCGAAGCTGGCGAGCACGACGATGAGGCGGGGAAGGGCGGTCATGTGAAGTCCGTGAGGAGGGAGGACCCACCCCGCCCGGCCGGGCGGGGTGGGTCGTGTCCTGGTCAGGCCGGCGGCTGGGGCACCGGCGCGTGGGCGGGCTCGACGCGCTTGAGCTCCGAGTCGAACCCGGAGTCGGGCAGCGCGACGTAGGGGAACGCGTCGCGGAACGGCTTGTCGTTGACGTCGACGCCGTCCCCGAGCGGGATCTGCTTGCCGCCTTCCTCGGGCTTCAGCAGCGCGCCCGCGATGACGCGCAGCTCGATGTCCACGACGTCGTCCGTGAGACGGCGGCCGTTCGGGAACCCGGCCGTGTCACCCGCGAGCACGCCGAAACGGTTCGGGCTGGCGCTCGGCGGGACACCGAGGTTGACCTTGAGCGTGTCGGCGGGCACCGGGGACGTGCCGATCTGCGTCAGCCCGGGCACGCCGGTCAGCAGCGCGCCGACGATGTCCGTGCGGTCGGTCTCCTTGACCCCGAGGTTGAACAGCGCGTTCAGCAGCCGCGCCGGCTCGGGTGCGAGCGCGCCCGCGCCGAAGTTGGCCGCGTCGTTCGCGGGCGACGTGCGGTTGAACTTGTCCTTCAGCCCGATCGGGATGATCACCTCGTTGATCAGCGGGTTGCCGAGCCTGCTGACCTGGACCCAGCGGGCGTGCACGCGGCGCTTGCCCTTGCGGCGAACCGCGCGGATCCGCTTGCGCTCGGTCGTCGTCCACACGCCTACGACCGCGTTGGAGCCGTCAGGCCCGGCGACGCTCTCGCCGTCGCGCGTGACGTCGGACTCGGGCACCTGCAGGGCGAACGAGTGCGTGTTGTAGCCGGCGACGTCGTCCTTGCCGCCACCCTGGTTGCCGAGGCCGATGTCGGGCCGGCCGGGCTTGTCGATGTTGATCCCGTCGAACACGACGGCGAGGTCGATGAAGAACGGGTCGTCGGCCGGGCCGACGAACGTCTTGGCCCCGTTCGAGAGCGTGCGGGTCGCGCCGGCGGCGACCTTGGCGTAGTCCGGGATCGTCTTCGGGCCGACGTTGTCGGGCGCGACCGGCACACCCGCGGCGATCTTGCGCGTGCGCTTGACCTTGCCCTTGCGGTTGTAGGTCTCGCGATAGAGGTCGTACGTCTGGACGAAGTTGATGTCCGGGTCGTCGACGGAGTCGACGGTCGGCGCGGCGTACAGGAACGAGCTCGGGTTGCGGAACCGCTGCTTGAACTGCCACCGGTACGCGACGTCCTCGCGGCCGTCGCCGGTGTTGTCGATCTTCACGTAGTAGCGCGCCTTCGGATCGAGCTTGCCGAAGTACGGGCCGCTCGACGGGTCCTCGAACGGGATCCAGTTCGAGACGATCGTCAGGCTGCCCGGCGCGTCCGGCGCCGTGAACGCGTACAGGTCGGTGTTGTCCGCGGTCGGGTCGCCGAGGATCGACGGTGCTTCCCGATGACTCGAGCCGCTGCCGCTCGTGACGGCGAGCGAGCCCGCCGCGAGCGCGGCCACCGCGGCCGCGCCGAGGATGGAGGATCTGCGCATGCGCGCTCCTTCAGGTGGGGATGGCATGCCCACCAGTGCGCGCCCGGAGCGCGTCCGGTTCTAATACTCGTTGCGACCCGGTCGCGCTACGCGCACGGGCGGTGTGGCTGGGGGCGCCGGCGGTTTGGATGGGCCGGCGCCCCGCCACACAATGGCGGCGGCGCGAGGAATGAGGAGAGGGAGCGCCGCTGCCTTCGGCGAGGAGAAGGGATGAACTCTCGCCAACCCACTGATCGGCAGCCCGCGGCGAGGGCTTTAGCGCGGCTCCCAGCGCCGCCAGCGGCGCATGAACTCGCCCGCCTCGAGCTGTGAGAGGTCCGCTTTCAACGCACGCGCGAGCCGGCCCGTCTGGGCGGGCGCCGTGTCCCAGAACAGCGCCACCTCGCCGGTGGCGATCTCGACGATCTCGACCTGGTCGACGCGCTCGGGATGGGCGAGCGCGGCCGGGCCGCGGCCGCCGCGCCGCACGGACAGCTCGTACTCGCGGTTCGCCTTCATGCCAGCGTGCGCGCGGCGGCTTCAAGCTCGCCGTCGCCGTGGAAGACGCGGTCGCCGATCCGCACCGCCGGCACGTCGCGCACCCCGGCCGCCCGCGCGGCCTCGGTCGCGGCGTCCAGGCGCGCCTGCGTGCCCTTCAGGCCGGCGCCCTTCAACACCGCCGCGGGATGCATCTCCGCCGCGGCGGCGGCGATCAGCACCGACTCGCGCTCGCCGAGGTCGCGACCCGCGGCGAATGCCTGGCGGAAGGCGGCGAGCGAGTAGGCGACCACGCGGCCGATCTGCTTCGCGTAGGTCGCGACCAGCATCGCCCACTCGGTGTCGGAGGGGAACTCCTCGGGCCAGCGCACGGGCATCAGCCCGTAGGCGGCGGCACGGCGCTCGATGTCGGAGCGGAAGATCGTCTCCTCCTCGGCGCAGCGGAAGCCGCCCGGGCCGCCGATCCGCACGGGCACGAACTCCGGCACGCTGCCGAGCACGTCGACGACGCGCTCGGCCGCGAGATACGCGTCGGGCGAGCCGACGTCGTAGTAGAACGCGGGCGCCGTCACGGCGACCACTCGGGGCGCAGCACCGACATCACGATCAGCGACTCGAAACGCCCGTCATGGAAGAGCGCGTCGCGCAGGAGGCCCTCCTCGACGAAGCCGGCGCTCCGGTAGAGGGCGAGAGCACGCTCGTTGTGCGGCTTGACGTCGAGCCACAGGCGGTGGGCGCTGTGGTCCGCGAACACCTGCACCATCGTGAGCCGCAGCACGGCGCGCCCGTAGCCGCGGCGCTTCTCCGTCACCGCGAGGCGCCGCAGCTCGACGGCGCGGTCCTCGGGATGCAGCCGCAGCAGCGCGAAGCCGACGTGCTGGCCGCCCGCCTCGGCGATCAGGTGGCGGTGGAGCGGATCGCGGAGGAAGCCGAGGTGCACCTCGCGCGACGACGGCGCAAGGAATGGGGCGTTGTCGGGGTTCGCCTCCGCGGCGACGACGTAGTCGAGGTCGTCCTCGACCGTGGGCCGCAGGCGCAGCTCAGCCGTGGATGAGCCAGCCATCGGCGGCGCGCGCCGCTTCCATCACGCCCTCGGAGAACGTCGGGTGGCCGTGCACGATCCGCGCGACCTCGGCGTAGCCGCCCTCGAGCGACTTGGCGTTGACGAGCTCCTGGATCAGGTCGACCGCCTTGGCGCCGACGATGTGGCCGCCGACGAGCTCGCCGTACTTCTTGTCGCCGATGATCTTGATCACGCCCGAGCGGTCGCCGTAGACGGTCCCGGCGCCGACAGCGCCGTACTGGAGCTTGCCGACGACGATGTCGAGCCCCTGCTCGCGCGCCTGCTCCTCGGTCAGCCCGAACGAGGCGACGTTCGGCGCGCAGAACGTCGCGCGCGGGATGTCGATGTGGTCGAGCGCGTGCGTCTCCATGCCGGCGGCGTCCTCGACGGCGATGATGCCCTCGTCGGAGGACTTGTGCGCGAGCGCGGGCCCGCGCACGATGTCGCCGATCGCGTAGACGTTCTCCTTCGACGTGCGCTGGCGGCCGTCGACGGCGATCAGCCCGTTCTCGTCGAGCTCGACGCCGGCGGCGTCGAGCCCGAGCGCCTCGATGTCCGGGCCGCGCCCGGCGGCGATCACGAGCCAGTCGGCCTCGTCCTGCTTGTCGCCGTAGGAGAAGCTCACGGACGCGTCGCCGGTCTGGACGTTCTCCACCAGCGTCCCCGTGTGGATCTCGATGTTCTGCTTCGAGAGCGCGCGTCCGGCGACCTTCGAGATGTCGGCGTCCTCGGTCGGGAGCACGCGATCGAGCGCCTCGAACAGCAGCACCTGCGTGCCCATGCGGCCGTAGGCCGAGGCGATCTCGGCCCCCGACGCGCCGGCGCCGATCACCGCCATGCGGCTCGGCAGCTCCTCGAGCGCCCACGCCTCCTCGGTGCCGATCACACGGCCGCCGAAGCTCGTCCCGGGCACGGGCTTGGGGATCGAGCCGGTCGCGATCACGACGTTCTTGGCCTCGATCTCCTGGTCGCCGACGCTGACGTTCCCAGCCGTAGTCAGCGACGCGACGCCTTCGATCACGTCGACCTGGTTCTTCTTCATCAGGCCGCCGACGCCGCCCGTGAGAGTCTTGATCACCTTGCGCCGGCGCTCGCCGACGGCGGCGAAGTCGATCGAGCGCTCAGGCACCGTGATGCCGAAGTCCGACGCCTCGTCGATCTCGGAGACGATGTCGGCGACGCGGAGGACCGCCTTCGCCGGGATGCACGCGTAGTTGAGGCAGCGACCGCCGATGACGTCCTTCTCGACGATGGCCGTCTTGAGGCCGAGCTGGGCCGCGCGGATCGCCGCCACGTACCCCCCGGGTCCGGATCCGATGACGATGCAGTCGTAAGCGCTCTCGGGCATGGTGGCGCTTGAGGCTAGCCGACCGGCTCGCGCGGGCGCCGCGCCGGCAGCTGCAGCCGCGCCATCGCCCGGATCAGGAACCAGAACAGCGGCCCGGCGATCGCGATGATCGCCAGGCACCGGACCACGGCCTCGAGGTTCGCGGCCACCAGCAGCGCCATCGCGGCGTAGACGATCGCGATGCCGAGCAGCGCCTCGAAGCCGAGCACGGCCCAGTAGCGGCAGCGCCACATGCCGATCGCGGCGACGGCCATCAGCCCGGCGAAGATGAGCACGCCGACGACGGACTGGCCGCCGCCCTCGATCTCCCAGCCCGCGGCGAGCAGCGCGACGTTGGCCGCTCCGAGCAGCGCGGCGAGGATCGCCGCGACGGTCACAGCCCGCGGGCGCTCGCCGGGCGCGAGCGGCTCGAGCGCCGCCCGGACGGCCTCGTCGCGTTCGCGGCTGCGCGCGTAACCGCGAGCCATGCGCTCCTCCGTGCGCCGAGAGGGGTCTGACCCCCATGCTTCGGCCTCCGAGTCCCCACCGACGATGTGCGGGTTTGACGCCGTCCCCCCGGACGCCGTCCCTCCGGACCCCGCCCCCGGTTTGCGCCGCTTACGGCTGCGTTGCCCCAACGGGGTCCTCCAGCAGCCCGCGCAGGGCCCGCGCCGCGGCCTCGGGGTCGGTGGCGCCGGTGATCGCCCGCACGACCACGATCCGGGTCGCACCGCGTGCGACGACCGCGCCGACGTTGCCGGCGTCCAGGCCGCCGATCGCGAACCAGGGCTTCGTCACGTTCGCCGCCGCCCAGCCGACGTACTCGAGCCCGGCGGCCGGGCGCCCCGGCTTGGTCGGCGTCGCGTGCACCGGGCCGGCCGCCAGGTAGTCGACCTCCGGGTCCGCGGCGGCCGCGGCGCCCTGCTCCGGCGCGTGGGTCGAACGGCCGACGATCCGGTCCGGGCCGACGGCCGCCCGCGCCGCCGCGCTGCTGCCGTCGTCCTGGCCGACGTGCACCCCGTCGGCGCCGCAGGCCGCGACGAGGTCCGGGCGGTCGTTGAGGATGAAGAGCGCGCCCGCCGCGTCGGCCGCGGCGCGGAACTCGCGCGCGGCGCGCATCAGGTCCGCGTCGGAGAGCTGCTTGTCGCGCAGCTGGATCATGTCGACGCCGCCTCGCAGCGCGGCGTCGAGGAAGGCCCGCGGGCGCGCCTCGCAGACGAGGTACAGGCGCGTGGAGCCGATCCGGTCGCGGGCGCTCATCGCGCTCAAGTCAAGCACGCTCCGCTCGCTAACCTTTGCGCATACGGGAGCCCGCGAAAGGGCTGAGAGGGCGCCATCGGGGCGCCGACCGTCGAACCTGATCCGGGTAGTACCGGCGTAGGGAAGGAGTCAGCTGCAAGTGTCGGTGGAGCATGCCAAGCTGGACGTCGCCGTAGTCGGCGGCGGGCCGATCGGCCTCGCGAGCGCGTGGCGCGCCGCCCAGCGCGGACTGAGCGTGTGCGTGCTCGACGCAGGCGATCCGGGCGCCTGGCATGTCGCGGCCGGGATGCTCGCGCCGGTCGCGGAGGCGCAGTTCGGCGAGGATGCGCTGCTCGGGCTGAGCCTGCGCGCCGCCGCCGGGTTCCCGGATTTCTGCGCCGAGCTCGCCGACGCTTCGGGCCGCGACCCCGGCCTGCGCCGGACGGGAACGCTCGTCGTCGCGCGCGATCGCGACGAGGCGGAGGCACTCGACCGGCTGCTCGCCTACAGGCAGCGGCTCGGGCTCGACGTCGAGCGGCTGCTCCCGACAGCCGCGCGCCGCGCCGAGCCGGCGCTGGCGCCGACGGTCCGCCTGGCGCTCGACGTCGCGGGCGACCACTCCGTGGATCCGCGCCGCCTCGTCGAAGCGCTTGCCGAGGCCGTGCGCCGCGCGGGCGGCCTCGTGCGCGCGCGTGCGCGCGTGACCGGCGTGACCACGGAGGGCGAGCGCGTCACGGGCGTGAGGCTCGCCGACGGGAGCACGCTCGCGGCCGGCGCGGTCCTGATCGCCGCGGGCGCCCACGCGGCCACGCTCGAGGGCCTGCCGCCCGGCGCGGCCGTGCCGGTGCGCCCGGTCAAGGGCCAGGTGCTGCGCCTGCGCGACCCGCACGGCCCAGGGCTCGTGAGCCGCACGATCCGCACGAGCGATGCCTACATCGTCCCGCGGGCCGACGGCCGCTACGTGCTCGGCGCGACGATGGAGGAGCGCGGCTGGGACACGACCCCGACCGCCGGCGGAGTCTTCGAGCTCCTGCGCGACATCTCCGAGGTGCTGCCCGGCGTCTTCGAGCTCGAGCTCGAGGAGCTGCTCGCGGGGCTGCGCCCGGCGACGCCGGACAACGTGCCGGCGATCGGCGCGGGCGCGGTGGAGGGCCTCGCGTGGGCGACCGGCCACCACCGCAACGGCATCCTCCTCTCCGGCCTGACCGGCGAGCTGGCGGCCGCGACGCTGTCCGGCGACGAGCTGCCCGACTGGGCCGCCGCGGCCGACCCGCGGCGCTTCGCGGGGGTGCCGGCATGACGATCGTCGTCAACGGCGATGCGCGCGAGTTGCCGCCCGGCACGACGGTGCGCGAGCTGCTCGACGCGCTCGACCTCGGGGCGGGGTCGAGCGGCGTGGCGATCGCGGTCGACGCGGAGGTCGTGCCGCGCGGCGAATGGGACACGACCGAGCTCGACGAGGGCGCGCGGGTGGAGATCCTGCGCGCGATACAGGGAGGCTGAGGCGATGAGCGTGACCGACCCGGGCGTCACCAGCGATCGATTCACGATCGCGGGGCGGGAGCTGGGCTCGCGGCTCCTGCTCGGCACGGGCGGCTTCCGCTCGCTCGAGGCGATCGCCGCCGCGATCGAGGCGAGTGGCACGGAGCTGGTCACGGTCGCGCTGCGGCGGATCGACGCGGGCGCGCGTGGCTCGATCGTCGACGTGCTCGAGTCCGCCGGCGTCCAGTTGCTCCCGAACACCGCGGGTTGCTTCACCGCGCGCGACGCGGTGCTGACGGCGAAGCTCGCGCGCGAGGCGTTCAGCACCGACTGGGTCAAGCTCGAGGTGATCGGGGACGACCGCACGCTGCTGCCCGACGCGCCGGCGCTGCTCGAGGCCGCCGAGCAGCTCGTGGACGACGGCTTCGTCGTGCTGCCCTACACGAACGACGACCCGATCCTGGCGCGCCGCCTCGAGGACGTCGGCTGCGCGGCCGTGATGCCGCTCGGCTCTCCGATCGGCTCCGGCATGGGGCTGCTCAACACCTACAACCTGCGCCTGATCCGTGAGCGCGCCGGCGTGCCGGTGATCCTCGACGCGGGCGTCGGCACGACGTCCGACGCCGCGCTCGCGATGGAGCTCGGCTGCGACGCCGTCCTGTGCGCGAGCGCCGTCTCCCGCGCCGCCGATCCCACGGCGATGGCGCGCGCGGTGCGACTCGGCGTCGAGGGCGGCCGGCTCGCGTACCGCGCGGGCCGGATCCCGCGCCGGCTGCACGCGCAGGCGTCCACCCCCGAGGAGGGGGTAGCGGAGTTCTGAGCGCGAGCGCTCTCTTCGACGGCTGGGAGCGAGCCTGGTCGGGCCGCGACCCTGCGGCGTTCGCGCCGCTGTGCCATCCCGAGTTCCAGTACGAGGACCCGCTCCTCCCGGAGCCCCTGCGCGGTGCGGACGCGATCGCCGCGCACGCCGGTCGGCTCTGGGCGGCGTTTCCGGACGCGCGCCTGCAGCCGACCGGCCCGCGCCTCAGCGACGGCACGCATGCGAGCGCGCCCGCGAAGCTGCTCGGCACCCATCGCGAGCCGTTCGAGGGGCTCGCCGCGACGAACCGCTTCGTCGTCGTCCACGTCGTCTTCTTCGCCGAGCTGCGCGACGACCGGCTGTTCCGCGTGCGCGCGTTCTTCGATGCCTATGGCGCCGCGGTCGCGCTGGGCGTGCTGCCGCGCCCGGGGACGCTCGGCGGCAAGGCGCTGCTGCTGTTGCGCGGCTTCGGCCTGCGCCCGGCGTAGGGCTGGTGGAGCGTCAGGCAACGTTTGCCGTGTTGATGACGGCGCGGAGTCGTCCGCGACCCGGCCAACTTGCCGGGCACTCCACTAGCTTCCGGCTCATTGCGTCCGCGGCGCGAACCTGAGAGGGTCGCGCAAACGACGTGGAGGAGACCCAGATGCGCAATCGGCTCAAGGGCTGGATGTCACCGCCGATGGTCGTCGCGCTGATGGCCCTGTTCGTGTCGCTAGGCGGAGTCGGCTACGCGGCCACGGGCGGCAACTTCATCCTCGGCAATCCCAATACGGCCACGTCGGAAACCGCACTCTCGGCGTCGGGCGCGACCACGACCAACGCGCTCAAGGTGGTCAACTCGAACACGGCCGCGGGAGCGACCGCTCTACGTCTTGAGACGCCGGCCGGTCACGCGCCGTTCAGCGTCAACCGCACGACAAAGGTCGCGCTGCTGAACGCGGACCTGCTCGACGGCATCGACTCGTCCGGTCTCATCCGCAAGGGCGTCGCCCACAGCGCTGCGGTGAGCGCCGCCGGCGGAGTCGTCGACGTGACGAACACGGGCACGAAGAACGGCGTGCAGGGCCGCGCCGCGTCACCGTTCTCGAGCGGCGTGTACGGCGAGAACACGAGCACCGGCGGCTTCGGGGTCGCCGGGCGGGCCACGGACGGCGGTCACGGGGTCTATGGCGACAACACCGGAACGGGCTATGCCGGGTACTTCGAGGACAAGGTCTTCGTCGGCGGGGACCTGGTCTGCAACGACTGCGTCGACGGGCCCGACGTGACCGGCACCGTAGGGAACTCGGACAAGCTCGACGGGATCGACTCGACCGGTTTCATGAAGGGCGCGGGCAGGGCGGTCGGACAGGCGCTCGCGGTGTCCCCCGGCGCCAACCTGTTCCTGGGCCCGCCGCTGGCCGGCTTCCTGCGGCTGTCGTACTTCTGCCCGTCGCCGACCTCGAACACCGGCTTCCTGTGGGTCTACAACGATTCCGGGAGCGTCGCGAACGTCTTCTACGAGAGCGGCGCCGCGAATCCGACGTACACGCAGATGGCCGCCGGCGCCAACTTCTTCGTGGGCGCGGCGGCCGCGGGGGACTCCTTCCACATCCAGGCTCAGGGGGCGCTCGGCGTCATGACGATCGAGGTGGCGACCGTCAACCGCAGCAGCGACTGCCACGCGCAGGCACAGGCGGTGCTGACGAGCTAGTGGGGCACTCCACTAGATCGCGACGCGCACCGGCTTGTGATCGGACAGCGGCCCGGCGTCCAGGACCTCGGCCGGGCTCGTCGCCTCCCGGCCCTCGGTGAACACGTGGTCGACCCAGCTGCCGGCGACGTGCCGCAGCTGCGGGAACTCGGGGCGGCGCGAGTTGAAGTCTCCGCCGAGCACGAGCGGCGCGCCCGCCGACCACTCGAGCGCGGCCGCTGCGGCCGTGGCCAGGTCGGCGTTGCGCTGCTCGGGCGGATGCGTCGAGGCGTGCAGGTTGACCACCCAGCCGGAGCCGGCGAGCGCGATCCCGTGCATCACGCGCCGCTCGGGGGACTTCGTCAGCTCGCGCGTGCGGTGCTCGCCGATCGAGCCGCCGCGCACGAGGATCGCGTTGCAACCGCCGCCGTTGGCGGTCACCAGGTCGGGGTTGCGGGAGCCGATCGCGCGCCGCAGCGGCAGGACGGAGTTGCGTCCGGTGAGCGCCATGCGCGCAGTCGCCCCGGTCGCCGCGGCGAGCGGCGCCGGCCACCACGGCGGCACCTCCTGGAGCAGCGCGACATCCCATTCCCAGTCCGCGAGCGTACCCGCGAACTCCGCTGCCAGCGGCCGGCCCGCCGCCGGCTTGGAGCGGCCGTGGAAGAGGTTCCAGGTCAGGACGAGCACGGGGCGCGAAGCTACCGCACGGCGGCCCTAGACTCCGGCGCTTGCCGCGGCATTTCCTCACCGGCTCAGAGCTCTCCGCCAGCGAGCTGTCCACCCTGCTCGACCGCGGGCTGGCGCTGAAGGCCGAGCCGCGTTCCTCGCGTGCGCTCGACGGTCGCAGCGTCGCGCTCCTGTTCGAGCATCCCTCGACGCGCACCCGTACGTCGTTCGAGGTGGGGATCGTCGAGCTCGGCGGTCATCCGCTGGTGATGCGGCCCGGCGAGCTGCAGCTGACCCGCGGGGAATCGGTGCGCGACACGGCCCTCGTGCTCTCGCGCAACGTCGCCGCGATCGGGCTGCGCACGGGCTCCGAGGCGACGCTCGCGGAGCTTGCCCGCCACGCCGAGGTGCCGGTGTTCAACATGCTCTCGCCCGAGCACCACCCGTGCCAGGCCCTCGCGGACCTGATGACGATGCGCGAGGCGTTCGGCGCGCTCGCCGGGCGCCGGCTCGCGTACGTCGGCGACGGCAACAACGTGGCCCGCTCGCTCGCGCTCGTCGGCGCGCTGGCCGGGGTGGACGTGACGGTCGCCGCACCGGAGGGCCACCAGCTCGAGCCGGACGCCGGCGCGCGCCTGACCGGCGACCCGGCCGCCGCCGCCGCGGGCGCCGACGTGCTCTACACCGACGTCTGGGTCTCGATGGGCGACGACGACGCGACCGCCGGCCGGCGCCGTGCGGCGCTCGCGCCGTATCGCCTCGACGACGAGCTGCTCGACCGTGCCGCCCCCGGCGCGTTCGCGCTCCACTGCCTGCCCGCGCACCCGGGTGAGGAGATCACGGCCGCGGTGCTCTACGGGGAGCGCCAGCGGATCTGGGACCAGGCGGAGAACCGGCGGCACGCGCAGAAGGCGCTGTTGGAGTGGCTGCTGGAGCCGGTCGGGTAGGGTCGTCGGTCCGGGAGGTAGGTATGCCTCAGCCACGCAAGACAACAGCGGCACGCGAGCAACTGCGCCGCGTAATCAACCCGCTCGACCTGGTCGTGATCACGCGCGTGCGCCTACAGGAGATCGTCGACGAGGCGGTCGAGCGCGGCCGCATCACGCGCGGCGACGCCGCCGACCTCGTCACCGACGTGCTGGCGCGCGGTCGCAGCCAGGCCGACGAGCTCCTGGCGGAGCTCGAGCAGTTGATCGGGCGCACGCCGATCGAGGCGGCGCGGCGGGTCACGGGCCTCGGCCCGGAGTTCCCGATCACCGGCTACGACGACCTGACCGCGGCCGAGGTCGCTGCCGAGCTCGACGGGATGAGCGACGCCGACCTGCGCAAGGTGCGCACGTACGAGCGCGCCAACGCCAACCGGAAGACGGTGCTCGGCGCCGTCGACCGCAAGCTCGCCGACCCGCGAACATAAACGGGGGCTGGCACCGTTTAGGTTCGCGGCTACCCTCGGTGGGTGGCCACGCCGACTTCCATCCGTCCTGCTCGCGGCGCCGAGCTCGAGTTGACCGTCGACACGCTCGCGCACGGCGGCAACGGAGTCGCGCGCCTCGACGGCTACGTCGTCTTCGTCGCCGGCGCCCTGCCCGGCGACCGGGTGCGCGCCGTCGTCGGCAAGTCCAAGCGCGCCTACGCCGAGGCGCGGACCATCGAGATCCTCGAGCCGTCGCCCGACCGGATCGCTCCGGTGGCCGACCATCCGGGGGCGCCGTGGCAGGTCCTCTCCTACGCGCGCCAGCTCGAGGTCAAGGCGGAGCAGGTCGGCGACGCCCTGCGCCGGATCGGCAGGCTCGAGGGGTTCGAGCAGGATCCGATCGTGCCGGCCGTCGAGCAGTGGCGCTACCGCAACAAGCTCGAGTACTCGTTCGGCACCGGTCCGGACGGAGCGCTCGTGTGCGGCTTCCACGCGCCCGGCCGCTTCGACGAGATCGTCGCGCTCGAGGACTGCCTGCTCGCCTCCGAGCGCGGCAACGCGATGCGCGAGCAGGTGCTGGCGTGGTGCCGCGATCAGGGGCTGAAGGCGTGGGACCGGCGCGACGGGACCGGCCTGTTGCGCAACCTCGTCGTCCGCGAGGGCAGGCGCACGGGCGAGATGCAGGTCCGGCTCGTCACCTCGCCCGGTGGGATCGACACCGAGGGGCTGGCCGCGGCCGTCGACTGCGAGGGCCTGTTCTGGACCCAGGCCGCCGGCGTCGGCGAGACCACGCAAGGCGGCGAGACCAAGCGCCTGAGCGGATCCAAGCGGCTGCGCGAGCAGCTGGGGGAGCTCGAGTTCCTGATCTCGCCGGAGGCGTTCTTCCAGACGAACACGGAGATGGCCGAGGTCCTCTACGGCGCCGCCGTCGAGCTCGCCGAGCTGCGCGGGCACGAGCGGGTCTTCGACCTCTACTGCGGGATCGGGACGATCGGCCTGTCGCTCGCGAGCCGCGCGCGCGAGGTGATCGGGGTCGAGCTCGTCGAGCGCGCCGTCGCCGACGCGATCGACAACGCGCGCCGCAACGAGCTCACCAACGCCTCCTTCTTCGCCGGCGACATCCGGCTCGCGATGCGCGAGCTGGTCGAGCAGGCGGGCAAGCCGGACGTCTGCGTGATCGACCCTCCCCGCGCGGGCCTCTCGCAGAAGGTCGTGCGGCGGATCATCGAGGCGGCGCCGAAGCGGATCGTCTACGTGTCGTGCAACCCGACGACGCTGGCGCCGAATGCGGCCCAGCTGGTCGAGGCGGGCTACGCGCTGCGCCGCGTGCGCCCGGTCGACATGTTCCCGCAGACACCGCACATCGAGTGCGTGGCGCTGCTCGAGCGCGCCTGAATCAGGCCGCTTCCGCCCAGTTCTCGTCGGCGCCGATGAAGCCCCCGAGCGCGCGTGCGATCGCGCGGTACGCATCGGCGTTCATGCCCATGCCGCAGTGCGAGGCGTGCACTTCCACGCAGGCGTCGGCGTGAGGGTCCATGCACGAGCGCCAGTCGACGATGCCGTCCGAGCGCGAGTAGAGCGCGACATAGCCGACCTCGGGCGGGAACGGGCCGGCCAGCGCGCTGCGGAATCGCGCGCAGCAGTCGCCGCGCAGGCATCGCCACGAGATCAGCCCCGGCACGGGGCCGCTGCCGAGCGCGGCCAGCACCCCGACCTGCGCCAGCACGACGGGATGCACGGAGAGCTGCGATACGACGGGCGAGCCGAGCGTGACGACGCCGGCAACGAGGTCCGGGCGGCGCGCGCCGAGTGCCTTCGCGAAGACGCCGCCGCGGCTCTGGCCGATGATCACGACGCGCTCCCCGGTGCGCTCGGCCAGGCACTCGAGTCGCTCCCCCAGGCGCGTGCATGCCACCTCCGAGCAGGCGACGTTCGAGCGGATGCCGGCACGCTTCGTGCGGAAGCCGGCCGCGCGCAGCCACTGGGTCATCGTGCCCAGCGAGCCGTCGCCGGCCAGGAAGCCCGGGACCAGCAGCACGCCGCGCCCGACGCCGGCGGGGACCCCGGCGCCGCGGAAGACGTCCGAGCGCCGCAGGCCCGCCCATTCCAAACCGACGCGGCTCTCGCGCCAGATCGGGGGCAGATGCGGTTGCGGCAGCGCCACGATTGCCAGCGGTTGTACCCGATCGACAGGATGTTGGTGAGGGATTTCGACAAATGGTGGGAGGAATCCCACCCAGGATCATGCTCTAGTCGAGCCTGAGTCTTTCGCCGGCGCCGCACCCCGCGGGCGCGTGTGCGAGCATCGGCGCCGCATGCGCGCCGCGACGATCCGAGATGGCGAGATCGCAGTCCGCGAGCACCCGGATCCCGAGCCGGGGGCGGGCGAGCTGCTCGTGCGCGTCCGCGCCGCGGGGCTCAACGGCGCCGACATGGTCCAGCTCAAGGGCGCGTACCCGGCTCCCCCCGGCTCGCCGCCCGACATCCCGGGGCTCGAGCTGGCCGGCGAGGTGGTCGCGATCGGGCCCGGCGTCAGGCGCTTCGAGCCGGGCGATCGCGTGATGGCCGTCGTCGGCGGCGGTGGCCAGGCCGAGCTGGCGGTCGTGCACGAGCGCGCCGCGATGCCGGTGCCCGACGAGCTCGACTGGACCGCGGCCGGCGGCGTCCCCGAGGTGTTCACGACGGCCCACGACGCCCTCTTCACCCAGGCCGGGCTGACGGTCGGCGAGCGCGTGCTCGTGCACGGTGGCGCGGGCGGCGTCGGCATGGCCGCCGTGCAGCTCGCCACGATGGCGGGCGCGCGCGTCACCGCCACCGTTCGCGATCCTGCCGCGCGCGAGCACATCTCCGCACTGGGCGTGCTGGCGCTCGAGCCCGACGGCTTCGAGGCCCACGGCCCGTTCGACGTCGTCCTGGAGCTCGTCGGAGCCCCCAACCTGCCGGGCGATCTGGCCGCCCTGGCCGAGCGCGGCCGGATCTGCGTGATCGGCGTCGGGGCGGGCGCCAAGGTGGAGCTGAACCTGCTCGCGCTCATGGGCAAGCGCGCCCGGATCCACGGCTCGGTCCTGCGGGCGCGCTCGCTCGAGGACAAGGCGGACGCCGCACGGCGCGTCGAGCGCGCGGTGCTTCCCGGGTTCGCCTCGGGCGATCTGATCGTCCCGGTGACGGCCACCTTCCCGCTCGACGACGTGGCCGCCGCCTACGAGCGCTTCGCGGGCGGCGCGAAGTTCGGCAAGATCGTGCTCGAGATCTGAACCGCCGAAATTGTCGGCTTGAGGACATGCCGACGAGTGTTCGATTGCTTTCCTAGGGCGTTCGGCCAGATAATCGCGCCGCTGCTCAAGCTGCGTGTGGGAAGGCAAACAGCCGGCAAGCATCCATATCCGCTTCACTCGGAGGCTTGAACACGCATGTCGTCCCCCCCGGTCCCGGTCCGCATCGTTCGGTCCACGCTGGCGTTCGTTGCGATGCTGGCGTTCCTTGGAGCCTCCAGCGCGAGCGCGCAGGTCGGTGACGGCGCGATCAGGGCGATCAAGGGCGGTGATCGCATCGTCGGCGATACCGGCAATCGCACGTACGCCGCCCCGGTCGCGGGCGCCACGTTCGAGTACACGGCGAGCGAGGCCGATGCGACGGATCCCTCGTCGACCGGCTGGACGCCCTTCCCGGGCCCGACGGGCGCGGACGGCACGGCGTTGGTCAGCGTTCCCGCCGGCACCTACTACGTCCGCGAGCGGACGGTGCCGACCGGGTTCGACAACTTCGGGCCGGTCAGGAACCTCTCCTTCGACCCCAACTCGAGCGTGCCGACCGACGCCGAGCCGTACGTCGCCAAGGTGATCGTCTCCGCGGGCCAGGTCACCGACGCCTATCCGAACCGCACCCCGAGCAGCGACACCGACAACTGGAACGCGACGTCGGCCGGCGCCACGGGTTCGCCGTTCGTCAATATCCGCAACAACGAGACGTTCCCGAACAGTTGCGGGATCAACATCCTGCTGGTGCTCGACCGGTCGGGCTCGATCGACCCGTTCAAGGAGACCTATCGCGATGCGGCGAGGGCGTTCGTCAACGCGCTCGACGGCACACCGACGCAGATCGGGATCCTCAGCTTCAGCGCCGGTGACAACGGCGTGAACTCGTATCAGGACGGCTCGGGCAGCGCCTCGTTCACGCACTCGCCGCTGGATCTGTCGGTCGCGGGCAACGCGACGACGCTCAACAGCACGATCGACAGCGTCTACACGGCACCCACAGGCGGCACGAACTGGGACCGCGCGCTCCAGAAGTCGTCGGAGGCCAAGGGCTTCGTCAACAACGGGGCGACGGGCCAGACGACGAACGCGGACGTCGTGGTGTTCATCACCGACGGCAACCCGACGGCGCGCAGCACCGACGGATCGGACACGGGCGTGAACGTCGACCTGATCGACCTCACGGCCGGGATGGCGTCGGCGAACCTGGTCAAGAACCAGGAGGCGCGCGCGCTCGCCGCCTCGAAGTTGAAGATGTACGCGCTCGGCGTCGGCAGCGGCGTGACGCCGAACAACCTCAAGGCCGTCTCCGGGCCCATTCTCGGGGAGGACTACGAGACGCCGACCGTGGACGAGCTCACCGCGAAGCTGCGGGAGCTGGCGGCGCGGACCTGCGGCGCGCGCATCTTCGTGCGCAAGCACCTGGCCGGAAACCCGGCCGACCAGGCCGATTGGGGCTACTCGGCCACGACCAATGGCGGCATGATCAGCTACCTCGACGGCAACCCGCGCACGCACGCGACGTCGCCGGGCACGATCGAGACCGGTGTGATCCTCACCCAACTGCCCGTGGGAGGCCGCGAGGTCACGGTCACCGAGGACAGCACGGGTCAGCCGCTGGACGAGTTCAACCTCGACAGCGTCACGTGCAGCAGCGACAGCTACGACGGCGCTCCGGTGGCTCCCGTAGCCAACACGGAGATGGGGGTGAGGCTCGCCGTCCAGCGCGGCTCGGCGCTCTACTGCACGTTCACCAACTCGCCGAAGACGCCGCACCTGACGATCTCCAAGACGCCTAACGACGGGACGATCAATGCGGGCGAGGACGCGGAGTTCTCGATCGTCGTGACCAACACGGGCAGCGGCACGGCGCGAGACGTCGTGCTGTCGGACACCCTGCCGACGCAGGGCACCTGGACGATCAGCGAGGACCCGGGCGGCTGCTCGATCGCCGCCGGCGTGCTGACGTGCGACTTCGGCGACCTCGCCGCCGGCGCATCCCGGACCGTGAAGGTCAAGGCCCGGACCAGCTTCACGCAGTGCGCGATATACACCAACGACGCGGACGTCGCGTCGAGCACCGAGGGGACCGTGTCCGACAACGGCAACGTGATCACCTGTCTCAGGCCGCACTTGACGGTCACGAAGACGCCGGACGACCTCGTGATCGACGCCGGCCAGGACGCCGAGTTCACGATCGTGATCGGCAACAGCGGTGACGGCGTCGCCAAGAACGTGACGCTCAGCGACCAGCTCCCGGCGCCGGGCGTCGGTGGCTGGGTCGTGTCGCAGCAGCCCTCGCAGGGCACGTGCTCGATCGACGCCTCGAACCTCCTCACCTGCTCCGGTCTGGGCAACCTCGCCAAGGGGCAGTCCAGGACGCTGAAGGTCAAGACGGGCACGTCGAATGCGGCATGTGCCGTCTACGACAACCCGGCGGCGACCGCGCGCGCTTCGAACCACCCACCCGTCTCGGACGACGGGAAGATCACGTGCCGCCCCGACGCGACGGTCACGGTGATCAAGAACGCCGTGCCGAAGGACGGGTCGAACTTCGAATACCGGACGACGCTGGGGTCCGGGGCGAACTTCAGGCTCGACAACGACGGCCCGCTCGAGTCACCCGCGATCAAGGCCCAGTTCCCGGCACAGCGGGTCTTCACGATGCATGCCAGCGCCACCGGCACCAAGACGGTCACCGAGCTGGCAGCCGCCGGCTGGGACCTGACGGCACTGGAGTGCTCGGAGGGCGTCGAGAACCTCGGGACACGGACGGCGACGTTGACCGTGGACCCGGGCGACGCGATCACGTGCACGTTCACGAACACCCGGCGCGGATCGGTGTCCGTGACCAAGACCGAGGGCGGCTCCGGGACCCTCACGAGGGCCTGGTCGTTCGAGCTGAGCGGGAACGGGATCGAGCCGATCACGAGGACGACGGCCGACGGCAACCCCGTCGAGTTCGGGAACCTCGAACCAGGCGGATACACCCTGTGCGAGGTGGGAATCCCGCTCGCATGGCACTCCTCGCTCGAGGAGCCTCCGTTCAACGGCACGCGAACCGAGGCCGGTGGCACCGCGCGCGTGTGCATCGCGGTCGACATCGCCGCCGGGGAGAACGAGTCGTTCACGGTCGACAACACGGCTCCGAGCACCCTGGTCGTCAAGGAGGGCGCACAGGCGGCCCACCACGGCGATCTGGTCACCTACACGTTCGACGTCTCGAACTCGGGCAACATCGCGTTGGAGAACGTGACGGTGTCCGACGACAGGTGCCCGAACGTCTCGCCGGAGCCGGTCAAGCTGAACGCCGACGACGACGATCTGCTCGAGAACCCGGGCGAGAACGGCACGAGCTCGGAGGTCTGGCGCTACACCTGCAGCTACACGCTGACGGCGGATCACTCCGATGGCGAGGCCAACCCGATCATCAACACGGTCACCGCGACCGCCCAGGACATCCACGGCAACCCGGTGAACGACACCGACACCCACTCGACGCTGATCATCCATCCGGCGATCGATATCGAGAAGACGGGTCCGGCGACCGCGACGGTCGGTACGGCGCTGGCGTACACGTTGACGGTCACGAACCCGGGTGACGTGGCGTTCGCCGCTCAGGAGGTCGTCGTGACCGATCCGCGCTGCGAGGCGCCGCCGGCGGGCCCGAACACCGGCAGCGATGCGACGCCGGGCCAGCTCGATCCGGGCGATACGTGGACTTACACGTGCACGGCGCAGACGGCGGGGCAGCCGCCTGGGGCGTTTGTGAACACGGCGACCGTGACGGGGAAGGACTTCCTCGGCAAGACGGTGTCCGACACGGATGATTTCCCGACCGAGTTGACCCAGCAGGCGGTGCTGCCGCAGCCGGAGATCGTCAATGGCGCGGCGCGGCTGCGTGGCCCGAGCGGTTGTGTGAGGGGTCCGTTCAAGGCCACGGTCCGGGGTTCGCGGATCGCGCGTGTGACGTTCTTCGTCGACGGTAAGCGGTTCAAGCGGATCACGGCCCCGAACGGCGAGGGTTCGCGGTTCACGGTCAAGATCAACCCGCGGCGCCGTGGGCTCGGCGTGCATCGCGTGACGGCTCGGGTGGAGTTCGCGGCGGCGTCGCAGACGAAGAGCCGGACATTGCGGCTGAGCTTCCAGCGCTGCCGCAAGCAGGTCGTCAAGCCGCGCTTCACCGGCTGATCTCAGGGGAGGGCCCGGCGCGGCCTAGGCTGCGCCGGGCTCGTCCACCCGACAAGTGTTCGATTGCCCTCTAGGACGATCGGCCAGATAATGGCACCGCTGCTCAAGCTGCGTGCGGGAAGGCAACAGCCGGCAAGCATCCATGTCCGCTTCACTCGGAGGCTTGAACCCGTATGTACGCCCGACCGGTCCCGGTCCGCATCGTTCGATCCACGCTGGCGATTGTCGTCATCCTGGCGTTCCTTGGAGCCTCCAGCGCAAGCGCGCAAGTGGGCAACGGCACGATCAGGGCGATCAAGGGCGGCGATCGTGTCGTCGGCGATACCAGCAACCGGACGTATGCCTCCCCGGTCGCGGGCGCCGGATTTGAGTACACGACGAGCGAGGCCGACGCGACCGACCCCGCGTCGGGCGGCTGGACTGCGTTCCCGGGGCTGACGGGCGCGGACGGCACGGCCTCGGTCAGCGTCCCGGCCGGCACCTACTACGTCCGCGAGCGGACGGTGCCGACCGGGTTCGACAACTTCGGGCCGGTGCGGAGCCTCTCCTACGATCCGAACTCGAGCGTTCCGAGCGACGCCGAGCCGTACGTCGCCAAGGTGATCGTCGAGGCGGGCGAGGTCACCGAGGCCTATCCGAACCGCAACCCGAGCAGCGACACCGACAACTGGAACGCGACGTCGGGTGGCAGCACGGGCTCCCCGTTCATCAACGTGCGTGACAACGAGACGTTCCCGAACAGTTGCGGGATCAACATCCTGCTGGTGCTCGACCGGTCGGGCTCGATCGACCCGTTCAAGGAGACCTATCGCGATGCGGCGAGGGCGTTCGTCAACGCGCTCGACGGCACACCGACGCAGATCGGGATCCTCAGCTTCAGCGCCGGTGACAACGGCGTGAACTCGTATCAGGACGGCTCGGGCAGCGCCTCGTTCACGCACTCGCCGCTGGATCTGTCGGTCGCGGGCAACGCGACGACGCTCAACAGCACGATCGACAGCGTCTACACGGCACCCACAGGCGGCACGAACTGGGACCGCGCGCTCCAGAAGTCGTCGGAGGCCAAGGGCTTCGTCAACAACGGGGCGACGGGCCAGACGACGAACGCGGACGTCGTGGTGTTCATCACCGACGGCAACCCGACGGCGCGCAGCACCGACGGATCGGACACGGGCGTGAACGTCGACCTGATCGACCTCACGGCCGGGATGGCGTCGGCGAACCTGGTCAAGAACCAGGAGGCGCGCGCGCTCGCCGCCTCGAAGTTGAAGATGTACGCGCTCGGCGTCGGCAGCGGCGTGACGCCGAACAACCTCAAGGCCGTCTCCGGGCCCATTCTCGGGGAGGACTACGAGACGCCGACCGTGGACGAGCTCACCGCGAAGCTGCGGGAGCTGGCGGCGCGGACCTGCGGCGCGCGCATCTTCGTGCGCAAGCACCTGGCCGGAAACCCGGCCGACCAGGCCGATTGGGGCTACTCGGCCACGACCAATGGCGGCATGATCAGCTACCTCGACGGCAACCCGCGCACGCACGCGACGTCGCCGGGCACGATCGAGACCGGTGTGATCCTCACCCAACTGCCCGTGGGAGGCCGCGAGGTCACGGTCACCGAGGACAGCACGGGTCAGCCGCTGGACGAGTTCAACCTCGACAGCGTCACGTGCAGCAGCGACAGCTACGACGGCGCTCCGGTGGCTCCCGTAGCCAACACGGAGATGGGGGTGAGGCTCGCCGTCCAGCGCGGCTCGGCGCTCTACTGCACGTTCACCAACTCGCGCAAGCTGCCGCACCTGACGATCTCCAAGACTCCGGACAACCAGACGATCAACGCCGGCGAGGACGCGGAGTTCTCGATCGTCGTGACCAACACGGGCAGCGGCACGGCGCGAGACGTCGTGCTGACAGACACGCTCCCCGCAGAGGGCAACTGGACGATCAGCGAGGACCCGGGCGGCTGCTCGATCGCCGCCGGCGTGCTGACGTGCGACTTCGGCGACCTCGCCGCCGGCGCCTCGCGGACGGTCAAGATCAAGACCGCGACCAGCTTCGCGCAATGCACGACCTACAACAACGACGCGAGCGTCGCCTCGAGCACCGAGGGGACCGTAGACGACAATGGCAACGTGATCACCTGTCTCAGGCCGAACCTGACGATCGTCAAGACGCCGGACGATGGGACGATCAACGCCGGCGAGGACGCCGAGTTCACGATCGTGATCGGCAACAGCGGTGACGGCGTCGCCAAGAACGTGACGCTCAGCGACCAGCTCCCGGCGCCGGGCGTCGGTGGCTGGGTCGTGTCGCAGCAGCCCTCGCAGGGCACATGCTCGATCGACGCCGCGAATCTCCTCACCTGCGCCGATATGGGCGATCTGGCCAAGAACCAGACGCGCACGATCAAGGTCAAGACCGGCACGTCCAACGAGGCCTGCGCGGTCTATGACAACCCGATCGCCACCGCGGACGCCTCCAACGGCCCGCCGGTCTCTGACGGCGGCAGCATCACCTGCCTGAAGGACGCGACCGTGACGGTGATCAAGGATGCGCAGCCGGATGCTGCGCAGGACTTCGATTACACGGTGACGGGCGCGGGTTGGAGTGATTTCCTGCTTGACGACGATGCTGACGCGACGCTTCCGAGCTCGCGGACGTTCACGTTCTCGGGCGACGACGCCGGTTCGAAGACGATCACCGAGTCGGCTGTTTCCGGCTGGTCGAACACGAGCCTGGTGTGTTCGGAGGGCACGGTCGACGGTTCGACGGCGACGCTGCAGGTCGATCCGGGCGATGAGATCACGTGCACGTACGTGAACAAGCAGGACGCGACGGTCACGGTGATCAAGGACGCGCAGCCCGACGCTGCGCAGGACTTCGATTTCACGACGACCGGTTCGCAGCTGAGCGATTTCTCGCTTGACGATGACGCCGATCCGACGCTTCCGAGCTCGCGGACGTTCACGTTCTCGGGCGGCGGCTTCGGGTCCAAGGCGATCACGGAGGGTGACGCCGCCGGCTGGGCGCTCACCGACCTGGCGTGCGACGACGATGACTTCGTCAAGGCAGGCAAGACTGCTCAGCTCGATGTCGAGCCGGGCGAGGACATCACGTGCACCTTCGTGAACAAGAAGGCTGCCACGGTTACGATCGTCAAGGACGCGCAGCCGAACGCGGCGCAGGACTTCGACTACACCACTACCGGCGCCGGACTGAGCGATTTCTCGCTCGACGACAACGCCGACCCGACGCTTCAGAACGAGCAGACGTTCGTCATCGTCGGTGGCGAATTCGGTTCGAAGACGATCACCGAGTCGGCTGTGGCCGGCTGGTCGAACACGAGCCTGGTGTGTTCGGAGGGCACGGTCGACGGTTCGACGGCGACGCTGCAGGTCGATCCGGGCGATGAGATCACGTGCACGTACGTGAACAAGCAGGACGCGACGGTCACGGTGATCAAGGACGCGCAGCCCGACGCTGCGCAGGACTTCGATTTCACGACGACGGGTTCGCAGCTGAGCGATTTCTCGCTTGACGATGACGCCGATCCGACGCTTCCGAGCTCGCGGACGTTCACGTTCTCGGCTGGCGGCTTCGGTTCGAAGTCGATCACCGAGTCGGCGGTCGCGGGCTGGTCGAACACGAGCGTGGTCTGCTCGGAGGGAACGGTCAATGGCTCTACGGCGACGCTGCAGCTCAATCCGGGCGACGACGTCACGTGCACCTATGTGAACAAGCAGGATGCGACGGTCACGATCGTCAAGGACGCGGTTCCGAACGATGCGCAGGACTTCGAGTACACGACGACGGGCGCGGGCCTGTCGGGCTTCTCGCTCGACGACAACGCGGACGCGACGCTGTCGAACACGAAGGTCTTCACGGTCTCGGGTGCCGACTTCGGGTCGAAGTCGATCACCGAGTCGGCTCAGGCCGGCTGGGATCTGACGGCGCTGGAGTGCTCGGAGGGCGACGCGAATCTCGGGACGCGGACGGCGACGCTGTCGGTCGACCCGGGCGATGCGATCACGTGCACGTTCACGAACACCGAGCGCGGCTCGGCGTCGGTCGAGAAGACCGAGGGCGGGTCGAGCGATCTCCAGCGTGATTGGGTGTTTGAGTTGAGCGGCGACGGCATCGCGCCGATCACGAGCTCGACGGCTGGCGGCAACCCGATCCTGTTCGACAACCTCAGGCCGGACACGTACACGCTCTGCGAGGTCGACATGCCGATCGAGTGGCATTCGTCCCTCGAGCGGCCTCCGCACAATGGGACGCGGACCGAGGACGACGCGGCGAACACCGCCAGGGTGTGTATCGAGATCGACATCTCGCCCGGTGAGAGCGCTTCGTTCGACGTCGATAACGTGCGACCCGGCATCAACCTCGACAAGACGGTGCGCCGCACGCCGGACGGCAGCTTCGCCACGCAGGCGACGGCGCATGTCGGCGACTCGGTCGAGTACCGCTTTGTCGTGACCAATACGGGCGTCGGCGAGCTGAGCGTCGTGCTCGAGGAGCTGACGCCGGATCGCTGTGACACTCCGCCCACCGGCCCGACGGGTGACACCGACGGCGATCAGATGCTCGACGTGGGCGAGAACTGGGTCTACCGCTGCACGCATGTCGTCACGGCCCAGGACCCCGATCCGCTGCCGAACACGGCGAGGGTTACGGGCACAGACGAGCAGGGCAACTCCGACACGGACGAGAGCTCGGCCGAGGTCGATGTCCTGCATCCGGACATCACGGTGGATAAGAAGGTCCGTGTGCTCGACACGGGCGAGTTCGTCGACGCCGGCGTGAGGGCGCATGTGGGTGACACGCTGGAGTATCAGTTCGTTGTCACGGACGGCGACAGCGATACGCCGATCGTGAACGTTCAGTTCAGCGATCCGCGTTGTGATGCGGGCACGATCGAGGGCCCGGTGAAGTCCGGCGGTGACGCGGATGCGTCGTTGGAGGACGGCGAGACGTGGACGTACACGTGCACGCATGTGATCACCGCGCAGGACCCCAACCCGCTGCCGAACACGGCGACGGTCACGGGTGAGGATGAGCTCGGCGAAGAGGTCGAGGATCAGGATTCGACCTCGGTGGAGATCCTCAAGCCGGGTGCCCTGGTGGTCAAGGAGGGCAACCAGTTCGCCTATCCGGGCGACACGGTGACGTTCACGTTCGCGGTGACCAACAACGGCAACACGCCGCTGAGCAACGTGACCGTGAGCGATGACCGTTGCGCGCCGGTGACGGGGCCGACGGAGAAGCTCGACGGCGACCAGGACGACCTGCTCGAGGTCGGTGAGAAGTGGATGTTCACGTGCTCGAAGCAGATCCCGGTCGACCACGAGATCGGCGACGAGAACCCGATTCACAATGTCGCGACCGCGACGGGCAAGGATCCGCTGGGCAGGACGGTGGAGTCGACCGACGATCACGACGTGACGGTGCTGCATCCGGCGATCGATATCGAGAAGACGGGTCCGGCGACCGCGACGGTCGGTACGGCGCTGGCGTACACGTTGACGGTCACGAACCCGGGTGACGTGGCGTTCGCCGCTCAGGAGGTCGTCGTGACCGATCCGCGCTGCGAGGCGCCGCCGGCGGGCCCGAACACCGGCAGCGATGCGACGCCGGGCCAGCTCGATCCGGGCGATACGTGGACTTACACGTGCACCGCCCAGACGGCGGGGCAGCCCGCGGGGCCGTTCGTGAACACCGCCAACGTGACCGCGAGGGACTTCCTCGGCAAGACGGTGACCGACACGGATGACTTCACGACGGTCCTGGAGGCCCAGGCCGTGCTGCCCGAGCAGGTCATCCCGGGCACCTCGCGGCTGACCGGTCCGAGTGGGTGTGTGCGCAAGCGGTTCAACGCGACGGTCCGCGGTTCGCGGATCGCCCGGGTGACGTTCTTCCGGGACGGCAAGCGGATCAAGGCGATCACGGCCAAGCCGGGCCAGCGGACCTTCAAGGTCAGCGTGAAGCCCTCGCGGCGCCGCGGTGTGCACCGGATCACCGCGCGCGTCGTGTTCGAGACGGCGTCGGGGACGCAGGCGCGGACGCTGCGGCTCAGCTACCAGCGCTGCGCGCGCCAGGTCGTCAAGCCGCGCTTCACCGGCTGATCGGAAGGGAGGGCCCGGCGCAGCCTAGGCTGCGCCGGGCTCGTCCAGCGTCTCTGGATCCAGCGGCGTCGCCTCCGCCGCGTGGACCGAGCAGAGCGCCGGCCCGCCGGACTCCATCGCCTGCATCAGCTCGGCCTCCGTCAGCTTCGCGCCGCACTCCTCGCAGTGCTCCCCGACGGTCTCGAGCGTGCGTTCCTCGAGGTCCATCGCCCGAGTCTAGCTCCGGTTGGAACATGAGCGAAACCTGACCATCTCGACGGATGGACGACTTGACTTGATCGTACGTCTGTCGAGATATTTGCCTGTCGGAAGGGGAAAACTTCAGCTTTGCAGGGAGGCAGGACATGGATGGGTCCACGCTCTTCACTCGTACGTCGCGCAGTCGCGGGGTGCTCACAGGATTGCTCGCGCTGCTGCTCTGCGGTGTGCTGGCGGGCGCGGCGCAGGCCGTTCCGCTGGCACCTACGAACGCCCCGCTGCCAGGATCCGACTTCCAGGGCGGCGACGGCGATCAGGACGCGACGGCGCTCCTCCGCGACTGGCAGAGCCTCGTAGGCCAACCAGGTCTGGTGTCCACCGGTGACCCGAACGCGCAGGACTCGACGTACGGCACCGGTTCGCACGAGAACCGTCCCGTCGACTGGGACACCCTGAACGATCCCGGCGGCGTCACACCTGCCAAGGCGAACTTCTTCAACTCCTGGACCTACGTGGACGAGCAGGAGGACACCTTCCTCTACCTCGCCTTCGACCGTCAGGAGTCGGGTGGCAACGTGTTCCTCGCGTTCGAGCTCAACCAGGACACCCGGCTCTGGAACAACGCGTCGAACGACCTGATCCAGTGCCGCACCGAAGGCGACCTGATCGTCTCCTACGAGATCCAGAACGACGACAACATCGACGTCGTGATCCAGCAGTGGATCTCGGACTCCGAGGTGAGCGCGGCGGAAGCGTCCGCCGGCTTCACCAACGGCGAGGGCTGCTCCAAGACCGGTCACTTCGAGGAGTTCGAGCTGACCGCGGACCAGGTTCAGGGCGCGATCAACCGCGGCTCGAGCATCACGAACTACCTGCCGCGCACGCCGCCGGCCGCAACGCTCGGCGAGGAGCTCTTCGGCGAGGCGGCACTGAACCTGACGGCGATCTTCGAGGAGGTCGTCGACAATCCGTGCTTCTCGTTCGGGCAGATCTCGCTGCATGGCCGTTCCTCCGAGTCCGACTCGGCGTCGATGCAGGACCTGGTCGGGCCGGTGCCGCTGCTGGTGCGCAACTGCACGGCGAGCGGCACGAAGTACTACGACCTCGACGGCGACGGCGCGACGCCGCCCGACGGGGAGCCGACGATCGAGGGCTGGAAGCTCTACATCGACGTCAACGACAACAACCTGCTGGACGCCGGTGAGCCGACGACGTTGACCGACGCGGACGGCAATTACACCTTCACCGATCTCGACGACGGCACCTTCACGATCCGTGAGGCGCCGGACGCCGATCAGGCAGCCGGCCTGAAGGGCTTCTTCTGCTCGTTCCCGTCGAAGGTCGACGCGAACTGCGAGCACAGCGTCACGATCGACGCGGACAATCGCAACGTCGCGGGCAAGGACTTCGCCAACTACAAGAAGTCGACGATCACGGTCGAGAAGCAGACCGTGCCCGACGGCGCGGCCGGCTCGTTCGACTTCACGCTGGACGGGCAGGCCGATTTCGATCTGTCTGACGGCGAGTCCGAGGACTTCCTCGTCGATCCGGGGACATATGTCGCCGAGGAAACCCTGCACCCCGACTTCAACCTGACCGATGTGACGTGCTCGGGCGACGATGACTCCGAGGGCGATACGGACGCGCACACCGGCACCTTCAACGTGCAGTCCGACGAGTCGATCAAGTGCGTGTTCACGAACACGCGCAAGACCGGCAAGCTGACGGTCGAGAAGGACCTGATCCCGTCTGATGATCCCGGCAAGTTCGATCTCAAGATCGGCGACGAGACCGTGGTCGACGACGGCGGCGACGGAGCGAGCGGCTTCCGCGTCCTGCCGACCGGGGACTACGACGTCTCCGAGCTGGCCGGTACCGGGACGAGCCTGGGCGATTACAACTCCAAGGTCGTCTGCACCAACCAGCAGGCCAACGATCCGGGCACGTCGCTCGACGACGTCCACGTGACCGAAGGCTCCGACATCACGTGCGTGTTCACGAACACGCGCAAGACCGGGAAGCTGACGGTCGAGAAGGATCTGATCTCGGCGCTGCCGGACGAGGACGGCCTGTTCGACCTCAAGATCGGCGACGAGACGGTGGTCACCGATGGCGGCGACGGCGCTTCGGCGTCGAAGGTGTTGCCGACCGGGGACTACGACGTCTCCGAACTGGCCGGTACCGGGACGAGCCTGGGCGATTACAACTCCAAGGTCGTCTGCACCAATCAGCAGGCCAACGATCCGGGCACGTCGCTCGACGACGTCCACGTGACCGAAGGCTCCGACATCACGTGCGTGTTCACGAACACGCGCAAGACCGGGAAGCTGACGGTCGAGAAGGATCTGATCTCGGCGCTGCCGGACGAGGACGGCCTGTTCGACCTCAAGATCGGCGACGAGACGGTGGTCACCGATGGCGGCGACGGCGCTTCGGCGTCGAAGGTGTTGCCGGTCGGCGACTACGACGTCTCCGAGCTGGGCGGCACCGGCACGAGCCTGGGCGACTACAAGTCCAAGGTCGAGTGCACGAACGACCAGGCCAACGATCCGGGCACGTCGCTCGACGACGTCCACGTGACCGAAGGCTCCGACATCACGTGCGTGTTCACGAACACGCGCAAGACCGGGAAGCTGACGGTCGAGAAGCACCTGATCCCGGCCGACGACGCCGGCCTGTTCGACCTGAGCATCGGCGCCGAGGAGGTCGTGAACGACGGCGGCGACGGCGCTTCGGCGTCACGCGTGCTGCCGATCGGCGACTACGACGTCGCCGAGGCGGCGGGCACGGGCACGAGCCTGGATGACTACGACTCGAAGGTCGAGTGCACGAACGACCAGGCGAACGTGCCCGGCACGTCGCTGGACGACGTGCACGTGACCGACGGCTCCGACATCACCTGCACGTTCACCAACACGCGGCTCGCCACGGTGAAGATCACCAAGGAGGTCGTGTGGGCCGGCGCACCGACCGACGCCGAGTTCGACTACTCGCCGAACGACGGCCTGTCGGACAACTCGGCTCCGGCCGCGACCGACTTCCAGCTCGCCGACGGCGAGACGGAGACGATCGCGCACGTGCTCCCGAACGACGGCTCGGAGGATCCCTCCTACACCGTCACCGAGGCCGCCCGGGCGGGATTCCGCATCGGCAGCGTCGAGTGCGACGATGACGACTCAGACGGTAGCGCCGCGACCGGCATCGCCGACATCGTCGTGTCGGCCGGCGAGACCGTGACCTGCACGTACGTCAACGAGCAGATCAAGAGCGCGGTGCTCGTGGTCAAGGAGGGTCCGGCCACCGTGTTCCACGGCGACCAGATCACCTACACGTTCACGGTCACCAACGCCGGCAACTCGCCGCTGCATGACGTCGTCGTCACGGACGACCGCTGCGCGCCGGTCGAGCTGC
The DNA here is from genome assembly GCA_963839615.1 of uncultured Solirubrobacteraceae bacterium. Lineage (GTDB taxonomy): Bacteria > Actinomycetota > Thermoleophilia > Solirubrobacterales > Solirubrobacteraceae > DASQMT01. Next base: position 344,414 of record CAWIVY010000011.1, read on the forward strand.
AGCAGAAGAACAACTCCGACGCCGATGACGTGCTCGAGAACGTGGGCACGCCGGATGCCACCAGGTCGGAGTCGTGGGTCTACACCTGCACGACGACGATCGACGAGGAGCACTCCGGCGACGAGGAGGACCCGATCGTCAACACGGTCACGGCGACCGGCAAGGACGAGGAGGACACCCCCGTCACGGACACCGACACGCACACGACGGATATCGTGCACCCGACGATCGACATCGACAAGAAGGTCCGGATCGCGGGAGTGGGCGGCTACGTCGACAGCGGGCTGGAGGCCTACGTGGGCGATACCCTCGAGTATCAGTTCACGGTCACCTCGCCGCCTCCGGGCGATGTCGGCCTGGCGGTGACGTTCGCGGATCCGCGCTGTGACGCGGGCACCCTCACCGGTCCGGCGGGCGACGATGGCGACGTGTTGCTCGAGCCGGGCGAGACCTGGGTCTACCGCTGCACGCACGTGATCACTGCGGCCGATCCGGATCCGCTGCCCAACACGGCGAAGGTGACGGGGCATGTTCCCGGAACCGAGAACCCTAAGGGTACGGTCGAGGACGAGGACAGCTCGTCGGTGGACCTCTTCCATCCGGCGATCGACATCGAGAAGTCCGGGCCCGCGACGGCGACCGCCGGCGACGTGCTCAGCTACTCGCTGGCCGTGACCAACCCGGGCGACATCGAGTTCGCGTCCGACCAGGTCGTGGTGACCGATCCGGGCTGTGACGACCAGCCGACCCTCGCGAGCACGAACGGCGATGCGACGCCGGGCTTCCTCGATCCGGGCGACAACTGGACGTACACCTGCTCGCACGCGACCGCCGCCGGCCAGACGTCGTTCCTGAACGTCGCCAACGTGAAGGGCAAGGATCGCAACGGCCGTGAGGTGACCGACACGGACGACCTGCCGACGGTGCTGAACCAGCAGGCGGTGCTGCCGCAACCCGAGATCGTCAACGGCGCGGCCCGGCTGCGCGGCCCGAGCGGTTGTGTGAGGGGTCCGTTCAAGGCCACGGTCCGGGGTTCGCGGATCGCGCGTGTGACGTTCTTCGTCGACGGCAAGCGGTTCAAGCGGATCACGGCCCCGAACGGTGAGGGTTCGCGGTTCACGGTCAAGATCAACCCGCGCGGCCGTGGCTTCGGCGTCCATCGCGTGACGGCTCGGGTGGAGTTCGCCGCCGCGTCGCAGACGAAGAGCCGGACGCTGCGGCTGAGCTTCCAGCGCTGCCGCAAGCAGGTCGTGAAGCCGCGCTTCACCGGCTGAGCCAGGCTGGCGGACGAGCGGTGCCGGCGCCCTCGCCTCGTGCGGGGGCGCCGGTCGTTGACGAGCCGTGGCTTTTCGGCACATCGTCGTGCCGGCTTGAGCGCAATCGACGGACGTTCGATTGCCCTGTCGTACACACGGCCAGATACTGCGCGAGCACTAAACCTGGGGGAAGGCATCGGCAGCCGCGGCGCTAGGAAGGCGCCAGCGCTGCCGGAGAGCCCTCGCCCGCTGGTTCAAAACACCCGGCAGGGAAGGCTTTGACTACATGATTTGCTCGGATTCTCTGGTGTCCCGGTCGGCGCGGACTCGCTCGTTCCTGGTCGTCGCGGCGCTGCTCACCGCGCTGGGCGTGCTTTCTCTGTTCGTCGCCCGTGCCGAGGCGGTCGTGGTCACGCCTACCAGCTCCCCCCTGCCGGGTTCTGATTTCCAGGGTGGCGACGGCAACCAGACGGCGACGGCCCTGCTCCGCGACTGGCAGAGCCTGGTCGGCCAGCCGGGCCTGGTCACCATCAACGATCCGAACGCGCAGGACACGACGTACGGCACCGGCTCGCACGAGAACAATCCCGTCAACTGGGACACGCTGAACGATCCCGGCGGAGTCACACCTGCCAAGGCGAACTTCTTCAACTCCTGGACCTACGTCGACGAGACCACTCAGGACACCTTCCTCTACCTCGCCTTCGACCGTCAGGAGTCCGGCGGCAACGTGTTCCTCGCGTTCGAGCTCAATCAGGACACGCGGCGCTGGACGAACGCGTCGAACGACCTGATCCAGTGCCGCACCGAAGGCGACCTGATCGTCTCCTATGAGATCCAGAACGACGACAACATCGACGTCGTGATCCAGCAATGGATCTCCGACTCCGAGGTGACGGCCGCTGACGTGGCCGGCGGGTTCACCAACGGGCTGGGCTGTTCGAAGACCGGTCACTTCGTGGACTACGCGGTCAGCTCGGCCGTCGTCCAGGGCGCGATCAACCAGAACACGACGATCCAGAACTTCCTGCCGCGCACCCCGCCGGCCGCGACGCTCGGCGAGGAGCTGTTCGGCGAGACCGCGATCAACCTGAGCAAGATCTTCGAGGAGACGATCCAGAATCCGTGCTTCTCGTTCGGCCAGATCTCGCTGCACGGCCGTTCGTCCAAGTCGTCCTCGGCTGCCTTGCAGGACCTGGTCGGCCCGGTGCCGCTGCTGATCCGCAACTGCACGATCAGCGGCACGAAGTACCACGACATCGACGGTGACGGCGCCACGCCGCCCGACGGAGAGCCGACGATCGAGGGCTGGAAGCTCTACATCGACCTCAACAACAACAACCTGCTCGACGCCGGTGAGCCGACGACGCTGACCGATGCCAACGGCAACTACGTCTTCACCGATCTCGACGACGCGACCTACACGATCCGCGAGGCGCCCGACTCCGACCAGTCGGCGGGGCTGAAGGGCTTCTTCTGCTCGTTCCCGTCGAAGGTCGACGCGAACTGCGAGCACAGCGTCACGATCAGCGCCCAGGACCGCAACGTCACGGGCAAGGACTTCGCGAACTACAAGAAGGCCACGGTCATCGTCGAGAAGCAGACCGTGCCCGACGGCGCGGCCGACTCGTTCGGCTTCACCACCGATTACGCCGGCGACTTCAACCTCTCGGACGGCCAGAGCCGCTCGCAAGTGGTCGATCCGGGCATCTACGCGGCGACCGAGGACGTGCCGGCCGGCTACACGCTGACCGACATCTCCTGCTCGGGCGACACGATCGCCCCGGACTCGAGTGACGACGGTTCGACGGCGACGTTCAACGCCCAGTCGGGCGAGACGATCACGTGCGTGTTCACGAACACGAAGGACGCGACGGTCACGATCGTCAAGGACGCGCGGCCGGATGCGGCACAGGACTTCGCGTACACGACGACCGGCACCGGCTGGAGCGACTTCTCGCTCGACGACGACGCCGATGCGACGCTTCCGAGCTCGCGCACATTCAGCTTCGCTGCGGGCAGCTTCGGTGAGAAGACGATCACCGAGTCCGCTACCGCGGGCTGGTCGAACACGAGCCTGGTCTGCTCGGAGGGCACCGTCGACGGTTCGTCGGCGACCCTCTCAGTCGATCCGGGCGATGACATCACGTGCACCTACGTCAACAAGCAGGACGCGACGGTCACGGTGATCAAGGACGCTCAGCCTGACGCTGCGCAGGACTTCGACTACACGACGACCGGCAGCGGCTGGAGCGACTTCTCGCTCGACGACGACGCCGATGCGACGCTTCCGAGCTCGCGCACGTTCACGTTCTCGGGCGGCGACTTCGGCTCGAAGACGGTCACCGAGCCGGCTGTGGCGGGTTGGAGCAACACGAACCTCGTGTGCTCCGAGGGCACGGTCGATGGTTCGACTGCGACGCTCGACGTCGATCCGGGCGACTCGATCACGTGCACCTATGTGAACAAGCAGGATGCGACGGTCACGGTGATCAAGGATGCGCAGCCGGATTCTGCGCAGGACTTCGATTACACGACGACCGGGTCGCAGCTGTCGGATTTCTCGCTCGATGACGACGCCGATCCGACGCTGTCCGATACGCAGGTGTTCACGGTCTCGGGCGCGGGCTTCGGTTCGAAGACGATCACGGAGTCGGCTGTGGCCGGTTGGTCGAACACGAGCCTGGTCTGCTCCGAGGGCACGGTCGACGGTTCGACGGCGACGCTTGAGGTGGATCCGGGCGACACGATCACGTGCACCTATGTGAACAAGCAGGATGCGACGGTCACGGTGATCAAGGATGCGCAGCCGGATTCTGCGCAGGACTTCGATTACACGACGACCGGGTCGCAGTTGAGCGATTTCTCACTCGACGACGACGCCGACGCGACGTTGTCGAACACGCAGGTGTTCACGGTCTCCGGTTCCGGGTTCGGGTCGAAGTCGATCACCGAGTCCGCGGTCGCGGGCTGGTCGAACACGAGCCTGGTCTGCTCTGAGGGCACGGTCGATGGTTCGACGGCGACGCTGGACGTCGATCCGGGCGACACGATCACGTGCACCTATGTGAACAAGCAGGACGCGACGGTCACGATCGTCAAGGACGCGCAGCCTGACGCTGCGCAGGACTTCGATTACACGACGACCGGTTCGCAGCTGTCGGATTTCTCGCTTGACGATGACGCTGACGCGACGTTGTCGAACACGCAGGTGTTCACCGTGTCGGGCGCGGGCTTCGGTTCGAAGACGATCACCGAATCGGCTGTGGCCGGCTGGTCGAACACGAGCCTGGACTGCTCCGAGGGCACCGTCGACGGTTCGACGGCGACGCTGGACGTCGATCCGGGCGACACGATCACGTGCACCTACGTCAACAAGCAGGACGCGACGGTCACGGTGATCAAGGACGCGCAGCCTGACGCTGCGCAGGACTTCGACTACACGACGACCGGCAGCGGCTGGAGTGACTTCTCGCTCGACGACGACGCCGACGCGACGCTTTCGAGCTCGCGCACGTTCACGTTTGCGGGCGGCGAGTTCGGCTCGAAGACGGTTACGGAGTCCGCGGCGGCGGGCTGGGCGAACACCAGCCTGGACTGCTCTGAGGGCACCGTCGGCGGTTCGACGGCCACGCTGCAGGTCGATCCCGGCGACACGATCACCTGTACCTACGTCAACAAGAAGGCCGCGAAGCTGACGATCATCAAGGACGCTCAGCCTGACGGCGCGAAGGACTTCGACTACACGACGACCGGCGCGGGATTGTCTGACTTCTCGCTTGACGACGACGCCGATCCGGCGCTGTCGAACACGCAGGTGTTCACGCTCGAGGGCAATCAGCTGGGTGAGAAGTCGGTGACCGAGCAGGCCTCCGCGGGCTGGTCGCTGACCGACCTGACGTGCTCGAAGGGCACGGTCGACGGCGCCACCGTCACGGTCGACCTGGCCGCCGGCGACGACGTCACGTGCACCTATGTGAACAAGCAGGACGCGACGGTCACGATCGTCAAGGACGCTCAGCCTGACGCTGCGCAGGACTTCGATTACACGACGACCGGTTCGCAGCTGAGCGGATTTCTCGCTTGACGATGACGCTGACGCGACGTTGTCGAACACGCAGGTGTTCACGGTCTCGGGCGCGGGCTTCGGCTCGAAGACGATCACCGAATCGGCTGTGGCCGGCTGGTCGAACACGAGCCTGGACTGCTCCGAGGGCACCGTCGACGGTTCGACGGCGACGCTGGACGTCGATCCGGGCGACACGATCACGTGCACCTACGTCAACAAGCAGGACGCGACGGTCACGGTGATCAAGGACGCGCAGCCTGACGCTGCGCAGGACTTCGACTACACGACGACCGGCAGCGGCTGGAGCGACTTCTCGCTCGACGACGACGCCGACGCGACGCTTTCGAGCTCGCGCACGTTCACGTTTGCGGGCGGCGAGTTCGGCTCGAAGACGGTTACGGAGTCCGCGGCGGCGGGCTGGGCGAACACCAGCCTGGACTGCTCTGAGGGCACCGTCGACGGTTCGACGGCCACGCTGCAGGTCGATCCCGGCGACACGATCACCTGTACCTACGTCAACAAGAAGGCCGCGAAGCTGACGATCATCAAGGACGCTCAGCCTGACGGCGCGAAGGACTTCGACTACACGACGACCGGCGCGGGATTGTCTGACTTCTCGCTTGACGACGACGCCGATCCGGCGCTGTCGAACACGCAGGTGTTCACGCTCGAGGGCAATCAGCTGGGTGAGAAGTCGGTGACCGAGCAGGCCTCCGCGGGCTGGTCGCTGACCGACCTGACGTGCTCGAAGGGCACGGTCGACGGCGCCACCGTCACGGTCGACCTGGCCGCCGGCGACGACGTCACGTGCACCTATGTGAACAAGCAGGACGCGACGGTCACGATCGTCAAGGACGCTCAGCCTGACGCTGCGCAGGACTTCGATTACACGACGACCGGTTCGCAGCTGTCGCGATTTCTCGCTCGACGATGACGCTGACGCGACGTTGTCGAACACGCAGGTGTTCACGGTCTCGGGCGCGGGCTTCGGTTCGAAGACGATCACCGAGTCGGCTGTGGCCGGCTGGTCGAACACGAGCCTGGACTGCTCCGAGGGCACGGTCGACGGTTCGACGGCGACGCTGGACGTCGATCCGGGCGACACGATCACGTGCACCTACGTCAACAAGCAGGACGCGACGGTCACGGTGATCAAGGACGCGCAGCCTGACGCTGCGCAGGACTTCGACTACACGACGACCGGCTCGCAGTTGAGCGATTTCTCGCTTGACGATGACGCCGACGCGACGTTGTCGAACACGCAGGTGTTCACCGTGTCGGGCGCGGGCTTCGGCTCGAAGACGATCACCGAATCGCGCTGCGGCCGGCTGGTCGAACACCAGCCTGGACTGCTCTGAGGGCACCGTCGACGGTTCGACGGCGACGCTCGAAGTCGATCCGGGCGACACGATCACGTGCACCTACGTCAACAAGCAGGACGCGACGGTCACGATCGTCAAGGACGCGCAGCCTGACGCTGCGCAGGACTTCGATTACACGACGACCGGCTCGCAGTTGAGCGATTTCTCGCTTGACGATGACGCTGACGCGACGTTGTCGAACACGCAGGTGTTCACCGTGTCGGGCGCGGGCTTCGGCTCGAAGACGATCACCGAATCGCCTGCGGCCGGCTGGTCGAACACGAGCCTGGACTGCTCCGAGGGCACCGTCGACGGTTCGACGGCGACACTCGAAGTCGATCCGGGCGATGACATCACCTGTACCTACGTCAACAAGAGGGCCGCGAAGCTGACGATCGTCAAGGACGCTCAGCCTGATGCGGCGCAGGACTTCGATTACACGACGACGGGCGCGGGATTGTCTGATTTCTCGCTTGACGATGACGCCGATCCGGCGCTGTCGAACACGCAGGTGTTCACGGTCGAGGGCAATCAGCTGGGTGAGAAGTCGGTGACCGAAGAGGCCTCCGCGGGCTGGTCGCTGACCGACCTGACGTGCTCGAAGGGCACGGTCGACGGCGCCACCGTCACGGTCGACCTGGCCGCCGGCGACGACGTCACGTGCACCTATGTGAACAAGCAGGATGCGACGGTCACGATCGTCAAGGACGCGGTTCCGAACGATGCGCAGGACTTCGAGTACACGACGACGGGCGCGGGCCTGTCGGGCTTCTCGCTCGACGACAACGCGGACGCGACGCTGTCGAACACGAAGGTCTTCACGGTCTCGGGTGCCGACTTCGGGTCGAAGTCGATCACCGAGTCGGCTCAGGCCGGCTGGGATCTGACGGCGCTGGAGTGCTCGGAGGGCGACGCGAATCTCGGGACGCGGACGGCGACGCTGTCGGTCGACCCGGGCGATGCGATCACGTGCACGTTCACGAACACCAAGCGGGCTTCGGTCACGGTGACGAAGACCGAGGCGGGCGGTCCGGCGGTGGGCACGTGGACGTTCCGCCTGACGGGCGGCCCGGACGACGTCGACATCACCAAGAACACCCAGGCTGACGGCAACCCGATGAGCTTCGGCAACCTCAAGCCGGGCGAGTACACGCTCTGCGAGGTCGGGATGCCGGCTGGTTGGCACTCGTCGCTCGAGAACCCGCCGTACAACGGCGAGGTGACCGATAACGAGGACGACACGACGACGGTTTGCATCGAGATCGTGCTCGAGGCGGGTGAGGCGGAGACGCTGACGGTCGACAACACCAAGCCGAGCACGCTCGTCGTCAAGGAAGGCCCAGAGCAGGCCCACCACGGCGATCTGGTCACCTACACGTTCGACGTCTCGAACTCGGGCAACATCGCGTTGGAGAACGTGACGGTGTCCGACGACAGGTGCCCGAACGTCTCGCCGGAGCCGGTCAAGCTGAACGCCGACGACGACGATCTGCTCGAGAACCCGGGCGAGAACGGCACGAGCTCGGAGGTCTGGCGCTACACCTGCAGCTACACGCTGACGGCGGAGCACTCCGACGGCGAGGCCAACCCGATCATCAACACGGTCACCGCGACCGCGGTGGACATCCACGGCAACCCGGTGAGCGACACCGACACCCATCCGACGAAGATCATCCATCCGGACATCACGGTGGATAAGAAGGTCCGTGTGCTCGACACGGGCGAGTTCGTCGACGCCGGCGTGAGGGCGCATGTGGGTGACACGCTGGAGTATCAGTTCGTTGTCACGGACGGCGACAGCGATACGCCGATCGTGAACGTTCAGTTCAGCGATCCGCGTTGTGATGCGGGCACGATCGAGGGCCCGGTGAAGTCCGGCGGTGACGCGGATGCGTCGTTGGAGGACGGCGAGACGTGGACGTACACGTGCACGCATGTGATCACCGCGCAGGACCCCAACCCGCTGCCGAACACGGCGACGGTCACGGGTGAGGATGAGCTCGGCGAAGAGGTCGAGGATCAGGATTCGACCTCGGTGGAGATCCTCAAGCCGGGTGCCCTGGTGGTCAAGGAGGGCAACCAGTTCGCCCATCCGGGCGACACGGTGACGTTCACGTTCGCGGTGACCAACAACGGCAACACGCCGCTGAGCAACGTGACCGTGAGCGATGACCGTTGCGCGCCGGTGACGGGGCCGACGGAGAAGCTCGACGGCGACCAGGACGACCTGCTCGAGGTCGGTGAGAAGTGGATGTTCACGTGCTCGAAGCAGATCCCGGTCGACCACGAGATCGGCGACGAGAACCCGATTCACAATGTCGCGACCGCGACGGGCAAGGATCCGCTGGGCAGGACGGTGGAGTCGACTGACGATCACGACGTGACGGTGCTGCATCCGGCGATCGATATCGAGAAGACGGGTCCGGCGACCGCGACGGTCGGTACGGCGCTGGCGTACACGTTGACGGTCACGAACCCGGGTGACGTGGCGTTCGCCGCTCAGGAGGTCGTCGTGACCGATCCGCGCTGCGAGGCGCCGCCGGCGGGCCCGAACACCGGCAGCGATGCGACGCCGGGCCAGCTCGATCCGGGCGATACGTGGACTTACACGTGCACGGCGCAGACGGCGGGGCAGCCGCCTGGGGCGTTTGTGAACACGGCGACCGTGACGGGGAAGGACTTCCTCGGCAAGACGGTGTCCGACACGGATGATTTCCCGACCGAGTTGACCCAGCAGGCGGTGCTGCCGCAGCCGGAGATCGTCAATGGCGCGGCGCGGCTGCGTGGCCCGAGCGGTTGTGTGAGGGGTCCGTTCAAGGCCACGGTCCGGGGTTCGCGGATCGCGCGTGTGACGTTCTTCGTCGACGGCAAGCGGTTCAAGCGGATCACGGCCCCGAACGGCGAGGGTTCGCGGTTCACGGTCAAGATCAACCCGCGGCGCCGTGGGCTCGGCGTGCATCGCGTGACGGCTCGGGTGGAGTTCGCGGCGGCGTCGCAGACGAAGAGCCGGACGTTGCGGCTGAGCTTCCAGCGCTGCCGCAAGCAGGTCGTCAAGCCGCGCTTCACCGGCTGATCGGAAGAAACGGAAAGATGGAAACCGGCGGCGCTCTTTAGTGGGCGCCGTCGTGTTTCCCTCCTAGACTCAACGACATGGCTCTTCGACTCCTCCCCCTCCTGCTGCTGGTCCTGCTCGCCATCCCGGCTTCGGCCGCCGCGGCGGACGACCCGCCCCTGCGCCCGGCCGGCAACGAGGCGCCGCTGGGCAACGAGCTGCTGTCCAACGAGACGACGATCACGCGCTGGGCGCATACGAACCTGCTCGGGCCGGTCCGCTCGAAGCCGGAGAAGTCGAGCAAGAAGGTCGGCAAGCTGCGCTGGAACACGGAGGACGGCGTGCCCGAGGTCTACGTCGTGCTGGAGTCGCGACTCGACGAGAACAACGAGCCCTGGCTCCTGATCCGCGTCCCGGCTCGCCCCAACGGCCGCACGGGTTGGGTCCGCGAGGAGCAGCTCTCCAACCTCAAGACGATCCGGACGCACCTGACGATCGACCGCGGCAAGCTCAAGGCGAAGCTGCGCAAGAAGGGCAAGACGATCTGGACGTCGCGTGTCGGCGTGGGCAAGGCCGGCACGGTGACGCCGGCCGGGCGCTTCTGGATCCGCGAGCGGCTCTCGAACCTCGGCGGCAGCCCGGTGTACGGGCCCTGGGCGTTCGGCACGTCGGCCTACTCGGAATCGCTGACCGACTGGCCGGGCGGCGGCGTCGTGGGGATCCACGGCACGAACCAGCCCGGGCTCATCCCCGGTCGCCCGTCGCACGGTTGCGTCCGTGTTCCGAACTCGCGCATCAGGAAGCTGGCGAAGCTGATGCCGATCGGGACCCCGATCCTCATCAAGTAGGCCGCGGAGCGCCTCAGTAAGGCGGGAAGTCGGCGTACCAGTCGCCGAGCTTCCGGAAGGCCGTCCAGAACGCGCGCTTGGCGGACTCCTCGTCGAGCGCGTCGTCGATGCTCGGAACGTAGAGCGCCTCGATCGAGGGCGTCAGGGGCTGCAGCTCGCCGGTGCGCGGAACGACCGGCTGGGCGAGCGGGAGAGCGAGCTCGTTGAGCGTCTCCAGCGCCTCGGGCCCCATCACCACGACCATCCGCGGTTGCACGATCGCGATCTCCTCGACCAGTCGCGCGACGCACTCGGGCGCGGCCATCGAGGTGTCCGGCACGGGGCACTTGACGCACAGCGTGCCGTAGACCGCGAGCGGGTCGATCTCGAGCCGCCGGAGCGACTTCATCAGCGCGGTCCCGGAGCGGCCGTAGAACGCGACGCCCTCCTCGATCTCCGACGTGGTCGGCGAGTACTTGAGCAGGAACACGTCCGCCTGCGGGTGCCCTGAGCCGAGGATCGGCATCAGGCTCCCGCGCGGGCATGCCGTGCACGCCTGGAGGTCGCGCGTGAAGTGGTTGAGCTCGCGGATCGCGCGCTCCAGGTACTTCTCGCGGATCTCGTCGTCGGTTGCCGGCATTCCGGTCAGGGGTTTGGCCGTCTCGCGTTGTTCCCCTTGTCCCTGCATCAACGATTGCGCCCGGAGGTCGCTCTGCGGATCTGGCGGCGGCGGGCCGCACGGCGCGCCGCCGGCGGCGTGGCGCGCGTCTGGAGGAACTTCAGCGCCTGCACCTGGGCGTAGTAGAGCGACGACGGGCGGCCGACGATGTCCGCGTCGGCGAGCGACGCGAGGAACTCCTCCGGGCCGTCGAAGTCGCGCATCCGGATCCGCACCGAGCCGAGCCCCTGCGCGACGTGGGAGTCCGATCCGGCGCCGCCGACGATCCGGTACTTGCGCGCGAAGCGGACGGCCTCCTCGTTGTAGGCCGGGATCGCGATGCGCGGATTGAACACCTCGATCGCGTCGACGTCCTCGACCACGGCGAGCAGGTGCTCGTAGTCGGGCACCGAGTGCATGCGGTCGAACGGGTGCGGGACGTACACGAGCCCGCCCTGGCGCTTGATCTCGGCGATCGTCTCCTCGAGGCTCATGCCGCGGGGGATCTTCTCCTCGATGAAGAGTCCGATCACCTCGCCCTGCGTCGCCGTCTTGACCTCCTCGGCCACGATCACCTTGACGCCGTACTCCGCGGCCTTGGCGCGCGCGTCGAGCGCGCCGGAGACCTCGTTGTGGTCCGTCACCGCGATCGCGCCCAGGCCCTGCTCGCGGGCGGTGGCGAGCAGCACGTCGACCGGCGTGGCGCAGTCGTTGGAGTGGTCGGTGTGCATGTGGATGTCGACGTCGATCAGCTTGCGCGACGCCAGTCGCCCGCTCACCTCGCCGTTCCCGCGCGGAGGGTGCCGGCGGGCCGCCACGCCCTGATACAGGGCCTCGAAGCGCTCGGCCACGAGGTTCCAGGCGAGCTCGGGGGCGGTCGCCGCGACCGCGTCCGTCAGCCGGCCGCGCAGGGCGGAGTCCGTCATCAGCCGCGTGAGCTGTGCCGTCAGCGTGTCGACGTCCCCGGGCTCGAACAGCAGCCCCAGCTCGCCGTCACGCAACACCTCCTCGTAGGCGGGCAGGCGCGAGGCGACCGGCACCGCGCCGGCGCCGAGCGCGCGCACGAGCACGCCGGGGGCAGGCGCCTGGCCGACCGATGCGGCGACGACGATGTCGGCGCCGGCCAGCACCTGCTCCTCGGTGGTCTCCTCCGCGGTGAGGACCTCGACCCGGTCGCGCAGGTGACTGCGCAGCGCACCCGTGCGCGCGCCGACGGGGGTGAAGACGACGGCACGCCACGGGACGTCGGGGGGCAGGCGCCGCAGCGCGCGCAGGAACAACCGCAGCGACTGGCGGTCCTCGTGGTCGATGAACGCGAGCCGCAGCTCGTCGCCCGCCGCGGCGCGCCGGGGCGTCTCGGCGCCCGAGCGCAGGACCTCGTAGGTGGCCGGGAAGGCGCGCTCCATCAGCTCGCGGGTGGCGTCGAACGACGCGGTCCGGGCGTCGAGCCGGCCGAAGAAGCGCTCCACGAAGCGGCGCGCGACCTGGGTCGAGATCGCGCGCTCGGCCGGCGCGTGGAAGGTGCCGACGTTGAGCGCGCGCGAATGACGCAGGGCGATCGAGGAGGCGCTCGGCGCGAACGGCTCGTGCACGTGGACGAAGTCGAGCGGGGCGCGGCTGAGGACGTCGTCGAGCGTGCGCGTGACGTCGAGCGGTGGAGCGGGCGGCAAGCCGCGCCGCGACGGCGCGAGCGGGAGCAGCTCGCCGACGGCGAGCACGCGCACGCCGCCGTCGGGCTCGAAGAAATCGCCGGCGCGGATCAACCGCCGCGACTCGCGCACCAGCTCCGGCGAGCGCGAGGGCGCGAGCACGACGATCCGGTGCCCGCGCTGCGCCAGCTCCTCCGAGAGCGACCTCACGAAGGCGCCGACCTCGTGCTGGTCCTCCCAGGGGTGCGGCGTGACCTGTGCGATTGCGAAGCGCTCCCCCACGAGCGCCGAAGTCTAGGCCCCGCAACGACGACGGCCCGCAGATCGCGGGCCGCCGGCGTTTCCTGAACGGTGCCAGCCCCTCTTAAGGTTGGGCGGAGACCTTCTGGTCGGTCTGCTTCTTCGCCTCGCGGGCACGCTTGGCGGCCTCGCGCGTGCGCGCGTGCTTGGCGATGAACTCCTCGGTCGCCTCGCGCGCCTGGTCGTCCGGGCGCTGGGTGTAGGGCGACTTCATCAGGTAGGAGCTCGGGCCGTCTAGCTGGCCGGCGATGCCGTGGTTCATCGCGAGCTTGCAGCAGCGCACGGCGTCGGTGACGATGCCGGCCGAGTTGGGCGAGTCCCAGACCTCGAGCTTGAGCTCGAGCTGGAGCGGCACGTCGCCGAACGCCTGGCCCTCGGCGCGGATGTGCGCCCACTTGCGGTCGGTCAGCCACGGCACGTAGTCCGAGGGGCCGACGTGGACGTCGTCGGCGGGCAGCTCGTGGCCCATCACCGACGTCACCGCGTTGGTCTTGGAGATCTTCTTGGACTCCAGCCGCTCGCGCTCGAGCATGTTGAAGAAGTCCATGTTGCCGCCGACGTTCAGCTGCGACGTGCGCAGGAGCTTGACGCCGCGCTCGTGGAACAGGCGCGCCAGCGTGCGGTGCACGATCGTCGCCCCGACCTGGGACTTGATGTCGTCGCCGATGATCGGCAGCCCGGCCTTGAGGAAGCGGTTGTTCCAGTAGTCCTCGCGCGCGATGAACACGGGGATGCAGTTCACGAACCCGCAGCCGGCCTCGAGGATCTGCTCGACGTACCACTTCGTCGCCTGCTCGGAGCCGACCGGCAGGTAGGAGACGACCACGTCTGTGCGCGTGTCCTTGAGCACCTGCGCGATGTCGACGGTCGAGCCCGACGCCTTCGTGATGCGCTGCGAGAGGTACTTGCCGAGCCCGTCGTGGGTCATTCCGCGCTGGACCTCGATGCCCAGGTCGGGGATCTCGCCGGCGAAGTTCAGCGTGTTGTTCTCGCCGGAGAAGATCGCCTCGGACAGGTCCTTGCCGACCTTCTCCGCGTCGATGTCGAACGCGGCCGAGAACTCGATGTCGCGGACGTGGTAGCCGCCGAGGTCGACGTGCATGAGGCCGGGGACCGGTCCGTCGGGATCGGCGTCCTTGTAGTAGTGGACGCCCTGTACGAAGGAGGACGCGCAGTTTCCGACGCCGATGATGGCGACGCGCACCTTCTCTTCCTGGTACCGCCCCTTGCCGTTGGTGCTCAAGTCATTACCTCGGTTTCGCATTTTGTGATTCCCGCTCAGAGACCCCACCGGGGCCCTGCCGTTACAACAGGGCCGCGCGGGCGAGCTCCTGGCGGACATGGAAGATCCGCTGCCCCACGGTGATCACGGACAGGCCGGCGAGCACCCAGACGGATGGCTCGAGCAGCTCTATGTCGATGATCGAGGCGCCCTTCGCGAGCACCAGGCCGACCGACAGGATCACGACGCGCACCGCGCGGTCGGCGATCCCGACCTTGCACTCGACGCCGAGCGCCTCGGCGCGGGCCCGAGTGTAGGACACCATCAGCGATGCCAGCACGGCGATGACCACCGCGGCGACGGCGGCGTCGTTGCCCGCCTGGGAGAACTGGTAAGCGACGGCGGTGAGGACGATGCCCTCCTCCATCCGGTCCAGCGTCGAGTCCAGGAAGGCCCCGAAGCTCGTGCCCTTGCCCGACATGCGCGAATAGCGCCCGTCGAGCGTGTCGCAGATCGAGCCGAGGATGAACGCGATCCCGCCGAGGAAGTAGTACTCCTCGAACACGAGGAAGGCCGCGATCAGGCACAGGACCAGGCCCGTGAGCGAGATGGCGTTGGGCGTCAGGCGCGAGTCGACGAGCCGGTTGCGCGCCAGCGTCTGGTATTCGCGCGCCGTCGGCCGGCGCGCGCGGTCAAGCGGCGGAGAGGGCATGTACGCGGGGGAATCCTAGACGGCCTGTTGCGCGGTGGCCGCCGGAGCGGGCACCACCCATGCCCAGGCTGCAGGGCGCCAGCGCGCGAAAACGAGCGCCGCGGTGGCCGCGACGGCGGCCGTGAGCCCGCCGAGGAAGGCGTCGATCCACCAGTGGTTGGCGGTCGCGACGACGACGAAGCTGACGAGCAGCGGGTACGCGAGCCAGAGCGCCTTGACCCAGCGCCGCGAGGTCATCGACGCCATCGGTACGGCGAGCATCAGCGCGAACGCGACGTGCATCGAGGGCACCGCCGCGAACGGGTTGTAGAGGGCGTCGGCCGAGGAGCCCTCCGCGGTCAGGCCGGTGAAGTGCGCGACCGAGTCCGTGAAGCCCCATTCCGGCATGAAGCGCGGCGGCGCCGTCGGGTAGGCGGCGTAGACGACGAGCGCGATCCCCATCGCGGCCATGAACATGTTGCGGATGAAGTAGTAGCTCGCGTTGCGGCGCAGGTAGACGAAGGCGAGCGTGATCGAGGTGATCGTGAAGTGGGAGTTGACGTACGCCCAGCTCGGCCGCGTCGCTCACCCAGTCGGTGCTCTGGGCCCAGGCGTTCACGGCCGGCTCGATGAACAGGCCCAGCGCGCGCTCGAGGCCGATCACGTCGCGCGCGTGGTCGAACGCCTCGGCCACCCTGCCATCGGTCATCCCGCGCACGATCCGGTAGAGCCAGTAGGCGCCGCAGAACAGCAGGAGCTGCCGGAGCAGATCCGGCCAGCCCTGGGGGAGAAAGCGCGCGGCGAAGCGTTCGGGGAGCGCACGCATGCGTACGGAAGGCTAACCCCTGCTCAGCGGCCGCGAACAGGGGGGTTGACCACACTCCGGCGCTCAGCGGCGCGATGCGAAGTCGGCCGTCACGACCGACTGCATCGAGCTGCCGAGCCTGCCCCAGCGGCGCGCGAGCCCGATCCTGCGGAACCTGGGCGCGAGCAGCACGGCGCGATGCGGCGGCGACCCCATCCACATCCGCACGACCGTGGCAGCGCCGCCACGGCGGCGGTTCACCAGCGCCAGCGTCTCGCCGACCGTGCGGGCTTCCACATAGCGGCGGATGCGGGTGAAGGACGACGTGCCGTCGCTGGAGGAGTGGTCGAAGAAGTCGCGCCGCAGCATGTCGTACGAGTGGCCGTCGGCGGCACGGCTGAGCGAATGGCTCACGCCGAGCCGGGCGAGGCCGTGGCGCTGGCGGAGGTCGTTGATGAGCCGGACCATGTTGCGCTCGGACCGGCCGAGCCGCGCGTCGGCAAGGGCGCGCGGGGCTGCAGGCCCGACGGCGACGACGGCGGCAACGAGCACGGCGACGAGTGATACGACGAGTCGAGTCATCGGTGAATGGGGATCGCGACGGCACGCCGTCCCACGGCGATCTGCCCCTGCAGTACGTCGCGAAGCGCGGCACCCTAGCGAGAGCTCCGGTCGCCGCGCTTACACCCGCGCGACTCTTCCCGCTGCTTGGAGGGAAACCTTTGACGCCCTCTCAGCCTGCGAGGAAGCGCGCCACGCGCTCGACGAGCTCCGGCCGGTCGAGCCAGGGCCAGTGGCCCGCGTCCGCGACGTGCTCGGCGCGCCCGTCACCCAGCGCCGCGGCGAGCCCGTCGGCGAAGCGGGCCGGGATGTAGCGGTCGCGCGCGCCGTGCAGCACGAGCGCGGGAGCGTCGACCTCGCCGAGCTCGGCGCCGGCGGCCGCCAGCGTCGCCGGCGGGCTGGCGCGGTAGAGCCGCAGGATCGCCCGTTGGGTGCCGGGATCGAAGTGCGCCAGCACGGGCTCGGCGCGGCCGGCCGGCAGCAGCCTGCGCATCACGGGGCCGACGGCGAGCCCCATCGCGATCTCGCCCGCGACGGGTGTGCGCCAGACGCGTGCGAACGGGTGCCAGCGGTAGCCGGGGAGCAGGGGCACGGTGTCGATCGCGACGATCCGCTCGACCCGCTCGGGCGCCCGCTGGGCGAACGCGAGCCCGACCACGCCCCAGTCGTGCATCACGAGCCGCAGGCGCTCGATCCCGGCGAGCTCGCAGAAGCGCTCGAGCCAGTCCGCGTAGCCGCCGATCGAGTAGTCGAGGTCGCCGCGCTTGGCGCTGCGGCCGAAGCCGGGAAGGTCGGGCGCCACGCCGCCGGCGTGCTCGAGGAACGGCGTCCACAGCTCCGACGAGTCCGGGACGCCGTGGATCCACAGCACGGGAGGCTCGTCGCACGGCGCCGCGCGCCAGACGACCGGCAGGCCGTCGATCTAGATCCTCGTGGATCTCGATCATCGCCGCGTATCGTGCCGCGCGTGCCACCCGTCCCGCGTCGCGACTGGAGCCCGCCCTCGCGCAGGCGGGTGCTCGCGCTGCGCGACCGGTTGCGACTCGTCTACGGGCGCCCGTCGGCGCCGCCGCACCGGCAGCCGCTCGACGAGCTGATCCTCACGGTGCTCTCCCAGTCCACGAACGACCGCAATCGTGACGTGGCGTTCCTCCGCCTGCGCGCGCGCTTCCCCAGCTGGACTGCCGTGCGCGAGGCGCCGCTCGAGGAGGTCGAGGAGGCGATCCGCCCCGGCGGCATCTCCAAGGTCAAGTCCGCGCGCATCCAGGCGATCCTCCGCGCGCTCGGCGACCCGCCCTCGCTCGACCACCTCGCGGACCTCGACGCGGCGGCCGCGCGCGCCGAGCTCTGCGCGCTTCCGGGCGTCGGGCGCAAGACGGCCGCGTGCGTGCTGCTGTTCAGCTTCGGCATGCCCGACGTGCCGGTCGACACCCACGTCTCGCGGGTCGGCACGCGGCTCGGGCTGTTCCGCCCGGGGGCGCCGTTCGAGGAGCTCCACGACGACATGCTCGCGCTCACGCCGCGCGGACAGCAACTCGAGTTCCACGTCAACCTGCTCCGCCACGGCCGCCGGACCTGTCATGCGCAGCGGCCCGAATGCCCCGTTTGCCCGCTCCGCCGGATGTGTCCCTGGGCGCGCTAGGATCTTCGTCACCCCGACTGAGATTTGTCGTAGCAAGGAGCCTCACCACAATGGCCAAGACAATCGGTATCGACCTGGGCACGACCAACTCGTGCATGTCCGTCCTCGAGGGCGGCGAGCCGACCGTGATCGAGAACGCCGAAGGCGGGCGCACGACCCCGTCGGTCGTCGCGTTCTCGAAGGGCGGCGAGCGCCTCGTCGGCACCGTCGCCAAGCGGCAGGCGGTCACGAATCCCGAGAACACCGTCTTCTCGATCAAGCGCTTCATGGGCCGCAAGGAGGCCGAGGTGCGCGAGGAGGAGTCGATGGTGCCCTACAAGGTCGTCGCCGGCTCCGGCGGCGACGCGCGCGTGGAGGCCGGTGGCAAGCAGCACTCGCCGCCGGAGATCGCCGCGATGATCCTGCAGAAGCTGAAGGCCGACGCCGAGTCCTACCTCGGCGAGAGCGTCGACTCCGCGGTCATCACCGTCCCCGCGTACTTCAACGACGACCAGCGCCAGGCGACCAAGGACGCCGGCCGGATCGCCGGGCTCGACGTCAAGCGCATCATCAACGAGCCGACGGCGGCCTCGCTCGCCTACGGCCTCGACAAGGAGTCCGACCAGACGATCCTCGTCTTCGACCTCGGCGGCGGCACGTTCGACGTGTCGGTGCTGGAGATCGGCGACGGCGTGTTCGAGGTCAAGTCGACCGCGGGTGACAACCACCTCGGCGGCGACAACTTCGACAAGGCGGTCGTCGACTGGCTCGCGGCCGAGTTCAAGCGCGATCAGGGGATCGACCTGACCGCCGACAAGATGGCCCTCCAGCGCCTCTACGAGGCGGCCGAGAAGGCCAAGATCGAGCTCTCCTCCGCGCAGGAGACGCAGATCAACCTGCCGTTCATCACCGCCGACGCGTCGGGCCCGAAGCACCTCGACGTGCGCCTCACGCGCGCCAAGCTCAACGAGCTGGCGTCGCCGCTGGTCGAGCGCGTCGTCGGCCCCGTCCGGCAGGCGATGGACGACGCCAAGGACAAGGGCGTCAAGGAGATCGACCACATCGTGCTCGTGGGCGGCATGACGCGCATGCCCGCGATCGTGGAGAAGGTCAAGGAGCTCACCGGCAAGGAGCCGCACCGCGGCGTCAACCCGGACGAGGTCGTGGCCGTGGGCGCGGCGATCCAGGCCGGCGTGCTGGCCGGCGACGTCAAGGACGTGCTGCTGCTCGACGTCACCCCGCTCACCCTCGGCATCGAGACCAAGGGCGGCGTGATGACGAAGCTGATCGAGCGCAACACGACGATCCCGACGCGCAAGGGCGAGGTCTTCTCGACCGCGGAGGACAACCAGCCGAGCGTCGAGATCCACGTGCTCCAGGGCGAGCGCGAGATGGCGACCTACAACAAGTCGCTGGGCAAGTTCCAGCTCACCGGCATCCCGCCGGCGCCGCGCGGCATCCCGCAGATCGAGGTCGGCTTCGACATCGACGCCAACGGCATCCTCTCCGTGTCCGCGAAGGACCTCGGCACCGGCAAGGAGCAGAAGATCGAGATCAAGGCGGGCTCCGGGCTCTCCGACGAGGAGATCAAGCGGATGGTGTCCGACGCCGAGTCGCACGCCGACGAGGACAAGCGCATGCGCGAGCTCGCCGAGGCGCGCAACAACGCCGAGAACGCCGCCTACCAGGCCGAGCGGCAGGTCAAGGACCTGGGCGAGCAGATCGACGAGGCGTCCAAGCGCGAGATCGAGGACGCGATCAAGGAGGTCCGCGGGGTGCTCGAGTCCGAGGACGCCGAGGACATCCGCGCGAAGACCGACCGCCTGCAGACGGCGTTCCACAAGGTCTCCGAGCAGATGTACGAGCGCGCCCAGGCCGAGCAGGCCGCGACCGCCGAGCAGGGTGACGGCACGTCGGAGAACGGCGCCGCCGCCTCGTCGGACTCCGACGAGGAGGTCGTGGACGCCGAGGTAGTCGACGAGCAGAAGTGATGCCCGACCAGACCCGTGACATCGCCGCGGAGGAGGAATTCTCCGCGGCGTCGCCGCCCGACCCGGATGCCGCCGGGACCGGCGAGACCTCGTTCTCGGACGCCGAGGCTCCGCCTGCCGGCGAGGTCAAGCGGCGGCGGCGGCGGAGGACGACGCGGCGCGGTATCTCGAGCTGGCGAAGCGCACCCAGGCCGACTTCGAGAACTACCGCAAGCGGATGGCGCGCGAGAACGCCGGTGCCGCCGAGCGCGGCGCGGCGAAGCTCGCGCGGGAGCTGCTGCCCGCGCTCGACCACCTCGAGCTGGCGCTCAAGGCGGCCACGGGCGACGAAGAGGTGATCAAGGGCTTCGCGATGGTGCGCGACGAGCTGTTCGCGGCTCTCCGCAAGTCCGGGATCCAGTCGTTCTCGCCCGAGGGCGAGATGTTCGATCCCAACGAGCACGAGGCGATGGCCCAGCAGCCCTCCGAGGATGCCGAGCCGGGCACCGTGCTCGAGGTCTATCAGCAGGGCTACCGCGTCGGTGGAGCGGTCCTGCGTCCCGCCCGTGTCGTCGTAGCGCAGTAGCCATGGCCCGTTCCCCCGATCCCTACAAGACCCTCGGCGTCGAGCGGAAGGCGTCGGCCGACGACATCAAGAAGGCGTATCGCAAGCTCGCGCGCAAGTACCACCCGGACACGAACAAGGATCCGGGCGCGGAGGAGCGCTTCAAGGAGATCTCCGAGGCCTACGACGTGCTCTCCGATCCCGGAGAAGCGCAAGAAGTTCGACCGCGGTGGGATCTTCACGACGGCCAACCCGTTCGGCGGCGGCGCCGCCGGCGGGGCGACCGCCGCGGACTTCGGCGGCTTCTCCGACATCCTCTCGGGCATCTTCAACACGGGTGGCGGCCGCACGCGCACGCGGCCCGCATCCGAGCGCGGCCGCGATCTCGAGACGACCGTCTCGCTCTCCTTCGACCAGGCGGTCAAGGGCGCGCAGGTGCCGGTCTCCGTCGCGACCCACTCCGCCTGCCCGACCTGCCGCGGCACGGGTGCAGAGCCCGGCACGCAGCCCATCGTCTGCCCGGTCTGCCAGGGTCGTGGCGTGGAGTCCCAGGGACAGGGCCTCTTCTCGATCACCCGCCCCTGCGAGCGCTGCGGCGGCTCGGGCACCGTGATCGAGAAGCCGTGCCACACCTGTCATGGCCAGGGCCGCATGCGCGAGCTCAAGAAGTACCGCGTGAACATCCCGGCGGGCGTGAAGGACGGGTCGCGCATCCGCCTTGCCGGCAAGGGCGAGGCGGGGCTGCGCGGCGGCACCGCGGGCGACCTGTTCGTCGTCACGCAGGTGAGCGAGTCGCCCGTCTTCCAGCGCAAGGGCGAGCACTTCGAGGTCGAGGTGCCGATCACGGTCGCGGAAGCGCTCGGCGGCGCCGACGTCGAGGTCCCGACGCTCGACGGCACGAAGAAGCTGCGCGTGCCGCCGGGGACGAAGCACGGCACGATCCAGCGCCTGCGCGGCGAAGGACCCGCGGTCCCCGGCTCGAGCGCGAAGGGCGACCTGCGCTACCGCTTCGTGATCGACGTGCCGGGCGACCTCTCCGACGAGCAGCGCCGAGCGGTCGACGAGCTCTCGAAGGTCATGAACGGCAACCCGCGCGAGCGGATCCTGCGCGAGGCGGGCCGGGGCGCGTGATGGGCGTCCGGCGTGTCACCGCGCGCGTCGAGGACGATCGCGGCGTCTTCATGATCTCGGTCGCGGCAGAGCTGGCCGACATGCACCCGCAGACGCTGCGCATGTACGAGGCGCGCGGGCTGATCGAGCCGAAGCGCTCGCCGAAGGGCACACGGCTCTACTCGCACGCTGATGTCGAGCGCCTGCGGCGCATCCAGGAGCTGACCTCGGACGCGGGCATGAACCTCGCCGGGGTCGAGAAGGTGTTCGAGCTCGAGGGCGCGCTCGCGCGCATGCAGCGCAAGGTGGACCTGCTCGAGCGCCGCGCGGAGGAGCTGTTCGGCGAGATCGCGCGGCTCGAAGAGGTCAAGCGGTCGGTCAAGGCGGAGATCGTGCGCTACGAGGCCGTCTCGACCGAGCTCGTGCCACTGCGCGCTAGGCGCCCCGCTCGCTGAATCAGCGGCTCTGCGACTGCTGCTGCGGGCGAGCCAGGAGGCGCCCTGCCGCCACCGCGCGCCGCCTGCGGCGGGGGAACCGCAGACCGCGGAGGAGATCGCGGCGGGGGGTGCGCGGGGCGGCGGGCGCGTGCGGGCGACGTTTTGGAGCCGTCGCCAGCATCTGTGCCATTTGGGGAGCGAAAAGCATCAGTTGCCTCCTGGGGGGTGACCGCGTTGGGGGGAGCGGTCGAGTGCAATCTCTCGCCAATCGCGTCTCGCGGCCATCCGCCTTCGGGGTGAACCGCCTCCCCCCGCGAACCTGAAGAGGGGCTGGCACTCTTTAGACTCGGCGGCACGTCGGTGCTTGATGAGCCTTCCACCAGTTGCCCGACCTGCGGCCGCCCGCTGGCCGCTGGGTCGAACGGGTGCCCGGCCTGCACCGCGATGGCTCAGACGGTCGTGCCCGCAGAGCCGCGGACCGCGCAGCCGGTCGCCGGCCGCTACGTGCCCCAGCGCATGCTCGGCCGCGGCGGCGCCAAGGAGGTCTGGCTCGCTCACGACCTGACGCTCGATCGCCCCGTGGCGCTCTCGCGGCTGCGCGGCGCCGCGGACGACGAGGCCGCGCGCGTGCGTGTCCGGCGCGAGGCGCGGCTGATGGCGCGGCTCGGTGACCACCCGCGGATCGTCACCGTCTACGACGCGGTCGAGGAGGCGGGCGCGCTGCTGATCGTCGCCCGCTTCATGGCCGGCGGCTCGCTCGCGGAGCGCGCCGCCGCGGCGCCCGAGCGCCGGCTCCCCGTCTCGGAGGTGCTGCGCGCCGGCGAGGAGCTGGCAGACGCGCTCGAGCACGCCCATGCCAACGGCGTCGTCCATCGCGACGTCAAGCCGGACAACGCCTGGCTGGCGGCCGACGGCAGCGCCGCGCTCGGCGACTTCGGCATCGCCGTCGCCGACGCGCTGGAGGTCACGACCGGCCCGATCGGGACCCCGTTCTACGTCGCGCCGGAGCAGGCGGCCGGAGGCGCCACCGGCCCGCCGGCCGACCTCTACGCGCTGGGCGCGACGCTCTACGAGCTGCTCTGCGGCCGGCCGCCGTTCACGGGGGCCACCATGGACGCCGTGATCGCCCAGCATCGCGCCGCGGCTCCGCGGCCCGCATCGGAGCTGGTCGGCGGCCTGCCGCCCGGGCTGGACCGGCTGCTGCTGCGGCTGCTCGCGAAGGCGCCGGCCGACCGCCCGGCCTCGGCGGCCGAGGTGCGCGACGCCCTCGCCGGGCTGCGCGGCGCAGGCGGCTGGGCCACGGTCCCGCGGCGCGAGCCGCTCGTCGGCCGCGAGCACGAGCTCGAGCTGGCCGCGGACGCGCTGCGCGAGGCCCGGGCGGGTGGCCTGCGCGTCGTCGGGCTGTCGGGCGAGCCGGGCATGGGCAAGACGCGGCTGGCGTCCGAGATCGAGGCCGCTGCGCGGGCGAGCGGCGCGCTCGCCGTCTGGGGCCGCGGGATCGAGGAGGCCGGCGCGTTCGCGCCCTGGGTCGCCGTCCTGCGCGATCTGGTGCCGCACGCCGCGAACCTGGCCGCCGGGGCCGTCGAGGACGTGCGGCGGCTGACGGGCGAGGCCGGCTCCGGCGTCGAGCCCGTGAGCGGCGACGACGACCGCGTGCGCATGTTCGACGCCGTCGCCGCGATGCTGACGCGCGCCGCTGAGCCGGCAGGGCTCGTCGTCGTGCTCGACGACCTGCACTGGGCCGACCGCTCCTCGCTCGAGCTGCTGCGGCACGTGAGCAGGGCCGCGGCTCCGGCGCGCATGCTGCTCGTGCTCGCCTACCGCGAGTCCGAGGCGGAGCCCGGGCATCAGCTGCCCGCGGTGCTGGCGGACCTCGGCCGCGCGCGCGGGTTCGAGCGCATCCGCCTCGGCGGGCTCGGCCTCGACGAGGTCCGGCGCTTCGTCCCCGAGAGCGCCGGGCTGCGTGACACGCTCGTGCGCGATCTGCACGAGCGCACGGGCGGCAACCCCTTCTTCGTCGCCGAGCTCGCGCGCTCGGCCGCCGAGCGGGCCGGCGCGGGCGCCGCCGCGACGGCCGTGCCCGACAGCGTCCGCGAGGTGGTCCTGCAGCGGCTGCGGCCGATGCCCGACGCGAGCCGCCGCGCGCTCGACGCGGCCGCCGTGCTCGGCCGCCCGTTCACCGTGGTGACGGTCGCGCGGATCGCCGGCCTCTCGCGCGAGGAGGCGAGCGCCGCGCTGGAGCCGGCCCGCCTCGCCCGGCTCCTCACCGAGGTGGCGGAGGCGCCGGGCCGGCTCGCCTTCGCGCACGCGATCGTGCGCGACGCCGTGCGCGACGCGCTGCCGCCCTCGCGGCGCGGGCCGCTGCACGCGGCCGTGGTGGCGCTGCTGCGCGCCGGCGCCCAGCGCGGCGCGGAGGTCCCGGTGGCCGAGGTCGCGCACCACGCGCTCGTGGCCGCGCGCGAGGGCGAGGATCCGCAGGCGGCCTACGAGCTGTCGATCGAGGCGGCGCGCGGAGGCCGGGGCTGTGCTCGCGCACGCCGAGGCGGCAGGCCACTACGCCGATGCGCTCGAGGCGCTCGACGAGCTCGGCGCGGAGGCGGAGCCGGCCGCGCGCGCCGCCGCCCTCGAGGGCCTTGCCGCGGCGACGCGTCGCCGCCGGCGAGATCGCGACGGGCCGCCTGCACTACCGCCGCGGCGGCTGCCGACGCCCGGCGCCGCGGCGACCCGCGGCGGTCTCGCGCGCGCGGCGCTCGGCTTCGCCGAGTTCCACCGCTACGGGGAGCTCGACCGCGAGGCGATCGAGCTGCTCGAGCAGGCGCTCGCGGCCCTCCCGGACACCGACAGCGCCGAGCGCGCCCGCGTGGCGGCGCGGCTGGCCGTACGGCTGGACCCCGCAGCGACCGGCGCCCGGCGCGAGGCGCTCGTCGAGGAGGCGACGGCGATGGCGCGGCGGCTCGGCGCGCGCGACGCGCTCACCGCGGCGCTCTACGCATCGGTGCTGGTCAACTGGCGCCCGCAGCGCTCGGCCGAGCGCTCCGCGGCGGCCGCGGAGATCCTCGCGCTCGCGCCGCGCGCGAGCCAGGACAACGCGATCGTCTGGGCGCGCATGGCGCGCTTCGTCGAGGCGCTCGAGCTCGGGCGGGCGGCAGCGGTGCAGGCCGAGCTGACCGGGCTCGCGGCGGTCGAGCGGGAGAGCCGCCGCCCGTACGTCGAGTGGTGCCTCGCGCTCCTGCGCTCGACCTGGGCGACGTTCTCCGGGCGGCTCGCCGAGGGGGTGCGGCTCTCGGAGCAGGCAGTGGCGCTCGCGCGCGCCGGCGCGGAGGACGCCGACCAGGAATACGCCGTCCAGCGGCTCGTTCATCGCGCAGCTGCGCGGGCGCCCCGAGGATGCGGGTGCCGGCGCGCTCGCCACCTACGCGGCCCGCTACCCCGAGCTCCCGATCTGGACCGCGATGCTCGCGGCCGCGGCCTGGGACCTGGGTCGCGCCGACGAGGCGCGGCAGGCGATCGACGGCATCGCTCGCGACGGCTTCGCCTGGCTGGCCGCGACGCCGGACGGGCTCGAGGGCTGCGCGCTGATCGCGGAGGCCGTCGCCGGCCTCGGGCGACGCGACGACGCCGCAGCGCCTGCACGCGCTGCTGGAGCCCGTCGCCGACCGCAACGCCGTGATCGACCACGGCTGGGCGGCGACCGGCCCGTTCGCGCGGGCGCTCGCACACCTCGCCGCCGCGCTCGGGCGCCCGGACGAGGCCCGGGCGCACTTTCGCGACGCCGCGGCGCTGGCGCGCGGCTGGGGCGCGCCGGCGTGGGAGCTGCGCGTGCTCTCGGACCAGCTCAGCGCGGGGCTCGCGGACGCGGAGCGCTACGCGCTGCTCGCCCGCGCGCTCGAGCTCGCGGGCGAGCTGGAGCTGCCATGGGTCGCCGGGCGGCTGCTCGAGGCAGCTCAGAAGACGACGCCGTAGGTCTCCTGCACCCCGCGGTCGAGCCAGTCCGACGTGGCGACGATGTCGCCGGAGTCACCCCAGCCGGTGCCCCAGGAGTTGCGGATGATGAAGCCGCGGGCGTCGTAGCCGACGAGCGCGCAGGCGTGCAGGAACGGCTCCTGGCGCGGCCTGAACCGCTCGAGCGGCCCGGCGCCGCGCGACGAAGCTGCGATCGGCCTCGACGGTCATCAGCACGGGTCCGTGCTGATGCGATCCATTGCCGCCATTGCTTCTCGCGCTCGACCGGGTTGATGTCGTCGAGGCTGTGGTAGGCGGAGATGCGGAAATCGCGCGCCCGCTCGAAGAAGTGGTCCACCGGCCCGCGGTTGAGCCGGCCGTCCCACGGCAGCATCCGGCGCGTGACGGCGCCATAGCGGCAGGACGACGTCGAGCGCGTCCTTGGCGTTCGTCGGCGCCTCCTCCAGGAACGTCGACGGCCGCCACTCCTCGGGCGCCAGGCGCTGGCCGCGGATCTCCTTCGACGCCATCCAGATGAAGCGCGCCGAGAGCCGCTCCGTCGGCAGCAGCCGCCGCTGCTCGACCAGTTGCCAGCGCATGACCGCGTCGGCGAGCGCGAAGCCGACGCAAGAGCCCGTCTGCTCCTGGTCCTGGACCTTGAACCAGGGCCGCCCCGCGCGCAGGTCGCGTGCCGGCGGCGGAGGGTCGTCCTTCAGGCGGCCGTCCTTGCGGGCGGGCCAGTCCCGCTCGCGGGCCGGCGACCGCTCGACGTTCAGGAACCGGTCGGAGCCGGCGACCTTGGCCTTCACATCCGGACTTCGATCACTTCGGGGTCCAGCCTCCCGCGTCCTTGAGGTGCTCCTCGCCGAACGAGTCGATCTCGTGCCCGAGGCTCGCGGCGGTCCGCTCGACGGCCGAGCGATCCCCGTCGCCGCGCTCGAGCGCCTCGCAAGCCGTCACGGCGGAGCAGATCGCGAGTGCGTAGAGGAGGTCGCCGCGGCGGCGGGCCTCGCCGATCTTGTGCTCGAGCGTGGTGATCCGCTCGTCCTCGCTCTGCTTCGTGTAGCCGGGCCAGGGTTCGAGGTCGTAGACGGCCATGCGAGTCTCCTTTCGGGGTCGGCTCGACTCTATATTGCGAGTACAGTTGCGCCGTGACGGATGCCCTGGGACTGCACCGGCGCACGCCGATCGAGCTGAAGGCGGTGATCGCCGCCCAGCGCGCGGGTTCCCCGTTCGTCGAGTACCGCGACGGCGACGACGTGCTGCGGATCGTCGAGCTCGGCGCGGAGCGCGAACGGCTGTCGATCGGCCGCCTGCCGGGCTGCGAGCTGCCGCTGAGCTGGGACTCGGAGGTCTCGCGCGCGCATGCGCTGCTCGAGCAGGCCGGGGGCGCCTGGACGATCGAGGACCGCGGCTCCTCCAACGGCACCCTGGTCAACACCGTGCGCCTGAGCCGCCCGCACGTCCTGCGCGACGGCGACGTCGTGCGCATCGGCCGCACGCAGATCGTCTTCCATGCGGCCGCCGGCGACGACCTGCGCCGCACCACCCCGGCGATCGACCGCGTCGCGCCGAACCCGACCGACTCGCAGCGCAAGGTGCTCCTCGAGCTCTGCCGGCCCGCGCTCGAACGCGGTGGCGGCGCCGCCTCGAACCGCGAGATCGCCGAGGCGCTGTTCGTCAGCGTGGAGACAGTCAAGACCCACATGCGCGCCCTGTTCGACGCCTTCGACGTCGGCGACGTGCCCCAGTACCACAAGCGCACCGAGCTCGTGCGCAGGGCGCTGGAGACCGGGCTCGTCTCGATCCACGACGTCGATCCGCAGTAGCTATCATCTAAGTCTCCTCGACTGAGATCTGAGATGCAGCTAGACCGATTCACCCAGAAGGCACGCGAGGCCATCCAGGCGTCTATCTCGCTCGCCGCCGAGCGCAAGCACGCCCAGGTAGCGCCGATCCACCTGCTCGCCGCGCTGCTCCGCTCCGACGATGCGCTCGTGCGCCGGATCCTCGACCGGATCGGGGCCTCCGTCGACGCGGACGTCGACGCCGCGCTCGCCGCGCTGCCGACGCTCGCGACCGTCGCCGAGCCGACGACCGACGCCGACGTGATGGCCGTCCTGCGCGCCGCCGAGCAGGAGGCGCGCGCGATGTCGGACGAGTTCATCACGACCGAGCACCTGCTGCTCTCGCTCGCCGGCCACAACTCCTCCGCCGGCGACGCGCTGCGCTCCAACGGCGCCACCAAGAAGGCGATCTCCGAGGTGATCGCGCAGATCCGCGGCTCGCACCGCGCGACGAGCGAGAACGCCGAGGAGCAGTACGAGTCGCTCGCGAAGTTCGGCAACGACCTCACGCGCGCCGCCGAGGAGGGCAGGCTCGACCCCGTGATCGGGCGCGACGACGAGATCCGGCGCGTGATCCAGGTGCTGTCGCGCCGCACCAAGAACAACCCGGTGCTGATCGGCGAGCCCGGCGTCGGCAAGACCGCGATCGTCGAGGGCCTCGCCCAGCGGATCGTGTCCGGCGACGTGCCCGAGTCGCTGCGCGACCGCAAGGTGATCGCGCTCGACATCGGCGCGCTGCTCGCCGGGTCGAAGTACCGCGGCGAGTTCGAGGAGCGCCTGAAGGCCGTGCTGAAGGAGATCGCCGACGCGCGCGGCCAGGTGATCCTGTTCATGGACGAGCTGCACACGATCGTCGGCGCCGGCGCCGCCGAGGGCGCCGTCGACGCCGCGAACCTGCTCAAGCCGATGCTCGCCCGCGGCGAGCTGCGCGCGATCGGCGCGACGACGCTCGACGAGTACCGCAAGCACGTCGAGAAGGACGCCGCGCTGGAGCGCCGCTTCCAGCCGATCCACGTCGGCGAGCCGAGCGTCGAGGCGACGATCGCGATCCTGCGCGGGTTGAAGGAGCGCTACGAGGCGCACCACAAGGTCACGATCACCGACGCCGCGCTGATCGCGGCGGCGACGCTCTCGGACCGCTACATCTCCGACCGCTTCCTGCCCGACAAGGCGATCGACCTGGTCGACGAGGCCGCCTCGCGCGTGTCGATCGAGATCACCTCGATGCCGACCGAGATCGACGAGGTCGGCCGCCGGATCAAGCAGCTCGAGATCGAGTTGTTCGCCGTCGAGCGCGACGAGACGGCGGTCGAGCGCAAGCAGGAGATCGAGCGCGAGCTCGCCGACCTGCGCGAGCAGTTCGCCGGGATGAAGGCGCAGTGGGAGCGCGAGAAGGAGCAGGCCGAGGGCCACGGCAAGCTGCGCGAGCGGCTCGACGCGGCCCGCGTCGAGCTCGACCGCGCCGAGCGCGAGCTCGACTACCAGCGGGCCGCCGAGCTGCGCCACGGCGAGATCCCCGACCTCGAGCAGAAGCTCGCCGAGGCCGAGGCGCGCGCCGACGACGCCGAGGTCGAGCCGCCCGTCTACCTGTCAGAGCGCGTCGACGCCGACGAGATCGCCGACATCGTCTCGAAGTGGACCGGCATCCCCGTCAGCCGGATGCTCGAGGGCGAGGTCGAGAAGCTGATCCGGATGGAGGAGCGGCTGCACAAGCGCGTGATCGGCCAGGAGGAGGCGGTCGTCGCGGTGTCGAACGCGCTGCGGCGCTCGCGCGCCGGGCTCCAGGACCCCGACCGCCCGATCGGCACGTTCCTGTTCCTCGGCCCGACCGGCGTCGGCAAGACCGAGCTGGCGCGCGCGCTGGCGGAGTTCATGTTCGACTCCCAGGACGCGATGGTGCGGATCGACATGTCGGAGTACATGGAGAAGCACTCGGTCGCGCGGCTGGTCGGGGCGCCCCCCGGCTACGTCGGCTACGAGGAGGGCGGGCAGCTCACCGAGGCAGTGCGCAGGCGCCCGTACTCCGTCGTGCTGCTCGACGAGATCGAGAAGGCGCATTCGGACGTCTTCAA
>CAWIVY010000012.1:0-170291 GCA_963839615.1 uncultured Solirubrobacteraceae bacterium
ACGAGACGATCACGAAGGAGCTCTTCGGCGACTTCGGGACGCCGTCGACGGACGTCTATCCCGCCGGCATGCTGCCGGAAGGCGCCGCACCCGACAAGCCGCAGCACGATCCGAGTCAACTCGCCCCTGCCCTTGCTCCTTACAAGGGCCGGAAGGTGACGATTGGCTACTACACCTCGTTGTCTCAGAACCGCGAGCTTGCGTCGAGGCTGCAGACTCAACTCGAGTCGCTCGGGATGAAAGCGACCCTTCGCGAATATCCGCCCTCGATCCTTTTCAACCTCCCAACCGAGCCGAAGCAGCGCCCCGACATCCTCACGGTGGGGTTCAACCCCGATTCGGTTGCCCCGGACACCTTCGCGCGGATCTATTGGTACAAGGACGCGCCCGTCAACCTGCTCGGCTGCACCGACGCTGACGGCGATCGCCTGCTCGATGAGGCCGCCAGCGCCACGACGCAAGAGGCCGGAATGAAGGCCAACGTCGCCGCCGCGGAGGCGTATCGCAAGTCCAACTGCTGGTTGAACATCGCGGACGCCAACGACGTCTACGTCGCGCGGAAGGGCATCACGGGCTTTGAGAAGGAGCTGGATTGGACCCTCGCCGTCAGGCTCGGGGCGCTCAAGGAGGACTGACCTCTGTGAGTCGCTCGACGATCGTGGCGGCGTCCCCCTCAGGAGTGACGGAAACGGATGCGCCGCTCGTCGTCAGTGCGCGTGACTTGCACGTCGACCTGTCACGCAAGCAGGAGACGTACCACGTCCTGCGCGGTGTCGATCTCGGCATCGCGCAAGGCGAGGTCGTTGGGCTGGTCGGCGAGTCGGGTTCGGGCAAGAGCGTGCTCGGCCTGACCTTCCTGGGTCTGCTGCGGCGCGAGGCGCGGCCGCAGGTCACGGGAGAGCTCTCGGTCGCGGGCGTCGACATCCTTGCCGCGCCTGAAGACGAACTGCGCCGGGTGCGCCGCGAGCGGCTCGGGGCGATCTTCCAGGATCCCATGACGTCGCTCGACCCGACGATGCGGGTCGGGCCCCAGCTCCGCGAGGTGGTTGACAGCGACGCTGAGGCCATCGAGCTTCTGGACTCGGTTGGCATACCTGATCCGGAGCGGCGCCTGCGCGCCTTCCCACACGAGCTTTCCGGTGGGTTGCGGCAGCGTGTCATGATCGCCATCGCCGTCGCCGGAGGTCCGCAGCTGATCGTTGCCGACGAGCCGACCACCGCGCTGGACGTGACGATCCAGGCGCAGATCCTCTCCTTGCTCGACCGTCTGCGTCGCGAGCGCGGCTGCTCGATCCTCTTCATCACGCACGATCTCGCGGTCGCGTCGCAGGTCGCCGATCGTGTAGCGGTCTTGTACGCAGGGCGTATCGCCGAGATCGGTCCGACCGCTGAGTTGCTCGCGGCGCCCAAGCATCCCTACACCGCTGCGCTGCTGCGCAGCCGCCTCGATCTCAGCAGCGATCGCGCTCGCCGGATCGTCGCGCTGCCGGGTCAGCCGCCCGACCTCCGACAGCCGCCGCCCGGATGTCCCTTTGCGCCGCGCTGTAGCTATCGCCGCGACAAGTGCGAAGTCGCACCACCGCCGGTCGAGTGGGCCGGAGCGCGGGGCGTCGCCTGTGTCCGCGCGGACGAGATCGATCTTCTCGAGGAACTAGAGGGGGGCCTCGCGTGGGAACCGCCGGCGGCTCCCGCCGAGGATCTGCCAGCGCTTCGTGCGGTGGATCTCGAGGTCTCGGTGGCACGCGGTGCGTGGCTGCGCCGTCGCGACCCGATCCGCATCCTCGAGGGCGTCAGCCTCGAAGTTGCTCAAGGTGAAGCGGTCGCGCTGGTGGGCGAGAGCGGGTCGGGCAAGACGACCTTCATTCGCGCGGCCGCGGGTCTGATGCCGGTCACCGGCGGCCGCCTTGAGGTCGGCGACTCGGCACCACAGATGATCTTCCAGGACGCGGGGTCCTCCCTGACACCGTGGCTCGCGATCGGCGACCTGATCGGAGAACGGTTGCGCGCCGCGGGCGCGGGCCGCGCGGAGCGTAGGACGAGTGTGCTCGACGCCATGGAGCTGGTTGGGCTTCCCGAGCGCTTGTTCAAGGCCCTGGCCTGGCGCAGCTCTCGGGCGGGCAGCGCCAGCGTGTCGCGATCGCACGTGCGGTTGTTCTACACCGCCCCGCCTCCTGCTCTGCGACGAGCCGACGTCAGCACTCGATGTCTCGATCGCGGCCGGCGTCCTCAACCTGCTCGGCGACCTCCGACGGCGCTTGGGGATGGCGCTCGTCTTCGTCACGCACGATCTCGCCGTCGCACGCGTCATCGCCGACCGCGTTGCCGTGATGCACGCCGGACGCATCGTCGAGATGGGTCCCGTCGAAGATGTGCTGCGAAGCCCAGAAGCGTCCTACACGCGCACGCTCATCGCATCGATTCCAGGGCTGCAGGACCGGGGGCGCTGATGGCTGCGATCGAACCGATCGATCTCAGCGCGCGCGCGGCGCTGCCCAGGCGCAGCCGCTTCAGCGGCTGGGTGTCGATCAGCGTCCCGGACCGGATCGCGCTGACCGCGCTCGGACTCGTCACCGCCGTAGCCCTTCTCGCTCCGCTGCTCGCACCCCACAATCCCCGGCGGCAGGTCGGCTCGCCCTACGCCAGTCCCAGCGCGGCGTTCCCGCTGGGGACCGATGAGGCTGGTCGAGACATGCTGAGCCGGGTGCTGCTCGGGGTGCAGACGACATGGTTGACGGCGCTGCTGGTCATCGCCATCGGCGTGCTCCTGGGAGGAGTCGTCGGTCTCGTCGCCGGAGCAGCCGGTGGCTGGATCGACTCCGGCCTCATGCGGATCACCGACCTGTTCCTCGCGATGCCTGCCGCGGTGCTCGCCATCAGCGTCGTCGCCGCATTGGGTCCCTCGCTGACGAACATCGTCATCGCGGTCTCGATCCTGTGGTGGCCGTACTACGCGCGGCTGATCCGAGTTCAGGTCCGCGAGCTCGCCGCTCGACCCCACCTCGAGGCGGCCCGCCTCGCGGGATGTGGGCGCCTGCGCCTCGTCGTCCGTCACCTCCTTCCCGGCGCGGTGCCGGTCGCGATCGTCGCGGCCAGCCTCGACATGGGCGGCGCGATCGGGCTGCTGGCCGGTCTCTCTTTCCTCGGGCTAGGCACGCCGCCGCCGAGCCCGGAGCTCGGCTCGATGACGGCGTCGGGTTCCACGCAGCTGTTGACGGCCTGGTGGCTGGCCGTGTTCCCAGCGCTCGCCGTGTTCCTGCTGTGCCTCGTATCGAACGTCGCGGGCGACACGCTCCGAGACCTGGTCGATCGCTGATGCTCTCATTCGTCCTCAGGCGACTGCTCGCGATGGTGGCGATCCTCCTCGTCCTCGTTGCCGCGCTGTTCGCACTGCAACGGATCTCGCCGATCGACCCTGTCCGCGTCGTGGTCGGACCGAACGCGTCGCGCGAGGTTGTCGAATCCACGCGCGAACGGCTCGGCTACAACGACCCGTTGCCGACCCAGTACGCACGCTACGTCGGGGACGTGGCGACCGGCGATCTCCAGGTGTCGCTGCGCACTGGCCAGTCGGTTTCCAGCGATCTCGCGGGAGCGTTGCCCGCGACCCTCGAGCTCGTGCTCGCCACGCTCCTCCTGGCCGTGCCGATCTCACTGCTGTTCGGCATCGCCGGTGCCGCGCGCAGTCGCGGGGCCGGTGTGCTGCGTGGATCGACGATGGTCCTTGCTGCCGCACCGCCGTTCGTTCTCGGCATCTTCGGGATCCTGATCTTCTACAAGAACCTGGGGTGGCTACCCGCGAGCGGCCGCACCTCGATTCCGGACGCCCCGACGGGTCCAACCGGGCTGCTCACCATCGACTCCCTCGCCGCTGCCCGGTTCGACGTGTTCGCGGACGCGCTGCGCCACCTGGTGCTGCCGGCCATCTGCCTGGCGTGCGTGCCGGCAGTGGCAGTCGGGCGCGTCCTGCGCGGCGCGATCCTGACGAACCTGCGCGCCGATCACGTCCAGGTCGCGCGGGCCAAGGGACTCAGCGAGCTCGGCGTCCTCGGGCGACACTGCCTTCGCAACTCCGCCGGGCCGGCACTCGCAATGGCCGGGTTGATGACCGGCGTCGTGTTCGCCGGCGTCGCCGTCGTGGAGAAGGTCTTCGCCTGGCCAGGGATCGGCCTCTACATCACCCAGAGCATCCCGCGCGGCGACTTCCCTGCGATCGCCGGGACCACGCTGCTGCTCGGAGCGGCCTACATCGTCGTCAACGCGATCGTGGACGTGCTGCAAGCGATCGCGGATCCGCGCATCACCGCCTGACCCCCAAGAGAGGATCCAAGAATGTCGAACGCCCTGCTGAAACTTGACCGCGCCACTCAGGCCGAGGTGGAGGAGCTCCTCGCCCGGCTCGTTGCCACACCCTCGATCAACCCGTGGATAACTCCGGGCGCGCCGGGCGAAGGTGAGGTGGCGGCGTTCATCAGCAGCTGGCTGCGCGAGCTCGAGGGGGTGGAGGTCGTCGTCGACGAGGTCCTCCCGAACCGGTCGAACGTCATCGCGCGCGTGCGCGGGACCTCGGGCGACGGGCACCTCGCGTTCAACGTCCACACCGACACCGTCGGGAACGACCCGTGGCCGGACCGCGCACTGTCGCCAACGCGTGACGGAGACCGGCTGATCGGCCTCGGCGCGGCCGACAACAAGGCACAGTGCGCCGCGTTGATGTCGCTCGTCAAGCGGCTGGCCGACGCGCCGCCGGCGGTCGACGTCACCGCGATCTGGGCGATCGACGAAGAAGGACCCTCAGCGGGCACCCGGCACTTGGTGAAGTCGTTCACCGCCGACGCCTGCGTCGTCCTCGAGCCGTTCGGGATCGGGCGGGCGTGCGTGAAGCACCAAGGCTTCGGATCGTTGGACCTGGTTGTACGCGCGGCGGCCGCTCACGGCGTGGCCGACGACAGCCCCGACGCCATCATCCAGCTGGCCGACTTGGTCAAGGGCCTGGCCGAGATCGATCGCGAGCTCGCGGCCAATCCGCACCCTGAGATCGGCAAGGCGTTCTTCCACACCGCATGGGTGCGCGGCGGCACCGACTACGGCACCTATCCGCGTGAGGTGACGCTCGGATTCGAGTTCGGCACCAACCCGGGCGAGACACTGGCAGATCGACTCCAAGCGATCGACGCGGTGATCGCGCGCACGCGTGAGGCGCATCCGACCCTTGACGCCGAGGTCATCGTCCGGCTCGAGAACGAGCCGTTCGTGGCGGAGGGCCACGACGCCCTGCTCGAGGCCTTCGGCGGTGCCACGCAAGAGGTCACCGGATTGTCCGTGGAGCTCGACTCGAAGAACACGTGGACCGATGCGTCGATCATGCAGAGCGCGGGGATTCCGACGATCGTCGCGGGGGCAGCCGGCGGCAACATGCACGCCATCGACGAGTGGGTGAGCCTCGAATCGCTCGGCCAGCTCGTGCTCGTCCTGGAAGGCACCTGCCGGCGCTTCTCCCCTGACGCCCCCGCCTAGGAGACATGGGATGAACTCATATCCGTATTGGCACCCGTTCGCGGACATGGGTGCCGTGGCTCAAAAACAGTTCGTCATCGCCCGCGGGGACGGGGCTTGGGTCTGGGACGAGGAGGGTCGGCGCTATCTCGATGGCTGTGCGGCCCTCTGGTACGCCAACCTCGGACATGGCCGGCCCGAGATCGCCGATGCGGTCGCGCGACAGCTGCGCGAGCTCGACGCCTACGGCACGTTTGCGGACTACGCCAATGCCCCGGCACTCGAGCTCGCCCGACGGATCAGCGACCTTGCTCCTCTGAAGGGGAGCAAGGTGTTCTTCGGGTCCGGCGGCGGGGACGCCGTCGACAGCGCGATCAAGATCGCACGCGCCTATCACGTGCAACACGGATCGCCCGAGCGAGTCCACATCATCAGCCGGACGCACGGCTACCACGGCACGCACGGATTCGGCACGGGAATCGCCGGCATCCCGGCGAACGCGGTGGGGTTCGGCTCGATCGTCCCGGACGCGTCCGTCGTCGCGCACGACGACCCGCAGGCGCTCGAGGCTGAGATCCTTCGCATCGGCGCCGATCGCGTCGCGGCCTTCATCTGCGAGCCGGTCATCGGCGCCGGAGGGCTCTACCCGCCGGCTGACGGCTACATCGAACGGGTCGCGAGGATCTGCCGCGAGCACGGCGTGCTGTTCGTGGCCGATTGCGTGATCGCCGGCTTCGGCCGTCTCGGAACCTGGCTCGGGATCGACCGGTGGCCGGTGGAGCCCGACCTGATCACGCTGGCCAAGGGCATCACGGGAGGCACGCTCCCGCTCGGTGCCGTCGTCGTCGCACCGCACGTTGCCGAGCCGTTCTTCACCGACGGTCCGGGCGCTCCGGTTCTCCGGCACGGCGCCACGTACGCCGGGCATCCGGCTTGCTGCGCTGCCGCGAACGCTGCGCTGGATCTCTATGAGCGCGATGGCCTGATCGAGCGCGGGCGGGACCTGGAGCAGCCGCTCCTCGACGCCCTGGCGCCGCTGGCCGAGAGCCCGCTCGTTGCCGAGGTCCGTGGCGGGCTCGGGTTCCTCGCAGGCGCGGAGCTCGCGCCAGAGGTGCTCGAGGCTGAGCCGGGCGCTGCGATCGCATGGCAGCTCGAAGTGCGCGCACAAGGCGTGCTCGCGCGGGCGTTGGGACGCGGGCTCGCCGTTTCCCCACCGTTGGTCACAACCGAGGAGGAAGTGACGCTCATCGGTGAGGCCATGCGCCGGGGCTTGTCCGCGTTGGAGGCACGCCTAGCTACCGGGAGCCATGCGTGACATCGCTGCGGAGGAGGAAGTACCCTGCCTGGTTAACGGACGACCTCGCCCAACTCGAGACTGGTGCGATGCCGGCAACACCCCGTGAGGCCCCCCCGCGTTCCGCGACCAGCTTCGGGGACCACGCACGGGTGCGACGCATGGCCGCCGCCGGGTTCGTCGGCGCCGTCGGAGGCGTCCTCCTCCTCGAGTTCGCTTGAGGCGCATCTGCGCCTCTGTGCACTTCGCCGACGAGGAATTCTCCGACCGCGTCGCTGCGAAGGCCGCTGCCGGGTCGGCGGGAACGCTTCCTCCTCGCGAACCCGCCGGCCCAGCGGCAATTGATGAATTGTTGTACAATCCGTCCGCCCGTGACTGATGTTGGACGAGGTACCTAATGGATTCGTCATCGCCATCGACAACCGACGCGCCGATCGACCGCAACCGGCTGGCCGAGCTCACCGCAGCCGAGCTCGCTCGCTATCGCGAGCGGGCACCTGGATCGGCCGAGCGATTCGCGCGCGCCCAGGAGTTGCTGCTTTCGGGCGTCCCGATGTCCTGGATGCTGAAGTGGGCCGGGGCGTTCCCGATCGAGCACGAAGCCGGCGCCTTTCCGATCTTCGGCCAATCGGCGCACGGTTCTCGACTCACGGATGTCGATGGAAACGAGTACATCGACTTCTGCCTCGGCGACACCGGCGCCATGACCGGTCACTCCCCTGAGGCGCTGGTGCGGGGACTCGCGGCCGAGCTGGCCGACGGGCTGACGTACATGTTGCCGACGGACTGGGTCATCGAGGCCGCGCAACAGCTCCGAAACCGCTTCGGACTACCGAAATGGCAGTTCACGGTGTCGGCAACCGACGCCAACCGCTTCTCCATCCGTCTTGCGCGTGAACTCACCGGCCGCACGAAGATCCTGGTCTTCAACTACTGCTACCACGGCACGGTGGACGAGGCGTTTGCTTCGCTCGACTCCAGCGGCAAACCCAAGTCACGCGCCTGGAATCTCGGGCCACCGGTTCCATTATCTGAGACCACGCGTGTCGTTGAGTTCAATGATGTAGACGCCCTCGAGCGAGAGCTGGCCGCCGGCGACGTTGCGTGCATCCTCGCGGAGCCTGCCCTGACCAACGTCGGGATCGTTCTTCCGGATCCGGGTTTCCACGCCGCGCTGCGTGAACTGGCGACCCGTCACGGCGCGCTGCTGATCCTCGACGAGACCCACACGATCTGCGCCGGACCCAACGGCTACGTCGGGGAACACGGCCTCGAGCCCGACATCTTCACGATTGGCAAGGCGATCGGCGGCGGGGTACCAGCGGGGGCGTGGGGTGTCAGCGACTGCATCGCTGAGCGTGTGCTCGGCGACGCCGAGATGCGGCACGCGCTCGTCGAGGGCATCGGGGTCGGCGGGACATTGGCCGGCAACGTGCTCAGCGCCCGCGCGATCGCCCTCACGCTTGCAAACCTCTTGACCCCTGCCGACTTCACGCACATGGTTGACCTCGCGCGGCAATGGAGCGAGGGAGTCCGGCGCCACGTCGCCGACCTCGGGCTGCCATGGCACGTGACCCAGCTTGGGGCGCGGGCTGAGTACCACTTCTGCAACTCACATCCCCGGAACGGCAGTGACCTGGCGGCGGTAGGCGATGAGCACTTGGAGCGGTTCCTCCGGCTCTATCTGACGAACCGGGGCATCCTCACGACGCCGTTCCACAACATGGCGCTCATGGCGCCTACGACTACGACCGAGGACGTCGCCCGACATGAGGAGATCCTTGGCGAGGCCTTGCGCGTTCTAGTCGGCTGACGTGGAGACGCAATGCCCGCTCGACACGCCCGAGCGGCGTGGGGGTGAGGGCGAACCCAGCATCGACCCAGATCGAAACGCGGGCATCGGCGTGCGAGCGCGTCTCGCGCGGTCGCCCCGGGTCAAGGGCGTGCTGCTGGTCGGCGCCGGCGTCGTGCTGCTCAGTCCCGATGCGCTGTGGGTGCGCCTGCTCGCAACGGACTACTGGACCGTGCTCTTCTGGCGCGGGGCATGTACATCCATTGGCTACCTGTTGCTGGCCCGTGTCGTGAGCGCGCGTACCGAGACGGGTCCAGGGCGGAGCGTGCGGTCGCGCGTGCTGATCGGCGCGCTGAGCGTCGCGGGGAACGTGTGCTTCGTTGGCGCCGTGACGCACACCACGGCGGCCCAGACACTCGTGATCTTCGCCAGCTCTCCGCTGCTCGCAGCACTGCTGACTGCCGGCTTGGGTCTCGAGCGCCTCGACCGCAGAACATGGCTATCGGCCGCGATCGTGGTGCCGTGCATTGCTCTGATCGTGGTGCGCCCCGGCGCAGCGAGCCTCTCGATCGGAGACGTCTTCGCGATGGTCGGCGCTGTGGTGCTTGCAGCGCTGCTCGTCGTCATTCGACACACCGGCACGGCCGATGTCGTGCCGACCTTGGCACTCGGGGGCGCCGTGACCGCTGTCGTCGCGGCTCCGTTCGCCAGTGTCCTGGCGCTGTCTGCGTCGGACGTGCTCGTACTCGTCCTCGGCTTCGGCATCACCATACCCCTGGCGTTGGGCCTGATCACAAGAGGACCGCGTTATCTCGCGGCACCGGAAGTGGGCCTCATCCTCCTCCTGGAGACGGTGCTCGGTCCGCTGTTGGTTTGGCTGGCCCTCGGTGAGGAGCCAACGGCTCGTGTCGCGCTCGCGGGACTCGTCATCGTCGTGACGCTGGCGCTGATGTCACTCGCCTCGCTGCGCGCTGAGCGCCTGCCGGCAACCGAGTAGTCGCTCAGTCGTCGCCGTACTTCGTGCGGGGCAGGCTGAAGTACGGCGATCCCTTCCTCTCGGCGATGACAGCATCACCAGCCCGCTCGCGATGACTCCGAGCAGGGTGAAAGTCTCGCCCTGGGTGAAGTCGGCGACCGACTTGACGATGATCCAGCCGAGGAACGCCGCGGCAGCGAGTGGCAGCACTCCCACCTACAGCAGGGTCGCTGCTCCGTCACCCAGCTGAGAGCGGAAGTACCAGGTGCTCGTGACCGCGCTGATCGCATAAAAGGTGCCGTAGAGCACGCCCGTCGTGGCAACGATCTCGGCAAACGCCTCGGCGACAGACACAGACGAGCCAGCAGCACTCGAAATCCTGCAACGACTCTGCTCGCGCTAGGCAAGCGCAAGGTCCTCCAAATCGGAGTCCACAGACCACTGCTGGCAACCTCACCGACTTCCAGCGACAGGCCAAACCAGACCGGGCACGCACTTGCACAAGGTGCGTAAACAGGCACGCTACACCCATGGGACGAAGGAGCCGAAGCAAACGCAAGGGTGCGCGGGGACCCCGAGAGGGGGTCGCACCTACCGCCTCGACCAGCTACGCCGGAGCACGAGTTGCTCGCGTCTCCGTCGACGACGAAACGTGGGCCGCGTTCCGGGCGCTGTGCGGTCAGATGCCGGCGAGCGTCCGACTCGGCGAGCTCGTGACTGCTGACGTGGAGCGTAATGCACGCGAGGGTTCAACGACGCCGGATGCCCTGGCCGCGCTTCGTGCGATTCAAGACCAGGCGGCGGTGCTCGAGTCTTACGTGCGGGCGTCCAAGCCAGCCGACGTCTGAGCTCGCGACCGCAAGGCCGCACGCGAAGATTTCTTTGCCGTGACACGTTCCTCAGCGGCTGGAAGCACAGGACACGATGGAACGATTGGACAACCACCTGCTCAAGCCCGCGGAGGTCATCGAGCGCCTCGGCGTCTCGCGATCGTGGCTCTACGAAGCTGCGAATTCAGGACGCATCCCGTGCGTGCGACTCGGCGGTGACCGCGGGCCCGTGCGTTTCCCGGCCGACGACCTCGAGCGCTGGCTCGAGCAAGCTCGCTCCGACCGGCTGCCGCGGGACACGAAGCCGGGACGCCCCGTGCCCGCAGGGACCGACGCGTCGAGGCGGCGCGCTGAAGGTTCAGCGCCAACGAGCGGCCCGGGGCAGCAACTGGCGTTGTCTCTGCTGGCGCCGTCGGACGCCTCCCGTTATTGAGTCCGACTTCCCCGGCGACGACCTGCCGAGGCGATTGCGGTCTCCGTGTCGGCGGCGGCCTCGCGGACGAACGACGACTCGAGGTGCCCGTAGTGCTCCTCCGTGGTGGTGATCGAGCGGTGCCCGAGCTGGCGCTGGACGAAGATCAGGGGATGGCCGGTGGCGAGCCACGCTGCGGCGGCGGTGTGGCGCAGGGCGTGCAGCGGCATGTCGCGCTGGCCCGCGTCGACAAGCGCAGCTTCGTGCCAGTCGTGGACGGTTCTGCGGTTTGGCGGCGCCGCCTCGGTGCGGCCCGCGTAGCGTCCGCGCCGCGGCCGTGGACAGAGGAAGAGCCAGTCGTCTGGTCCGGCACGCCGGACGTCTCGTAGCTCGTCCAGCACGCGGGCGAGCCGTGGTCCGATCTGGACCGAGCGGAAGCGCTTGCCCTTCGTCGGCTGCGAGGTGTCGCCTCGACGGCCCTGCTGGCGGTAGATGCGAACCACGCTCTGCTCGACGTCGAGGTGGCGGAAGCGGACATCGAGCGCTTCGGAGATTCGCGCGCCCGTACCAATCAGAAACGACGCGAGCGGGCGGTAATACGAAGCGCACGCCTCGAGGTACGGCTCGATCTCATCGAGTCGGAGATAATCCAGCTCGGCTCGGTCGACCGGCAGCGCCGCCACCGCGGTGCACGGGTTACGGCTCAGCAGCCCACGCCGTTGGGCCTCGTTGAGCGAGACCGACAGGCACGTACGGGCGTTGTTGACGGTCTTCGGCGCGAGCTCGCCGGCTTCGACGAGAGCGACCATCGCGTCCATCCAGCGCCGCACGAGCTGCTCGTCGATGCGTGCGAGCGGCGTGGAGCCCAGGCTTGGCAACAGTCGCTTGCGGCCGTGCGTCTGGAAGTCCTCGGCAGAGCCTTTGGTCATATAAGGCCGCCGCTCCTCGAGCAGCCGCAGCCAGAACGTCTCGAAGCTCTCACGGGCGACCTTGACCTCGCCGCGCTCGATCGACTCCACGAGGCGTCGGCGCGCGGTCGCCGCCGCTCGCCGGCTCGTGAATCCGCGCCGCGACGACAGCTTCCCGTCGGATTGCCGGAACGCGAAGCGGTAGCGCACACCGCCCCTGGTGGAGTAGACGTAGATGGCGTCGCCGCCGGCATGCTCGACGACCGCCCGCACCTGCTCGGCGGGCTCGAACTCCGCCCGACGCGACTCATCAAATGCGCGCGCCTCCTGCTGGGTCGAGAACCTCCGCGTGCGCTGCCGGCCCTGCTCACGCCACCGCACTCGCCACCGCTGCTTGCTCGAATCGAAGTCGACACTCACGACACGCCTCCTCGGGGCCACAAGGGGGCCACACATGTGTGGCCCCGATGTCAAGAGGCGATGTCAGGAGAAAGTGGCCCCCCTCCCAGCGGAGACCTGGAAACGACGAAAGCCCCGCGAACGCAGGGCTTTCGAAGATGCGCCGAAGAGGACTCGAACCTCCACCCGGTTATCCCGGACCAGGCCCTCAACCTGGTAACCCGGGTGTCATATCCGTCCTATGCATCCAGGACGTCTAGAACGTCCGCGGATCTGGACGGAATGGAAGCAATGGACGATCTGGATGTTGCCGCGGATGTTGCCACGGGCAGGTCGCCATTGACACCCACTGCACATATCGCCTGCGCGCAGACGCGCACGACCGCCACGGTGGCACACGGGTGTAGCGCGCGCTCCACGTACACGGGCACGCCGGCGCTGGACTGGACGCCTTGACGCGCTGCCGAGCGTGGGCGCGCGGCTCTCGCTCCACGGGGCGTCCGGCCTCGCGGACGCCGACGTGAGCCGGGCGGTTCTCTCGGGATCGCCAAGCCGATCAACACGGAGCTGCGTGCGGCCTACTTTGGCGCGCTGACCGCCGGCACGGCGGAGCGGATGGACAGACTCGACCTGCGCGGGCTGGGGGAGGCGGGTGATCGAAGCGGTCGCGCGCGTGGTCGGCGCCAAGCTGAGCCTGTTCGGTCGGCCTTCGAGCTGAAGTGGGGCACGGCAGGACCTGGCGCTGGCCGCGGTCAGGAGGACCGGTGACGGGGGCGACGCGCTTCGCGCGAGACGGGGGCGTCCTCGCCTCGAGGCTGAGCCATGAGCGATACCTGCCCACCGTCGACGGTGACCGTCTCACCGGTGATGTACGACGCGCCCGAGCCGGCCAGAAAGGCGATCACGTCCGCGACCTCCTCTGGCGCCGCCGCCCGTCTCTGCATGTTGCACGTCAAGGGCTGTCCCAAGACGCCGAGCTGCTGCAGCGCGGGCACTGACATCGGCGTCACGACCCAACCTGGAGCCACGGCGTTCACACGGATGCCAAGGGGGGCGAGCTCGCACGCCGCATAGCGCGTTAGCGCGACGAGCGCGGCTTTGGAGACACCGTAGGCGGCCATGCCGGGCTCAGCCTGCACGGCATTCACCGAGGCGACGCTCACGACGGTCCCGCCGCCGCTTGCGGCCATGTGGGGCGCCGCCGAGCGAATCATGTTCCGCGGCCCGCCCAGGTTCACCGCCAGGACGCGATGCCACTCCTCGTCGCCCAGCTCCGTGATCGAATCCTGGCGGCCGACCACTCCGGCCGAGTTGACGACGACGTCGAGGCGCCCGACCGTCGACACCACCTCACCCACCATCGCCGCGACCTGGAGCGGGTCAGCGACGTCGCACACTCGGGAACGACAGCAGCCGAGTCGCGAGAGCTCGGCCTGCGCTTGCGCGAGCCGGGTTTGGCCCCGGGAGCAGATCATCACCGCCATGCCGGTTCGCAGCAGCGCCGCGGCGGCGGCCTTCCCGATGCCACTCGACCCGCCCGTCACGATTGCCGCGCGCTGCTCCAATCGTTAGCCCGTCACGAGTTGGTGCGAGCGCACCTCGTCTCCTGCCAAGGTGACGATCGCGCCGTCGACCACGCCCTCCGCGTACCGGCTGCCGGGATTGACACAGAGCGTGCGGCCGATGCGAGTCGTCCCCCGGGACTCGTGCACATGCCCGTGGAGTGCGAGCAGCGGCTGCAGCTCCTCGATCGCCCGGCGCA
The DNA here is from genome assembly GCA_963839615.1 of uncultured Solirubrobacteraceae bacterium. Taxonomy (GTDB): domain Bacteria; phylum Actinomycetota; class Thermoleophilia; order Solirubrobacterales; family Solirubrobacteraceae; genus DASQMT01. The sequence goes on from CAWIVY010000012.1 coordinate 13,867, forward strand.
CGCTCGCGCTCCCGATGGGAACCTGCTTAGGCTCGCCTCCCTGCTTGACCATTACGAGGTCCTGCGTCAGCGCCGGCCCCCAATCCAGACCCGACTCGATGGGCGGCTCGTGGAAGTTGAAGATGGCCCGATCGAAGCCGTCGGCATCCTTGGTCAACTCGACGATCTTCTGCCAGAGCTCGTCCTCGGTGGTCTCGCGCGGGGTGTCCCACGGCGTCGTGGTGGACCAGCCGAGGCTGAACATCTCGTACGGCCCGACTTGCACGCGCTCGCCGTCGCAGCGCTTGACCGTGGGCCCGCGCAGGCACTCGTCGACGTACCACTCGTCATCGTTGCCGGGCATCACGAACAGCTCGACATCGCTGTCAGCCAGCCGCGAGTCGGCTAGCGCCACCCAGCGGTCGAGTGTGTCGGTCATGAGCTGCCGGAACACCGCGTCGAGGTGATCCTGGTCGGCGGCGAGCCGCTGAACCTCCTGGGCGTCGCAGCGGTACGGGTAGAAGCCGTTCGTGCGGACGCTCTCCTCGAAGCCGGCGAGCTCCGCCTCGGTGGCGAGGGTGCGCCTCTGCCCCTGGAACTCCGCCGTCGCGCCGTCGCCGTTCTCGACGATCGGGACGATCGCCTTGCCGGTGAGGTCGCCGCCCATGATCAGGGCCTGCGCCTTGTAGACGCGCCCGGCGGAGAGGAACTTCCGCCACGCCAGGTCCGACCCGTGCAGGTCGCTCGCATAGAAGATCCGGAACGTGTCCGCGGCGGCGTCTCGCCTGCTCGACCAGAAGGGCATGCTCTCAAGCTCGCTCGCAGCCGAGCGCCGGCTACGGCATGACCGTGCCGCCGTTGGGGTCGAGGTGCTGGCCCGTGTAGAAGTCGCCGCCCTCGCCGGCCAGGAACGCGACCGTGAGCGCCACGTCACGCGGCAAGCCGAAGCGCTTGAGCGGGATCTCCTCGCGCACCTCGTCGGTGAACTCATGGCCCGCTCGCAGTTTGGGGGTGTCGGTCGGCCCAGGGCACACCCCGTTGACCAGGATCGTCGGCGCCCATGCCTGCGCGAGCGAGCGGGTGAGGGTGAGCAGCCCGCCCTTCGCGGCGGTGTAGTGGGCGAGGAGCGGGTAGCCGATGAACGCCTGCTCGGAGATGATGTTGACGATCTTCCCTCCGCCCTGCTCGAACATGTGCGGGGCGGCCGCCTGGGCGGCGAAGAACGGCCCCTTGAGGTGAATGCCGATGGCACGGTCCCATTTCTCCTCGGTGATGTCCGCGACCGTGTCGTAGCGGCCGTCGCCCGCGTTGTTCACCAGCAGGTCGATGCGGCCGAACGTCTTGACCGTCTGCTCCACCAGGTTCCGTACGTCGGCCACGACTGCGACGTCGCCGGCCACGAACTCGACAGGCCCGCCGAGGTCACGCAGCTTCGCGAGCATCTCCTCCGCGGCGTCGTCCTGTCGCAGGTCGTTGAGCATCAGCGTGGCGCCCTGCCGCACGAGCTCCTCGCAGATCCCCGCGCCGATGCCTCTGCCTCCCCCCGTGACCAACGCGATGGTTCCAGCCAGCGACGTCATCCGGAAACCTCTTCTTTTGCGATTGTGATTGCTGTGACGTGTTTGGGATCGAGGCTGGCGGGCGTGGCGAAGAGGCCGTTGCCGTTGGTGGTCCAGGTCTCGCCGGTGACGAGGTCGCGTGCGGTTCTGGCGGCGATCCGCTCGGCGAGCTGGGGACTGAGCCGGATGTCGGGCCGGCGCGGTTGGGTGCCGACGTTGGCGACGAAGAACGTGTAGGCGTCGTCGGTCTCGTAGGCGGTGGTCCAGACGTCGTCAGTGTCGGCCTGGATCGGGGTCTGGAGCTCCAGTTCGGCCAATGCCGCCAGCAGGCCCGTCTCGTCGAGCAGGGTCAGGCGGCCGGTCTGTTCGAGTCGCCGGGTGAGCGCCGCGAGCTCCGAGTCGGTGCCGGAGATGGCGGTGGTCGGGAGGCTGCGGGCGAGCAGCGTGGAGCCGGCCTCGACGGCCTCGACGACGGGCTCGAGGTCGCTGGGGCGGACGCTGTCCGGGCCGGCGTAGACCAGCACGCGCGGGATCGGCTCGGTGGCGGCGCGTGACATCGGGACGATGGCGAAGTCGATGTCCTCGGCGTGCAGCTCGCGGAACGCCTCCCACCACTCGCCCAGCTCCTTCGGCCGGTCCATGTCGATCCAGATGTGGTAGAGCTTCCTCCAGTCGTCGAAGCGTTCGGCGATCGCGAGCCGGTGGTGGTCGAGGCTCCAGAGCAGGCCCACGTCGGCGAGCTGTTGGTCGGCCTGCAGCGCCTTGGCCATGGTGATCGCCTGCTTGACCTGCTCGAGGCGTGGGCGGACCTTGCCGAGGGGGCTGATCGGTGCGCCCTGAACGTCGTCGCGTTCGACGAACACGTAGTAGGACAGCCCGCGGAGACCGAGCGCCAGCGCGAGCTCGGTGAGGTAGCGCTGGTGGTCGTCCGACGGCGCGCCGAAGACCTCCTCTTGACCCATGGGGGAGAGGCTCTGGAACTCGGCGGCCCACGGGAAGCGCGTCACGGCGCGCTCCAGGCGGACGTACCAGCTCGCCACCAGCGCCTGGTCGCCCGGCACCATGTCGGTGAGGAACATGCCGAGTCCGTGGCTGTCGACGACGTCCTCGATCTGCGACCAGTCGATGTAGTGCGAGAACTGCTTCATGTTGCTGTAGATCGGGACGTCCACGCCTTGGGCACGACTGAAGTCGCGCATCCAGGTGTACGTCTCGGCGATCGTGTCCGTGATGAACTCGAACGAGTCGAGCACGGCCCGCGTGGAGTGCGTGCGGTAGTCGGGCTCTGCGATCGCGTCGAGCGCGCCGCCGTGGTCGCCCCACGCGGCCCGGAGGCCCGCGTCGTCGCCGTAGCGCTCGCGCAGCCAGTCGCCGTAGCGGGCGCGCACGGCTTCGCCGGCGTAGGGCACGTGGATGCTGCCCTCCGAGGGGTCGGACTCGGCGTCGGTGGAGTAGGGGAAGTAGGGCTCGTTGTCGACCGAGACCAGGATGATCGGCCCGCCGTTGGTGGCCAGGCGCGGCACGATGTGCGGGAGCAGCGCCCCCAGGAACTCCTCGGTACGCTCGCGATAGCGCGGGTCGGAGCGCTCGAGCCGGCACACATCCTCGGCCGGGCCGCGCGTCGGCCACTCGGCGTCGATGATCGGCCCGACGCGCAACAGGAAGTCGAACCCCTCGGCCGCGCACTGATCGATGAAGCCGACCAGATCGCGTGAGGGATGCGTTTCACCGGTGAAGTCGAACCCGCCGTCCGCGAGCTCATGGAAATCCCAGCACACGAACGACGACACCTGATCAAGACCGGCACTCTTGATCGCCTTCAACGACCGGCCCCAGAACAGGCTGATCAACCGCCAGTACTCGATGCTGCCCGCCACCAACGGCGTCACTACACCATCCACCCGCAGCCCACGCTCATCCAACGTGACCGCGCGCTCAGCCTTGGGCATTTCGTCCACCTTCCGCTTGCGACGGGATATCGAATTCCTTACGCAGCGCCTTGACCAGCGCCTTCACCAGCATCTTGTTCACTCGCTCGCCCTTCTCGCGCGAGCCCTGCGTCGCGAGCGAGAGCACGCCCGACCTGGGGATGTGGCTGGGCGGCTCGGGCAGGATGTCGTACCAGGGATGCTCCTCTGACTGGTCGTCCGCGATCAGGTCCGTCCGCACCAGCTCGGGTCGCGCATCGAGCATGAGGCTCGTCTCGACGATCGCAGCGTGCTCGACATCCCAGCCCGGGAAGCCCTCCTGGAAGAGCCAGGAGAGCTCGTCCTGGGTGAAGGCGTTGAAGATGCTGTCCACCGACATCACCGTCGCGCCGTCGAGCGAGCCACGCTTGCGAGCCTGGTCGATGCCCTCCCACACGAAGTTGGTGCTCTCCATGTGCCATCCGAAGACGACGATCTGGCGAAACCCATGGCGCGCCAACTCGGAGACGACATCACGGACGACGTGAATCAGCGTCTCCCCGTCCAGGGAGGTGGTTCCTGGAAAGCCCTGGCCGCCTCCGCTGAGTGCTTTCGACTTGAACCCGAACGGCAACGGGGGCGGGATGACGATCTTGACCTCCTGCGCGGCGCGCTTGATCACCTCGAGCGGGAGGAGCGTGTCCGTCGCGAGCGGCAGATGGGGACCGTGCTGTTCCGTTGAACCGATCAGCCAAATCGGCACGTGGCCCTCCGACACGGCCAGCTCGACTTCCTTCCAGGTCATCTCCTCCATCATCGGTCCGAGCACAATCCACTTCCTTCTGTCTGTCAGAGCCCGCTCCGCCCCGTCCTACTCGGGAGGGAGATCCTTGTAGGCAGCGGCGAGGTCGATTCCGCGCCGCTTGTTGACCGTCCACGAGATCGCGTACAGGACGATCGCGAGGCCGAAGCCGATGCAGATGGCGATCAAGCCGGAATCGGAATTCGCACCCACGCGGTCGTCGGTGATCAGTCTGACCGCGAAGTAGCCGTAGATGACCGTCGCGATCGCCCCGAGGACTGTCATCAAAGGGATGCCCGCGACGCGGCGGTTGTGCGGCGAGCTTTCGAACATCGACGGCAGGCGCGTCGCGAACAGCATCCCGACGAACGCGGTGGCGCCAAAGATGATCGCCTGCATCGTCGCCGCGCTGAACACGAAGTTGAACAAATCGGGCGGACCGAACACGAGCGGGATCAGGATCGCCACCGCGGCCAGGGCGACGACCGCGACCGCGTTGACCGGCGAGTGGTAGCTCGGATGCGTCTTGCGCAGAGCGTCCGGCACGATGCGGTCCACGGACCACGCGAGCAGGATGCGTGTCGTCGTCACGACGATGGTGACGATGTTGGCCACGAGCGCGGTGACCACCCCCAGCGTCATGAGCGCGATCAAAACCGTACTGTCGGTCAGCATGCCCGTGTAGAGCAGGAAGAACGGCTCCGGCAGGTCGGCAGGGTAGGCATCCGAGCCCTCGTCGGAGAGGAACGTCATTCCGCCGAGGAAGTCCAGACCGAACGTGCCCTGGGCGAGCGCGGCCAGCACCGTGAAGATGGTGCCGCCAATGAGGAGCGCTCCGATCATCGAGAAGACGGCCGTTCGCTGCGGTCGCCGGAGCTCGCCGCCGGTGTACGCCGGCATCTGCGAGAGCGCGAGCACGGTGAAGCCCAGGGCCGTGAAGGCGATCAGGCCCCCGAGCGAACTGGTCGCCCCGATGTCGAAGCCCCCGGATCCCGCCGCAGCGACCACGGCGTCGTAGTCGCCGAAATCATTGAAATCAGCCTTGAAGTCAGCTCGGCTCGAGAGCGCCATCAGGATCGCTGCGATGCCGAGCGAAAGGATCGAGAACCCGAACAGGACCCGTTGGACCTTCATCACGACCCGCAGTCCGAACCAGTTCACGACCGCGCAGATCAGCACGGTCAGGACTGCGATCCCGAACACCCAGCCGTCCGTGGTCACATCGGTCGCCCATCGCGACAACGTCTCATTGTCGGTCGTCGCACCCAGGGTTGCGAACATCGGGCTCAGACCGGTTAGCGCCACGAAAGTGGCGAGGATCGCGATGAAGAGCGTGTTGACGGCGGCAGTTCCGAAATTGAACAGAAAGCCGACCGCGGGGTGAATGATGCGACTGATGTAGACATACTCGCCGCCCGATCGCGGCATCGCCGCGGCAAGCCAGGCCCACACGAGGATCGGGATGATCAGCACGAGCGTGGTGAGGATGTACCCCAGCGCCAGGTTGACGCCTGGGTAGATCGCCGGCGCGAGGGTGAAGAGCAGAACTCCCAGCACGAGGTTGATCCAGATGATGTTCATGATCAGCGCGTCCCAGCGCCCGATCTCGCGGACCAACCCTGTTGCCTTTCTGGTGAAGACTCCGGGGCCGGCGGGACTGGTCGGATCACTCTGTGTCGCCATGTCTCCTCTTCCCTCTTCCTCGGGGCCTCACCGCGTACCGTTGAACGTCGTGTGATTGTCGGTTGGGGGAATGCGATCCGGCGCGAGCCGTTTCAACGCATCCACGAGCTCAGGCAGCCGCTCGTCGTTGAGCCGTGATGTCGGCCCGGCGACCGCCAGCGCCGCGACGACCTCGCCCCGATGCCCGCGCAACGGGATCGAGACGCAGCGGAGCTCGGGCTGGTGCTCCTCGAGGTCATATCCGGCCCCCGTGCGCCGAACCGCGTCGAGGGTCGAGAGCAGCGTCTTCAGCCACGCGCTGCCGTGGCCCGGGTACTGGTCCATCTCGCCAGAGATGAGCTCGATCACCTCGTCGTCGGGGAGTTGGGCGAGGAGCACTCGTCCGTCGGCCGTGACCGCCGCGGGCGCTCGCTCGCCGGGCACGACTGAAAGCCTGAGCTTGTGGCCGCCGGCCGCGCTGGCGATGGTGAGCACCTCGGCTCGGTCGAGGATCGAGCAGAACGCCGTCTCGCGTGTTTCCTCCACCAGGTTTCGGAGCGTGGGCGCGATCAGATGGCTGAGGTCCCAGTTCTCGACCACGACCATCCCCAGCGTCGCCAGGATGTTGCCAAGCGCGTAACGGCCGTTGGACCTGCGCTCGATAAAGCGGCGCGCCTCCAGCGTGCGCACCAACCGGTGAACGGTGGGTTTCTCGAGCCCGACAGCGGTGGCCAAGTCCGCCAGCGTGTAGTCGCGCTGCTCGCCACTCGCGCAGGCCAGCAGGACATCGAGTGCTCGGTCGACGGCGCGCACCGAGTAGCGGTCCTTGTCCGTAGCGCCCCGCTGTCTCATCAGATGTGACGGCACCACCTCTAACCCTAAGAGAGTTCTTGAAAGGCTGTCAAGGGCCGTCTTAGTAGATAAGACGAGGACATCGAATCAGGCCGAGAAGTGGCCCGGTTAACGGGCGCGGAGCGCGCCTCAGTCGGCTGTGATCTCGCGCAACGGCGGCTGCGGCGCGAGCTCGAGACCGAGGCCGGGCACCTCGGGGAGCGTCACGCGCCCTCCCTCGGCGACCGGCTCGCCGCGGAACAGGCGGTGGGGGAGCTCGTTGCCGACCTCGATGTCACCGGGCGGGAAGTACTCTGCCATCGGACACGCCGGCTGCGAGATGACCAGGTGATAGTTATGTAGCTGCCCGGCGTGCGGCACCACCTCGACGTTCCACGCCTCCGCGAGCGCGCAGATCTTTCGCGCCTGCGAAAGGCCGCCGACCCGGTTGGTGTCGAACTGGGCGACGTCCACGGCGCCCGCTCGGAACAGTTGCTGGAAACCATAGAGCGTGAACTCGTGCTCGCCCCCGGAGATCGGGATCGGGCTGGCGCGCCGCAGTTCGGCGTAGCCCGCCAGATCGTCGGGAAGCAGCGGCTCCTCGAGCCAGCGGAGTCCGAACGGCTCGAGTCGCTTGATCATCGCCCGCGCGTAGGCAAGGTCCCAGCCCATGTACGCGTCGGCCATCAACTCGATCCCGTCGCCCACCGCCGCTCGCACCGTGCGCACGAGCTCCACGTTGCGCCGCATGCCCGACTCGCCGTCGGCCGGTCCCCAGACGAATCGCTGCTTCATGCTCGTGAATCCCTCGGCGCGGTAGCGCTCCGCCTCGGCGCGGAGTGCGTCGAGATCGTCGCCCCCGTAGAGGCGGCTCGCGTAGACCGCGATCGACTCCGTCTTCCTGCCTCCCAGCAGGTCGTAGCACGGGACGCCGAGCTCGCGGCCGAGCGCGTCCCAGAGTCCGAGATCGATAGCGCTGATGGCGGCCATGCCCACCCCCTTGCGGCCGAAGGAGACCGTCGACCGGTACATGCGCTGCCAGGTGGCTTCGAGGTCCGTGACCCGTGCCCCGAGGACTGCCGGCTTCAGGTAGCGCTCGACGATCAGCGCCGCCACCCGCGGAGCCAGCCCCGCATTGCCCAGCCCGATGAGTCCGTTCGAAAGCTCGACCTCGACCACCAGCCACTCCGGAAAGCGGTAGCTCTGCTCGGTCCGGTCGGTCCTGTCGCCCTTGCCTGAGCCCTCCCACGCGCGCATCGGGCTGGCGTACGGCACGGCAGCGGGCGGGTCGGGCGCCTCGAACAACCTGCATCTCAGGTCGACGACGGTGGGCGTCACGGGTGTGCCTCTCTTGCGATTGTGATGGCTCTGACGTGTTTGGGATCGAGGCCGATGGGCGTCGCGAAGAGGCCGTTGCCGTTGGTGGTCCAGGTCTCGCCGGTGACGAGGTCGCGGGCCACGCGCCCGACGACTTGTAGCGCGAGGTGGGGGCTGAGTTGGATTTCGGGCCGGCGTGGTTGGTCGCCGACGTTGGCGATGAAGAACGTGTAGGCGTCGTCGGTCTCGTAGGCGGTGGTCCAGACGTCGTCGGCGTCGGCCTGGATCGGGGTCTGGAGCTCGAGTTGGGTCAGTGCCGGGAGCAGGCCGGCACCGTCGAAAGGCGTGAGGCGGCCGGTCTGTTCGAGTCGGTGGGTGAGTGCTTCGAGCTCGGTGTCGGTACCGGAGATGGCGGTGGTGGGGAGGCTGCGGGCGAGCAGCGTTGAGCCGGCTTCGACGGCCTGGACGACGGGTTCGAGGTCGCTGGGACGGACGCTGTCGGGGCCGGCGTAGACCAGCACGCGCGGGATCGGCTCGGTGTGGGCGCGTGACATCGGGACGATGGCGAAGTCGATGTCCTCGGCGTGGAGCGCGCGGAAGACCTCCCACCACTCCGCCAGCTCTTTGGGCCGATCGACATCGATCCAGATGTGGTGGAGCGTCTTCCAGCTGTCGAAGCGTTCGGCGATCGCGAGTCGGTGGTGGTCGAGGCTCCAGAGCAGGCCGACGTTGGCGAGTTGTTGGTCGGCCTGCAGTGACTTGGCCATGGTGATCGCCTGCTTGACTTGCTCGAGTCGTGGGCGGACCTTGCCGAGCGGGCTGATCGGCGCGCCCTGGACCTCGTCTCTTTCGACGAACACGTAGTAGGACAGGCCGCGCAGGCCGAGCGCCAGCGCCAGCTCGGTCAGATAGCGCTGATGGTCATCCGACGGCACCCCGAAGACTTCGCCGAGGTACATCGGCGCGAGGCTCTGGAACTCGGCCGCCCACGGGAAGCGCGTCACCGCGCGCTCGAGGCGGACGTACCAGCTCGCCACCAGCGCCTGGTCGCCCGGCACCATGTTGCCCAGGAACATCACGACGCCGTGGCTGTCGACGACATCCTCGATCTGCGACCAGTCGATGTAGTGCGAGAACTGCTTCATGTTGCTGTAGATCGGGACGTCCACACCGTGGCTACGGCAGACGTCCCGCAGCCACGTGTAGCCCTCGGCGACGGTGTCGGTGATGAACTCGAACGAGTCGAGCACCGCGCGCGTGGAGTGCGTGCGGTAGTCGGGCTCGACGAGCGCGTCAAGTGCCCCCGTCGCGTCGGACCAGGCCGCTCGCAGCCCGTCGTCGTCGCCGTAGCGCTCGCGTAGCCAGTCGCCGTAGCGAGCCAGCACCGTCTCGCGCACATACGGCACCGGGATACTCCCCTCCGAGGGGTCGGACTCGGCGTCGGTGGAGTAAGGGAAGTAGGGCTCGTTATCGACCGAGACCAGGATGATCGGCCCGCCATTCGTGGCCAGGCGCGGGACCACATGCGGCAGCAACGCCCCCAGGAACTCCTCCGTCCGCGCGCGGTAAACGGGATCGCTCCGCTGCAATTGGCAGACGTCCCGAGCCGGTCCGCGCGTGGGCCACTCGGCCTCGATGATCGGCCCGACGCGCAACAGGAAGTCAAACCCCTCGGCCGCGCACTGATCGATGAACCCGACCAGATCGCGCGACGGGTGCGTCTCACCGGTGAAGTCAAACCCGCCGCCCTCGAGCTCATGGAAATCCCAGCACACGAACGACGACACCTGATCAAGACCGGCACTCTTGATCGCCTTCAACGACCGGCCCCAGAACAGGCTGATCAACCGCCAATACTCGATACTGCCCGCCACCAACGGCGTCACCACACCATCCACCCGCAGGCCACGCTCATCCAGCGTGACCGCGCGCGGCGACTGCGGTTGGTAGTTACACAATATGGGATCTCACTCTGTGAGACAAACTGGGGAATCAGCGTAGCCTCGTCGCAGCGATGGTGTCAAGGCTCAGGCGGATCCTGGATGCGCGCCGACTCACCAGGTGAGACGGACGTGACAGCCGAGCGAGCAGCTGCGACGATGCGCGGACCTTCATGGCCGCGGAAAAAGACCGGGCAGGATGACTGGCGCGGAAGACACGCGGCCCGTGGCGCGCCATGCGGACGTGCGCGACGAAGCGCTGGACCTCGTCCAGCGTGCGGCGGCGCGCGGCGTGACCCTGCGGATCACCGGGGGCGTCGCGGTCGCAATCCGCTGTCCGTCCGCGTCTCGGCCTCCGTTGCAGCGGGCCTACAAGGACGTCGACCTGGTGGGTTCGAGCGCACAGCGCTCCCAGATCGACGCCCTCATGAAGGACCTGGGCTTCTCGGCGAGCGAGGAATTCAACTCGTTGCATGGCCATCACCAACTGCTCTACGCCGACTCGTCCCAGCGCATCCTCGACATCTTCATCGACCGCATCGTCATGTGTCACTCATTGGACGTGTCGGAGAGGCTGGGTCTCGATGAGTTAACACTTACGCCCGCCGACTTGTTGCTCACCAAGCTCCAGGTTGTCCAGACAGGTGCAAATGATTTCAAGGACTCCGTCGCGCTCCTGATCGACTGCGACATCGACGGCGATCGGGTCGCGAAGGTGCTCGCAAGCGACTGGGGCTGGTGGAGGACCGCGACGGAGGTGCTGGCCAAGGTCAAGGGGTATGGAGCGTCGCTCCAGGGGCTCGAGGGCATCGAGCGGCTCGCCGCACGAGTGGCGGAGCTCGAGACGCAAATCGCCGCAGAGCCGAAGGGAATGCGCTGGAAGGCGCGCGCCCGGATCGGCGATCGCGTCTCCTGGTACCAACTCCCGGACGACGGGTAGCGACGCGCAGCAATCGGCAGGATCAGGACGCAGAGCTGTCGACCGGGGTGATGAGCGGTCGCCCGTCCGCCGCGGCCAGGAGATTGTCGACCATTCGGCGCGTCATCGCTTCCCGCGTCGCTGTCGTCGCCGTGCCCAGGTGCGGAGAAAGCACGACGTTCGAGAGCGACAGCAGGGGCTCGGGCACGTGTGGCTCGTCCGCGAAGACGTCGAGACCCGCCGAGAGCCGGCCGGCGACGAGTTCGGCCACCAATGCCGGCTCGTCGACCACGCCACCACGCGCCGTATTGATTAGGCAAGCCCCATCGCGCATAAGCGCGAGCCGCCTCGCATCGATCAGGCCCCTGGTGGCCACCGTCAGCGGGCAGTGCAGGCTCACGACGTCGGCCGCAGCGAGCAGCTCATCCAGCTCGCGATACCGAATCCCGAGCTCTCGCTCCGTTCCTGCGTCAAGTCGCGTGCGTTGGGTGTAGAGGATCTCCATCTCGAACCCGCGCGCGCGCCTGGCGACGGCCTGGCCGATGCGCCCGCACCCGACGATGCCCAGCGTGGAGTGATGGACCTCGTTCGCGCGCAGGACATCCTTGCCCTTCGCTATCCAGGACCCGCTCCGCAGAAGGGCATCGGCGTGCACGATCTGGCGACGGCAGGCAAGCATCAGCGCGAGGGCGATGTCCGCGGTGGCGCCGTCTACGACGGAGGGCGTGTTGGTGACCGCGACGCCCCGGCGCGCGCATGCGCGAACGTCGACGGTGTCGTATCCCGCACCGAAGACCGCCACGACGCGAAGATTGGGAAGAAGGTCGAGCGCACGGTCATCGACCAGTTCGTTCATGGCGGCCAGGGCGTCCACGTCCGGTCGTCCCGCTCCCAGCGCGTGCGGGATCTTGCGCTCGAGAATCTCGACGTCGAGGAGTTCGTCGAACGCCGGCCCCGGAAACCTCTCGGAGGCGATGACCTTCACGTGTCCGCGAGTGTGTCGCTTCGCAATGAGCTGGGCGTATTACACAGTGTGACGGCAATATGTCTCATGTAGTGAGACCCCATCACGGTAGACGTATCGCATACATACTATGCCGAGACGATGGCTGCGGTAGCGCTTGGACTCACCTCCTCTCTGTGCGGCGGGCTCGCGGATTTTTTCGGCGGGATCCAGACGCGTCGCCATTCTGTTCTGACGGTGCTGTTCGTCAGTCAGGTGATCGCTCTGCTGGGAGCGATCGTCATCGTCGTGGCGAGCGGCCGCCCTGAGCCGGGTGGGCTGTGGGCGCTGTACGCATCGCTGGCCGGACTCTCGATCTCGGTTGCGCTGGGTTCGCTCTACCGAGGTCTGGCGATCGGCACCATGACGCTCGTCGCGCCCGTGGCGTCGACCGGCGCCGTGGTCCCCGTGCTCTACGGGCTCGCGAACGGCGAGCGCCCTGGCACGACCGCGCTGATGGGTATCGCGTGTGCCGTGGCCGGATTGGTGGTGGTCGCGCGCCCGGGGTCAGCTGTCGATGAAGTCACGACCCGGAGGCGCGAGGGGCTGGCTCTTGCGCTGATGTCCGCGTGTGGGTTCGGTGGCTTCTTCATCAGCATGGGCGCCGCGGCCGACGCGGATCCACTGTGGGCGCTCCTCGGCTCCCGCATCAGCTTCGTGGCCCTGATGGGTGCTGCAGCGCTCGTCATGGCGCGGCCGGTCGCCGTCGGGTTGAAGGAGATGCCCCCAATGATCTGGATCGGCCTGCTCGACATGTGCGCCACCGGCAGCTTCGCAGTGGCCACGACCCTCGGTCTGCTCGGCGTCGTGAGCGTGTTGTCGTCGTTCCCGCCGCTGGTGACCGTGATCATGGCGCGGGCTGTGCTGCACGAACGGGTGGGGCGGACTCGAGGAGTGGGAGTCGGCGTGACCATCTGCGGAGTCGCGCTCATCGCGGCCGGCTGAGAAGAAAGGAGCGGCATGCATCACGCATCTGAAGGCCGACTGGCGGTGGTAACTGGCGGGGCGGCCGGGATCGGCACGGCGATCACGGAGCGTCTGCTGGACGACGGTTACCGCTGCGCCATTCTGGACCCCAATGAGCCACCGCCCTCGCTGACGGAGCGAGGCGTTCTGGCAGTGCGCGCAGACATCAGCGTTGAAGCCGAGGTCGAGGCGGCGTTCGAGGAGGTCGCCGAGCGGTTGGAGTCGCCCGTCAGCGTGCTGGTCTGCAACGCCGGCATCGTGGGGCCGGCGAGCACGGTCGCGGACTACCCCGTGGAGGAGTGGCGGCGTGTGATCGACGTGGATCTCACAGGCGTGTTCCTCTGTTGCCGGGCTGCGGTTCCCGGGATGCGTGAACAGAAATACGGACGCATCGTCAACATCGCATCGATCGCGGGTAAGGAGGGAAACCCCAACATGTCCGCCTACTCGGCAGCCAAGGCCGGGGTGATTGGATTCACGAAAGCGCTGGCGAAAGAGCTGGCGACTGAGGGTGTGACAGTGAACGCGATTTCCCCTGCCGTCGTGCGAACGGAGATGGTGGATACTCTCCCGCAGGACGTGCTCGATTACATGGTTTCTCGCATCCCGATGGGTCGCACCGCCGAGCTGCACGAGGTCGCGGCGGCAGTGAGCTTCCTCGCCAACGAAGCGACGTTCTCGACCGGGAGTATTCTGGACGTCAGCGGCGGTCGCGCGACATACTGATTCGAGAGCGCGGCCTCTGAACGTGATGACGATCGTCAGCATCTTGGTGGCGAAGCACCAGGCAACCTGTCCCATCTGCACCGATGGCGCCAAGGCCACGGCTGATCGGAGCACGCCGCCGCAGCCCCGAGCTCCGTGGCTGATCGGCCGTTTGCGTCGCCGCGAACGCAGCGCGTCGCCCAAGCGGCAGTCGTAGGGCTGGCTGCGAATTGCGTACGTGTCGCTGTCGCTCATCGCGCGAAGCGATAGGCGCCGCGGCTGGCGCCTCACGAACGTACGGGTTGCGAGCGCTACGCATGGGCCGCGTGAGCAAGCGCAGCAGCCCGGTCCTCCTGCTGTCATTCGACTCACCAACTGAGGGCCTGGTGGTATCGGCGGCCCTGGGTAGTTGACTCGCTCAATGTTGAGGAATAGGTCGAAGCGGAGGGTGCGAGGCGTGCGAGCGGGCGTCCTCGTCTTCTCGGGGTCCCGTCGGTGCTCAGCATCGAAGAGCAGACTGGGAAGCTGTTCTGATGAATGACGTCCTCGACCGCTTGCCGCCTGTCCGGGTGGAACCGGACGCACCGCGGCGCATCCGCAGCGAGAACACCCGGCTGAGTCGGCGGATCGCCGTCCTCGACGACGATCCGACCGGCTCCCAGACGGTGCACGGGATCGACGTCGTGACCGACCTCGATGGCTCGGAGATCGGCGCCGCACTCGAGGCGCCGGGCTCCGCGTGCTTCATCCTCACCAACACCCGCAGCCTCCCAGAGTCCGAGGCCGTCGAGCTCAACGACCGGCTCGGACGCTCGCTGCACGAGCTGGGGAAGCGACTCGATGCTCCGCTCGCCATGGTGAGCCGCAGTGACTCCACGCTGCGCGGGCACGTCATCGCCGAGGTACGGGCGCTCGACGCCGCCCGGCGGCAGGTGCTGGGGCGCGGCTACGACGGTGTGCTCCTGGTCCCGTCGTACTTCGAGCCGGGCCGGTTCACCGCCGGTGACGTCCACTACGCGCGCGTGGGAGACCGCGACGTGCCGGTGGGGGAGAGCGAGTTCGCCGGCGACGCCACCTTCGGCTACGCCGCCTCGAACCTGCGCGACTTCGTGGCGGAGAAGAGTGAGAGCAGCATCAGTGCCGCCGACGTCCACAGCGTCGGCCTCGAGGACATCCGCCTCGGCGGCCCCTCGCGGGTCGCCGAGATCCTCCGCGTAGTCACCGGAGGCGCCTTCGTCGTGATCAACGCCACCGAATACGCCGACCTGGAGATCGTCGTACTCGGACTGCTCGAGGCGGAGGCTGACGGCCGGGCGTTCCTCCACCGCAGCGGGCCATCTTTCGTGCGCGCCCTGGCCGGACTCGAGGCACAGGAGCCGTTGACCCGTGACGACATCTGGCCGGAAGGCCATCCCGGTGGGCACGGGCTCGTCGTCGTCGGCTCGCACGTCGGGCTCACCAGCAGTCAGGTCGCGGTGGCGCAAGCGCGCGGGGGTCTGGCCGAAGTGGAGCTCGACGTCGCCCTGGTGGCGGATGCCGCCCGCCGCGACGAGCATGTCGCCGAGGTCGCTGAGCGTGTCGTGGCGGCGTTGGGTGACGCGGACGTGCTGCTCTTCACGAGCCGGACGCTCGCGCGCGGTGCGGACGCGGACGAGAGCCTGACGATCGCGCGCGGTGTCTCGACGGCCCTGGTCGAGGTGGTGCAAGCCGCTCGGGCCGCGCGGCCCGCGTGGGTGGTCGCGAAGGGCGGGATCACCTCGCACGATGTGGCGGTTCGCGGGCTGGGCATCCGCAGGGCGGAGGTGCTCGGCCAGTTGTTCCCCGGCATAGTGTCGGTGCTCCGGCCGATCGCGGCGCCGCCCGAGGTGGTCGACATGCCCTACGTGGTGTTCGCCGGCAACGTCGGCGACGAGGACACGCTCGCCGACGTCGTCGATCGCTTCCGCGAGAGCCGCTGATGCTCGCCCACGGCCCCGGGATCCTGACGGAAGCGCGGGCGGAGGGCAGGGCGGTGCCCGCGTTCACGACCTACACGCTGGAGTCGACGCGCGCCGTCTGCGAGGCCGCGGCACGCACCGGGCTCCCGGTCATCGTCTCGGCTGGGTCGAGCTCGTTCCG
Source organism: uncultured Solirubrobacteraceae bacterium (assembly GCA_963839615.1). GTDB lineage: Bacteria > Actinomycetota > Thermoleophilia > Solirubrobacterales > Solirubrobacteraceae > DASQMT01. The sequence continues at coordinate 29,575 of CAWIVY010000012.1, forward strand.
GGGCAGCTCCCGGGCGATGCTCGCTGCCGCTGCGATCGCCGCCGCGCGCGAGGCGGAGGTCCCGGTCGGCGTGCATCTCGACCACTCGACCGACCTGACCGAGATCCGTGCATGTCTGGGCCTGGGCTACACGTCGGTGATGGTGGACGGGTCGCCTCTCTCCTTCGAGGAGAACATCGCCCTCACGCGGACCGTCGTCGCCGAGGCCCACTCCGTCGGGGTGTGGGTGGAGGCGGAGCTCGGCGCAGTGGCCGGCGACGAGGACAGCTCGACCGGCGCCGAGGCCGGCCGGCTCACCGACCCCAGCAGGCAGCCGAGTTCGTGGAGCAGACGGGCGTGGATGCCCTCGCCGCGGCGATCGGCACCGTCCACGGCTTCACCGCCGCTCCGGTGCACGTCGACCTCGACCGCCTGCGGCGGATCTGCGCGCTCACCGACGTCCCGTTCGTCCTCCACGGCGCCTCCGGGCTCTCCGACGGCCAGCTCACCGCGGCGGTGGCCGCCGGCGTCGCCAAGGTGAACATCAACGCGGAGCTCCGCCGGGCCTACCACGACGCGCTCGCCGCAGGCACCGGCAACGGGAGCGACGACATCACGCGGCTGCAGAACGAGCTCGTCGCCGCGATGGCCGAGGTCGCCGAGCGGAAGCTGATCCTGCTGAGCGGACCGAACACGACGAAGGAGCACTGAGATGACGCGAGTGGGATGGATCGGGCTCGGGGCGATGGGCGGCCCCATGGCTGCTTGTCTCGCGCGCGCGGGACACGACGTACGCGCCTTCGACCTCGACCCGGCCCTCGCCGAGGCGCTGGTCGGCGACGGGGTCAAGCCCGCCACGTCGATCTCCGAAGCGGCGGCCGACGCCGACGTCTTGGCGCTGATGGTCGCCACGCCCGATCAGGTCGAGGCGGTGCTCTACGGCGACGAGCCGGCGAGCGCGGCGCTTGCGCCGGATGCGGCCGTGCTCGTGATGGCGACAGTCGGGCCCGACGCCGTCGAGGGCTGGGCGCAACGACTTGCGGCCGAGGGGATCCAGCTCGTCGACGCTCCGGTCTCGGGCGGCGTCGCTCGAGCGGCCGACGGGGAGCTGCTGATCATGGTCGCCGGCGAGGAGGAGCCCGTGGGCCGCGTCCGTCCCCTGCTCGACGCGATGGCCAGCTCCGCCCCGGTGGTCGGAACGCATCCGGGCGACGGGCAGAAGGTCAAGCTCGTCAATCAGCTGCTCTGTGGCGTGCACATCGCCGTCGCCGGCGAGGCGCTCGCCTTCGCAGAGGCCATGGGCCTCGACGCGCGCAGCTGCTGGGAGGTGCTCCGCGACGGCGCCGCCGCCTCCTTCATGCTCGAAGACCGCGGCGCACGGATGGTCGACGGCGACTTCGAGAACGTCAAGAGCGCGCTCGAGATCTTCGTCAAGGACATGGGGCTCGTCACCGATGCCGCCCACACCAGCGGCTTCCAAGCCCCACTCGCCGCGGCCGCGCAACAGCTCTACCTCGCCGGACGGGACGCCGGCTTCGGCGGAGCTGGACGACTCCTCCGTCATCAACGTCCTGCGCGGAAAGACAGCCCGCTAGTCCCGACGCCCGCGGGATTCGAGGACAGTCTGCGTCGTCATTCGCGGAAGCTGCTCTCTCCGCGCGTCGGTCACGCGGCGGGGTGCACGCTCACTCGCGTCGAAGCCCGCATTTGGCTCTGCGCTCGATGCCGCAGGAGGGACTCGAACCCCCGGCACGCGGATTATCATTCCGCTGGTCCTTGGCTCTACAGCGCCGTGTCAAGGGGCTGGGGGACACAAAAGGGGACACATCCGCGCGTCGACCAGGCCGCTGCTGCGAATGCGGCGTCCGCGTCTAGGGGAAGATGCTGCCGGCCGCGAACGACTCGTTGAGCGCATTTCTCCAGCCGGGGTGCCCGAGTCGCATCGCTCGTTGTGCACCAGCGGGACCGCGAGCTGTGGCTATCAGTACGCGGATGGGTGCCGCTTTCGCCGCAGTATGCAGCCCCTGAGCGCTGGCGCCACGGGCGAGCGACCAGCGCGGCGGACGGGTACGGATTCGGCGTCATAGCCTACGAGATGCTGAGCGGATCGCTGCCGTTCTCCAAGCCATCGTGGGAGGAGTTCCGCGAGCAGCATCTTGACGCTGAGCCACCGCTCCTCGGTGGCGTTCCCGCGGCTGTCGAGGCGGCACTGACAACGGAGTTCGGCCCTCCGAGCGCGAAGCCGTAGCGAACCCGCGATGTGCAGCTTGGTGCAGCTTGGTCGGCCAGCCAGAGACCTGCGTGACCACGGAGTACTTCGCATCGGTCGAGCGCCTGCTCCCGGCGACGCGCAGCAAATTGGTCGCCTGAGTCGGCTGCGGCTTGGGTTAGGCCGCGGTCAGGCCGCCGTCGACCGGAAGGTTCGCGCCGGTGACGAACGAGGACTCGTCCGACGCGAGGTACAGCACGGCGAGCGCGATGTCATCGGGCCTGCCGATCCTGCCGAGCGGGTGTTGCGCCACTCTGTCGCTCAACGCCTGCTCAGGGTCGCCTCGGTCGCCGAGGCTCTCGCGGAACATCGGCGTGTCGATCGAGCCGGGACAGAGCGAATTGACGCGTAGGTTGTCGGGCGCGTATTCGATCGCCAGCTGTCGCGTGAGGCTCACCAGCGCGCCCTTGGACGCGGTGTAGGCGGCCATGCCCGGGGTCCCTATCAGTGCTGCCGCCGAAGCCACGTTCACAATCGCTCCGGCGCCCGAGGACCGCAGCAGCGGCAACAGCTCGCGTGTAAGCATGAACACGCCGTTCAGGTTGACGTCGAGGACCTGCCGCCAGCGCTCGTGGCTGATCTCGTCAAGAGGCTCGAAGTTGTCGATTGCCGCGTTGTTGACGAGGATGTCGAGACCGCCGAACCGGTCCGCGACGGCGGTGGCGATCGCGGGGCCGGTCGCCGGATCTTCGAGGGGGCCGTGCAGCGCCTCGACCTGGACGCCCGGCGCGACGGCGGTGACTTCGTCCGCGGCACGAGTCACGTTGACCTCGGTGCGCGAATGGAGCAGCACCCGTGCCCCGTGTGTTGCGAAGAGCCGCGCGGTCGCCAGGCCGATCCCGGTTCCGGCGCCGGTGATCACGGCTCGCTTCTGTGCGAGGCGGCCCGGTCTTTCGATCACCAGGTGCCAACCACCGCCGGCGGCGAGAACGCGTAGAAGAACTCGATCTCCTCCGTCCCCGTGTTGCGCACGGCGTGCGTGACGCCCGGAGGAATGAAGACGTACGTGCCGGGCTCGAGCGGGACCGGCTCGCCGTCGCAGATGAGTTCGCCGCGTCCGGCGAGGACGTACAGGATCTCCTCGTTGGCGGCGTGGCAGTGGGGGATCGAGTCCGATCCGCCGGGGAACCGGACCGTGCCGGCGGAGAGCAGTTCGGCTTGCTCCTCTGCTCCGACGTAGTGCTTGACCATCCGACCCGGCCGCTCGATCTCGGGGACGTCGCGGCCGTTGCCGGAGATGACCTTCCGTCCCGGCCGCGTCGGGACCGCCTGCGGGAGGTCCGTCATGCCGCCGACCTCGCCGTCTGCTCCGACTTCAGACGTGCGCTCCACTCTCCGACCAGCTCGTCGGACTCGAGCACCAGACCGATGTAGGAGGAGAAGATGTCGAGCGCAGCCTTCTCCATCGCGTCGGTCGATCCGCGCACGACGTCCGCGACCGTGATGACCTTGTAGTCGAGGTCCGCGGCCGCATAGGCCGTGCTCAGATCGCACGCGTCCATGAAGATGCCCGTGATCACGACAGTCCGCTTGCGCAGATTCCGCAGGAGGAAGTCCAGATCAGTGGCGGCGAATCCGCTCAGCCGCTTCTTCTGGACGACGAGATCCCGATCGTCGACCTCGGTCACGAACTCGACCCAGCGCGTGTCTTCGACCACGTGCTCGTCGAGGAGCGCGTTGGCTTCGCCGCTCCACTCGAGGATCCGGCGCCAGGTCGCCCGGTCGTAGCGCGGGTCGTCCGGCGTCCCGCGACGCAGCGTGCTGCGCGTGTGGATGATCGGGATCCCGAGCTCGCGCGCCTGACTATGGAATGCGTTCGTCGGCTGGATCGAGGCGATCCCCCGCTCGCCCGCGGGGCAGGGACAGTCCACAGGATGGTCGAGATGGCTCCGGACCATGTCGATCGACACGATCGCGGCCTCGCGCGGGTCGAAGAAGTCGTCGAACCGCTCGTCGACTCTCCGCCTGGCCCCGGGCAGCCGCGCCTGAACGTCAGTCAGCATCTCGTCTCCTCGAGTTCACAACTCTCCTCTCGACACACTCAAGCGGTCCTGTCCTGGACTCTGCGCATCCTGATCAACTGCAATGCCTCGTCGCGCGCGGCGGCGATGTGCTCGCGCATGTGCTCGTTGGCGAGGACCGCGTCCCCGCTCCGGAGCGCGGCAATCAGCTCCGCGTGCTGGGCGACCGACCTGGTGATGTTCTCGGGGTTTCCCAGAGTCCGGAACAGCGACAGGAAGCTGCGGTCGCCGGCCGACCGGATCAGCGTCTCCAGAGTACTCGTTTCGCGCCGCTCGCGCGATCGTGATGTGGAACTGCGTGTTCTGCGCGAAGTAGGCAGCCGCATCTCGGTCCTCGGCAGCCCTTCCCATTGACTCGTTGAGTCGTTCCAGCGCTGCGAAGTCCTCGGGTGCGCCGCGCTCGGCCGCAAGGCTGACGGCGAGCGCCTCGAGTTCGATCCGCACCTCGAACAGCTCGGCGATGCCCTTGGCCGTGAGATGCGCCACCCGAGCGCCCCGCCGTGGCTCGATCGTGACAAGGTTCTCCGCCGCGAGCATCCTGAACGCCTCGCGCAGCGGGGAGCGACTGCAACCCAGCTGCTCACAGAGCTTGGTCTCGCGCAGGCGCTCTCCGGGGGCGAGGCGACCCTGGATGATCTCCTGGCCCAGATGGCGGAAGATCGCCTCTGAGATTGGAATCGGGCTGACGAAGCCCTGCTGCGTGATCGCGAGTGCCGTGTTCCCTGCGTTCATGTTGGAAGTCTCCGCCTAGTCATGCATAATGCGGGTTGCCGTTTGTCGACAATGTGCATAAGGTTAGCCCGCCTACCCGCGAAACGCGAATCGGTGTGACCGCCACGGAACAAGACCACGGAAGGCAGACCGATTCGATCGGGCTGCGAGGCATCCATCATGCGTGCCGCACCGTTTCGGAGATGGAGCGATCGCTCGGCTTCTATCGCGATCTGATCGGACTCAGCGTGCTTGTGGACGAGGAGTTGGCCGGCGAGGGCCTCGAGCGGACCACGGGCCTCCAGGGGGCGGCGCTGCGGGTGGTCGAGCTCGGGCTGGACGACGCGACGCCATACCTCGAGCTGCTCGAGTACCACGCGCCACGCGGCGCGCCGATCGACCCGCGGCCGTGCGATGCCGGAGCCCACCACGTCTGCTTCGAGGTCGAGGACATCGAAGCGGCGCACGAACGGCTTGCCGCTGCCGGGATCAGCTTCACCCACCCGCCGCAGCTCGTCGCCGGCGGCGCCTTCGCCGGTGATCGCGCGGCCTACTACTTCGATCCCGACGGGATGATCGTGGAGCTCTGGCAGGTCGCGGGGGAGCGGCGTCTGCCGCGGTGAGCGGCTATTACCAACCTGCGGAGGGATTCCCGGCCTTCCAGATTGTCGACAATCGACCACATCTCTCTATGAATCTCATCGTCAAGAACCTTTCCGGACTCGTCAGCGGCGCCATCGGCGACCAGCTGCGACCGATCGAGACCGTGGTCGTCCGCAACGGCGTGATCGCGCCCTTCGACGACGAAGGCGACGGCATCGAGACATCGGTCGACGCCGCCGGCGCGATCGCCGTGCCCGGCCTCATCGACTCGCACGCGCACGTGGTCTTCGGCGACTGGACCCCCAGGCAGTCGACGCTCGGCTGGATCGAGAGCTCGATGCATGGCGGCGTCACGATGATGATGTCCGCGTCCGAGGTTCATCTGCCCGGCAGGCCGCGCGACCGTGCCGGCGTCAAGGCACTGGCCCTCACCGCGCAGCGGGCGTTCGCGCGCTACCGGCCCGGCGGGGTGAAGGTCCTCGCGGGCTCGGTGATCGTCGAGCCCTCCCTCGAGCCCGAGGACTTCGCGGCGCTCGCCGAAGACGGCGTCGGGCTTGCGAAGGTCGGCTTCGGAGACTTCGCGTCGCAGTCCGAGGCCGCGCCGTTGGTCCGCGCTGCCCAGGCCGCGGGCATCATCGTGATGAATCACACCGGGGGTGCGTCGATCCCCGACTCCTCGCCGGTGACGATCGAGGATGTCCTCGCCCTGGGCTGCGACATCATCGGCCACGCGAACGGCGGGACGACCGCGCTGCCGGACGCCGATCTACCAAGGCTCTTCGACGCGCCGGGCGTCGTGCAACTCGTACAGGCCGGCAATCTGCGCTCTTCGCTCCGCATCCTCGAGCTGGCGTTCGAGCGTGAGGCGCTCGACCGCATCGTGCTCGCGACGGACACGCCAACCGGCACCGGCGTGATGCCGCTCGGCATGCTGAAGACCGTCGTCGAGGTCGCCTCCCTGAGCGACGTCACCGCCACGGATGCGATCGCCATGGCGACAGGCAACAACGCACGTGTCCTGCGCCGGCCCGAAGGCGTGCTCGAGCCCGGTCGGCCGGCGGACCTGGTGCTGCTCCAGGCGCCGTTGGGCGGCGCGGCGAGCTCGCCCATCGGCGCGATCGAGATCGGCGACATCCCGGCGATCGTCGCTGTGGTGATCGACGGGCGCGTGGAGGCGCTGCGCTCCCGGAACACCCCGGCTGCCATGCGACAGGCCGCTCTGACCAAAGGACTGCATTGACCCCACCGCTCCTGTTCTTCCCCGACGCCCCCGAGCGAGACGTCCAAGTGATGCGGCTCGCCGCCCAGGCGATGTTCGGTGGATCCGACGCGTTCGAATGCCTCGCGACGGCGCGTGCGATTCGCGACGACGGCGCGACCGAGATCGCGTGGCGCCAGCGGTGGAGCTCACTCGCCGCGCGCCTCGTCGACGGAGACGACGGTGCCAGCGAGACGACGCGGCTGCAAGGCGCTGCACGCGCTTCGAGCTACTTCCGCACCGCGGAGTTCTTCGTCCCCTTCGACAGCCCTGAGCGCAAGGTGCTATTCGACGCCGCGCGGAACGCGTTCCGGACGTCGTTCCCGGCGCTGCCGGTCGACGTCTCGATCATCGGCGTCCCCGACGGCGATGTGGAGTACGACGGCTACGTCTTCCATGGGCGCGGCAGCAGCGCGTCGGCTCCCGGACCGGGGGTCGTCATGCTCGGCGGCGCTGACTCCTACGCCGAGGAGCTGTTCTTCTTCGGCGGCTGTGCGCTGGCGCAGCGCGGGATCACGGTCGTGGTTGCCGACACCCCGGGGCGGGGGAGCACCATCCGCCACAAGGGCGTCGTGTCCCGGCCCGACTACGAGGTGCCGGCCGCGCGGGTGCTCGATTTTCTCTGCGACCTGCCCTCCGTGGATGCGGAGCGGGTCGGGGCCGTCGGCGTCAGTCTCGGCGGCTACTACGCGCCGCGGCTGGCGGCCTTCGACGAGCGGGTGAAAGCGCTCGTCTGCTGGTGCGGGTGCTTCGACGTGCTCGAGGACATCTACGAGTTCTGCCCGCCGATCCGCGCGCAGATCGCGTGGATCGTGGGCGCGACCGACGACGCCGAGGCGCGCCGGCGCCTCGCGGACTTCAACCTCCGCGAGGTCGCCGATCGCATCCGCTGCCCCACCCTCATCACGCACGGCGAGGCGGACACGATCATGGCCGTCCAGAGCGCCCGGCGGCTCTTCGACGCACTGGGCGCGGAGGACAAGCAGCTGCGGATCTTCGCCGCCGAGGACGGCGGCGGGGATCACTGCAACTACGACGCCTGGACCGACTGCGTCCCGTTCATGTTCGACTGGCTGTTCGGCAAGCTCGAGCCGCGCGAATGAGCACCGGCGCGGTCGTCGGCCGCAGGATCGGCCGCGCCGAGGATCGCGCCCTGCTCTCTGGCGCGGCGACCTTCGTGGCCGACGTCAAGCTGGAGGGGATTCTCGACGCCGCGTTCTGCCGCTCGCAGCAGGCGCATGCGCGCGTGACCGGCGTCGACGTCCGGGCAGCGCGCGCGCTGCCCGGCGTGGAAGCGGTCTATGGCCCGGCCGATCTCGGTGCGCTGCCCGCGCTCACACCGCCGCTGTTCCCGCCCGACGGGCAGGTCATCTTCAGCCCCGGGCGGCCGCTGCTCGCGGGCGAGGTCGTCCGCTTCGTCGGCGAGGCCGTGGCCGTCGCAGTGGCCGCCGACCGGTACCTCGCGGAGGACGCGTGCGATCTCGTCGACGTCGGCTACGAGTCGCTACCGGTGCTGGCCACGGTCGAGCGCGCCACCGATCCAGGCGCCATGCCGATCCACGACGCTGCCGACTCCAACGTCCTCTTCGAGCACGACTTCGACAGCGGGAACGTCGACGCCGCGCTCGCCGGCGCGGACGTCGTGATCCGGCGCCGGCTCGAGATCGCGAGGCTGGCACCCTCGCCGATGGAGAACCGGGCGATCCTCGCGGCGCCTGCCGAAGACGGTGGCGTCCGCGTCTGGTACTCGACGCAGACGCCGTACGTGCTCAAGCGGGCGCTGGCCGGCTTCCTCGACGTGGATCCCGGCTCCATCCGCGTCACCTGCCCGCAGGTCGGCGGGGGCTTTGGGCAGAAGTCGCACGTCTACCCAGAGGACATCCTGGTGCCCTGGCTGGCACTCCAACTCGGCCGGCCGGTCCGCTGGCTCGAGGACCGCACGGAGAACCTGACCGCGTCGTGCCACGCGCGCGGCCAGACGGTCGACGCGACGCTCGCCGCCAGCCGGGAGGGCGAGATCCTCGCGATCGAGGCCGACATCACCGTCGACGTCGGCGCGTACGGCGTCTACCCCCACGGTCAGCTGATCGAGGTGCTCGGGACGCCGAACATGCTCACAGGTCCCTATCGCATCCCGGAGCTTCGGTTCCGGGCGCGCGCGATCGCGACCAACCTCTGTCCCGGTGGGGGCTATCGAGGCGTCGGGCTCGCGTCAGCCGTGTTCGTCCACGAGCGGATGATCGACATCCTCGCCGGCGAGATCGGCCTGACGGCGGACGAGGTTCGGCGCCGCAACCTCCTGCGAAGTGACGAGCTGCCATACGCGAACCCGCGCGGCCTGCTGTACGACAGCGGCGACTACCCGGCAGCGCTCGAACTGGCGCTCGAGGCAGTCGGGGCCGACTCGCTCCCGGAGCTGCGAGCCGAGGCGGCTGAGCGCGGCGCGCAGGTTGGCCTCGGGCTGTGCTCCTACAACGAGTACACGGGGATGGGCTCGAACGTCTTCCAGGGCCGCGGGATGGTCGCGATCGTCGGCTATGAGGAGTCGCGGATCTCGATCACGCTCGACGGCCACGCCCTCGTGCGGCCCACCGTCCCGACAACCGGGCAGGGGTCGGCGACCGCGTTCGCGCAGCTCGTAGCCGACGGCCTCGGCGTGCCGCTGCGGCTCGTCGAGGTGCGCCAACCGGACACGGCGGCTGGTCCTGACGGAAGCGGCGCGTTCGCGAGTCGAGGAACCGTGGTCGGCGGCACCGCGATCCAGCGTGCGAGCGCCTCGCTCCGCGCGCGGATCGTCGAGGTCGCGGCCCGGCACCTGCGGATCGCGCCCGAGGACGTCGAGCTCGCTGACGGCAAGGTCTTTGCCCGTGACGAGCCGGATATGCAAGCCACGCTCGCCGAGGTCGCAGCCGTCGCCGAGGGCTACCTCGACGTCACGGAACGCCACGACCCGACAACGACGACGTTCAGTTACGGGACCCACGCGTGCCTCGTCGAGGTGACCCCGCGGCTGGGGGCCGTGCGGACACTGCGCTACGCGATCGCCGACGACGTCGGGCGACTGATCAACCCGATGATCGTCGACGGGCAGAGCCACGGCTCGACCGTGCAGGGCTTCGGCGTCGCGTTCCTCGAGGGCGTCGTCTACGACGAGGCCGGACAGCCGAACACGAGCACGCTCGCGGACTACCTCCTGCCGACCGCGTCCGACGTGCCGACCTTTACGCTGCGGCATCTCGAGAACCATCCCGGAGGATCGCCGGGTGGCTTCCGCGGCGCCGGGGAGAGCGGCACGGTGGCCGCACCGGCTGCATTGCTCAACGCCGTGTCCAACGCCCTCGGCGTGGAGTTCAACCGTGTCCCGCTGACACCCGAGGCGATCTTCGCGGCAGGGCCGGTCGCCTCATGAGTGCCCGACCGGAGCTCCCGAGGTCCCGACTGGATCACGTCGGCATCCCGACCACCGAGGAGAAGCCGGGGGCCGAGTACCTGCCGGCCGACGGCGTCTGGATCACCAACCCGCGCAGCCATCCACTCGGGATCGAGTGGGTGCGGCACACCCCGGAGAGCCGGATGCCGGTGCGCCTGCAGCAGGAGCCGCACCTCGCGTTCCGGGTGGACGCGCTGGCGCCGTACCTGTTGGCCCACGAGGTGCTGGTCCCGCCGTTCGCGCTCGGACGGGTCGAGATCGCGTTCGTGGACGTCGACGGCGTGATCGTCGAGCTCCTCGACTTCAAAGAGACGAATGAGGAGGGGTGGGTTGCCTGAGCATCTCGTGATCAGGAAGTTCATGGTCTTCAGCGAGGAGGTGCTGACCGAGGGTGGGCGAGCAGACGGCGAACCGCTGCGGAAAGCCGCCGCGGTCGCGGTGTTCGCGAACCCCTACGCCGGCCGCCCGTACGCCGAGGATCTCTCGGAGTTGGTGATCCCGAGCGCGGAGCTCGGTCGCGAGCTCGGCGCGCGCGCCGCGGCCGCCCTCGGCGGGGCCCCGGTCCAGAGCTACGGCAAGGCCGCTGTCGTCGGCACCGCCGGCGAGCAGGAGCACGCCGTCGCCTGCAAGACGTCGGTGTTCGGCGACGAGTTCCGCGCGGCGATCGGCGGGGCCCGGGCATGGCTGGCGTCGGTGAACAAGCGCTCAGGGCCGGGCGCCCACGTCGACGTCCCGCTCTCGTTCAAGGACGACGTCTGGGTCCGCTCGCACTACGACAGCATCGCCGTCACCCTCCATGACGCCCCGCTGGAGCACGAGATCGCGTTGATCTGCGGGGTCGCATCACGCGGCCGGCTGAACGAGCGGCTCGGCGGCAAGACCCGCGAGGCCGTGCTCGCGGAGACAGAGAGGGAAGCCGCGTCCTGATGTTGCGGACCGTCGGCGCCCAGGTGCACTTCGAAGGAGTCCGCGCTGTCGACGGCGTCGACTTCGAGCTCTCCGCGGGCGAGGTGCTCGGCCTGATCGGGCCGAACGGCGCAGGCAAGACGACGCTGGTGAACGCGCTGACCGGGTTCCAGGCCCTTACCTCCGGAGAGGTCTGGATCGACGATGCCGAGGTGACCTCCTGGCCGGCGCACAAGCGCGCGCGGCGCGGCGTGGCCAGGACGTTCCAGGCAGTGCGCGTGTTCAAGCGGATGACGGTTCGCGAGAACATCGAGCTCGGCGCGATCGGCTGCGGGCTCTCCCGCGGGCGGGCGGCCGAGAGAGCGGACGAGCTGATCGCGCTCGCCGACTTCGCGGACTGGAGCGAGATCGAGGCGCGAAGCCTGCCGCACGGGATCGCCCATCGGGCCGGAGTGCTGCGGGCGCTGGCCGCGGATCCGACCTACCTGTTGCTCGACGAGCCGGCCGCAGGGCTCGACGAACGGGACACCGACGACCTCGGGGCGTTTCTCGCGCGGGTCCGTGCCAGCCGCGACTGCGGAATCCTGCTGATCGAACACGACGTGCGGTTCGTGATGGAGATCTGCGAGAGGGTCCAGGTCCTCGATCACGGCAAGAGCATCGCGGTGGGGACGCCGACCGCGATCACCGCCGACGAGGGCGTCCGGCGCGCATACCTGGGAGCGGAGCGATGACGGCGCTGGAGGTGCGCGATCTGCACGTCGCGTACAACCGCGTCCCCGCGCTGCGCGGCATCGCGCTGACGGTCGAGACCGGCGAGATCGTCGCGCTGATCGGACCGAACGGGGCCGGCAAGACGACGACGCTGTCGGCGATCTTCGGCCTGGTCCGGACGGAGCGCGGATCGGTCCGCTTCGACGGGCAGGAGCTCACGGGCCTGACGCCCGAGCGGATCGTCAGGCGAGGGCTGGCGCTCGTGCCCGAGGGGCGGCACATCTTCCAGTCGATGACCGTGGCCGAGAACCTCGCGCTCGGCCAGATGGCCAAGGGGCGCAACGGCCAGCGCGGCCGGGTGCTCGACGAGGTGCTCGAGATCTTCCCGATCCTGCGCGAGTACTACAAGTCGCCGGCGGCGCGCCTCTCGGGCGGTGAGCAGCAGCAGCTCGCGATCGCTCGAGCGCTGCTCTCCGGGCCGCGCCTGCTGCTGCTGGACGAGCCGTCGCTCGGACTGGCGCCGCAGCTCGTCGACATGCTCTTCACGGTCATGGGGCAGCTCCGCGAGCGGGGCACCACGATCCTGCTCGTCGAGCAGAACGCGCGGCGGACGCTGCGCTTCGCCGATGCGAGCTACCTGCTCAAGGCAGGGCGCATGGAGTTCGACCGGCTCACGCCGGAGATGGCGGACAACCCGGCGATCGTCGACGCCTACCTCGGAGGCGCGAGGTAGTGACCGACCTGTTCCAGCACCTGGTCGACATCGCCACCCTGGGCAGCCTGTACGCGCTGTTGGGGCTCGGCATCGCGCTGATCTTCGGCGTCATGCGGCTCATCAACTTCGCCTACGGCGAGCTCATCATGGTCTCGGCCTACGCGCCAGTACTGCTGCTCGACACACCGTGGCCGATCGTCGTGGTGGTGGCCCTGATCGTGCCGGTGATCTTTGCACTGGCGATGGAGCGGATCGCGTTCCGGCCGATCCGAGGAGCCAGCGAGGGCACGATGCTCGTCGCGTCGTTCGCGCTCAGCTACCTGCTCCAGAACCTCGCGCTGCTGCTGTTCGGAGCGACTCCGCGGTCGACCGGCCTGCTCTCCGGCCTGACCGAGTCGGTCACGTTCGCCGGGCTCACGGTGCCGAAGCTGAGCATCGTCACGGTCGTGGTGACGGCGCTGCTACTGGCCGCGCTGTCCTACTTCCTCGCCCGGACTCCTGTCGGGATGCAGATGCGGGCGGCCGCCGAGGACTTCCGGATGGCGCGGATCCTCGGTGTGCGCGCGAATCTGGTGATCGCGACCGCGTTCGGGATCAGCGGCCTGCTCTGCGGCGTCTGCGCCGTGCTCATCGTCGCGCAGACCGGGACCGTGACACCGACGATCGGCCTTGACGCGGTCCTCGTCGCGTTCATCGCCACGATCCTCGGGGGCATGGGCAGCCCGGCCGGCGCTGTCGCGGGCGGATACGTCCTCGCGGCGCTGACCGTCCTGCTCGAATCGACCTTGCCGGCAGACCTCCGGCCCTTCCGGGACGCGTTCGCATACACGCTCGTGGTCGCGGTGCTGATCTACCGCCCGCAGGGCCTGATCACCCCGCCAGGCACGGAGACCAGGATCTGATGACCGCCGCGATTGCGTCCCGGATCCGGGAAAACGGCGTCGGTATCGCCCTGATCGTGCTCGTCGCGCTGCTCACCTGGCTGGTCTCGCTGGGCTCGGACGTGCTCGTCCGGACCGCGACGTCGGGCCTGATCCTGCTGCTCGCCACGGTCGCGCTCTACGTGTTCGTCGGCAACTCCGGGATTCTCTCCTTCGGACACGCCAGCTTCATGATGATCGGCGGCTACTCGGCTGGCCTTTTCGTGTTCACGGCCGAGCAGAAGGAGCTCCTGCTCCCCGACCTGCCGGGCGTCCTGGCCGACGTGCACTTCAGCGTCGAGCTGGCGCCCGTGGCCGGGGGCGTGCTGGCCGCGGTCGTCGCGGCGCTCCTCTCGCTGCCGCTGGCTCGGCTCTCGGGCATCCCGGCGGCGCTCACGACGTTCGCGTTCCTGGGCATCTGCTACGAGGTCGTCTCGAACTGGACCGCGGTCACGGGCGGACCCGCGGGCTTGGCAGGCATCCCGATCTCCAGCGACCTCAGCACCGCGTTGATCTGGTCGTCCGTCGCGATCGCGGTCGCCTCCCTGTTCCAGAACTCGGCCTGGGGCAGACGCCTCCGGGCGTCGCGTGAGGACGAGGCTGCCGCTCGGGCCTGCGGGATCGGGGTGCGCAACGAGCGCCGCGTCGCCTTTGTGATCTCCGCCTTCTTCCTCGGGGTCGCGGGCGGGTTGTACGCGCAGTTCCTCGGCAACCTGACGCCCGGAACGATCTACCTGGACATCACCTTCCTGACGCTCGCGATGCTCGTGGTCGGCGGAATCCACAGCCTGTCGGGAGCGGTGCTCGGCAGCGTGTTCATCTCCGTGGTCGCCGAGATCCTTCGTCGTGCCGAGGGCGGTTTCGACCTTGGGTTCATCGAGTTCGCCGGACGTTCCGGCGTGCGCGAGGTGGGGCTGGCGCTCGTGCTGCTCGGGGTTCTGCTCTGGCGGCCCGAAGGCATCGTCGGAGGGCGCGAGATCGCGCTCCGCCGCCGGCGCCCGCCGACGGGGCGAGACCCCGCACGCGAGGACGTGGGCCAGGAGGCAGAGGGATCGGTCCGCGTCGAGCAGACGGGGAGTCATTCGACGTGACCCACCAGCAAGGACAACGGGCGAACTCGCTTTGCCCACAACCAGGAGGGATTGAGTTGCGACCGCGTATCGCGTTGTTGCTACTGATGTGCTTCGCCACGTTCGGGTTCGTGATCGGCTGTGGCGGCAGTGACGAAGACAGTGGCGGTGCCGGGGGCGACTCCGGCAAGGCCGCCGGCATACCCAAAGGCCCGATCACGATCGGGGCGCCGCTCGCGTTGACCGGTCCGCTGAGCTTCGTGGACACCGGGATGAAGCAGGGCATCGATGTCGCCATCGCGGACGTCAATGCCAAGGGCGGTGTTCTCGGTCACAAGCTCAAGCTCGTCACCGCGGACACGAAGTCCGATCCGCCGACCATCGGCACTGCCGCGCAGGAGGTCATCGACGCGGGCGCCGACTTCATGATCCCGACGTTCGACTACGACTTCGGCGGTCCGTCCGCACGGCTCGCGATGACGAACAAGATCCTCACGGTGTCGGGCGCGGGCGATCCTCGTTACGGCCTCAAGGGGATCGGTCCCTATATGTTCAACGTCTATCCCGGGAGCCCGACGGAGGGCGCGATCGCGGCGGAGTTCGCGATCAACGAGAAGGACTGGAAGAACGTCTACGTTCTCACGGACACGACGTTCAATCACGCCAAGACGGTTTGCGCGGCCTTCAAGGAGCGCTTCAAGGAGCTCGGCGGGAGCGTCACCGGTGACGACACGTTCAAGGGCACGGACCGCTCGGTCGCGACCCAGGTCACGCGGCTTCGTGGTCAGGCCGCGGAGACCGACGCCGTGATGCTCTGCACGGTCGGAGACGGAGGCGTGAACGCCTTGCGGCAGATCCGCGGCGGCGGCATCGACCAGCCGGTGATCCTCGACAACGCCTACGACGGCACGTACTGGTTCGACGCGGCGCCCGAGGGCGGTGAGCTCTACGTGATCTCCGTCGGGGCCGTGACCCCGGGGGTGACCAAGAACAAGCTCCAGCAGCACGTCTTGGAGACGGTCGAGAAGGAGACCGGTGAGCCGATCACGTTCGGTGTCGGCGCCTTCGCCGGGAACACTGCCGTCCACGCCATTGCCAGAGGGATCGAGGAAGCCAAGAGCACCGACCCCGACGCCGTCAAGAAGGTGCTCGAGACGTTCAACGGAGAGGACTTCGCGATCGGCAAGGTGACCTGGACGAGCACTTGTCATGTGCCGCTCGGCGAGGAGATGCAGATCCTCACGGTCGACGTGCCCGCGAAGAAGCAGAAGTTCCTGATGCCGTTCAAGCCGGAGAAGACCCCGGAGTCGCCCTGCTGACGACCGGGTGCCGTCGCGCGGCCAATGGTCGCGCGACGGCGCCGGCTCGCCGGCGCAACTCCGACATGGAGGAAGGAGCATCGATGGAGGACGCCGAGCGTCGACTGCGGGCCCTCGAGGCCGCTCGCGACATCGAGGCCGTCAAGGCGCGGTACTCGTCGTGTTGCGATGACGGCTACGACCCCGACGGCATCGCCGAGTTGTTTGCGCCTGAGGGCACCTGGCAGGCGACAGGCTTCGGCCGGCATTGCGGCCGCGAGGAGATCCGGCGCTTCATGAGCGGGGTCAGCGCTGACATCCCCTGGGCGTGGCACTCGATTGCGAACCCGGCGATCGAGCTGTCGTACGACGGCACGCGCGCGACGGCTCGCTGGTACTCGCTGGTCGTGTGCGAGCGCCGCGATCAGGCGGGGGACGTCCGCCCGATGATGCTGGTCGGGAAGTACCGCGACGAGCTCGTCCTCATCGACGGGGCGTGGCGCTTCGAGAGCATCGACTGCACGATCGAGCGGTCCCTCGTCATCGCGGCCGAGATGTCCGGTTGAAGCCGAGCGCCTTCGACTACGAGTCTCCCGATTCGGAGGAGGCGGCGATCGAGCTCCTCGCCGAGCACGGTGACGAGGCGAAGATTCTGGCCGGAGGCCAGAGCCTGATTCCACTGCTGAACTTCCGCCTCGCCCGGCCGGCGCTGCTCATCGACATCAATCGGATCCGATCGCTCGACCACCTCACCCAGCGCGACGGGCGGTTGTGGATCGGCGCCGCCGCCCGCCAGGCGCGCGTCGAGCGCTCGCCGCTCGCGCGCCGGTCCTGGCCGATGCTCGCCGCCGCGCTGCGCTGGGTCGCGCACCATCAGATCCGGAACCGCGGCACCATCGGAGGCTCCGCCGCGCACGCCGACCCGGCGGCCGAGCTCCCGGTCGCGCTGCGCTGCCTGGATGCGGTCTTCCACGTCCGGAGCCGGCGTGGCCGGCGGGCGCTGCCGGCAAGCGACTTCTTCCTCGCGTACCTGACGACGGCGCTCGAGCCGGACGAGCTCCTCGTCGAGATCGAACTGCCTGCGGTGCCGCCCCACAGCGGGGTGGCGTTCGTCGAGTTCGCCCGGCGCCGCGGCGACTTCGCGATCGGCGGTGCGGCGGCGCGGATCTCGCTGGATGACGACGCGCGCTGTGCCAGCGCCGCGATCGCCCTCCTGGGGGCGGCGGACGTGCCGCTGAGGCCGGTCGCGATCGAGTCGGCGCTCGTCGGGCGCCGGATCGACGCCGCCGCGATCGCAGAGCTCACCGCCTGGGTCGAGTCGGTGATCGATCCGTCGAATCACGCCCATGCGGGCAGCGTCTACCGGCGAAGCCTGATCGCGTCGCTCGCCGGGCAGGCGGTCGCGGAGGCCGCGGGGGGAGTGCGCAGCTGATGGCGAGGCGAGCGGTGAAGGTGACGGTCAACGGCACGACGCACGAGGGCGAGATCGAGCCGCGCTTGCTGCTCTCCGACTTCCTTCGCGACGAAGTCGGGCTGACCGGGACGCACGTCGGATGCGAACAGGGTGTGTGCGGAGCGTGCACCGTTCATCTCGACGGCGATCCGATTCGGTCGTGCCTGACGCTCGCGATCCAGGCCGACGGCGCATGACGTGCGCACGGTGGAGGATCTGGCCGCGGAGGACGGGACGCTGCATCCGCTGCAGTCCGCGTTCCGCGAATGTCATGCGCTGCAGTGCGGATTCTGCTCCCCCGGGTTCCTGATGTCGCTCGAGCCGTTCATCGTCGAGCTCCAGGACTGGACCGACGAGGAGCTGCGCGACCATCTCGGCGGGAACATCTGCCGCTGCACCGGCTATCAGCACATCGTCGAGGCGGTGCGCCTCGCCTCGAAGCGCTACCACGACAACGACTTCGCCGCGCCGGAAGCTGAACTGCCCGCGGAGGACACGGAGATCTGATGGGAGATTCCGCATGGGAGGCACTGGCCGGATGCTCAGTCCTGAGCGCGCAGCGCGCTCCACAACCCGCCCATGGTGACTGGGCATGGATCGCCCGGCTGCTCGACGCCGACGACGAGAGGCGCGAGGTCAACTTCGATGTCCGAGGCCGCGCCGGAGACGGCCACAGCTATCTCGTCGCCGAGCTCCGTGCCGTGCTCGAGGAGCGGGGCGGATCACCAGAGCTACGGTTCGAGTCGCGGTCTCGCGCCACCGGTGCGGTGACGAGCAAGGAGGCGAGCCGCGTCGTGCTCGACGCGGTCACCACCGAGCTGCGCCGCATGGTCGATGAGGCCGCCTCGTCGCCGGAGCGCTCGCGCAGCTGGGTGCAGATTCTGCTCTCGCTGCTCGCGGCGCTGATCGTGCTGGATCGCGTTCTGGAGCATCGGCGATCAACCGGGAGGGCGCGGTGAGGTTCGAGAACGAGTTCTCTGTCGCGGTCCCGGTCGACGCAGTGTGGGACGTCCTGCTCGACGTGGAACGAGTTGCGGGCTATCTCCCGGGCGCGACGATTGAGCCTGTCGCCAGCGAGGCGGAGGCATATCACGGCTCGATGCGGATCAAGCTCGGCCCAGTGGTGACGCAGTATGGCGGCATCATCCGGATCAGGACGCGGACGTCGAGGCGCGCGTGGCCGTGCTGGCAATCGAGGCGCAGGAGGTGGGTGGCCAGGGAACCGCGCGCGCGACGATCACGAATCGTCTGCGTCCGGCCGACCGCGGGACCACCGTGCTGGTCGAGACCGAACTTGACGTCAGCGGTCGCCAGGCGCAGTTCGGGCACGGCATCATGGAGCGGGTCGCGGATCGGATGCTCGCTGATTTCGCGCGGAGGTTCGAGGCGGATCTCGTGTCGGGGAAGCCAGCCGAGCCGGCGGTCCGAGCGGGCGACGGAACCCGATCGGGACGTTCTCGACCTCGGCGCCGCTTTGATGACGCGGGATCAGGTCGAGCGGGCGCTCATTGGCGTGCTGTCGGTCGCAGTGCTAGCCATGGCGATACGTGTCCTTCGTCGTCATCTGCTCCAGGTGTAGTTCCTGAGGACGTTGCCCGGCGGCGCTCCAGTGACGTAATTCGTGACACCCTCTTGGTAGCCGCTCCGTCAGTCGTGCGAGCTGCCCGAAGCGGTCGCCGCGCAGGATGCGCCGAGTGAGCAAGTTTTCAGCTCCCGGCGATGCCCGACGCCGCGCTGGCGCGGCGTCAATTGCGCGCCTGGCTTTCGCTCGCGTGGATAACGATCGAGGGCGCGTCTCAGGACGACAGCCTGTCGGTGAGTAGTTAGCGATCGCAGCTGCCGCGCTTCGAGCGAAGAGCCCCAGCGTCGCTCGGCAACCGCCCCAAACCACCCAGCAGGCTGGCGACCTGGTCCGTCTACGACCTTGTCCGTCTTCCCCGGCGACGAACCACGGACTCAAGCGTTGCGCCGCTTCTCGGTGCGTCGGCGCAATGGGGAACAAACTGGGGGCATGTTGTCACGGGTGTTGTCACGGATCCGGACCGCCTCCGCGCCCGGAACGACGAAAGCCCCGCATTAGCAGGGCTTTCGCGATGCGCCGAAGAGGACTCGAACCTCCACCCGGTTATCCCGGACCAGGCCCTCAACCTGGCGCGTCTACCAATTCCGCCATCGGCGCGAGGGCTCGCGGAGTATAGCCGCGCGAAGCCGCTCTCCCAGGTGCCTCGGCGGGCCTACGCGGTGAACGCGAGCGTCAGTTCGCCGGCGGGTTCGAGCCGGTATCGCAGGCGCTCGCCGGGGCTGATGGCGAGGGCGGGGACGATCGATCCGGCGATGATCACGTCACCCGCGTGCAGGGTCTCCCCGAACGCCTCGAGGTGGGTCGCGACGTGCGCGACGACGGTGCCGGGATCGCCCGTCAGCGCGTAGGGATCCTCGACGGTCTCGGCGTCTCCGTCGGCATGCTGGATCTCGGCTCGCAGGGTGTCGGCCGCGCTCGCATCCGCCTCACCGAGCACGACGTGGCGGTGGAAGATGTCGCCTGCGAGGACCTCCTCGACGTCGCCGGTGTCGCCCAGGTCGACCAACTCGAACGCGGCGCCCAGGCCGCCGATGGCGGCGACGGCGCTCGCGATGTCCGCGCCGCCCGGGACGTCGGCGGCGATGTGGATCGCAACCTCCGGCTCCGCCGTCGGCTTGCTCCAGTCGCCGATCGCGCATGTCGCGCCGGACTGGAGCAGCCCGCGGTCGGTGAGGAACCCGACCAGCGCCGCTTCCGTGCCGAGCTTCTCCATCGCCGCGGCCGTACCGAGACCGAGCTTCCAGCCGATCGGGCGGGCGCCGTCCGCCAGCAACCGCCGGCGCAGCTCGAACTGGCGCTCCATCCCGCGTCGGACGCGCGGGTCCTCGTGCAGCGATGTCATGCACAGATCATGGCGCGGGCTTGATTCCGTCCGCAGCCCCGACTACCGTTCACGAACACATGTTCGATCAACACCGAGGAGTCGCCGGCCAATGGACATCGGCAAGGACCTGACGAAGCGCCAGCAGGAGATCTTCGACTTCATCAAGAAGTACTCCGCCCGCTACGGCTACCCGCCGACCGTGCGCGACATCGGCAAGGCCGTCGGCCTTGCTTCGTCCTCGACCGTACACGCCCATCTGGCGAACCTGGAGAAGGTCGGTTTGTTGCGGCGCGATCCGACGAAGCCGCGCGCGATCGAGCTGCTCGACAGGGCGGTCGACGCGGCCAAGAGCGTAGTCACCGGCAACAACGGACTGCCGCTGGTCGGTCATGTGGCAGCCGGTCAGCCGATCCTCGCCGAGGAGAACATCGAGGACTACGTCGACGTTCCCGGCCTCGCCGGCGGCGAGGAGGGCGCCTTCGTGCTCGCGGTGCGCGGCGACTCGATGATCGACGCGGGCATTCTCGACGGCGATCACGTGGTCGTGCGCAAGCAGGACACGGCGGCCGACGGCGAGATCGTGGTCGCGCTCGTCGGCGAGGAGGCGACCGTCAAGCGCTTCTTCAAGGAGTCCGACCACGTCCGCCTGCAGCCGGAGAACACGACGATGGAACCGATCCGCACGCGCGACGTCAGCATCGTGGGGCGCGTGGTGGGAGTGTTCAGGAAGGTGGATTAGCCATGACGACACTCTTGATGGAGCGCGACACAGACGTGCAGCTCTGGAGCGGCCACGGCGGCCGAGCGACTCTGGACGATCTCCTGTCCGGCGCCTGGGAGGGCCTCACGGCCGCCGCCTCCTCCACTGCCTGCCCGGTCTGCGAGGGCGAGCTGGATCCGCGCTGGTCGGCCGGGGCCGGAGTGGTCGGCGGGCGCTGCCGCGACTGTGGCAGCGAGCTGAGCTGAAGCCCGGCCGGGCCGCGATGCGCGGCTTGCTCGGATAGCCTGCCCGCGATGTCAGCAGAGACCGACCGCCAGGAGCTCGCCGAGCTCGAGACGGAGTGGATGGCCGCGATGCAGGCGCGCGATCGGGAGCGCCTCGAGGAGTTGGTCGCCGACGGCTTCCGCTTCATGGCGATCCACCTGCACCCCGAGCCGATGACCCGTGAGCAGTGGATGGGCGCGGCGATGGAGGGCTACATCATCACGACGTTCGCCTTCGAGGAGATGGAGATCGACGTCTTCGGCGACACCGCGGTGATCCACGCGCGCTACTCCCAGATCGCCTCCTTCGCGACGGTCAACCTCTCGAACGTCTTCCGGCTCACCGACGTGTGGTCCCGTCACACGGGCCGCTGGCAGGTCATCGCCCGCCACTCCTCGATCCTCGGTTGATACCGGCTACTTCGAGTAGTCGTAGAACCCGCGGCTGCTCTTGCGGCCGAGCAGCCCCGCCTCGACCATCCGGTTGAGCAGCGCCGGCGCAACGGATGCCGGATCGCGGAACTCGTCGTAGAGCGACTCCGAGACCGCCAGCAGCGTGTCGAGCCCGATCAGGTCTGCGAGCGCGAGCGGGCCCATCGGGTGCGCGCAGCCCTTGATCATCCCCTCGTCGATGTCCTCCTTGGAGGCGAAGCCCGACTCGTACATGCGGATCGCGGAAAGCAGATACGGGATCAGCAGCGCGTTGACGACGAAGCCGGCGCGATCCTGCGAGTCGATGCAGACCTTCCCGAGCGTGTCCTCCGCGAAGCTGCGAGCCCGCTCGAGCGCCTCGTCGCCGGTCATGATCGAGCGCACGATCTCGACGAGCGGGAGCACCGGCACGGGGTTGAAGAAGTGCAGCCCGAGCACGCGCTCCGGCTTGGATGTCCCGGCCCCCAGCTTCATGATCGGAACCGAGGAGGTGTTCGAGGCGAGGAACTCCGCGTCCGGCAGGACGGCATCCAGGCGCTGGAACAGTTCGCGCTTGGCTGCCTCGTTCTCGACTATCGCCTCGATCGCGGCGTCGGAGCCGTCGAGATCGTCGACGCTCGTGGAGTAGGCGAGCCGCTCGGCCGCGGCCTCGCGCTCCTCGCCCGAGAGCTTGCCCGAACGCGCCCCGCGATCCAGCGACTTCTCGATCCGCGCCTGCGCTCGCTGCGCGGCCTCGTCGTCGGCCTCGACGACCGTCACGTCGACACCGGCCCGCGCGCACACCTCGGCGATGCCCGAGCCCATCAGACCGCCACCGATCACTCCGATCCGCATCGACCGGACGCTAGCGGTTTGCTGCGCGGCTACGCGGCTTCAGGCAGGACGGGGACGACGCAGACGCAGTTGGGCAGCTTGGTCGAGCCGGGGAGCACCATGCGGCCGACGCCGCGCTCGGCGGCTTCGTGCTTGGCGACCTCTGCCGCATCATTGCGGTCGATCATGTGCTGCGCGAGGGGCGTCTCATCCCCGTGCGAGTCGATGTAGATCACGTCATACATGGTGTTCCTTCATTCTCGACGATCGTCCGGACGTCGATGGTTTGCTAACGACACCTTTGCAACGGAGTATTTTTTCTGTGCTGGCTGAGTAGTCGCGGAGGTTCGCCTTCGAGGAAAGTCCGGACATCAAAGGGCAGGGTGGTCGGTAACGCCGACCCGGGGAAACCCGCGGGAAAGTGCCACAGAAAACACACCGCCCACGTTCGCGACGGACAAGTGCCGTCGCGGGCAGGCAAGGTTGAAAAGGTGCGGTAAGAGCGCACCGGCGCCGCGGTGACGCGGCGGCCCGGCAAACCCCACCCGATGCAAGGCCAAGCAGGACCGTTTGCAGGTTGCCCGCCGAGGTCCAGGTAGGCCGCTCAGATGGATGACTGCTCACGACAGAATCCGGCTTACAGGCCAGCTCCGAGGGGGCTCCCGGCGACGGGAGCCCTTTTCGGTTTCGCTCCTGGGAATGCATTGGTCCCGCTGGTACCCGTTCAGGCGAAAATGTCATCGCGCAAACACCATGATTCCTTTGTATAGGAGAGAACGGGTCGATTCCCTCCCCCGGCGGGTGGAACTTGCCCACCCGCCGCCGCTCGCGGTGAGCGGGTTTCGCCTGCCAGGCGAGCGCGCTCGTCCCTCGCCGCTCGCCTTCGGCGACGTTACATGCGAACATGTGTTCGTGATCGTCTGCGTCCTCCTGCCGCGCTTTGCGCTCACCGTCGCCGCCGGCGGACGCGAGGTGCTGGCCGCCGGGCCAGTGGCCCTGGCCCCTGAACCGGGTCGCGACCAGCTGATCGGCGAGGTCTCGGCGGCGGCCGAGGCCTATGGCGTGCGCGCCGGGCTGCGGCTGGGGGAGGCGCTCGCGCGCTGTCCGGGGCTGCGACTGCTGGCGCCCGACCCGGTCGGGGTTGCCGATGCTTGGGATGCCCGCGTGCGCGCGCTGGAGGGCATCGGCGCCGCCGTCGAACCGGGCCCGCCCGGCACCGCCTGGTTCGGCGCCGGCGGCCTGCGCACACTGCATGGCGGCACGCTCGAGGGCGTGCTGGCCGCCACGCGCAACGCGCTGAAGGGTCCGGTCCGGCTCGGCGCGGCGCCCTCGCGCTTCGCAGCCCTGGCGGCCGCCGGTCGCGCGCGCACGCGACGCCCGGAGATCACCCCGAAGGCCGCCGCCGCGCTGGCCGCCTACATGGCCCCGCTGCCGGTCTCGCTGCTGCTCGCGCATCCGGAGGCCGCGCTGCTGCCGGATGCGCTCGAGCGCTTCGGGATCCGTACCCTCGGCGAGCTGGCCAAGCTGCCGCGCGCCGCGCTGGCCGATCGCTTCGGCCGGGCCGGTCCGCTGGCGCGCGACCTCGCCCAGGGCAAGGACACGCCGCTCGTCCCGCGCACGGCAGCCGAGCAGCTGGAGGAGCGCCTGGAGCTGCCGGAGTCGGCCTCGGGCATTCAGCTCCAGCGCGGCCTGGACCTGCTGATCGACCGCCTGCTCGCCCGGCGCGAGCGGCGCGGGCGGGCGCTGCGCTCAGTGGTGCTCTCCGCCAAGCTGGTCGAGGGCGGCACCTGGCGCGCACGCGTGACGTTCCGCGAGCCGCTGGCCGATCCGCGCCGCATGCGCCTGGTGCTGGGCCAGAAGCTGGCCGAGCTCCCGGCGCCCGCCGACGTGCTGCGCCTGCGCGCCGAAGGGTTCGGCCCACCGGCCGGCGATCAGCGCTCGCTGCTGGCCGAGCCCGCCACGATCCGCCGCGCACGCTTGCGCGAGGCGGTGCGTCAGGCGCGCTCCGTGGCGGGCCCCGACGCGGCACTGCGGATCATCCCGGTCGATCCCGACTCGCGGGTGCCCGAGCGGCGCCTGACGCTTGCGCCATGGGATCCGTGAGGCGCCTCGCCACTCCGCGCGCGGTCCCGGTCCGCACGGGGGAGGGGGGCCGCCCGGAGGCGGTCGGCGGCCGCGCGGTCGAGGCGGTGCGCGAGTCCTGGCTGGTCGAGGACCGCTGGTGGACCGATGCTCCGCTGCGGCGGCGCTACTGGGAGGTCGTCACGGCCGACGGCCGCGACCTCGTCGTCTACCGCGACCTGGAGGCGGGGAGCTGGTACGCACAGCGGTGACGGATCACGCCGTCTGCCACAGCACCATCGCCGCGTAGGCGCGCCAGGGCCGCCAGCGCTCCGCTTCGGCGGCACCGGCCGCGCGGGCGAGCCAGAGGTCGCTCGCCGGCCAGGCGTCGGGGTCGCGCAGCGCGCGCATGGCGATGTACTCGACGGTCCAGGGGCCGAAGCCCGGCAGCTCGAGCAGTGCCGCGCGCGTCGCCGCGACGTCGAGCGGCGGGTCGAGCCGCAAGCCGCCGGCCACCGCGCGGGCGAGCGCGCGCAGCGCGCGCTCGCGGGACTGCGGCATCCCCGGCAGCGGACCGTCCGCGACGATCTCCGGCGCCGGGAAACGGCGGCCGTCGCCGAGCGCGGCGACCAGCTTCTCGGCTGTCCGCCGGGCGCCGGCGACGCTGACCTGCTGCCCGAGCACCGCGCGCACGGCGAGCTCCCAGCCGCTCCAGGCGCCGGGCACCCGGATCCCGGGTGCGCGGGCGAACAGCGGCTCGCCGCCGAGCGCCCGCGGATCGTGGGCGGTGTCGAACACGCGCGCGACGACGACGGGATCGGCGGGGCCGGTGAACGCGATGCCGCCATCCACACGCGCGACCTCGGCCTCGCCCGCGCGCCGGTAGACGCCGTCCTCCACGACCTCCAGTCCGGGGATCGCGCGCGTTCCGAGCCAATCGATCACCCGCTCCCAGTCGTATGGCTCGCGGACGGGGAGGATCACGCGAACCGGCTCAGCGGCACATCACGAAGCGGCGCGAGACGGTCTTGTGCCGAACCCGCTGCGAGCCGGCGCGCCGGTAGGCGACGCGCGCGAATACGCGCCCGCGCTTGCCGGCCGGGCGGTCGACCCTGAGCCGCGCGACGTACGGTGCGCGCCGGTCGGTCTTCCGCGGACCGCCGCGGGCGAAGAACACGACCTTGAGCACGCGCGGCGCCGGTCGCCCCGGCCGCGCCCGGACGCGCAGGCTCACGCGCAGCCTGCCGCCGGGCGGCGTGCAGCGGATCCCGGCCCGCAGCCGCACCCTGCCGTCCGGCACCGGTGCGCTGGGCGGAGCGGGAGGGGCGGGCGGCGGCTGCCACAGGGCCGCCATGGTCAGGCCGGAGAACGAGCCCCAGCCGGCGCCGATCGGCTCACCCGCGCCGGTCAGCCATCCGCTCGCGCCGTTGCCGCGGTACATCAGCAGGACGCCGTCGGACTTCCGCGCGAGCACGTCGGGCTTGCCGTCGCCGCTGAAGTCACCGCCGGAAGCGAGCGCCGTGAAATCCTGCCAGCCGGAGCCGATCCGCTCCCCGGTGCCGGTCAGCCATCCTCCGGCTCCGTCGCCGCGGTACATCAGCAGGCCACCGTCGGACTGCCGCGCGAGTACGTCAGGCTTGCCGTCGCCGCTGAAGTCGCCGCCGGGGAGGATCGCGGTGAACGGCCCCCAGCCGGAGCCGATCTGCTCCGCAGTTCCGGTGAGCCATCCGCTCGCGCCGTTGCCGCGGTACAGCAGCAGGGCGCCGTCGGACTGCCGCGCGAGCACGTCGGGCTTGCCGTCGCCCGTGAAGTCGCCGGGCGAGAGGAGTGCGGTGAACGGCCCCCACCCCGAGCCGATCGGCTCGCCCATGCCGGTGAGCCAGCCGCCGGCTCCGTTGCCGCGATACAGCAGGAGCGCGCCGTCGGCGCGGCGGACGAGGAGGTCGGGCTTGTTGTCGCCGCTGAAGTCGCCGGGCGAGAGCACCGCCGTGAATGCGCCCCAGCCGGTGCCGATCGGCTCGCCCGTGCCGGTGAGCCAGCCGCCGGCTCCGTTGCCGCGATAGAGCAGGAGCCGCTCGCCCGGGTCGACGGCGAGCACGTCCGCGGGCCCGTCGCCGCTCCAGTCCGCGCGGGCCGCCGGGACGCTCAGCGCCAGGCCGGCCAGGAGCGCGGCCGCAACGAGCACCCCGATCAGCCTGCCCACGTCGAACTCCTCCCGTCCGCTGCCCCCGGCACGCGCGAGACCATATCGCCGCCGGGCCGAGGATCCGCCGCCGGCTATGCGAACATGTGTTCGCTCCATGTACGCCGAGCTGCACGCCCACTCCGCCTTCTCCTTCCTCGACGGCGCCTCGCTGCCCGAGGAGCTGGCGGGGGCTGCGGCCGAGGCGGGCTACAGCGCCTTCGCCCTGACCGACCACAACGGTCTGAGCGGCTCGATGGAGTTCGCGCAGGCCGCCAAGGGGCTCGGGGTGAAGGCGATCCACGGGGCGGAGGTCGACCTCGACGACGGTCGCCACCTCACGCTGCTGGTGGAGACCCAGGCGGGCTGGCGCAGCCTCTGCCGCATCCTCACGCGCGCGCACGCCCACGCGCGCGATCACGGTGAGCCGCCGCCGGCGGTGCCGTTGGAGGTGCTCGAGGAGCACGCCGCCGGGCTCGTCTGCCTGAGCGGATGCGCACGCCACGGCGTCCACGACGAGCCGACGCTGCGGCGGCTGCTGGCCGCCTTCGGGCGCGAGAACCTGCGCGTCGAGCTGCAGCGGCCGTTCCAGCGCGACGATCGCGCGCGCAACCGCCGGCTCGCCGGCCTGGCCGAGCGGCTCGGCGTCGCGGCGGTGGCGACCGGCGACGTTCACGCGCACGCGCTCGCGCGCGCGCCACTGCAGGACGCGTTCGTCGCCCTGCGCAACCACTCGACGCTCGATGCATCCGAGCCGCTGCGCCGCGGCAACACCGCCCATGTGCTGGCTTCCCCCGAGGCGATGGCGGCGCGCTTCGAGGACCACCCACGGGCCGTGGCCGAGGCGTCCGCGCTCGCCGACCGGTTGCGCTTCGACCTCACGGTCGATCTCGGCTATCGCTACCCGGGCGCGGAGGACGCGACCGCGATCCGCTCGCTGGCCGAGCTGTGCTGGGGGCTGATCGCCGAGCGCTACCCCGACGGCAACCCTCATGTCGGGGCAGCGCACGCCCGGCTCGAGGAGGAGCTGCGCGTGATCGACGGGCTCGGGCTGGCCGGCTTCTTCATCCTGCACCGCGACCTGCTGGAGCTGGCGCGCGAGGTGGCGGTGGAGGTGCGCGGTCCCGATACGGCGCGCGCGTTGCTGCCGCCGGGTCGCGGACGCGGCTCCTCGGTGTCCTCGATCGTCTGCTACCTCACCGGCCTCTCGCACATCGACCCGGTCGCCAACGACCTGTTCCTCGGGCGCTTCCTCAACGAGGAGCTGACGGCGCTGCCCGACATCGACCTCGACTTCCCGCGCGACATCCGCGCGGCCCTCATACCGCGCATCCACGACCGCTACGGGCGCGAGCGCTCGGCGCTCGTGGCCGCGTTCCCGACGTTCCGCTCGCGCGGGGCGATCCGTGAGCTGGGCAAGGTGCTCGGGTTGCCGGCGGGCGAGCTCGAGCGCGTCGCGCGCGGGGCCGAGCCGTGGGCGGTGCGCGGCGTGACCGCCGATGTCGAGTCGGCGCTCGGGCTCGAGCCCGGCGGGCCGCCGGCGCCGGTGATCGACCCGGACTCGCGCGGGCCGTTCGCGATGTCGACCGCCGAGTGGCATGCGATGGTCAACGGCCGCCGGCCCGACCGTGACGAGCAGCGCGCCGCCGACGAGGCCCGCCGCGCGGCGCTGCCCGGCCGCTGGGCGTGGTTGGCGCGGCTGTGCGACGACGCCTACGGGTTGCCGCGCCACCTCTCCCAGCACTCGGGCGGGATGATCGTCTCGACGCGGCCGCTGATCGACTGCTGTCCGGTGCTGCCGGCGGCGATGGAGGGGCGCCAGCTGTGCCAGTGGGACAAGGACTCCTGCGCGGACGCGGGCTTCCTGAAGATCGACCTGCTGGGGCTTGGGATGCTCTCCTGCGTCGAGCGCGCGGTCGAGCTGATCTCGCACACGCGCGGCGAGCGCGTCGACCTCTCGCGGATCCCGTACGACGACGCCGCGACCTACTCGGCGATCCAGTCGGCCGACACGATGGGCGTCTTCCAGATCGAGAGCCGGGCGCAGATGCAGTCGCTGTACCGCACGCGGCCCGAGACGCTGGACGACCTCACGATCCAGGTCGCGATCGTGCGGCCCGGGCCGATCCTCGGCGGGGCCGTCAACCCGTACATCGCGCGCCGCCAGCGGATGCGCGAGGACCCGGACTTCGAGGTCCCCTACGACCACCCGTCGCTGGAGCCCGTGCTGCGCGACACGCTCGGCACGATCATCTTCCAGGACCAGGTGATCGAGGTCGCGATGGTGTTCGCGGGCTTCTCGCCGGGCGAGGCCGAGGGGCTGCGCCGGGCGATGAGCCGCAAGCGCTCGGCGGCGGCGATCGAGGCCTTCCACCAGCGCTTCGTCGAGGGCGCCGAGCGCACGCACGGTGCCGATGCGGAGACGGCCGAGCGCGTGTACGAGATGATCGTCGGCTTCTCGGGCTTCGGCTTCCCGAAGGCGCACGGGGCCGCCTTCGGGCTGCTCGCCTACCAGTCGACCTGGCTGCGCGTGCACTACGGGCCGGAGTTCCTGTGCGCGCTGCTCAACGAGCAGCCGATGGGGTTCTACGCGCCCGACACGCTCGCGCACGAGGCGCAGAGCAAGGGGATCGAGCTGATCGCGCCCGACGTGAACCTGTCCGGGGAGGAGTGCACCGTCGACGACGAGGGCCGCATCCGGCTCGGGCTCAGCTTCGTGCTGGGCGCCCGCAGCGCAGAGCTGTCAGCGCTCGTGCAGGAGCGGGAGTCCGGCGGCCCGTTCCGCACGCTGGCCGATCTGGCCTCGCGTGCCGGCGCGGGCCGCGCGGTCCTCGACCGCCTCGCCTGGGCGGGGGCCTGCGACGCGCTCGCCGCCGCGGACGTCTCCGCGGAAGCGCCCGCTGCCGGCGCGGCGTCCGGCAATGGCTCGGCGCCCGCCGTCACCCGCGCTCGCCGGACCGCGCTCTGGCGGCTCGGCGTGGCCGCGCCCGGCACCGCCGTCAAGGAGGGCACCCAGCTCGCGCTGCCGCTCGAGCTCCCCGGCACGCCGGTACTCGAATCGCTGGCCGCCTGGGATGCGATGGTCGCCGACTACGCGACCACCGGCCTGACCCTGGGGCCGCACCCGATCGCGCTGCTGCGGCCCGACCTGCCGGACGCGGTCTCGACGCGCGACCTCGAGACGCTCGCGCACGAGACGCCGGTGACCATCGGCGGGCTCGTCGTCGCCCGCCAGCGGCCGGGCACGGCCAAGGGGATCGTGTTCATCCTGCTCGAGGACGAGTTCGGCACGGTCAACCTGATCGTGCCGCCGCCCGTCTACGAGCGCCACCGGCTGATGGTGCGCTCCGAGCCGCTGCTGCTCGCGCTCGGCCGCCTGGAGAAGCTGCCGATCGCCGGCGGCGCGATCAACATCTACGTGCGCGAGCTGCGTCCGCTCGCGGCGCCCGCCGGCCACGGCGCCGACGTCGTGCCGCTGCCCGACCGCAGCGCTCCGGCCGCGGCGCCCGAGGCGGTCCCCGCGCTGGCGGTCGTCGGAGCGGCCGGCGACGTGCCCGACGACAGCGCCATGGCCGACTTCCGCGGCGTCGCCCCGGCCATCCAGAGCTTCGCCGCCGGGCGGCGGCGATGAGCGCGCACGGCCGTCACGAGCGCGCCGCGTTCGTACGGGGCGGGCGGAACTGGCCGCGCCGACGCGCCGAGCAAATGGATATCGTCCGCCTCCATGGCCGCATTCGCGTTCGTGCTCGTCTTCCTCCTGCTGGGATTCGGCGCGCTATTCCTCGGCATGAGCGGGGGCCCCCGCGGCGCCCGCGAGCGAAGGGCGTCGAAGAGCCGGCGCGGCCGGCGCGGCGTGACGCTGCTGTTCGTGCTCACGGTCCTGGTCCTGGGCGTCGCCGTGCCCGCCGTGGTGATCGCGACCGAGAAGTCGCGCAACTCGATCCCCGAGGCGAACGTGAAGGCGCTCACCGCGACCCAGAAGCATGGCCGCGATCTGTTCTCGCAGCGTTGCAAGAACTGCCACACGCTGGCGGCCGCGAAGGCGACGGCGCGGGTCGGCCCGAATCTCGACGAGCTCCGCCCCGCCGAAGGCGCTGGTGCTCGACGCGATCAACAAGGGCCGCGCGAACGGCAACGGCAACATGGCCGCCGGACTTGTCGAGGGCGGCGACGCAGAGGCGGTCGCCCAGTTCGTCGCGGTCGCCGTCGGCAGCCGACAAGTAGCCCGGCTCCGCGTTCATCCCGCAGCTTCCGGGAAGCGCGTGGCGCCGCTCGCGCCATTCCGCCGGACCGTCCGCAAGGATGTCGTGCGGGTCGGCACGAGCGTCGGCCTCTGAGCTTGGGAGACGTGATAAAAGTGCCGTCTTGCAGGGCATTTCAGGACTGCTACGATGCCCGGCCGCATCCGCTGAATTCCCGTTGGAGACGGGAAGCGGGGGACCCATGTCGTCGGGGCGAATCGTCAACGCGTAGCGCTGCTCTCCAGCGCGAGCCCGTCAGCTAACCCCGCAAGCAAGGGAAGAGGACGACCGCCGTCATGCCAGAGCACGCCAGCCGCTTCGCCGCGGCGCTTTTCGATCAGTTCGAGGACGAGCATGCGGTCGCCGACTGGGGCGGCGACGAGCTGTTCAACCGCATGCCGCGACCGCGTGCGGTCGACGACGCCCCCGCGCCGCGCTTCGAGCCGTCGCGCGTCGCGCCCCGCCGGCCGCCGCCGCGCGAGCGCTCGCTCGCGCTCGTCGATCCGCCGGAGGACCGCCGCAGCGCCCCCGTCGTCGAGCAGTGGAGCGGCCCGCGCGAGCGGCGCGCGTCGCAGACCGCGGAAGAGGCGATGCTCGAACGTGCCGAGCGTCTCGGCCTGACCGTCGTCGAGCCGCCCCGGTCGGTGCACCGCTTCGACGAGACCGGGACGATGATCGAGCCGGAGCCGGCCGGCCGCACGACCAAGGTGATCACCGGCCATCCCGGTGGCGCGCCGCGGCCGTTGCCGACGGTGCGGGCCGAGCGGCGGCGTCCGTCGCGCACGCCGGCCGAGTGGGTCGGTCCGCGGCCCGAGCGGATCGTCGGCTGGGCCTTCGCACTCGGCCTGATGCTGATCCTGATCGCCGTCGCGACCGCCGGCGCCGCGACCCCCTGACGCACCTCCGATCGCGGCGAAACACGGCGCGCCGCCGTGCGCGGCGCCCTTGAACGGCGGCCGTATCCTTCTACACTTACGAAGGGTAAGGCAAGCCCCGTTCTCCCCAAGCAGGGATCCCGCGATGAAGACGCAGATGAGCCGGTTCCAGATCCACGACGACCTGACGGCGCCAGAGGGATCGCTGCCGGTCTTGAAGGGCGCGATGGCATCCGGTGGGCAGCTGCCGAACTTCCTCGGCGTCCTCGCCGGCTCTCCGGCCGCGCTGCGTGCCTACGCGCGCTTCCGCTCCGAGCTGCGCCACGGCAGCCTCGAGCGGCCGACGCTCGAGCGGATCGCGCTCGCCGTCGCCGAGCACTACCGCAGCCAGCCGGGTCTCGCGATCCACACGCGCACCGCGCGCCAGGCGGGCGTCGGCATCGACGAGGTCGCCGCGGCGCGCGACTGGGAGTCCGCCGATCCGCGCGAGGCGACGCTGCTGCGCTACCTGCGCGCGCTGCTCGAGCAGCGCGGCCACGCTCCGATGCACCTGCACGAGGAGGCGCGCGAGGCCGGCTGGAGCGACGAGCAGCTGCTCGAGGCGATCGCCTACGTGTCGCTGGAATCGCTGACGGCGATGGTCAACATCGCCGGCGAGGTACCCGTCGACGGGTCCGTCGAGGACACGCGCGTCCTACGGGCCGCGTAGGCTTCCCGGCGATGAGACCGTCCGCCCCCAAGCGTACGGCCGTAGCGACGCTCGACCCTCCCGGGGAAGCGCACTGCTGCCCGATCCTGCACGAGGCGGTCGAGCTGATCGGCAAGCGCTGGTCGGGCGCGATCATCGTCGTCCTGATCGAGGGTGGCCCGATGCGCTTCTCCGCGATCGCGCAGGCGATCCCGCAGCTCTCGGACCGGCTGCTCTCCGAGCGCATGAAGGAGCTCGAGGCGCGCGGGATCGTCGAGCGGCGCGTGCACGCCGAGTCGCCGGCGCGCGTCGAGTACGCGCTGACCGAGATGGGCAAGGAGCTCGCGCCGACGCTGCAGCAGCTGAAGTCCTGGTCTCACCGCTGGCTGTCCTGAGCGGGTCGAGGTTGTACCGGCGGTCCAGTGCCGTTGGCCCGCGGCTGCACTAGGCTGCCGCGCACGATGGACTCGCCCAGCACGCCCGCCGACGTCAAGGCGCTCGCCGAGGAGCGCGGGATCCGCTTCATCCGGCTCTGGTTCACCGACATCCTCGGCCAGCTGAAGTCGTTCTCGATCAACGCCGCCGAGCTCGACGACGCCTTCGAGGGCGGGATGGGCTTCGACGGCTCCTCGATCACCGGCTTCAACGCGATCGAGGAGTCCGACATGATCGCGGTGCCCGACGCGACCACGTTCGCGGTGCTTCCGTGGCGCCCGGAGGACGAGGGCGGCGGCGTCGGGCGCATGTTCGCCGACATACGCACGCCCGAGGGCGAGCCCGTACGAGGGCGACCCGCGCCACATCCTGCGCCGCGCTGAGCAGCGCATGCAGGACATGGGCTTCGAGAGCTTCAACGTCGGCCCGGAGCTCGAGTACTTCCTGTTCAAGGACTCCCGCTCGACCGAGGTGCTCGACGAGGGCGGCTACTTCGACCTGACGACGCTCGACGCCGGCTCGGACGTGCGGCGCGAGACGGTGCTCGCGCTCGAGAAGCTCGGCATCCAGGTCGAGTACTCCCACCACGAGGTCGGCCCCAGCCAGCACGAGATCGACATCCGCTACGGCAACGCGCTGAAGATCGCCGACGACTGCATGACCTACCGCATCACGGTCAAGGAATACGCGCTCAAGAACGGCTGGCACGCGACGTTCATGCCGAAGCCGCTGTTCGGCAAGAACGGCTCGGGGATGCACACGCACCAGTCGCTGTTCCGCGGCGACTCGAACGCGTTCTACGACGCCGACGACAAGTACTTCCTCTCGGACATCGGCAAGGCCTTCATCGCCGGCCAGCTGCGCCACGCGCGCGAGATCTGCGCGATCTTCGCCCAGTGGGTCAACTCGTACAAGCGGCTCGTGCCGGGCTACGAGGCGCCGGTCTACGTGGCCTGGAGCCGGCGCAACCGCTCGGCGCTCGTGCGCGTGCCGCTGTATCACCCGGGCAAGGAGAAGGCCACGCGCATGGAGCTGCGCTGCCCGGATCCCGCCTGCAACCCGTACCTGACGTTCGCCGCGCTGCTGCAGGCCGGCCTCGAGGGGATCGAGAAGGGCTACGAGCTGCCCGAGCCGATGGAGAAGAACCTCTACCACCTGTCGCCCGACGACCGCCGCCGGCTCGGCATCGAGCAGCTCCCGGAGACGCTCGGCGAGGCGATCGAGCTGACCGCGGAGTCCGAGCTGGTGCTGCGCACGCTCGGCGAGCACACGTTCAACCGCTTCATCGAGATCAAGCGCCAGGAGTGGGAGGACTACCGCGTCCAGGTCACTCCCTGGGAGCTCGAGCGCTACCTCGGCATCCTCTAGCGCTCCGCGATCGGCTCCTGGCTCGGCACGCGGCCGTTGTGGACGTTCTCGCCCGGCCCGCCGCCGCTTTCGTCGTCCCCGTCGCGCCAACCGGTCGCGCCGTCGGTCTTGGCGAGGCTCGAGGGCCACCAGATCCGCGGCCCGATGTCGAGCACGAGCGCGGGGACGAGCACCGAGCGGACGATGAACGTGTCGAGCAGCACGCCGAACGCGATCACGAACCCGGTCTCCGTGAGGAACACGAGCGGCAGCAGCGCGAGCACCGAGAAGGTGCCGGCCAGCACGATGCCCGCCGAGGTGATCACGCCGCCGGTCACCGCCAGGCCACGCACCATCCCCTGGCGCGTCCCGTGCCGCAGCGTCTCCTCGCGGACGCGCGCCATCAGGAAGATGTTGTAGTCGATCCCCAGCGCCACGAGGAAGATGAACGCGAACAGCGGGAACGACGGATCGACGCCGGCGAAGCCGAAGATCACCTCGAAGACGACAACGCTGATCCCCAGCGCGGCCGCGAACGAGAGGATCACCGTCGCGATCAGCAGCAGTGGAGCGAGCAGCGACCGCAGCAGCAGCACCAGCACGAGCAGCACGACCACGAGCGCGATCGGGATGATCACGCGCGTGTCGCGCGTGGCCGCCTGGCGCACGTCGTACTCGATCGCCGACGGCCCGCCGACGAGCACCCCGGGCCCGCCGGCCTGCTTGACGGTCGCGCGGATGCCGGGGATCAGGGCGAACGCCTCCGTCGAGTAGGGCTCGGGTTCGAGCACGGCGTTGATCAGCGTGCCCGGAGGGCCTTCGATGTTGGCCGGTAGGACCTCCGCGACGCCCCCGGCCTGCTCCAGCGCGCCGGTGACCGCTTCGACGTCGCCTCCCCGTGGCACGATCACCTCGGTCGCCGCGCTTGCGCCGGCGGGGAACGACTTGGCCAGGATCTCCTGGCCGGCGAGCGACTCGACCTCGTCGCGATACGCGTCGGCCTGCGTCAGATCCGTCTCGATCGTGATCAGGCCGAGCGCGCCGACTGCCAGCAGCGCGATCGTGCCGATCCAGATCCGGCGCGGGCCGCGCGCCACGCGTTCGCCGACGCGGCGCCACGCGCCGTGCGTCTCGTCGGCGCCCTCGTCGCCGAAGTGCGGGATGCCGTTGCCCCAGCCGAACATCGGCGGGTGCCAGAACGCGCGGCGGCCGCAGATCACGAGCAGCGCGGGCAGCAGCGTGAGCATCGAGACCATCGCGACGGCGATGCCGAGCGCGCCGATCGGGCCGAGCCCGGCGGTGCCCTCGACCTGGGCGATCGTCAGGCACAGCAGCGCGCAGATCACCGTCGCACCCGAGGCGACGATCGCCGGACCGGCCGTGCGCAGCGCGAGCGCCATCGCCTCGTGCTTGTCCTCGTGCTTGCGCAGCTCCTCGCGGTAACGCGAGACCAGCAGCAGCGCATAGTCGGTCCCGGCCCCGAGCACGAGGATCGACAGGATCGCGGACGACTGCCCGTTGACGGTCACGCCCAGCTCGGTCAGCCCGTAGCCGATCGAGCGCGTCGAGAACTCCGCGAACACGACCGCGAACAGCGGGATCCAGAGGAAGATCGGGCTGCGGTAGATGAGGATCAGCAGGATGACGACGATCAGCAGCGCGGCGCCGAGCAGCGTCCCGTTGATGTTCTCGAACACCTTGATCGCGTCGGCCGCGAATCCGGCGGGGCCGGTGACCTTGACCGCGAGCCCGCCGCCCGGGTCGCTGACGCGCTCGCGGATGTCGTCGATCGGGTCGAGGATGGTCTCGCCGTCGCCGTCGCCCGTGACGTTGCCGATCAGCAGCGCGGCGTCGCCCGACTCCGACGGGCGCGGCTCGGCGAACGGCGACACGGCCCTGTAGATGTCGCCCTCGTTCTGCTCGATCGCGCCGTTGAGCTCCGCGCGATCGGCGTCGATCCGGTTCCGATCCTCGCGGCTGAGCCCGCCTTCGCGCCTGTAGACGATCACGATCGGCGCCTGCTCACCGCCCTGCAGCTCCTCGGAGAGGACGAGCGCGTCGGTCGACTCGGCGTCGCTGGGCAGGAAGCTCGTCGACTCGTTGTTCTCGGCGTCCGAGAACTTACCCGGCAGGTTCGCGGCGCCCGAGGCAAACAGCGCGAGCACGCACACGGCGAGGACCACGAACTTGGCCACGCGGCCGGCGGGAAAGGTCAAGAGGCGGCTCACGGCTGGGGAGCTCCTGCGGCGAGGGGGGTCAGGGGCGGATCTACGATACGCGCCGAGTGGGCGGGGGGATGCCCCCTACTCCCCGCAGGGTTGCGTCGCTTCCCCGGATCGATGATGATCGGCCGGTGAGCAGACACGGACGTCGGCTGGGGACGGTGGCACTCGCCGCGCTCGCCGTACACGGAGGTGCCACGACTGCGGGCGCGAGCTTCACGCAGGAGCCGGGCTCGCCGGTCGACGTGGGCTTGCACCCGACCGGGGTGCTGACCGCCGATTTCAACAAGGACGGACGGCCCGATTTCCTCAGCATCGACGAAGCGACGGTCTCCGTCCTGCTGCGTCAGGCGACAGGGGGCTACGAGCTGGGGCCGGGATCGCCGATCCCGGCCGGCGCGGGACCGAGCGGCGCAGCCGTCGCGGACTTCAACGGCGACACGTTCCTCGACATCGCGGTCTCCAACTTCGTCGACCAGAACGTCGCCATCCTTCTCCGGCAGTCGGACGGCAGCTTCGCGCCTGGGTTGGGCTCGCCGATCGCCCTCGGCTTCCAGCCGGGCGCGATCGCCACGGGCGATTTCGCCGGTGACGGCGCTACCGACATCGCGGTGACCAACTACTTCGGCGGCGGTGTCAGGATCCTCCGCAGGGCCGCCAGCGGATTCGCCTTCGTGTCCGGAACCCGGCCGACCGGGACGAACCCGCGCTCGATCGCGGCGGCGGACTTCGACGGCGCCGGTGGGACCGACCTCGCCATCACGAACGCCGGCTCGAGCTCGGTCACGGTCCTGCTCCGCAACGGCACGACGTTCACGCAGGAGACGGGCTCGCCGATCACGGTCGGGCCCACTCCGTCGGGAATTCTCGCGCGCGACTTCGACGGCGACGGCCGGCCGGACCTGGCAGTCGCGAACTACGGCGAGGACAAGGTCAGGCTGCTGTTGCGGAAAGCCGCGGGAGGGTTCGCGCAGGCGCTCGGCTCGCCGTTCTCGGTCGGCGACGGTCCTGTCGGAATCGCCAGCGGCGACTTCAACTCGGACGGCCTGCCGGACCTCGTGACCGGCAACCAGGCGGCGAGTACCGCCTCGGTACTGCTCCGTACCGCCGGCGGTGGCTTCGTTCAGGACCCGAGCTCGCCTGTGGCGACCGACACCGGCGCGAGCGGCGTGGCCGTCGCCGACGTGGATGCCGACACCCGGCCCGACATCGCGGTGGCGAACTACACCGACAGCAGCGTCACGATCCTGCTCAACGGCACCCCGTTCCCGCCCCCGCCGCCGCCACCGCCACCGCCGAATCTCGACGTCGACGGCGACGGCGTGCAGATTCCGACGGACTGCGACGACGGCAATCCGGCGATCCGGCCCGGCGCGCCCGACACGCCCGGTGACGGGATCGACCAGGACTGCAGCGGCGCCGACGCCCCCTATCCGCTGCTCGACCGGCGCATCGAGGGTTTCCTCAGCACGTTCCCGGTCGGCCGCTACACGAAGTTCACCTCGCTGGCGGTCAAGCCGGTGCGCGCCGGCGACACCCTGCGGCTCACCTGTCGCGGCCGCGGCTGCATCCGCCGCAACAAGACGGTGCGGGTGCGCAAGGACCGCAAGCAGGTCTCGCTACTGCGCCACATCAAGCGTGCGCGGCTGCGGCGCGGTGCGGTCGTGCAGCTGCGTGTGACTCGGCCCGGCACGATCGGGCGCGTCGGCAAGTGGAAGATCCGCGCCCCGAAGAACCCGATCATCTCGCGCAAGTGCCTGGCGCCCGGCGCCAAGCGTCCGACGCGCTGCCCGAGCTGATCAGAGCAGCGCCGCGAGCTCGTCCGGCTCGGTGACCGGCCGCTTGCAGGCGAAGCGCTCGCACACGTAGGCGGCCGCGCGGCCGTCGACGGGCTCGCGGCCCTCGAGCAGCGGAACGCCGTCGGCCGGCCCGCCGGCCACGACGAGGTGCGGCCGGAACTCGTCGCGCACGACGCGCTCCAGCGGCTCGGCTCCCGGGCCGACGATCGCGACCTCCTTGACCGCGGCGAAGTGGAAGTCGAGCGCCTGCAGCAGGTGGCCGAACGCCGCGGGATGCTGCGGCGCGACGACGTGCAGCAACCGCAGCACGCCGAGCGCGGCGTCCTCGTAGCGGTGCTCTCCCGTCAGCGCCGCCAGCCGCAGCAGCCCGAACGCGGCGGCCGACGCGCCGGCGGGGATCGGCGCGTCCTCGAGCTCCTTGCGGCGCGCGATCAGCTCCTCGTGATCGTCGGCGGTGGCGAAGAAGCCGCCCCGCTCGTCATCCGAGAAGCGGGCGAGGATCGTGTCCGCCAGCTCGCGCGCCGCGGCGAACCAGCGCGGGTCGAACGTCGTCTCGTACAGCGTGAGCAGCGCCTCGAGCAGGAACGCGTGGTCCTCGAGGTATGCGCCGAGCCGCGCCTGGCCGCGGTTGTAGGTGCGCAGCAGGCGTCCGTCGGCGTCGCGCATCTCGTTCCAGACGAACTCCGCGCAGGCCACCGCGGCGTCGCGGTAGTCCGGGCGGTCGAGCGCGGCGCCCGCGTCGGCCAGCGCGGAGATCATCAGCGCGTTCCAGGCGGCCAGCCGCTTGTCGTCGAGCGCCGGCCAGGTGCGCTGCTCGCGCGCCGCGCGCATCCGCGACTTGATCTCGCCGAGCCGGTCGGGATCGCTCGTCGCGCGCACGGGCGCCCAGCGCCCCTCGAAGTTCGGCGCCCCGGTCATCCCGAAGTGCTCGAGCGCGGCCTCCGCCAGCGCCTCGTCACCCAGCGCCGCGCGCAGCTCGTCGGTCGTCCAGACGTAGAAGCGCCCTTCCTCGCCTTCGGAGTCGGCGTCGAGCGCGGACGCGAAGCCGCCCTCCTCCTGGCGCAGGTCGCGCAGCGCCCAGTCGAGCGTCTCGGTGCACACGCGCGCGAAGAACGGCTCGCCGGAGACCTGGAACCCGTGCAGGTAGGCGCGCGCGAGCAGCGCGTTGTCGTAGAGCATCTTCTCGAAGTGCGGGATCACCCAGCGCGCGTCGACGGAGTAGCGCGAGAAGCCTCCGCCGACCTGGTCGTACATCGCGCCCGACGCCATCGTGCGCAGCGTGTGCAGCGCCATCTGGCGCTCGCCGCGGCGGAGCAGGAACTCGATCGCCGAGGCGGCGGGGAACTTCGGCGCGGCGGTCGAGAACCCGCCGTGCTCGGCGTCGTAGCCCCGGCGCAGCGTCGCGACGGCGGCGTCGAGTCCGGCGGGGTCGAACTCGTCCTCGTCAGGCGGGAGCGCCGCCGCGCCCGCCAGGCGCGGCAGGATCCGGCGGCCCGTCTCCTCGATCTCGGCGCGCTGGTCGCGCCACGCTTCCGCCACGCCGGTCAGGACCTGCGACCAGGCCGGCATCCCGTGGCGCGGCTCGGGCGGCCAGTACGTGCCGGCGTAGAACGGCACGCCTTCGGGTGTCAGGAACGCGTTCAGCGGCCAGCCGCCGTGGCCGGTCATCGCCTGGACGGCGTCCATGTAGATCGCATCGACGTCGGGGCGCTCCTCGCGGTCGACCTTGATGCAGACGAAGCGCTCGTTCATCAGCGCCGCGACCTCGTGGTCCTCGAAGGACTCGCGCTCCATCACGTGGCACCAGTGGCAGGCGGCGTAGCC
Source organism: uncultured Solirubrobacteraceae bacterium (assembly GCA_963839615.1). Taxonomy (GTDB): domain Bacteria; phylum Actinomycetota; class Thermoleophilia; order Solirubrobacterales; family Solirubrobacteraceae; genus DASQMT01. The sequence continues at coordinate 69,731 of CAWIVY010000012.1, forward strand.
GATCGAGACGAGGATCGGCTTGGACTCGCTGCGCGCGCGCCCGAGCGCTTCCTCGCCCCACGGATACCAGTCGACCGGGTTCTCCGCGTGCTGGAGCAGGTAGGGGGAGGTCTCTGAGGCGAGGCGGTTCGACATTGGCAGGTGCGTACAGTGCCTTTCCATGTCCCATCATCGCGAAACCGTCACGGCGGTCGGTGCCCCGCAGGCGGCCGGCCCCTATTCCCACGCCGTCAAGAGCGGCGGGCTGATCTTCCTCTCCGGGCAGACGCCGATCGATCCCGACACCGGCAACCTCGTCGAGGGGGACATCGGCGCGCAGACGAAGCGCTGCCTCGAGAACCTCGCGATCGTCGCTGCCGCCGCCGGCGCGTCGCTCGAGGATGCCGTGCGCTGCGGGATCTACGTCACCGACATGGCGACGTTCAAGGACGTCAACACCGCCTACGGCGGCTTCTTCGGCGATGCCCCGCCGGCACGCAGCACGATCGGCGTCGCCTCGCTCCCGCTCGGGGCCGACGTCGAGATCGACGCGATCCTTGCCGTCCCGTAAACGTAACTGGCCCGAGCGAGGCCACCTTGAGTAGACCGCCCACCCGGGTGGGCTCGCGAGGGCCGACTGCATCCGACATACAGGCGGCCTGGCCCGAGGTCGAGCGCGTAGCCCGGCGCACGCCGGTCCTCTCGACGCGCACGATCTCCGAGCGAGCCGGGGGGAAGGTGGCGCTGAAGGCCGAGAACCTCCAGCTCACGGGATCGTTCAAGGTGCGCGGCGCCTCGGCCAAGCTGGCCGCGCTGGGCGAGGAGGGCTGCGCACACGGCGTCGTCGCCGCATCGGCCGGCAACCACGCCCAGGGACTCGCAGCGGCCGCGGCGGCGCGCGGAGTGCTGTGCGAGGTGTTCGTCCCCGCCGACGCCCCGATCTCCAAGGCCGAGGCGGCCCGCGGCCAGGGCGCGATCGTGCACGTCGGCGGCGCGTCGCTGGACGAGTGCCTCGCCGCGGCGCACGAGCGCGCACGCGAGGGCGGGCTGGCGTTCGTGCATCCGTTCGACGACCCGGACATCGTGGCCGGCCAGGGATCGCTCGGGCTCGAGCTGCTCGAGGAGGTGCCCGATCTCGCCAAGCTGGTCGTGCCGGTCGGCGGCGGCGGGCTGGCCTCCGGCGTTGCGATCGCGGTCAAGTCGGCGCGCCCGGAGATCGAGGTCGTCGGCGTGCAGGTCGCCGCCTGCGCCCCCTTCCCGGCCTCGCTGGAGCAGGGCAGGCCGGTCCCTGCCGAGTCGGCGCTCACGATCGCCGACGGGATCGCGGTCAAGCGCCCCGGCGACCTCACGCTCGCGCTGCTCGGCGAGTGGCTGGACGGGATGGCCGTGGTCGACGACGAGGACGTGGCCGAGGCGATGGTCGTGCTGCTCGAACGCTGCAAGCTCGTCGTCGAGGGTGCCGGGGCCGTCGGCGTGGCGGCGCTGCTCGGTGGCCAGGTGGCCCCCGCGGCGGGCGGGACGACGGTCGCGATCCTGTCGGGCGGGAACGTCGACCCGGGTCTGCTGCTCTCGATCGCACGCCGGCACGAGACGCTCGCCGGCCGCCGCCTGATCGCCCTGACGCGCGTCCCCGACCGGCCGGGCGCGCTGGCCCGGCTGCTTGCCTGCGTCGCCGAGGCGGGCGGGAACATCGTCGACGTCTCGCACGTGCGCGAAGGGTTCGACCTGCACGTGCGCGAGACCGCGGTCGAGCTCGTGCTCGAGACGCGCGGGCGCGACCACGCCGACCGCGTGATGCACGCGATGCGTGCCGCCGGGTATCCGGCGCAGCCGCTCGAGTAGACCCTCCCGCATTCGCACGCGGACCGCCGCTAAGGGCACGAACCGCGGCCGTTCGGGCAGCCCGCTGCGCACAACCGTCCGCTGGCCCTTGACCCGAGCACACCGGTTCTGGTCGAATCGACGCTCCGGGAAGTAGAGACCACGGAGGGAAGCGCTATGGATGGGCATTCAGGGCGAGCGCCGGCACGACGCCGGCGGAGGGCCGCGGCCATCGCGGTCGGAACGATCGCCGCACTGGGGGTGATGAGCGCGTCCGCGTGGGCGACGATCATCCCCGAGTACGACCCTGATGTGGTCGCCGAAGCGATCGTCGACGATCCGACAACCCTCGACCCGGCCATCACGGATTGGCAGGAGCTCGCTACGCCGGTGCCGTCGCCGGTGCCTGCCCCGGGCGACGTGCATGACCCGTTCCCGGCTGCCGTGTCCGAGGAACCGCTCGGCGGATTCCCGACATCGCCCGCGAGCTTCGCGATCTTGAGCACCGGCGACGTCCAGATCGCCGACACGCCGAACGACGGCGAGGGCGAGGGAGACAGCCTGGACAACCCCGACCTGACCGATCCACTGCCTGATAGCGACAACGGTGCGCTGCACGGTGACACGGATAACGACGTCACGGTCTTGAAGCTCGGCGTGATCGTTCCCGACGGCATGAACTGCGTCGCTCTCGATTACCGCTTCCTCACCGAGGAGTTCGAGGAGTACGTGGGTTCAACGTTCAACGACGCGTTCATCGCCGAGATCGACAACCTGACCTGGAGCACGAGCAACGACGTCATCTCCCACACCGGCGATTTCGCCACCGCGCCGAGCGGTGAGCCGGTCAGCGTGGACGGTGTCGGCGGTGTCGCGATGACGCGCGAGGAGGCCGTGGGCACGACGTATGACGGCGCTACCGGCCGAGTTACGACGAAGAACCCGATCACACCCGGGCCGCACACGATCTATCTCTCGATCTTCGATCAGGGCGACGAGATCCTGGATTCGGCCGTGATGCTCGACCGGCTCGCGTTCATCACCGAGGACCCGAGCACGTGCAAGCCGCCGGAGGTGCCGGTCGTCTTGCCGCCGCCCCCACCGCCGCCGCCCGGACCCCCGCCGCCGCCCCCGCCGCCGAACGACATCTCCACCCCCGGTGGCAGCGTGACGTTCAACAACGGCACCTTCACCGTGCCGGTCACGGTGCCCGGCCCTGGCACGCTCAGCGCGGCCCAGGCCCCGGCAGCGACCACGTCACGGGTGACCGCAGCGGCGGCCGCCAAGAAGAAGAAGCTGGTCAAGCGTGCCACGAAGACGGTCACGCAAGCCGGTGTGGTGAAGCTGAAGATGAAGCTCACCAAGAAGGGCAAGCGCGTGCTCAGGAGGAAGGGCAAGGTCAAGGTCAGGCTGGCCATCACCTTCACCCCGACGGGCGGCACCGCCAACACCGAGGTGACCAGGTTCACGATCAAGAAGAAGAAGAAGCGGCGCTGACGCGCTGATCGCCGATGACGGGGGCGTCGAACCTGACGCCCCCGTCATCTTTACCTCTAACCTGTCCTGACGGTGCGTCAGGATCTCGAGCATGACTGGCTGGTGATCGGCTCCGGCTTCGGCGGCAGCGTCTCCGCGCTGCGGCTGGCCGAGAAGGGGCACCGTGTGGGGCTGCTCGAGTGCGGCCGCCGCTTCGCCGACCACGAGCTGCCTCGCTCCACGTGGGACCTGCGGCGCTACTTCTGGGCGCCGAAGCTCGGCTTCAAGGGCATCTTCCGCCTGACGATCTTCCGCGACGTCGCCGTCGTCTCGGGCAGCGGCGTCGGCGGCGGGTCGCTCGGGTACGGCAACACGCTCTACCGCGCGCCCGAGCGCTTCTACACCGACCCGCAGTGGTCCGGGCTGAACGACTGGGATAGCGCGCTGGCGCCGCACTTCGACACGGCGGAGCGGATGCTGGGCGTCGTCACCGTCGACGCGGACGATCCCGCCGACCTGCTGCTGCGCGACTTCGGGCGCGAGATCGGCGCCGACCGCACCTACGCCAAGACGCGCGTCGGCGTCTACTTCGGCAAGCCGGGGGAGACCGAGGCCGACCCCTTCTTCGGCGGCGCCGGTCCGGCGCGCACGGGCTGCATCGCGTGCGGGCGCTGCATGGTCGGCTGTCCCCACAACGCCAAGAACACGCTGCCGAAGAACTACCTCTGGCTGGCGGAGCAGGCGGGTGCGGAGATCGTGCCCGAGCGCACCGTCATCGACGTCAGGCCGCTCGGCGCCCCCGACGGCTCGGACGGCTACGCGGTCACGAGCGAGCGCACCGGCGCCTGGCTGCGCAGGGATCGCCGGGTGCACACCACGCGCGGCGTGGTCGTCGCCGCCGGCGCGCTCGGCACCAACCGGCTGCTGGCGCGCTCGAAGCTGGCCGGCTCGCTCCCGCGGGTCTCGGACCGGCTCGGCGAGCTGGTGCGGACCAACTCGGAGGCGATCCTCGCCGTCACGCTGCCGCCCGGCGCGCCCGACATGACCAAGCGGGTGGCGATCTCCTCGAGCGTCTTCCCCGATCCCGACACCCACATCGAGACCGTCACCTACGGAGACGCGGGCGACAGCATGAGCGCGCTCTTCACGCTCCTGGTCGGCGACGGGACGCGGCTCACGCGGCCGCTGAAGCTGCTCGGCGCGGCGGCGCGCCACCCCGTCCGCCTGGCGCGCCTGAGCCGGCCGCGCGGGTGGTCCCGGCGCACGATCATCGTGCTGGTGATGCAGTCGCTCGACAACGCGATCGCGCTGCGTGCGCGGCGCAGCCGGTTCGGCGGCGTGCGCCTGAGCACCGAGCAGGACCCCGACCGCCCGAACCCGAGCTTCATCCCGATCGCCAACCGGTTCGCCGAGTGGCTGGCCGAGCGCACCGGCGGGATCGCCCAGAGCTCGGTCATGGAGGCCGTCGCGAACATCCCGACCACGGCGCACATCCTCGGCGGTGCCGTGATCGGCGCCGACCGCTCGAGCGGCGTGGTCGATGCCCGCCAGCGCGTCTTCGGCTACGAGAACCTCCTGGTCTGCGACGGATCCGCGATCCCGGCCAATGTCGGGGTGAATCCGAGCCTCACGATCACCGCGCTCGCCGAGCACGCGATGAGCCAGGTGCCCGCGGCGGCGACGCAGGAGAGAGCGCGCGCGGCTGCCTAACGGTCATGATGACGCCTGTGGGGGTTGACCAAGCGGCCGCAGGGGCCGATACGACTCCGATGGATGGTCTCCTCGCTGCGGCGCGCGAGCTGCTCGGGATGGAGCTGGCGTACCTGGCCGAGTTGACCGAATCCGATCTCGTGCTGCGCGAGGTCGACGGCGACGTTGCCGCCTACGGCGGCGTGGCGCCGGGCTTCACGCTGCCGCGCGACTACTCGTGGTGTCATGCGATGGTCGCGGGCGAGGCGCCCCAGCTCGTGCCCGACGCCGAGATGCTGCCGCAGGCCGCCGGCCATCCGTTCATCGCCGCGACGGGGATCCGCGCGTACGCGGGCGTGCCGGTGCGCCGCGGCGACGGCACGGTCTACGGCTCGCTGTGTTGCCTGAGCCGCCTGCCGCAGCCGCAGCTCGACGAGCGCGACCTGCGCTTCCTCGACGTCCTGGCGCGGATCGCGGGCGACCGCCTGGACGCCGCCGAGGGCGCGCAGCTGCGCCGCCGCGAGGAGGTCGAGGCGGCCGCGGGGCAGGCGCTGCTGGCGGCGCTCAACGCACGCGAGAACTACACCGCCGCGCACTCCGAGGCGGTGCTCGCGCTGGCACTCGAGGTCGCGAGCGAGCTCGGGATGAACCCCGAGGCGTCGACCTCGGTCGGCCAGGTGGCGCTGCTGCACGACATCGGCAAGGTCGGCGTGCCCGACGCGATCCTGCAGAAGCCCGGCCGGCTGAGCGGGCCCGAGTGGGACGTCATGCGCGAGCACCCGTCGATCGGCGCCGAGATCGTCGGCGCGATCGGCTCGCTCTCGCACCTCGCTTCCTCCGTGCGCGCCGAGCACGAGCGCTGGGACGGCGCCGGCTATCCCGACGGCCTCGCCGGCGAGGCGGTCCCGCTCGCGAGCCGGATCTGCTTCGTCTGCGACGCCTGGCACGCGATGACTTCCGATCGCCCCTACCGCCGTGCCCTGACGATCGAGCAGGCACGCGTCGAGATCGAGAGCCATGCCGGCACGCAGTTCTGCCCGACGACCGTCGCCGCGCTGATTCGCGTGCTCGACCGCGAGGGGACGGCCGGCGAGGCCCCGGCCGAGACGATCACGGCACGATCCCTGCTGCCGCGCGTGCGCCCCGATCGGCCGCTCGAGGCCGAGCTGCGCGCGCTGATCACGATCTCGAGCGCGGTCGCCGGCGCGCACCGGTTCGAGGACGTGCTCGACGCGGTCGGGGAGCAGGCGTGCGGGGTGCTGCGCGCCTCGGGGATCTCGATCAGCCGCTGGGAGCCCGAGCACGACCACATGCGCACGCTCTCGAACTCCGGCGAGCGCAACCCCGGCGAGGAGGAGCGCCCCGAGGAGGAGACGTGGGCGCTGACCGCGCTCGACCGCATCCTCGTGGAGCGCGGCGAGCCGTACGTGATCGCGCTCGAGCACGTCGACCTGCCGGCCGAGGAACGCGACTTCCTCGAGCGCATCGGCCGCGGATCGGCGCTCGCGTCACCGATCCGCTTCGCCGACGGCGTCTGGGGCGTGCTCGAGGCCTACTCGCCGCTCGGCGCGCCGCCCTTCACGGCCTCGCACGTGCGCTTCGCCGAGGCGCTGTGCGCCCAGGTGGCGACGGCGATCGGCCGCGCGGAGCTGTTCTCGCGGCTCGAGTCGCTCGCCTACCAGGACCCCCTCACGCGGCTGCCCAACCGGCGCGGGCTCGACGAGCGGCTGGAGGAGGCGGTCGCGCGCGGGCTGATGACCGGCGGCGACCTCGCGCTCCTGTTCTGCGACCTCGACGGGCTCAAGGACGTCAACGACAACTTCGGCCATGACGCCGGCGACCGCGCCCTGCAGAACGCCGGGCGAGCGCTGGCCGAGGCCGCCGAGGCGTACCCGGGCAGCTTCACGAGCCGGCTCGGCGGCGACGAGTTCTGCGTCCTGATGGAGGGCTACGGGTCCGACGCCGCGCGTGCGCTCGCGCGCGACGCGGCGCAGCGGCTGGCCGCCGCGCCGAACGAGCCGCTCACGTTCTCGTGCGGTGTCGCCTGCCTCGACGACGAGCACCGGCGCCCGGCCGACCTGTTCCGCGCCGCCGACGCTGCGCAGTACGCGGCTAAGCGGGTCGGCGGCGGCAAGGTGTTCGTGGCCGAGAAAGGGATCCCGACCCCGGCGATCCCGGCCCCGGAGCCGTGGTCGCGGCGGCGCTTCCGCGACGCCGGGCCGCACGAGCGCGAGGCGCTCGTGCGCTTCCTGCTGGAGCTGCTCGACGGCGAGCTCGACGGAGCGGGCGAGCTCGCGCGGCTCGAGGCGGTCACCGGAGCGTTCGCGGAGGCCTTCGACGCCGCCCGCTGGGCGATCTCGCGCAGGCGGGCGGGCGCGCCCGACGTCGAGACGGTGCTGGGATCAGAGCGCCGCGACCGCTACGACCCCGACGCGCCGGACGTGCGCTTCAGCGTCCAGGACGAGGCCTACGCGCTCGCCGACTATCCGCTCACGGCGGAGGTGCTCGAGCGCGGCGGCGGCTTCGCGATCGACGAGGCCGACGAGAGCGCGGACCCGCGCGAGCGCTCGCTGCTGGCCGATTGGGGCTTCACCGCCGTCACGGCGGCCGCGGCGCTGGCCCCGGACGGCACCGCGTGGCTGATCGAGCTGTTCTCCGACGCGCGCACGCACGCGCTCCCCGCCGCGCTCCCCGAGCTGCGGCTGCTGGCCGGCGAGGCGGCGGGCCGCGGGCCGGCGCCCGGCTACGCCGCGGACGTCACGTCGCGCGCGAAGGTCTCGAAGACCTCCACGTAGCGGACCAGGTCCTCGTGGCGGTGCAGGACGGAGAGCGTCCACTCCTCGTCGGCGCCCGGCGTCATGAAGATCCCGTTGTTCATGTGGTAGAGCCACGCCAGCTCGGTCAGCGGGTGGTGGATCTTCGTGAGGTAGTCGCGGTACTCGCGGATCGGCTCGGTCGACATCACCACGCAGCCCTTCGAGCCCATGCCGACGGTGTGCGCCGGCAGGCCGTACTCGGCGATGACGCGGTCGCAGCCGGCCATCAGCTCGGCGTTGGCCTTGTGCAGCTGCTCGTACGCGGCCGGCGTCAGCACCTCGAGCAGCGCCGCCTGGGCGGCGGCCATGACGAGCGGGTTGCCGTTGAACGTGCCCTGCTGGCGCACGCGGCCGTCGGCGACGAGCGCGCCGAGCTCCTCGGTCATGCCGACCGCGCCCCCCGGCAGGCCGCCGCAGATCGCCTTCGCCAGGCAGACGACGTCGGGGGTCACGCCGAACAGCTCGGTCGCGCCGCCCGCGGCGACGGCCGCGCCGGTCTTGACCTCGTCGAAGATCAGCACGACCCCGTGGGCGGTCGCGAGCTCGCGCACGCGCTCGAGGTAGCCCGGATCCGGCGGGACGATGTTGATGTTCATCATCGCCGGCTCGAGGATCACCCCGGCCACCCGGCCATCGAGCTCGACGAGGATGCGCTCGAGCAGATCGGCGTCGTTGAACGGCACGGGCTGCGTCTGCGACGCCGTCGTCGACGGATAGCCGAGGCCGTAGGGGACGGCGTTCGGGCGCTCGCGCTCGCCCATCAGCTCGGCGGGCGGCTTGACGGACACCATCACGGCGTCGTGGTGGCCGTGATAGGTGCCCTCGATCTTGACGATCACGTCGTTGCCGGTGGCGCCGCGGGCGAGGTGGACGGCGTCCATCGTCGACTCGGTGCCGGAGTTCGTGAAGCGCCAGTAGGGCAGGCCCCAGCGGCGCTTGAGCTCCTCGGCCACGACGATCGATCCCTCCGTCGGAGCGGCGAAGTGGGTGCCCTCGTCCATGCGCGCCTTGACGGCGGCGCCGATCACCGGGTTGGCGTGGCCGACGCACATGACGCCGAAGCCGTTGTGGAAGTCGAGGTACTCGTTCCCGTCGACGTCCCAGACGCGGGCGCCCTCGCCGCGCTCGAGGTAGACGGGCCACGGGTCGCTCTTCTGGAACTGGGACGGCACGCCTCCGGGCATCACGGCGCTGGCGCGGGCGAAGTACTCACCCGAGCGGCGCGTGCGCTCGACCAGCTTGGCCTTCTCCCGCTCGGTCAGCGCGGCGACGCGCGCAGGATCGATGGCGGTCTCGTCGAGCGTGATGGTCATGTGCGCAACGCTAGCGGGCCGGGGGGTGCGGTTATCCCCCGCCTCTCAAAGCCGCCCGGCGGACCTTGCCCGTCGCCGTCCGCGGCAGCTCGGCGGCGAACTCGACGATTCGCGGGTACTTGTACGGCGCCGTCTCGGCCTTGACGTGGTCCTGCAGCTCGCGCGCGAGCGCGTCGGAGGGCGTGTGGCCGTCGCGCAGCACGACGACCGCGCGCACCACGCTGCCGCGCTCCGCGTCCGGGGCGGCGACGACCGCGGCCTCGGCGACCGCCGCGTGGGCGGCCAGCACGGACTCGACCTCGAACGGCCCGATCCGGTACCCGGCCGAGACGATCACGTCGTCGCTGCGGCCCTCGAAGTACAGGAAGCCCTCCGCATCGGCGCGCACGCGGTCGCCGGTGCGCCACTGCCCCGAGGGCGGCTCCTCGCCGAGATAGCGCAGGAAGAAGGTCGGGTCGGTGGCCGGGTCCAGGACCAGCTCGCCGTCGACGACCGCGAGCGAGATTCCCGGCAGCGGCCGGCCCATCGAGCCCGGACGCGCGCGCTCGCCGAGCGGCATGCCCGTCAGCTGCCCGGTCTCGGTCTGGCCGTAGCCGTCGCGGATCCAGAGCCCGGTCGCGTCGTGCCAGCTCTCCAGGACGCCGGGATCGAGCGCCTCGCCTGCGGCCACGAGGCCGCGCAGGCCGGGGACGGGGCGCGGCTCCGCGCGGCTCGCGATCACGCGGTACTCCGTCGGCGCCATGCACAGCACCGCCACCCGCTCGCGCTCGAGCAGCTCGAGCCGCTCGCCGGGGTCGAAGCGCGCGTCGTGCAGCAGCGCCGCGGCGCCGCGCAGCCAGGGTGCGATGAAGGCGTTGCGGGCGGACTTCGACCAGCCGGACGCGGCCGTGCACCAGACGAGCTCGCCCGACCGCGCGTCGAGCCAGCGCTCCGCCTGGAGCCGCTGGCCGCCGAGGTAACGCTGACCGTGGAGTACAGCTTTAGGTTTGCCCGCGGTGCCGGACGTGAACGTGATCAGGCAAGGGTCGTCGGGCGCGAGCTCCGCCGGTGCGGGCGCTGCCCGCGGCGGCAGCTCGTCCCAGGGGCACCAGAGCGTCGCGCCGCTCCAGCCGGCGGCGGCCAGGACCGCGGCGTTGCGCTCGTCGCACACGACGAGCTCCGGCCGGGCGACCGCGAGCCGGAGCCGCAGGTCGTTCGGCCGCAGCTGCTCGGTGCACGGCAGCACGACGTAGCCCTGGCGGAAGCACGCGGTCATAGTCAGGACCCACTCGGGCCTGTTGCCCAGCAGCGTGAGGACGACGTCACCGCGGCGGAGGCCGAGCCTGTCGAGCTCTGCGGCGAGGGTCGCGGCCTGCTCGGCGATCTCGCCCATGCGCCACTCGCGGCGGCTGCCGTCGCGGCCGATCGCGACCACCGCGCGGCGCTCGGGCGGCGCGGCCTCGACGACGTCGCGGGCGAAGTTCACGCTCGCGCAGCCTACGGATCGCCGGATGGAGCCGGGACCCGATGCCCGGATCGCCGCCGACAGGTCTAGGATGGGACAGGCCTCTCACCCCGCCGGCCGGAAGCCGGCGTCCACACCAGCGCAAGGACGTCCAGAGACTTGCTCCGCTCCTACCTCCCAGGGTTGGCCCTGTCTGCCGCAGTAGTGGCGGCTGCGCTGTGGACGCTCTCGATCCTCAGCGATGGTCAGCCCGGAGTGCAGGACCCGCGCGCGTCGGCGGCCGGACAGGACGATGGCCGCCCGCTCGACGTCCATCTCCCGTCGGTGCCGGACGCGCCCGATGACGACGGCGCCGGCGGCGCGGTGGGTGCCGGCGGCAGCGGCTTCCTCACGATCGCCGGCGACTTCGGCGGATTCGCGCGCACCGGTGTGCTCGGCTCCGGCGCGGGCTCGCGCGGCGGTGTGGTCGGCGGCGGCGCCGAGACCCCCGGCGGCGGCGGTGGCGGCGGCGGTGACGGCGGCGGTGGCGAGCAAGGGCCCGATCGAGGCAACGGTGGCGGGGGTGGCGGCGGCGATGGCGGCTCCGGCGGCGACGGCGGCTTGGGCGTCCCCGCGCCTGTCGTCGTCCCTGTGGAGACCGGCCGCCCGCCGGTGACGCCGCAGCCGAAGACCGGTGTCGGTCCCGGTGGCCCGGGCAACGACGCCCCGGCCGCGCCCGGCAAGCCGGGGAAGCCCGCCGATCCCGGCAAGCCGGGGAAGACCGCCAAGCCCGGGAAGCCGGACAAGCCCGCGAAGGCCGTGAAGCCGGACAAGCCCGCGAAGGCCGCCAAGCCGGACAAGCCCGCGAAGGCCGCCAAGCCGGACAAGCCCGCGAAGGCCGCGAAGCCGGACAAGCCCGCGAAGGCCGCGAAGCCGGACAAGTCCGCGAAGCCGGACAAGCCCGCTAAGGCCGCGAAGCCTCCGAAGGCACCCGCCCCGAGGGCTGACACTCGACCAGAGGTCGATCACGGCGGGCCGAAGCCGAACAACGACCACCCGCCGAAACCGCCGAAGCCGGCGCCGGCGCCGGCGCCCGCTCCCCCCGCCGCGGCCACGCCTGGACCGTCCGCGCAGCCGGACGACTGCCAGCCTGCCGGAAACGGCAACGGCCAGGCCAACGGGCGCTGCAAGTAGGGCTGACCGGCAGGGCGGCCGCCGCGCCACGGGTATGCTCGGCGCCATGGCCGTAGCAACCCCGTTCTACGAGAAGACGGACGAGCAGAAGGCGATCATCGAGATGGTCCGCCAGTTCGCCGACGAGCAGATCATCCCCAACGCCGAGCACTACGACGGCGCCGACGAGTACCCCGAGCCGATCGTCGAGCAGATGAAGGAGCTCGGCCTGTTCGGCGTCACGATCCCCGAGGAGTACGGCGGGATGGGGCTCGACCTCTCGACGTACACGATGATCGTCGAGGAGCTCAGCCGCGGCTGGATCTCGATCTCGGGCGTCGTCAACACACACTTCATCGGCTCCTACCTGCTGATGAAGTTCGGCACCGACGCGCAGAAGGAGCGCCTGCTGCCGCGCATGGCGACGGGCGAGATCCGCGCCGCCTTCAGCCTGTCGGAGCCCGAGCTCGGCTCCGACGTCCAGGCGATCAAGGCGAGCGCCACGAAGACGAGCGACGGCGACTACGAGCTCAACGGCCAGAAGATGTGGGTCACGAACGGGCTGATGTCCGGAGTCGTGTTCGTGCTCGTCAAGACCGACCGCGAGGCCAGCCCGGCCTACAAGGGCATGACCTGCTTCGTCTGCGAGAAGGAGCCCGGCGCGTCGGAGAACCCCGGGCTGACCGTGCCGCCCAAGATCAAGAAGATGGGCTACAAGGGCGTCGAGTCGACCGAGCTGGTCTTCGACGGCTACCGCTGCCCGGCCGACATGGTCCTGGGTGGCGAGGAGGCGGGCCTCGGCAAGGGCTTCGTGCAGATGATGGACGCGCTCGAGGTCGGCCGCGTCAACGTCGCGGCGCGCGGGGTCGGGATCGCCCAGCGCGCGCTCGAGCTCGGGCTTCGCTATGCCCAGGAGCGCAAGACGTTCGGCAAGCAGATCGCCCAGCACCAGGCGATCCAGTTCAAGCTCGCCGACATGGCCACGAAGGTCGAGGCCGCCCGCCTGCTGACGATGAAGGCCGCACGGATGAAGGACGCCGGCGAGCGCTCCGACCTCGAGGCCGGGATGGCGAAGCTGTTCGCGTCGGAGATCGGCAAGGAGGTCGTCGAGGACTGCTTCCGCATCCACGGCGGCTACGGCTACTCCAAGGAGTACGAGATCGAGCGGCTCTACCGCGACGCGCCGCTGCTGCTGATCGGCGAGGGCACCTCGGAGATCCAGCGCATGGTCATCGGTAAGAAGCTGTTGCAGCGGCACAAGATCTGAGCACCAGCGCATTCCCGCGAGCGACTTCCACGGCCTGAGGCCGGCAAAGTCGCCACTCGAAGGCGCGGCGGCGGAGTCGAGCCGCCGGGTTCCGGGCACAACGGACGCGAATGCCGCTGCGGATCGAGGACTACGCGCTGATCGGCGACACCCAGACGGCGGCGCTCGTCGGCAACGACGGCTCGATCGACTGGCTCTGCCTGCCGCGCTTCGACTCTCCGGCCTGCTTCGCCGCGCTGCTCGGCGACGAGTCGCACGGGCGCTGGCTGCTCGCCCCGGCAGACGACGTGCGGCGTACCGAGCGGCGCTACCGCGAGGGCACGCTCGTGCTCGAGACCGACTTCCACACCGCCGACGGGGTCCTGCAGGTCGTCGACTCGATGCCGATCCGCGACGAGGCGCCCGACATCGTGCGCGTAGCTCGCTGCCTCGAGGGCCGCGTGAGCGTCCGCATGGAGCTGGTCCTGCGCTTCGACTTCGGCCGCGTGGTCCCGTGGGTGCGGCGCGCCGAGGACGGCGGGCTGACCGCGATCGCGGGCCCCGACGCGGTCCACCTCGTGCCGGGACGGCCGACCCGCGGACGCGACCTGACCACCGTCGCCGAGTTCGACCTGCAGGCGGGCGACGAGGTCCCGTTCGTGCTCACCTGGTACCCGTCGCACGAGCAGGAGCCCAGCTCCGGTCGACGGCGTCGCCGCGACGGCCGACACGACGCGCTGGTGGGAGGAGTGGTCGTCGCGCTCGCACGTCCAGGGGCAGCATCAGCGGCCTGGTCCAGCGCAGCCTGATCACGCTGAAGGCGCTCACCTACGCGCCGACCGGCGGCATCGTCGCCGCGCCGACCACCTCGCTGCCCGAGCACATCGGCGGCGTGCGCAACTGGGACTACCGCTTCTGCTGGGTGCGCGACGCGACGCTCGTCCTGCTGTCGCTGATGCACGCGGGCTACATGGACGAGGCGGCCGCCTGGCGCGACTGGCTGCTGCGCGCCGTCGCCGGGTCGCCGTCGGAGCTGCAGATCATGTACGGCCCGGCCGGCGAGCGGCGCCTGACCGAGCTCGAGCTCGACTGGCTGCCGGGCTACGAGGGCTCGTCCCCGGTCCGGATCGGCAACGCGGCCTCGAGCCAGTTCCAGCTCGACGTCTACGGCGAGCTGATGGACGCGCTCACGCAGGCGCGCGAGGGCGGGATCGAGCCCGACGACGCCGCCTGGCGCGCTCCAGGTCGCGCTGATGGACTACCTCGAGGGCGCCTGGGAGCTGCCCGACGAGGGGATCTGGGAGGTGCGCGGCAAGCGGCGGCCGTTCGTGCACTCCAAGGTGATGGCCTGGGTCGCGTTCGACCGCGCGGTGCGGATGGTCGAGCGCTACGACCAGGACGGACCCGTCGAGCGCTGGCGCGAGCTGCGCGCCGCGGTCCATCGCGAGGTCTGCGAGCGCGGCTACGACGCCGAGCGCAAGACGTTCACGCAGTCCTACGGGTCGCGCGGGCTCGACGCGGCGACGCTGCTGATCCCGGTCGTCGGCTTCCTGCCGGCCGACGACGAGCGCGTGATCGGCACCGTCGAGGCGGTGCAGCGCGAGCTCTGCCACGACGGCTTCGTGCTGCGCTACGACACGACCGAGGCGGACGACGGCCTGCCGCCGGGCGAGGGCGCCTTCCTGCCCTGCTCGTTCTGGCTCGCCGACTGCCTGACGCTGATCGGAAGACGACGAGGAGGCGCGTGAGATGTTCGACCGGCTCGCCGGACTGGCCAACGACGTCGGGCTGCTCGCCGAGGAGTACGACCCGCGGCGCGGGGCGGCTCGTCGGCAACTTCCCGCAGGCGTTCACGCACGTCGGGCTCGTCAACACGGCGATGAACCTGGATCGCGCGGCGGCCTCGCCCGCCCGCGACCGCGCCGGGACAGGCGGGCGCGTGATGCGCGCGATCACGCTGCAGCCGGGGGTCAAGGACTCCGCCGACCTCGAGGAGATGCCGGAGCCGCCGGCCGAGGAGGGCGCGATGCTCGTCGACGGCGTGGCGCTCGGCATCTGCGGCACCGACGCCGAGATCGTGCGCGGCGACTACGGCGAGGCGCCGCCGGGCGCCGAGCGCCTGGTCCTCGGCCACGAGTCGCTCGGGCGCGTGGCCGAGGCGCCCGACGGCAGCGGCTTCGCGCCGGGCGACCTCGTCGTCGGCATCGTGCGCCGCCCCGACCCCGTGCCGTGCCCTTCGTGCGCGGCCGGCGAATGGGACTTCTGCCGCAACGGAGGCTTCACCGAGCGCGGCATCAAGGCGCTGCACGGCTACGGCTCCGAGCGCTGGCGGATCGAGCCGGAGTTCGCGATCAAGCTCGATCCGGAGCTCGGCACGCTCGGCGTGCTGATGGAGCCGACGACCGTCGTCGCGAAGGCCTGGGAGCAGATCGACCGCGTGCTCACGCGCGCGACGCTCGGGCCCGAGCGCGTGCTGGTCACCGGCGCCGGCCCGATCGGGCTGCTCGCGGCGCTGCTCGCGCGCCGGCGCGGCTACGAGCTGACGGTGCTCGATCTCGCCAAGAGCGGACCGAAGCCCGAGCTCGTGCGCGAGCTCGGCGGCACCTACCACTCGGGCCCGCTCACCGAGCTCGACCCGCCGCCGGACATCATCGTCGAGGCGACCGGCGCCAGCCAGGTCGTGCTCGACGCGATGAGCCACACGCGCGCGAACGGGATCGTCTGCCTGACCGGCATCTCCTCGGGCGGGCACGAGATCGGCCTCGACGCGGGCGACCTGAACCGCCGCATCGTGCTGGAGAACGACCTCGTCTTCGGCTCGGTCAACGCCAACCGGCGCCATTACGAGGCGGCGGCGGAGGCCCTCTCGGAGGCCGACAACGCCTGGCTGGAGCGCCTGATCACGCGCCGCGTCCCGCTCGACCGCTGGAACGAGGCGCTCAAGCGCGAGGAGAACGACATCAAGGTCGTGGTCGAGCTCGGCGGCTGAAGCGCGACGGCGCGCTCACAGCGCGCAGGCGCCGATCACCTCCTGCCACCAGGCAAGCTCGGCGTCGTCGGCGCCTTTGGCCAGGCGGCGGCGCACCTGGGCCTGGACCTGCCCGGGCGGGCCCATCATGAGGATCGGGCCTGTGACCGCGTAGCGGCCGTCGGCGAGGATCACGAGCGCGCCTGGGACGTCGCGCCGCGTGCGCAGGTGCTCGACGACCGCCTTGCCGGCCACCTCGCGCGGGTGCGCCGCGTCGCCGTCCTCCTTCGTCCACGGCCGCGCGGTGTACACCGGGAACGCTGCCGCTGTAGGTCCGCTGCGGGCGCACCGGCTTGTGCACCGGGCCCGTCCGCCAGCGGCTGAGCAGGTCCGGCAGCTCGTCCGCGACCTCGCTGCGGACCAGCACGAGCAGCCGGTCGCCGGGCTCCAGCCGCGTGGAGCCGCGCGGCAGCAGCGCCTCCTTGTCGCGGATCATCAGCGCGACGAGCGCGTCGCGCGGGATGCCGAGATCGCGCAGGCGCGCTCCCGCCGCCGCGTCGCCGGGCCGGATGACGTGCTCGACGACCTCGGCCCCCAGCTCGCGCACCGCGCCGACCTCGAGGATCGAAGCCGGGCGAAAGGGCTCGTCGGAGGTGACCCCGAGCCGGCGTGCGACGACGTCGATCGTGGAGCCCTGCAGGATCGTCGAGATCAGCACCGCGAAGAAGACGATGTTGAAGAACGTCTCGGATTGGGGGACGCCCTCGATCACGGGGAAGAGCGCGAGCACGACGGGGACGGCGCCGCGTAGCCCGGCCCAGCCGAGGAAGCCCTTCTCGCGCAGGCTGAAGCCGGTTCCCAGCGTGCCCACGGCGGTCGCGAGCGGGCGCGCGACGAAGACGACCACGAGCGCCAGCAGCGTGCCACGCCACGCGACCTCGTCCAGGTCGGCGGGGAACACGAGCAGGCCGAGCGTGAGGAACATCGTCAGCTGCGCGACCCAGGCCATGCCCTCGTGGAACGCCGTCACCGTGCGCTTGGCCGGGATGTTCGCCGAGCCCAGCGCAAGGCCGGCCAGGTAGGTCGCCAGGAATCCCGAGCCGCCGGCCGTGTCCGCGGCGCCGAACGCGAGCGCCGCCGTCGCGAGTGAGGCGACCGGGTAGAGGCCGGGGCTCGAGAGCCGCACCGACAGGAACGCCCGCGCTGCCAGCCAGCCGATCGCGGTGCCCGCCACCAGGCCGATCCCGAGCTGCTGCGCGAACAGCCCGAGCATGTCGGCGAGCCCGTAACCGGGATGCATGATCCATTCGATGAAGCCGAGCACGAGCAGCACGGCGATCGGGTCGTTGAACCCCGCCTCGCCCTCGAGCGTGCGCTCCAGACGCTTGCGCAGCCCGGCGCCGCGCAGCAGCGAGAAGACCGCGGCGCCGTCGGTCGAGGAGACGATCGCGCCCACCAGCAGGCCCTCGAGCGTCGAGAAGCCGAACAGCCACGAGGCGGCCAGGCCCGTGACGAAGGCGGTGATCATCGTGCCCGGCAGCGCGAGCCCGATCGCCGGCCGCAGCACGGGCCGGATCTCGGGCCATCCGGCAGTCAGCCCGCCCTCGAACAGGATCAGGGCGAGCGCGATCACGCCGATCGTCTCGGCGAGGTGGGGATCGTCGAACTCGATCAGGCCGAGGCCGTCGGAGCCGACCGCCATGCCGAGGCCGAGGAACAGCACGAGCCCGGGCAGCCGCACGCGCCCTGCAACCAGCGACGCGGCCAGCGCCGCGGCCAGCAGGGCGCCGACGATCAGGATGCGCTCGCCGTCCGGCAAGCGCGAAGCATTTCAGCCTTGCTATTCCGGCGTCGTGTAGGCCTGCGAGATGCCGCCGTCGACCATGAACGTGGTCGCGTTCACGTAGGTCGACTCGTCGCTCGCCAGGAACAGCACCGCGTTGGCGATCTCGCGCACCTCGGCGAAGCGCCCGGTCGGAACGTGGATCAGCCGCCGCGCGGCCGCGACCTTGTCCTTCGCGAACAGCTCCTGCAGCAGCGGCGTGTTGACCGGCCCCGGGCAGAGCGCGTTGACGCGCACGCCCTGGCGCGCGAACTCGACGCCGAGCTCGCGCGAGAGCGCGAGCACGCCGCCCTTCGACGCCGTGTAGGAGATCTGCGACGTCGCCGAGCCCATCGTGGCGACGAACGAGGCGGTGTTGATGACCGAGCCGCCGCCGCCCTCGATCAGGTGCGGGATGCCGTGCTTGCAGCAGAGGAAGACGGACTTGAGGTTGACGTCCTGCACGCGCTGCCACGCCTCGAGCGACGTCTCGAGCACCGATGCGTCGTCGGTGGGTGAGATGCCGGCGTTGTTGAACAGCACGTCGATGCGGCCGAACTCCGACCGCACGCCCGCGTAGAGGTTCGAGACCTGGTGCTCGTCGGCGACGTCGACCGCCAGGCTCGTCGTGCCGATGCCGTCCTCGCGCAGGTCGACGCCCACGACGGTCGCGCCCTCGTCGATGAACAGCCGCGCGGTCTCCGCGCCGATGCCGCTCGCCGCGCCGGTGACGACGCAGACCTTCCCCTCCAGCCGAGCCAAGCTAGCCCCCAGTCGCGTAGTAGACGGACTTCACCTCGGTGTAGTGGTCGAGCGCGTGCGGGCCGAGCTCGCGGCCGACGCCCGACTGCTTGAAGCCCCCGAACGGGGTGCTCACGCGGACCGAGGTGTTCGAGTTGATCGACAGCACACCGGCCTCGATCGCGCGTGCGACGCGCAGGGCGCGGGCGCCGTCGCGGGTCCAGATCGAGCCCGAGAGACCGTAGATCGTGTCGTTCGCCAGCGCGATCGCCTCCGCCTCGTCGCGGAAGGGGATCACGCACGCGACCGGGCCGAAGATCTCCTCCCGCACGGCGCGGTCGCCGGCGTCGACCGGTGCGAGCACCGTCGGCGGGAACCAGAATCCCGAGCCGTCGGGCGCGGAGCCGCGGACCGCCACGGGCGCGCCGTCGGGCACGTAGGAGCGGACCGTGTCGCGCTGCTGGGCGGAGATCAGCGGCCCCATCTGGGTCGCCTCGTCGAGCGGGTCGCCGACGCGGATGCCCTCGACGACGCCGCTGAGCGCCGCGAGGAAGTCGTCGAGCACCGAGTCCTGGACGAGGATGCGCGAGCGCGCGCAGCAGTCCTGGCCGGCGTTGCCGAAGACCGCCCACGGCGCCGCCTCGGCGGCGGCCTGGACGTCGGCGTCGGCGAACACGAGGTTCGGCGACTTGCCGCCCAGTTCCAGCGTCACGCGCTTGATCGTCTGCGCAGCGCCGGTGGCGATCATGCGGCCGACCTCGGTCGAGCCGGTGAAGGCGACCTTGGCGACGTCCGGGTGCTCGACGAGGCGCGTCCCGCACGTCCGGCCCGGTCCCGCGACGACGTTGACGACGCCTTCGGGGATGCCGGCCTCGAGCGCGATCCGCTCGAACTCGAGCGCGGTCAGCGGGGTCAGCTCGGCCGGCTTGAGCACGACCGTGTTGCCGGCCGCGAGGCACGGCCCGAGCTTCCAGGCCGCGATCGTGAGCGGGAAGTTCCAGGGCGTGATCAGCGCGACGACGCCGAGCGGCTCGCGGAACGTCATCGCGACGCCGCCGCTCACCGGGATCGTGTCGCCGAGCGTGCGCTCGACGGCGCCGGCGTAGAAGCGGAACGTATCGACGACCATGCCCATCTCGCCGCGCGCGTCGCCGATCGGCTTGCCCGCGTTGCGGGCCTCGAGCACGGCCAGGTCCTCCTGCTTGTCCGCGAGCGCGTC
Source organism: uncultured Solirubrobacteraceae bacterium (assembly GCA_963839615.1). Lineage (GTDB taxonomy): Bacteria > Actinomycetota > Thermoleophilia > Solirubrobacterales > Solirubrobacteraceae > DASQMT01. The sequence goes on from CAWIVY010000012.1 coordinate 89,417, forward strand.
CGCCAGCCCGTACAGCAGCTTCGCGCGGTCCGGCGGCGACACGGCCCGCCACGCGGGATAGGCCGCCTTGGCGCGCGCGACCGCGGCGTCGGCCTCCTCGGCCCCCGCCCGCGGGATCTCGGCGAGCACCGCCTCGGTCGCCGGCTCGAGCACCGTGAGCATCAGGCGGCCTTGGCTGATCGCAGCCGCTCGGCGCGGTACGTCCGCGCTTCCTCCACGAGCGCGGCGACGAGCGGGGAGGTGTGGTCGGCCTCGGGATGCCACTGAACGCCGAGCGAGAAGCGGTTGCCCGGCACCTCGATCGCCTCGGGCAGCTCGTCGATCGTCGCCCATCCAGTCACCTCGAGGCCGTCGCCGATTTGCTCGACGCCCTGGTGGTGGTGCGACTTGGTGTTGTGCACCTCCTCGTGCGCGGCGCGTGCCGCGAGCGAGCCGTGCGCCAGGCGGACGGCGTGGTCGGAGTTGTCGAACGAGCCGGGCGAGCGCCGGTGGTCCTCGTGGCCGTAGTCATCGGGGAGGTGCTGCGTGAGCGTGCCGCCGCGGGCGACGTTCATCAGCTGCATGCCGCGGCAGACGCCGAGGAAGGGCATGTCGCGCTCCATCGCGCGGCGGGCCAGCGCGATCTCGAACTCGTCGCGCTCGGGCACCGTGCCGTGCGTCGCTTCGTGCGGCTCGGCGCCGTATGACGACGGGTCGACGTCGGCGCCGCCCGCGAGCAGCAGCGCGTCGAGCAGGTCGAGCAGCGCGTCGGGGTCCTTCGCGACGGCGGCGTCGGGTGGCAGCATCAGCGCGATGCCGCCGGCGCGCTGCACCGCGTCGATGTAGCTGCGCGGGAGCAGCATCGCCTGCTGGTCCCAGACGCTCCAGCGAGCGCGCTCGAGGGCGGTGCAGATGCCGATGATCGGTGGGGAGGACATGGATCCAGGATGACGCGCCCGGCCCGCCGGCGCGGCGAGCCGGACCGGCGGCCTATGCCGCCGGCGTCGGTTCCGTGGGCTCCGCCGGCTCGTCGGTCTGGACCCCGAGGCCCTCGCCGGCGAACTCGACGGTGCGGACCGGGCCGGTGAACGAGTGCCGAGCGCTCACGAGCCACCAGATGCCGACGGCGATGAAGACGCCGCCGACGGTGATCGGCGCGTAGTTGACCGCGTTCCAATCGAACTCGTCGGAGAACGGAACCGCGGCGGGCGTGAACGGCAAGCAGAAGATCACGGTGATGATCGCTACCCAGATGACCGAGAACGTGTTCATCCACTTGTACTTCTGGCCGTTGTTCCAGGGGCCGGGCTTGAAGTCGTCGCCGATGCGCAGGCGCAGGTAGATCGGGATCACGTATGCGATGTAGAGCCCGATCACGCACACCGACACGACCGCGAAGAACGCAACCGGGATGCCGGAGGCGTTCGACCAGAGCGCTGGCACCGTCACGATCAGCGAAAGTGCGCAGACCAGCAGCACGGCGCCGACCGGCACGCGGTTGCGATTCAGCCTCGTCCAGATCCGCCAGCCCGGGATAGCCCGATCGCGCGAGAACGCATACGTCATGCGCGAGGCGCTCGTCACGCACGCCATGCCGCAGAAGAGCTGGCCGATGCAGGAGATCAGGATCACGATCTCCGCCGCGGTGGCCGATAGCGCGCTGTCGAAGATCGCCAGTGATGTGCCTCCAGCCTCGTCGATCGCACCTCTGTCCGCGGCCGCGAAGGTGATCGCGAGCAGCACGATCCAGCCGATCAGCGCTGAGTAGAAGACCGACCGCCAGACGCCCTTCGGCGCCGCATCCTCAGCTCCGTGCGTCTCCTCGGATATGTGTGCCGACGCGTCGAAGCCGGTGATCGTGTACTGCGTCAGCAGGAAGCCGAGTGGCAATACGTAGAACCAGAGCATCCCATCGCCGAAGCCCGAGTTGTTGATCGTATCCGTGAAGACGAACGAGAAGCTCGCGTGCCGGTCGGGAGCGAAGACGAGGATCGCGACGATCACCGCGACACCGCCGACGTGCCACCAGACGGAGATGTTGTTGAACATCGCGACCATGTGGGACGAGTAGATGTTGATCGGCGGCGTGTAGTGCGATCACGACTCCGAAGACGATGAACACGTCACCGAGCGAGGCTCCGTCGGCGAAGTTCACGATCCCCAGGTCGACGCTCCAGAGGTTGAGCAGTGCCGAGATGAACGTCGCGCATGCGTAGTCAACCGATGCCACGACCCCGACGAGGCCGACGAGGTTGAACCAGCCGGTGAACCAGCCCCACGCGGCGCCGCCGAGCTCGCTCGCCCACCAGTAGATGCCGCCGGCGGTCGGATAAGCCGAAACCAGCTCCGACATGCAGAAGGCGATGATCAGGATCGCGCACGAGATCACGGGCCAGCCGATCGAGATCGCGATCGGGCCGCCGTTGTTCCAGGCCTGGCCGTACGTCGTGAAGCAACCGGCCAGGATCGAGATGATCGTGAATGAGATCGCGAAGTTGGAGAACCCGCTCCAGGCGCGCGTCAGATCCTGCGAGTAGCCCATCTCGGCGAGCCGCTGCTCGTCGCGGCCCGGCGCGGTCGTGCTCATGCGGTCGACATCTCCTCTTGTAAAGGTCTGCTCCCAGACCTATTGCGCGCGACTGTACGGAGAGGCCCGGACGGAAGTCAAGCGCCCGGATGTCCAGGGCTAGCGGGCCGCAGGCAGCAGTCCGGCCAGCACGTGCTCGGTGCCCTGGAGGTGCTCGGCCATGATCCGCATCGCGCGGTCGCCGTCGCGCTTGCGCACGGCGGTCAGCATCTTCGCGTGCTGCTGGTTCGTCCATGCGAGCAGCTCGGGCGGATGGGCGATGTAGGCGATCAGGTCGCTCATCTCGCCCTGCGCCTCGGTCATCGCCGTGACTAGGCGCTGGCCGCCGGCCGCTTCGGCCAGCCCGATGTGCCAGCGCACGTCGGCCTGGCGGTAGCGGGGGAAGTCCTCCAGCGTGTCGCTCATCGACCGCGACGAGCTCGTCCAGCGGCGCCAGGGCCGCGGGCTCGGCGCGCTCGGCTGCGAGCAGGGCGACCGCGAGCTCGACGGCGAGGCGCTGGTCGCAGGCTTCGCGCCAGTCCGCCAGCAGCGTGGCCGAGGGCGCGTCGGCCGGTGGCGGCGACTCGGCGACGAACGTGCCGCCGCTGCGCCCGCGCGCGGCGCGCAGGTGGCCGCTCTGCACGAGCGCGGTCAGCGCCTGGCGCAGCGTCGAGCGCGAGATCCCGAGCTGCCGGCAGAGCTCGCGCTCGGCGGGCAGGCGCTCGCCGGGCTGCGAGCAGGCCGAGCTTGATCGCCGTCCCGAGCCGCTCGAGCGTCTCCTCGAACGCCGTCTGGGACTGGACGGGTGCGAAGACCGTCTCGGCCGAGGTTCCGGGCGGCGCCAGCGTCACAGGCGCTCGAAGCCGCGGACGTGCTCCCAGTCGGTCACCGCCGCCTCGAAGGCGTCGAGCTCGACCGTGGCGTTGTTGAGGTAGTGGTCGACGACCTCGGCGCCGAACGCCTCGCGCGCCACGGCGCTGGCGGCGAAGGCGTCGCGGGCCGCGCGCAGCGTTCCCGGCACGCGCGGCTTGTCCGACGTGTAGGCGTTGCCGGAGACCGCCGGCTCGAGCGGCAGCTCCGCGTCGATCCCGTGCAGGCCGGAGGCGATCATCGCGCTGATCGCAAGGTACGGGTTGACGTCGGCGCCGGGCAGCCGGCACTCGATGCGGCGGCTCGGCCCATGGCCGACGACGCGCAGCGCGCAGGTGCGGTTGTCGGCGCCCCACGCGACCGCCGTGGGCGCGAACGATCCGGCGGCGAAGCGCTTGTAGGAGTTGACGTTCGGGGCGTAGAGGAGCGAGAGCTCCTGCAGGCAGGCGAGCTGCCCGGCGAGGAAGCGCTCGAACGCGGTGTCGTCGTCGGCGAACAGGGGCGTGCCGTCGTCGCGTTGGAGCGACAGGTGGATGTGGCACGAGTTGCCCTCGCGCTCGTTGAACTTGGCCATGAACGTGATCGCCATTCCCTCTTGGTCGGCGATCTCCTTGGCGCCGTTCTTGTAGATCGTGTGCTCGTCCGCGGTCTGCAGCACCGGTCCATAGGCGAAGTTGATCTCGTGCTGGCCGAGGTTGCACTCGCCCTTGGACGTCTCGACGCGCAGGCCCGCGCCGGCCATGCCGTTGCGGATCCTCCGGATCAGCGGCTCCACGCGCGAGGTGCCCAGAATCGAGTAGTCGACGTTGTACAGGTTCGCCGGCTGCAGGTCGCGGTAGCCGAGCCGCGCCGCCTCGTCGTAGGAGTCGCGGAAGACGATGAACTCCAGCTCGGTCGCGCCGACGGCGTCCAGGCCGCGCTCGGCGAGCCTGTCGAGCTGGGCGCGCAGGATCTGGCGCGGCGATGCCACGACGGGCGAGCCGTCGCCCCAGGCGAGGTCGGCCATGCACAGCGCGGTGCCGTCGTGCCACGGGACGAGCCGCAGCGTCTCGAAGTCGGGCTTCATCGCGAAGTCGCCGTAGCCCGTCTCCCACGAGGTCATCGCGTAGCCCTCGACGGTGTTCATCTCCACGTCGACGGCGAGCAGGTAGTTGCAGGCCTCGGCGCCGTGCTCCACGACCTCGTCGAGGAAATGGTGCGCGGTCAGCCGCTTGCCCTGCAGGCGGCCCTGCATGTCGGCGAGGCAGAGCAGGACCGTGTCGAGCCGGCCGGCGGACACCGCTGCGCGCAGCTCGTCGAGCGAGAGAGGAGCCATGGGCGCGCACCGTACTCGCGGAAAGGTGTCGCTGGCAAACCTAAACGGGGGCTGGCAGCGTGAGGTTGACGCCCGCCGCCGGATTCCCATAGGGTCGAATCGGTCTAGACCAATCGGCGGAGCGAGGGATGGGAAGCATCGAGACGCAGGTGTTCGGCGGCCGCTGGGCCGTCGCCGACCGCGCCGCGAAGCCGGCGTGGGTGCAGATCGAGGAGCAGCTCGCCGACCGCATCGGGTCCGGCCACCTGGCACCCGGCGAGCGGCTGCCGGCGGAGCGCGATCTCGCGCTCGCGCTCTCGGTGAGCCGCATGACGGTGCGCCAGGCGCTCGCCTCGCTCGCCGCGCGCGGGCTGGTCGAGCGCGGTGTCGGCCGCGGCACGTTCGTGCGCGACGCGCCGCGGGTCGTGCACGACCTCACGCGCGTCGCCGGCTTCACCGAGGAGGTCGAGCGCCAGGGGCTCGAGGCGAGCGCGCAGATCCTCGCCGCGGACGAGCACGCCGCTCCCGGCGAGGTCGCGGAGGCGCTCGGCATCGACACGGGGGCGGCTGTCGTGCGGCTCGAGCGGGTGCGGCTCGGCGGCGACCAGCCGATTACGCTCGAGGACACCTGGGTGCCGCTGGAGCGTTTTCCCGCGCTGCTCGAGCACGACCTGTCGGGCTCGCTCTACGCGCTCATGCGCGAGCACTACGACCTCGCGCCGGTCAGCGCGACCGAGCGTCTGGAGCCGGTCGCTGCGCGCTCGCACGAGGCCGCGGTGCTCGGCGTCCCCGAGGGTTCGCCGCTGATGCTCGTGGAGCGCGTCGCGTTCGCGGCGGACGGCACGGCGGTCGAGTTCGCCCGTGACCGCCACCGCGGCGACCGGGCCCGGTTCCTGATCCAGGTCGTTCCCGCCGGGATGCTGGCCCGTGCACGCTGACCTGGAGGTCGCGCTCGCGGCGCTCGTACCGCTGCTCGGCGCACCCGAGGGCGTGCCGCAGTCGCTGGCCGGAGGGATCACCAACCGCAACTTCCGCGTGCTGCTCGGCGGCGACGACGTGGTCGTCCGGCTGCCCGGAAAGGACACCGGGCTGCTCGGCATCGACCGCTCCGCGGAGCGCGAGGCGACCGAGGCGGCGGCGCGCGCCGGCGTCGGTCCGGAGGTCGTCGCCTACGTCCCCGAGCCCCCGTGCCTGGTCACCGCCTTCATCCCCGGCCGGCCGGTCGAGGCCGCTGAGCTGCGCGCGCCGCCACTGCTCGACGACGTCGCCGCCGCGCTGCGGCGCGTGCACGACGGACCGGTGTTGCCATCCAGCTTCGACGCGTTCGCGATCGTCGAGGACTACCGCGCGACGGCAGCCGAGCGCGGCGCGCGGATCCCCGCCGGCTTTGACGAGCTCGCCGCCGGCGCGCGCGCCATCCGGCAGGTGCTCACGGATCCCGAGCATGCCCCGGTGCCATGCCACAACGACCTGCTGACCGCCAACTTCATCTACGACGGGGCGCGCGTGCGGATCGTCGACTGGGAGTACGCCGGCATGGGGGACCGCTACTTCGACCTCGGCAACCTCTCGGTCAACAACGGCTTTGCCGAGGCCGACGACGAGCGCCTGCTGACCGCCTACTGGGACGAGCCGTGCACCGCCCGCAGGTTCGCCGCGCTGCGGCTGATGCGGATCATGTCCGACTTCCGCGAGGGGATGTGGGGCGTCGTCCAGACCGCCATCTCGACGCTGGACTTCGATTTCGCCGGCTACGCGGGCGAGCACCTCGAGCGTGTCGCGGCCGGACTGGCCGACCCGCGCGTCCCGACCTGGTTGGAGGATGCTCGTGGCGATCGGCCGTGAACTGCCCGCGAGCGCCCGCTGCGTGATCGTCGGGGGCGGCGTGGGGGGAACCTCGATCGCCTACCACCTCGCGGAGCTCGGCTGGCGCGACGTGGTGCTGCTCGACCGCAACCAGCTCACGAGCGGCTCGACGTTCCACTCCGCCGGGCTGGTCGGCCAGCTGCGGTCATCCGTATCGCTGACGCGGATGATGATGTACTCGGTGGAGCTCTACCGGAAGCTCGGCGGCGGCGAGTTCGACCCCGGCTGGACCGAGTGCGGCGGCATCCGCCTGGCCTGCTCGCCGGAGCGCCTGGAGGAGACGCGCCGGCAGGCCGGCTGGGCGAAGACGTTCGGGCTGCCGCTCGAGCTGATCTCGGCCGATGAGGCGGCGGAGAAGTTCCCGCTGATGGTCAAGGACGGCGTGCTCGGCGCCTCCTGGCTGCCGACCGACGGCTACCTCGATCCCTCGCAGCTGACCTACGCGCTGGCCGACGGCGCGCGCCGGGGCGGCTGCCGCATCTTCACCGGCACCCGCGTGACGGGGATCGACGTGCACCGCGGCCGCGTGCAGGGCGTGCGCACCGACCGCGGCGACATCGAGGCCGACGTGGTGGTCAACGCCGGCGGCATGTTCGCGGCGGAGATCGGGCGGCTGGCGGGAGTGCGCATCCCGGTGATCCCGTTCGCGCACCAGTACCTCGTGACGCAGCCGTTCCGCGAGCGCGCGGACACACCGCTGCCGACGATGCGCGACCCCGACCTGCTGATCTACTTCCGCGAGGAGGGCGGCGGGCTCGTGATGGGCGGCTACGAGCGCGACTCGGCGCCGTGGTCGCTGCGCGACGGCGGTCGCGGCCTCGACGACATCCCGCCGGACTTCAACGGCCGGCTGCTCGAGGACGACTTCGACCGCTTCGAGGAGATCGTGGTCAACTCGCGCAAGCGCGTGCCGGCGATGGAGGACGTCAAGGTCACGCGGCTGATCAACGGCCCGGAGGCCTTCACGCCCGACGGCGAGTTCTGCCTCGGCGAGACCGCGGTGCGCGGCTTGTTCGTCGCCGCCGGCTTCTGCGCCCACGGGCTGGCCGGTGCCGGCGGCATCGGCAAGGTGATGGCCGAGTGGATCGTCGAGGGCGAGCCGTCGCTCGACCTCTGGCACATGGACATCCGCCGCTTCGGCGAGCACTACCGCTCGCCGCGCTACACGCTCGACCGCACGCGCGAGGTCTACGAGACCTACTACGACATCAAGTACCCGAGCCACGAGCGCCAGGCCGGCCGGCCGCTGCGCATGTCGCCGGTCTACCCGTGGCACGAGCGCCACGGCGCGGTCTTCGGCGAGAAGTCCGGCTGGGAGCGCGTGAACTGGTACGCCGCCAACGAGGCTGCCGGCGACGAGTCGCTGCGCCCGCGCGGCTGGGCGGGGATGCACTGGTCGCCCGCGATCGGCGCCGAGCACCGCGCCTGCCGCGAGGCCGCGGCGCTGTTCGACGAGTCCTCCTTCGCCAAGCTCGAGGTGAGCGGGCCGCGGGCCGCCGAGTTCCTCGAGCGGCTGTGCGACAACCGCGTGGCGCGCGAGGTGGGGAAGATCACCTACACGCAGATGCTCAACCGGCGCGCCGGGATCGAGTGCGACTTCACCGTCACGCGGCTGGCGGAGGAGCGCTTCGGCATCGTCACCGGCACCGCGTTCGGCAACCACGACCTCGCGTGGATCCGCTCCCACCTGCCGGCGGACGGCTCGCCCGACGTGCGCGTCGACAACGTCACGTCGCAGTCGGCGTGCTTCGGACTCTGGGGACCGCAGTCGCGCGACGTGCTCACCGGCTGCACGACCGCCGACCTCTCGAGCGAAGCGTTCCCGTACATGAGCTTCCGCGACATCGACATCGGCGACGTGCCCGTGCGCGCGCTGCGCGTGACCTACACGGGCGAGCTGGGCTGGGAGCTCTACTGCCCGACCGAGTTCGGGGCCGCGCTCTGGCGCACGCTCTGGGACGCGGGCTCCGAGCACGGCCTGGTCGCAGCGGGCTACCGTGCGATCGACTCGCTGCGGCTGGAGAAGGGCTACCGGGTCTGGGGCGCGGACATCACGCCCGACGAGAACCCGTTCCAGGCAGGGCTCGACTTCGCGGTCAAGCTCGACAAGGGCGAGTTCCTCGGTCGCGAGGCACTGCTGCGCGCGCGGGAGGAAGATCACGGTGCGCGTCTCTGCTGCCTCGTGCTCGACGATCCGCGTTCGGTCGCGCTGTCCAACGAGCCGGTGAGGATCGACGGTCAGGTGCTCGGGCGCGTCACCAGCGGCGGCTACGGCTACACGGTGGAGCGCTCGATCGCATACGCGTACCTCCCCGCCGAGCATGCCGCGCCGGACACCGAGGTGGCGGTCGAGATCTTCGGCGAGTGGGTCGGCGGGCGGGTCGCGGCCGAGCCGCTCTACGACGCGTCGGGGGAGCGCGTGCGTATCTGAGGGGACCGGGCTGCGAATGAGTCCGAGGCGCTACCTCAGGCCGCGGTGCCAGAGCTCCAGCGTCTGGATGACCCAGAAGACGGCGAAGAGGGAGATCAGCGCGCCCTCGATCGCGATCACCCAGTAGTCCCAGCCGGCGGCTGCCGTGGCGAGGATCACGACCGTCGCCGCTGCCATGGCGACGGCGACGGCGACGTAAGGGTTGCGCTGCGGTGGCGCGCCGCGTTCCGCCTTGTAGCCCAACGCGTTGATCGCGACCACGGCGAGGATGCAGACGAACATCAGCACCGCCGCGGTGTAGTGCGCGCCGTCCACGAAGGCCGACCGATCGAGCCAGAACGACAGGGCCGTCACGACACACACCAGGGCGGCGGCCCCCCAGGCGGCCAGCTCCAGGGTCGACGGCCGGGCCCGCCTCGCCATGACCGCGAGCGCGACCAGCCCCAGCGCCCCGATCGCCAGCAGCGCGGTCACGTTGTTCGCGACGTTCACGTCGCGATCAGCCGCGGTTCCCAGACGGGACGCGCAGGAGCTGGCGCCCTCCGTCGGCACGAGCGCGACGAGCAGCGCGAACATGCCGGCGAGGTTGAGCAGCGTGTCCTCGAGCTCCGTGCTGCCCTTCAGGCAGAAAAGACATACGCCGATGCTCACGAGCCCGCCGACGAAATAGCCGCGCACGGGCGTGTAGTAGTAAGCGCTGATCGACCTCTGGACGCAATCGGCGTTCACCTCGCCCCACTCGTACGCGAGCGACACGGCGAGCCCGACGAGCAGCGCGACCATCGCCAGGCGTAGGTAGCGCCAGGTCTTGATCGCCTCGATCTGCTCGGGACGACTGAGCGGTTTTGCGTCTCCGCGAGGTTCCATGCGTCCTCCACCGGTCGGCTGCACGCCGATCCTCCGTGATGCGAGCCAGAGCGATCAAGGGGCGCGAGGGAATGGACGCGGCGCAGCGGCGATGTTCGCGGCCGGTTACGCGGGTCCGCACCGCGGCGGCGCCGGGAGCCGGAGCGCATGGACGGCGGCCGAGGCGAACGCGGTGAGGTAGACGCGGCCGTCGTCGGCGAGCGAGAGCTCCCTGGGGAAGCGTCCGGCGCGGACGGAGGCGACGTCGTAGCGGCCGCGCGACCGGTCGACGGTGGAGAGCCAGCCGCCGCGGCCGGCGGGCGTGAAGCGGCCCGAGCTGGCGATCAGCAGCGCCCCGCATCTGCCGGCCACCGTGAGGCCGACCGGCGAGGGAGGCACCGGCACGACCGTCCGCAGCGCGTGGTGGGGGTCGTCCACCAGCGCATCGAGGTCGTAGCCGAGCACGGCGTGGCTCTCCCGCGCGCTCACCCACGCCCGGCCGCGGGCCGCGTCCTCGACGACGCGCACCGGGTGGCGTAGAGGCGGCGCTCGTCATACGAGAGGGCGACGCCGACCGGGGCCGGCGGGACCGCGATGCGCTCGACGCGACTCGCCGCGCCGCTCGGCCCGCGCGTGACCGCGAGGAGCTCGTGCCGCGACTCGTCGCTGGCGAAGACGCGCCGGCCGTCGCGCGAGGCGTCGACCTGGATGAGGCCTGCTCCGGTGGCCAGCCGCTCGGTCACGAGCTTGCCGCGGCGCACGAGCGGGTCCGCGTCGACGGCGAGGAGCCCGGCGCCCGCGGCGACGAACAGGTGCTGCCCGGCCAGGTCGAGGCCGAAGGGCTGCAATCCGGCGCCGAGCGCCACCGTGTGCACGACGCGCGCCGGGCGCCCAGCGTGGAGGCGCAGCACCGCGAGGCGGCGGGGACCGCGCGTCGAAGGCAGGGACACGACGGCCCATCGCGCGGCCGGCCCGACGGCGATGTCGAACGGCTCGCCGGGCACGCGCACCACCTCGCGCGCCGCCGGCTCGACGACTCGCGCTCGCGCCGGCTCAGCGGCGCAGCCGGGAGCCACAGGACGATCCCGCCGCTCGTCCTGCGTCGCGCAGGACGCAAGCGCCGAACACGCAACGGCGAGCACGAGGAGCGACGCGACGCGGGGAGGGAGTGAGCTCTTGCCTTGTGTCAGATCGGGACGCGGCCCGATGAGTTCGGACCTTCGACGCCGTCTGAGCCGGCAACCGTGAGCTCGTCGGAAGGAGATCCACCAATGCTCGCAACCCTCATGACTCTGGTCTTCGCCGCCGCCGAGGACGGCGCGGACGCGGGCAGGGCGATCGCGCTCGGAGTCGGCGGTGGCCTTGGCGCTGTCGGCGCCGGCGTCGGCATCGGCATCATCTTCGGCAAGGTGATCGAGGCGGTGACCCGTCAACCCGAGATGCGCGCCGAGATCACCGGCATCCAGTGGCTCGGCTTCGCCCTCACGGAGGCGTGCTTCTTCTACGGGCTCGTCGCGGGCCTGATCGCGTTCTTCCTCTCATAGACCGATCACCGTCGCCCTACCGGATCGCCCCGAGCAGCAGCGGCAGCGCTCGGTGCAGCTCGCGCTCCCAGTACGGCCAGTCGTGGATGCCGGGCCCGTAGAGGTCGGCCTCGACGGGGACGCCGCGCGCCCGCGCGCGGCGGACGAACGCGCGGGTCTGCGCGCCCACGTCGGCCTCGATCGGGTCGCCCTTGCCTTCTCCCTCCTCGAACGGACCCGGGCGCCCGTCGCCGGCGGAGACGAACAGCGGGATGCCGGCGAGCGCGGGGAGGAGCGCCGTCGGGTCGTGGCTGCGCCAGACGTCGCGATCGTCCTTCGGATCGCCCCACACGGCGTGCGGGTCGTCCGTGTAGATCGCGAACAGCCCGAGCCAGGTGCGGGGGTTGCCGAGCGGATGCAGGACGCCGGAGAACGACGCCGCCGCCCGGAACATCCGCGGCCGGCGCGCCGCGTAGTCCATCGCGCCGAGCCCGCCCATCGAGAGCCCCGCGATCGCGCGTCGCGGACCGCCGCCGTACCCGTCGGCGAGGATCCGCGGCAGCTCGCGCAGGTGGAAATCCTCCCATTGCGGCCCGTCGCGCCAGTTCGAGTAGAAGCCGACGTCGCCGCCCTCGGGCATGACCACGAGCACGTCACGCAGCTGCGGCAGCTCCTCGACGTCCGTCGATCGCGTCCAGCTGTCGAAGGTGTCGCAGCAGCCGTGAAGCAGGTAGAGCACCGGCCAGCGCCGCTGCGCCGACGCGGCCCAGCCCGCGGGCGTGAGCAGCCGGACCTGCGCGGTCCGCCCGAGCGCCTCGGACCGCACCGCGAGGTCGAGCTGCCGCGGCGCCACCTCGTGCTCGGCGACCACCTTGGCCGATGGCTCCGGGGTCGCCGCCGGCAGCTTGTCGCCGGAACCGCAACCGGCCACGAGGCCGGCGAGCAGGAGCACACCGACGACGACCTTTCCCATCAATCCGTCGTCGCGGGCGCTATCGCGATGCGTGAACGGGGCCGCGTCGTCGACTGCGGCCAGGCTGACGATGGTGAACTGTTCAGCCAATCGGGATCCTCACGAGACGCTCGACAGCGCAGCGGCGACCGCGAAGCCGAGCGCGGTGACCAAGCCGGAGACGTCGCCGCCCTTGCGGACCGCCTCGGGGATCATCGAGTCGATCAGCATCACGAGCAGCGCGCCGGCGGCAAACCCGTCGACGGCCGCGTTCAGGTTCCCCGAGACGCTGTCGGCAACCGCGTAACCGGCGACTGTGGCCGCCGTGCAGATGAGCGCGACGAGCAACCAGAGACGACGGATGTTCGCCGCATCCGATCCCGAGGCGCGCATCTCGGTGGAGGAGCCGATCGCCTCGGGGAGGTTGGAGACGAAGATCGCGGCGAGCAGCCCGACGCTGACTCCCGCTCCGGTGGCGATGCCGATCCCCAGCACCGCCTGCTCGGGGATGCCGTCGAGAAAGGCGCCGAGCGCGAGCGCGCTACCGGCGTTCTCGCCGTCACCGCGGTCGTTGCCGCGACGGCCGCGTCGTCCGATCACCCGGTTGAGCGCGAAGTAGGTGAACGCGCCGACGGCGAGGCCCAACCCCAGAAAGCCGGGGTCGCCGACCCGCGCGCCTTCCTGGGCCAGGTCGAAGCTGACGGCGCTGATGAGCGCGCCGGCTCCGAACGCGAGCACGAGCCCGAGGGGCCGAGGCGGCCACGGTCGGACCAGTCCGAGCAGCGCCCCGATCACGAGTGACGACGCGGCCAGCGCGCCCCATCCCAACGCCGCGGTCACGCTGTTACTCGCGCTCGTCGCCCGCGCGAGACGGGCGGCTTCCCCGCCGCGGGGCATCCCGCAGGGAGACGCGCACGAACTGTGCGCAGAGCGCGATGCCGGCTCCCGTCAGCGCCCAACCGGCGAACTCGCTGCCGGCGAACGGCGAGAGCACGAAGCAGCTCATCGATCCGGCGGCGGGCAGGAACAGCCGCCTGCTGATCGGCTCCCAGCGCCGCTCGCGCTCATCGTCGGGATCCGGACCCCCCCGGTACCTGGGATCAGGCGTATCGACGAGCAGGAACAGCATCGCTCGAACGAGCCTACCGCCCCAAAAGCAGAGTTGACAGGTGACTAAATAGTCACATATACTCGGAGCCATGGACGCGGTGTTCAAGGCGCTCGCCGACCCCACGCGACGCGGACTGCTCGACGAGCTGTTCAAGCACGACGGGCAGACGCTGAGCGCGCTCGAAGGGCAGCTGCCGATGACGCGCTTCGGCGTGATGAAGCACCTGCGGGTGCTCGAGGAGGCGGGCCTCGTGACCACGCGACGGCGTGGGCGCGAGAAGCTCCATTTCCTGAACCCGGTCCCGATCCGGCTCGTCCACGACCGGTGGGTGAGCAAATACGCCGAGCCCTGGGCCGCGATGCTCACGGGCATCAAGCGAGAACTCGAGGAGCAGAGGATGGAAGCAGTCGACGTCCCACACCGCGTGGCGCTGACCCCCAACCCCGACGGCGAGGGCGCCATGGCGGTGTTCGAGATCTACATCAAGACGACGCCGGAGCGCCTCTGGGAGGCGATCACCGACCCGAGGCTGAGGGCCAGGTTCAGCTTCGGAGTCGAGACGCACTCCGATTGGACGCCCGGTTCGAGCTACACAGCGGCGGTTCCCGGCGTCATCGACATCGCCGCGGGTGAGAACCTCGAGGTCGAGCCGCCGCGCCGGCTCGTGCAGAGCTTCAACGCGCTCTGGAGCGACGACGTCAAGGCCGCCGGGACCTCACGGGTCACCTGGGAGATCCACCCGGTCGGGAACTCATGCCAGCTGACCGTGATCCACGACCAGCTCCCCGAGGGCGCCAACCAGGAGCTCTATGGCGGCTGGCCGCAGATCCTCTCCGGCCTCAAGACGCTGCTCGAGACCGGCGAGCCGCTCACCACGCCCGGCTCGCTGATGTACTCGCAAGCGGCCGGCTGAGCGGAGCCACGCAGACCGACCGCCGCGACCCGCGGGTCGCGGCGGTTGCACGGGCTTGACACGGGCGCAAGTCCTGGTAGATTCATAATAGTTATGAATCAGCAAGTATCTGCGAGCGATGAGCTCAGCCGCAACCGTAGGATCGGCGTCCTGCTGATCTCCTGCATGAGCCTCTTCATCGTCGGGCTCGACATCACCGTGGTGAACGTCGCCCTGCCGGCCATCGGGGAGGATCTGCACGCCGGCATCTCGGGACTGCAGTGGACGGTCGGCGCCTACACCGTCGTGATGGCCAGCCTGCTGATGTTCTCCGGCTCCATGGGGGACCGGCTCGGCCGGAGGCGCACCTTCGTCACCGGACTCGCCGTGTTCTCGGTGTCATCGCTGCTGTGCAGCCTGGCACCGAGCGTCGGGCTCCTCGTGGTCTTCCGCGTGCTTCAGGCGGTGGGCGCCTCGATGATGAACCCGGTCGCCATGTCGATCATCACCAACACGTTCACGAACCCGCGCGAGCGGGCTCAGGCGGTGGGCATCTGGGGCGCCGTGTTCGGCATCTCGATGGCGCTCGGGCCGATCGTCGGAGGCGCGCTCGTCTCCGCGGTCGGCTGGCGGTCGATCTTCCTGATCAACATCCCCGTCGGGCTCGTCGCGATCCTCCTGACGCTCCGCTTCATTCCCGAGTCGAGGGCGCCACGGCCGCGCCGGTTCGATCCTGTCGGCCAAGCCCTGGTGATCGTGCTGCTGTCCACGCTCACCTACGGAATCATCGAAGCCCCGAGCAGGGGATGGTCGTCGGCGGTCATCCTGGCCGCACTCTCGGCGGCCGCGGTGGCGCTCCTGGCGCTGCTCCTCTACGAGCCCCGTCGCGAGGACCCGCTCGTCGACCTGCGCTTCTTCCGGTCGATCCCGTTCACGTCGTCGATCGTCATCTCGGTGGCGGCGTTCGCGGCGTTCGGGGGGTTCCTCTTCCTGAACACGCTGTACCTCCAGGAGGTGCGCGGCCTCTCGCCGGTACAGGCCGGGCTCGCCACCGTGCCCATGGCGCTCATGACGGTCGTGGCTTCCACGCTGTCGGGCCGCATGGTCGGCCGCCGCGGTCCCCGCCTGCCGCTCGTGATCTCCGGCGTCTGCTCGGTCACCGCGTGCGCCATGCTGACCGGCATCGAGCCGGCGACCCCCTTTGCATGGCTGTTCGCGGCGTACGTCATCTTCGGGCTCGGCTTCGGGTTCGTCAACGCACCGATCACGAACGCAGCCGTTTCCGGCATGCCCCGAGCCCAGGCGGGCGTCGCCTCGGCCATCGCCACGACCTCGCGGCAATTCGGCCAGACGCTCGGTGTGGCGGTCGTCGGGGCGATCGTCACTTCGCGCGTGGGCGGGTCGCTGGATGCAGACCTGTCGCCTGCGAGTCACGCCGGCTGGTGGACGCTCACGGCCTGCGGAGCTGTCGTGCTCGTGCTCGGTTTCATGGCCACCACCGGCCGGGCCGGGGAGTCGGCACGACGCACGGCGGCACAGCTCAATCCAGAAGCACTCGCTGTGGCGCGATGAACGCATCGGCGAGCGCGCGCGAGGTATGGCTGCTCATGAGCGATCTCGTGCTCGACAACGAGAGGCGGCGCGCGGTCTCCGAGGCGCTGGGCATCAACTTCGCCCGCGTCCGGGCACTCCGCCGGCTGGCGCGCCAACCGATGTCGATGGGCGAGCTCGCCGCGGCACTGGGAATCGACCCTCCCAACGCGACCGTGGTCGTCGATGACCTCGAATCGCTGAACCTCGCGCGCCGGCGGCCGCATCCCACCGACCGGCGGGCGAAGGTGGTCGAGGCGACGCGCAAAGGCAAGGAGATGGCGCGGCGGGCCGACGCGATCCTCGGCACGCCGCCTCCGGCGCTCAGCGCCCTGGATGCGGACGACCTCGAAGCGCTCCGACGGATACTCGAGCGCGTCACCACGCGGAAGTGAAGGGCCGGCGCCAGAACCGGGCATCGGGTTCTGGCGCCGGCAGCTGTCACGGCGTCAGGCCGAGGTCACGCCGCGAGCGAGCGATTCCAGGTCGGCGCGGGGAAGCTCGCGCTTCTCGCCGCCGACCTTCAGCACGGTCTTGCCGTCGACGGTGCGGGCGTGGGCCGTCAGCCAGTCCTTTCCGACGACCGTCGCCGACGTCGCGGCGGCGGCTCTGGACGCGTCGAAGACGACGTTGTCGCCCGTCCCACCGTCGCTGGTGTCGGAGCCCGGCCCGCCGAGCAGCACGTCGTCGCCCGCGCCGCCGAGGAGGATGTCGTTCCCGTCACCGCCGAGCAGCACGTCGTCGCCGTCGCCGCCGATGAGCGTGAGCAGCGCCGCCGTGGCGGCCAGTCCGGTGGCGTCGATGACGTCGGCGCCGGCCAGCGCGTTGACCGTCAGCCGGTCGCTGCCGGCGATGGCGCCGGACACCGAGACCCCGGCGGAGAGACCGCCGACCCCGACGTTCGGTCCGGCGCCGCTGACGTTCACGATGTCGTCGCCGTTCGTGGCGTTGACGATGACGTTGTCGGCCTGGAGGTCGTCGCCGCCGCCGAAGATGTTCAGGTCGGCCACGACGTTGACGAGGTTGGTTCCGGACATGTCATTGACCGTCAGGTTGTCGGCGCCACCGAGGGTCTTGGCGACGATCGACTCGACGTCGTCGAGATCCATCGTGATCGCAGCGACGTCGCGGGTGAACCGCACCCGTCCGCCGTTGGCCGAGACGTCCATGATCTCGTTGGCGGCGGAGCCGTTGAAGAGCATCGTGTCGGTGCCGTCCTGGCCTTCGATGATGTCGTTGCCGTCGCCCGGATCCCACTGGAAGCTGTCGTCTCCGGCTCCGAGGAACGCGACGTCGCTGCCCTGCTGGCCGTCCTCGAAGTCGTTGCCGTCGCCTCCGAGCAGGACGTCGTTGCCGTTGCTGCCGAGGAGCGTGTCGTTGCCCGTACCGCCGTCGACGATGATGCCGATCAGCGGGAGCAGGTTCCCCGTCGCACTGAAGCTGTCGTCGCCGCCGTTCGCGTTGACCGCGAGCTTCTCGGACGTGCCGATGTCGATCGAGAACGGCGCGGGGTTGAGGCGGTCGAAGCGGACGCGCGTGCCGTTCGCCGTGGTGGTGAACTGCTCGAGGCCGTTACCTCCGTTCACTTCAACGGTGTCGGCGTCTTGACCGCCCTCGTTGAGGTCGGTGTCGTCGCCGGGGTTCCAGATCATCCGGTCGTTGCCGCTCTGCCCGAAGGCCTGGTCGTCGGCGTCACCGCCCGTGATGGTGTCGTTCTCGCTGCCCCCGAACAGCAGGTCGAAGCCACCCTTTCCGAGGAGCGTGTCGTTGCCGGTCTGACCGTAGAGCTGGTCGTTGCCGGAGCCGCCCGTCACGACGTCGTTGGCGCCGCCGCCGAACAGGTTCGCCCGCGGGAGCGCGCCGCTGACCTCGCTGAGCGCGATCACGTCGTCGCCGCCCTGGCCGAAGACCCGGATCAGCGTGGTGTTGGCCACCGTCGGCGTGCCGCCGATGACGCTGACGGCGCCGCCGTTCACCAGGATCGTCCCGGCCGCATTGCGGCTGACGGTGATCGAGTTGTTCAAAGAGTCACCGAACACGCTAAGCGTGCCGGCGCTGAACGTCGCGGTGGTCGCGGCATGCGCGGGCACGCTGCCGGCGGCGAGTACACCCGCGGTGAGAACCGCACCGGCGAGCAGCCTGCGCGCGGCGCGTCGCCGGGGCTTCTGACGTGTTGCTTTCATCGTGTCTCCTTTGACAGAGACGCCCCGCCGCCGAGGGCCGGCGGCAGTTTCCTTGGTCGCTGGTTGAGGAGGCGTCAGTCCGTGGACGACCGAGCCTGCGCGTTCATTCCGCGGCGACCGTCAAGCGTGCTTCGTCAGCCGTTCGGTACGCGGTAGTCGAAGCGGATCGTCGTCGTTCCCTTGCGTCCGCGCTCGCGGTATGTCTGCGCCGCGTTCGGGGGCAAGGTCTTGAAGCTGAAGCCGAGCACGCGGCGCGGAAGCTTGACGTGACCGTGGAGGATGTTGAGCTCGAACTCGGCCATCCAAGCGTTCGCGACGCGATGGGCTCTCCTGCACCTTCCGTCGGTGATCCGCAGCTTGAACACGCCGAACGTCTTCGGTCCGCCCGGCGCGAACGGATAGCGGAGATCGGCCGACTTGCAGCGCAGCGTGGTCGCCGCGTCCGCGACCGCGGGGGGCGCCGCCAGCGCCGCGACGAGCGCGATGCCGGCGAATGTGGCGTTGCGCGTCCGGAGGCATCGCCGCGGCATGCGCGGATCGTAAACCGGATCCGAGTAGGTTTGCGAGGGTGGAGTTCGTTCGCGGCAGAGTCGGTCTCGATGCGCACTGGGATGCCGCCTACGCGGACGGCGACGAAGACCGGAGCTGGACCCAGGAGCAGCCGGCCGAGTCGCTGGAGGCGCTCGCGGTCACAGCCCCACGCCCGGACGCGCCGCTGATCGATGTCGGTGGCGGCTCCTCACGCCTGACCGCCGCCCTGCTCGACGCCGGGCACTCCGACATCACCGTCCTGGACATCTCGGAGGCGGCGCTCGACCTCGCCCGGCGGCGCCTCGGCCCGCGGGCGGATACGGTCACCTGGCTCGTCGCGGACCTTCTGACCTGGCGGCCGACGCGGCAGTACGCCACCTGGCACGACCGGGCAGTCCTGCACTTCTTCACCGACCCCGTCGACCGGTCGCGCTACGCCGACACGCTCCGATCCGCCCTGCTGCCGGGCGGCCACGCGATCATCGCCACCTTCGCCCCCGACGGCCCTGACCATTGCTCCGGCCTGCCGGTACAGCGCAGCTCGGCGCACGACATCGCCGATCTCCTCGGCCACGGCTTCGAGCTGCTCCGGGCGCACGTCCGCGAGCATCGGACGCCGTCAGGTGCCGCTCAGCCGTTCACCTGGGTCATCGCCCGACGGATCGACTCGACGGGCAGCCCCGCCGCGCGCCACGCCTGAAATCCTCCGGCGAGGTCAGTGGCGTGCGGGAAGCCGAGAACCTGGAGCGTGGCGGCGACGAGGCTCGACTGGTAGCCCTCGTTGCAGACGACGATCAGCCGCTTGTTGACGTCGCCTCCCAGCGACGGGTCGTTGTATCCGGAAGCCGGGTCGAGGCGCCATTCGAGGACGTTGCGCGGATAGAACAGCGCACCGGGTATCACGCCGTCGGCCTCGCGCTGGAGCTCGGAACGGATGTCGACCAGCACCGCGCCGCGTCTCACGGCGTCGGGAGCGTCGACCGGGTCGACGCGATCGAGACGCTCGCGCGACGCGGACAACAGATCGTTGATCGTCATGCGAGCAGCCACACCAGGCCAACTCTTCCACATTGCTGTGCCTCGGTTCCAGTGACGCTGGAGCCAAGCGTCGCTCAGGCTAGGCCGCGGCGCGCGAACACGGAGGCCAGGCGGTCAACGTCGGGGCCCAGGCGCCGAGGGTCCTCGATCGGCGGGAACGCGGTGCGGACCTCGCGCAGGTACGGCGCGAGCGCCGGCGGCGGGGATTGGGACCCGGCGTGTAGCGCCTGTGAGACGAGCACCGCGAGCACCGCCAATACGCGTTCCAGGCAGGTACCGACGGCGTCGGCCTTGCCCCAGGCGAGGAACGCCGGCGACGGCAGGTCGTTCTGGCCGAAGCCGCCCAGGCCCAGCACGGTCGTCTGAGCGAGCGTCCTGGCTTCCTCGGCGTAGCCCGCGGCGACCATGTGCAGGGACTTGGCGCGCCACTCGCCGGAAAGCAGCGGCGCGCTGACCGGATGCTGGAAGAGCTTGTCCACGTGGCGCTGGGCGAGCTGGGCGAGGTCGGCCCACGCGTGCGCCAGCCCGTCCAGCGCCGGGTGGGCGCGATCGTTGTGGTAGCCACCGTTCGAGACGAGCGCACCGAGCGGGCGGCCCTCGCCGGGTGGGAGGAAGACCGGGTTGTCGGTCACGGAGGCCAGCGAGGAGCCGGCCGTCCGCTCGGCGTGCGCCTGGACCTCGCGCACCCGCCCGAGCACTCGAGGCAGCACGCGGTAGCTCACCGGCGCCTGATAGGCCTGGCGCTCGGCCACGCCGCCGTCCAGCAGCGCCGTGAGCGAGCGCAGGGCGTCGGCCTCGTGCTCGTCGCCCCACAGCTCACCGAGCTCGGTCGCGAACGCCTCAAGCGGCGCTCGGATCGCCTCGACGGAGAGGGCGAACGTGCGCTCGGCGAGATCGAGCCGGCCGCGCCCGGCCAGCGCCGCGTCGGCCACGAGGGCCGCGGCGCACGGCGACCCGTTGATCAGCGCCATCTTCTCCTTGGGCTCGAGCTCGAGCTGTTCGGCAAGCTCGCCGAACAGGTGCCCGAGGGCGAGGATCTCGCCCGCGCCGCCGTTGCCACGAGCGGGGACGGCGGGCAACGAGCGGCCGTCGAGCATGGCGGCCACCGCCGCGCCGACGTGCGCCCGCGCGCCCGCGTGACCCTCGACGAGGTTGGCCAGGCGAGCGAGCACGATCGCGCGCACGACGCGCTCGGGCAGCGGCTCGCCGAACGAGGACGCGGTCCACAGCCCCGGCGGCCTGGACGTGCGGGCCGCCTCCGTGAGGGGCTTGCTCCCGGCGTCACCCGGCCCGGTCGTGACGCCGTACAACAACGCCTCCGGGTCCTCGGCCAACCGGGCGTCCACGTACGCGGTCAACGCGGCGTGCCCGCGGTCCATCTGCTCGGCGACCGCGGACGCGAGCTCGACGCCCTCGCCCTCCCAGGCGACCCGCCGCACGGCCTCGAGCGTCAGGTCTCCCCGGCTTGCGACGACAACCGCCACCGTTCGACCTGCCTCACTCACCGATCCAGGCGATGGCCTCGATCTCGACCAGCATCTCGGGCTCCGCGAGCGGCGCCTGCACCGTGGTGCGCGCGGGCGGCTTGTCGGGGAAGAACGAGGCGAACACATCGTTCATCGCCTGGAAGTAGCGGATGTCGGCGAGGTAGACGTTGCACTTGAGGACGTCGTCCAGCGTGGCGCCGCCCTCGCGGAGGACGGATTCGACGTTCGCGAGCACCTGGCGGGTCTGAGCGGTCGGATCTCCGAGCCCGACGAGTTGCCCCTGGTCGTCCCAGGACACCTGCCCCGACGTGTACACGAAACCGCCGGCAGTGCTGCCGGGCGAGTACGGGTATTCGGGCTTGGGAAGGAATGTGAGATTGGGCGGTTGGAGCGCGCGCTTTGCCATCGGCTCTCTCCTCATCGTTCGGTGTTGGAGACGGAACCGACCTAGGCCCGCCACTTCACGCTGCACCCGCGCGCCTGCGTCTCGGGCTCCGCGACCGCCTCGCCCGCGAGCACCGCGTCGAGCGCGCTGCGCAGCCAGGCGGCGTCCTGGGAGGGGTCCCGGTGGTCGGCGTCCGGCGCGCCGCGATAGGCAAGCCGCTGCTTCCCGTCGAGCACGAAGACGTGCGGCGTGACCTCGGCGCCGAGCGCGCGCGCCACGTCCTGGGACTCGTCGTGCAGGTACGGATACGGCCATCCGTGCTCGTCCACGAAGCGCTTCATGCGATCGGGCGAATCGGCCGGGTAGCGCGTCGCGTCGTTGGCGTGGATGGCGAGGAAGCGGACGCCGCGGGGTGCGTACTCCTCGGCCACCGCGCGCAGTCGCGGGTTCCACGCGATCACGTACGGGCAGTGCAGGCAGCTGACGACCAGCACGGTGGCCGGAGGAGCGTCGGCCAGCGGCACGCGGTGTTCGGCGCCCTCGGTGTCGCGAAGCGCGAACGCCGGGACGGTGTCGCCGAGCTGCAGGGAGGTCGTGGTCGACATGCTCTGAGCGTAGAGAACGGCGTGTCGTCGCTACGGTTTCGTCGGTGCGAATCGCGACCTGGAACGTCAACTCGGTCAAGCAGCGCATGCCGCGGTTGCTGCCGTGGCTGGATGAGCGGCGGCCGGACGTGGTCTGCCTGCAGGAGACCAAGCTCGCGGACGCGGCGTTCGCCGAGCTGCTCGGCGACGAGCTCGACGCTCGCGGCTATGAGGTGGCGGCCCACGGCGAGGCGACGTGGAACGGCGTGGCGATCCTCTCGCGCGTGCGGCTCGAGGACGTCGTCGCGGGAGTGGCCGGCGCGCCGGGCTTTCCGCATCCTGAGGCCCGCGCGGTGTCGGCCACGTGTGACGGTATCCGCGTCGTCTCCGTGTACGTGCCGAACGGGCGCACGCCGGGCTCCGAGCACTACGAGTACAAGCTGGCCTGGCTGGCTTCGCTGCGGGAGATGGTCGCCGCCGGGCCGGAGGCGACGGTCGTGTGCGGCGACATCAACATCGCGCCGACCGACGACGACGTGTTCGATCCGGACGCCTACGTAGGCCAGACCCACGTGACGCCGCCCGAGCGCGCCGCGCTGGCGGAGCTCCAGGCGCTCGGCCTGCGTGACGTCGTGCGCGATCGCTGGCCGAACGAGCGGGTCTTCAGCTACTGGGACTACCGGGCCGGGATGTTCCATCAGGACCTCGGGATGCGGATCGATCTGGTGCTGGCCGGCGCGCCGGTCGCCGGTCGCGTGCGCGCGGCATGGGTGGACCGGCACGCCCGCAAGGGCAGCGGGCCGAGCGATCACGCGCCCGTGATCGTCGACCTCGACGAGGCGCCCGACGGGGACATCGGCCCGGTCGTGCCGCCGCCCTCCGCACCGGCGGCCAGGCGGCGCTCCGTCAAGCTCCCGCAGGCGCCGTAGCGGACCTTCGTCACCGCGCGCGGTCGCGATCGCGCGAGGGCTGAACGCGCTTCGGCTCTCCCGGCATCTTCGGATAGTCGGGCGGATAGGGCATGTCGCCGCGTCCCTCGCCCTCGTCGTTCTCGTACATGTCCAGCAGCGGCTGCAGCGAGTGCACGGCGTCGTCGATCGTCTCGTGACGGTCGCCCACCTCGGCGAAGCGCTCGGGCATCGTCGCGACGGTGAAGTCCTCAGGCGCGACGCCGCCGAGCTCGTCCCACGTCAGCGGTGCGGAGACGGGCGCGCCCGGCTTCGGCCGGATGCTGTACGCGGAGGCGATCGTGCGGTCGCGCGCGTTCTGGTTGTAGTCGACGAAGATGCGCTCGCCGCGCTCCTCCTTCCACCACTTCGTCGTCACCTGGCCCGGGAGACGCCGCTCGAGCTCGCGGCCGAAGGCGATCGCGGCGTGGCGCACATCCGTGAACGTCCAGCGCGGCTCGATCCGGACGTAGATGTGGACACCCCGGCCCCCCGAGGTCTTCGGGAAGCCCGTGTAGCCGAGATCGCTCAAGAGCACGCGCGCCTCGGCGGCGACGCGCACGGCATCGGCGAAGTCCGTGCCCGGCTGCGGGTCCAGGTCGAGACGCAGCTCGTCCGGATGGTCGACGTCCTCGCGCCGGACCGGCCACGGGTGAAACGTGATCGTCCCCATCTGCGCCGCCCAGCCGACGACGGCCACCTCGGTCGGGCAGATCTCATCCGCGTGGCGACCGGAGGGGAACTGGATCCGCGCGGTCTCGACGTAGTCCGGGGCTCCACGCGGGATGCGCTTCTGGAAGAAGGCGTCGCCGCCGCCCTTCTCGCGCGTCGAGAGGACGATCCCCGGGTGCACGCCCTTCGGCCAGCGCTCGAGCGTCGTCGGCCGGCGGTGGAGCGCTCGCATGATGCCGTCTGCCACGGCGAGGTAGTACCTGACGACGTCGAGCTTGGTGACCGCGGCCGTGCGCTCGGTCGCGGGGAAGATCACGCGGTCGGGGCTCGACACTCGCAAGTCGCGCCCGCCGGCCTCGATGATGGTGGCGTCGGACGCAGCCATGCCCGGAGTTCTACGGCAACGGCGCCCCGCGGCGCTCGCTGCCGATCGCTGCGCCTAGTGTCTGGACGACCATGGGCGACGCACCCGTCTACGCCGGCGATGCGGACCCCGCGCGCGACTCGGACTTCGCCCCCGGCGAGCTGCGGCATCTCGTCGCGGGGAATCGCGGACGCCTGCTGGATCCGCGGCGCACGCCCGTGACGGTTCGCGAGGTCGCCCCGGAGCGCGGCTCGTTCGTGATCCGTGTCGACGCCTTCGAGGACGCCGGCGCGAACTGGGGGCTGGGGTTGGAGGAGATCGGGCGCTTCCAGTTCGCACGCCCCGCGACGCGCGCGTCCGATGCGGCGCTCGGCCTGTGCCGCTACCGCGGCAAGGCGCCACGCGATCCCGACCTGTACGCCGGCTCGTGGACACGCGCCCGGCGCGCGGAGCATCTCCTGTACCGCCTCGCGTTCACCCAGGAGCTCTGGCTGCGCCGCGGTCGACAAGAGCTCACCCTCTATCGCGCGACTGCGAGCGACGAGGCCCTGCAGCTCGCCCGCCCTGCCACGTTCGTCTCCGCCACCTTCTCCAGGCCGATCGCCGGTTCCACGAGGCCGAGGCCGTCCTGCTCGCCGATCCGTCGAAAGCCGCCTTCTAGCCCGCAATGCAGCGGCGGGCGAAGTGGGGGAGAATGCCGTCGATGGTTCGCGCAGGGTTCCTGGCGTTAGCGCTGCTCGCCGCCGCGCTCGGTCTCGCCGGGCGAGCGGCCGCGGCCGAGATCCCCCCGTCGGGGACGCTCGATCTGCGCACCCTGTCGGACCTGCGCCTGTCCGGCGACCTGCGGGGCGCGCGGCTCGGTACCGCCGTGGCGCCGGCCGGCGACGTCAACGGCGACGGCATCGACGACCTCGTGGTGGGCGCGCCTCGCTACGACGCCGGTCAGCAGACGAACACCGGCGCGGCCTGGGTCGTGTTCGGGACAGGCGGAGATCCCGAGTCCGGGAGCGTCGCGGCGGCACAGGGCTTCCGCATCGACGGCGCGGCGCCGTTCGACACCGCCGGCGCCGCGGTGGCGGGGGTCGGCGACGTCAACGACGACGGGCTCGACGACGTGCTCGTGGGCGCGCCGCTCGCAGATGTGGGAGCGGCCAAGGACGCAGGCGCCGCATACGTCGTGCTCGGTCGCGCCGCCACGGAACCCGTCAGCCTCGCCGCAGCCGGCAGCGCGGAACTTGTCGTCCTGGGCACGGGCCGCAACGACCGCCTCGGCAGCTCGGTCGCGGGGCTGCCCGACGCGAACGGCGACGGCCGCGGCGATCTCGTGGTCGGCGCGCCGCGGGCAGACCGGCCCGACGGCGGCGGCGACGCCGACCAGTCCTACGTGTCGGAGCCGCCGTTGCCGAAGAACGCCGGCGCCGCATATGTCCTCTTCATGCCCGGCGCGCCCGCCACGATCGACACGGCGGCGCTCGGCTCGCAGGGCTACCGGATCGAGGGCGCGCGCGGCCGAGCCGGCAACTCCGTTGCGACGCTGCCCGACTGGAACGGCGACGGGATCGCCGAGATCGCGATCGGCGCGCCGCTGTACCGCCGCAACACGAACCTCGGCGGCCGCGCCTACGTCGTCTGGGGCAGCGCCGCGGCCACGCCGGTCGACCTTGCGCGCATCGGCCCGCGCGGAATCGTCCTCGACGGGGGCGGCCGGCAGCGCGCCGGCGGCGTCGTGGCGTCGGTCGGCGACCTCGGCGGCGACGCGCGCGGCGATCTCGCGGTCGGCGCCGACTACGCGGGTCGCCAGTCGCGCGGCCGGTCCGCCGGCCGGGTGCTGATCGTCTACGCGCGCTCGGAGCCCGGCAGCCTGGAGCTCGACGAGCTGGGCGACACCGGCCTGAGGATCGACGGCGAGAGCGCAGGAGACCACGTCGGCGTGGCGATCGCCCCCGCCGGCGACGTCGACGGCGACGGCCGGGACGACGTTCTGGTCGGCGCCCACGGCGCCGACCCGCTGGACCGGCCGGACGCCGGCGCGGCGTACGTCCTCTACGGCGGCTCGGGGCTCCCGTCGCTCGATCTCGCGTTCGTCGGCACGCGCGGCTTCCGGATCGCGGGCGACGAGCCTGGCGAGCGGCTCGGGCGAGCCGTGGCGCTCGCCGGCGACCTGAGCGGCGACGGCCGCGCCGATCTCGCGCTCGGCAGCCCGCGGGCGGCGCAACAGGCCGGCGCGATGTCGCTCGTGTACGGCCCGCAGCCGCCTGTCGTCGACCCGATCGAGGAGCTGCCGCCCGACCCCGGCGCGGCGGAGGAGGTTGCCGAGGACGGGTGCCGCGCCGTGACGAAGCTGGGCGTGATCGTCGACGACTCGGGCTCGATGGAGGAGTTCGACCCCGGGCGCCTGCGGGTCGCCGCGCTCGAGCTGCTGCTCGACAAGGAGCGCAACGCCGGCGAGCGGCTCGGCGCGGTGGAGTTCGGCGATGTCGCCGAGCAGCTGTTCCCGCCGGTGCTGCTCGGCAGCGAGACGTTCGCGCGCGACCGCCGCATGCTCGCGCGGCTGATCGACGAGCGCGTGCAGGCCGACGCGGGGTCGACCAACTACAACGCCGCGTTCGCCGGCGCGCAGAAGATCGATCCCGATGCGGAGGCCGTCGTGTTCATCACCGATGGGGGGCACAACGTCGGCCGCTTCCGGGCGCTGCATCGCAACGGGCCGCCGACGTTCGTGGTCGGCGTGGGGATCGGCAGCGAGGGGCGCGATGGCCGCCGCCTCCAGCACATCGCGGACGAGACCGACGGCGCCTACTTCCCCGACGTCGACGCGACCGACTTGCAGGCCGTGCTGAACCGCATCGACGCGGGCCTGAACTGCGACACCGACATCGCGACCGCCAGCGATCGCATCGAGGACCACGAGGCGCCCGCGCCGGTCGACGAGCCGCTCGGCGACGGTACGCATTCCACCGATGTCGTCGTGAGCTGGGACGACCCGCTCGACGACATCGAGCTGCGCAGGCTGACGGTGACCGCGGGCGGGAAGCGCGTAGTCCGCTTCGGCGCGGACAGCCTGCGGCGGGCCACCGAGCCCGATCGCGTTCCTCAGCGCAACGGGGTGCGCGTGGACGGCACCGCGGGGCGGACGTACCTGTCGCTGCGGCTCCTCGGCGTCCCGCGCGGTCGCATCCATCTGCGGTTCGCCGGTGCGGATCTCCACGGCGATGCGCGGGAGCGCGTGATCACGCAGATCACCGAGAGCCGCCGGCGGCGCTGAGCGTCCAGGCGGTCCGAATAGCTCACGGCGTGGCCGCGGGCGGAGTAGGCTCGGTTGCTCCGCCGCAGCCGCGGTGTGCAGTTCGAGAGGACGGTGTGCAATGCACGAGCCCATGACCGCATCGGTTTATCCGCTGCGCGTCGAAGCACAGCTCGATGAGCCGCTGAGCCGCTGGCTCTGGCTGGTGAAGTGGCTGCTCGTGATCCCGCACTTGATCGTGCTCGTGTTCCTGTGGATCGCGTTCGTTCTGCTGAGCATCGTCGCGTTCTTCGCGATCCTGTTCACCGGCCGCTACCCGCGCGGGATCTTCGACTTCAACGTCGGCGTGCTGCGCTGGTCGTGGCGCGTCGGCTTCTACGCCTACAGCGCGCTGGGAACCGACCGCTACCCGCCGTTCACGCGTGCCGACGTGCCGGACTACCCGGCGCGGGTCGAGGTCGACTATCCGGACTCGCTGTCGCGGGGACTCGTGCTCGTCAAGTGGTGGCTGCTCGCGATACCGCACTACCTCGTCGTGGCCGTGTTCGCCGGCGGCGCGTGGAGCGGCTGGAACGCGGCGAACGACAACTGGACGTGGGCCTCCGGCGGCGGCCTCATCGAGTTGCTGGTGCTCATCGCCGCGATCATGCTCCTGTTCACCGGGCGCTACCCGCGGCAGATCCTCGACTTCGTGCTCGGCATGAACCGCTGGTGCTTGCGGGTCGTGGCCTACGCGGCGCTGATGACCGACCAGTACCCGCCGTTCCGGCTCGACATGGGCGAGCGCGAGCCGGCGCCCGGCAGCACCACGGTCGAGCGCGTCGACACCGGAGCAGCGCCGGGGCTCACGTAACTACGCGCGCTTGCGCTCCGCGCCATCGCTGGACCCAGGCTTACCTCCGGACGCCGTCGAGCTTGCGTCCTCGCTGAACGCGTCCGCTGCCCTGCGCACGATCCCTATGAACAGCGCCTCCGAGAATCCCGCTGCGAAGGCGAGCATCGTGGTCGTGGCCCACCTGACCTCGTCGTCCTGGTCGGCGATGCCGAGGAAACCGCCTTCGACGGCGAGCAGGACGACGAGGCCCGAGGCGGCGCCGACGGCCGGCTGGGCGAGCAGCGACGGCTTGAACGCGCGGAGCTCGGTACCGCTCTTGAGGTCGTCGCGGAGACGGAGGAGGTTCGCGAGGGTCCCGCCGAGCGCACCCGCAGCCCCGGCGAGGAGCACGAGACTCGGGTCTCCGTCGACGGCGTCATCGATCCCGATCGCCAGGACGATCACGAGGCCGAGCAGGAGCATGCCTGCCAGCAGGAGCACGGCCGTCTTCATGCGCCGTCGGGCGCGCAGCCGCCGGTACCGGAACCGCCGCATCTCGTACAACGTCCGCAGCTCCTGCCGCGCGGCCTCGAGCTCGGCCGCCCCACTCGGCGCCGGGTTGCCGGCGAGCGCATCCTGGACTGTCTTCAACGCGGTGTCGTCGCCATCGGGCAGGAGCTCCGCGCAGCGACGGCGATGCACGAACTCCGCGTCGCCGGCGATGACGAGGAGCTCGTCGAGGGCGTAGACCAGCTCGATGAGGTTGTCCAGGCTGCGGTGCGTGAGCGGCCTTTCCAGCACGCGCTCGAACTGCTTCTCGTGATCGCCCAGCCGGCCCTGGTCGTGCCACACGCGCGCGGTCTCGAGCGAGGTCTTGATCCGCGCGAGCGACTTGCGGGCCTCGGAGTCCCATGGCCGCCGCGACCATGACCATGCCTTCCACCACGGGGTGTCGAGCAGGTCGTCCGCATCCTGCGCGCGCTCTCTGGCGAGCTGCTCGAACCCGGGCGCTGCGGCTTTCGCCGAGTCGGCGGCTGCGGGAGTGCTCGAGCTCATCGCGTCGACCCGGATCATCCCTGAAACCAGCGCGGCTGAGCGCTGCGCACCGCGGCGACGGCGGCTCGCACGCGATCGTCGGCCGGGGCTCGCGCGGCCAGCACCGTGGCATCGTCGTGCCATGGGTCGGGGATCCCGGCGCTCTCGCCGGCGAGCCCCTCGAGCACGGCGAGGAGGCAGAACGGGTTGTAGATCGGGCTGTATCCCCCCTCCGTACTGGCCACCAGTCGCCCGCCGGTGAGCTCGTCCGCGAGTTGCGCGACGCGCTCCGCGAGCGCGCGGAAGCCGGCGGCGGAGACCAGCATCCGGCCGGTCGGGTCGAATGCCGAAGCGTCCTGGCCGGCCGCGACGAAGATGAGGTCGGGCCGGAAGCCACGAACGATCGGCGCGACGATCTCGTCGAACGCGAGCAGATAGCCGCCATCCGTCGTCGCCGGTGGCAGCGGCACGTTCACCGTGCTACCCGCCGCGCCGGATCCGCCGGTCGCCCGGACGTCGCCGGCGTGGGCGGGGTACCAGTCCTGCTGGTGCAGGGAGATCGCGAGGACGTCGTCGCGATCCCAGAAGATGCGCTCGGCTCCGTTTGCCACGTGCACGTCCCAATCGAGGATCGCCACGCGCTCGACGCCGCGGGCGCGGGCGTGCTCGACGCCGCAGGCGACGTTGTTGAGGTACGTCGAGGCGATCGCCCGGTCGGGCTCTGCATGGTGTCCGGCCGGGCGAGCGTGGACGAGCGCCCGCTGGATGCCGCCGCCGAGGACGGCGTCGACGGCCGCCAGCACGCCGCCGACGGTCAGCCGGGCCGCCTCCCAGGTGGCCGCAGTGACCGGTGCGTACTCGCCGTCCCAGGGACCGCCCGCGCAGGCCTCGCGCAGCCGGCGGAGGTATGCCGGCGTGTGCACCGTGAGCAGCGCCTCGTCGGGCGCCGGGACGGGCGCGATGCGCGCGAGCGAGCTGCCCAGCGTGCTTCGCTCCACGAGGTCGTGTGCCTGCGCGGTCAGCATGGCCTGGGCGACGTTCGCGCTGCCCAGGGTGAAGTCCCGGCCCGCGATCCGCATCGTCGAGGGCGGCGGATCGTGTGCGAGGACGCGGGGAGAGTAGGCGTAGCCCAGCACGGTCGTGTCACCCTCCGTGTATGAAGATCTGCATCGTCGGTGCGTCGGGGAAGCTCGGGAAGTACATGGTCCAGCATGCGCTGGACCGGGGGTACGACGTGGTCGCCGTCTGCCGCGACCAGAGCGTCGACAAGCTGGCCGAGTTCGAGGATCGGATCGAGATCGTGCCCGGCGCGACCGACGACCGCGAGGTCATCCGTCGTGCGGTCGCTGGCTGCGACGGGGTGCTCGTCGTGCTCGTCCCGCGGGGAGTGCACGGTTACTCGTCGGGGACGGCCCAGGCGGTCCTCGACCACGCCGAGCCAAATGCACGGCTGGTGTTCTCGAGCGGCTGGCACATCACCCGCGACGGCCAGGACGTCTATACGTGGCGGCTGAAAGCGATGGTCAACGTCGCCGGCCGTCTCGCCCGCCTCGCACGCGTCGTCGACCTCGACGACCAGGTCGAGGCGTGCCGGCGCATCTTCGCCAGCGACACGCGCTGGACCGTCGTGCGCGGCAGCAACCTCGAGGAGGCCGACAGCCAGGGCCTGCCGGTGTGGAGCCGCCACGTGGGCGACCCCATCCTCGAGAGCAACATCACGCGCCGCGTGGACTTCGCGCTGTTCATGGTCGAGGCGCTCGAGAACGACGAGCTCGTCCACGAGGTCCCCGCGATCGTCAGCCGCCGCAGCCCGTCGGCGCTCGCGCACGCGGCTGCCTGAACGCGCTGCCACCCGCTAGAGGTCGTCGAGCCCCGGGAAGGCGGCGTCGCCCAGCAGGCATGCCGCCGCGAGCAGCGCCGCTCCGACGTCGCCGGTGAAGAGCGCGTGATGCCCGCGGCCGTCGGCTTCGCGCAGGCGTGCGACCTGCTCGAGCGCGTGCATCGCGAACGCGCGGGCGCGCTCGAGCCAGCGCTCGTCGCCCGTACGCGCGAACAGTGCCATGAACGCGAAGCCGTTCCCGGACGTGCCGTGGCAGAGCCCCGGCTTGCCCACCAACGGGCCGGCCCGCCAGACGAGCTCGCCACCGGCGGCCAGCAGCGCGCCGTGTCGCTCGTCACCGGGGGCGAGCGCGGCGAGCGACGTGACCATGCCCGGCGCGCCGTGACACCACTGCACTCGCGGTGGGGCGCCGGCCTGGGAGCCGGTCGGCAGCGCCGGCCAGTTCGCGAGACCGCCGTCGACGATCGCAACGGAGCACGCGGTTGCGACGGCCCGCTCCACGAAGCTCGCCGCGTCGTCGAGCCACTCGGGCGCGCCGCGCAGCGCGAGCACGTTGCCGGCGAAGCCGTGCCCCGCCCCGACAGGCGCTCCCGGTCGCCGTAGAGGTCCTGTGTCCAGAGTCCGTCCGTCTCCTGGCGGGCGAGCAGCGTGCGCGCGCTCGCACGCCACAGCTCGGCGAACCGCTCCTCGCCGGTGCGGGCGTGCATCGCGCGCGCCGCGAGCATCGTGCCGGGCGCACCGAGCAGCAGCTCGTTCGACGCGTGCTCCACGTTCGCGGCGATCGCGTCCGCGAGCGCGTCCGCGGTGGCATCCGCAGGCGCGAGGCGGTGCGCGACGAGCAGGATCCCGCTCGCTCCGACGAGGAGCGACGCGCCGGCGCCCTCCTCGTCCGGCGACTCCGACGCCGCTTCGTGGAGGCGGGCGACGATCGCCGCACCGTCGAGCGTCGGCACGTGCAGGTCGGCCTCGGCGAGGCGCGCGAGCGCGTGCAGCATGCCGGCGGCGCCGACGTAGAGCCCGCGCAGAATGCCGTCCGCCGGCGTGCCCGGCTCGTCGTCGCGCGGGTGCAGCGGCCAGAGGCGCTCGTGGTCGAACGCCGCCTCGGCATCGCGGCAGATCGCGGCGATCGCATCGCGCGCACCAGCATCGCTCCACTCCCGTCCCGCCAGCGGCTCGTGGCGCGCAGGGTCGTACAAGGCCCGCATCGGCGCGCGAGTCTACGCGCGCTCGCGTGCCGTTTAGGCTCCCGCGACATGGAGACCATCAACGGAAGCATCGTGATCCCCGCGCCCGCGGCGGGCGAGCCGGTCACCCTCGGCCCGGGGGAGACCCAGGGTGCCTACGTCGTCCTGTCCGGAACCATCCCGCCAGGGGAGCCTGGTCCTCCACTCCACGTCCACCCGCACACCGACGAGTTGTTCTACGTCGGCACCGGAGAGGCCACGTTCCTGCTGGGGGATCGCGAGGTCACGGTCACCACGGGCGGCACCGTGTACGTACCGCGCGGGACTGCCCACACGGTCCGGAACTCCGGGGAAGCCGCGATCACCGGGCTCATCTTCATCTCGCCGGGCGACGCTGAGCACGAGTTCGTCCCCGTGGAGTCCTCCTGACGCGGCTCGAGATCCGACCCGCCCGTTCCGCCGAGTTCCCGGCGATCGCCGACCTCTGCGAGGCCGCTTATGCGCCTTTCATGGAGAGCGAGCACTACCTGGCCGTGCTGCGCGACGTCGCGCAGCGAGCGGCCGGCGCGGAGCTGCTCGTCGCCGCGGAGCCGGACGGCGGGCGCGTGGTCGGCACGGTCACGTTCGTGCCCGACGGCGGGCCGCTCGGCGAGATCGCCGGCCCGCGCGAGGCCGAGTTCCGCATGCTCGCCGTCGACCCAGGCGGGCAGGGGCGGGGCGTGGGCACGGCGCTGATGCGGCAGGTCATCGACGACAGCCGCAGCCGCGGGAAGGAAGCGGTCGTCTGCTCGAGCCAGGCGGGGATGCGCGCCGCGCACGCCGTCTACGAGCGCCTCGGGTTCCAGCGTGTGCCCGAGCGCGACTGGTCGCCCGTGCCCGGTGTCGATCTCCTCGCGTTCGCGATCTGCTTGTGACCGATCCCGGCGCGCTGCGCAGCGAGGCCATCCGTCACAACCTGGCGGGGTTCTCGCGCCGTGCGGTCGCGGGTGGCGTCCGGCGGGCCGCGGTTGCGATCTGCGTGCTCGATTGCGATACCGACCCGCGACTGCTCATCGCCAAGCGCGTGCCGCGCGGGCGCAACCCCGGGCAGTGGGCACTCCCGGGCGGCAAGCTCGAGCAGGGCGAGACGGCCACTCAGGGCGCGTTGCGCGAGCTCGCCGAGGAGGCCGCCGTCGCGGAGGGCGTGGTCGCCGGACTGCTCGACGACTTCGTCACGGACTCGGGCTTCTGCATCACGCCGGTCGTGGTGCTCGCAGGAGCCGGCTCGCGCCCCCGGCGCAACGCGGCGGAGATCGCCTCGTTGCACCAGATCCCGCTCTCCGCGCTGCTGCGCGCAGGCGTCCCACGCTGGCGCGAGCGACCCGGGGAGCTCCCGCTGCTGCAGATGAAGCTGCGCCGCGACATGGTCATCCACGCGCCGACCGGCGCGCTCTTGTACCAGTTCCGCGAGGTTGCGCTGCTCGGCCGCGACACGCGCGTGAACGTCCTCGCGCAGCCCGAATGGACGCGGCGCTGACGCGCGCTCAGCCGCGGGCCGGCAGCTGGAGCCGCCCGTGCTCGCTCAGCGTGGCGAGCGCCCGCAGCGTCATCGCCCCGCGCCACTCGACGGATTGTCCGGGCGACCACGCGAGCCAGTCGAACATCCAGCCGCCGTCGTCCTGCTGGCCCTGCTCGAGCACGTCGAGGTCGGCCTCGATCTGCGCTTGGGTGAACAGCATGCGGCTACGCGCGCCGGGCCGCGGCGCCAGCGTCAGCGGGGTGAGCCGCTCGTTCTCGGTGCCGCCGGGCACGGGGATCGAGCCGTCGGGGCCGATCCGCGAGCGCAGATCCTCGATCGCCGCACCGGCCCGCGCCTCGTCGGGGACGTTGTCGAGGAAGTCGAGCGCGAACTTCACCAGGTAGGCGCTGAGCTCGCCCGGGCGGTCGAGCCGCGCCCAGCACCAGTCGGTCGCGCGCCGGAGCCACGGCTCGTCGGACCCGGCCTCCCACAACGCCCCGGCGATCGCGAAGGTGAGGTGCGACCCGCCATCGGAGGGCACCATCCACGGCCCGTGCGGATGCGCCGCGGCGGTCGGCAGGACGAACGGCACCCCGCCGTCCGGATCGGCGATCGTCGCGACCCAGGCGGCGGCATCGGCGACCATCGGGTCGTCGAGCGCCCCGATCCCGGCCAGCACGTCGAGCGCATGCAGCGCCGCGGCCGGCTCGCTCTCGGGGGCGCGCACGTCGGGCTCGAGGGCGTGACCGAAGCCGCCGTCGGGGTTGCGGTACGCGCGCAGCGCTTGGAGGACGGGTGCGACCGGCGCGCCGTGCAGGAGCACGGCGACCCGGTGGCGGTCGAGCAGCCGCGCGTTGGCGAGGACGAAGCGCTCGGCGGATTCGATGTCGACCGACATGCCGCCCGGCGAGGATAGCCCGCCGATCACCACGGCGACGGGTCGTAGTCCTTGAGGAACACCCCGTGTACGTCCTCGCCGGCCTCGCCGCGGATGATCGGGTCGTAGACGCGCGCGGCTCCGTCGATCAGGTCGAGCGGCGCGTGGAATCCCTCCTCGGCCAGCCGCATCCTCGTCGGGTGCGGGCGCTCGTCGGTGATCCAGCCGGTGTCGACGCTCGTCATCAGGATGCCGTCGCCGAGCAGCTCCCTTGCGCTCGTACGCGTGAGCATGTTCAGCGCCGCCTTTGCCATGTTCGTGTGCGGATGGCCCGGACCCTTGTAGCCACGGCTGAACTGTCCCTCCATCGCCGAGACGTTGACGACGTAGGCGCGGCGTGCCGCGGAAGCGGCGAGCGCCGGGCGAAGCCGGCTGATGAGGATGAACGGGGCGGTCTGGTTGCACAGCTGGACCTCCAGCAGCTCGACCGCGTCGACCTCGCTCACCACCTGGCTCCAGCTGTTGTGCGGCTGCAGGTCGGGTGCGAGGCCACCCGCGTCGATCGCGGTGCCGGTGGCGATGCGCTCGGGCGAAGCCGAGCCGGCGGTGAGCGCCAGGGCGGTCAGAGCCCGCGGCGTCGGTGCCCAGTGAGCGCCGGGCTCGGCGGCCGCGATGCCCGCGCGCCCGAGCGTGACGACATCCGGGAGCGCGCCGCTCGGCAGCGGCGCCTGCGCCGCCGCGACCAGGTGGGCGTAGGCCTCGGGCGAACGCCGCACGGTCTGCGCCGCGTTGTTGATCAGGATGTCGAGCGGGCCCTGGGCGGCGACCTCGTCGGCGAGGGCGATCACCTGGCCGGGATCACGTAGGTCGAGGCCGACGACGCGCAGGCGATCGATCCAGTCCGCGCTGTCGTCCATCGCTGTGAAGCGCCGGACGGCGTCGTCCGGGAAGCGCGTCGTGATCGTGGTGTGGGCGCCGTCGCGGAGCAGCCGCAGCGCGATGTACATCCCGATCTTGGCCCTGCCGCCGGTGAGCAGCGCTCGCCGTCCGCTCAGATCGGTGCGGGCGTTCCGACGTTCCCGGTTGCGCGCCGAGCACGACGGACAGAGCTGGTGGTAGAACGCGTCGACCTCGTGATAGCGCTCCTTGCACACGTAACACGCGCGGGCGCGGAGGAGCGTGCCCGCTCGCTTGCCGGATGCGCGGGACGTGAGCTGCAGGCCTTGGGTCTCGTCGTCGATGCGGCCGGGCGCACCTGTCGCGGTCGCGGCCGTGACGGCGTCGTCGTTCGCGCGGATCACCGAGCGTCGCTCGGCCCGGCGCTGCTCCTTCACGACCTTGAACAACCTGCCGACCGCGCGCCGTACCGCGACGGCGTCGGGGTGCTCGGTCGGAAGCTCCTCCACCTCGGCGAGGACGCGGAGCGCATCGGCAAGGCGGTCAGGGTCGATCCCGTCCATCTGCATCACGAGAGGGTAGGCGTCATGCGGCTCGCCTGGCGAAGCGCTTGCGTGACGGCCGCGGCGGCGATCGTGGTGCTGGCGCTTCCTGCTCCGGCGCCGGCGCTCGACGATGCCGGCTACTGGAGCGTCGCCGACCGCCTTCAGGCGCAGTTCGATCCGAAGTGGAGGCAGGACCTCGGGATGTACCGGCTGGGCCCGGGCGGGACGGAGACGGTCAGCAATGCGAACCTCCTGCTGCTGCACTCGGTGGCGGCACTCGAGGGCCACCTCGGGCCCGCACGGCAGGACGATCGCGCTCGCCGGCTGGTCGAGTCCCTGTTCGCCGTTCCGCCGTACACGCCGACTCCGCCCCCCGCCGGCCCGGGTTATCAACGACACGCGCCCGGCTGGAGCAGCTCGATGCGCGAGCTCGGCGGCGGGCAGCACCGGGTCATCGACACGGAGGTGGTCGACGCGCTCACCTACGCATGGCTCGCGCGCACCCCGCTCGGGCTCTCGGCCGAAGCCGTCCGGCTGATCGGCGAACGCGTTCCCGCCGTGGCCCGGAGTCGCTTCTGGCGCTGGCCGAGCGGCACGCGCAACCAGATCAACTGGTCCGCGGCCGTCTACGGCGCCGATGCTCTCATCACGGGAAGCCCGACGCTCCTGCGCCATGACCTGCGCCTGCAGCTGCAGCAGTTCCTCCGCGAGGTGCAGGGGCGGAAGCGCCGCGCCGGCAACCTCGGCCCAGGCCTGCGGTTCCACTACAGCCCGCAACGGGCCCCGGGCGACCGGCGCAACCTCGACTCGGCCGAGTACGGCAGCATCGTCGCCTCCTTCACACGCTTCTACGGCCTCGCCCGGCAGCTCGGCATGGCCCCGCCGCCGGCCGGTGGTCGCCTGCTGCTGCAACGCTGGCTGCGGCGCGTGTTGTGCGGCTACTGGACCCACGCGGGCTACATGAACTGGGACACCGGCTACGGGTTCCGCCGCTGGCATCAGAGCCACAAGCTCGGGCTCGCGCAACAGGCGCTCATCGGCATCGCGACCACCCCCGAGCTTGCCGACTCCCACCTGCGCGGATGGGCGAAGTGGATCCTCGACGAGGGATTCGCGTTCTACGATCGGCAGGCCGCACGCAACGGCGGTGTCGCGCCCAGCCTCCTGTTCGGCGTCCACGCCATGCCGATAGCCGAGAGCAGCGGGCGGCTCGGAGCCGCTCGGATGGCCGGGAACGCGGCGCGGGCCGTCGCTGCCGGGCTCGGCGAAGCCGCGTCACGACGACCGCCGCCGCTGTACGCGTTCGATCCCGGCACGGGACGCCTCACGGTGACCACGCCGGCCTACAACACCGCGGTGGTGCCCGTCAGCCAGCGCGCGTTCCCGTACGGCGGCATCGAGCTCGCGCGGCTCTACGACGCCCGCCAGGAGGTTGCCGCCAACATCGGGGGGCGGCCGCCGGCCGCGTTCGGCCTGCTCGTCCACGACGGCTCGGGGCGCCGCCTCCTCGCGACGCAGACGCCGCGGACGACGCTGCCGCGGCGAACGCCCGCGCTCCGGCTCACCCGGGCGCCGGCCGGGGTCGGCGTCCGGCCCCGCACGTCGCGACGAGTCGCCTACGCAGGTTCGTTCGCCGACCTGCGCGCCACGGGCACGAAGACGACCGCGACGCTGCGCGCGCGCACCAGCCACCGCTTCACCGCAGAGTTCGTCGAGACCAGCTGGTCGCTGCAGCGGCGCGCCGGACGCGGCCGCTACACGGTCGACGTCCGCTTCCCGAGCTGGGGCGCGGGCGCGACCATCGAGGCGGTCCTCTACGACGGCTCGCGCATCGCGCTCGGCTCGGAGAGGCTCCCGCTCGGGGAGATCGACCATTTCCTCATTCGCAGCGAGCTCAGCGGCTACGTCATCGTGCTGCGCGACCAACCGGCGGACGCGACCGCCAGGGCCTCCCGGCCGGCCGCCCAGTCATCCGCGCCGGACCCGGGACCCACACTCGTCGTCGAGCTCGCCCGCGACAGCCGGCTCAGATCCGCCGCGCTGACTGCCCGGCTGACGATCGCTCGCGGTTGAGTCAGCGGCACAGGCGCCATGCGGTCAGCGCAAGGGCCTGCGCGCATGCGACGAGGTCGGCGATCGGCACCCACTCGCCGACGGTGTGTGCGCGGTCGATGCTGCTGGGGCCGTACATGAGCGCGGGCGTGCCGGCCTCGAGCGCGAACGTCGCGCCGTCGTACCAGCCGCCGAGTGAGCCCAGGACGGGCGGCAGCCCGAGCGCCTCGTTGACCGCGAGGAGCGTGCGGACGCTCGCCGCGTCGGTCGGCGTCTCGGACGGGTTGACCTCGGTGTGCCAGGCGAAGCTCGGCGGGTTGGCCGCCAGCCACGGGTCGGCGTCGCACCAGGCCCGCAGGAAGCCCTCGACCTCGGCCTGGACGGAGCGGGTCGACCCGTCCGCGTCGGCCTGTGCCGGAAGGACGAGCACGGCGAGCGTGATCTCCGCGCGGTCGGGGAGCGTGACCGGCCATCCCGCGTCCGCGACCAGCCGGCTCGCGACGATGTCGGGCGGGTCGAGCAGCGGGTGGCGCGAGCTGCGCCGTCTGCGCCAGTCGGCGCGCAGCCGGTCGACGCCCGCGAGCAGGAACCGCGCGGTGTCGATCGCATTCACGGCTCCACCGTCGCGCCAGCCTGCGTGCTCCTGCTCGGTGTGGCCCGCGCGCCCCGTGAGCTCGACCGAGCAGTAGACCGAGCCGCGGCATGCGGGCCAGACCTCGAGGCTGCTCGGTTCGGGCACGATCGCGAAGTCGGCGGCGACGCCGTGGCGCGCACAGGCGAGGCCGCCGACGCCGCTGGACTCCTCGTCCGTGTTCGTGCACACGATCAGGTCTCCGGCGAGGCCGCCTGCCGCCGCCACGGCTTCCGCGGCGAGGACCATCGCGGCGATCCCGCCCTTCATGTCGCACGCGCCGCGGCCGACGATACGGCCGTCGCGGACCTGCGCGTCGAACGGGTCCTGGTCCCACCCGTCCTCGCGCCGCGCCGGGACCACGTCGATGTGGCCGTTGAACAGCAGCGAGCGCGCCCCGCCCGAGCCGCGCAGGCGCGCGGCGAGCTGCGGGCGACCCTCGAAGCCGATCCCGCCCGCGGGGCACAGCGGATGACCGGCGACGTCCTCCGGCGCCGGCTCCCACAGCTCGACCTCGGCGCCGGCGGCCCGCAGCCGGTCGGCGAGGTACTGCTGCAGCGCCGCCTCGTCGCGGGCGGGCGCGGCGGGATCGGAGCGGCTCGTGGTGTCGAACCGGATCAGGTCGCGCAGCAGGGTGACCAGCTCATCGGAGCGGGCGGCGATCGAGTCGACGAGCCGCCGCTCGTCGCTGTCGAGCGTCTCAGGCATGGGACACCGCCTCCGTCATCCAGTCGCGCAGCGATGGGATGAGTTGCGGCGCCTCGAGCACACGCGGGATGAGGCTGCGGTCGAGCAGGATCGCGTCGGAGACGAGGCGCAGCGTCACGCCGTGGTCGGGCAGCGTCTCGAAGTCGACCTCGACGGCGTCGCCGGCGCCGAGCTCGCCCTCCTCGACGATGCGGAGGTAGGCGCCGGGACGCGACGCCCGCCCGAACCGCCGGACGAACCACGGGTCGGCCATGCGCAGGCCCAGCTTGAAGCACGGCAGCCGCGGCTGGACGACCTCGAGCAGCGTCGTCCCGACCCGCCAGCGCTCCCCGACGAGCGCGCCCGAGGCGTCGATGCCGGCGAGCGTGAGGTTCTCGCCGAACGCACCCGGGCCCAGCTCGCGGCCGAGCTCGGCCTCCCACTTGCGCGTCTCCTCGATCGCGTAGGCGTAGACGGCCTTGTCGGGTCCGCCGTGGACGGTCCGGTCGGCCTGCTCGTCGCCGTCCACGTTGATCCCGCGAACGGCCACCCGGCCCTCGACGGGCGCCTTCCAGATCGCGGTCGTCACGACGCGCCGCCCGGTGTCGACCGGGCGCGGGCGCCCGACGTTGACGCTGAGCACGTGAGCCACGGCACGCTCAGGCGGTGAACGCCCGGTAGTAGGGGGTGCCGGAGAAGACGGCGCGCTGCGCCCGCTCGCCGATCACGGTGTCGAACACGAGGCGCTCGGGAGACCACTGGGCGTCGCCGACGCGGAACGCGTTTGCCTCCGCGGGAGCGAGCGGGAAGCGCTCGCTGCCGTCGAGCCAGTCGGTGCCCATGACGAGGGCGTGCTCGCGCGCGGCGACCGCGAAGGTCGGCAGCCACGGGTTGTGGGCGCGGTAGCGGCCGAGGAACGGCGACCACTCGGCCGGGCAGCTGCCGTCGTCCACGAGTGGCGCGTCTCCGGCGAGATCGAGATCCGGTGGGTCCTCGCCCCTGGCGATCGCGAGCGCGCCCTCGCCGAGCGCCCATGCGCCGCGAAAGCCGTTCGCGAAGGCGACGACGCCGAGCCCGGCTTCGGTATCGGCACGCATGTGCGCAACGTAGCCGAGCATGTCGCCACCGTGGCCGAACCCGTCGGCGTGGATGTCGAGGCCGTACCCGTAGCGATCGTCGCCGTCCTCGCTCGAGGCGTGCACCGTTCGCATGAGTGCGACGCTCGCGGGCGAGAGCAGGTCCGCTCCCGTCCACAGTGCGCGCAGGTACCCGGCGAGGTCCTCAGGGCTGCAGCACAGGCATCCGTCGGCTTCCGCCGACTCGACCCACGGTGCCGGCGCCAGGCCATGAGCGCGCTCCCACGGCCGGTCGTCGTAGAAGGGAACATGGCCCTCGGGCAGGCGCCGGCGCGTCTCGTGCAGCATCACGGGAACGGACGCGCGCATCCCGAGCCGGTCGAGGACGCGCCCCTGCACGAGCTCCCCGTACGACTGCCCCGTGACGGTCTCGAGCACGACCCCCACGGCTCGATAGCCGACGTTCGAGTAATGCAGGTGCTCCCCGGGCGCGAACCCGGGCGCCGTCTCGGTCAAGGCGATCACGTCATACGTCGAAGCGGGCGCGCGATCGGAGCTCGCGATCAAGCCGGACGTGTGCGTGAGCAGGTGATGCAGCGTGATCGGAGCGAACCCGCCGGGCACACCCAGCCACTCGAC
This sequence comes from uncultured Solirubrobacteraceae bacterium, assembly GCA_963839615.1. Taxonomy (GTDB): domain Bacteria; phylum Actinomycetota; class Thermoleophilia; order Solirubrobacterales; family Solirubrobacteraceae; genus DASQMT01. Next base: position 130,547 of record CAWIVY010000012.1, read on the forward strand.
GTAGTCCGTCACCGGGGCGTGCAGGTCGATCGCGCCCTCCTCGGCGAGTTGGAGCGCGAGCACGGCGGTCACCGACTTGCCGATCGAGCCGATCGCCCACAGCGACTCCGCGCGCCGCTCCGTACGTACGTGCCGCGAGCGTCCGGTCGCGGTCGGTCAGCGCGACCGCCATCGCCGGCGCCGCGCCGGTCGCCAGCACCCGGTCCGCGAACTCGTCGAGCCGACCTTCGTCCACGCCGCGCGAATGCGTGGTCAGCCCTCCGCGCGCCGGTAGCGCAGGTAGACGACGCGGGAGCCGAACGTCCGCGTCTCGGCCAGCTCCAGGTCGACCCGCTGCTCCAGCGGCGGGAAGTACCGCGTGCCGCCGCCGAGCACCACCGGGCTGACGAAGAGGCGGTACTCGTCGATCAGCCCAAGCCTGGCGAGGCTCGCGGCCAGTCCGGCACCGCCGACGGCCAGATCCTTGCCCGGTTGCTCCTTCAGCTTGGCGACCTCTTCGCCGACGTCGGCACTCGCCAGCCGGGCGTTGCCCTCGACCCGTTCGAGCGTCGTCGAGAACACGATCTTCGGCAACTGCTTCCAGATGCGCGCGAACTCGAGCTCGTGCTCCGCCGCCGACGGGTTCTCGTCGGCCGTCTCCCAGTAGAGCATCACCTCGTAGAGCCCGCGGCCGCAGAGATGCGCGCCGAGCTCCAGCGTCTGCTCGTTGTGGAACCGGTGCAGCTCCTCGTCCGGCGCCGACCAGTCGATCTCGCCGCCGGGACCGGCGATGAAGCCATCGAGCGACACGCCCATCGAGAAGATCACCGGCCGCATGCCGGTCGCCATACCCGCTTCGCGCGTGCGCCGCACCGCGTATCTTCAGGCCGCATGACTCGCGGACTGGAGGTCAAGAACGGGCCGCACGGCCGTGGGGTGTTCGCGACGCGGCGCTTCGCCAAGGGCGAGCTCGTGGAGAGCTGCCCGACGATCGAGCTGGCCGATGGTGACGTGACCGGGCTGCTCGACGACTACGTCTACACGTCGATCACGGACGGCGACGTGCTCGTCGTCCTCGGCTACGGGATGCTCTACAACCACTCCGCGAACCCGAACCTCGAGTACGTCCAGGACGACCCGAGCATCCTCAAGTTCCACGCGCTTCGCGCCGTGAAGCCGGGTGAGGAGCTGACGATCGACTACGGCGAGACGTGGTGGGACACACGCGAGCTCACTCCCGGCTGACGGTCGAGCCGCCCGGCTAGGCTGATTTCCGTCATGTTGGATCACCAGCTCGCGTGGTACGTCGCCGGACCCGTGCTCGGCCTGTGCGTGCTCGCCTGCCGTTCGCTGTTCAACGGCCGCCTCGGAGTGACGGGCGGGTTCTCCGAGATCATCGGACAGGTCAGCCGTGGCAGCGTGCGCTTCGACTGGCGCGGCTGGTTCGCGATCGGGCTCGTCGCCGGCGGAGCGCTGTTCGTGCTGCTGGGTGGAGGGTCCGCCTTCAGCAGCGGCTACGGGTGGATGACCGAGACGTTCCACGGGGCCGATCGGGCCGTGATCCCGGTGATCCTGCTGGGCGCCGGAGTGTTGATCGGATTCGGCGCGAAGTCGGCCGGCGGCTGCACATCGGGCAACGGGCTGTCGGGATCTTCGCTGCTCTCGCCCGCGAGCCTCGCCGCCACGGCCACCTTCTTCGCCACCGCGATCGCGACGAGCTTCCTGATCGAGGCGGTGATCTAGGTGAACGCGCGCCTCGCCGGCGCGATCGTCGGGGTGATCTTCGGCTTCACGCTGTGCTGGAGCGGCATGAGCGACCCGGCCGTGATCCGCGAGGCGCTGCTGATCCAGGACGGCTACCTGTACCTGATGTTCGCCTCCGCGATGGTCGTCGCCGTGGGTGGCCAGCAGCTGCTGCGCCGCGCGCAGCGGCGCGCGCTGCTGACCGATGAGCCGCTGACGTGCCCGCGCGAGCGAGCCGGCCGCCGGCACATCGTGGGGAGCGTCGTGTTCGGTCTCGGCTGGGCGATCGCCGATGCCTGCCCGGGGCCGATCGCCACGCAGGTCGGCCAGGGCATCCCCTGGGCGCTGTTCACCATGGCCGGCGTCGTAGCGGGCGTGTACCTCTTCCTCCGCCGCGGCGCGGCGGAGACCGAGCCGGCGGGCGACGGGCTCCGGGCGGACCTGTCGGGGCAGAGGGCCGGGCGGACCCCGCGCGCGCTGGTTCACAGCGACTGAGGGCAGCCGCCGCTTGCGCGGCGAACGTCAACTGCGCATGGAGGAAGGGCCCGAACGTGCTGGCGCTTCCGCGGAGGCACTCCGGCGCGCAGTTGGATCGAAATGCACCCCATGGGTGCATTTGCGTCCAACTGCACCCGCGCGGAACCGCCGCCGCGATCCGGGCCTGCCCTCAATGCCGGTGTTGACGTTTCCGCGATAGCGCCGTCACCCGCGGGCGAACCGCAGAGATCCATGCCTCGCTATATTGTTGGTTGTGCCTGCAACTGCTGCCCCGAGCTCGGCCGCGGAGTTCTCCGCCGCCCTGGATGAGTTCTTCCGCTCGCTGCGGCGTGCGCGCGGGCGCGCCAACCAGGCGCACGCCGAGGGCTTGTCGCTCGCGCAGTTCCAGCTCCTAGACGCGCTCGGCGACGGCGAGCCCCGCACGGTGGGCCAGCTCGCCGTGGCCGGCGGGATCGCGCAGCCGACGGCGACACGCATGCTCGAGGCGCTCGAGCGCGCCGGCATCGTGGAGCGCTCCCCGGCGCCCCAGGACCGTCGCTGCGTCCTGATCTCGCTCACCCCCGCCGGCGAGAGCGCGCTCGGGCGCAAGCGCGCGGAGATCGAGGCGGCCCGCAAGCGCATCGCCGCTTCCTTGACGGCGCAGGAGCGGCGCGAAGCCGCCGTGCTGCTGCGGCGCCTCTCGACCCTGATGGAGGAGCTGTGACCCCGGTTCCGGTGCGCCAGCACTACAACCTGACGCTCGGCGTCCTCGTCGTGTCGGCGCTCGCCTTCGCCCTGACGCAGACGATGGTCGTGCCGGCGCTGCCCGCGATCCAGAAGGACCTGGGCGCCTCGGCGACCGCGGTCACCTGGGTGCTGACCGTCTTCCTGCTCACCGCCTCGATCGCGACCCCGATCGTCGGCCGGCTGGGGGACATGTTCGGCAAGGAGCGCGTGCTGCTCGCCGTGCTCGCCGTGTTCGGGGTCGGCTCGCTCGTGGGCGCGCTGTCGCACTCGATCGAGATGCTGATCGCGGGCCGCGGGATCCAGGGCGTGGCCGGCGCGATCTTCCCGCTGGCTTTCGGCATCATCCGCGACGAGTTCCCGCGCGAGCGCGTCGCGACGGCCATCGGCCTGATCTCGGCGACGTTCGGCATCGGCGGGGGCGCGGGCCTCGTGCTCAGCGGCGTGATCGTCGACAATTTCTCCTACGAGTGGATCTTCTGGCTCGGGCTGATCGCGATCGCGATCGCCGCGGTCGCCACGCACTTCTTCGTCCCCGAGTCGCCGGTCAAGAGCCCGGCCAAGATCGACTGGACGGGCGCCGCGCTGCTCTCCGGGGCGCTCGGCTCGCTGCTGGTCGGCGTCAGCGAGGGCAACAACTGGGGCTGGAGCTCCCCGGGGATCCTCGGCCTCTTCGCCGCGGCCGCCGTCCTGGCGGTCCTGTGGGTGCGCTTCGAGCTGCGCGTCCCCGAGCCGCTCGTCGACATGCGGATGATGCGCGGCCGCGCGGTCTGGACGACCAACCTGACCGGCCTGCTGCTGGGCTTCGGCATGTTCGGCTCGTTCATCCTCATCCCGCAGCTCGTGCAGCTGCCCGAGAGCACCGGGTTCGGCTTCGGCGCCACGGTCACGGAATCGGGACTGTTCCTGATCCCGTCGTCGGTCGTGATGCTGTTCGCCGGTCCGGCCGCGGGCAGCCTCGCCGGGCGCTTCGGCTCGCGCGTCCCGCTCCTGATCGGGACGTTCACCGCCGCGTCGAGCTTCGCGCTGCTGGCGATCGCGCACACGGAGCCGTGGGAGATCTACGCCACGAGCGCGCTGCTGGGCGCCGGCATCGGCCTCTCGTTCGCGTCGATGGCGAACCTGATCGTCGAGGCCGTGCCGCAGACGCAGACCGGCGTGGCCACCGGCATGAACACGATCATGCGCACGATCGGCGGGTCGATCGGCGGGACGATCGCCGCGAGCATCGTGGCGGCGCACCTGATCGGCGGCCTCCCCCGCGAGAGCGGCTTCACGCTGGCGTTCGCGATCTCCTCGGTCGCGGTGTTCGTCGCCTTCCTCGCGGCGCTCGCGATTCCGCGCTTCGAGCGCAACCCGGCCCGGGCCGGCGCGCTCAGCCCCGCACGTAGCTGAGCGCCTCGGCGCGCACGGCACGGGCCTGGGCGGCGTCCATCCACATCTCCCACCGGCCCGAGGCCGACCGCCGCTCGTCCAGGAAGCGATATGGCCGGCGGCCGCCGAACTCGGTGTGGCGCATGCGCGCGGCGCCCCCGAGCACGGAGGCGATCCGGCGGTGCGGCCAGCCGATCGAGTCCTCGATCTGCGGGAAGGGACGCGGCCGGTCGGGGGCTTCGGCCAGCCCGTCGAGCAGCTCGCGCATCAGGTCGCTGCAGCGGTCGTAGAAGCGGCCGATCTCGCCGGCGTCGGTCATGGCGTTCTGCGGCGCGTGCTGGGCGCGGCCGGATCGGGTCCCGATCTGCGACACGGGCGGACGGTAGCTGGTTCCCCGTTCGTATGTGGGCGTGTTGGCGGGACGAACTGCGGCATTCAGGGAGGCGTGGGGCCGGTCTCCGCGCGCGGAGCGCGTCAACGTCCGGAGGCCGCCCGGATCGGGTGGCGTTCCGACGTTGGGCATCTATTTCGAGGTCAACTTCGGGAGCGCGCCCGGGTGTCGTCGCGCTCCGACGTTGACGCGCGCGCTGCGTGAACTCTGCACGGCACGGCGGGCGCCGCGCCGCTCCGTCCGGAGCCGCCTCTCTCGACGCTGCAGTTCTACGACCTACACGCGCAATCGACCACTGCGGCCAACCGGCGCGCGGCTGCCACGACCGGCCGACCGGCCGCGGGCCTGGGCAGCCCGCGCTGCATCGCGTACGCGGTGACCACCGGTGGCAACGCGGTCTGCCGCTCGACCGCGCAGAAGCAGCGGCTCGACCTCCCTGTCGTGCGCGACTGGCTGCTCGAGGTGCTCGCGGCGGTCGAGTGAGCGAGGCTTACACGCCCGCGACATCGAAGCTGCGCGCGTCCGGCTCGCAGAAGCGGGCCGTGCGAGCGGCCTCGGCCCGGATCTCGGCGCGCGCGGAGCGGCGCAGATCGACGTGCGGCGTGACGCTGAGCTCGACGGCGTCCCCCTCGCGCCGCAGCTGCCAGCTCGCGGCCACGCGGCCGTCGACGGTGACGGTCTGGTCGCCGCTGAGGGTGAGCTTGAGCGGCTGGAGCTCGGACGGGATGATCCGCTCGCGGTCGACGTGGGCCAGCAGCGGCTGGTCCCAGCTGGCGAGCAGCCGCACCGGCAGCGGCGTCGACGCGGGCGGCAGCGGAGCGCCCGGAACGTCGAGCAGCTCCCTGCCCTGCTCGTCGCGGTAGGAGACCGTCGGCAGCCGCGTCCAGGCCGCGCCGAAGTCGCGTTGCGCGACGCCGGCCCAGCCGGCGACGTCGCGGCGGCTCGCCGGCCCGAACGCGGCGAGGTAGCGCGCGAGCACGAGCGCCGCGGCGTCGGCGGGGTCGGGCCGCGGGCGCGGGTCGACGACGAACCGCGGCCGGCGCCGGTCAGCCCAGAAGCCGGCCGGTGGCAGCTGCACGAGCGCCAGGAGCGTGCGGGCGAAGATCACCGGCGTCCAGGGGTCGTCGGTCACGCCCCCGTAGCGGCGCACCCGTTCGCGGATCTCGTCGTTCGTGCGCGGCTCCGCGAGCCAACCGCCGAGCTCGGCGGTCACCTGCGCCTCGTCGAGGTGCGCGTAGGTGCTGCGCCAGTTGCGCATCCGGGCCTGGCGCGCCAGCTGCGCGTAGGCCGGGTACTCGGACGCCGCGGCGACGTGCAGCGTCAGCCGCATGATCGTGGTCTTGACGACGTCGCCGGCCGCGATCGCCGCCTCGAGGTCGGGCCGTGCGAAGCCGTCGAGGCGCGCGGCCAGGGCGACGTACGGCGCGGGCGGGTGCTGGCCCTGCAGCGGCGTGAGCAGGCGGATCGCCTCCGCGGGCGCGAGCCGCTGCCGCTCGAGCAGCATCTGGCGCGCGGCGAGCGCCGCGGTCAGCTCCTGGCGGGTCAGCGTCCGCAACGGCGCGCAGGGAGGCTCAGTCGTCGCGCGGAGGCGGCGCGAAGAGGATCCGCTTGAGCTCCGAGACCGTCGCGCCACCCAGGCGCAGCGAGGTGGCGAAGCCCTCCTGGCCGAGCTCGCCGGCGTCGAGCGCCGTGCGCAGCTCGCCCATCACCGCCCGGTCCTCCTCGGCGACCTTGTCCTTGCCGGCCTCGACGAGGATCAGGTGCCGCGGCCGGTTGTGAGCGTGCGCCATGCGCACGTAATGCTCGCGCTCGGCGGGGTCGAGGCCCTCGAGCGCGACCACGACGGTATGGCCCTCGCCGAGCCGCTTCTTGGCCGCGGCGTCGAGCAGCGCGTCGGTCTTCTCGTCGATCACGTCGTCGTCCACGCGCCCTTCCAGCAGGCCGCGGACCTTGCCGCGCGAGAACAGCGAGCCGGCATCGGAGATCACCCGCGCTGCGAACGCGTCGCGCGTCGCCGGGTCGGCGCAGGCGATCAGCAGCAGGCTGCCGGGCGAGTAGCGCAGCGAATCGCTCGGCGCGAGCACCCGGCCGCGCACCCCGACGTCGACCTTGCGCGGCGGCCGCTCGGCCTCTCCCGGCCGGCGCGGCCGCTCGGAGGACCACCCGCTTCGCTCGTTCTCGCCGATCTTGACGCTGCGGGGGCCTGGATCCATGACTCACACGATGGCAGACGTCAGGCGTACGATCTGACCATGACACGCGAAGAGGCCCTGGCCGAGTGCCGCCGTCTGGGCGAGGAGCACCCCGACCACGCCACGCATTCGTGGCTGCCGCGCGAGCGCGAGGACGGGGAGTGGTCCGTCGTCAAGCTGGGCGTGGCCCGCTCGGAGCCGCTCGGGAGCACCCAGGAGGCCAAGCCGCGGCCGCCCCAGGCCGACGACCCGCGCCCGGCGCTGTGGCGTGACGTCGGCGGCCCCTACGGGCCCGGCTAGGCGCGCGACCAGCCGTGGACGACGTCGGACACCAGATCACGCCGGCCGGCTTGGCCGGGCTCGAGGCCGAGATCAAGGAGCTCGAGACGGACGGGCGGGCGCAGATCGCCGACCGGCTGCGCACCGCGCGGGCCTGGGGCGACCTGAAGGAGAACTCGGAGTACCACGACGCGAAGAACGCCCAGGCGCACCTCGAGACGAAGATCCTGCGGCTGCAGGCGATGCGCCGCAACGCCGTCGTGGTCGAGCCGGGGTCCACGCGCGGGGACGCCGCGCTGGGCGTGGCGGTGACCGTGCGCGACCTCGACAGCGGGCGCGAGGCGACGCACACGCTGGTGAGCGCCGCGGAGTCCGATCCCGGCAACAGCCGGCTCAGCATCGACTCCCCGCTCGGTCGCGCGCTGGCCGGCGCGCGCCCGGGCGACGAGGTCACCTTCGACGCACCGCGCGGGCAGCGGCGGCTGGAGATCGTCGCGCTCGAGGGCCCCTGAGCCCGCCCGCCCCCGGCCCGCGTCAACCGTCGCTGTGCGGACGCGCGAGCCCGGGCGTCGCGGGGGTCCCGCCGCGCGCCCGGTCGGGATGATCGCGCTCGTTGAAGCGGCGCAGGCCCTCGGCCATCTCGGCGCCGTCGATCAGCCGGTCGAAGCACTCGGCCTCGATCCGCAGGCCCTCGTCGAGCGGCAGCCCGAAGCCGCGGACCGCTGCCTCCTTGTCGGTGTGGATCGCCGGCTGCGGCAGCGCCGCGATCGCGTGCGCCAGCTCGCGCGCCCGCGCCACGCAGGTGCCGCGCGGCACGACCTCGTTGACCAGCCCGATGCGCTGTGCCTCGGCAGCGTCGATCACGCGGCCGGTGACGATCAGCTCCATCGCCACGCGGAAGCCGACGATCCGCGGCAGCCGCTGCGTGCCGCCGTCGCCGAGGCCGATGTTCCAGCGCCGGCAGGTGACGCCGAAGGTCGCGTGCTCGTCGGCGATGCAGAGGTCGGTCCAGCAGGCCCATTCCAGCCCGCCGGCATAGGCGACGCCGTTGACGGCGGCGATCGTGGGCTTGTAGAGATCGGTCCAGCGCGTCGGCCCGAGGATCCCCGGCCGCTCCCCGCGCGCGTGGGCCGCCCGCTCCTCGGGCGAGACCGGCACCACGAGCTCCCCGGCGAACGCCGCCTTGAGGTCGCCGCCGGCGCAGAAAGCCTCCTCGCCGGCGCCGGTGAGGACGGCGACGAGCGCGCTGTCGTCGTCGCGGAAGCGCGTCCAGGCCGCGACCAGCTCGCGCGCGGTCGTCGGGCCGACCGCGTTCATCCGCTCTGGCCGGTCGATCGTGATGACGGTCACGGGGCCGTCCTGCTCGTACCGCAGATGTTCGTAGTCCATGGCGGGGGATAGGATCCCGCATCAATGTCGACCGCCGAGACCAAGGCCCTGATCGAAGAGGCCGTGCTGAAGTTTCAGAAGGAAGTGCCGGCGCTCCAGAAGCTCAAGCTGGTGATCGAGCTCGAGCTCCGCGGCCGCGGCGACATCCAGCTCTTCCGCGTCGAGGTGCCCGGCCCGAAGGTCACGCGCGACATCGCCTCCGACGCGAAGGTGCGCCTGTCGGTCCCGCGCTCGCACTTCAACGAGCTCGCCGACGAGGGCAAGGTGCGCGCCTGGCGCGAGGCGTTCGAGTCCGGCACGGTGAAGGCCAGCGGCCCGGCGGAGATCCTCAAGCTGATCCAGAACGTGATCGAGAAGCAGGAGGAACGCACGCGGACGCGCAAGCTCAGGTCGCGATGAGGATGCGCATGCCGGCCGAATGGGCGCCGCACGAGCGCACGGTCATGTGCTGGCCGGCGCGCGAGTCGATGTGGCAGGAGCGCATGCCCGCGGCCGAGGCCGAGCACGCCGCGGTCGCCAACGCGATCGCCGCGTTCGAGCCGGTGCTGATGGTCGCCGACCCGCGCCAGGCGGCAGAGGCGCGGCGGCTCTGCGGCGAAGGCGTGGAGATCGCAGAGTTGCCGCTCGACGACTCCTGGGCGCGCGACTCGGGCCCGATCTTCCTCCTCGACGGCGAAGGCGGCCGCGCCGGCGTGCAGTTCGGCTTCAACGGCTGGGGCGAGAAGTTCACGCCCTATGACGACGACGCGCAGTTCGCCACGCGCGTGCTCGAGCTGCTCGGCGAGCACCGGCGCGACGCCACGCACCTGATCCTCGAAGGCGGCTCGATCTCCGTCGACGGCGAGGGCACGCTGATCACGACCGAGCAGTGCCTGTTCCACGAGCACCGCAACCCCGTGCTCGGGCGCGAGCAGATCGAGGCGGAGCTGCGCGCGCAGCTCGGCGTCGAGCGCATCGTCTGGCTCGGGCTGGGCCTGGTCGAGGACGACGACACCGACGGCCACGTCGACAACATCTGCGCGTTCATCGAGCCGGGCAGGGTCGTGCTCCAGACGGTCACGGACGAGGCCAATCCCAACTTCGAGAACTGCCAGGAGAACCTGCGCCGCCTGCAAGCGGCCGGCTTGGACGTCGTCGAGCTGCCGTGGCTGCCCTACGTCGAGGGCGAGGAGCCGCCGGTCGTCGTGCCCTACACGAACTTCTACATCTGCAACGGCGGCCTGATCGTCCCGACCAGGGGGGAGGAGACCGATGCGGAGGCGCTCGCGCTGATCGAGTCGCTCTACCCGGGCCGCGAGGCCGTCGCGGTGTCGGGCGAGACGCTGGCGCTCGGTGGCGGCGGGGTCCACTGCATCACGCAGCAGGTCCCCGCCGCCTGAGCCTCACCTGGAACGCCAGGGGTCGACGTAGACGTCGTCGATCTGCCAGTTGCCACCGACCGGGGTGAACCGGAAGGCGACGGGCGTCTGCTCGCCCGGGAGCAGCGGCAGCAGACTCGCCAGCACCGGGAACGGCAGCGTGGGCTGCCACGACCCGCCGCCCAGCACGAGGCCGATCGGCAGGCTGAGGACCTGGCCGCCTGAGCTCTCGAACAGCACCTCGACCTTGAGCGTGTCGAGCAGCCAGCCGCTCGTACGCTTCGCGAAGAAGCGCATGGTCGGATGCAGGAGGCCGACGCACATGGTGCCGGTGGTGGCCTGCGACCCGCGCGGCAGAAGCAGCGAGGAGTTGTGCGTGCTGCCACCGACCTTCCACGGCTCGTTGCCCGCCACGAGGCGTGCGCCGGAGCTGAGCGTCCAGCTGGCGGCCGATTCGGCCGCGCCACCCGGCGCCTTCTCGTAGCGCATGGGATCCAGCCAGCGACCGAACACCTGCGAGGCAGTTCGGGCCTCACAATTCTGTGCCGAGGCGACCAGAAGCCCGGCTTGAGCCGGTGCAGCTGCAGCCATGGTCACGACTCCCGCCGCGACCAGCACACCGATGGCGCGCTTGATGCTCTTCATCCGAACCTCCCACTTCTGTTGAGTCGGGGTTTCTTCCCTCGCACCTCAAGTCGGGTCATCGGCTTGCCGACTAGATAGGACATGCGTCGACAGGCCCGCCAGGAGGCCGATTCGGCCACGCGCACTGGACAGATGTCCAATTCACGCGACATACGGCCCGAAATCGAGCGTCTCCTGGCCGAGAGCCGGGAGCGCAAACAGCACGCGCTCGCCCGCCGCGAGCGCCGTACGAACGCGGGATTCAGCGCCTCCTTCCTGATCGCCGCGCTCGCACTGGCGCTGCTGGCCCCCGCCGACCGCTCGCCGGACCTGCTCCTCGTCGCGCTGCTCATGGTCGCCTACGCCGTCGTGGCCCGGGTCGAGTTCTCGGCCGGTGCCGGGATCGTCGTGCCGACGCAGGTGATGTTCGTGCCGATGCTGCTCCTGCTGCCGACTCCGCTCGTGCCGCTGGTGGTGGCGTCCGCGATGGTGCTCACGGACGCCGTCGGCGCGCTCCGCGCCGGTGCGGGCCCGCGGCGCGGCCGCGCGACGCTCGCAGATGCCTGGTTCAGCGTGGCTCCCGCGCTCGTCCTGGTGCTCGCCGGCGCGCAGACGCCCGCGTGGGAGCATGCGCCGTGGTACCTCGCCGCGCTGGTCGTCCAGGTCGCATGCGACGCGCTGATCGCGATCGCGCGCGCACGGCTCTCGCTGGGCGTGCGTCCCGTCGTCATGCGCCACGAGGTCGCGCTGATCTACCGCGTCGACGTGCTGCTGGCGCCGATCGGGCTGCTCGCCGCCTTCGGTGCGGCCGACCAGCCCTACGCCGCGCTGCTGGTGCTGCCGCTCGTGGCGCTCTTCGGGCTGTTCGCGCGCGAGCGCGAGGCGCGGATCGACGGGGCGATCGAGCTCTCGCAGGCCTACAAGGGCACGGCGCTGCTGCTCGGGGACGTGATCGAGGCCGACGACAAGTACACCGGGGAGCACACGAAGGACGTCGTCGAGCTCACGCTGCAGGTCGCCGATCGGCTCGGCGTCGACGAGGAGACACGGCGCGGCGCCGAGTTCGGGGCGCTGCTGCACGACGTCGGCAAGATCCACATACCGAAGGCGATCATCAACAAGCCCGGGCCGCTCGACGAAGACGAGTGGATCGTGATGAAGACCCACACGATCGAGGGCCAGCGGATGCTCGAGCGGATCGGCGGCGTGCTGGCGCGCGTCGGCGTGGTCGTGCGGGCCTCGCACGAGCGCTGGGACGGCGGCGGCTATCCGGACGGCCTCGCAGGCGAGCAGATCCCGCGCGCCGCACGGATCGTGTCGGCATGCGACGCCTACAACGCGATGACGACCGACCGCTCCTACCGCCGCGCGCTCCCCGTGGCCGACGCCATCGCCGAGCTCGAGCGCTGCGCCGGCTCCCAGTTCGATCCGGCTGTCGTGACCGCGCTGATTGACGTCGCCGTGAGCGATGCGCAGCGCGAGCCCGACTGGCAGCTCACGCTGACCGAGCCGGAGCCGGAAGCGGATCAGGCTGCGCCGCGCGCGGCCCGCGCGCACTCAGCGCCCGCCGTGTGATCGCCGGCGCCGGCAGCGTCGCGACGACGAACAGCAGGCCGAGGGCGAGCCAGCCCGCCTGACCCCAGCCGACGACCACGGCGGTCATCAGGAGCGGCGCAGCCGTCTGCGCCGCGGCCTCGCCGGTGGCGAAGACGCCCTGGTACTGGCCGGAGTGGTCCTCGGGCATCAGCGGCACCGAGAGGCCCCATGACGCCGCGACGAACAGCAGCTCGCCGGCGATGTGCGCGATCGCGCCTGCGGCGATCAGAAGTGCGGCCACGTGCGCTGCCGGGCCGCTCGCGGCGGCGAACAGCGCGCACGATCCCGCGAGCGCCAGGCCGGCCAGCAGCGCCGTGCGTGCCGCGGCCGCCGGATGTGCCGCCGCGCGCGTGCTCCGGACCTGCAGCGCCGCGATCGCCACAGAGGAGACGACCACCACGATCCCGGAGCTCGCACGCGGCGCCTCCGTGTGGCCTGCGACCCAGAGCGGGAGCGCGGTCGAGACCATGCCCCAGCAGAGCGTGAGCACGCCGCAGCTGGCTGCCAGCAGCACGTAAGGCCCGTCGCGCAGCGCGGCGAGGGGTCCGGCCTCGTGACGGGCAGCCGGCGCAGGCGCCACACGCGGCAGCCGCGCGACAGCGCTCGCGTGGCCGAGGAAGCTGAGCGCATTGGCGGCGATCAGCGTCACGTAGCCGGCGCGCGTGTCGAGCTGGATGACCAGCGCTCCCGCGGCGGCCCCGAGCGCGTCGCCGGCGTGGCCGAGCACGCGCAGCGAGGCGAGCGCGCCCATCCGCTCCGCCGGCTCGGTCAGCCTCGCCACGAGCGCGACGCGCACGCCGGCGGCCCCCTGCTGGGCCGCGCTCATCAGCGACGCGACGGCGATCAGGCCCAGCAACCGGTCGACGAACAGGAATCCGGCCATCGACACCGCGCGCGTGACGCTGAGCGCGACCAGCACCTCGCGCGGGCCGAGCCGGTCGGCCACGTGGCCCAGCGGCGTCGCGGCCGCGATCCCCGCGAAGCCCGCGACCGTCAGCGCGAGCCCGGCCTGGGCTGCCGGGATCTGCACCGAGCGGATCAGGAACAGCGCCCAGCTGGCGTACCAGGCGCCGCTGCCGAGCGCTGACAGGACCCAGCTGGCGAACCACCTGCGCCGGCTGCGCGAGCACGGGCTGGTGGCAGCGCACCGCAGCGGCCGTCATGCCGCCTACGAGCTCGCCGAGCCCGGCCTGCGCGAGCTGTTCTCGGTCCTGAACGAGCTGCGTTCCGAGCGCCCGTCCGCGCCGCCCTCCGTGCTTGCCGGCACGTGCTACGACCACCTCTCCGGCCGCCTGGGCGTCGCGCTCTTCGATGCGCTGGTCGAGCAGGATGCGCTCGTGCCGGGCGACGGCGGCGTGGCGCTGGGGGAGGGGGCCGCGGTCGCGCTGGAGCGCTACGGCGTCGACGTTCCGGAGCCTTCGCGCCGACTGATGGCCTACGCGTGCCTGGACTCGTCGGAGGGCCGTCCGCACCTGGGCGGCGCACTGGGAGCCGAGCTGGCGCGTTCGCTGATCGAGCGCGGCTGGGTCGTGCCCGCGCCGGGCAGCCGCGCCGCCCGCATCACGCCGGCCGGTCGCCGCGCCCTGCGGCCGCTCCTCGCGGGGGCCGAGCTCGGCTGAGCTTGCCATGGTGCGCCGAGTGGCGTCTCCCTCGGCGCCGAGGCGAGTAACTCGCCGCTCGCTGAGCTACGCGGCTGAGCGCTACTCGCCGTGGTGCGCCGTGGAGGCGCGCTTCGTCACGGCGACGGAGAACTTGGAGGGCTGCTCGCGCACGGCCGGGTTGTCGATCTCGGAGATGCGGTCGATCAGCTTGATCCACTGGTCGGGCTTGAGCACGGCGGCCATGCGCCGGGCGGCCTTCGAGTTCGGGCCGTAGACCGGGCGGAAGCCGACGTGGATGTGGTCGGCGTGGTCACCCATCGCGAACGTGTTGTCCGTGCCCTCGAAGGTCATCAGCGAGATGATCTGGTGCGGCTTCATCGTGCCCTGCAACGTCAGCAGGCGCTGGATCGTCAGGTCGGTGATCGAGCCCTTGCCCTGGGTCGCGGGGGTGATCGTGACGCCGTTGATCGCGGCGATGTCGACGGCGCTGCCGGTGGAGTGCTCGGACACGTTGCCCGAGGCCGTGTAGGTGCCGTGGCCGCAGCGCATCGAGCTGACCGTCGGCTTGAGCCCGGAGGCGGCGAGGAACTCGAGCGTCGCGAGCACGCGGCGGTCGACCTGGCCGGTCGCGATGTCGTGGCGGCCGCACTCGTAGATGTCGACGTGCGGGTTGCGCAGGATGTGGCGCTGCAGCGCCTGCTTGCTCATCAGCATGAGCTGGCCGATCGAGGGCGTCTCGGCGTCCTCGCCGAAGAACGGGTTGCGCTTGGCGGAGCGGTAGATCGCGGTCGACTCGAGCAGCTTCCAGCCGTCGAGGATCGGCTTGGGGTCGATCCGCGGGGCGCCGCGGCCGGCCGGGCGGATCTCGAAGCGCATGTGCGGGGCGATCGTCGGGTTGGTCTTGCCGATCCGGCCGAGGACGGTGCCACCGCTGATGCGCGAGCCCTTCTTCAGCGCCTTGGGGACGAAGTCCTTCGGGTCCAGGCGGCGGCCGTCGAGCATCATCGGGCCGGTCTGCGCGACGGCGAGCTGATCCTCGCCGCCGGCCGGCCGGGCGTTCGGCCGGTCGGGGTTGGCGAACAGGCGCTCCTTCGCCGGAAGTGCCGGCGGCAGCGTGGCGCCGGAGGCGCGCAAGCGCTGCTTGCCCGGCTTGCTGCGGGCCTTGACGGTGCGCGAGGCGCCCGACGGGGCGTGCGACGCCCTGCTGGTCGCGGATGCGGCGCGCTTAGGGGCGGGATCGCCCTCGGGCAGCGCGAGCTCGCGCCGCTTCGCCTTGCGCTGCTTCGGGAACGGATAGGTCTCCGCCAGGCTGCCGAGGCCCGCGTAGCGGTAGGTGTTGCCGTAGCTGTCCTGGAGCTCGATGAAGTTGCCGAGCTTGCGCGAGTGGCCGAGGCGGCTGACGCGGCCGTCCTGGACGGCGATCACGGGCGCGCCCTTGCGGCTGAAGATGTCGATCGAGCGGCGCGTTCCGTCCGACTCGATCACGTGGGCGAGGTTCTTGCCCGGCTCGAACGCCTTTGTGCGCTCGCTCTTGGGCAGCGCGCCGGCGTAGGTGGCCTTGGCGGCAACGGGGAAGCGGCCCTGGGTCAGGCCCGTGAGCGAGCCGACGAGGTCGGCCGGCAGGCCGCCGATGACGCGCGCCCGCATCAGCACGGACTCCACGTACCAATCGGCGTGGTTGTAGGCGAAGATCGCGCGGTAGAGGTCCTTGTCGGCGCCGGCGGCGCGCAGGTAGCGGGCGGCCGCGAAGATCGCGTCGACGGGGTTGAACGGGTCCTTCTGGCCGTCGCCGTTGGCGTCGACTCCGTACATCTCCCACGTGGGGGGCATGAACTGCATCCAGCCCAGCGCGCCGGCGGAGGAGACGTTGAGGTTGCGGCCGTAGTCCGTCTCGATCTCGTTGATCGCGGCTAGGACCTCCCAGCGGATTCCGTACTGGATTCCCGCGGCCTGGTAGATGGGGAGCAGGAACGGCGGGATGCGGAACTTGTCGATGAAGAAGTTCGGGACGCCGATCGGCGCCGGCCCGAACGTCGCGAGCGAGTAGTTCGGGTTCGCCGGGGTGGGGGTGCCGTCCGATCGGTAGCTCGGAGCGCTGGTGTCGGAAGAGCCGCCGTCGTCGCCGACCCCGTCGCCGGCGTCGTCCGCGTTCTGATTCTTGTCCTGCTTCTTGCACCCTAGACCAGAGGTCGAGGTTGAGGGATCGACGAGCGTGCCGACGAGCTCGCCGCCGTCGGCGCACTTCTCATCCGAGTTGCCCTCGGCGCGATTGGCATCGCGGCGGTTGCGATCTTGCGACTTGTCGACGCTGAGCTTGGGCGCGGCCGTGGCGGTGGGGCTCGCTCCGGGCGTGGCGGTCCCGGCGGGAGCCTCTGTCGGCGCCTGCGTGGGCGCGCTCGTGGGCGCCTGCGTGGGCGCGCTCGTGGGCGCCTGCGTGGGATCCGCCGTCGGGGCCGAGGTCTGCGTGGCCTCGGGGGTCGCCTCGACGACGGTCTCCACCGGGGAGGGGAACGGCGAGGGCGTGGCCGTTGTGGCCGATTCGGGCGTCGCAGTCTGGGCGGCGACCGTAGGCTCCGCGGTGCCCTGCTCGTCCTGGGCGACCGCGCCGGCTCCCAGCGCAGCGGCGTAGAGGCTGGCGCAGACCACGCCTACTGTGACAATGCGAGAGGTCATGCGCACCCCTGGTTTCGGCACCCGCCGTAGGGGACTTGAGCAGCGCAAGCCCGGTCCAGACCCTAATCGCCGGTCGGGAGGGTGATGAGTAACCCTCGACCCGAGGGTTACTCCGCAGCGAAATCAGCTGCGGCTGAACGCAGCGATGATCTCGCGCTGGAACGCGAGCACGTGCTCGCGCATGATGCGGCGCGCCCGCGGCGCATCGCGCTCGGTCACCGCCTGCAGGAGCGCGGCCTGGTCGTGCACCGCATGACCGAGCCCGGGCACGCGGTCGAGCACGACGTACCAGATCCGCAGCGAGAGCGAGAAGTAGCGCTCGAGCGAGTTGATCAGGTACGGGTTGCCCGAGGCCTGCCAGACGAACCTGTGGATCCGCTCGTCCAGCGCCATCAGCGCCTCCTGGTCATCCGCGCCCGCCATCGCCTCGATCTGCTCCAGCAGCGCCTCGGCCGCGCGACGGGCGCCGGCGTCCATGCGCCGGGCGGCGAGCTGCGCGGCATAGCTCTCGAGCTCGGCGCGCACCTCCGTGATGTGGACGATCTCGGCGGCATCGACCTCGGTCACGTACGTGCCGCGCCGCGGCTGGACGGCGACGAAGCCCTCGAGCGCCAGCCGCTTGACCGCCTCGCGCAGCGGCGTGCGCCCGGCGCCGAGCTCCGCCATCAGCTCGTCCTCGCGCAGCACCGTGCCCGGCGCCAGCTGGAGCTTGACGATGCGATCGCGCAGCTCGTGGTAGGCGCGCTCGGCGATCAGCGCCTGGCCGGGGGGCCTGGGAGCGGCGAGAGCCACGCTCACGCACCCGCTTCGCCGGTCGGGCGGGCGCCGGCGACCTCGACCGCCTCGGCGAGCAGCGTCGCGACGTCCGCGACGCGCATGCTGCCGCCGGTGCTCTGAACGCCGTCGTCGAGCATCACAGTGCAGAACGGGCAGGCGACGGCGAGCGTGTCGGCCCCGGTCGCCGCGGCCTCGCGGACGCGTTCCTCGTTGATCGGCCGCGCGTTCTCCTCCATCCACATGTGCGCGCCCCCGGCGCCGCAGCAGAACGTGCGCTTGCCGCTGCGCTCCATCTCGATCGGCTTGCCTACGGCCGCGGCGAGCTCGCGCGGCTGCGCGAGCACGTCGTTGTGGCGCGCGAGGTAGCAGGAGTCGTGGTAGGTGATCGTCTGCTCGCTCGCGGCGGGCGAGAGCCGGCCGTCGCGCACCAGCTCGGCGAGCATCTCGGTGTGGTGCACGACCTCGTAGTCGCCGCCGAAGTCGGGGTACTCGTTGGCGAGCGTGTTGAAGCAGTGCGGGCAGCTCGCGACGATCTTGCGCACGCCTGCCTCGTTGAGCGTCTCGACGTTCTGCTCGGCATAGGCCTGGAAAACGTATTCGTTGCCCATCCGGCGCGCGGGGTCGCCGTTGCAGGCCTCGCGCGGGCCGAGGATCGCGAAGTCGACGCCGGCCGCCTGCAGCAGCTTCGCCGTCGACTGCGCCGTCGTGCGCGCGCGCTCGTCGAACGATGCCGCGCAGCCGACCCAGTAGAGGACCTCCGGGACCGGCTCGCCGGGCGCGAGCACGCGCACCCCGAGCCCGTCGGCCCAGGCGGCGCGCTCGGACTGCGGCTTGCCCCACGGGTTCGACTGGCGCTCGACGTCGCGCAGCATCGGCTCGGCCTCGCTGGGGAAGCGCGACTCGACCATCACGAGGTGCCGGCGCAGGTCGAGGATGTGGTCGACGTGCTCGATGTTGACCGGGCACTCGCGCACGCACGCGCCGCACGTGACGCAGTCCCAGGCCATCTCCTCGAGGTCCGCGCTCGCGGCGACGGGCGGCCCGTCGTAGGCCTCGCCGCTCGCGCGCGCGGCCAGCGCGAGCGGGCCCTCGGCGAAGAGATGGTCGCGGACGCCCATGATCAGCAGCTTGGGGGAGAGCGTCTTGCCCGTCGCCCAGGCCGGGCAGACCTCCTGGCAGCGCCCGCACTCGGTGCAGGACATCGAGTCGACCATCTGCTTCCAGGTCAGGTCCTCGACCGTCCCGATGCCGAATCGCATCTCCTCCTCGGGCAGGTCCTCGTCGAAGCGCAGCGGCTCGAGCCTGCCGCGCGCGCGTGTGCGGCCGAAGTAGACGTTGATCGCGGCGGTGAAGATGTGCAGGTGCTTCGAGCGCGGCAGGTAGGCGAGGAAGCTCAGGATCAGCAGCACGTGGGCCCAGACGAGGACGCGCTCCAGCGCCTCGGTCGCGTCGCCGTCGCCGAACAGGCCCGAGAGCAGGTTCGCGACCGGCGACCAGTCCGCGTCGTACTCGTTGAGCGACAGCGCGATCCGCGCCGCGTGCCAGAGCAGCAGCGTGACGACGATCCCCGTGATCCAGGCGAGGATCAGGTCCGCCTCGCCGAGGTGGCTGCCCTCGAAGCGCCCGGGGCGGACGACCTTGCGGATCCACAGGGCGATGCCGACCCCGACCAGCACGAGCAGGGCGAAGACGTCGACGAGCAGCGCGAACCATCCCTGCTCGCCGAGCCACGGGATCGTGGACTCGCGGTCGACGATCCCGATCATCGCGATCACGATCGTCGGGAAGAGCGCGAGGAAGCCCCAGAAGATGAACGCGTGCATCAGACCGGGGACGAGCTTCTGGAACAGCTTGCGCTGGCCCAGAACGACCAGCGCCTCCTGCCGCAGCCGGTCCGGCACCGCGTCGGCGCGCTCGATGCCCGACGGCTTGCCCATCCGCACGAGCCGTACGAGCAGCAGCGCGCGGCGCGCGAACAGGCCGCCGCTCACGGCAAGCGCGGCTACGAGGGCGAGCGCGCTGAGCACGCCGGCGGACAAGCTACGCCCCGCGGACCTTGCGCAGTTCGGCGGTGATCGCCGGCACGATCTCGCTCAGGTCGCCGACGACCGCGTAGTCCGCGCTCGCGAGGATCGCGGCGTCGGGGTCGGCGTTGATCGCGAGGATCTTCTTCGCGCCCTTGCAGCCGGCCATGTGCTGCGTCGCGCCGCTGATCCCGCAGGGGATGTAGAGCTCGGGCGAGATCTTCGTCCCGGTCTGGCCGACCTGGTCGGTGTGGGGGCGCCAGCCGGCGCTCGTGACCGCGCGCGAGCAGCCGACCACCCCGCCGAGCAGGCCCGCGAGCTCCTCGAGCACGCCGAACCCCTCCGAGGACCCGACGCCGCGGCCCCCGGAGACGACGACGGGTGCCTCGGCGAGCGAGAGCCCACCGGTCGACGTGTCGACCCGCTCGGAGATCCGCACGACGAGGTCCTCGTCTTCCAGTGCCGGCGTGAACGGCTCGACCGCGGCCGCGCCGCCGGCCGCGGCGGGCTCGATCGCGAACGCGTGCGGGGCGACCGTCAGCAGCTTCACCGCGCCGTGCACGCGCGCCTCCTCGAGCAGGCTCCCGCCCCAGCGCACGCGTGTCACCTCGGCGGGATCGCCGGGCGTGGCGCGGACGCAGTTCGCGGCCAGCACCCCGCCGGTCATCACGGCGGCGTGGGCGAGGATCTCGTTGCCGCGGTCGCTGCCCGCCGCGACCACCGCGGCGGGGGAGAGGCGGCCGCTCAGCTCGGCGACCGCGCGCGCGTAGGCCTGCGGCGCGAAGCTCCCGTCGATCTGCGCGACATGGACGGTCGCGAAGCCGTGCTCGCCCAGCGCCGGCGCCGCGTCCGCGGCCCCGGGGCCGATCATCACGGCCTCGAGCGGCTCGCCACCGGCGTAGCCGCGCGCGAGCGTGAGCGCCTGCAGCGAGAGCTCGTCGAGCTCGCCGTCGGTGTGCTCCACGTACGCGAGCACCATCACGCCACCCCGAGCTTCTGGAACAGCTCGACCACGGCCGGCGCGGCGTCGGGGCCCTCCCCGAGCAGCTCGGCCTGGCGCCCGCGCCCGGGCGGCACCGTCAGCCGCACCATCTCGAGCCGCGGCTCGCTCTGCGCCGGCTCGCTCGCGTCGACCGGCTTGCGGCGCGCGCGCAGCTTCGCCGGGACCGAGGGATAGCGCGGCAGGTTCAAGCCCTCCTTGACCGTCACCACGGCGGGCAGCGGCACGTCGTAGACGTCGCGCCCCGTGCCGGCCTCCTGCTCGCAGCGAACGCTGCCGTCGTGCACGGTGATGCCCTTCAGCCCGGTCACGCACGGGCGCCCGAGCGCGTGCGCGACGCGGATCCCGACCTGGTAGTTGGCGGCGTCGGCGGACTCGGTGCCGAAGATGATCAGGTCGGGGTCGTTGCCCGCGGCCCGCTCGGCCTCGATCGCCGCGACCAGCGCCGCGGTCGTCGCCTCGGGATCCCAGTCGGAGCCGTCGGTGACGAGGTGGACCCCGCGGTCGATGCCGATTGCGAGCGTGTCGCGCAGCTGCTCCTCGGCCTCGGCCGGGCCGAGCGTGAGTACTGTCGAGGAGCCGCCGTGCTGCTCGACGATCCGGACGGCCTCCTCGACGCCGCACTCCTCGTGTGGGCTGATCGTGAAGCCGAGGTGGCGGGTCTCGATCGCGCGCTCGTCGTCGGTGAGGACGATCTTGCCGCCCGTGATCGGCACGCGCTTGACGCAGACGAGGACGTTCATGAGCGGATGCGGGTGTTCTCGGGGTCGAAGATCGGGGTCGAGCCGGCGACGGCCACCGTCACCGGGTATCGCTCCGCCATGTACTCGACCGCGAGCTCCTCGCCCTCGCGCGCGTGCTCCGGCGGTAGGTACGCCATCAGGATGTGCTTGCCGATCGACGGCCCGGCGCCGGCGCTCGTCACGAACGAGCGCCGCCCCTTGGCGTCGACGATCGGGGCGCCGTCGCGGGTCACGACGGGCTCGTGCCCGAGCATGTAGCGGGCGACGCCGGAGCTGGGCGAGGTGTGGTCGTCCACGGTCAGCGTGCACATGATCGCCGCGGGATCGGACGCGCGCTGGCGCACGTGCGCCTCGCGGCCGACGAAGTCGTCGTCCTTGACCTTGCCCCACGCCATGCCGGCCTCGAGAACGTCGTACTCGCCGTCGAGCTCGAAGCCGAACGCCCGGTAGCCCTTCTCCAGCCGCCCGGTCGTGCCGTAGACGCCGATCCCGGCGGGGACCACCCCGTGTGGCTGACCCTCCTCCCAGACGGCGTCCCAGAGCTGCTCGCCCTGCTCGACGGGGACGTAGAGCTCCCAGCCGAGGTCGCCCACATAGGAGATGCGCGAGGCCAGCGTGGGCAGCCCGGCGACCTCGATCTCGCGGCAGCGCGCGAACGGGAAGCCCTCGTGCGAGATGTCGTCGCTCGTCAGCCCGGACAGGATGTCGCGCGCGCGCGGGCCCCAGAGGCCGAGCGTGCAGTGCTCGGAGGTGAGGTCCGAGATCCGGGCGCTCCCGTCCTCGGGCAGGTTGTCCTCGAACCACTTCATGTCGGCCATCCCGTGCGCGCCGCCGGTCACGACGCGGAACGTCTCGTCGCCGAGGCGCATGATCGTCAGATCGGAGCGGAAGCCGCCGCGCGGGGTGAGCAGCGGCGTGTAGATCACGCGCCCGACCGGGACGTCGCACTGGCGCATGGCGACGCGCTGCACGCTCGCCAGCGCCCCCGGGCCGGTCACGTCGAAGATGCAGAACGCGGTCAGGTCGAACATCCCCGCACGGTCGCGCATCGCGAGGTGCTCGGCGTTGATGATCGGCGACCACCAGCGCGCCTCCCACTCCGCCTCGCGCGGGTGCACGCGTCCGTCGTACTCCGCGAGCAGCTTCTCGTTCGACGCGTACCAGTGCGGCCGCTCCCAGGCCGCGGCCTCGAAGAAGACCGCGCCGAGGTCCTGCTCGCGCGCGTGGAACGGGGACACCCGCAGCCCGCGCGAGCTGTTCCACTGCTCGCCGGGGTGGACGATCCCGTAGGTCTTGTTGAAGCCCTCCGCCGCGCGGGCGCGCACGTGCTCGTCGGTCCGCTGGCACGGGTAGAAGCGCGCGATGTCGGACGCCTGGAGGTCGATCTCGGGCTCGCCGTGGACCATCCACTCGGCGACGCCGCGCGCCACGCCCGGCCCCTCCTTGACCCACACCGCAGCCGCTGACCAGAGGCCGCGCACCTCGGGCGTCTCGCCGAGCAGCGGCAGCCCGTCGGGCGTCAGCGACAGCAGCCCGTTGATCGCGTACTTGATGCCGACCGTCTCGTCGCCGACGATCTCCGGCATCAGCTCGAGCGCGTGCTCGAGCTGCTCGGCGAAGTCTTCCTGCGTGAACGGCAGCTCGGTCGGCGACAGCGCCGACTCCTCGATCGAGGGGATCTCGGCCGCGTGGTGGAGGATCGGGCGGTGCGCGTAGGAGCCGATCTCGAGCCCGCGCCCGTCCTGGCGCTCGTACATGTTCGTGTCCATGTCGCGCACGATCGGGTACTCGATCGCGCCCTTGGCGTCGGCGAAGCGCGGCACCGGCCCGATGTCGATCATCTGGTGCACGGCCGGCGTCAGCGGGATCGACGCGCCCGCCATGCGCGCGAGCAGCGGGCTCCAGACGCCGCAGCAGATCACGACGATCTCGGTCTCGATGTCGCCGGCGGTCGTGCGGACGCGGCGGACGCGGCCGTCCTCCGTGTCGATCCCGGTGACCTCGATGTTGGCGGCCACCGTGAGCGCGCCGGACTGCTGGGCCTCCTCGCGCATCAGCGTGCCCGCGCGCAGCGAGTCGACGACGGCGACGCCCGGCGAGTAGAAGCCGCCGATGATCACCGACTCGTCGATGAACGGCACCAGCTCCTTGATCTCGGCCGGCGTGACGAGCGAGACCGGCTCCACGCCCCAGGACTTGGCCGAGACGATGCGGCGGCGCAGCTCCTGCATCCGCTCCTCCGTGCGCGCGACCTCGATGCCGCCGCACTCGGTGAGCACGCCGAGCTCCTTGTACTGGCGCACGCTGTCGAGCGTCAGCGCCGTCATCTCGCGCGAGTGGTCCACGGGATAGATGAAGTTCGACGCGTGGCCCGTCGAGCCGCCCGGGTTGGGCAGCGGGCCCTTGTCGAGCTGCACGATCTCGGTCCAGCCGAGGCGTGCGAGGTGGCAGGCGAGGCCGTTGCCGACGATGCCGGCGCCGATGACCACTGCGCGTGCGGTGCCGGGCAAGGAGCTCATGAGCTAGATATATCAGACCGTGATATATCTGCGTTGCGTTCGGTCCTGTGCGTAGCATCGAGGCCGTGGCCGACCCGCATCGGACGCTCTCCGAGCGCGCACAGCCGCTGATCGAAGAGGCGGCCGAGCGTTCGCGCTCCTCGGCCCGCGCGCGCACGGACCGCCTGCGCGAGGCCGCGCGGCCGATCCTGCAGGCGACGCTCGCCGCGACGATCGCGTGGCTCGTCGCAACCGAGCTCGTCGGCCATCCGCAGCCGTTCTTCGCGCCGGTGTCGGCGATGATCACGCTCGGCCTGACCCAGGGCGAGCGTGGGCGCCGGGCGGTCGAGGTCGTGCTCGGCGTGACGCTCGGCATCGCGATCGCGGACCTGCTGGTGCTCCAGCTCGGGACGGGGTGGTGGCAGCTCGCGCTCGTCGTCGCGCTCTCGATGTCGATCGGGCTGCTGTTGGGCTCCGGTCAGCTGTTCGCCCAGCAGGCGGCGGTGTCGGCCGCGCTCGTGGCGACACTGCAGCCACCTGACGACGGCGTCTCGTTCGCCCGCGCCGTCGACGCGCTGCTCGGCGGCAGCATCGCGCTCGCGGTCAGTGCGCTCGTGCTCCCGGCGCACCCGGGGCGGCTCGTCCGCGACGCGGCCGCGCCGGTGCTCGCCGAGCTGGCCGCCGTTCTCGACGACGTCGCCGCGGCGCTGGCCGCGCGCGACCTGGCGCAGGTGCAGTCCGCGCTGGATCGCGGGCGCGAGATCGACGAGCTCGCGCGCGACCTCGACCGGGCGCTGGTGGTCGGGCGCGAGACCGTGCGATTGGCGCCGCCGCGGCGCCGGATGCTCGGGACGGTCGACGTGTACGCCGACGCCGCCGTGCAGATCGACCTCGCGGTGCGCAACGTGCGGGTGCTCGCGCGCGGAGCCCGGCGCGCGATCGAGCTCGAGGAGAACATCCCGCCGGACGTCCCCGAGTCGCTGCGGGAGCTCGCGGCGGCGGTCCGCGGCCTCGGCGAGGCGCTCGACGACCCGAACCGCGCGGACGCCGTCCGCGAGCATGCGCTGCGAGCCGCCGCCAAGGCGACCCTGGTGCTCAAGCGGACGAGCAACATGTCGGTCTCCGTGATCGTGGGCCAGGTGCGCTCGACGGCGGTGGACCTGTTGCGCGGGTCGGGCATGTCCTACGACGAGGCGGCCGACGCGGTCCGCGAGGCGGCGGCGGAGGCTGACGCCTAGGCGGAGGGTGCATCATTCCCGTTGATGCGGGCATCAGACCAGGCGCGCGAGCGGACGGTGTCGCTGCTGCGGCGGCGCTGGGACGAGGGATACCTCAGCCTGGACACGTTCGAGCGACGGGTCGCGGATGTCTATCGCGCCAGAAGCGCGGAGCAGCTCGCAGGGCTGACGGCCGATCTCCCCGCGATCGGGCTGCGGGCGCGGCTGCGCCGCTGGGGGGCCGGTGATCGCAGGCTTGCGGCGGGAGCACCGCCGGACGGCCTGCGCGTGCCGCTCGAGCTCGTGCGCGACCGGCCGCTCGTGCTCGGCCGCGGGCTCCAGTGCGACGTCGTGGTCAGCCACGACACCGTCTCGCGCCGCCACGCGGAGCTCCTCCGGATCGGTGACGGCTGCTTCGTGAGCGATCTCGGCTCGTCGAACGGCACCTGGGTCGGCGGGCGGCGCGTCGAGCACCGCGAGCGCGTCAGCCCCGGCGAGCAGATCCTGCTCGGCGGCTGCCTCGTCGTCGTGGTGTGACGAGCATGCACGAGCACGAGCCCACGCCCGTGGTCGCCGCTCCGCCCGCGGCCGCCCACGCCGCCGCCCCTGTCGCCGCGCCGGCGGGCCTCGTGGGCATGCCGGCCGTCGCTCGCTCGCTCCAGCGGACGATCGGCAACCGGCTCGTCTCCCGCGCGCTCGCGCAGCTCGCGCGCGAGGGGGCGCTCGCCGACGCCGCGGCCGGCGCAATGGAGCTCGACGACGGGCCCGCGCCCGCGCCGGGCGCCCCGACGCCGACGTTCGACCACAGCGGCGGCACGACCGTGACGCTCAACGCCGACTCGGCGGTCGACTTCTCCAGGCAGATCGTCGCCTCGATCGGCGCCCCGCACGTCTCGCCCGAGTTCACGCCCGACATCCAGACCGGCTTCTCGACCGACCCGTCGGGCAAGGAGGTCCCTGGATCGCGCAAGATCAGCTCGATCGGCCTGACCGTGAAGACCTCGATCACCAAGGTGCGCTTCGGGATGGGGCGCGTCGACGAGGACAACCGCGCGATGATCGCCCGCATGGTGACGGAGATCCAGGCCCACGAGCAGCGGCATCGGGCGATCGTCGAGACCGCGGCGACCGCGGCACTCGCGGCGGCGCAGAAGTACGTCGGGACGAACAAGACCGCCGAGGCGACGAAGGCTCTGACCACCACGCTCGAATGCACCACGAACACGCAGCACGAGGCGCTCGACTCGAGCGAGGGCCTGCTCACGGTCAGCGAGGTGCGTCAGCCGGACGGGAAGATCACCCTGCAGCTGACGAAGTCGGGCTCGGGCGCGAAGTACCCCTGCAAGAAGTAGTCAGTCCCAGGCCTCGACCTCGAGCTGGCGCACGATGCGGCCGTCGCGGTGCAGAGCAGCAACTAAAGAACGGCAGCCAGCGCTGCACGTCGCGCCCCTCCAGGGCTGCGCGGAAGGCGTCGAAGTCGAACCGGCTCACGGGCCGCCGAATCTCACTCGCACCTGGGTGAGGCAGTCGAGCGTGCCGTCCTTGGCCGACATCGCAACCGCCTCCAGCGTGCCGGTCCGGCGGCGCGTGCGCGGGTAGCGGAAGCGCGTGCTCCAGCGCCCGCGCGCAGCGGTCGCCGCGCGCTGGCGGTGGACGAGCCCGTTCGCACGGCGCAGCCGGACGACCAGCGAGTGCTCGAACAGGTCGCGCTCGCGGCCCGCCGCCGACACGCTGCGCCGCGCGACGTCGAAGCGCCGCAGCGACAGGCAGCCGCCGGGCGCGCGCCGTATTTCCGCCCCGGCCTCGGGCGGCGCGCTCTCGTAGAGATCGATCGCCAGCCGCTCGGGTTCGTGCAGCGCCTGGTAGCCGACGTACTTGAAGCGCCGCGCGACGCCCTGCAGCCGGATCACGATCCGCCCGCTGCGCTGCGTGATGCGCGCCGTGACCCCCTCGGCCTGCACCGGCGCGGCGAGCGTGCGCACGCGGCGGTGGGTGAGCGGGAGCCGCACGATGCCGTCGCGGAACGGGTTGGGGTCGCTCGCGACGACCTCGCCGGGATTCACGCGCTCGCCGGTGAAGTCGACGACGACGCGCACCAGGCCCGGGTGGGCGGCGACGCGGATCGCTGTCGCCGTCAGCGGCGCGGCTTCCGGCAGCGCCGCCGGCGCCGTGAGGGCGAGCGCCGCGAGGACGGTTGCGACGGCGACCTTCGAGCGCAGCATGAATCCGACACTACCGGCCCCTGCGATACTGCGCGGCCTGTTGCCGAACGCGCTGCGCGTCGTGTCCGGGACGCTCTTCTTCCCCCGCGGAGGCTCTGCGTTCGTCACTCGGGCCCTTGCCCTGGGCCTCGCGGAGCAGGGCTGCGACATCACGTTGCTGGCGGGTTCGCGTCATGACCTCGGCGAGCTGAGCGACGCCCGCAGGTTCTACGCCGGGATCGACGTGCGCGAGGTCGACTTCACGGCCGCGCTGCGCGCGCCCGACCCGACGAACTTCGAGGGCCCTCTCGGCAGCGGACCGCTGCACCCGTCGTTCGAGGACCGGCCGGGCGCGGTCGACCGCATCTTCGCCTCTCTCGACGACGCCGCGTACGAGCGGCAGCTGACGGCCTGGGCGCGCGAGCTCGCCGCGGCCGGCGCGGCGGATGCCGATGTGCTCCACCTGCATCACCTCACGCCGCTGAATGCGGCCGCCGCGGCGATCGCGCCGGACGTCCCGGTCGTCGGCCACCTGCACGGCACCGAGCTGCTGATGCTCGAGGCGATCGTGCGCGACCCGGAGCGCTGGCCGCACGGCGCGGTCTGGGCGGAGCGGATCCGGACGTGGGGACGGGCCTGCGAGCGGCTCTTCCTCGCCCCGGGCAACCTGGACCGCGCGATCGAGCTGCTGGGGCTCGATCAGGACCGCTTCGTCCCGCTGCCCAACGGCTTCGACCCGCTGGCGTTCCGGTCCCTCGAGGTCGACCGCCGCGCCGTCTGGCGGCGGGTGCTCGTCGACAGCCCGCGCGGCTGGCGTCCCGGGGAGGCGGCCGGCAGCGTCGCCTACGGCGAGGACACGCTCGCCTCGCTCGAGCGCGGGCCGGTGATCCTGTTCGTCGGCCGCTTCACCGAGGTCAAGCGGCTGCCGTTGCTGCTCGAGGCCTTCGCCGAAGCCCGCCTCGAGATGGACTCGCCGGCCTCGCTTATCGTCGTCGGCGGTCATCCCGGCGAGTGGGAGGGCGAGCACCCGGCCGAGACGATCGACCGCCTCGGCCTGACCGACGTCAAGCTCGCCGGCTGGCACGACCACTCCGAGCTCCCCGAGCTGCTGGCCGCATCCGACCTGCTCGTGCTGCCCTCCGTGCGCGAGAGCTTCGGCCAGGTGATCGTCGAGGCGATGGCCTGCGGCGTTCCCGCCGTCGCGGCGGCGTCGCTCGGCCCGGCTCAGATCATCGAGGACGGGGAGACGGGCTGGCTGTTCGCCGTCGACGACCGCGCCGGGCTGACCGGGTCGCTCATCGACGCCGTCAATCGCCCGGAGGAGCGGGCGCGCCGCGCGCGGCTCGCCGAGCGCGCCGCGGTGGACCGCTTCACCTGGCCCGCGCTCGCCGGCCGGCTCGAGCGGGTACTCCGCGATGCCGCCGGCGTGCCCGCGCCGGATGCGGCTCCCCGCCCGTAGCGGGCCGCGAGCGCGACGAGCGCGACGAGGACCGGCAGTCCGCCCGCCAGCAGCAGCGTCCAGCGCGCTCCCGCCGTGGCGATCAACACGCCGCCGCAGGTGAGCGCGACGATCTCGGCTCCGTTGCGCAGGCCGTTGTAGGCCGCGTAGGCGCGGCCGCGCAGGTGGCCGGGCGCGCGCTCGTGGATCAGCGTGCGCACGAGCACGTTCTTCGTCCCGTGCGCCAGGCCGCCGACGACGTAGCCCGCGGCCGCGAGCGGCGCCACCAGCCAGAGCGTCGGCGCGACGATGCCCGCACCCTGGACCGCGACCGCGACGATCGCCCCCGCGGCGAGCGATCGCGCGGGCACGTGGCGGGCGAGCCCCAGCGCGCCTGCTGCCATGCCGGCCGTCCAGAGCGCCATCAGCAGGCCGTAGCCGCGCTCTCCGACCTCGAGCGACTCGGTCGCGAACACGACGATCGCCGCCGGCGTGGCGGTCATGAACAGCAGCGACACGAACACGACGCCGACCGCCAGGCGCAGGTCGGCATCGCGCACCAGCAGCACGATCCCGTCGCGGGCACGGCCCGCCGGCGCCGCGGCCGCGGCCCGCCGGGCGGGGCGCGTGCTCCGCGCCAGCGCCGCGCCGACCGCGGCGAGGGCGAGGAACGTCGCGGCGTCCGCGAGCAGCGCGAGCTGCGTCCCGCCGCCTGCCGCGAGCAGCCCGCCGAGCACCGGCCCGAGCATGAATCCCGCGTAGCGCGCCGCCTCGACGTGCCCGTTGACGCGCACGAGGTCGCGCCCGCCGGCGAGCACGGGCACGAGCGCGAACTCGGCGGGATGAGCGACCGCGTTGACACAGCCGAGCAGCGCCGTGAGCGCGAGCAGCGGCGCGAGCGCGGACGTGAGGGCCAGCGCGCAGCAGAGCGCGGCGGCGAGCAGCGAGCAGGCCGTGAGCAGCCGCGCGGGGGAGAGCCGGTCGGCCAGCAGCCCGGCCGGTCCGGCGAGCACCGCCGCCGGGCTCCAGAGCGCGATGAACAACCCGGCCACGGCGATACCCGAGTGGCCATGCTCCTGCACGTACAGCGCGAGCGGAACGATCGCGAGCCAGTCGCCCAGCGCGGACAGCCCGATCGCCCCGGTCAACAGGCGCAGGTCGCGTCGGGGGTGTTGGCGCGGCGAGCTCACCCACGAGAGACGGCCCGCGGCGCTCGCCTATTCCGCCCGGCGCTCTTCAACTCGACGAGCCCGTCTCCGCCGAGTACCTATCCCGGCTCGATCACCAGCTCCATCATCAGGGAGTCGTGCCAGCCGCGGCCGTCGCTGTCGCGCTCGGCGAGCCGCATCACCCCGACGGGGGTGAAGCCCGCCTTGGCGTAGCAGGCGACCGCGGCCGCGTTCTCGGTCGCGGGGTCGATCGTGATGCGATGGTGGCCGCGCTCGCCGAGCAGGTGGTCGACGACGAGCTTGATCGCCTCCGTGCAGACCCCCTGGCCCTGGTGCCCGGGGGCGACGAAGATGTCGATCGAGGCGCTCCGGTACTTCGGCTCCTCCTCCTCGGCGAACTGGACCATGCCCGCGATCTCGCCGCCGTGATGGATCGTGAGCCGCGTCGACTCCGGCTCGTCGTCCATCGGGAAGTCGGGCTCGAGCTCGTCCCACCACTGCGCGACGCGCGGATCCGCGCGGATCGCCCGCAGCGCCTCGGCGTCGGACGCGGCGAGCGGCGTCAAGCGCACGTTCGGCCCGGTCAGCTCCTTCAGAGCGCGGCCCCGTCGTCGTAGAGCTTGCGCACGGTGACCGTGCCCGCGGGCGCGGCGTCGATGCAGAGCCGGCAGAGCACGCACTCGTCGAGGTTGGGCTCGAGGATGCGCAGCGTGCCGTCGTCGGCCTGGGCGTAGATGTCGACCGGGCAGACCTCGGTCAGCTTCGCCGCCAGTGCCGGGTCGCTCGCGACCACGGGCGCGACCTCGACGTCGATGAACAGGCTCATGCGGCCACTCCGATCCGCTCCTTGACGAGCCCGGGGATGTCCTCGATCCGCTCGGCGATCGTGACGCCCGCGGCCTGCATGCGAGCGATCTTCTCGGTCGCCGTGTCCTCCTTGCCCTCGACGATCGTGCCGGCGTGCCCGAACGACATGCCCGGCATCTCATCCATGAAGCGCCCCGCCATGAACGCGATCACCGGCAGCGTTGGCCCGTACTCCGCCAGCTGCGCCTCCATCCGCCCGCCCGGCTCGGTGTAGATCACGATCGCCTTCGTCTCGGGGTCGGCCTCGAACAGCGGCATCAGCTCCGCGTAGGTCGAGCCGATGATCGCGTCGCCGCCGATCGACACCGCCGTCGACTGGCCCAGCCCGGCTGCGGTCAGCGTCGAGGACATCTCGGTCGTCATGCCGCCCGAGCGGCTGATCACGCCGACGGGGCCGGCGGAGTAGGCCTGGCGCGCGTTGCGGGCCGGGCCGCCGATGCCGCCCATCTTGATCACGTCGGGGACGATGATCCCGAGGCAGTTGGGGCCGATGATCCGCGCCTCGTGGAGCGCGGCCAGTTCGACCATCTCGGCGACGTCGGCGCGCGGGATCCGCTCCGTCACGATCACCACGATGCGGACGCCGTTCTCGATCGCCTCGAACACGGCGTCCTTCGTGAACGCGGGCGGCACCGTCACGACCGAGCCGTCGATCGGGGCGCCGTGGTGCGCGACGGCCTGGGCGACCGTGTCGAACACGGGCACGCCGTGGACGTCGCGGCCGTAGCGCCCCGGCGTGACGCCGCCGACGACCTTCGCGCCGGCGCCGTAGTCGAGGCACTCGCGGGTGAGGTTGACGGCCTCGCGCCCCGTGATGCCCTGGACGATGAACGTCGTCTCGGCGTCGATCAGGATGCTCATGCGCGAGCCCCCTCGACGGCCCGCCGCGCGGCCTCGTTGAGGGACACGCTGCGATCCGCGTAGGGCACGCCGTAGCGCTCGAGGATCTTGAAGCCCTCCTCCTCCCACGCGCCGGGGATGCGGAAGATCGCGATCTTCTCGGCCGGGTCGTGGCCCAGCTCGATGCATGCCTTGATGACGCCGCGCGCGACGATGTCGACGCGCGTGTTGGAGACGATCGACATCATCACCGCGATCTTCTCGACGCCCGGCTTGGAGAGCACCAGCTTGGCCAGCCCGCACGTCTTCGCGACCGACGGGTTGCCGCCGATCTCGCAGTAGTTGGCCGGCCGCCCGCCGTGCGCGCGCACGGCGTCGAAGAGCGTCAGCGAGCCGCCGCCGGCGCCGATCACCAGCCCGAGGTCGCCGTCGAACTCGGTCACGTTGCCGGCGACGCCGCGGTGATCCTGCGCGTCGACCTCCTCGCCGGCCAGCTCGAAGGGGGTCGCCTCGCGTGCCTGGCGGGTCTCCTCGTCGCCGACGCCGAGCTCGCGCAGCAGCGCCTGCTGGCGCGGGCGCGCCTCGTTCTCCATGTCCATGTGCGCGTCGACGGCGACGAACGCGCCGTCCTCGAGCTCGGCGAGCGGGTTGATCTCCGCGAGCACCATGTCGTACTCGCCGAACAGCCGCGCGAGCCGCGCGAGGATCGGGGTCAGGCGGTTCAGCGCCTTGCCGGTGACGCCGACCGAGGCGATCACCTGCTTGGCCTCGAAGTCCGAGAAAGGCCGCAGCGTCGAGAAGTGCGCGCGCCCGATGTGCTCGGGATGGATCTCGGCGATCTCCTCGATGTCGATCCCGCCCATGTCGGAGAAGATCAGCACGGGGAGCTTGCGGTTCCCGTCCCAGGTCACGGCGGCGTAGTACTCCTGCTTGACGGCGACGCGCGAGTCGACCAGCACGCCGCGTGGCATCTGGCCGCCGATCTCGAGCTCGAGGATCGCCTCGGCGTGCTCCTCGGCCTCCTGCGGCGTGTCGGCGAACCTGACGCCGCCTGCCTTCATGCGGCCGCCGCTGAGCACCTGGGACTTGATCACGGTCGGGGCGCCGATCTCCTCCGCGATCCGCCGCGCCTCGGCCGCCGTCGCCGCGAAGCCGTGGGCGGAGACGGGGATGCCGGCCTTGCGCACGATCTGGCGCGATTCGTATTCGAAGAACCTCATCGGTGCGCGGACCCTAGCCGGGTCGCGCGGCGTACGGCGTCAGTCGATCGGCGCGGAGAGCAGCGCGCGGAGCGCGTGCGTCGTCGACGGGTGGAGGTCCCAGCCGACGCTGCCGACGAGCCGCTTGAGGTCCGCCACCACGCGCGCCTCGCGCGCAGCTACGTGGATCGCGCAGCCCGCGCCGGCCAGCCGGTCCCACTCGCGCGCGAGCCGCACCAGCGCGAACGTCTCGTAGCGGCGCAGGAACGTGAGGTCGAAGACGAGGTCCTGGCAGTCGTCCTGCATCGCGCTTCTGACCACCTCGTCGACGACCGGCAGCTCCACATGGCGAAGCTCGGTGCCGATGTTGATGACGCAGGTGCGCTCGCCCAGCCGGCGGACGATCGGTTCGACGATGGAGGCGGCCGTGAACGGGTCCGAGAGGTGCGCGGTCATGATCCCTCTCGGATGCCCCCGCGGGTCAGGGCACTAACCAATTCATTGGGCTACGCTCGCGGCGTGAGCTTCCGCACGGCGCTGATGGCCCTGGCTCTGCTGTTTCTGCCGGCGGCGCCCGCCGCGGCCGCCGAGGTCTCGCTCACCGTCACGCCCGCCGGCGGCGTGCGGCTGGGCGACCCGACCGCGATCGGCGGGCGCGTGACCGAGGCGGGCGTGCCGCTCGCGGGGCGCACCGTCTCGCTCGAGCTCCGGCGGCATCCGTTCGACGGCCGCTGGCGCAGCAGAGGGCTCACCGACACCGCCGCGGACGGCACGTACTCGTTCTCGCGCCGGCTTCGCCGCAACAACCACGTGCGCGTGCGGCTGCTCGGCGTCGCGCCCGACCCGGACGTGCTGAGCCCGCCCGACGACGCGTTCGTGCTGCCGGCGTTCACGCTCTCCTTCAAGCAGCGCGGCAGCCGCGTGCTCCGCCTGAAGCAGACCTATACGGTGCCGCGCGACGTGGAGCTCTCCGCGCCGACCCGCTTCTACGTCGGCCCGTGCAAGCGCGACGGGGACGGCACGTGCCAGAGCGTGCGCGCGCCGTTCCGCGCCGAGAGGGAGACCCGCCGCGTGCGCGCGGGCCGCTACGTCGCGCGGGCGAGGGTGCGGATCCCGAGGTCCTACCACGGGCAGTTCCGCTACGTGAGCTGCTTCCTCTACTCGCCCGGCTCGGGCATGGGCGACCCGGAGCAGACCTGCCCGCGGGAGTTCGCCCGGCTGCGCTAGAGGCCGTAGGCCTGTTTGAGCTCGGGGTCCTTCTCGGCCAGCATCTCCGCCAGCCCGACCATCACCTTGCACTGCTTCCAGGTTGCGTCGTCCTGCATCTTGCCGTCGAGCATGTGCACGCCGCGGCCGTCGGGGATCGCCTCGATCACCTTCATCGCGAAGCGCACCTCCTCGGGATCGGGCGAGAAGACGCGCTTGGCGATCTCGATCTGGCGCGGGTGCAGCGACCAGGCGCCGACGCAGCCCATGAGGAACGCCGCGCGGAACTGCGCCTCGCAGCCGGCGATGTCGGCGATGTCGCCGAACGGGCCGTAGAAGGGGAGGATGCCGGTCGCCGCGCAGGCGTCGACCATGCGCCCGATCGAGTAGTGCCAGAGATCCTGCTGCGCGCTGACCCGCGGCGCGTCCGGCCGCTCCGGATCGGGGTCGGCGAGCACGACGTAGCCCGGGTGGCCGCCGCCGACGCGCGTGGTCTTCATGCGCCGCGATGCGGCGAGGTCGGCCGGGCCGAAGCTCATCCCCTGCATCCGCGGCGAGGCGGCGGCGATCTCCTCCACGTTGACGACGCCGAGCGCGGTCTCGAGGATCGCGTGCACGAGGATCGGCCTGGCGAGCGAGTGCCTGGCCTCCAGCTGGGCCAGCAGCCGATCGACGTAGTGGATGTCCCACGCGCCCTCTACCTTCGGGACCATGATCACGTCGAGCCGGTCGCCGATCTCGCCGACGAGCACCGTCAGGTCGTCGAGCACCCAGGGCGAGTCGAGCGAGTTCACGCGCGTCCACAGCGCGGTGCCGCCGAGGTCGACCTCGCGGCCGATCTTGACGAGCCCGTCGCGCGCGGCCTGCTTGCGGTCGGCGGGCACCGCGTCCTCGAGGTTGCCGAGCAGGATGTCGGTCGTGGCCGCGATGCCGGGCAGCTTGGCGGCCATCTTCTCGTTCGACGGGTCGAAGAAGTGGATCATCCGCGAGGGGGTTACCGGGATCTCGGGCAGCGGATCGGGGGCGCCGGCGGCGAGCGGCTTGGCGAAGTCGCGGGGATTGCGCATGTGAGCGCGACCCTAGCGATCGACGGACGCGGGGCGTAGGATCGGTACGGTCGGCCATGCGAGAGGTCGCCGGCGAAAGGAGCCGCCGTGCCGCGCAGATCTGTCTTCCTCGCAGTCGCCGCGCTCGCCCTGCTCGCCGAGCCTGCCGTGGCGGTCGACCGCTCCGTGCAGGATCTGGTGGCGCCCCGTGCGGCTCGCTCTTCGTCGGCGGCCAGGCGCGCTCCGACGGCATCTTCGACCCGCTGATCGGCTGTACCGGCGACGACGAGATCGTCAGGTTCATGCGCCGTACGGCGCGCCGCGGCACCGGGCACAGCGACTTGCGCAAGGCGCGGCGAGTGTTCCGGATCGCGTGATCGCGACGGGGATGCAGTTCGAGCCCCCGGGGCTGTTCGCCGCGTCGATCAACGGCGCCACCGGGCAGCTGACCAACCACTGCGATCCGTCCGGCACGAAGCTGCTCGACCTGCCGTTCTTCGGCCAGCCGGCGTTCATGGCGCCGGGCCCGGGTACGAGCTCGGTGATCGGCGGCAATGCCTTCGGGACCCCCGGGCTCGCGTTCCTCGTGATCCTCAGCGACACCTGCCAGGTGCTCAACCAGCGCACGTTCGAGCTCGGCGACATGGCGCGCAACGACACGTTCTTCGGGGTCACTCCGGACGGCAGCGGCGGCTATTTCGCTTCGGCCAGGAGGGCGACGTGCTGACGTCGCCGCGCGATGCGGCGGTGCTGCACGTGGGACCGACCTCGCGCCGATCGGTTCTCCGGTGATCGTCGACTACGGCGGCAACAACGACGCGTTCCGAAGCGGCAGCATGCTCGGCGGGGAGCTCGTGCTGGCCGGGAGCGGGCTGAGCAACCGCACGGTCACCAAGTGCTTCACGCCGGCGCTCGCGCCGGGCTCCTGTGATCTCACGGACATGCGCTTCGACGACACGTCGACCTTCTACATGGTCGGCGCGGGCGCCGTGCTCCCGAACGGCAAGCTGCTCACCGCGGGCTCCGCGCGCACGGGCGGGAACGACTCGCTCGGCCTGATGGTCACCGACGCGGCCGGGCTCGACCCTCGTTCAGCAGCGACGGGCGGCTGACGACCCGTCCCTCGGGGCCACGGGCACCGACATCACCGTCAATGGCGCTAGCGCGACGGCGACAGGATCGGCGTCGTCGGGGACGAGGGCTTCTTCGGCAGCCGCAGCGTTCCTCGGCGTCTACGACCTGCTCGGGAACCCGCGCTTCCTGAAGCTGCTCGCGATCCCCGACGAGCTCCCGGAGGCCGTCGTCGAGGGTGCGGGGGTTCCGCCGCCTCCGCCGCCACCGCCTCCGCCGCCTCCGCCGCCGGCGGAGCCCTGCAAGTGCCTGGGGTTCGAGGCCGTCGTGCGCGGCAAGGTTCAGACGCTGCTCGTCGAGGACGAGATCGACCTCGACTTCCGGCTCTTCTGGACGCTCAGCTGCACGGCGGGCACCGGCGGCTGCGAGGGCACGCTC
Source organism: uncultured Solirubrobacteraceae bacterium (assembly GCA_963839615.1). Classification (GTDB taxonomy): domain Bacteria; phylum Actinomycetota; class Thermoleophilia; order Solirubrobacterales; family Solirubrobacteraceae; genus DASQMT01. The sequence continues at coordinate 166,701 of CAWIVY010000012.1, forward strand.
AAGGTCAAGGCGCCGCGCGGCCACGGGTTCAAGGTGCGGTTGCCGAAGAAGCACCCGGTCGCGTGCAAGGGCAAGTGCGCCGGGGTCACCGAGGGGAAGGCGCGCGTGGCGCTGCGCACGGACCTCAAGAAGTTCGCGCCGCGCCACCGCCGCAACAAGGCGTACACGATCAAGGTCAAGCGCACCTGCAGGGCAAGAAGCTGAAGGCCCGGCGGATACGTTCCAGTTCAACAACAACGGCGTGTTCGACAAGCGCAAGAGCGATAAGGGGAGGGAGGAGGAAGAAGGAGGGGGCGCGGCGAAGCGTCGCGCCGCACATCGCCGAGGTGGCAGGATCCGGGGCATATGAGCTCCGAGACCAACCGCAGCGTCGAGACCGACCAGGCCGCCCGCGAGGCGAGCGGCGCCCACCCCTACGGCCGCTTCCTCGAGGAGTTCGAGGTCGGGGCGGTCTACAAGCACTGGCCGGCAAAGACCGTGACCGAGGCCGACGACCACCTGTTCTGCCTGATCACGATGAACCACCATCCGCTGCACATCAACGACGTCTACGCGCGGGAGTCCCAGCAGGGGCGCAACGTCGTCGTCGGGCCGCTGGTCTACTCGCTCGCGCTCGGCATGAGCGTGTCCGACGTCTCGGGCAAGGCGATCGCGAACCTCGCCACCGAGGAGCTCAAGCACCCCGCACCGGTGTTCCACGGCGACACGCTGTTCTGCGAGTCCGAGGTGCTCGAGGTGCGCGAATCGCAGTCCAAGCCCGACCGCGGCACGGTCCGCGTGCACACCCGCGTGCTCAACCAGGACGGCGTGCTCGTGGCGGAGTTCAAGCGTCTCGTGCTGGTGCCACGGCGCCTCCCCGGCGACTGACCCGCTGCTTTCGATTCAGGGAGTAGGGTCCCCTGGATGGCCACCGAAACCACTGTCCCAACCACCCACAAACGGCTCCTGGAGTGGGTCGACGAGGCGGTGACGCTGTGCGAGCCCGACGACGTCCACTGGTGTGACGGCTCGGCCGAGGAGTACGACCGGCTGTGCCGCGCGCTCGTCGACGGCGGCACCTTCGAGCGGCTCTCCGACGCCAAGCGCCCCAACTCGTATCTCGCGCGCTCGGACCCCGGGGACGTCGCGCGGGTCGAGGACCGCACGTTCATCTGCTCGGAGTCCGAGGACGACGCCGGCCCGACCAACCACTGGCGCGACCCGGCCGAGATGCGCGCGCTGCTGCGCGAGAAGTTCAGCGGCTGCATGCGCGGCCGCACGCTCTACGTCGTGCCGTTCTCGATGGGCCCGCTCGGCTCGCCGATCTCCGAGATCGGCGTGCAGCTGACCGACTCGGCGTATGCCGCGGTGTCGATGCGGATCATGACCCGGATGGGCCGGCCCGCGCTGGATTGCCTCGCCGACGACGGCGACTTCGTCCCCTGCATGCACACGGTCGGCGCGCCGCTGGCCGAGGGCGAGAAGAGCGGCGCGTGGCCGTGCAACGACGACAAGTACATCGTGCACTTCCCGGAGACGCGCCAGATCTGGTCCTACGGCTCGGGCTACGGCGGCAACGCACTGCTGGGCAAGAAGTGCTTCGCGCTGCGGATCGCCTCGGTGATGGCGCGCGACGAGGGCTGGATGGCCGAGCACATGCTGATCCTCAAGCTCACGTCGCCCGAGGGCACGGTGAAGTACGTCACCGGCGCCTTCCCGAGCGCGTGCGGCAAGACCAACCTCGCGATGCTGGTCCCCGCGATCGAGGACTGGAAGGTCGAGACGATCGGCGACGACATCGCCTGGATGAAGTTCGGCGACGACGGCCGGCTCTACGCGATCAACCCGGAGGCCGGGTTCTTCGGCGTGGCGCCCGGGACGGGGGAGGACACCAATCCCAACGCGATGGCGGCGATCCGCGAGAACTCGATCTTCACGAACTGCGCGAAGACCGACGACGGCGACGTCTGGTGGGAGGGGATGACGAAGGAGCCCCCGGCGCACGCGATCGACTGGCACGGCAACGAGTGGACGCCCGAGTCGGGCACGCCTGCGGCGCACCCGAACGCGCGCTTCACGATGCCGGCCGCGCAGGATCCCGCGATCGCGCCGGAGTGGGAGGACCCCAAGGGCGTGCCGATCGACGCGATGCTGTTCGGCGGCCGGCGCTCGACCGTGGTGCCGCTGGTCCACGAGGCGTTCGACTGGGAGCACGGCGTCTTCCTCGGCTCGATCATGGGCTCCGAGACGACCGCTGCCGCGGAGTTCGCGATCGGCAAGCTGCGCCGCGACCCGTTCGCGATGCTGCCGTTCTGCGGCTACCACATGGCCGACTACTTCGCGCACTGGCTCGAGATCGGCCGCCGCGAGGGCGCGGTGCTGCCGCGCATCTTCTACGTCAACTGGTTCCGCAAGGACCCGAGCGACGGGCGCTGGCTGTGGCCGGGCTTCGGCGAGAACGCGCGCGTCCTCGAGTGGATCTTCCGCCGCTGCGACGAGGCGGTCGAGGCCGAGGACACCGCGATCGGCCGCGTGCCCACCCCGGGCGGCCTGAACACGGGCGGGCTCTCACTCAGCGAGCAGGATCTCGCCGAGCTGCTGCGGGTCGATCCCGCCGAGTGGCTGCTGGAGATCGGCCCGATCCGCGAGTTCTACGCCAAGTTCGGTGAGCGGCTGCCGGACGAGCTGCAGGCGCAGCTCGACGGGCTCGAGGAGCGGCTGCAGAGCGCGCGCGGCTGAGCACCGCGCCGTCATGTGACTATTGTTGCGTTCGATGGCGACCAGTGCGGCACAGCCGCGGCCCCCGCCGCTGCGTGAATCCGAGTACCGCCGGCTCGCCGAGACGGCCAGCGATGCGATCCTCGCCGGGGACGCCCACGAGCGGATCGTGTTCGCCAACGCAGCGGCCTCCCGGTTGTTCGGCCATCCGGTCGAGGCGATGGTCGGCGAGCAGCTGTCGATGCTCGTGCCCGAGCGCTTCCGCGAAGCGCATCGCGCCGGGTACATGCGCTTCGCCGCGACGGGCCAGAGCCGGCTCGTCGGGTCGACGCTCCAGGTTCCCGCGCTGCACGCGGAGGGCTGGGAGATCCCGATGGAGATCGCGCTCGGAACGCTGGGCGAAGGTGAGACGCGCGTCGTCACGGCCGTCATCCGCGACCTGACCGAGCGCGATCGGCTCGTGCGCCACCAGGCCGCCCAGCTCGCGGTGACGGCAGTCCTGGCAGGGGAGCACACCGCGGCTGAGACGCCTTCGCTGATCGTCGAGGCGCTCACGCGGGCACTCGGCTGGGACTTCGGCGCGCTCTGGATGCTCGAGGACGACGGCCACGTGCGGATGCGCCACCACTGGCAGGCCGATTCCGACGTCACCGGCAGGTTCGCGCGGGCGAGCGCCGCGCTGTCGCTCATGCCCGGCCGCGGCCTTGCCGGCAAGACGCTGCAGACTGCCGAGCCCGTCTGGCTCGACAACGTCGAGCGCGCCGAGGAGTTCCTGCGTCGCAGCAACGCCACCGCTGCCGGGCTGCGCGGCGCGATCGCGCTGCCGCTGATCGTGCGCGGCCGCACGGTCGGGGTGATCGAGTGCTTCACGCGGGCGAAGCTGCGCGCGGACCC